>NZ_QPIE01000029.1 GCF_003336205.1 Chryseobacterium lacus
GGCGTCACGTGAATACGACGCGGTGGTGTTTGTTGGCCCTGCGCGAACGGGTAAAACGATAGGCCTGATAGACGGCTGGATTGTTTACAACATCGTGTGTGATCCCTCCGATATGCTTGTCGTGCAAATTTCGGAAGAGAAAGCGCGGGAACACTCCAAAAAGCGCCTGGCGCGAACGTTCCGCGTGAGTCCGGAAGTGGCCGAGCGTCTCAGCCCTCGTCGCAATGATAACAACGTTCACGACCGGACCTTTCTGGCGGGGAACTATCTGAAACTTGGCTGGCCATCGGTCAATATCATGTCCTCGTCGGACTACAAATGCACCGCGCTGACAGATTATGACCGCATGCCGGAAGATATCGACGGCGAGGGCGACGGGTTCACGCTGGCGTCAAAACGTACCACAACGTTTATGAGTGCCGGCATGACGCTGGTAGAGAGTTCGCCAGGTCGCGATATTCTGGATTCAAAGTGGCGGCGCCGCTCTGAGCATGAGGCCCCGCCAACAACCGGCATCCTTTCCTTGTTCAACCGAGGCGAT
>NZ_QPIE01000030.1 GCF_003336205.1 Chryseobacterium lacus
AGTAACAGTGAAAGATGTATCAATGGTAAAGATTGGACCGAGGTCCATAGTTCACTAGAGGTGCTCTCCTTACATAAACAACATGGCATGAAGGGTAAACAAATTACAGCAGGGCAATTGACAGGAACTGAGCAAGGCATAACAATGCAATTACTAGTCAGAAAGATCCTATGAGATTCGATTGGGCAATACAACAAGATACATAGACCGCCATCCAACTGCATCTATGACTAGAAGTCCACCTTCAGGTTATCATCCGAACCCCCTCCAGTATTAAGTTGCAAGCAACAGATAACTGCTTTAAGCAAAGTGTGTAAGGTAGACAGTCCACATGTTCCATGAACAAGAGACCGTTGTTTTCTCCCTAGTAGCAACAGTACATCTACAACCGAAGAGATTTCTGTCACTTCCCTTGGAAACTAGAGGCATGAACCCACTATCGAGCATAAATACCCCCTCTTGGAGTCACTAGCCACTGCTTGGCCAATATAGCTACTAACAACGGAGAGCATGCAAGATCACAAACAACACAGAC
>NZ_QPIE01000031.1 GCF_003336205.1 Chryseobacterium lacus
GCGGTAAAACTTGTTCTGTTCACGATCACCGTCATCGTAAATGGCGCCATCTTGATACCTGCCAGTTCATGACAGTTGTTGAGGCGAATGTTCCCCGGGTCATGTGCCCAAACCATGGATGTCAGACGTTACCCGTTCCGTGGGCCGGACCCGGCAGCCGGTACACGTTGTTGTTCGAGTCATTCGTTCTTTCCTGGCTGAAAATCAGCACTGTTGATGCGGTAAGAAAGCAGCTGAAACTTAGCTGGAATGCGGTTGACGGCATTATGACCCGGGCGGTTAAACGTGGTCTTGCTCGAATAAAAAGACCGCTATCAGCCCGGCATATGAATGTGGACGAAGTTGCCTTCAAAAAAGGACACCGGTACATCACCGTGATATCCGACCGTGATGGGCGCGCACTGGCGTTAACAGATGATCGGGGAACAGAAAGCCTTGCCAGCTATCTTCGCACTCTCACCAACAGCCAGCTGGAGGCCGTCAAAACGTTCTCAATGGATATGAATGCCGGGTATATCAGAACTGCGCG
>NZ_QPIE01000032.1 GCF_003336205.1 Chryseobacterium lacus
TGGGTGCACGAGTGGGTTACATCGAACTGGATCTCAACAGCGGTAAGATCCTTGAGAGTTTTCGCCCCGAAGAACGTTTTCCAATGATGAGCACTTTTAAAGTTCTGCTATGTGGCGCGGTATTATCCCGTATTGACGCCGGGCAAGAGCAACTCGGTCGCCGCATACACTATTCTCAGAATGACTTGGTTGAGTACTCACCAGTCACAGAAAAGCATCTTACGGATGGCATGACAGTAAGAGAATTATGCAGTGCTGCCATAACCATGAGTGATAACACTGCGGCCAACTTACTTCTGACAACGATCGGAGGACCGAAGGAGCTAACCGCTTTTTTGCACAACATGGGGGATCATGTAACTCGCCTTGATCGTTGGGAACCGGAGCTGAATGAAGCCATACCAAACGACGAGCGTGACACCACGATGCCTGTAGCAATGGCAACAACGTTGCGCAAACTATTAACTGGCGAACTACTTACTCTAGCTTCCCGGCAACAAT
>NZ_QPIE01000004.1 GCF_003336205.1 Chryseobacterium lacus
TAGTCCTTAACTCCTCCGGAGATTTTTTTTTGTAGCCATTTTATATGTTTTTTAGGGTTTAATAAAAACAAAATTACTAAAACGGTGAATGGGAAAAGCTACCGGAGGTTTAGTTCAACATTGTATTATTACAAGTCTTTATGCAAAGTCCCATAAACACTACATTTCCTTACCTTATTCATTAATTAGATACAACATAAGTATAACAAATTAAAAAACTTCGGTAAACAGATAGATTCCCGCCTTATTCTGTTTTGCAAGGAAATTTAACTGCTGATATTCAGGAAGTATAGAACAATAATATGATTGGCTTGCTTTAGCAAAGCCATTGCTTATTAAGAGCTCATTCAGGCATTCGCCGTTAGGCAGAATGACATACGCCAAATCTCTCAACCAAAAATCTGTTCTGTTGTCAAGTTCGGTTATGAGTGTGATCCTCGTACCAGGTGGACACACATTCAAAACATAATCCAAACTCATCAGTCCGTATTGAAGCAAAAGCGAAGCAGGAATACGGCTTTTCGCTTCATCCTCGCGCATTTTTCTTGATAAATGAACTTCCGGTGCATCCAAGCCGTAAAGTCGAATTTCGCGCCTTTCCTGTGTGAATTCCTGTTTTACTTTCAGACTGTCTCCGTCCAGGACTTCTTCAACGATCCAAAAAGTTTCCACATGGCTGTTCGGGATTTGGAAATATTTTAGACTTTCATTTCCTGTTGTGCTGCCTTCCATTTCGTTATGGTTTGCACTAATTGCACTGTATTTCATTGGTTTTCAGTATTTTAACTATTGTTTTTTCAAAGTTAATAAATGAAATTTGTATCTGTCTAGACAACAGTGTTTTTCATTCTTTTTCAATTTTAAATATTTATTATCATGGCAAGACAAAAAGGCCTCATGAAATACGTCGGAACAATCGGCGACGTTAGGCATTTCAAAATCAAAGGACAGGAAGGATTTTTCGCCGGTATGGTTGGCGGTCCAACTGCTGAACAGGTGAACAATGCGCCCGAGTTCGAAAGAACAAGGGAAAATATGAACGAATTTGGCGGCTGCGCCAAAGTCGGCAAATCATTAAGAACGGCTCTGTCTGCTCTTATGGGAAAATTTACAGATCCTCAGGTTACAGGTCGTTTGACTTCAATTATGAAGAAAATCAACCTGGAGGACGGAACCGAAGCGAGAGGTTACAGAAAGGTGGAAGTTTCAACACAGAGAAATTATCTGCTTGGATTCGAGTTCAACAAGAATCTTTCTATCTCCGGGATCTTCAATGCTCCGTATGACATTGAGCCGGATGCAGGAAGAACTTCTTCAGATTTCATCGTGGCGGCGTTTAATCCTGCTGATTTGATTTCTGCTCCTTCAGGATCCACGCACTTCAGACTGATTAACGCTTTGGCTGTTCTTTCTGATTTTTCTTACAACCCAACTACTGGAAGTTACGAGCCGGACGATATGGTGAACAACGAGTTAACCAACATCGCTTATTCTCCATACATTCCTTTGAATGCGGCTTATGCAGGTTCAACCATTACAGCAACACTTCCGGGAGCTCCTGTGTTGGCTGCAAACGCTTCGGTGGTTCAGTGTATCGGCATTGAGTTCTTTCAGGAAGTGAACGGAAACTATTATCCATTTGCCTCCGGAAACTGTCTCAAAATTGAGGAAGTATTTTAGGATAAAATCTTCAAAGGGCTTCCCGAACAGGGAAGCCTTTTTTGTTTCACTTTACTATTTCACAAATACTTAATCAGTTATGAAAACAAAAATCATCAGAGTTGCAGAAGGCAAAAATTCTACACTCTCACATTTATACATTGACGGCATTTTTCAGTGTTTTCTCCTGGAAGATAAAATCCGTAAAGTAAAGATTATGAAGAAAACAGCCATTCCGGAAGGCATCTTTAAACTCCGTTTAAATACCTGGGGAGGAATGAACAAAACGTATTTCCCAAAATATGGACCAATCCACAAAGGAATGATAGAGATTGCCGATCTTCCGACATTCAGCTCGGTGTACATTCATATCGGAAACACGATTGAACAGACTGCAGGTTGTCCGCTTGTCGGACTTTCCTACATCAAAAAGGACGGCGATTTTCAGGTTCTGCAAAGCGTGGACGCTTACAAACAGGTTTACAAAAAACTGTATGAAGCCGCTACCGGAAAAGATAATCAGATTGAAATCAGTAATAATTTTCAATTCTAAGAAATGGACATTATGGAAAATGAAATCACAGTGAGCGTGTTCTTTGGTTTTACCAGCAGTGTTCTTTTGGCGGTAGTGGCCTACTTTATCCGGCAACTGCACACCGACTTTAAAAGTATGGAAAGGGATATGACAGAGGTCAAGACAATGGCACTGGTCATCAAAACCGAGTTTAAGAACAGTTACGATCTTCTCAATCAGAAGGTTGAATATTTGGAACAAAGAATCAATAAAATCGAGTTGAATCAAATTAAAAATCAAGACAATGAAAAATAGAAATTTAAACTTAGTGGATCGCGTATTGGAACCAACACCAAAATGGTTCAGAATTGTGCGTAATCTTGGACTGGCTTTGTCAGCAGTTGGCGGTGTTCTTGTGGCTGCTCCGGTTGCACTTCCTGCAACTGTTGTTGCGGTCGGTGGCTATTTGCTTTTGGGCGGAACGATCATTGGCGCGGTATCACAAACGGCAGTCAGTGCCGAAGAATACGGCAACAAAAACCGAAAATTCCGGGAAAATTCTACGGAAAATCAACATAGCGAATCAGGAAAACAGCCTTAATCAGGCGCTTATCTTCAACGAAAATTATTCAGGCCGGTTCATAAGACCGGCTTTATTATTTGCTTTCCTCCGTTTGCACCGTTTCTTATAAAGGGGCGAAATATGTATGCTTTATGTTGCGCTTATCGGTTAAATCAGGGTGAATCAAGTCAAAGTCAGGGTGTGGAAAAATTAGTCAGGGCATCCGGCGGCTGGTCGGCGCGTTTTTTTCCGGTCATTCTTTCATAAAAAAAACTTCCCGAAGGAAGTTTTTGAAATTTACATTGTTAAATAATACCTGCGGACTAAACTGTTTTGCAGTTCCTGGACTGCTTTGGACTGCTGCGCTATCTTCTGCTCCAGTTCCCAGGTGGATTTGATTTTGTTTACCATTTCCGGGTTTCTGTTGGCTTTTTCAATGCCGGGTTGAATCCATTGCAAAAGCAGTTTTTTCAAGTCTGAAAGGCGAAGCATTTCAATGACGGAGCCGCAAAGGTGCGGGTGAAAGAAACCGTTTTTCCAGAAGGCGTAAAAAGTCCAGTAGTAAGTTTCCAGTTCTTCCGTGTTGCTGACATACAGAATAAAACAGTTCGGGCAGGGTTCAAAAAGTGGTTTTCCGGCATTTCTGCCGCGGTTTAAAATGTAGAGTGCCTGTTCGGGCGATTCGCGATGCACTGAGTAAGTGCGTACTTTGTTTGTAAGCATAATTTTGGTTTAAAAAATTTTGCTCCGCTGAAAATTTTTCAAAAGAAAAAAAAGAAAAAAAGAAAGTGCTCCGACCGTGTGGAAGGAAAATGCGATGCAATATTTTTTTGCAAAAAGTATTGCCGTATTTTATTTCACGGAAATAGTTTTTGCAAAAAACCGTTTACGGCTTGATATTGTCAGCACATTTTCCTGATAACAGACCTTTACTTTCTTTTTTATTTTTTTTTCTTGGTGCCTGATCTTCGATTGAGGTGTAATCAAGGCTGTGGGAAGAATGGGAAAAAACAGGTGCATAGTGCTGTGAATACTTGGAACAGTGCTATGCTCCTGTGCGCGGTGACGGAAGTGTATTGACGGCAGAGAAAAACGGTTCTTCAGAATCCGAAAAGTGAATGCCGGCTATATACTGTAGGAACTTGGGAAAGCGGTGGCAAACTGGGGAAACAGACTCGCAGGATAATGGTGCTTTACGAATCAGTCATCTTGCTAAAATATTTCTTATGTGTCGGAATGGAAAAAGCGGCTGGAAAGACAGTGGTATGGAATGCTGAAAGAAAATGCTTTGCTTGGGAATTTTCATCACGCGCCACAAACAAACTACAAACCTTTGCCTATGAAACCGAATTGTTTTTGGTGTGTGGTGAAAATATGGCGGCAGCGAAAGCAATTTTCTTCAGTATGGAATACTACTGTGTGTGGTGACGAAAGCGACTGTATTGCCACTAAACTTTTCCGCTGAAAAAAAGCAATACAGTGGCTGTAGGAACTGGCCAAATCCCGAAACTCTCTGCACCATTTTTCTGCATCCTTAGCAGGGTTGGTGGGGATTTGTAGGTTTTCGTTTGGGGAACAGAACTTGTAAATTATAACTGCCCTGGCCGCTGGAAGGCGGTGGCTCCTGAGGGCTTGCCCGAAGGAAAGGAAAGCATTTTACATAATTTCAAATTATAGGCACTTGGTGGCTGGTTGTGAGGGAATACAGTTTTGCAGAAACGATGGAAAAATGCGGTTGCCTGCAAAACTGTATGGAGGAACCCCCCGTAGCGTTGGAAAGTGCGTATAATTTTCATTATGTAACTTGCTGTGGCAGAGCGTGGATTTTGGAAAAAAATCTTTTACTTTGAAAGAATAAAATAATAGCAATCATTTTCTGACTGCTATTAATATTTATCAAAATTTCATATTCTGTATTCTAACCGCATTTAGGATTGCAAGAAGTGCTACACCAACATCGGCGAAAACGGCTTCCCACATTGTGGCTAAACCGCCTGCTCCCAATATTAATACAATTCCTTTTACTACGAATGCAAGAATAATATTCTGCCAAACAATTTTCTTGGTCTGTTTCCCAATGTTGATTGCCATTGGAATTTTGGAGGGTTTGTCGTCCTGTATTACCACATCTGCGGTTTCTATGGTTGCATCGCTTCCCAAACCGCCCATTGCAAGCCCAACATCACTCAATGCTACAACAGGAGCATCATTTACACCATCTCCCACAAATGCTACTGTTTCGTTCCTGCTTTTTATTTCTTTTACTTTATTTACTTTGTCTTCGGGGAGTAAATCTCCAAAATAATTGGTAATTCCAATTTTTTGGGCTACTTCCTGAACCACAGCCGTTTTGTCACCACTCAACATTGTAGGTTTTACGCCTAATTTTATTAATGCATCAACGGTATTTTTTGCATCTTCTTTTATCTTATCGGAAATGGTAAGATAGCCGGCAAATTTTCCGCCGTAAGCCACTGCAATAAGGGTATCAGCAACAGATTTGTGGTCTACAGTATAAGGGACAGAAAATTTATCCATCAGTTTGAAGTTTCCTGCAAGGAATTCTTTGCCGTTCACCGTTCCTTTAAGTCCGTGTCCTGAAATTTCTTCCACATTTTCCATATTTACGGAATGGTCAATTTCACCTACATATTCGTGAACTGCTGTTGCAATGGGGTGAGTGGATTTACTTTCAATAATATTGAGGTATTTCAGGATTTCTTTTTCATCAAAGCCCTGCTCCATAAAAACCTGCTGCACTTTGAAAACGCCTTCTGTCATTGTTCCGGTTTTATCCATGACCACATTTTTGATTTCTGCCAAAGCATCTAAAAAATTACTTCCTTTGAACAGAATACCGTTTCTGCTACCGGCACCAATTCCACCGAAATAACCCAAAGGAATTGAGATTACTAATGCACACGGACAGGAAATTACCAAGAAAACCAACGCTCTGTAAAGCCAAGTTTTGAAATTGTAATCTGCGACAAAGAAATATGGCAGCAGACAAATTGCCACTGCAAGGAAAACGACAATCGGGGTATAAATTTTTGCAAATTTTCGGATAAAGAGTTCTGTTTTTGCCTTTTGTGTTGTAGCATTCTGAACCAATTCCAAAATTTTTGACAATTTGGAGTTGGTATATTCTGTGTTGATTTTTACCTGCGAAACAGCATTAAGATTTATCATTCCTGCCAAGACTGTATCTCCTTTCTTTTTTGTATCGGGTTTGCTTTCACCTGTTAATGCTGCGGTATTGAAGGAAGCAGTTTCAGAAATCAGTTCACCATCTAATGCTAATTTTTCACCGGGTTTCAACTGAATAATTTGTCCTATTTGTGCGGTTTCTGCTTTAATGTTTTTTGGCTGATTGCCGTCCAAAATCGTTACTTCATCCGGTCTTTGGTCTAAAAGTTTGCTGATATTTCCTTTTGCTCTTTGCACTGCAAGAGTTTGGAAAACTTCGCCCACTGCATAAAAAAGCATTACAGCAACACCTTCAGGATATTCACCGATTGCAAAAGCACCTACTGTAGCAATAGTCATTAAGAAAAACTCTGAAAAAATATCTTTTTTCAAGATACTTTCCCACGCTTCTTTGATAACAGGAAATCCTACAGGAATATAAGCAACTATATACCAGACTATCCGCAGCCAATCTTTAAACCATTCGGGTTTTACCAAATGGTCTAAAGCAAGCCCCGCAATTAAAATAACGAAAGAAATTACGGATGGTAAAAATAGTTGCAGTGTTGATTTACCCGTATTGTCGTGGCTATGATCGTGCTCGTCGGAATGTTCATCGTGCTTTTGTCCATCGTTGTCGGAATGCGTTACGGATGTTTTTGAATTATTTCCTGTACTATTATAGGCTTTATCTGTTGTGGAGCAGCATTTATCTTCTAACAATTTTTTAGCACCGGCATCGGTATAGATTTTACCTTCCTGCGGAGTGCAGCACAATTGATTTCCTTTTTCGTCGTAAATATGTTTGTGTTCTGTTTTCATAAAAGTCTTTTTGTTTTACGTTTGTAATTATTGTAGTTTTCACCATGGCTTTTAAGCAAGTATTCTTCTTCTAATCTTATTTGGACCTGAATAATGAGGTATACTGTGATGAAAATGCAAAAGGTTATGGCGTTTGGAATTATTAGAAACAAGGAAAATACACAAAAAATCATTCCAAGAAAAATTGGATTTCTGCAGATGGAAAATAGTCCTGTAGTAACTAAATCTGTTTTGTTTTTTTCATCAATACCCACTCTCCAACTATTGCTCATTTGTATTTGTGCGATTATTATCCAAATTAATGAAAGATGCAAAATAATAAGCCCCACTATTCTTATTATTTTGATTTCCAAATAGTAAATGGGGACTGAATATTGGTATATACTTTCAACACTATACATCATAATTACCGCTAACAAAGTGCCTAAAAGTATTTTCATAATATTTCCCACATAGTTATGAGCATTGTCTTCTTTGCCGAAAGTAATAGGATTAATGCCGGTTTTTTTATACACTCTGTAAGTAGGAATTACAAATACAAACATCATTACAATTAAGTAAAAAATTGGCAAATAGTATTTTAATAAATCATTCATGTAAATTATTTTTTAATGTCCGTGTCCTTCTTCGCCGGTGTTATTCATTTTAGCCAAGATAAAAAAGGCGTTTTTTGTTACCACTTTTATATTGGCGGGAATTGGTTTTAAAGGTGTAATCTGCGTATAACCCAAATCGGTAGTTCCTTTTGCGACAGGAATTTTTTCAAAAGTCACTTCGCCTGCTGTTTTCTTATTCTGATTATTTTTTGGTTCTGAATGCGTGTGACCGTGTTCATCTTTTTCGTTTTCGGCAATTGCCGTATGTTCTTTCTCGGTATGTTCATCCGAAACGATAAAAATAAAATCCTGTCCTTTATCATTTACTATGGATGCTGTAGGTACAGAAGGTGTAGTTTTGGTATCAAGACTGATTATCGCCGTAACGCTCATTCCATCAATTAATCCGGATTTATCTCCGGTTACATCCGCATGCACGGGAACGGTTTTGCTGTCGCCTTCAAAAGCGGTTCCAATTGAGGTAATGCGTGCGTCATATTCTTTGGCGGGACTGTTTGTTAATGTAAAATGAATGGTTTGCCCGGGTTGTACTTTAACCAAATCTTTTTCATACACATAAATATCCAAATGCAGTGAGGAATTGTTGACAATTTCTGCAATGGGAGAAGCCATATCTACATTACTGCCAATTTGTGCAATGACTTTACTCACTGTTCCACTAATAGGAGCACGAACAGACAGTACAGAATTGTAGCCCTGTGAAGCACCAATACTGCCCAACTGTTTCTGCAAACCTGAACGCTGACTGCGTAAGGTTGCAAGTTCTGTCTGTGCCTGCTGTAATTTTTTGAGCGGTGCTGCATTTCCTTTGTAAAGTTGCTGTGCCCTTGTTACTTCCAATTCTGCCATTTTAATTTGCGCATTCACCTGCTGTAACTGCTGCTGCATCTGAATGAGGTCGGGATTGGAAATGGTTGCGATTACCTTACCTCGGGTAACATAACTTCCGGGCTGCACATACAACGAACGCACTACACCACTATAAACAGGGGTTACAAATGCTTTGTTTTGGTTGGGAACTGTAAGCATTCCGCTCACTTTTACGGAGTTGGTAAGTTCTTTGTTTTCAATACTGCCGTATTCAATCCCGATGGCATTGATCTGTTCGTTGGTGAAGGTTGCAACATTCGGATTTTCGTGTTCGTCTTTGTGTTGGCTTTCTTCCGTAGTTTCACTATTGTTTTTTTCGATTTGGGTTTCTTTCTTGCAGCCTAAGAGTAAAAGAGAAACTGCAAATAGAACTGCTATATATTTTTTCATTTTAAATTCAGTTTTAACCGGTTATTTTCCTGTATAATAGTTGTAATTAATGACTGCCTGATTGTAATCATTGAGGGCTTGCAAATGGTTTTTTCTAATTTCTACTGCCTGTGTAAAGAACTGATACATTTCCGAAAAGCCAATTTCACCGGCACGGTAACTCAACATGGCAGCATCAAAAATTTGGTCTGCCTGTATGAGACCGGTTCCTTCATAATATTTCAGCAGTTCTTCGGCCTTCATAATTTCGGTGTATGCTGTTTGTTTTTTTGTTGATAGTTCAGTTTGCTGAAAAATTAACTGCTGCTGTTGCAGTTTCACATCGGCTTCTGCGGCTTCCACTTTGGATTTATAGGCGGATTTACCAAAAATCGGGATTTCAGCACCCACAGAAAATCCTGTAATTGGGTCTTTAACCCCAAATATGCTTTGAGAAAATATGCGTCCTGAAAAATCAGGTTTGTTCTGCATTTTCTGAATTTCAATATTGGCTTTCGAAATCTCAATATTCTGCTGTTGCAATGCGAGTGCAGGGTGAATGCTGTCTGAAATTATTTCTTCCGTCTTTATTTTATTCAGCGACTGTTTTAAAGGAAGATAATTTTCCGAAGAATTAAGGAAAAGGCTTAACTGTTGTTGCTGCGCTTTAATATCCTGCTGATTTTGTTGCAGGCGTGCCTGCAATTCCTTCATCCGTGCTTCTGCTGCAATGGCTTCCAAACCGGCTGCTTCACCTGTTTTGAAGCGAAGGTTTGCCGCTTTATACATGGAAGTATAATATTCATCCAACTTACTATACAAATTTGCCACCTCCTGCAAATACCACAACTGATAGTAGGAAGCGCTTACTTCTTTGCGAATTACTGCGTCCAAAAGGTTTTTATTTTTCTTGTGATACTGGGTTTGTTCTTCATAAAATTTTCTTCTTGCCTTGTAAACTCCGGGCCACTGAATGGTTTGTGTTACCGCCAACTGCAATGCACCTGTCGCCTTACTTGGACGCATCTCCTCATTTTCAAGAAAAATACCTGTTTTGGGAATTTCTCTTTTGGCTTTGGCTTCAATTTCTGCTTTACTGATTTGGGCATTATTTACGCTGTATTGCAGATTATTTTGGAAAGCGATATTTACCGCTTCTTCGGGCGAAATTCTTTGTTGGGCAAAGGCACTTCCCCCAACAAAAATCAGTAAAAATGAAATGATGGTTACAGGTTTGGACTTCAATTTTTTAAGATGTGTTTTCAAGTTATTTTTGGAATTAAAAATAATGTAAAGCAACGGCAAAACGAAAAGCGTAAGAATGGTTGCCGTAACCAAACCGCCGATAACGACTGTTGCCAACGGACGTTGCACTTCGGCACCACTACCTGTAGAAAGTGCCATCGGAAAAAATCCGAACGAAGCCACTGCTGCCGTCATCAATACCGGTCTCAAACGGATACTTGTTCCCTGAATTACCCTTCGAAGGATATTATGAACACCCGACTGCTGCAAATCTTTGAAAGTGCTTATCAACACAATTCCATTGAGAACTGCTACACCGAAAAGTGCGATAAAACCAACACCTGCCGAAATACTGAAAGGCATTCCCCGTAACATCAACGCAAAAACACCCCCAATCGCACTCATGGGAATGGCTGTAAAAATGAGAACACTGTCTTTGAGATTTCTGAACGTAAAAAACAGCAGGACGAAAATAAGTCCTAATGCCACCGGAACTGCAATCTGCAAACGAGAGGAGGCTTCTTTTAGATTTTCGAAAGTTCCGCCATAGGTATAATAGTAACCTGCCGGGAGAATTTTTGCATCATTCAGTTTTTTTTGTATTTCGGTTACCACACTTTCCACATCCCTGCCCTTAACATTGAAACCTACCACAATACGGCGTTTGCCATCTTCGCGGCTGATTTGTGCGGGTCCTTCTTTAAACTCTACTGTTGCCACCTGCGAAAGCGGTATCTGTACTCCGTTTTCGCCGGGAATAAAGAGATTACTCACATCATCAATAGATGAACGGTTGATGCTGTCGAGCCGTGCAACCAAATCAAATTTTCTTTCATTTTCAAAAACAACACCTGCACTTTCGCCTGCAAAAGCAGTGCTTACTGTATGATTAATATCCTCAATATTCATACCGTAGGAAGCAAGCCTTGCTCTGTCGTAGGTAATGGTTATTTGCGGTAAACCGTCGGTTTGCTCAATTTGCGGGTCTGTAGCACCTTCCACTGTTTTAACTACATTAGCAACTTTTGGAGCCAATTCTGCAAGTGTATCAATATTTTCACCAAAAATCTTAATGGCTACGTCCTGACGAACACCTGTCATTAACTCATTGAAACGCATTTGGATCGGTTGTGAAATTTCAAAGAAAACACCGGGTATCATTTCTAATTTTTCCATCATTTCGGCACTCAGTTCTTCATAAGATTTTCCGCTGTTTTTCCATTCCTTTTTCGGTTTCAGGGTTACGATAAGGTCGGACGCTTCAGGCGGCATCGGGTCTGTAGGGACTTCTGCGCTACCTGTTTTGCCAACCACGGTAATAACTTCCGGAAAAGATTTTAAAATTTTTGAAGCCTGCATTGAAGTTTCGATACTTTGTGATAATGAAGTTCCCTGTGGCAAAATGCAGTGCACTGCAAAATCACCTTCCTGAAGTTGCGGAATGAATTCGCCGCCCATTCGTGAAAAAATTACAAGCGCAACTGTAAGTAAAGCCACTGCTGCTGCAACCACAGCGTATTTCAGTTTGATGGCTTTCTTCAACAAAGGCAGGTAAAAAGCGTGGAGTTTTTCCATCATACGGTCTGCAAAAGTTTTTTTGTCAGTAATTTTTTTAGACAAAAACAAAGCGGACATCATGGGAATATAGGTTAAAGAAAGTATGAGTGCACCAAGAATGGCAAAGGAAACGGTTTCTGCCATTGGTCGGAACATTTTGCCTTCTATACCTTGCAGAGAGAGAATTGGCAAATAGACAATGAGGATAATAATCTGCCCGAATGCTGCGGAATTCATCATTTTTTTAGCACTTTTCGCTACGGCGTTGTCCATATTGGCTTGGTTGAGTTTTTTGCCTCCGTGATGGACTGCGAGAAAATGCAGGGTTGCTTCTACGATAATTACGGCACCATCCACAATCAGTCCAAAATCTATTGCACCCAAACTCATCAGGTTTGCACTTACACCGAAAACATTCATCAATCCCAAAGCAAAAAGCATCGAAAGCGGAATAGCAGAAGCCACGATAAGACCTGCCCGTAAATTGCCTAAAAATAGAACAAGTACGAGGATTACGATGAGTGCACCTTCCACAAGGTTTTTTTCTACGGTGCTGATTGCACGGTTTACCAAATCGGTTCTGTCCTGAAATGCCTCAATAACAACATCCTGCGGAAGGGATTTTTGAATGGTTTCCATTTTTTCTTTTACGCGGCTCACCACTCTTGCAGAGTTTTCGCCTTTCAGCATCATTACGATACCGCCTACAGCTTCTTTGTCGCCATTAAAGGTTAATGCACCGTATCTCACCGCACTTCCCATCTGAACCTGTGCCACATCCTTAATGAGCACCGGAATTCCGTTTACTTTTTTAATGACAGTATTTGCAATATCATCAAGCCCCGAAATCAAGCCTATACCTCGTATAAAATAGGCATTGGGTTTTTTGTCGATATAGGCGCCTCCGGTATTCTCATTGTTTTTTTGTAAAGAAGAAAAAATGTCGGCAATGGTTACATTCATCGCTTTTAGGCGAAAGGGATTAATTGCGACTTCATACTGTTTCAGTTTGCCACCAAAACTGTTAATTTCTGCCACACCGGGTGTTCCGTAGAGTTGGCGTGCTACAATCCAATCCTGCATCGTTCTGAGGTCTGTAGGAGAATATTTGTTTTCTGCTCCTTTTTTTGGGTGCAATACATATTGGTATATTTCACCAAGACCTGTAGAAACGGGACCAAGTTCGGGTTTGCCAATCCCCTGCGGAATTTTTTCTTCGGCTTCCTTCAGTTTTTCGTTTATTAATTGCCTTGCAAAATACACATCCACTTCTTCTTTGAAAACCACGGTAATAACCGATAATCCAAATCTGGAAATGGACCTCATTTCTGTAATTCCGGGAATATTGGCAAGGCTTTGTTCTATTGGAAATGTGACCAACTGCTCGGTTTCCTGTGCTGCAAGTGTAGGTGTGGAAGTAATAATCTGCACCTGATTGTTGGTGATGTCGGGAACTGCATCTATGGGCAATTTTGTAGCACTATAAAGCCCCCAAATAATGAGTGCCAAAGTAAAGAGCCCCACAATGAGTTTGTTTTTAATGCTAAACTCTATAATTCTATTAAGCATCCTTATTTTTTTAGGTTAAAAATGAGAGAATAAGCATTACAGATATTATACTGCAATGCGTGGCTATAAACATAGCCGCTCTGTTCCGCAGGCAGAAACCAACGGAAAAATTATTAACCTATTTTGGGTGGTTGCCAAATGCCGGAAAGTGCACCCGGCAGAAATGAGGAAGTGTAAGAAACTACCTTCTGTGAATATTTGGTAATTCCAATATTAACAGGCAGCTCAGCAACGGTAGTGGTGCTAAATTGTGCTCCACAACAGGTGCAGGTGCAAAAAGGCGTGCAGTTGTCGGAATGTTTTTGTGTTTCGGTTTTTTTTTGGTTCTGCTCTACGGTATGATTATCTCCTGGTGCCGCCACTACATCACTACAGGGTGCAGTGAGGAGGAAGGCAAAAAAAAGTGCTAATATGAACGAAAGTGAACGCACGGTGCAAAGATAATAAAATTTCGGAAAAGTGGGGAAATTATTTAGTTTTTTAGACAAATCACAAATAATTATCTCGGTGCCATAAATCTATCTCCATTGAAGTGAATCATATGGTCTGGAACATCCATTAACCATACTACGCTTTCTCAGGCGATATGTGCTGAATGTTTGCAGTACTTTTAAAGAAGATTTATCATTAAAAACCTTCAAGAAAAATCATGGTAGTATTAAAGAAATGTATCTAATTTTTCCTTTCTCTTTTCCCAATCCGGCATCATTAGAGTTTAAAATTGGCAGAAAAAGATAAATCTGAAATTGAAAGTCCAGCCAACCAAAAAATAAATTCCCCTTTTTTGCAGTGAAATTTTCGACCATTGAAACTAAATTTTACCGTTTCACTTTGGCAATAAATATGGGTATGAAACCTAGTTTGAAAATTATCGGGAAACTGAGCTGTTGATGCGGTTTTGAACAAGATTACTTTTTGATTTTCTGCCATATTTATTCAAATTAAAAAATTGGTTTTAACAAAAATAGGTAATATTTGACATTACTTGCGCTATAAATGTAACAAAACACCTTTAAAATACTTTTAACTTTGCCCTATAAATTAAAGGCAATGCAGGCAACAGATATTTTTGAAAGATTACAAAACGGAGAAACCATTTCTTCAAACGATGCTCAAGCGTACAAAATGCGTGAAGCTTCTTTTGCTACAAAAAAGTTGTTAGTTCAAATGAATAATGCAACGGAACCCGAAGAAATTAGAAGTTTTTTGAGCCAAATTACAGGAACAGAAATCGATGAAAGTGTAATGGTTTTTACGCCTTTGCACATCAACTACGGAAAACACACGAAAATTGGTAAAAATGTTTTCATCAATTTCGATTGCGTTTTTCTGGATTTAGGTGGAATTACCATTGAAAACAATGTACAGATTGCCCCGAAAGTGAGTTTGCTTACCGAAAGTCATCCGCTAAATCCTGCCGAAAGACAATCATTAATTCCGAAATCTATTCACATCAAAAAAAATGCGTGGATTGGTGCAAATGCTACCATTTTGCAAGGTGTTACGATTGGAGAAAACGCAGTTGTTGCAGCAGGTTCGGTGGTTTCAAAAGATGTTCCCGACAATGTAGTGGTGGGTGGAATTCCTGCAAAAATTATTAAAGAAATTAAATCAATATAAAATGAAAATAGCTATAGCAATTCTAATGTGTTTTGTTTGCATTTCTCTTTTTGCTTGCAGTAAAGATGATGATACAACGCCAATCCAAAATAATGGCACTACAAATAATAACCCTTCAACTACTAAAATGAAAATTACAGTTGGCACCACAGTTTTTATCGCAACTTTGTATGATAATCCAAGTGCAAATGCGTTCAAAGCACTGTTTCCACTTTCCATCAATATGACGGAATTAAATAACAACGAAAAGTACTTCGATTTGCCCAATCCACTTCCCATAAATGCTTCCGTTGGTGGCGATATTAAAGTAGGCGATTTAACGCTTTATGGAAGTAATACATTGGTGTTGTTTTACAAAAGTTTCAACACCTCATACAGCTATACAAAGCTTGGCTATGTTGACAACCCAACCGGACTTGCAACGGCATTGGGCAATGGAAATGTAGTTGTAAAATTTGAAAATAATTAAATAAAAATAAGATGAAAAATATAGCAATTATTGCAATCGCATTTCTGCTGACCATCGGACAATCATTTGCACAAAATAAAAATTCAAAAGAAATGAATACATCAAAAGAACATTATACTTTTACATTAAGCGATAAAGTTACTCGTCAAAAAGTATCTTTCAAAAACCGTTATGGCATCACGCTTTCAGGCGATTTGTATCTTCCAAAAAATGCAGAAAACGAAAAATTATCAGCTTTAGCAATCAGCGGACCTTTTGGAGCGGTAAAAGAACAATCTTCTGGACTTTACGCCAACGAAATGGCAAGAAGAGGTTTTGCAGTGGTGGCGTTTGACCCATCTTACACTGGCGAAAGTAGTGGCGAACCGAGAAATTTAGCTTCGCCAGACATTAATACCGAAGATTTCAGTGCAGCAGTTGACTTTTTAGGACTTCAAAAAAATGTGGACAGGGAAAAAATCGGCATTATCGGAATTTGTGGTTTCGGAGGATTTGCCTTGAACGCAACCGCTATCGATAAACGTGTGAAAGCAGTTGCTACTTCCACAATGTACGATATGACCAGAGTAATGTCGAAAGGTTATAACGATGCAACAACATTAGAACAACGCACAAAAACTTTGGAACAATTAGGCGAACAACGCTGGAAAGATGCAGAAGCAGGAACATTTGCTTACGATTCAGAATACAATAAAGCGCCGAAAGATGATGACCCACAATTTATAAAAGAATATTACGATTATTATCGCACGCCAAGAGGCTATCACGAACGTTCGGTAAATTCAGGAAATTCTTGGATGGCAACTACACCTTTATCATTTATGAATATGCCTATTTTAACGTACATCAAAGAAATTTCGCCACGACCGCTTTTGATTATTGCAGGCGAGAAAGCACATTCAAGATATTTTAGTGAAACCGCATTTGGAAATGCAAACGAACCAAAAGAATTAGTCATCGTTCCCAACGCTGTACACATAGATTTTTATGACAAAATTGAGGTTATTCCGTTTGACAAATTGGAGCGTTTCTTTAGAAATAATTTGAAATAAAAAATAGCGAAAAGAAGGGCACCCGCTAATAACTAAGCTTTCGTTGGGCTTGAAAAACCAACAATGAAAGCCTGTTGAACGGAACCTTCGGGGGCTTTTTTGGCAGTCTATGGAGTTATCGTTTTTAGAATTTAGAGGTACAAAGCAGTTTTTTCAGAAGGACTGCTTTTTTTTGTGGCATTTGGTAGCCTTTATGAGTGTTTTCTTCGGTTTTTCTTCGCTGCAGCATATAAATTCCCTTACCCGCAAAGGTTATTTTACAGACAGAGGTTGAATAACGAAAAGATATTCCGGTGGCGGACCGCGCTGTCCGAAAACGGCAATGGTTATCAGGTTTCCCTCCTTGCAGCACCGGCATTTATTTACGCTGCGCTTTATGTTTGTCTCCAAACCAAATACCGCGATTGGGTGATGCTTCCTGGGTCAGTATGAAAGAGGATTTACAATGCCGCACGGTTAAGTAATTATGTATATTTGGTAAAATAAAGTATGACGTTTGTCATACATATCTCCCGCCCGGTGTTTGTATATTATATGATTTTGTCATACATATATACAAGTTACGTGCAATATATTACAAGAATATGTCTAAAAGAAGCGAGTTCAAGGATGATCTTGAAAAAATTGTTAAGATTTTCTTTCTTTGTAAAGAATCCTATCTAGTGTTAAGAGAATTGTATAAAACTCAAGATACTTCTTCTTACATACTAGACTTAAAATTTAAGAACTCGTTTTTCATTTTGACCAAAGTGAATTACTGGAGAATTATTGTGCTACAATTGTCCAAACTGTACATCGATAATGAACGCTATAACATTCTAAAATTTCTCACAAAATGTAAGAAAGGAAATTATTTCCACTCATTAAAAATTAACGAAGAGTTTATTCTTACTGAAATAAATAAAATTCAAGGACATAAAGACGTTATTTCACATATAAAATTACAACGTGACAAATTATTTGCTCACGAAGATGCATTTAATTCAACGATAGTTAATGATATTACACTTGATGAGACAAAAAATTTAATTGACTTGTGTCAAAATATTATTTTCGAGATCTATGGGGAGTTTTTTGACACTCATTATGAATTCGAAGTAGCAAATTCAGCGGAATGGAATCTTAAAAATATTTTGAAAAACCTCAACGAGAGAAATATTCAAAGACTTGAAGAACGAAAAGACATTGGGAAATTATTGAATCGCAAAAAATAATATCACAGCTAATAAATAAAATTTCGTCGGACTTGAAAAGCCAACAATGAAAGCCTGTTGAACGGAACCTTCGGGAGCTTTTTTGGCATTATGGGTTTATCGAAGAAGGATTTTAAAGATTTACAGGAGACTTTCAGAAAGGTCTCCAGCTGCGCGAAGTGTCCTCACTTCGTGCCTCCAACGATCACACTGCTACCGAACGATTGTATCGTGGAGTCATAAACTAAAACAAAAGCCAGCTTTTAGCGGTTGGATTTTACCGCGATACCAAATGCTGAGTAACGAATAATACCTCTACCTAAATCTTCCAAAACATGTGGCTGCCAAACACCAGCACCTCCCAAAACTACCCAACTACCACCGCCGTTTTCCCGCCCAACAGGAAGTCATCTGCGTCATAAAACCGGATCAGCGCAAATTTCAGGTAATGCGCTTGCACAGACTCAAATCCCTCCTCCTCAGAAATAATAAACTCAGAACAGGGAAGCGAAACCTCAAAAACAGCATCCACAAACTCCAGCGGATCCTGCCCCTCATCAGGATTGATAAACCGCAGCGTTACCACCGCTTTCGTACTACGTGCAGGAAGACGGTCAAAAAACAGCGTCCGCTTTTCATAATCATAGCGGCATCTCTTTCCGTCACCGGTGTTCCATACAAAATCGTCAAGGATTTTCCCGCTCTCACCATGCTGCAGCCCAAGTTGCACCGTCCGCTCCCCCTTGGAAGATACGGGATCCAGCTTCATAATGTCGTGAAGCATCTTCGCCACTCTCCCGTGAACGATCGGATCACGGAAATCCTTTACAAAAGGCTGGAGAGCCCGCCGCAGTTTTCTGCCAAATTTTGAACAGCGCCCGAATTCAGAGGCGTTTTTTCTTACATTCACATATTTTTCATCTTTCAGGATCTTTTCGCCGTCAAACCCACCCGGATTCCGCACGATAATTTTGCCGTTCATTTTATAAAACGAAAGCCCATCCATCTTTCCCTTAAATTTAAGAATACCTATAAGCTCTGCCATGTTATTGATAATTTTAGTGATTCTCAAAGGTAATAAATAGTATGGATATAGCATGAATATAGTATGGATATAGTATGCTTAAAGGCATATCTCCTTAACCTTTCCAAGCGTTTATTTAAGGATAAAGGTAATTGTGTCTGGGAAGTTCAATAAAAAGCTTTAGAATGCCATATAGAGCAGGAAAAGATGTTTGCCGGATAAGTTTCTAAGAAAATGGCTTAGCTTCGGTCTATAAAAATTCATGAAGAAAAGGAACATACCCACCTACGGACTATTGCAGGAAAAGTTTTCCTGAAGAATGAGTTCTATACACCCGCTAATTATCGCGCGGGTATTTTCTGTTCAGGGGACAAAAAAATTCCGCAACGGGTGTTGTGGAATTTGAAGTGGCCCAGCTTGGGCTCGAACCAAGGACTTGCTGATGATGAATCAGCGACTCTAACCAGATGAGTTACAAGGCCAGAAAACAAAAGCATATAAACCCCCGCTGCGCGAAGTGTCCTCACTTCGTGCCGGAGAACAGCAAATAACCGCTCCGCCATTCCAGAGCGCTGCTGTGAAGTTCCGTCACTTCGACACGGCTGCGAATAAGATCCTTACTTTAAATCCTTATTGAAGCATTCATTCTATTCCGCGGAATTACTGTTGTTGCGAGATATATCGGTATAATAAAAAAATGGGAAAGCATAAGTGCCAATCCTCTTTACAGTAACGGAACATTAAAGCCTGCAATTCCAAAAAAAAAGCTATCTTTAAAATTCACTTTAAAATCATCACGAATGGGCGAAATCATCAAAGCAACTTGCGGCTGTGGTTATCAGTCAAAGGAACTTAAATTCGGCGCAGGCATGGCAGATTTTGAACATTCACGAACGGTACCGGCAATCAGTATGACGACGGCGGAAATCGTAGAGCTGGATATTTTGGCCAAATCCCCCAATTCCCAATGGGTACCCTATACCGATCCCCGCTTACATGACCAGAACTGTACCTGCACTCCCTTGCAGGCATTTGACACATTTCTGCCCACTGCAGGCAACTACTGTCCGGGATGTCATCAGTTCAGGCTGAGGTTTGAATCTCTGGGACTTTATGACTAATATTAAGAGCGGCTCTCCTGAAATCCGGTTCCGGCGGCCGCAGTACCCACTACCTATTGAATTTGCAGGACTAAATTCCCCACTTTGCCACAACAAATAACATACGGGCAATGATAGTCCGTTTGTCAGCGCAAACCTTTGTGTTTTTCTTCGTAGTTACCGATCAATACAATAGTTCTGCAGTAAAGCAGCATGCCTTATTATCAATTTTTAAAACATTCTCTAAAAACAGTAAAAAAAATGTATTGATTAATTGTTTTATTTATTAACTTTGGTTGAAATTAAAATATTAGTTATGAAAACAAAATTACTTTCTATTTTGGTAATTGTGCCTTTTATTGCTTTCGGGCAATACAGTAACGGCGGGCTTAGCACCGGCACGGTAACAGGTAGCGGAGTCAATGCTCCAGCCGGGTATACATGGTCTGAAGCGCAGGCTAACACGGGAAATACAACAGAATCCAATACCAGTGGCGGCAGTACGAGTACGCACAATTCTGCAACTGCAAGCTACTTTCTGGCCGATGATTTTGTCATTCCTGCCGGTCAGTCCTGGCAAATATCTTCCATAGAGGTATTCGCTTATCAAAGCGGGTTTGTGGGATCTACATCCCCTTTCAATACGCTGCGGTTGCAAATATTCAGTTCCGATCCCTCTGTGGCGGGAGCGGTATCCGTTTTTGGTGATGCTACCACCAACAGGTTTACCACAAGCACGGATGCGATGATGTACAGAATATTTAATTCTACCACGCCGCCTCCGGGTTCTGCAGTAGGAACGACCAGAAAAATCTGGAAGACCACCGGAACTGCAAATACGACACTGGCCAGTGGAACGTACTGGTTGAAATTTCAGCTTCAGAATGTTGTGATGGGGAGTGGTGGTTTTACCCCTTCGGTTACGATCCCGGGAACACGGGGCCTTCCGGAATTTAACGGACTCCAGCTGAATGCGATCACGAATGTCTGGACTCCTTTGATAGATACAGGAAATCCTGCTACTGCACCGGATTATCCACAGGATGTTCCGTTCATTATTAATTATGCAGTGCTGGGAACCAATGAAGTGCTGCAGTATGACAACAGGGTAGTGGTGTATCCCAATCCTGTTGCCAGTGAGTTTAAAATCAACCTGCCTAAAGAAAGTCAGCGGGCTGCCACCACGATTGAAGTCTATGACATGACAGGGAAACTGATGAAAACCTTGCGCTATGCCGAATATTACAATGTGGAAGATCTTACCACAGGAGCGTATCTGCTGAAAATTAACGATGGCAGTGTCGTGAAAACGGCTAAACTGGTTAAAAAATAAATACTCAGGCTTCTTGTTTTAAAAGAAATCAGATGAATATTCGTCTGATTTTTTTTGTGAATTAGATCCTAAAAGAAAGAAGAAGGAATAAATTCGTTAATTTTTCAGCGGTTAGCTGTTTATTTAGTAGAGAATTTGTTTATCTATGGATTTACTTTTAGCGACAAAATTTGACCCAACTTTGCCAAAGTTCCAAACTTTGGCAAAGTTACCGAAGTAATAAATAAATTCTTTTTAGCCTGAGTTTTGTTTACAGCATACAATGGATTTGCTTCACTTTGTTCTGTCTGCCATCAAGCGAATTACGTTTTGTTTTCCTTATATTCTCTGATTTTCTTCGCATTCCCCACCAGCCAAAGGATGTCATCCCCTTGAATGATTTCCGAAGAATCAGGATTTAGAATGCGGCTGTCGTTCCTTTCTACACCGACTACCTGTGATACCAGATCTTCGCGAATGTGAGACTGCCGGATCGAATGGCCTACATATTTGCTGTCGGGATCGATCAGTACCTTCATCAGTGAAATTTCGCCCACTTCCATTTCATTCAGTTTCTCTTCCCGCTCGTCAAAAACAGTCTTGAAATTCTGAAATTGCTCATCGGTTCCCAGGATGCCAACCCTGTCATACGGCAACAGGCGATTGTCGCGGCCAGGCAGGCTGATGAGGTTTTCACCTCTTTTAATGTACACGACATTAATGCCGTAATTCTCTTTCCAGCGAAGTTCTTCCAGGCGGACTCCGATGAACTTGGCGTGCGGATCCACTTCCATCACCGAAATGTGGGCATCCCAGGTTTTCAGTTTTTCCCGAAATTCCAGATTGCGCTGTTTGAGATCGTGTACGGTTTTATTTTTCAGATAATCCTGAGTTTCTCTCTCATTAAAATTGCTGATGAACTGATTTTCAATCCGCTGATACACATCCTGAATTTTGGTTGAAAAGAACCACAGCAGGAAGATCACCACCGGCAGTGCGAAAATAATTGCATATTTGGTGGAAGTCAATTGATCGATAAAAAGCCCGATAAGGAAGGTTCCCAGAAGAATCCGGATGATGTTAAGGGCCAGAGTCACTGTGTCATTCAGTGCGTCTTTTTCCGCTATTTTTGGTGCTTTGGTAAGAATAGCCCATAAAAAAGGAGACGAAACCACGGTTCCCAGAATAATAACAATAATGTTCTGATAGAGCGGAACTTCAATATTCCGGTTGATAAAAGGAATAATGAAGAATCTGAAAGTCAGGATGATCCCAATCAGAATAATGGTGTTCAGAATAATAATCCGCAGGTATTCCTTGGTAATGTTCTTCCACTTCGGATTGGCATTCATCTTCTCGGTTTCCAGTGAATAATTTTCGATGCGGGTTACCCATCTCGACGGCAGTTTAGTCATAAGCCAGTCATAGAAAGGATCCGCCATTTTCATCATATAAGGCGTCGTAAACGTGGTGATCGCAGAAACTCCGACCGCTATCGGAAAGAGGAAATCTGAAATCACACCCAACGATAATCCTAATGTGGCGACAATGAAAGCAAATTCGCCTATCTGTGCCATGCTCATCCCGATCTGCATGGATTGTTTGAGCGGAAGCCCGGAAATCAATGCACCCAGTCCGCTGAAGAAAAATTTTCCGAATAATGTAAGCGCGGTGATCACCAGAATCGGCCATGCATAGGTCACCATCGCATTCGGATCAATCATCATCCCCACCGAAACAAAAAATATCGTTCCGAATAACTGTTTAATGGGCATCGTGATGTGTTCCACTCTTTCAGCCATGACGGTTTCCGCAATAATCGAACCCATAACGAACGCGCCTAATTCAGCAGAAAATCCTACCTGCGTGGCCAGAACCACCATCCCGAAACACAAACCGATGGCAAAAATAAGCGTGGTTTCTCCGTCCATAAATTTTCTTGCCTTTTTAAGAAAACTTGGGAGTAAATAAATCCCGACAAGGAACCACAGAAGCAGAAAGAATATCAGTTTCAAAATAGTAAATATGATCTCCGAACCTTCAAACTGCTGGGTAACAGCTACCGTAGAAAGCAATACCATGAGAAGGATCACAATAATATCTTCCACAATTAAAACTCCGAAAACCACCTGTGCAAACTGCCTGGTTTTCAATCCTAATTCATCGAAAGCTTTGAGAATAATGGTGGTAGAAGAACTGGCCAGCATCCCTCCCAAAAAGAGACTGTCTATGGGTTTCCAGCCCAGAAGGTATCCTGTGAGATAACCGCCAAGCCCAATGAAAAGAATCTCCACCACAGCGGTAATAGAGGCGGAACCTCCCACACTCATCAGCTTTTTAAAACTGAATTCCAGCCCCAGACTGAAAAGAAGCATGATGACTCCGATTTCGGCAAAAGTCTCAATATTCTCATTATCCACAACGGTGGGAATTAATGTAAAATGAGGGCCTACTAAAAATCCGGCGATGATATAGCCTAATACCAGAGGCTGCTTTATCCTTTTAAACAGAATAGTGATAAAGGCTCCCACAAGGAGAATGAGGGCCAGATCAACAATAAGTTCCGGAAGGTGTGCCATATATTGAGCGGATATTGGTGAATAGGCATCCGGGAAGATCTAAAGACATTCCTCTAAGTAGATGCTTTTCACAAATTTAATCGTTTTTTTTGGCTTTTTCAGATAAAAAGTAAATGAATGTTACCTGAAGAGCACATCCTGCAGTTCTGCATTTCTTTCGAAAGTTATTTTTGCATACGGACATACAGGAACTACTTTCTTATTGTTGGCCCGTGCATATTCTGCACCAGCAACAACCAGCGCTTTGGCCAGTCCTTTTCCTCCGAATGCAGGATCTACTTCGGTGTGATCAATAATAAACTTGTCGTCTCCTGCCCAGGTATAGGTCATTTCGCCGGCTTTTTTGCCTTCAGAATAGATTTCGAAAACGCCTTTTTTCTCGTTGTTGGTGTGTTTTATTTCTGACATAGTGATGGGTTTATTTATCGGTGTTTTAAGATTGCTTTGGGCAGCGCTACATATTCATCTTCATCGCCAGCTACTTTCGGGAACGCACTCAGGTTCTGATCATGCCAGTCGAGTTTTGCCTGCTCAATAACATCTCTGTCCGAGTTGACAAAATTCCAGAAAATATACCGTTCCTCAGGAAAAGGTTCGCCGCCGAAAAGATATACCGTCGCGTTTTCATTCATTTCAAATTCGCAAAGGGTGGCATTTTTAGCCACGAGAAGCTGCTTCGAACCGAATTCATTTCCTTCAAGATTTACCGTGCCTTCCAGAACATACATGGCAACCTCGCCGAAAAGATGCTCCCCGATGTTGATCTTGGTTTTCTCTTTATTTTTAATTTCGATGAAAAACAATTTGCTGTACACTGGAACCGGTGATTTTTTTCCGAATGCTTCGCCGGCAATCAGTTTATACTGAACGTTATTTTCTTCCCAAGCCGGAATTGCAGAAGCCTCCGTATGATGGAATTCGGGTTCCATTTGCTCTAGTTCCTTTGGTAATCCGACCCAAATCTGAAAACCATGCAGCGACGTATCGGAGGTTCGCAGATATTCCGGTGTTCTTTCGGAATGCACGACTCCTTTGCCGGCCGTCATCCAGTTGACCGCACCGGGCTGTATTTCCATTGCGGAACCCAGACTGTCGCGATGAAAAATAGATCCTTCGAAAAGATAGGTCAATGTGGAAAGTCCGATGTGTGGATGCGGCGGAACATCCAGATTCTGATGTTCAGCCAGTTTTGCCGGACCCATGTGATCGATAAACACGAACGGGCCCACCGCTCTTTTTCCCCGGAAAGGAAGCAGCCTTCCGACCAGGAAATTCCCGATATCAGCGGCTTTTTCTTCAATGATTAATTCGATGTTTGACATAATTATTTAGAATTATAGTGAAACGTACTGAAAATAATTCTACAATGTAGGGAAAATCAGGTACATCAATGTTATAGAAAATTCAATCTTCTTTTCACTTCAGGAATGCCTTCCTTACCGTACAATTCCAGCGATTTCATCGTCAGTTCATGCGGGGTGGTTCCGAGGCTGCCGTGTGCCATAAATCTTGTAAATCCGAACATCTGATGTTCCGCCACGATTTTATTCACTACTTTTTCTACGCTGCCTACCATCAGGGAGCCGCGTTCACTTCTCATAAATTCATATTGCTGTCGCGTCATCGGCTGCCAACCCCGGCTTTTTCCAACCCTGTCCATCATGGCAGCATAATGGGGGAAGAAGTCGTCGGCAACTTTCTCATCATTTTCGCCAATAAGAATGTGGTTGTTGATGCCTACCTGTAAGTCATTCTCAGAAACTCCACTTTCCAAAGCCGTCTTTTTATACAGCTTAATAAACGGAATAAAATTTTCCGGCATTCCGCCAATAATGGCAAGCATTAACGGCAGTTTCAGTTTGGCAGCACGCACGGCGGAAGAAGGTGTTCCTCCTGCAGCCAGCCAGACGGGAATTTCTCCTTCCACTGCTCGGGGATAAACGCCAAGATCATGAATCGGAGCACGGAGCTTTCCGCTCCAGGTGACTTTTTCAGACCGGTTGATAGACAGGAGAAGTTCCAGTTTTTCTTCAAAAAGTTCATTATAATCGTTCAGGTCATATCCAAAAAGAGGAAAACTCTCAATAAAGGAACCCCGTCCGGCCATGATTTCGGCTCTTCCGCCGGAGATGAGATCTATGGTTGCAAACTGTTGATAGACCCGAACGGGCTCTTCGGAACTTAGCACTGTGACTGCGCTGGTCAGTTTTATATTTTTTGTAATCGCTGCTGCAGCCGCCAGAATGGTGGATGGAGAAGAAACCGAATAATCTTCGCGGTGATGTTCTCCGATACCGAAAACATCAATACCGAGTTCATCTGCAAGTTTCACTTCTTCCAGAAGATCCTGTATTCTTTGGCGGGCATTGGTGCCTTTTCCGGGTGAAGTTTCCGGTGCCATATCGGCGAAGGTCATATACCCAAATTCTATATTTTTCATATTTTCTTTTTTGTAAGCAAACGCCGGAAAGCCATGCTTCCCATTGTTAGCGTAGTTTTATATTAGCAGATTTGGTGATTCTGCCGAAATATTTTGTTTTGATTTTCCGGAATATTCTAATACGCCGCCGTAAACTGTTTTCTGATGAACTGTTTATTTTCAATTTCATCGGCAATGGCTACGGCCAGATCTTCTACCGAATGTCGGGAACGCCCTTCTTCGTCCAGCACCGGCGTGTCGGTACTATAGCGGTATTTTCCGGTTCTTCCGCGGTCTTTGTCCTCACTGAACATATTCATTTCTATTGCAGGGGAGAAAAATTGCCAGTCCAGTGTTTCATTTTTGCTGAGGTTTTCTACAAAGTATTTTTTCACAGCACTCGCTCCGGGATAGATTTCTTTAGGGAAATCCGGGCCATCCACGATGAATTTTCCATCTGCTTTCAGAGTTCCGGCGCCGCCAATGACGATCAGCCGTTTGCTGTCTGACTTTTCAACCGCTTTCTGAATGCTTTCGGCACCTTTGAGATACTCTTCATGGAGATTTGGATTCGTCCATCCAGGATTATAAGCACTGATGACCACGTCGTGCCCGCTGATGACCTCGGTGAGCCCTTCCGTATTGAAGATGTTCAGATCTCGCCGGGTGAGATGATCGCTGCTGATGTCGATTTTGGCACTGTTTCTCGCGATGGCCGTTACGTCATATTGACGGTGGAGAAGTTCTTTAAGGATGGCATTTCCCACATATCCTGTTGCTCCGATTAATGCTACTTTCATATTGTAATCACTTTTATTAAAGACAAAAGTATTCATTTTTAGGCCGCAAAATGTTGATGTAAGATAAGAATTTGTTAAATCACAATGTGCATTTACTAAAAAAACCTCTCGTTTCCGAAAGGTTTTGTTATTGAAAGGGAAGAAGCCTACCCTTGCTTTCTGTGCGTACTTTTGGGAGCTGATTTTGCTGCGTGTGTAGATTCTTTTACTTTAGGAGCAGCAGGTTTGGCCGGTTTTTGATCCGTTTTTTTAGTAGCTGTTTTCTTTTCTGCCGGTTCTGCCGGAGTTTCTGTTTCTTCCGCTTCAGGTTTTATGAAACTTTCCGGAGTGATGTATCGGGCTGCCTGAAGGATATTGTACCACTGTGCAAGTTTTTTGATGTCGGAAAGATACACGCGGTCTCTGTCGTAATCAGGAAGTGCAGTTTCCATAAATTCCCGAAGTTCAGTCTCTGATGATTTATGGGAAATGGTTTCTTTATAATCGTTTGTTTTGGCAATGTTTTCGAACACCTCGAACAACGGAACTTCTTTATCAAAAGTAAACATGGCGATATTGTCCAATAAACTCACCTGGCTGGAATTGCCGATGCTTACTTTCTTTTTGGTGGTAACATCTTCGATGATAAATCCGTTTTTCAGCTGGGAAACCAGTTTAAAAAGTCCGGGCTTTCCCGAAATTGATATAATTTTTTCTAACTCCATACTCTTTTATTTTTATTATTAACGTTTCTTACGCATTTCTGTGCGTGAAAAATTATTTTGGAAATCTCATTTTATAATTCACATTCACATCGCCGTGCATGATTTTGGAAAGTTTTCCTTTCACCAGTTTTTTCTTCAGCGAGGAAAGGTGATCTGTAAACAGGATGCCTTCGATATGATCGTATTCATGCTGAATAACACGGGCACGAATATCGGAAAAAGTTTCTGTATGTTTCACAAAATTTTCATCAAAATATTCGATAACGATGGTTTCTTTACGTTTGATATCCTCGCGAATGTCAGGAATGGATAGGCAGCCTTCGTTGAATTTCCATTCGGAGCCACTTTCCTCCAGCATTTTAGCATTGATAAACACTTTTTTGAAACCTTTCAGTTCTTCGGCGATATCCGCATAATCTTCATCGTCAGCCAATGGAGACACATCAATGCAGAACAGCCGGATATCCAACCCTACTTGTGGCGCAGCCAGTCCGATACCGTTGGCATCTTCCATCGTTTCATACATGTTTTGGATCAGTGTGTTCAGCTCCGGATAATCCTGATCTATATTACGGGCTACTTTCCTGAGGACGGGATCTCCGAAAGCCCGGATTGGTAGTATCATCTTTGTTTATTTTCTAAAAAATTCTGTAAAATAAGGGTAGCGCTCACTTTGTCTATCAGGCTTTTGTCCTCCCTTCTTTTTTTGCTCTTGCCACTTTGGCTGATAAAAAACGATGCCATTTTTGAGGTGAATCTTTCATCCAAACGATGAACGGTGATCCCCGGGAACTGGGTTTCAAATTCACCAATAAATTTTCTGATGTCGGTTTCTATTTCAGAAAGATTTCCCTTGAGATCGATGGGAAGTCCGATAACGACCTCTTTCACCTGGTTTTCGGAGAAATACTGCTGAAGAAAGTTCATCAGCGTTGCGGTTTCCACGGTATCCAGCCCGCTGGCTATTATTTGTAAATCATCAGTAACAGCAATACCCGTACGTTTTTTGCCGAAGTCGATTGCCATAATTTTTCCCATAGCTGCAAATTTAAACAAATTTTATATTTTTAGTCCTTATAAATTTGATATATGAAAGCAGAAGAGCTCTTTTTCGGGACTGAAAATGTTCAGTTTTTACTGGAAGTTGTACTCAGAACTACGATGATGTTTTTATTCCTGATTCTGGTGATGAAATTTACCGGGAAACGGAGCGTAAAGCAGCTTTCGATTTTTGAAATGGTGATGATTATTGCGCTGGGAAGTGCTGCCGGAGATCCGATGTTTTATAAAGAAGTGGGCATTGCAGTGGCAGCCACGGTACTGGTGGTAACAATTCTGATTTACAGAATCATCATTTATCTGGTGACGCACTCAGAAAAAATAGAATTGTATTTTGAAGGAAAACCGGAATATCTCATCAGAAACGGTCAGTTTACCAAGGAGTTTCTGCATGAGAAAAAACTGGGTGTAGATGAGTTTTTTTCAGAATTGAGAATGCAGAATATTGAACATATCGGTCAGGTGAAAGATGTTCTTCTGGAAACCAACGGAACGCTGAGCATTATCTTCCGCGAACGGGAACTAACCGAGCACGGGCTTCCGATATGGCCGGAAAAATATCTGGATACTGTAAAGGATATACTGCCGGATCAGTATTATTCCTGTACAAACTGTGGAAAAACAGTTTTGGGGATCGGAATTGCCAACAGTGTCTGTTCCTGCAAAGAGAAAAAGTTTGTCCGTGCTATCGCTACAAAACGGATCAGCTGAAAATAAAGTTTTGTAGTTCCTGTGAAATAGTTTAATTTTATTTTCCCAAATTCAAAAATTATGAAAAAACTGATTCTGGTACGCCATGCAAAAAGCGACTGGCCTGCAGACACAGAGGATTTCGATAGGCCGCTTGCCGACGGAGGGCATGAAGACGCTGTGAAAATGGCAAAATTCCTGAAAGGAAATCAAGTTGATATTCAGTATTTTATTTCAAGTCCTGCGGTAAGGGCATTGGGAACCTGTGAAATATTCAATCAGGATTATCAGGTATCGCTTCATACAGATCAGAAACTGTATAGCCCTTCAGAAGATGGAATCCGTTCTGTAATTTACGGGCTGGAAGATCAGGTGGATTCAGTAGCGATGTTTTCGCACAACAACGGAATATCCAATTTTGCCAATTCTATTTCAGAAGATATTTTCCATTTTCCAACCTGCGGCGTTGCGGGATTTCAGATTGAGTGTTCTTCGTGGTCGGATTTTGACCTTGCAGCTAAAAAGCTTCTTTTCTTTTACGAACCCAAAAGCATTTAGACAGTTTCTTCATTTTCTTCCTTTTCTTCCTTTTCGTTGGCTTTAATCAGTGAAAAACTGACGTTTCCGTATTTCCGCGTAGCCGTCACATTGGGGTGTTGAGGGATGTTTTTCGTCTGATGTTCGAGAATCAGGATTCCGTTTTCTTTCAGATAATTATTGTTTAAAATCAGGGAAATCAATTCGCCGTATTTCTTTTCATCCATTTCAAAAGGCGGATCTGCAAAGATGATATCGTATTGTTTTTTGGTCCGATTTTTCTTCAGCCAGTCAAAGACATCTGCACGCTGAACACTGATCTGTAAAGCCATATCCAGTTCCGCCGCGGTGGATGAAATAAAAGTACAGTGTTTAGGATTCATTTCCACGCTGGTAATATCCTGGCAGTCTCTGGAAGCGAACTCCAGCGTGATGGAACCGATGCCCGCAAAAAGATCCAGAACGGAAGCAAATTCCAGTTCATATCGGTTTTCGATAATGCTGAAAAGCGCTTCTTTCGCAAAATCAGTGGTGGGCCGCACATCGAAATGTTTCGGCGCAGCAATTTTTTTGGCTTTCCATTTTCCTGATATAATGCGATACATAAGCGTTACTTTAGAATGAAATTTTTCTTTGGCTGATTATCATGAATCATTTTCAGATGGCGGACAAACTTCCGGAGTTCTGAAATAAAAGTCTCGTTTTCTGAAGTTTCTCCGTACACGAAAAAGCGGGTTTCCTTGATACCAAAACCAATTTTGCTGATGCTGAACATGATGAAATAAAGAAAATCTACCTCAGAATTGATATCAAGATTGTTGTACAGGATCACTTTTTTATTTTCCAGCGCAATAAACTCACACTGCTGGTGATACAGATTGATGTGGATTTCTTTTCCACCTTTTGCGCTGATGGAATTGAGAAATTTTTCGCCTGAGAAATTAAATTTTACAGGAAGTTCCCGGGATTTCAACATCTCGTACCACTTTTTCGGGAAAGTATAATAAAACTGCACTCCATATTTTTTATTGACAGAGAGCATCAGTTCTTCTTCGTTTTTATTGACCGGCGAATTGAATGCGATCAGGTCATAGCCCAATTCGTGTTCGCTGAAACCTTCGGGCATCAGTGTAAAACGGTTCAGTGCGGACACTACAGAGATTTCGCTGTGTTTTTTGTCCAGCGCCATTTCCAGTTTTCGGGAAATGAAATCTGCCGGAGATTCTTCCTTCACGAAGTAAGATTGTTCGTCCTGAACGCTTTTGCCACGCACCATCTGGTATTGTAAACCGTCCTGGATAAAAAGTAAATTGAGTTTTTCCATCTTGAAGTGAGCAAATTTATTAAAATTATTTGGGTTGTAAAATTCGGGAATACAATATGAGTTTTATCAATGTTATCTTATATTTGTCTTAATTTCTTACCTTTAACCTTAAATAATTTGAATATGAAAAAAATGTTTTTACTGATGATGCTGGTGCTTTCAGTATCTGTTTTTGCTCAGAAAAAAGTGACCAATCAATACGTGGAAGCTTCCTGCGGAATGTGCAATTTTGATCAGAAAAATGACAGAGGTTGCGCTCTGGCCGTCAGAATGGACAACAAAGTGTATTATGTGGAAGGCACTACCATTAAGGATCACGGAAATCCTCACGCAGACGATGGTTTCTGCAACGTGGTGAAAAAAGCAAAAGTTTCCGGAGAGATTAAAGACGGGAAATTTTATGCTTCCAGTTTTGCAGTGGTTCCCGAAAAAAAATCTAAATAAATTCTACCATCACCGATCCGGACTGATGATGTAGAATCGCTGTATTCCGAAAATCCAGTCCGGTTTGGCTGATGAGCACTTCCTGCACCATCTGTTGCAACGTGCCGTCGCCGATTCCATGGATGATTTCAAGCTTTTTGAGATTGTTTTTTCTACAATAAGCGATGGTTTCCAATAATTTTTCTTTCTGGATGAAAAGTCTTTCGAAGCTTTCATAACGTTCAGGATGGGTCACCATTTTCCCGAAATGAAGATCCAGAACGAAATGTTTTTTATGATGTTTTTTTGACTTTGTTTTTACAGGCTCCGGTTTTTTCTGAAGTTGCAGATTTTCGTATAAAGAATGTTCGCGCAATACCAGCTGATCCTTGCGGAAAGAATGGGTAAATCCGTGATCATCTATAAAAATAACCCGGTTTCCGTTAACTGAAGTCACCGTTCCGCTAAGATTTTCGTCTATCACCGATACCTGATCTTTTATTTTCACACCTTTATTTTTTTCCCAGTTCAACAATCTGTAGATTTTGGATCGCCTCATGATCTATTTCAAACTGCATCATGGTTCTCATCTGATGCCAGCCCTGTTTTCCGCACGCTCCGGGATTCAGGTGGAGAAGCGTATTTTTATCGTCATACATTGCTTTCAGAATGTGCGAATGCCCGGAAATAAACAATTTCGGTTTTTTCTCAGCAATCTCTTTTCGCGCTAAAGGCGTGTATCTTCCCGGATAACCGCCGATGTGAATCATCAGAACTTCCACATTTTCACACTGAAAATGATTGACTTCTGGAAGACAGCGGCGAATTTTATCGCCATCAATATTTCCGAAAACTCCTTTCAATGGTTTTATCTTTTCCAGTTCTTCCAAAACTTCCATGCTCCCGAAATCTCCGCAATGCCATATTTCATCTGCTTTGCCGGCATATTCAAGAATTCTGTCATCGATATAGGAATGGCTGTCCGAAAGCAATAGAATCTTTGTCATTGAGTAATGTTGTCGAAATTGAAATCTCCCTTTCTGCAAAGGTAAATGTAATTTTTAATAAAAAAAGCGAAGATGCTGATAGGGAAAAAGACACACAAAATGGGTGCTGGAAAAGACACTTCTTCGACCGAAAATTTGTATTTTTGTGAAAATAAAAAAAGCAATGCCACAAATATCAAAAAGGGCTGAAAATATGCCTGCTTCCCCAGTTAGAAAACTGGTTCCGTTCGCCACTCAGGCCAAGCAACGGGGAATGAAAGTGTATCACCTGAACATCGGCCAGCCCGACATCAAAACTCCTGAAACGGCGATGGAAGCCATCAGGAATATTGACCTGACTGTTTTGGAATATGCCCTTTCTGAAGGAAATATAGAATACAGAAATGCATTGGTAACGTACTATCATTCTTTGGGTTTTACCGACCTTACTCCGAATAATTTCATCGTGACGAACGGAGGTTCCGAAGCTTTGAATTTTGCCATCTCCACCCTTTGTGATGATGGGGATGAGGTGATTATTCCGGAACCTTATTATGCCAATTATAATGGTTTTGCCAACACCTTCCGTGTGAATGTAGTTGCGGTGCCGTCTACTATTGATACCGGTTTTGCCCTTCCTTCTATTGAAGAATTTGAGAAAAAAATAACGCCGAGAACAAAGGCTATTATCATCTGTAATCCCGGAAATCCCACAGGATATCTGTATTCGTTGGAGGAACTTAAGAAGTTGGCAGAAATCGCACTGAAGCATGACATCGTCATTATTTCAGACGAAGTGTACCGGGAATACGTGTATGACGGACATCAGCAGATTTCGATGCTGGAGTTTACAGAACTGAAAGACCATTGCATTATTATTGATTCCGAATCGAAAAGATATTCGATGTGCGGAGCGCGGATTGGCTGCATGATTACCCGGTCTCAAAAAATTCATGATGCTGCGATGCTTTTCGCACAGGCTAGGCTCAGTCCGGTGCTTTTAGGCCAGATTGCCGCCACTGCAGCGCATGAAAATGACCAGGAATATATTCGGAATGTGCGGGAAGAATACACCCACCGCAGAAATGTTCTTGTTGATTTACTAAACGGAATTCCCGGTGTGATCTGTCCGAAACCAAAAGGAGCTTTCTACTGTGTGGCGGAACTTCCTGTGGATGATACCGAAAAATTTGCCCAATGGTTGCTGGAAGTGTATTCCAACAATAATGAAACGATCATGGTGGCACCGGCAGGCGGTTTTTACAGTGATCCTGAACTGGGAAAAAAACAGGTTCGCATCGCTTACGTTCTGAAAGAAGAAGATTTGAGAAGAAGCGTAGAACTGCTGAAAGATGCTTTGGAAAAATACAGAATTTCTTTTAATCTTTAATGAAATATCATAAGAATTACAGCCGCGGATTTTCGGATTCGTGGCTTTTATTTTTTAATTTTACCGCTTTATTTTTTCAGAGCCTGTTTAAATTTTACAATTTTCAATTTTATAGCTATTTTTGGATGGATTTTGCTCTTTTAGGTTGAAATTTTAGCGGGCTAAACTAAAAAATAAAAGGGTGAAATACGCCGAAAGAGCATAAAAGTGTCATTGAGAATGATTAAAATACCTATACTAAAAATATTTCGTTAAAATTTAAACAGGCTCTGAGAATGGATTGGCTTCAAAATGTATCTTTAAAATTGCATAATACCTTCGGTGTAGAAGTTTCTGCCCGTTATTTTGCTGAAGTTCATTCAGAAGAAGAATTAATTTCTGTTTTGAGAAATTATCGCAGGTTGCAGAAAAACAATCCTCCAATTCCGTTGCTGTTTCTCGGTGGCGGAAGTAATGTTCTTTTCCTGCATGATTTTACCGGCCTTGTTATTAAATTAAATATCAAAGGCATAAAAGAAGAAATTATTGACGATAATCATGTATTGATCTCTTCCGGTGCGGGTGAAAACTGGCATGACTTCGTGATGTATTGTTTGGAAAAGAATTATGGAGGCCTGGAAAATCTTTCCTTAATTCCCGGAAATGTGGGAACCTCACCAATGCAGAATATCGGCGCTTACGGTACGGAAATTAAAGATCATTTTGTAGAATGCAAAGTGCTGAATCTGGAAACTCTGGAAATCGAATATTTCAATAAAGAAGAGTGCAGATTTGGCTATCGGGAATCTGTTTTCAAAAGAGAAGGGAAAGGGAAATATGTGATTCTGGAAGTCAGTTTTTCTCTCACAACACATCAGCATTTGGTAAAAACTGGTTATGGCGCTATTCAGCAAGAACTGGAGACAATGAATGTTGAGAATCCTACGATTCAAGATGTTTCTGCAGCCGTTATTTCTATCAGAAAAAGCAAACTTCCGGATCCGTCAATCACCGGAAATGCGGGCAGTTTTTTTAAAAATCCCACCATTCCGTTAACCCAGTTTGAAAACCTGCAAAAAGAAAATCCAGATATGCCGTCGTATCCCGCAGGCCATTTGGTGAAGATTCCTGCCGGCTGGCTTATCGAACAGTGTGGCTGGAAAGGCCGCCAATCCGGAAATGTGGGTTGCCATGAACTTCAGGCTTTGGTGATTGTGAATGCCACAGGTAACGCTTCCGGACAGGAAATTTATGATTTCTCAGAACAGATCATCCATTCGGTACAGGAGAAATTCGGCATTGTGCTGGAAAGAGAAGTGAATATTATATAAAGATCTGCTGACCTTTATTCCGATATTTTTTTAATGGCTTTCAGCATGTCAATTCCTTTTCCTATCACTGGTTTGAAGAGATCACCTTTTTTATCGAGCCGATCTTTGGCATTTTCAATATTCCAGTCGGTAGGTTTTAAGCCGGGTTTTACTTCCTTCCATTCTAAAGGCATCGAAACCGGAGCACCGTTTTTCGGGCGAATGCTGTAGACGCTTGCCAAGGTTTGTCCGCGCCGGTTTTGCAAATAGTCCAGATAAATCTTGCTTTTGTCACGTTTCTGAAGACTGCGTTCCAGCGTGGTGAGGTCCGGAAGTTCCTTCTGTACCATCTGCATCAGAATATGTGCGAAATCTTTCACCTGATCGAAGGAATATTTCGCACCCATGGGAATATAAATGTGAATTCCCGAACTTCCTGAAGTTTTTGGATACCCTTCAATATCAGCAATATCCAGTATTTTTTTTACTGAAAGCGCAGTTTCAATAACATCGTCAAAAGTGTTTTTTTCTGAAGGATCGAGGTCCAGAACCAGATAATCCGGGTTTTCGAGATTTTGTATTCTGCTGGTCCACACATTCAGATCGATACAGCCGAGATTATTAAGGTATGCCATGGTTGCCGCATCGTTACAGAGAATATAACTGATGTTTTTCTCGTTGCTTTCGGAGAAAATTTCTTGGGTTTCTACCCAATCCGGCGTTTCGTCCGCTGCATCTTTCTGATAAAAACTCATGCCGTCGATTCCGTTGGGAAATCGGTTCATCGATTGGGGCCTGTCTTTCAGATGGGGCAGAATATAGGAAGCAACACTTTGGTAATACGCCACCACATCGCCTTTCGTTAGCTCATCTTTTGGAAAATAGATTTTATTTTGATTGGTTAGTTTCACTTCCTGCTTTCCGATTTTTTTCTGAATATCTTTCTTCTCTTTCACGATTTTTGGTTTTAAGGTAGGTTGAGGATCCATTTTTTCTGACACGACTGGTTTCAGGTCTTCAGCGGATTTATCTTCCCGAAGATGAAGGAATACCGGATGACGGAAAATTCCGTCTTTTGTCTGCTCAGTATATTTAATTTCAGCAACCAACTTCGGGGAAATCCAGGTTGCCACCGCATTGGTTTTGGGTATCTTTTCAAAAGGTGATGTTTTTCTAATCAAAGGGGTCATCAATTCGTGGAGCTCTTTAAGGCTCCGGTCTGTAAATCCCGTTCCTGCATGTCCCGAGAAAGTGAGCTTTCCATCGATAAAAGTTCCTAAAATTAATGATCCGAAAAATTTTCTGGAACCCTGAGGTTCGGTAAAACCGCAAATCAAAACTTCCTCTGTTTGCAAGGTTTTTATTTTCAACCATTCTGAAGTCCGAACGCCTCTGCTGTAAGTACTTTCAATATTTTTTGCGATAATGCCTTCCAGTCCTGTTTGCTCAGCAAGTTTGAAAAATTCTTTTCCGTTTTCCAGAACATAGTCGTGGTATCGGATATAATCACTTTCCTTCAGGGCGTCTTTTAATAATTCTTTTCGCTGAAGATAGGAGAGTTGTTCGGTGGAATATCCGTTCAGCCAGATGATGTCGAATACCTGATACACCACATTCAGGTTAGGATGATCACCCATTTGCTGAAGCAACTGGAAATTAGGTTTTCCGGTGTGGTCATAAGCAACCAGTTCACCATCCACAACCATTTCATGATTCTGGAGTTTCAGGTGATTGTAGATTTTTTTAAATTTTTTGGAAAAATCAATTCCGTTTCTGGAGTACAGTTGAGGTTCTTCCCGAAGGTCTGCAACAGCGCGATAGCCATCCCATTTTATTTCAAAAGCCCAGTTTTTGTCGTCGAAAGGTTCTTTGGCGTTTTTAGCGAGCATCGGAACGATATAATCGCTCACTTTTCCTGCACGGGCTAAGGAAAGTGCGTAATTTTTATAGGATTTTACGGTATTGGTTTGGCGGTTATCTTTTTTTTGATTTTTTTTTTCAAGGTAGGCCGTTACTTTGGAATCTTCGTCGGTAAATTCTTCCGCATCATACGGTTCGGAAGTGGCGAATTCATCTTTATGTTTGATCAGCAGCCATGCGTTTTCCTGCTTTGAATTTTTAATTTTAACCAATGCAAATCCGCCTTTCAGTTTTTCACCGTTGAGTTTAAATTTAAGGCTTTCCTTGTGAAGAGCTGTACGCATGACCAGATCGTCGGATTTCCCCTTGATTTTTTCCTCAGGCTCATACGTTCCGGAATCCCAGATTTCCATTTCTCCCGCTCCGTAATTTCCTGCAGGAATACTGCCTTCAAAATCCTTGTATTCGTAAGGATGGTCTTCTGTCATCATCGCAAGCCTTTTATCTTCAGGATTCATGGACGGCCCTTTGGGAACCGCCCAGCTTTTCAGAACGCCTTCCATTTCAAGCCTCAAATCATAATGAAGGTGTGAAGCGGCATGTCTTTGAACCACGAACTTCAAATCAGTTTTGCTTTCGCGGGACTTGCCTTTCGGTTCCGGGCTGTCGTCGAAATTTCTTTTTTTGTTGTATTCCTGAAGAGGCATAGATGATGTTTAAAAATGAAATTAACCGGCTTTTTTCTTGCCAGATTCAAGGCTCGCTTTCAGTTGCGCCATCAAGTCGGAAGGAGCACTTTCGGGTTGTTCTTCCTCTATCGCTTTGGTTTTCTTTCCTTTCGCTTTCTGTTCGATGATTTTCATCAGATCATCGTGGTACGTATCTTTAAATTTTTCAGGAGTAAATTCTGTTGCCAACTGTTTGATCAGCGACTCTGCCATGTCCAGTTCTTCCGTTTTAGAAGCTTTTGCGGAAGGCATTTTCAGATCTTCATAACTTCTTATTTCATGTGGAAAACGCATGCGGTTCACCATCAGTATTTTATTTTCGAAAGGTCGGACCAATCCCAGGATTTCTTTTTCTCGCAGAATAAAAGTTCCGATTCCGGCCATTTTTGTTTTGATCAGCGCTTTCAGTAAGAGTTTATACGCCTCTTCACCATTTTTCTGAGGCTCCAGAAAATATGGCGTTTCAAAATACGCCGGATCTATTTCTTCTTCTTTTACAAATTGTTTTACGGAAAGTATTTTGGATTTTTCGGGGCTAACGGCGGCAAAATCTTCAGGATCCAGAACGATATAGCGGTCTTCCATTTTATATCCTTTTACGATATTTTCCCAAGCCACTTCTTTCCCCGTTTTTTCATTCACTCTTTTAAACCGGATATTGCTGAAATCTTTTTTATCCAACATATCCAGATCTAAGGCACTTGTTTCTGTTGCCGAATACAACTTTACAGGAATATTCACTAAGCCGAACCCGATGGCACCGTTCCAAATCGCTCTCATATTTTGTTAATTGGTTCAATAATGGCTGCAAAAACAATGTCAAATACTATCAATCCGCAAATTGTGTTAAAATTATAAATCAAAATGAAAATTGCAACGTATAATGTAAACGGCGTTAATGGCAGATTGCCCGTTTTATTGCGCTGGTTGGAAGAAGCTCAGCCGGATGTAGTGTGTCTTCAGGAATTGAAGGCACCCCAGGAAAAATTCCCGTTGGAAGCGATACAAAACGCAGGATATCACGCTTTGTGGCACGGACAAAAATCGTGGAACGGTGTCGCTATTCTTTCCAAAGAAGCGCCAAAAGAAAGACGGAGAGGTTTGGAAGGCGAAGAGGAAGATCTTCAAAGCCGTTATTTGGAAGCAAAAATAGGAGAGCTTATTATTGGTTGTCTTTATTTGCCAAACGGAAATCCGTATCCGGGCCCCAAATTCGATTACAAACTTCGCTGGATGGAAAGGCTGAAAGCTCATGCTGAATTGCTCATTACTTCCGGGAAACCCGTTATTCTCGCTGGCGATTTTAACGTGATTCCTGAAGAAAAAGATGTGTATAAACCTGAAAGATGGGTGAATGATGCGCTTTTCAGGACGGAAGTAAGGGAATCGTTTCAGGAACTTCAGGGTCAGGGCTGGACAGATGCGTTGCGGGAACGCTATCCAGATGAAATTATCTACACTTTTTGGGATTATTTCCGAAATGCTTATCAGCGAAATGCGGGATTGCGTATTGATCATTTTCTGCTTTCTCCCGCAATGAAAGATCGATTAAAAAAAGTAGTAGTGGACAGTCATGTACGGGGATGGGAAAAAACCAGTGATCATGCTCCGGTGTGGATTCAAATTGCTGACTCATAAAATATTGATATAAATTGGGATGAGTAAGTCATTAAAATTATTGTTCTCATTTCTAGTAGTGTAACATGACATGCTGTCAATTTGTCAGAATTTTTTGCTTGGTATGTTTTTAGGAAAAACCAAAACGGATTTAAGAATTAAAACAATATTTAATAATATGAGCAAAATAATTGGAATTGATTTAGGAACAACCAACTCTTGCGTTTCAGTAATGGAAGGGAAAGATCCGGTTGTCATTCCTAATGCGGAAGGGAAAAGAACAACTCCCTCGATTGTAGCATTTACGGATGAAGGTGAAAGAAAGGTTGGTGATCCTGCAAAAAGACAGGCGGTAACCAATCCTAAGAAAACCATTTCTTCTATAAAAAGATATATGGGAACCCACTTCTCCAGTTTAACAGACGATGACCAACAAGTTCCTTACGAATTGGTAAAAGGAGCTAACGATTCGGTAAAGGTAAAAATTGACGACAGAGAGTATACACCTCAGGAAATTTCTGCTATGATTCTTCAGAAAATGAAGAAAACAGCAGAGGATTACCTCGGCCAGGAAGTTACCAGAGCGGTGATTACGGTTCCTGCTTACTTTAATGATGCACAAAGACAAGCTACCAAAGAAGCCGGAGAAATTGCCGGGCTGAAAGTGGAAAGAATCATCAACGAGCCAACAGCCGCAGCTTTAGCCTACGGTTTGGATAAAAACCATAAAGACCAGAAAATCGCAGTATATGACCTTGGAGGTGGTACTTTTGATATCTCTATTCTGGATCTTGGAGACGGTGTTTTCGAAGTACTTTCTACCAACGGAGATACTCATTTAGGTGGGGATGATTTTGATAACGTCATCATCAACTGGCTGGCTTCTGAATTCCAAAAAGAAGAAGGCGTGGATTTAAAAGCTGATCCTATCGCTTTGCAGAGACTGAAAGAAGCTGCTGAAAAAGCCAAAATCGAACTTTCTGCTTCTACCCAAACTGAAATTAATCTTCCTTATATCACAGCAACAGCGTCTGGCCCGAAACACATGGTGAAAACCTTGACCAGAGCGAAGTTTGAGCAACTTTCCGAAGATTTGGTAAAACGCTCTATGGAGCCTTGTAAAAAAGCACTGACGGATGCAGGACTTTCTGCGAGCGATATTGATGAGGTGATTTTAGTGGGAGGTTCTACGAGAATCCCTAAAATTCAGGAAGAAGTTGAAAAATTCTTCGGTAAAAAGCCTTCTAAAGGAGTAAACCCCGACGAGGTAGTGGCCATCGGTGCTGCCATTCAGGGAGGTGTACTGACCGGAGATGTGAAAGATGTTCTCCTTCTGGACGTTACACCGCTTTCTTTGGGTATCGAAACCATGGGTTCTGTTTTCACAAAATTAATAGAAGCCAACACGACGATACCAACCAAAAAATCTGAGATATTCTCGACTGCTTCCGACAATCAGCCTGCGGTAAGCATTCGTGTAGGACAAGGAGAAAGACCGATGTTTAATGATAATAAAGAAATCGGAAGGTTTGACCTGACCGATATTCCGCCGGCACCGAGAGGAGTTCCTCAGATTGAAGTCATTTTTGATATTGATGCCAATGGAATCCTTCATGTATCTGCAAAAGATAAAGGAACCGGCAAAGAACAATCGATTAAAATTCAGGCAAGTTCCGGACTTTCTGATGCTGAAATTGAAAGAATGAAGCGCGAAGCTGAAGAAAATGCTTCTGCCGATGCTAAGAAAAAAGAAGAGGTGGAAGTTTTCAATAAAGCTGACGGATTGATCTTCCAAACGGAAAAACAACTGAAGGAATTTGGCGACAAGCTTTCTGCAGACAAAAAAGCAGCCATTGAAACAGCTGTTAGCGAACTGAAAACAGCTTTTGAAGCCAAAGACATGGAATCTGTAAAAACCAAAACCGAAGCTTTAGATGCTGCCTGGATGGCTGCCTCCGAAGAAATGTACAACGCACAAGCTCAACAAGGGGCTGATGCAGGACAGGGATCGGCCGGAGCTAACACCGGTTCTGATGATGTTCAGGATGCAGATTTTGAAGAAGTGAAGTAATTGACGGCTAAAATCGATTAAAAATAATTATTAAATCGCTGTAAACGTAATGTTTGCGGCGATTTTTTTCTTTCATTTACGTTCTTGTGTTTTTGGTTATTCCGATAATCGTCCGTCTTGTTCAAAACAAAATACTCAGATTTCATACAACGCATGAGCCCATACTGAAAATGAAGACTCGGTGTTGAAAAATATCCGCTCAGATTTTTCCTGTTATTGTAAGGTGAAGATTTTTCGGTAATATTGTATTGAAGATCCTACTAAAAAACTAAATGATGGCCCATCTCGAATACCAAATGTTTCCGTCTCAGTTTAAACATTGCATGCTGGTGGAGTTAAACCTGTTAATCGAAAAATTACTCCTCATTTTACGGTTAATGGATTCCTAAGACTTATAATCATTAAAGCTTTCTTCTAACGAATTTTCTGAAATGGATCTTATGGGTTACGGTTATCTCGGTAGTTTTATTTATTGACACCATGATTTGGGGTTTTTTAGTAGAATCTTTTCCCGATTTTGCCACAGTTATTATCCTTATTGCCACTTTTTCTATGGTTATTTTTTAAACCTGATGACAACGATGCGTTTTAAGAGTAATACTCAAATGAACTTGGAACTTATTATATTATGCAACAAAAAAAGCTGCTTCTCCCGAAACAGCTTTGCTTTTTATTTTGTAAATCGCACTGACATTCTGCGGTCGACGGCCCGAGCTTCATCGGAGGCATCGGCGGGAATGGTGGCGTGTTGACTGCCGTATCCTTCGGCACCGGTCACTTGAGAACCTACGCCCAGTTTTTCCAATTCAGATTTAATGAAATTGGCTCTCTGCTGTGATAAGTTTACATTAGCCGCTTCATCGCCCACTTTATCTGTATATCCGCCCACTTTTATTTTAACTTCCGGATATGCTTTTAATATTTTCGCCAAATTTTCAAGCTGTCCTTCTGATCCGGGTTCAAGTTTATTATAGGAACCCATTTGAAATTGAACATTGTCGAAATCATACCAAGTTTCCTTCAAGGCGTCGTCATTTGCTGCATTCTGATAATTTCCTGATTTCAAAAAGTCGATCATTTGCTGCTCCATTCCGTTGGCATATCCTTTCAAAGGAGTGCCATTCAGGTCAATATCTGTTATGGTGGCGGAAGGAGTATTTCCCTGATATGCTACGGTATCTTCCTGTATTATGGTGGAATCGGAAGGTAAATCTTCTGTAGATGTAGTTTCCCGGTTGTCGCATTGTTTCCAAAGAAACCATGCAGCAAGTGTGAGTAAAACCAGAGGAATAAGCCATTTCAAAACAGAACCGCTTTCTTTGTCATCCGGATTCGGCGGCAAATGGGTATGCCCGGCTCTGGTAATCCGCGCTGTAGATTCAGCATCGGATGTAGTGGCTTGAGATGGCGCAGGTTGTTCGAATTTATTTTCCAGGCCTAATGCTGATGCCGATAAACCGATGGGAAGCATTGACGCTACTGCTGATTTTTGATTGTCTAATAGCGTAGAAATTTCAGATCTTTCCATGTTCTGATCCGCTGCGTACTTCCCTATGGAACCTATAATTGCGCCCGCAACGATATTTAATAAACTTCCTGACGAAGCATTACTGATGCCGGAAAATTCACTTATCTTATCCAATATTCCGTTGGTTTTCTCTCCCAGAATCGCGGAAACGACCGCCGTAATCGTAGGGCTGGCTGCTGTAGATTCCTGAAGATTTCCTAAAAGTGCGCTGTGATGATCTCCTGTAACGGCATCTAAAATGGCGGGGTGCGTGGAATTATTGGCGATTCCTCCAAAAACCACTGGCAATAATCCGCTGATGGCTTTGGAGATTCCCGATTCACTTTCCTGAAGTTGCGCTGCCAGTCGAGTGATCAATGCAGAACCCAATTGTCCTTGTATAAGATCAATAATGTTTACAGACATAATAGTTTATTTAATATTACATTCTGCGATACAAAAACTAATCCAAACCTGCTTTAGGTTTGGATTAATACAAAATTTTTTAAACAAATGTTTAGAACTTACTGAAAGATAAATTCTTCCGGCAAAAAATTTAACAAGTTTAATACGATTTTGCGAAAATAACCCGCTTTGAAGAGGGCTTTCCTGAGATCAGAGATACGCCGTTCTCTGTTTCAGCGTCCAGCGGAATGCAGCGAATGGTGGCTTTCGTTTCTTCTTTTATCTGTTCTTCTTCTTCCTCGGTTCCGTCCCAATGTGCGGAAATAAATCCTCCTTTTTCTTCCAGTACTTTTTTAAATTCATCGTAAGAATCCACTTTGGTTATATTACTGTCGCGGAAGTTTAGGGCCTTCAAATAAATTTCCTGCTGTATTTTTTGGAGCAATTCTTCGATGTAATTTTCAATTCCTTCCAGAGGTTGTACTTCTTTGGTGAGGGTATCTCGTCGGGCTACTTCTACTGTTTTATTTTCTAAATCGCGGGCACCCAAAGCGATTCTCACCGGCACACCTTTTAGTTCATATTCAGCAAATTTCCATCCGGGCTTGTTCTGGTTGTCATTATCGTATTTTACAGAAATTCCTTTCGCTTTAAGCTTATTTTGAATTTCAAAAGCCACTTCATCCACCTGACGAAGTTGATCTTCTCCTTTAAAAATAGGCACAATCACTACCTGAAAAGGAGCGAGAGTAGGAGGGAGTACCAATCCGTGATCATCGGAATGCGCCATGATTAACGCTCCCATCAGTCGGGTAGAAACTCCCCAGGATGTCGCCCAGGCGTATTCCATTTCACCTTCCTTATTGGTGAATTTTACATCGAAAGCTTCAGCGAAATTCTGTCCTAGAAAATGTGAGGTTCCGGCTTGTAATGCTTTTCCGTCCTGCATCATCGCTTCGATACAATACGTTTCTACAGCACCGGCAAACCGTTCTGATGGCGATTTAATTCCTTTAATTACCGGCATCGCCATGAAGTTTTCAGCAAATTCTGCATACACTTCCAGCATTTTTTCGGTCTCTTCTATCGCTTCTTCCTTGGTGCTATGCGCAGTATGTCCTTCCTGCCACAAAAATTCTGTTGTTCTCAGAAAAAGGCGTGTTCTCATTTCCCAGCGTACTACATTGGCCCATTGGTTAATGAGAATCGGAAGATCGCGGTAGGACTGAATCCAGTTTTTATACGTACTCCAAATAATGGCTTCAGAAGTAGGGCGTACGATGAGTTCTTCTTCAAGTTTGGCATCAGGGTCTACAATCAGTTTCTGTGGATTATTTGGATCCGTTTTCAGCCTGTAATGTGTGACAACTGCACATTCTTTGGCAAATCCTTCTGCATTTTTTTCCTCGGCCTCAAAAAGACTTTTCGGTACGAAGAGCGGAAAATAGGCATTCTGGTGTCCGGTCTCCTTGAATTTTCTATCCAATTCATCTTTCATCTTTTCCCAAATTGCAAATCCGTACGGTTTTATTACCATGCATCCCCGAACCCGTGAGTTTTCTGCTAAATCAGCCTTTACCACAAGTTCATTGTACCATTTGCTGTAATCTTCTTTTCTTGAAGTTAATTTTGCCATTCCTTTTATTTCAATTTTTTGTATTTATTTTTAACTTTTAGTTAAGCCAGACATCTAAAATAAAAATGTATATTTACGTGAAATTTTCCCATAAATAATGGTATCATTTCTGTTTAAACCTGTACAAAGATATTTAAAATTAAATTTTCAGATTATTATGAAAAAGAATATATTAAAAAAATTATCTGAAGGGCTGAAATCCAGTATGATTCTCGCTGTTTCAGGCAGTTTGATCCTCATTTCCTGCGGTGTTCAGGTTGGCGGTTATACTGAAACCGATGGTGTGTATTACGACCCGGAGAAGGATACGCTTCCTGAAGGTGTTATTACCAACAATACCGGAAATACTGTAGGTGATTATTACGATTACGATAATACTGCTTACATTGAAAATGTACGATCCAGAGACTGGATTGATAACAGCAAATATTGGGATGAAGGCAGCAGCACCGATTGGGGCTCTTACGCTGGATCGGAAACTAATTATTACAGCGATTCATGGAACTACGGCTGGTCTCCTTGGGGATATTACAGTCCTTGGGGATACAATCCTTATTGGGGCAGCGGATGGCATTTTGGTTTTTCGTGGGGTTGGGGATCTTCTTGGTATAATCCCTATTGGGGATATCCGTACTATGGATTTGGATATTCTCCTTATTATTGGGGCGGTTTTAACCCGTACTGGGGCTGGAATTCCCCGTATTATTACGGGTACGGACCATCTTATCCTTACATGAGAAGTGGTGCCAATGGAAGACTATACAACTCTTATCAGCATCCGCAAGGCAATTCACTAAGGACAAACAGTTACAACGGATTCCGGAACGACCGCATCAGATCAATGCAGAATCAAAGTATTAGAAATACCAATACACGTCAACCTTCTGCGACCGGAATTCGTAATCCAAATATAAGAACCCAGCCGAACAGCAGCGTTACCCCTCGCCAGCAAACGACGCCAAGGTACAATACGCCGACTTCACCAAGACAACCTACTTATCAGCAACCACAGCGGTCGCAGCCTAATATCCGATCCAATGACAGCGGAGGTTTCCGTTCCGGGAGTTCTTCGGGCGGAGTCCGTTCCAGCGGTTCAAGTACACGTTCAGGAGGGTTCAGAAGATAAAAATGTAAATATTTAGAATATGATTAAAAAATCTTTAGCTGTATTAAGCATTTCCGCAGCATTCTATATTCAGGCTCAGGATGTGTCAAATGTTAGAAATACACTCGGAGTATATTCAGGAAGCACAAATGAAGGCACTGCAAAATTCAATGCGATGGCAGGAGCTACAGGGGCTTTGGGGGGCGATGCCACTTCTTTGTTCAATAACCCCGCTGGATTAGGCGTTGCGATTAGCAGCGAAATCACCGGTACACTTTTGCTCAGCAATTATACCAACAAAAGCTCCTTATATGGAAACAGCGCAAGCTATTCCAATTCCAATTTTAATATAGGAAATGTAGGGGGTGTCGCCACTTTTCAGTTGCTGACAGAAACGCCGTGGAAATTTGTAAATCTTGGATTCAACTATTCGGGAGAATCTTTAGATGACTATATTGAAACACCTGGGTTGAATACCATTCAGTTTGGAAACGCTATTAATAATTTGGAACTCAACCGACATGCTTACGACAGGCGAGGACTGAAATCCAAAATGAACATTGGTGTAGGTGCCAATTACGATAATAATATTTATTTTGGTGCAGGACTTAATTTTCATACCGTTGAGTTGGATCAGTTTGACACAGCAGAATTTAAAGTTAGTGATATCGCAACCAATAAAGTATTCTTTGAACAGTTTGCCAAACAATACACTCCTTTTTCAGAAAAAGCTTCAGGATTTTCAATGTCTTTAGGTGCATTGGGTAAACTTCCGGGAGGTTTCCGATGGGGAGCTGCTTTGGAAACGCCCACTTGGTGGCATATAGAAAGGGTATTCAATTATTATGAAATCAATGGAAGCGATGGGGTGGCAGCAGAAAACCGTAATCTTCGGACACCTTTGAAAGCTACTTTGAGCGCTGGGTATGTGGCCAGTAAGAATTTCTCAATGAATATTGATTATACCATTGGAATCACCAAACCGCATTATAAAGTTCGCGGAGCAGCAGAAACAGAAATGAACGATTTTTTCTCGGATCACGCCAATAATGTTTCCGAAATAAAAGCAGGGGCGGAGTACAGGATTAAGGATTTTAGGATACGTGGCGGTTATGCTTTCGCTTCCAATCCTGTTTCACCGGTTTCTATGAATACTTATCGCCAGGATGGCAGCGATGCTTTGGCGACATACAACAATCTATTTGCATCCAGCAGAAATACCGTAGGTTTGGGTATTGGTTATAATTTCAAGTCTTTCTATGTGGATGCCGCTTATCAGCACAGTAACACGAAGTACAACAGTCCGTTTCTTTTCGGATATAATGATGGAAATATCAATTCATCCTATTATTCAGCCAATTCTTTTGTAGACAGTGAATCTTCAGCTGTAGCCGATGTTCAGAACAAAAGGAATAACTTCTCAGTTACTTTTGGATGGAAATTTTAATGTAGAATAATTAATTTTATAAAATTCAAGCTCCGGTTCTTCCGGAGTTTTTTTAATGCTGGTGAAAAAGATGGGCTACCATAGCCGCCGCAATTCCCAAAATCACTAAGCCGATTTTACCCCAATCGATATTATGGTTTTTGTTGCTTTCAAAAATAATGACGGAAGAAATATGAAGGAAAATTCCGCCTACCAAAGCCAGAGCATACGGCTGATAAGAAAGATCCATATAATTTCCTGCCAACATTCCGAAAGGCGAAGCCAGTGCAAATAGAATGATAATCAGCCATGAAGAAGCAGAAAATTTCTTGTTGCGAAACAGAAAAGCACCCAGGATAAAAGATATAGGAAGATTGTGCACCAGAATTCCCTGAAGGTAAGAGGAGAATACTTCAGTTTCATCTGCCAACGGAATTCCCTCGATAAAAGCATGAATAAACATTCCGATAATAAGCGCCAAGGGCAAAATATCCTTTTCCGAATGGTGATGAAAATGGCCATGTTCAAACCCTTTGGTCATATTTTCCAAAAGCATCTGAAGCAATACACCTCCGATGACCCACATTCCGATATGGCTGTCACCCGAATGATAAATCATCGGAAAAATTTCGTTTAAACAAACGGTAATCAAAAAACCAGCACTCAGGATTAAAAGATTCTTCGCGAATTTCTGTCTGTTGCCAAAGAATTTCCCGAACATGACTCCGATGAGTACGCTTAAAATCAGTAGAATGGCAATCATCAGCTTTGCTTTTTGAAAACATTGATACATCTGGGCGAACTTTCCTGTTCAAATGCTGCCAGATGATAATCTCCATAAATTTTTACATGTTCAAAACCGCATTGTTCTGCCAGTTCCTTTATTTCGGCCGCAGTGTGCAGCTTCACTTTTTCGAAAAAATGAAAGTCTTCTCCCTTATCAGTAAACCGAATATCTTTGATCACATGTTGGTTCTCAATCCGCTTGCTGATATGGAATTCAATATTTTCTTTCACGGTAATGCTCTCTGGAAACAAGGTGTTTTTCACAAATTTTTCATTCAGAAAATCCAGAACAAAAATTCCTTTCTCTTTCAGAATATCGGATACTGATTCAAAAACTTTTCTGTCATCGTTAGGGTCATCAAAATAACCAAAACTTGTGAATAGATTGAAAACCGCATCTACAGGTGCTCCTTGTATAGGATTTCTCATATCATGAACACCAAATTTCAGCGAAGGCCTTTCTGATTTTTCAAATGCTTTATTATGTAAAATACTTTCTTCAGACAAATCCAATCCCAAAACGCTGTAGCCTAGGGAATTAAGAAATAAAGAATGACGGCCTTTTCCGCAAGCCAAATCAATAATATGAGCGTTTTTTTTCAAAGCAAGATCTTTCACCAAAAGTGAAATGAAATGCTCAGCTTCCGCAAAATCCCTGTCCTTGTAGAGAATATGATAATAAGAGGTATTGAACCACGTTTCGAACCATGCCATTGTGCAAAATTAATTAAATTTGCGGGATGAACACCGATAATCTCAATATACAGATAAAAACTTTCTTCGGCTTGGAACCTGTTTTGGCAGAAGAAATCCAAAAGCTTGGAGGCAAAAACGTGGAAATAAAAACCCGCGCTGTCAATTGCGAAGGGGATTTGGGGTTTCTGTACAAGATCAATTATTCCGCAAGAACTGCCGTGAAGATTCTGGTGCCCGTTTATGAATTTACAGCATTTAACGAGCAGAAATTTTATGACCGGTTGTTGAGATTCGGTTGGGATCAATACATAAATGTTAATCAGTCTTTCGCGATAGATGCCACGGTACACTCAGAGCGGTTTACCCATTCTCAGTTTATGACGCTGAAAATGAAAGATGCTATTGCTGATTTTTTCCGGGATAAATACGGAAAACGCCCTAACGTGGATCCAAAGAACCCTGATATTAAATTCAATCTTCATATCGACCGCAATTTTGTTACTATTTCTTTAGATTCATCGGGAGATCCTTTGTTCAAGCGCGGTTATAGGAAAGAGCAGGGCGAAGCACCGATTAATGAAGTGCTGGCTGCTGGAATGCTTCATCTTGCAGGCTGGGACGGAAAAGGAAATTTTCTGGACCCGATGTGTGGCAGCGGAACAATTCTTATAGAAGCAGCAATGATAGCAATGGAACTTCCGGCGCAGATTTTCAGGAAAAAATTTGCCTTTCAGAACTGGAGCAATTACGACGAAGATCTGTTTCAGAAAATAAAAGAATTCCGTATCAACCGAGTGAAGGAATTTACCGGAAAAATTGTAGGTTATGATATCGATGCAAGAATGTTGAATGCTGCCCGAATCAACATCGAAGCCGCGGAGATGGAAGAAGTGATAGAAGTAAAAAAACAGAATTTCTTTGAAAGTAAAAAAGAACATTTCCCGTTGCTCATCGTTTTTAATCCGCCTTATGATGAGAGAATTAGCATTGATGATGATGATTTCTACAAGAAAATCGGCGATACTTTCAAGACGCATTATCCCAATACTTTAGCTTGGCTCATTTCCTCAGATTTGGAAGCGGTGAAGAAAATCGGTTTGAGGCCTTCCAGAAAAATAAAACTCTACAACGGAAAACTGGAAACGAGATTTCTGCAATATGAGATGTATGAGGGAAGCAAGAAAAGTAAATTTGAAAAGTAATCGCTAATTGTTACATTTTTAATTAGTTATATTGAATACCATTTCCATCATTATCGCTATTTATAACCGGAAAGATGAACTTTTCGAACTGTTGAACTCCCTTACCCGGCAAACTGACAAAGCGTTTGAAATTATTGTTGTGGATGATGGTTCCAGGATAAATCTGCGACCTACTGTTGAGCTTTTCAACGAAAGTTTAAACATCCAGTTCTTCAGGAAAGAAAATTCCGGGCCCGGATTATCCAGAAATTATGGTGCGAGAAGGGCAAAAAATGACTGGCTAGTTTTCGTGGATTCGGATGTGATTGTGGAAACGGATTACATCGCCAATATCAAAAAAAATATTTCCGAAATTCCTTGTGATGCCTTTGGAGGCGCAGATAAAGCACACCGTGGATTCAATCTGATGCAAAAAGCAATTTCGTACGCCATGACTTCGGTATTTACCACCGGCGGAGTTCGGGGGAGTAAAAAATCGGTGACGAAATTTCAGCCGAGAAGTTTCAATATGGGTGTCAGGAAATCTGCTTTCGAAACCGTAGGTGGTTTTTCGGAGATGAGAATAGGAGAGGATCCTGATCTTTCCATGACGCTTTGGGAAAAGGGGTTCCGCACCGCTTTTTTTGATGACATCGGCGTGTATCACAAACGAAGAACAGACTTTGGAAAATTCTCCAGGCAGGTGTATCAGTTTGGTTGTGCAAGGCCTATACTCAATCAGCGGCATCCGAAATATGTGAAACTTTCTTTCATGTTTCCTTCCCTTTTTCTCATCGGTTTTGTTCTGGGATTTATAGAATATTTATTGCTGCAAAAAGGTTTGGTTCTGATGCTGTACGGAATCTACACCTGGGTGGTTCTATTTCATGCATTATGGAAAACGCGCAACATCAGTATCGCCGGAATGTCGGTAATAGCGGCCTATATTCAGTTATTTTCCTACGGATATGGTTTTCTGAAATCCTGGTTTCTGTTGAATATTCTCAAAATGAAACCCGAAGAGGCGTTTCCACACCATTTTCACCGTTCGTAACTATTTGAAATTACAAATTCATAAACAGTTTCGGATTCACTGGAACATTATTTCTGTGAACTTCATAATGTAAATGAGGACCCGTAGAACGACCGCTGTTTCCTGATTTTCCAATCACCTGATGGGGAGTGACCATTTGGTTGGTTTTCACTTTTATATCCGAAAGATGCGCATATAAAGTAGCGAGCCCGTTTTCGTGGGAGACGATGACACAGTTTCCATAACCACCTTTTTGTCCGGCAAAAATGACTTTTCCCGCAGCCGTGCAAATGACGTCCGTTCCCGTAGGCACAGCGAAATCCATTCCTTTGTGAAACTGAATCTGGTCTGCTTCAACATGTTGATGAGCAGGTTTTACAGCACTGCTTTTATTTGAAACCATTACCGCAGTTTCAGGTTTAGGATCTGCCGGAGCATAAACGGGAACAATCTTTTTCACCATTTTCCCCACGCTGTCCTTTTCGTAAATTACTTTGAGTTCTTTTATTTTAAGTGGATTAGCGGATGGTTTGGCGGGAGCCGGTGTTGTTTTCGGTGAAGAAACTGAAGCCATAACCGTTCTGTAAGGAATCGGATTTTTGCGCTTTCCGAAATTAGACGAAATAGCACCCGTTGTTGGCAGTCCTAAAGGAACCTGCATGAGTTTTTGTTGGAGATCCACCAATTGCTGGCTATATCTATTGGCTTGTTTTGCGAGATAAACAGCGCTGGAAAGACTGTCTTTCTTTAGTATTTCTATTCTGTTGTGGGAGATTTTTTTTGCTTTCAGAAATGCGTTCAGATCATGAACGGTATGATCCATTAGCAGAAGATCGTTTCTCATTTTGGCATAATCCACACTGTCTTTCTGTGTATTGATCTTCACCAAATTTATTTCATAAGTTTTATCATCTTTTCCGAACCAGAGTTTTGTGATGAGCAAAGTTTGGGCAAATATCAGCATAACCAGACTGCTCAGAAGAAGGACTACGGCCTTCCTGTTACTTAACAATTTTTTCATTATTCGTGCTTCTCTTCAATTTTTTCAGGACGGTAAAAATAAATAAAAAATATTTCCGCCCTTTCATTTTTTTACTTTTTAGCTCATTTAAAACGGAAAGCATTTAAAATAATTGTGTAAAAGATCTCTTTTATCATATAAGAGCTGTTAAAGAAGCGTTTAAAATTTGCCTATCTTTGCAGCATTTACTTGATCATTATGGCTGAAATAAAGGGGAAATCCGGAAGGCACAACGAAACCGGCAGAAAAAAAAAATCTGAAGTCGCGGTCGGTGTTTTGGGGAGTGGAAGTTTTGCTACAGCAATTGTTAAAATGTTGGTGGAAAACTGCAAAATGGTTCACTGGTGTGTGCGAAACGAATTTGTGAAAGGAGCCATAGAACTGCGCGGGCACAATCCTACTTATTTAACCTCTGTCAGCTTCAACCTGAAAAATCTCAAAATTACTGCAGATATTAATGAACTCGTTTCCAACTGTGATATCATCGTTCTGGCAACGCCTTCTATTTATTTGTCTGATGCAATGGACAAGCTTTCGGTGGACTATTCGGGAAAAATTTTTGTTTCTGCCATCAAAGGAATCATTCCGAAAGTGAATGATGTGGTGGCCCATTATCTGCGCGAAGAATTTGAAATTGGATTTCGAAATCAGGCGGTGATCGCAGGTCCGTGTCATGCCGAGGAAGTTGGAATGGAAAGGCTTTCCTATGTTACCATTGCCACAGTGGAGGATGAGGTTGCCAAAACGCTTCACGAGATTTTCAGTTCCTCTTTTATAAAAGTAAATTCCAGCAAAGATATTCTGGGAAACGAATATAGTGCGATTCTCAAAAATATTTATGCCATAGGAGCGGGAATTGCCAACGGATTGGGTTATGGAGACAATTTCACCGCCGTTTTCGTTTCTAATGCAATTCGCGAAATGGAGACTTTTCTGGAAGCGATTTACGAAGCACCGCGCGATGTGAATGAAAGTGCGTATCTGGGCGATCTTCTGGTAACTGCGTATTCTCTTTTCTCCAGAAACAGGAATCTTGGAAATCTTATCGGAAAAGGCTATACCGTGAAATCCGCCATTCAGTCCATGAATATGGTGGCAGAAGGATACTATGCTGCCGACTCGATTTATGCTACAGCGAAAGAAAAAAATATTCGGACTCCGATTATCGATACCATTTATTCCATTTTGTATGAGGAGCAGAATGCCGAAAGCCAATACGCTAAACTAACCACTATTCTGAATTGATTTTCAGAATTTGTCTTAATTTCATGACTATGAGCACCATTAAAAAGCCCATTATTGCGAAAGAAATTAAAGAAGAACTGCAGGCTAAAACGCAGGAAGAAAAGCAGGTAATTGTCCATGTTTGTTATCCCGCGAACCCTTTTCCGGGAAATCTGATTCGGATTTGGCCGACTACTTTTTTGATTGATGAAGTTTCCGGACATCACAGTAAGCTGATTCATGCTGAAAATATTTCCGTTTTTCCGTACTGGACAGAAGTTCAACCCATGAAAGATTTCTGGTTTACCCTCGTGTTTTCAGGACTTCCTGCTGACTGTAAGCAATTTAGTTTGGATGAACAAATACCGGAATCCGGTGGATTTTATATTCCGAAAATCGAAAGAAACCGGACCGATGTGTACCGGATTAAAATTTCCTAAGGCATGAAAAATTTCCTTTTTTTTCTAATCATTTTTTCTCTCACTTCTTGTGCAATAAGAGAAAACAATTCGTTGACCTCCATTCGTGAGTTTCAGAAAAACCTGAATGAATCTTACCGAAATCCAAAGGAAAGTCCTTTGCGTGGCGAACATCTGAAGAATTTCCGCCAGCATCCTTTCTTTCCAATAGATTTGAAATACTGTATTAACGCAAAGTTTGTCCGAACTTCGGATGCAAAACCAATGCTTATTCCCACTTCCTCGGGGAAAAACAAACAATTTATTGAATACGGAAAAGCTTATTTTACACTTGATGGAAAAGAGGTGGTACTTTCCGTATATCAAATCGTTGATTTATTGGAAGATGAGCAATTTAAAAATTATCTGTTTTTACCATTTCGGGATCAAACCAACGGCGCTGAGACTTACGGTGGCGGGAAATATCTGGATTTAACTCTTCCTGAAAAAGAGAACGAAATTCTTTTGGATTTTAATAAATCCTATCATCCGTATTGCGCTTATAATGCGTATGATTACAATTGCCCTATCGTACCCGAAGAAAATACGCTTCCGCTGCCTGTTCGGGCCGGCGTCATGTATGAGGATATTTATTTTCATTAAATTGACACATGAAACTTCCTGAACTTTCTCCTGACAAACTTCTGAATTTACGAACATTTATGATGTTCAATCTGGTTGTTTTTCTGGCTAAAGTAGCGTACAGTTTTGCTCTTGATTTTCCCGGAGGGTATTTTGAAGACTGGCACATTGCTAAAAATCTGGTGGAGCATGGTATTTATTCAGAATTTATAAATGTAGGGCCTACAGCTTATAAACTTCCGGTATACCCGTTATTTATCAGCCTGTTTATGTTAGCTTTTCCAGCATTTCCTTTCGAAGCGCTTGTCACTGTCCAGCATATTATTTATTTTTTTATACCATTTCTTCTCATCAGGATTTCAGGGATTTTCAGGAAAGAAAAGGCGGGTGTATTGACGGCTTATTTTTTCATTTTTTCACCGGTTTATTTTTATTATTCTAATGTTGCAGAGGTTACCAATATTTTTGTTCCCATTTTTTTAATCTGGTTGTATCAGTATTTTAAGATTTATATAGGGCATAAATTTTACCGTCCGGATTTTATTTTGCTGGGATTCATCAGCGCAGCACTTTTTCTGACGCAAGTGGTCGCTGTTCCGATGGTCATTTTTTTGCTTTTATATCTTTATTTGAGGAATAAAATCCGGTTTTCAGCATTGGCTTTTATTCTATTCACCATTTCAGTATTTTATTCTCCGTGGATTATCCGAAATCATATTGTTTTCGATAAAATAATTCTTACCAAAACCCCTTTCTGGCATAATGTATATTTTGGCTTTGTTCCACAGGTGAATATTATAAAGGAAGTACAGCTTATTTCGGAAGAGCACGAAAGATACACCTCAGGTTTGAGAAAATCAGTAGACGAATTTGAGATGGAAAAGATATTCAAAAAGGAAACATTAAGGGTGCTGAACGGAAAGGAAACCGTTTTTTTTAAAAAGGCAATTCAGAATGCATTTCTGCTTTGGTATGTTCCCGCTCGTTATTATGATGAGGGATTCACTGCTCTTTTCGGCCGGAAATTTATGGTACTAGGGATGAATATTGTGACAGTTTTTGCATTGTTCTATTTTTTTCGGTTTCATCGCCGTTTTTTTTATTTTTCAATACTTGTTTTTTTCAATTTCACTGTTCCTTACATGATTGGCCATGCTGCCAATACTCGTTTCAAACTTGATTTTGAATGGTTTCAATATGCAGTTATTTCGCTTTTTATTTATGAAAAATGGTTTCGCATTAATGAAGAAAAGGCAATCAAAAAAGTTGCTGTACAACTTCCAGAGAACCGGGAATCCTGAAGTCTGACAAGTGTAACTGATAATAAAGGAACACACTATCAAGAAATTCTTTCCGTAGTTCTGAAGGAACAGTTATTTCGTAAGGATGGACATCGCTGATGATTTGTTTCCAAAGTTCTGAAATTTCTTCATCCAAAAGCTGATGCGTCTGTGAAGCACTGAAAGTTCCGGTTTCCGGATCCAGATACCGGCCATTACCTGATAAAGGAAGAATTCCGGATATCTTCAGAAATCGGGTAAGAAGAATATAATGGACATTCATATTTCCTTTTTCAAGATGTTTGAGAAAGGTTGAAATTTCGTGATAAATTTCCTCATTTTGTTGCTCATTTCTGAGAACCTGATACAGAAAATCTGCAGTAAAAAACAAGACGGCTCCGGCTTTGTACTGCTGTTGAAGCTCAGGATGCTTCAGTAATTCCATTTTTGAAACTTCCTTCAGCGAATCCGTTCCGGATTTTATTTGAATATGCAGGCTGATTTCGTTCAGCGGAGCCAAAAAGGCTCTTTGTTTGCTTTTTTTTGAGAAAATATTTCTGATAAAAAAACTTTGAAAACCATCGTCAGTAAAACAGTTGACAACAGCATGAGCATCTCCGTATTTTACATACGAAAGCAGAAATCCGCGGTATGTTTTCATCAGTTTACTACAGCAATTTTAGCAGTAGCTTTGTCGGTACCATCTTCATTGGTCATCAAAACAAAATAAACTCCGGATGCTACTCTGTTTCCCCGCTGGTTATTCAGGTTCCATTCATGAAATCCACCTCTCGCCACAGCCTGGTGCACCAGATTCCCGGCAGTATCTACAATTCGGATATTGGTTTTCTCAGCCAGTCCGCGGATGGTCACGTGTCCTTTGAAATGAGAATAAACCACCGGATTCGGATACACCAACACATTTCCAAAATTGGAACTTACATCCACAACATCACTTTGGTACATGACAATACCTTCAAAAGTCACAAAATATACTTTTCCAGTTTTGTGATCAACTTTTATGTCGGTAACACTGTTGGTGGGAAGTGGCGAATTTTCTTTTGTGAAATGTTTGATAATCCGTTCTCCGTTCGGGCTCAGATAATAAACTCCGCCTCGGTCTACAGAAACCCATTTATGATTCCCGGTATCTACTTCAATCTGATGGATGAGATTATCTCTGAAGAGTTCTTCAGGAATTCCATTTTGTTCAATAATGATGGATTCCAGTTTTGGGTCGCTTAAATACGCCGATGAAGCATCACTCATAATCCGAAGTCCTGCATCGGTTCCGATCCAGGCATCATCATTCTTATCAAATGCGACAGAAATTGTGCCCTGAGCACTTGAAGGCAATCCGTTCTGATCCATGATCGGATATTGGGTGTCATCGGAAAAATTGAGCGGTGTGTTTTTATAATCGCGAATCATTAAAGCATTCGTGCGTGGCAAAGGAACCCAAATTTTTCCCTCATGAATTACCGGTTTTTGTACCGTATTGTGCAACATAAGCCCGGAAGTTTTAAATTCATCTGCAGCCTTGTCATACACCATTAAACCAGAAGTGAAACTTCCGTTGGGTAATTGCAGAGCTGTAAGCGTTCCGAAAAGTGCGTTATTTTGGTCAAAAGCCAATCCTGTAGGCCGGTTGAAGGAATGGTTTACGGAAGTGGGATAAAATTTAGTTAAAGAAAAATCTTTACCAGTATCTTCATATTTCATTTTGTAAACACCCTGTCCCGGCTTCTCTGTGTAATTCACAAAAAAAACTTCGTTAAAATCTGCGGGATTGGGAACGACATCCAAAACGTTATAAACAGTTGTGGTATTGTCCAGAAAATGAGAGGAATACACCCATTGCATTCCATTGAAATAATAAAATCCTAAATTCAGCGGATCTGGTGCTGAGGCATTATACCGATCTGCTCGGGCACCAGTAGCGACCCATAATTTTTCGCCATTCACATACAGCCTGTAAGCCCGGTTGTTAAAAGGGCCGTCTGGTTTTATCTTTCTTTTGGAAGTGTCAACCAATCCTGAAAGTTTTGTGCCCGCATAAATTTGTCCTCCGATGTAGTTTGCCGTATTACAGGTTTCACCAACGCCCAAGTTGTTTTGAGCCATACCGCCCGTTGTATATACATAAATTCTTTCCTGATCCGTAACAATAATATGTTGCTCTGTTACTACGATATCGCTGATGTCAGCAAACGTCTGAGGGATTTGATTAAAAGCAGTTCCGGAGCCATAGTACACTGTATTTGCTGTTGAGAATGCAATAATTCCTTCTACATCCGTGTGTTTGAAACTGCCAGCAGTTAAGGTCTGCCAGTTGCTGTATACGGGGAAAGTGACATTGATTTCGTGTGTTTTTAATCCGGTAGCGGTAGCAGCGTACACAACGTTATCGTGCATCACCGCTTCCAGAGCAGGTTCAAAAGTGGATCCTGTGACAAAGAATGCGGATTGTGAAAATTCTTTCTTTTTTAAATCGAAAATAGAAACGCCATAATTGGCAGAAACAACGGCTTTGTCACCGGTGATGGCAATATGATTTATTCTTTTATCACCATTAAATCCGGTAGCAATGGGAATATCCACAATATAGGTAATTCCGCTTGGAGTAATGACATCCATGGAGCCGTTCCTGTATCCAATAAGTCCGGTTTTGGTAGCGGGATTATAATCGAAAGCTGTGATTTTCACTTCATGAAGTCCGTTGGCTTTAGACAATTTGGTGATTTCCCCCGAAGTAAGATGGTAATAAAAAATTCCGTTTTCTGTAGCGGCTATTATTTCTCCCTGAGTTTGTTTTATCGCCAAAACATTATTATAGGAAAATAAATCGTTCCATTTTTTTGATGAAATGGACTGTCCGTGGAAGATTCCTAATGCCAGTACGAAGGTGGAAAACAAAATTATTTTTTTCATAAATCTTTGTTTAAGCTGTAATTTGATGATCTATCACCTGATTTCTCCAGGAAATATTCTGTATTTTTTTGTTATGATCGAAGAAAAAATCAAGGCGGCCAAGAAGAAGTCCTGCCCATCCTACCTGATTGATGATCACGGTTCTGCCTGAAGAATTCTGAACCGATTGAGGTTCCTTCAGGAAAGTATGCGTATGTCCGCCGAGAATCAGATCCAGATGTTCAGTTTTGGAAGCTAAGATGCGGTCTGATATTTTCTCAGGTTGGTTGGGATACTCATATCCCAAATGAGATAAGCAAATTACCAAGTCACATCTTTTATCTTCTTTCAGAAAACGGGTATAATGTTGGGCAATTTCTACGGGATCCAAATATATTGTTTCTCCGTATTGCTTTTTTCCAACCAGCCCTTGCAGTTCGATTCCTAGGCCGAAAATTCCGATTCTGATTCCGTTTTTATTGAATATTTTGTAAGGTTTTGTAAGGCCGTCGAGAAGGGTATTTTTAAAATCATAATTGGAACACAGAAATGGGAATTTTGCCTGAGGAAGTGCTTTTTTAAATCCTTCCAGGCCATTGTCGAACTCGTGGTTTCCCATGGTGGAAGCATCATATCCCATCATCGACATGAGTTTAAATTCAAGTTCGCCGCCAAAAAAATTAAAGTAAGGAGTTCCCTGAAACACATCTCCCGAATCCAGAAGCAGAATATTTTTTTCTTCCTGTCTTATCTGCTGAATCAGTGCTGCTCTTCTCGCAAATCCACCTTGATTGGGATTTCGCGTATACGTTTCATCAAACGGTTCAATACGGCTGTGCTGGTCATTGGTATGAAGAATGGTGAGCTTATAATCCGTAGCGGAAGTAAGGATGGAATTTTCTGCCCATAAAAACTGTGGTGCAAAAGACAATGCCAAACCTCCGGTTCCTGCCGTTTTCAAAAATTTCTTCCTATTCATTGCTTTTGTTCGGTTTATTTTTAAAAATCAAACGAATGTCGGTCGGTGCATGAATTTGCGGTACATCTGCGAATTTTTCTAGAAATAAATCACGCATTTTTATTCCGGTAGAGATGATTTCCCCAGATTTAAAAAAATCCATTTGATCGCCTCCGGTCGAAAGATAATCGGAAGTGGCAATATAATATATTTGGTTGAGAACCACAGGTTTTCCTCCAATTTGAAATTTCACGGGTTTTCCCGCATCGGTTTCTATACGCAATCCAGCAACAGGATTATTCTTTTGGGTAGCAGTATAATAATCGTAAAGTCCTTGCAACTGTTTCCCACTCATTTTTACGATGACAATTTCGTTTTCGAACGGCATTACTTCATAAATATGTCTCGTTAGAATATCGCCTTTGCCAATCATAGACCGAATGCCGCCTACATTGATGACAGCTGCGTCAACGCTGTATTTTCCATTTTTCTTCGCCCATTCTTCAGCACCTTGCAAGGTAAAATCGGCCAGTAAATTTCCCAAATTGCTGTTGTCGCCTTGCTTCGTAAGATCCACAGAAGTGTAGGAAATCTTTGTATTCATCTTGCTTTCCAGCTCTTTTTTGTAGGGAGCAATCACCTTTACAAATTCCGGATCTTCGGAAAGATTAGCATTAATAGAAATGTTTTCCTGAATATGAACAGCGGTCATAGGCCGAACTGTCCGGCATCCGGAAATAACCAGCAAGGCCAATACTGCGAGCGAAAACTTTAATTTCATGACTGATGTTCCCATATTCCGTACAAATATAACATTTGATGCCCACTTTTCTTTTTATTTTCATAAAAATTGTTGTCAGAAAAAATAGTATTTTTGAAGAATAAATTTTTAAAATGAATATACTAAAAGGAGTAGGGGTCGCATTGGTAACACCTTTTAATGAAGATCTTTCTGTGGATTTTGAATCTTTAACCAAACTTATTGAGTTTAATATAGATAACGGAACCAATTTTCTGGTGGTTTTGGGAACTACCGCAGAAGCTGCCACGCTTTCCCCAGAGGAAAAAAAGCAGGTTATTCAGCATGTGATTAAAATCAATAACCAACGTCTTCCGTTGGTGCTGGGAATTGGTGGCAACAATACGTACGAAGTAAAAAGAGAAATAGAATCGGCAGATCTTTCAGATTTTGAGGCCATACTTTCTGTGTCACCATATTATAATAAGCCCAATCAGGAAGGTTTATACAGACATTATCAGGTTTTAGCAGAAACCGGAAAGAAAATTATTATTTACAACGTGCCTTCACGCACCGGACAAAATATTGAAGCCGTTACAACGCTGCGACTTGCCAACGAATTCCCGAATTTATTTATGATCAAGGAAGCAGCTCCTAATATTTTGCAATATTTTGATATTCTCCGGAAAAAACCTGCTCATTTTTCATTAGTTTCGGGTGATGATGAATTTACACTTCCTGTTACCTTAGCTGGTGGAGATGGTGTAATTTCCGTTATTGGGCAGGCGTATCCGAAAGAATTTTCAGAGATGGTACAGCTGGCTTTTCAGGGAAAAGTGAATGAAGCGTATCAGATTCATAACCGTTTGGTAGAAATCACCCGCCTTATTTTTGCCGAAGGAAATCCTTGCGGAATAAAAGCGGTTCTGGCAGAAAAAGGAATTGTTAAAAATCACCTTCGTTTGCCTTTGATTCCTGCTTCGGAAGAACTGCACGAGCGAATAAAAGAGGAAATGAAATCTATATAAAATGATAAAGTAAGGCATGAAACCTTGCTTTTTTTGTGAAATGACAATAATAAAAGCGACAGAACAGGACATTCCGGACATCAGGAAAATTGCCGAGAAATCATGGAATGCACATTATCCCGGGATTATTTCCGAAGAGCAGATTGCTTACATGCTGAATAAAATGTATTCCGAAGAAGAACTGAAGAGGCATTTCAATATGGAAAATTTTCAGTATTATTTTATTGGAAATCACGAAGGAAATAGAGTGGGAATCATGGGATTTGAACTGCATTATGAACCTTTGACTACAAAACTTCACCGCATTTATTTGCTGAAAGAAAGTACAGGAAATGGATATGGAAAAGGAGCTCTCGATTTTTTGAAACAGTTTGCCTCTCAATCTGATGACAGAAGAATTATTCTGACGGTGAACAAACGCAATCCGGCAAAATTCTTCTATGACACTCAAGGATTTAAGGTGTATGATGAGGCGGTTTTCGATATTGGAAACCATTATGTGATGGATGATTTTCTGATGGAATTTTTGCTTTAAAAAGTTGCGGTGATAATTGTATAATAACAAAAAATAATTTTATAAAGAAGTTTCACTTTTTTAGTCGCAGATTTGTTTCGTCATCAAAAACGAATAAAACATCAAATAAAATTTAGATTAATGGATACCGTAACTATTTTTGAAGATTATTTTATAAAACTCAACAAAAAGTTTGGAATTACAAAACTGAATTATAGCGAAGATTCATTGGATCTGGATGAAAAGTATATCCGAAATATGGTGTTCGCTTCAGATGATTTTAATGCAGAATATGAAGGTCTTAAGAATAAATGCAGAAAAATATACAAAACCCTAAAACGAGGATTTCTGCTGAAAATAAGGAAAGACATGAGCAATAATTATTTCATTACCATTATTTAAAAACAATTTTTTCATCATTATATTTTTTATCATTTGTGTGGTTTCCCGTGAGAGTTCTTACGGGAAATTGCTGTGAGCAGGAATTGTCATAGCACTTTATTAAAAAAATATATTTATCTTTACAATACAAAATAGCATATAATCGATGAAAATTTACCTAAAATTTGACTTCAATACCATCTGCCGAAAAGTGTTGGAAGATCGCCTGAATGATAAAAATATAAAATACAGAATCCTGAGTTTTGGCGAAGTGGAATTTCTGGATCAGATCTCAAAAGAAGAACAGAAAGCCTTATTCGGTGAATTGAATGAGTACGGAATTGAGATCATTGAAAATCAAAAATCTGCGCTCGTTCAGAAGATAAAAGATACCATCGTGGATATGGTTTTCTCGGAAAGAGATGTCAATGTGAAAGCTTCCGTTTATCTGGCCGAAAAACTGAATCACAGTTATGGATACCTTTCCAACCTTTTCTCGGAAGTAACCTATACTTCTATCGAAAATTTTATTATCCTCCAGAAAATAGAACACTCCAAGCAACTTATTGTAAATGATAAACTTACTCTGACGGAAATCGCGTATAGGCTCAACTATTCCAGCGTTGCGCATCTGAGTACTCAGTTTAAAAATACAACAGGAATCACACCTTCACAATTCCAGAAAATTATTTCCAAAAGGAGAGAAATAGCAAATAAAAAATAATAATGTATAATGAATAAAGAATATATGCATATCATCCTGGCTGATGATGACGAGGACGACAGGCTTTTCTTCACCGATGCTTTTGAGGAACTGAAAATCAACACCAAAGTGAAGACCTACAACGACGGCGCTGAACTAATGGACTATCTGAATAGCGAGGATTCCATACTTCCCGAAATCCTTTTTCTGGACCTGAATATGCCGAAGAAAAACGGAATAGAATGCCTGCATGAAATCAAATCCAATCCCAGATTCGGAAATATCGCCATCGCTATATATTCTACTTCTTCTTCCGAAGAACATATTGAAGAAACTTTCGTGAACGGTGCTAATATTTATATTAAAAAACCAAACGATTTTAATACATTAAAAAAAGTCCTGTCTGATGTGGTAACCATCAATTGGCAATATCAGACTTCCGGGCTGAATAAGGACAACTTCCTGCTCCGAATGTAAGGATGAAAAAAATCCTTTTCGACAAATCATCTTTTTTACTCGCCGCTATTTTCGTCGTGGCGGCTGCACTTCTGTTCTTCCTCATGGTATTGGCTTACAAGCATTTGGAGAAGCAAACAGAATCCGTGGAGTGGATGCAGCAATCCTATGAGATTTCAGCTAAATTGCAACATATTTTTTCGGATCTTAAAGATATTGAAACCGAAAGGAGAAACGTAATCCTGAGAGCAAATCACGAAGAAGCCCGAAAAATCATTAACGAAAAAATGATCGAAATTACTGCTCTGGAAAACTCGCTGAAGCAGAATTTTATAAATTATCCGGTGCAGCAGGAAAATCTGCAAACACTGGATATGATGATCCGCTACAAGTACAATATTGTCAATAAAACACTTTCTTCATTATCCCGGGAGGAAGATATGGAAACCATGAAGGAATCGCTTTTGGCAGGGAAAAATGTGATGGCAAGCATTCAGGATAAAATAGGGGAGATGCTGGAAGAGGAAGAAATTCTTCTGAATCAAAGAAAAGATACCCTGATCGATATTCAAAAATCCACACCATTCTATCTTTTTATTATTTCTCTTTTTTCTCTGGGAATGCTGGTTTTCGCTTTTTATAAAATGAATAAAGATGTGAAAACCCAAAAAAGGAATAACGATGAACTTAAACTTGCCTTAGACACTTCCCAACTGGCAGAAAAAGTAGGGGGTTACGGCATCTGGATTTACGATTATACAACGAAGGAATATTATTTTTCGGATAATCAATATCGCCTTTTGGGATACGAACCACAGGCTTTTCAGGCAGATCATGAAAAATTCTTTCAGCATATCCATCCCGAAGACCGCAAAAGGGTAGACGCGAAATATCAAATTATGATAGAAACGGGAAGTATGATCCCATTTCGGTATCGTATTATTACAAAAGACGGCGAATTACGGCATTTTCAGATGGTTGGCGAATCAGTGTTGTCGCCGTCCGGAGAGCGAATTCTACTCGGAATCACCACGGATATCACCAGTGAAGTGGAAAGCCAACTGAAGTTGGAAGGCACGAACTGGATGCTGAGAGAGCGGAATAAAACCCTGAGTATTGCGAATGAAACCTTTGAAGAAGCAGAAAAAATCGGATTCTTCGGGACTTGCCAATATCTTATTGATGAAGATCGGTTTATATTATCCGACAATTTATTCCGGCTTTTCGGGCATGAGTTGTCCGATGAAGAGCAGTTCTTAAAATCCTTCGAAGAAGATATTCATCCCAATGATCTGAAAATGGTGAAAATGAAAATTTCTTCTGTTTTTATTCAGAAAGAAATTACGTCGTTCGCTTTTAGAATTATCAGAAAAAATGACCGAAAGCTCCGGTATATTGATGTCAGCAGCAAGATAATTCGCGATAAAGAAGTAGGAGATTATTACCTTTTCATTGCTCAGGATGCGACGGATGAAATTCTGGATAAACTCAGCATTAGAGAAAAAAATAGAATTCTGGAAGCCAACAACAAGGAACTTCAGGCTTTCAATTATGTAGCGAGCCACGACCTTCAGGAACCGTTGCGTAAAATTGAAACCTTCATTTCGCGCCTTACAGATAAGGATTATGATAAACTTTCTGATTCTGGGAAACAATATCTGGAACGCATACAACTTTCATCGGGCAGAATGAGGACGCTTATTAATGATCTTTTACAGTTCTCCCGAACAACGAGAGCAGAGCAAAGCTATGAAGTCTGTGACCTGAATTTACTGATGAATAATGCTTTGGAAGAAATCTATCACCCTATAGAGGAAAAACGTGCACAGTTGGAAATCAGTAACTTGCCTGTTTTGAAAGTCGTTCCTTTCCAAGTTCAACAGTTGTTCACCAATTTAATTTCTAATTCTCTGAAATACAGCAAAGAAGGCGTTAAGCCTTACATTAAAATAGATTCCGAAAAGGTAAAATCGGCTACTGAAAAACTCCTTTCCAAAGCAGTTCCAGGTACTTATTATAAAATTACTTTTTCCGATAACGGTATCGGATTCGAACAGGAATATGCTGATAAAATCTTCCAGCTTTTCCACAGGCTGCATGGAAAAGGCGAGTTTGAAGGAACAGGAATCGGGCTTGCCATTTGCAAAAAGATTGTAGAAAACCACAAAGGCTACATCTGTGCAAAAGGAATTCCGGGCGAAGGTTCCGTTTTCACCATTTATTTTCCTGAAGAAACTAAGGCTTTTTCCTGACTAATACAGCATTTCTGGCAAATTTTGAAATAAATCATCTGAATGTTGTAATAGCTCAGAAGCGATGGTTTTTGATATTTGTATCGTTATTTAATAGTATTTTAAATGACATAGGACACAAAGTAAATGAAATATATAAGCAATAAATATTGCAATGGAAAGAGCATGAATGATGAAATATAATATCTTCTACATTTTAGCGACAGTACTATTTATCATTTGGGTTGTTGGTTATATAGTGTATGATGTAGGCGGTTTTTTCCATTTTACATTTCTTTTGGCTGTAATTATCCTTCTATTAAAACTGATTCGGGACCATATTCGATAACACCAATACATAATATTATGAAAAATTTTAATTTAATTTCAAAGACACAGTTAGCGTTGTACTCTCTTTTTCTGTCGGTGCTGACTTTTGCACAAGACACTACTCCTGATTTGGACGTTGATGTAGATATTGACAAGCCTGGCAGCATGGACGGTGATTGGATGTCCAATCCGTTGGTTTGGGTTATTGGCGCTTTGGTTTTTATTCTGATTATCGCACTGGTTGCAAGAGGAGGAAGAAGCAGAGACTAATTCAAAATGAATTTAATGAGCCGTTTTGCATTTTGCTAAGCGGCTTTTTTCGTTCCCCAATGTCCCATTTGTTGAGAGCTCATTGCTTCTCTTTGAATAGGAAAGGCTCTTTTACGAGATCTTTCCCCATTTATTTTTTCCTTTGTAGTTTTTGGTGTAATAGTTTTTCATCATTTCATGGTCGGGATGGTTCAGGAAAGGATCTTTCGACAGTATTTTTTCTACGATTTCTTTGGAAACTTTGATGATTTCACTGTCCTGCAGAAGATCCAGTCTTTTGAAATCCACCACGCCACTCTGTTGTGTTCCCAGAATATCTCCGGGTCCGCGCAATTCCATATCCACTTCAGAAATTTTAAATCCGTCGTTGGTTTCACACATGGTTTTGATTCTTTTCCGTGCTTCATTCGTCAGTTTGTCGGAAGTCATCAGAATACAATAACTCTGTTCCGCACCGCGACCCACTCTTCCCCGAAGCTGATGAAGTTGCGAAAGCCCGAAACGTTCGGCGCTTTCAATAATCATTACCGAAGCATTCGGAACATTGACGCCGACTTCTATTACTGTAGTTGCCACTAAAATATCAACTGCTCCGGAAGCAAATTGCTGCATGGCTATTTCTTTTTCTGCGGGTAACATTTTTCCGTGAAGCATACTGACGGTATTTCCGCTGAAATATTGAGAAATATGAGCGAATCCTTCCGTAAGATTTTTATAATCCAGCGTTTCACTTTCTTCAATCAGCGGATAAACGAAGTAAATCTGTCTTCCTTTTTTTATTTCGTCCCGACAGAAGTTATAAACAAAAATCCGGTCTTTTTCTCTGCGGTGTGCCGTGATGATGGCTTTTCTTCCGACAGGTAATTCATCGATTACAGAAACATCCAGATCTGAATAAAAACTCATGGCCAAAGTTCTGGGAATGGGCGTTGCCGTCATAATTAAAACATGAGGCGGAATTTTATTTTTTATCCATAATCTGGCACGTTGCGCAACACCGAAACGATGCTGTTCATCAATAATGGCAAGTCCCAGATTTTTAAACTGAACGGTTTCTTCCACAATAGCATGAGTGCCGATCAACAAAGATAATTCTCCGCTCATCAGGCCTTCATGAATGGTTTTTCTTTCAGAAGTTTTAGTCGAACCCGTCAACAGTTTTACCTGAATATCCGTGTTTTCAAGAAGTTTGGAAATTCCATGATAATGCTGTTGCGCAAGAATTTCGGTAGGTGCCATAATACAGGCCTGAAAGCCGTTATCCATCGCAATCAACATGGAAAGAAGTGCGACCATGGTTTTTCCTGAACCCACATCGCCCTGCAACAGCCGGTTCATTTGAACAGGCCGTTTCATGTCATTTCTGATTTCTTTTAAAACCCTTTTTTGCGCATTGGTAAGCTCAAAAGGAAGGTGATTTTCGTAAAAATTATTGAAATATTCACCCACTATCGGAAAAGGATTTCCAACATTGTGAGACTGATGGTGTTGTTTTTTCAATCCATATCCCAGTTGAAAGAAAAAAGCTTCTTCAAACTTTAATCTTCGGTCAGCATGCTGCAAATGTTTGAGGTTTTTGGGAAAATGAATATTGAGGTAAGCGCTGCGACGGGACATCAGTTTCAAAGATTTCCTTAAGTCGTCAGGAAGGTTTTCATGAAGAAGATTCGGGATTTCCAGACAGATATTTCTCAGTACTGAACTGAAGAATTTCTGATTGAGGCCTCTTTTTGTCAGTTTTTCGGAACCGGGATAAATGGGTTTCAACCGTTCTTCTTTTTCTTTTTTTTCTTCAATTTCAATTTCCGGATGCGGCAACGAAAACTGATTATTAAACAAATTCACTTTCCCGAAAATATACAGTTCACGATTCACGGGAAGCTGTTCCTTCATCCATTGTGAATATTGAAACCAGATGAGTTCTATGACTCCCGTTTCGTCCTGAAATTTGGCTGTAAGTCTTTTGCCGCGACCGGTTCCGGTTTCCTGAAAGTGGGTTATTTTACCTTTCAACTGAATGTCGGGCATGTTTTCTTTCAGGTCTTTTATTTGATACGTTTTGCTTTTGTCCAGATAGCGAATCGGAAAAAAGTTCAGAAAATCTTCTACTGTCGCAATCCCGAATACCGCCTTGATCAGCTTTGCGCGTTCCGGCCCGATGCTTTTCAGAAATTCTATGGGAGTTTCAATAGTCAATGTAGGTTGAAATTTTATTCGAATTTCGTGAAAATAAAAAAGACTTCCAAAAAACTGGAAGCCCTAGAAATTAATCCTTAATATTTGATCGGAATTTCTTCTGATAATTTTCCCATTCTTCCCGGGTTTTAATTTTCAGATGTTCATTTTCAGCAAAAAAAGGAAGGTAAGGTTCCAGTTCCTTCGCCGTAAGTGCTCCTTGAAGCAACGTAATAGGATTGGTGTTTTCATCCAAAAATATGATGCTGGGAACGGCGTTCACGTTCATGAATTTCGTGAAGTCATGCAAAGGATTTCTATTTTTCCGGTTTGCAGCATCTGAATTTTCAAAAGTTCTTCCATAGAGCGTGATTGGTTTTTTGCCTTCAGCATCAAATTTTACGGCGTAGTAGTTTTCATTCAGATATTTGGCAATTACGGGATGGTTGTAGGTTTTTTTCTCCATAATTTTACACGGGCCACACCAATCGGCATAGAAATCAATAAGAATTTTTTTAGGCTGAATTTTCTGAGCTTCCACAGCTTCTTCCAGCGTGTACCATTTTAGTTGTGCATATCCCGAGGTAATATAAAAAAGAGAAAAGAGAACGAGTAATTTTTTCATTATGATTTGGATGCTTATTTTGCAGTAAAGTTAAAGGTTTAACGAACGTCCTGCATCAGTTTTTTCACTAAGGGTGAGATGAGCATTAATATTATTCCCGCAACGATGGCATAAATGGCAAGTTGTTTATAACCTTCCGCATAGCTGATGAGTGCTTCCAGATTGGATGTTCCCGACTTTGTAGTCGCCATATTGGCACCGATAAGTCCTGCGACATACTGTCCGTAAGCAGAAGCCAAAAACCACAATCCCATCATCATTCCCTGAAGGTTTTTAGTGGAAAGTTTTGTCATAATGGATAAACCGATGGGAGAAAGGCATAATTCCCCGAAAGTAATGACGAGTAAAGCAATGGTGAAAAACCGCAGAGAAGTGATTCCTTCGGCATTGGCAAAAAATTTAGTAGCAAATAAAGTGTAATAACCCAAACCGAGAAAGACGAAACCTAACCCGAATTTAATAATGGTGTTGGGTTCGAGTTTTCTCTTGCTCAGCCAGATCCATAATAAACCTAACAATGGTGCTAGAAAAATGATGAAAAATGCACCTCCGGAATTATTAATACCATTTGGATCAAGGCCTAACAAATCTTTGTTGAGGTTTTTTGCCGCGAAAATACTGAGTGATCCTCCGCTCTGTTCATAAATGCCCCAAAACAGGATAGAAAACAAAATAAAAATTAACGCTGCCCAAAGTTTTTTGCGTTGTTCGGAAGTCACTTTTGACATTTCATAAAACAGATAAATTAGCGTTAGCGGCCCGATGGTGTACATGAAATAATCGGTATATTCTGTTTTTGCAACCATGATCATGATTAGCGGAACGAAAATGAGCGAAAGCACATAAACACCATATTCTTTCCATTTCGGAATGATGGCGGATTTGATATCGGAAAGCGGATGTCCTGGCTGAAGGCCAATTGTTCCGAGCGTTTTCTGGGTGAATATAAAATTGATTAAACTGATCACCATAACGATCGCCGCCAAACCAAAAGCGACATTCCAACGGATTCCTGCGGGAATTATTTCGCCGAAAAGTTCTCCTTTTCCGATGGCGATGCATAAATATCCTCCCAATAATGCGCCTAAATTAATTCCGGCATAAAAAAGCGAAAAACCAGCATCTGCTCTCGAGTCATTGGGTTTGTAGAGTTGGCCAACCATGGAAGAAATATTCGGTTTAAAAAAGCCTGTTCCTACTACGGTGAATGCAATTCCCAGAAAGAAGAAACGATGAGGGTCCGTTGCAAGAATTAAACTTCCGACAATCATTAACAATCCGCCCCAGAAAAGGGATTTCCTGAAACCAAGGATTTTATCAGCAAATAGGCCGCCCACAAAAGTGAATGCATATACAAAAGCTTGTGTGGCACCATATTGTAAATTGGCCTGTTCTTCCTCTAAATTGAGTTGCGAAATCATGAAAAAAACCAGCATTCCGCGCATTCCGTAGAAACAGAAGCGTTCCCACATTTCGGAGAAGAAAAGCGGCCAGATTTGTTTCGGATATTTCCCTTTAAAATTCTGGATTTGTTCTAAAGTTTGTGCCATTTTCTCGGTTTTACTGAACGAAAGTATAAAAAAACCACCGAATAAACGATGGTCTTAAATTATTTAGGTTGGAAACGGGATTAATGAATTCCTTTCATAAATTTATTCAATAGGGGAGAAAGTAGTAATAAGCTAACTCCTGATCCTAACATTAAATAGGTGATGAAGGGGTAGAGGTCAAAGTCATAAGTCGTTAGAATTTGCTCTAATGTAGCTGCCAGATAATTTCCTAAGGCAAAACTGGCCATCCAGACTCCCATCATAATAGAAGTGATTTTTCCCGGAGAAAGTTTTGTAACCATTGATAATCCGATTGGCGAAAGCATTAACTCACCAATGGTTAATAGTACATATACCACTACCAGCCACATTGGGCTTACCAGATTTCCTGCGTCTGCACTGTCTTGAGCCTGAGTCATGATGAAAAATGCCACCGCACCTATGAACATCGCCATCGCAAATTTCACCGGAGTTCTTGGATTAAGTCTTTTGGCTGCCAGTTTGATCCACAAAATAGAGAATAAAGGAGCCAATGTTACAATTGCAATCGGGTTGATATTCTGAAACCATGTGGTAGGAATTTCAAAACCACTTACATTTCTGTCCGTATTTTCCTGTGCGAAAAGATTAAATGTCCCACCTGCCTGTTCAAATCCTGCCCAAAAGACGATATTGAAAAAAGCAAGAATTAAAATAACGAAAACACGCGTCCATTCTGTAGAACCTGTGGTTCCTTTGAAGATGGATAGGCCTATGAATCCTGCTCCTGCGATACCCAGAACCCAAACCATAATGGTGTGGAATAGGTCGGAAGTATTGTTCCAAATAAACATGACCAGAAATACAAAAGCTACATTGGCAATCGTATAAACGACTACGTCTCTCCAGTCTTTTGGCAAAAGTTTCGTTATTCCTTTTTCTTTATATCCGGGAGGAAGGCCTATATCTTCCAGCGTATTTCTTTTTCCGTAGAACCACAAAACACCAATCAGCATTCCGATACCTGCAGCAAGATAGCCATAAGGCCAGCCTACTTTCTCACCTAAAGTTCCGGCTACAAAAGGAGAAAGAAAAGCACCGATATTAATACCCATATAAAAAATGGTGAAGGCACCGTCTTTTCGAGGATCATCGTTATCATACAAATCGCCAACTATGGTGGAAATATTAGGCTTAAAAAAACCATTCCCCAGAATTAATACTCCTAACCCTAAGTAGAAAAAGTTTTTTCTGGTTTCCAGATCGCCCATTAAATCTACAAAAGCACTGGCTGCCAACATAAACTGACCGATAGCCATTACCAAACCTCCGATAAGAATGGATTTTCGCTGGCCTAAAATTTTATCAGCAAACCATCCTCCCAGAATTGGGGTAAGATATACCAGCGCAGTGAAAACTCCATAAATTGACAAAGATTCTGAACGGTCAAGTCCAAACCCTCCGGTAGCTAATTCCGCCGTTAGGAAGATTGTTAGTAATGCCCGCATTCCATAGTAGGAAAAACGTTCCCACATTTCTGTAAAAAACAGAGAGTAAAGTCCCTTTGGATGCCCTTGTGTTGGCTTTGCTGTATCCATATTGAATGTTAATTATTGTTAAGACCCACAAATATACTTTTTTTTGGTAATCGGACAAGATTTACTACAAGAAAAAATCGCAACCTGAGGCTGCGATTATCGTATTGAATAAAAATTAAATATTAGTTGACTCCTTTTTCTTTCATTACTTTATTGAGCTGTTTCAAAATAGAAAGCCCTAAAAGTGTGGCCAATAATAATAATCCGAAATTTACCCAGAAGAAATTGGCTTTGTCCTCATAGCCGTACCACAAGCTGGCAAGTACACCAGACAGTTTATTTCCAATAGACGTGGAAAGGAAAAATCCTCCCATCATCAATGCCGTAATTCTCGGAGGAGAAAGTTTGGAAACCAAAGACAATCCCATCGGAGAAAGGCATAGTTCACCCACGGTGATAACTCCATACGCAGCAATAAGCCACCACGATGATACTTTATCCAAACTGCCTCCGCTGGCATAAATGGCGGCTACCATTACTAAACATGAAAGTGCCGAAATGAATAACCCAAGTACGATTTTCGACGGAGTAGTTGGTTCTTTTCCTCGTCTCCGAAGGAACATGAAAAATCCGACGACAACCGGTGTTAACGCAATTACCCAAAATGGGTTTACTGATTGCAGCAGTTCTGTATTATAAAGATAAACGGGCTGATCTGGATTAGCATCGAGTTTTTCTTTCTGCTCGCTGTTCAGGTTCCTGAAATAAATATGTTTTCCTGTTTCTTTCAGGGCCTCACCTTGATCGTCCTTCTGTGCGCGGAATTGCTCATCATACACCGGGACTTCCTGATCTTTGTAACTCAACCCAAGCTGTCCGCGTTTTCCCGTTTCGTCTTGTTCCCCATCAATCATATAAACAGACTGCAATGGTTTCACAATACTTGCAGGAATTTCCCGATCGGTATAATACTTCGCCCAGTTGGTTAATGCAGTTCCGTTTTGTTTGAACACTGCCCAGAACATCAAACTAACCGCAAAAATTGCGAGCAAAGCACCAATGGGACGTTTGTCTTCGGCATTGGCTTTTACATACAGCATTACATAGAAGTAGATCACCGGAATACAAGCGAAAATAAAGGCATCAGTAGAGTCGCTGCCAAAAATATCACCCGGAATTACCCAACCAATGATCCCCGCAATGATTGCTGGCAAGAACACCTTGATCAATACATCAGAAATCTTGGTATCACCTTCCTGAACCGGTTTGATAATGTTTCCTGAACGGATGTGCTTCATTCCCATAGTGAAAACCAAAAGCCCAAACAGCATTCCTCCACCGGCGGTGATGAACGCAGGTCCCCAACCATATTTGTTTCGCATATAAGCTGCAACAAAATTACAAATCAGCGCACCGATATTGATTCCCATATAGAAAATGTTATAACCAGCATCTTTATTGGCTCTATAAGGTTCTTCGGTGTACAGGTTTCCCAAAAGCGTAGAAATACTTGGTTTGAAAAAACCGTTCCCCAAAATAATGAGGCCCATTGATGCATAAAAAAGTGGAATTTCCTGAAAAAGACCCAAACCAATGTAACCTGCTGCCATCAGAATTCCGCCTATGTAGATGGCTTTTACATAGCCCAAAACCCTGTCGGCAAGAAAACCTCCTAAAAATGGCGTAAGATAGGTAAGGGCGATGAAAGTTCCGAAAATATCGTAAGCGTTTTTATCCAAAAAAGCTAATCCACCAGTATCTTTCGGATCAATCATATACAGCACAAAAATTCCGAGCATCAGGTAATATCCGAATCGTTCCCACATTTCTGTGAAAAAAAGAAATGGAAGCCCTTTCGGGTGTTTGTTGTTTGTTTTTTCCATATATCAGTTTTAAATTTTTATAAATTAAATAGTTTACAGCTTTTCAAGAATATAGTCTGTCATCATTTGATAGAGTTGTGGCCGTGTATTTCCACCGTAGATGCCGTGGTTTTTGTCAGGATAAGTCATAAACTGGAATTTCTTTTTGTTTTGAATAAGTGCTTCTGCAAAGGTGGCCGCATTTTGATAATGCACGTTGTCATCGGCAGTACCATGAACCATGAGGAAATTTCCTTTCATCAGTTTTGCAAAATGAATGGGAGAATTGTCATCATATCCTGAAGGATTTTCCTGCGGAGTGCGCATAAATCTTTCGGTATAAATGGTGTCGTAATACCTCCAGTTGGTAACGGGAGCCACAGCAATTCCGGTTTTGAAAACATCTGCACCTTTGGTCAGCGCCAGTCCGGCCATATAACCACCGTAACTCCAGCCGAAAATTCCAATTCTGGAAGCATCAACATAGGATTGTTTCCCAAACCATTTGGCGGCAGTAATCTGGTCTTCGATCTCATATTTTCCCAGTTGCATATAGGTTACTTTCTTGAATTTTGTTCCTTTTCCGCCTGTTCCTCGTCCGTCAACACAAGCTACAATGTATCCCTGCTGAACAAGATGACTGAACCACAATCCATTGCCTCCGTCCCATGAATTGGTTACTTGTTGAGATCCGGGCCCGGAATATTGGTACATAAATAATGGATACTTTTTATTCGGATCGAAATTTTTTGGTTTCATGATCCAGGCATTCATTTGATCGCCAGCTTCGTTGGGAATCGTGATAAATTCTCTGGCAACCCAGCCGTCAGATTTTAATTTATCCAGCATTTCACTGTTGTTTTGCAATGGTCTCACGGTTTTCCCTTGGTTGTCTTTCAGCGTAAAAGTATGAGGCTGGGAAGCGTTGGATGAGGTTTCAATAAAATAATGAAAATTCCCGCTGAAATTAGCCGAATTGTTGCCTTCACGCTGTGAAACAATAGAAGATTTCCCGTTAGAGATATTTACTTTGGAAATCACTTTATGAATACTTCCGGTTTGGTTTGTCTGAACAAAAATCTCGTTGCTGGCCGGATTGTAACCATAATAATCGGTTACTTCCCAGTTTCCTTTGGTGATTTGCTTTTTCAGTTTGCCGTCAGCATTATACCAGTAAAGATGGCGATGACCGTCTCTTTCGCTGGCCCAAAGAAAAGAATTGTCTTTAAGAAATTCCATCGTGACATTATCCGTATCTACCCATCTTTCGTCGGTTTCGGTGAAGAGTTTTGTGACAGATCCTGTTTTGGTATTTACTTTCAGAACATCCGAAGCATTTTGAATTCTCTCTGAAGTAATCAAAATCATTTCATCTGCTTTTGCCGTCTGAATGACATTAGGGATGTAATAATTTTTAAAACCCGACAGATCCAAAGGTAAAATATTTCCAGTATTTAAGCGGTAAAAATGCGCAGAAACCTTAGCGTTTTCTTCGCCTGCTTTCGGATATTTGAAACGCATTTCCGCCGGATAAAGCAAATCGCCGTAAATCGGAATGTAGACTTCTTTTACTTCGCTTTCATCGAACTTCACAAAAACTATAGCGTCTGAATTTTTAGTCCATTCATACATTCGCGCATGGCCAAATTCTTCCTCATATACCCAATCCGCCAATCCGTTCAGGATATGATTTTTTTTTCCGTCGTGAGTAATTTGAGTAATTTTTCCATTATTCAAATCCTGATAATACAGATTGTTGTCAGAAATAAAAGCCACTTTTTCCGCATCGGGCGAAAATCTCGGTTCCTGAACAGGGTTTCCATTATTCAGCGAAATGGTTTTTTGTGATTTTAAATCTTTAATTTCAAATTTTCCCAGAAAAGAATGTCGATAAATTGGCTGACTTTCTTTCAGCAACAGGATTTTATTTTCATCTTCGGAAAATTCATAGCTTTCGTAGTTTCCTTCCGCTATTATTCCTGATTTCTGTCCGGTTTGATAGGAGAATTTAGCGATTCCATCCCGTTCAATTACAGTGTAGTGTTCGCCGTTTTTCATGGAATTTATTCCTGAAATTCCTTTGCCACGGTAATATCCTGAATATATCTTATCGAGCGTGATTTGCTGTGCTAATGTAAATTGAAAAGTAGTAAAAAGTAATAAGGATAAAACAATTTTTTTCATGTATTCTAAGGTAAGTTTTCAAAGATATAAAATTTCTTAAAATGGCAGCAGGTTTACGGATTTAAGTTCTGGGGAGCAGCTGCAGCTGAATCCTTTTTTATTGGCGGATTGATATTAATTTCCAGATCATCCGAACTCATTTGTTCTAATGTTTCATCGCTGGCATACATCACAATTGCTACTAGAAGAAGCGTTAAAGATAAAAACATCACATAGAAAAAAGTAAATGTAAAGGACAGAAAGTTAGACCACAGTGTTCTTATTATTATAATTTTCTTACTTTTCCCTTTGAAAAACTGAAGAAAAGTCCAAATATTTAAGCTCATCGCAATCAGCAGAAATAATCCCATGAGATCACGATCCATAAAGTGTCCGATTAGTTCAGTGAAGAAATAAACCACCAAAGCCTGTCCTGCAAGAAAAGTCATAACCACCAACCATTCTGCATAGTATAATCTGTATTTTCGGAAGCCTAAATAAAATCCCAACGCAGCGGCAGGAATCATCAGTAAGATAAGAAAAGCAAGATGATCGGCGAACCAACCTATAATATTTTCCAGAAAATCAGACATATTGATAAAGTCTGGATTTTCAGCTAATTGAGGGTCGTCTTCTTCTTCAAAAAACTTCTCCCTTTCTCCATTTTCAATTACAAAATGATTCAGCAAACCGCACAAGGTTCCAAGAATAACCACAAAAAGCACGGGTTTAAAATGATTTTTTCTCCTTCCTTCCAGATATTCGCGAATGGTGTGGCCGGGTTTCGTGAATAGCATTTTGATGCTGTATAAAATACCTTTGTCCACATGGAAAATCCCATGTTGTATTTCATGGATGAGAAAATGAAAGTCGATACGTTCGGTATCCGCTTTTTGTCCACACGTGGGGCAGAATTTCTGATCTATAAGTAAATGTTGCCCACAATTTCTACAGAGTTTCCGTTCATTTTGCATCGTAAAAGTTTTTTTCAAAAGTATTCTATTTCTGAATTATATTCATCTAAATTTATAAAAAACGGATGGTGGTGCTATTTTTTAAGTAATTTTAAAGTGTGTAATTTTGATTTCACAAACATCAGAGTTCATGAAAAAATATATGAAGTTCCCATTTAAAAAGAAGATTTCGTTTCCATTTTTCCTAACAAACTTGCTGAGAAATATTTTTTCGTTGAAGAAAAAGAGGGTTTCGAAACTCGGGGAATTTTCTCAGAAACCAAGACAAGAAGAAGAGTTGCCCGAAAACGCTTCACCGGTATGCTTTGCGGAAGGTTCTGAAATAAGAGAAGAATATAAAGTTTGATTTTGCTCTTTATAAAATCTGAAATCAAATTGCTTTTCTGATAAAAGTCACCATGTCAACTGGTTTACTTGCGCTTTATCTTGGTAAATTTACATTGTATAATAAAGACTATCAATATGAAAACCGAAATTGCTGCTTTGCCGCTTGTGAGCACTTTGGAACACCTCACGATTCATCCAAAAGAATTCAATGAGGTTATAGCTGACCTGTTCGGCTACAATTATGAAGACTATAATGCGCTTTTTGAAATTGACAAAATCAGTCTTGATAAAGATACGCACGTCAGAATTCCGGTTTTCAGCAATGAAGAATGTACTGTTTTCTTACGGATTTGGGGGCCAGATAATGCAACTGCAATACACGATCATTATCATTGGAAGGGCAAAATAAAAGTACTGAAAGGGCTTTTGACTGAAATCAGCTATCGGGAAAATTCTAATTTTATTGAATATAACGGTGCTACCTCTGCTCCGGCAAATATGATTTTTCAGGAAAATTATCCCGGGATTCATTCCATTGTTAATAATGATATAGGAATCACAGTGAGTCTTCACATTTATAAAAGCCCGGAATTTAATCTGAAAGGTATCCGAATTTTTGATACCGGACTTCGCAGGATTGCCTGGCTGAACGAAAAAGCGGCTTCCTGTTCATGGAATCTCCCGGAAGAATGCTATGATAAAATAATCTGTAATTAACAAGATTTTAAGGTGGCTACCCGGTGGATAGTCAGGATTTAAACTGAAAACTACCTGTCAAACTACCTTATAATAGTTTTGATAAAGCAGGTTCTCCTATTAAATTTGCGCTTAAAGAAAGAGGGTGAAAACCAACAACCATTGAAGGCATCATCAATCTAAGATTCAAAAAAACACAAATGATTGAATTGAAGGAAAGCTGACTCGATATGAGTACAGTTTTCTTTTTTTTATTGGTGATCGTCTCTTCGCCTCAGGTAGAAATTATTCCTTAAATTTGCAGTTATAAAACGATGCAAAAAGAAATAATGAAAACAGCTGCTTTTCACACGCTCGGATGCAAGCTAAATTTTGCAGAAACCTCCACTATTGCCAGGCAACTTACTGATGCAGGTTATGAAAAAGTGAGCTTTGAGGAAAAAGCCAGCGTATATATCATTAATACCTGTTCCGTAACTGAGGCCGCAGATAAAGAATGCAGGTTTCATATCCGAAGAGCGTTGAAAGCGAACCCGGATGGACTGGTCATTATAATCGGATGTTACGCACAACTGAAACCGGAAGAAATTGCAGAAATGGAAGGTGTTGACATGGTGTTGGGTGCAAAAGAAAAATTCAATATTCTGAGTTATCTGGATGATCTGGAGAAAACCGAAAATTTTGGCGTTGTGCATTCCTGCGAAATAGAAGAAGCAGATTTTTTCATCGGAAGTTATTCCATAGGCGACAGAACCCGTGCTTTTCTCAAAGTTCAGGATGGTTGCGATTACAAATGTACTTACTGTACCATTCCATTGGCGCGGGGTATTTCACGTTCAGATACCATTGAAAATGTAGTCCGAAATGCACAGGAAATTGCGGAAAAAGGAATTAAAGAAATTGTGTTAACCGGAGTAAACATCGGAGATTACGGGAAAGGAGAATTCGGCAATAAGAAACATGACCATACATTTCTAGATCTCATCAAGGCTCTGGATCAGGTAGAAGGAGTGGAGAGAATCCGCATTTCTTCGATTGAGCCCAATCTTCTGAAGGACGAAAGCATCAAATTGGTGGCGGAAAGCGAACGTTTTGTTCCTCATTTTCATATCCCGTTACAGTCAGGAAGTGATGTTCTTTTGAAAAAAATGAAGCGCAGATATCTCACTCAACTTTACGCCGATAGAATTACCAAAATAAGGAAAGTAATGCCTGATGCTGCCATCGGCGTGGATGTTATTGTTGGATTTCCCGGAGAAACTCAGGAGCTTTTCCTCGAAACTTATCATTTCCTGAACAATCTTCCGATTTCTTACCTGCACGTTTTCACTTATTCAGAAAGGGAAAATACAGAAGCCGCCGCCATGGAAGGAGCTGTACCTGTTCAGGAAAGAAAGAAAAGAAATAAAATGTTAAGGATTCTTTCGGAAAAGAAAAAGACCGCATTTTATGAAAGCCAGTTGGGTAAACGGTTTCCGGTGCTTTGGGAACATGAAAATAAAGAGGGAGCAATGTATGGTTTTACAGAAAATTATATCCGTGTTCAAAAGCCGTTTGATGCAGATTCCATCAATCAGATTGAGGTAGTTTCACTTCAGCAGATCGAAAACGACGGCTCTGTTTTTGTCATTCCTGCTTTTGATCGCTTTCTGGAAAGAGTATGATAAGAAAATGGAAATTTTAAGATGATTAACCTATTCAGAAAATCTGCAATTTTTGATCAAATATTATAGATTTTTTCAATAACTAAGGAAAGATTTCATTAAATTTTAGAAACTATAATTTTGCATAAAAGAAGTTTATATTTTATAATGCTTTGAGAAGTTTTCAATAAATGTTTTAGATATATATTAGATGATTAACAATATAAAAGATATGATTTTAATGATTATTTTTGGCCATAAAAATTCACAAGCATGAGAGATATGTTTTTCAAATGGGGTACTGTATTGGTTATTGCTACTTGGATTGTGGCACTGCTCATAAAATCCTATTACTGGATCCCGGTTTTACTTACCTGTCTTTATCTGGTAGGGATTTATAATACTGCACAGACCAAACATGCTATTCTCAGAAATTTTCCGGTTCTGGGCTATTTCCGATATTTTTTTGAAGGGATCTCTCCGGAAATGCAACAATATTTTATAGAAAGAGAGACAGATGGCAAACCATTTCCCAGACATCAGCGGTCCGCTGCATATCGCAGGGCGAAAAACTTGAGTGATACCGTAGCTTTCGGAACGCAACTGGAAGTGAACCACAGAAAATATGAAGGGATAAAGCATTCTATTTATGCCAAAACTCCGATGGAAGATCTGCCGAAAGTATTGGTAGGAAATGAACAATGTTCCCAGCCTTACGTTGCTTCTTTGTTTAATATTTCCGCGATGAGCTTCGGCTCGCTGAGTGACAGAGCACAAATTTCTCTGAACCGCGGAGCCAAAAAAGGACAGTTTTTCCACAATACCGGTGAAGGAGGAATTTCTCCTTATCACATGGAAGGAGGCGATCTTTGCTGGCAGATAGGAACCGGATATTTTGGATGTCGCGATGATAAAGGAAACTTTTCTCCTGAACTTTTTGCTGAGAAATCTAAAATAGAAAGTGTGAAAATGATTGAAATCAAACTTTCACAAGGTGCAAAGCCAGGACACGGTGGTGTATTGCCGGGAGTTAAAAACACTCCGGAAATTGCCCGCATCCGTCACGTAACTCCAGGGATGACGATTATTTCTCCCCCGGGCCATTCTGCGTTTTCCGACGCTGCAGGATTGTTAAAATTCATTCAGCAACTCAGAGAGCTTTCTCAGGGAAAACCAGTTGGTTTTAAGCTTTGTATTGGTGATACCAAGGAATTTGAAGATATTTGCGAACAGATGAATGTCCTTCAGATTTTCCCGGATTTTATTACAGTTGACGGCGCCGAAGGCGGAACAGGAGCTGCACCACCTGAATTTTCTGATGGAGTGGGAATGCCTTTGGAACCTGCACTTATTTTTGTGAATAATACTTTGAAAAATTATAATCTGAGAGAGAAAGTTCGCATCATTGCCAGCGGAAAAGTACTGACTTCTCTGGATATTCTAAGAGCTATCGCTATGGGAGCAGACATGTGTAACAATGCCCGTGGATTTATGTTTGCGCTGGGTTGTATTCAGGCATTAAGATGTAATACCAATGCCTGTCCTACTGGTGTGGCTACTCAGGACAAGATGCTCATCAAAGGATTGGATGTGACAGATAAATCTGAAAGAGTATACCATTTTCATAAAAATACCCTTCTCACCTGTAATGAACTGATCGCTGCTGCAGGAAGATCTTCCTATGAAGAAGTAGACGCTTCTATGTTCATGAGAGGAGACGAATTTGAGCATCTTTCAGACATTTATTTCCCTGATGTTTTGGCCAATGTGAGGAACAAAAAATAAGATTTGAAACGATATTTTAACAGAGCAGCTTTAGGCTGCTTTTTTTATTGGAAACCTTAGTGAATAGAATATGAGAGGGTATGATTAACATATTTTTATTGAACTTTGAAAATTAATCGTAAATTTGCGAATAGACTGAAAGAGAGTGTACACTTTTTCAGGGAAAAACGAAAACCTAAAACTCATAACTCATTAATTCACAATATAAGAATGTTTAAAAATATTCTGTCGAATTTTACATTTCTTATTTTATTCTTTTTGCCCGGCAAGGAGAACTGGTGCGAACTTTTTAAAAAAGCGTTTTGCTTTTCACTGATTTCCAAAATCGGATTTCTTTTTATAACTTTTCTCCGTATAATGTACAGACTGCTCCTAAAGAATTTTAGTTTAATAGGATATAATACCCTTTATCAGCACAAAGCTGAATATTTTCGTGCGATTGAATTTAGAAATTTGAAATGAAAAAAATACAAGATCAATAATGGATACAAAAATCTGGCTTTCTTCCCCACATATGGGCGGAGGTGAAATGAAATATATTCAACAGGCATTCGACGAAAACTGGGTAGCACCACTGGGTCCAAATGTCAACGGTTTTGAGCAGGACCTGGAAGATTTTTTGCAGAATGGTGCTCATGTTGCCGCATTAAGTTCAGGAACCGGAGCTTTGCATCTTGCATTGGTACTGTTGGATGTACATGCGCATGATGAAGTGATCTGCCAGTCGCTCACGTTTTCAGCTTCTGCAAATCCTATTAAATACCTTAATGCCAATGCGCTTTTTGTGGATAGTGAGCGGGATACATGGAATCTTTGCCCAAATGCAGTAGAAGATGCGATTAAAAAAAGATTAAAAACCGGAAAAAAACCCAAAGCGATTATTGCTGTCGATTTGTATGGAATGCCTTATAAAATAAATGATCTCCGTTCCATTTCCAAAAGATATGAAATTCCTATCATTGAAGATGCTGCCGAAGCTTTGGGCAGTACTTTTAAAGGAAAAAAATGTGGGACCTTCGGAGACATTTCCATATTGAGTTTCAATGGAAATAAAATTATCACTACTTCCGGTGGGGGTGCTTTGATTGTTAAGAAAAAAGAGTATAAAAAGAAAGCCGTATTTCTTTCCACACAAGCGCGCGATGACGCACCTCATTACGAGCATACCAATTTGGGTTACAACTATAGAATGAGCAATATATGTGCAGGAATCGGGCGCGGCCAGATGGAAGTTATTAATGACAGGGTAGCCCAACGCAGAGCTAATCATGATTTTTATGAAGATCTTTTTCAGGAAATTCCCGGTGTAACAGTGCTGAAAGAACCTAACGGAGATTATTTTTCAAATCGCTGGTTATCTGTGATTACCATTGATCCTCAATCAGCTTATTTGACGCGTGAAGAATTGAGATTAGCTTTGCATCAGGAAAATATCGAATCTCGACCGATATGGAAACCGATGCATTTGCAACCGGTATTCAAAAAAGAACGCTACTATGGTGGCAAAATAGCCGAATCCATTTTCAATAACGGCTTGTGCCTGCCTTCAGGATCCAATCTCACCGACGATGATAGAAGCCGAATTGCGGAAAATATTCTCAATACGTTCAAAAAAGTAATGGTTTAGTGTGTAACATCTCTTTTGAGAATGTACACATTAAAGAGGACCCGTCTGAAATTTTATTAATAAATGAAAAAAATATAGTATTGAGTAATTATGAACATGCAAAATCTTAAAAACAGGATTTACAGCGGCGATAATATGGTGAGCTTATCAGATGTTCGTTATCTGCCCAGATGGGTGGTGCTGGCTATTGATGTCATGATCTTGATGACAGCGGTTTCCGGCTCATTCTATTTGCTGGAAAAATTGCATGTTCACTCCTCTGAAGCAGTTCCAAACTATACTAAATATCTTCTAATTCTGGTGGTGAATACCATATATATGTATATTTTTAAAACATATTCTGGTATTATTCGGCATTCCACCTTTATCGATCTTTTCAAGATTATGCTGGCCAATGTTCTCACAGGGATAACCTTGGGAATTCTCAATATCATTACTTTTGTTATTACGGGAAATAAATTATTTCTGCCCACATTTCTATTTATTTATTTCACTATTTCGGTGACGCTGTTGTTCATGTTCCGGCTTTTTGTGAAAGAATTTTTTCATTTTGCCAGAGAACTCAGGAGAACAAGTCTCAAAAAAAGAATTCTGGTTTTAGGAATAGATGAGCAGGCAATTGCCGTTGCAAGAGCATTATTAGATAATCCATCATTGCCTTATCATGTGGCCGGTTTTTTAACGCAAAGAACTGATTCCAAGAGTGCAAAACTTTTAGGGAGACCTATCTATAATCGTAAAAAACTGGAAAGCAATACTAAAGATAAATTAGATGCAGACGGTATTCTTATTATAGAAGAAATGATGACCAAAGAGGAAATGAACCATTGGGTGAACCTTTTTCTGGAAAAAGACCTCGAGGTTTTTAAATCTCCTCCGGTACAAAAACTCCGAGATGATATCCGCAGTTCCATTAAGAATCTTCAAATTGAAGACTTACTGAACCGAAAACCGATAAAAATAGAAAATGAAGAAGTAAAAAGAAGGCATTATGACAAAGCAGTGTTGGTGACCGGCGGTGCTGGTTCAATTGGAAGCGAAATCGTAAGGCAAGTAGCCATATTTAACCCTTCTCTAATTGTGGTTTTGGATCAAGCAGAAACACCTTTATACGAAGTGGAGCTGGAAATGAGAGAAAAGTATCCGCACATCAGATTTAAATTTGTTTTGGCGGACATTTCCAACAGACACCGAATTGAACCTCTTTTCAAGAAATACAGATTCTCCATGGTGTATCATGCTGCGGCATACAAACATGTTCCGCTGGTGGAAGAAAATCCACACGAAGGAATTCTGGTAAATACTTTCGGTACAAAAAATATCGCAGCACTTTCCAGTCTTTATAAAGTCAACCGTTTTGTAATGGTGTCTACCGATAAAGCCGTGAATCCAACCAATGTGATGGGTGCCTCAAAAAGAGCTGCCGAATTGCTGGTTCAGGCATTACAAGATGTGGAAGGAAATACCACCAAATTCATCACCACCCGCTTCGGGAACGTATTGGGATCTAACGGTTCTGTAATTCCTCATTTCAAAAAGCAGATTGAAAAAGGAGGCCCGATCACCATTACACATCCGGAAATTGTTCGGTTTTTCATGACTATTCCAGAAGCTTGTGAGCTCGTATTACAGGCAGGCACCATGGGATCAGGAGGAGAAATCTTCGTGTTCGATATGGGCGAGCCGGTGAAAATCCTGGATCTGGCGAGAAGAATGATCAAACTTTCAGGATTAGAACCTGATGTGGATATTAAAATTATTTATACAGGCCTTCGGCCGGGTGAAAAACTTTTTGAAGAATTGCTGAGTGATGGCGCTAAAACGCTGCCGACTCCGCACGAGAAAATTATGATTTCCAAGGATCCACACATGGAATTCTGTGATATAGAAACCTTAGTGAACCGAATTACAAAAGCCGCTTTAAGAAGGGATAAATTGGAAGTAGTCACCTTGCTTAAAATTATAGTTCCCGAATTCAAAAGCAATAATTCCGTATATGAGACATTGGACAAATAAAAAATTAATATATTTACGCTCTTTTTGAGATCGAAAATGAAACATATTTTTTATAGTGCCTGTCTAGTATTAGTGCTGTTTTCATGTAAATCACGGCCATCCAATGACTTGAATTACATGCAGAATATCGAACAAACAGCCACGCAACTGGTTTTGGCAAATTCCACAAACTTTATTCAACCCGGCGATCAGCTAGTGATCATGGTGACAGCCCGCGATATGGAGGTGGCAAAACCATTCAACCAAAATTACAGTTCCGGAACCGCTGCGCAATATAGCCTTCCCAATTCTAATTTGCCTACAGCCTCTCAAACCACTGTTTCAGGGCCAACTTATGTTGTGGATTCTGAAAGTAATATTTATTTTCCTTATATCGGAAAAATGTCCGTGGAAGGCAAAACGATTGAGATGTTTCGGGACGAACTGAGAAACAGCCTGACTGCTTATATCAAAGATCCTGGGATTAATATTCGGCATGCAAATTACAAAATAACCGTTTTGGGAGAAGTGAGGAATCCCGGCACTTTCGTTGTTCCTGATGGAAATGCAACGCTTCTCAGTGCTTTAGGTCTCGCTGGAGATCTGACTATTCACGGAAAAAGAGACAATGTTCTGGTATTGAGAAAAATGAATGATGAAGTTGTTAAAAAAACGCTTGACCTTCGGGATGCCGGTATTATCAGTTCAGATTTTTATCAGCTGAAACAGAACGATGTTATTGTAGTGGCAGCCAACGAATCCAAACAAAAAGAATCACGTATGAACCCCAATACTCCGCTGTACATAGGTGCGGCAGGAATTATCGTTACTGTATTGGGTGTTGTTTTATCCAAGTAATTATTTGATGAGCAGTAATCAATCTACGTCACAGAATACCCAGGAAGATCTTAACCTGAATGAAGTTATAAAACCTTACCTCAGAAAATGGTATTGGTTTGTATTAACCGTTTTAGCGATGCTTGCATTGGCAGTATTGTATATCAAAAGTACCGCCCCGGAATATGAGATAAAATCCCAAGTGCTGATTAAAGATGCCAAAAAAGGGATGTCTTCTGACCTAAGCATGCTTTCTGACCTGTCCGGATTGGGTGGAATGTCCACGAATAGTATCGACAACGAGGTGGAGGTTTTCAAAACAAAAAAGCTCATGAATTCCGTAGTAGAAGGGTTGAATTTGCAGGTGCACGTTTTGGAAAAAGAGGGACTCCTCACCACAGAACGTTACAATGAAAGTGCGCCGGTGATTGTAAAAGTGATTAATGAAAAGGACTATAAAGAAACGATAGAACCAGTAGAGCTGACCATTGCCGGAGATAAAATTACTCTTCAATCCGATGGTTTTACAAATCCTATAAAGACCACTTTTAATAAACTGATCAATCTGCCTTATGCCAATATTATGATCTTAAAAAACAAAGATTATAATGCTCGTAAATATCCGGTAGATGGGCAGTTGCTGTTGGCTTATGCTCCTATGGAAGAAAGAGTAACGGAGTATCAGAAGAAAATGTCCATAGATTTGGCCAATAAAGATGTTACTGTTATTGATATTATCTTGAAATACAGTAATGTAAAGAAGGCGAAAGAGATGGTGAAAAAGCTGATAGATGCCTATAATGAAGATGCTATTGCGGATAAGAATTCCGAATCTCAGAAAACCAAAGATTTTATTGACGAACGTATTGCCATTATTGCGGAAGAATTAGGTGTTGTTGAAGGTGAGAAAGAGCGGTTCAAAATAACAAATAGAATTGCCGATCTGGAAACGGAAGCTCAGTTAAATGTAGGAACTTCTGCCAGTGCTGCTGCAAAACTGCTGGAAACTGAAACCCAGATTCAGCTTATTAATGATCTTATCGGTTTTATACAAAGACAAGGAGTGGATCAGACGCTTCCTACAGGAATAGGCATCAATACAGGCGGTGCTTCCACGGCGATTGCAGCATATAACCAGATGGTATTGGAAAGGGCAAAATTGATGGAAAACGCAACTCCGCAGAATCCTTTGATTGCGGAGCTTTCAAAACAATTAATTTCTACTAAAGCATTAATTATCGAAAATCTGATGAAAGGGCGAACAGCGTTGTTGGCCACCAGAAATCAGATTGAAACTCAACAGGGAAGAGCAGATTCTAAAATCTCAAGAATTCCGTCACAGGAGAAAATGTTCCGCAGTATCGAACGACAGCAGCAAATAAAAGAAAGCCTGTATCTACTTTTGCTCGAAAAAAGAGAAGAGGCTGCCATTGCTATGGCGATTACAGCGCCAAAAGCCCGCGTTATAGATGCTGCTTATGCTTCGGAAAAACCAGTTTCGCCGAAAAAAGCTTTGGTATTGGGAGGAGCTTTTTTGATAGGGCTTATTATTCCTTTTTCACTTATTTACGTAAAAGAAATTCTGAATGACAAGATTCTTTCAAAACAGGATCTGATAAAATTGACCAACGGGAAACCAATTCTCGGGGAAATTCCGAGATTAGGCAAAGGCGAAACCGAACTGGTAAGAATGAACGATCTTACTCCAATGGCCGAAGCCTTCAGGATTTTGATTACCAATATGAATTTTATGCTACCTAAACAGAAGGAAGGCAAGGTCATCTTTGTGAGTTCATCCGTGAAAGGGGAAGGGAAAACATTTGTTTCGGTAAACCTATCGCTAACTCTCGCTACTCCCGGCAAAAAGGTGATTATCATTGGTTCAGATATCCGGAATCCGCAGTTGCAGCGTTACAATCAAGCCAGAAAAGGTTTGGAAGGACTGACAGAATTTTTATATTCTCCTGATAAAAAGATTGATGATCTTATCCATGTCTCTATTTATAATCCGCATTTAGATGTGATTTATTCCGGAAGCATTCCGCCGAATCCTACGGAGTTATTAGGAAATGGACGTTATGAAGAACTATTGGTGGAACTTCGCAAGAGATATGATTACATTATTTTAGATACGGCTCCGCTGATGTTGGTAACCGATACTTTGATCATTTCCAACCTGGCAGACGCCACCCTTTATGTAACCCGTTCCGGATACACAGAAGAAAGTCTGATTGAATTTGCGAACAAGCAGATAGAATCCGGCAAGATTAAAAACACAGCCTTCATCCTGAATGACGTCTCTAAAGACCATTTCGGCTATGGAAACAAATATGGGTATGGTTATAATGCTGAGCAGAAAAGTTGGTGGGGAAAATTGACAAATAAATAAAAATTGCAAGCGACCTTTTAAGTACACTATAATTTGATCCCTTGACGTACAATAGCAAAGATATATCCAAAGGATTGTTTTGGAGCGCAGTGGATAAATTTGGATTCGTTGCGCTCCAGCTGGTTTTGGAGCTTATTCTTGCACGTTTATTGTTGCCTAGGGATTATGGTGTCATTGCCATAGTTTTGGTTTTTGTAACCCTTTCCCTCACCCTTACCGAAGGGGGTTTTTCCAACGCACTTATTCAGAAACTGAATCGAACTGAGAAAGATTTTTCTACGGTTTTTTATTTTAATATTCTTGCGGCTGCTATTATTTATTTGGTGATATTCTTGGCAGCACCTTCTGTGGAAGCTTTTTTTAATATCGAAAATCTTGCAACTATTCTCCGGGTGATTTCACTCAGTATTATTTTCAATTCTTCGATTATGGTTCATAAAGCGAAACTTAGTATAGCGATGGATTTTCGTTTGCAAGCAAAATACTCGCTTCTTTCTGTGTTTCTTTCAGGTGGGGTAGCGGTATGGTTGGCTTTTGACGGTTATGGAGTATGGGCATTGGTGTATCAAAATTTATTAATGACATTATTCAACGCGTTGTTCTTGTGGATAGGATATCGTTGGACTCCTGATTGGGTTTTCTCCTTTAACTCCTTGAAATCTCTACTATCTTTTGGTTCTAAAATAATGATCTCTGCTATTATTCAGGCTGTTTACTTCAATGCATATCCTATTCTAATTGGTAGAGTTCTCAGAACTGCAGATTTAGGACTTTATACAAAAGCCAGCCAATTTACTCAGATGCCAGCCAGTGTTCTTACCAATGTATTGCAGCGGGTATTATTTCCTTTTTTCTCTTCACATCAAAATGATAATGACAAGCTTTTCCAACTGAATCAATTTTATACCACTGTCTGCTGTCTAATTTTTTTTCCTCTTTTTTTTATTATGGCTGCCGTTGCCCAGCCTCTTATCATTTTTTTGTTTTCTGAAGTATGGGCAGATATGGCGCCAGTTTTTACTTTGTTGTGTATGGGATATGCTTTTTATCCATTGATTGTGAATAATATGATGCTCTTTCAGGTGAAAAATAAAACAACATTATTTCTTAAAATTGAAATCATCACAAAAATTATAGGTTTCGCTATACTTTTGTTAACAGTAAAACATGGAATTTTAGCTATAGGTTACGGAATCTTAATACAGCAGGTTTTACAATTTTTAATTACTTCATTTTTTGCACAAACCGTATTAAATAAATCACTTTTAAAGCAGATAGCCATTGTTTCACCACCCTTTTTGATTTCGTTTGCTATCTTTGTTGCCGTACATTTTTTGGTTAAAGATGTTGAAACTGTTGCAGTGAAACTTATTAGTGGGAGTACGTTGGCGTTGGTTTCTTATGGACTGATCTATTTCCTGTTTTATAGAAACATACTCAGCAGGATTATAGCTATGGCGAAAAAATAAATTATGTATCTCTATAATAATATCTGGCTGTTTTTTCGGCATCCCATAATGACTTTTGTTAATCTTCTTATATGAAAAGACGATGATTTACTTATTGATATTTTTTATCTGTTTATTTGGAATATTTCATTATGAGATAAGAAATAAGGCATTATTCCTCAAGCCGTATTACTTTTTATTATTTGTGATTTGCACTCTTATGACTGGTCTGCGTTATCGGGTTGGTGGAGATGCTCTACTTTATGAGAATTATTTTTTTGTATATCCCACACTTAAGAATTATCTGTACTTTATTGAATTCAAAAATTCAATGAATTACCAGCCATTGTGGATTTTGATGGTAGCTGTTTGTAAAACCTTCAACCCAGATTATTACTTTTATCAGTTTGTCCATTCAGTTATATTCAATTCAGTTCTTTTTTGGTTTTTATGGAAATATTCTGCCAAGCCTTTTACTTGTTTATTTATCTTATTTATTAATTTACTTTATTTATATTATGGCTTTGAGATTCAGAGAGAAATCTTGGCTATTTGTTGTTTTTTGTTGTCATACGGTTTTTTTAAAAAAAATAAATGGTTCCATTATTACGGGTTTGTTCTACTTGCTTTTTTCTTTCATATTTCTGCAGTCATTTTAATATTTCTACCTTTTTTTAAATTGATTAAATTCACACGTAAGTTTGTCTTTCTTTCAATCATCATTTCAATACCACTAATTATTGGTAAAACTGTATTTTATGATGTCCTAAGTTCTTTGTTTTTTACTGAAGCAATGTCTGAAAGAGGAAACGTTTATTTAGGATTTCAATTTAGTGGTTCAGGAATCGTATTTTTTTACTTTTTAAGAGTATTGGTTTTTCTCCCATTTCTCTTATATTTTGCTAAAAATAAAACTTCGGACGAGCATAACTGGTTATTATCCTCGTTTTTAGTACTATCTATTTTGTCACAAGTTTTGGTTGGTTTTGATCGTTTATTAAATTACATTTATATACCATTGATAATTTTTGTCGTTGATTTCATTTATGATCAAACGTTAAATATAAACGCTATTAAACGCAAAATTTTACTTTCCGGAGTAATTGTCGGGTTCTCGGGGATTTTGTTAATTAAATTGTTTATTTCTAATTATGGCAATGCAAAATATTATTCAGTATTCTTTCCGTATGAATCAGTATTTGATAAACACAAAACCCCTCAGAGAGAACGCTATTTAATAGAATTATGGAGGCAATAAGAGTAAGCATAATCATAGTCACGTACAATTCCCAACAGTATATTCATGACTGTCTTTCTTCTATTGAGGAATACAGAGATATTGAACCTCAGTTCTTGGAAGTTCTGGTAGTAGATAACAGTTCCGGAATAAACGCTGAAGAGATGAAAAAGATAACAGAATCTCATTCATTGAATCAGATTCTATCTGTAAAATACCTTCATAATAATACAAACTTAGGGTATGGACAAGGCAATAATATTGGAATACGGGCATCATCAGGGGATATTGTTTGTATCATGAATCCGGATGTACGTTTTGGGTCTTCTATACTTTTCGATGTGCTTTCCGAATTTTCAGAAAATATAACACTTGCGCTGCTGGGCTATAAGCAAATGGGGGGTTCCAATTATTCCTTCTACCAGAAACCGGAGTTTAAAAATCCATTGAGTGGGTGGATTATGAAGTATATGAACCGAATAGAAGCATTCAATTCGGAACAACATTATCTTGCTGGAGCTTTTCTTTTTCTTCGCCGAAGTTCTTTCGAAGAAGTTGGCTTGTTTGACGAAAATATTTTCATGTATTATGAGGAGCCAGATATTACCAACAGATTACAGAAAGGAGGCTTTCATGTGAAATACAAGTCTGAGAAAATATATTATCATCTGGTGGGAAATCGAACAGCTTATTCTGAAAAAGCGTTTGAAAGCGAAATGAATGCATTGTATTATTACCTTAATAAATATTCCGTAAACAAACGAAAGTTTCTTAAAAATTTCCTCAGAGAATATCAGTTGAAATTACTTGCTGCAAGGATATTTGGAGATATGGAAAGAAAGAATAAATTTCTTTTGGAAATACAGAAAGTAAAAGAAATTTTCGGGAAATAGGAATCATTCATTAATCGTTTTTTCTACGAATTTTGATTTTAATATTTCATTATTGTCTTTCCCAAAGTCAATTACATTCGATGATAAATCACTGTTGTTTTGTAAGATAATCCGTAACGCATCCGTTTTTGGTGTAGCTCCCATTGTTTGATTATTTTGAATAACATTATGAGATGTTTTTCCAGACAGGTTCAAAATGTTTTGCGTTTTGTTTTCCAACTGTGTCACACCGAAAAAATTGGAAGAAATATAGTTGTTTTTAGCATTGTGAAGCACAATATTATTATAGTGTTGTTCAAAGTAATTATTCTGTACAAAATTGTTTGTTGAGTTTTTGATGATCAATCCATTTCCTGCAGATACAGTAGAATCTTTAGAGTTGGGCTCATTCAGCATATTCCCCAGATTATTTTCTATCATATTATTGCTGATAAAATTAGCGTAGGAACTTTGGTCTATCAGCAAACCAGCGCCGTTCATCCGCAATTCGTTTCCCCTAATGAAAGCACTAGTTGAGGTGTTTTCAAGAGTAATTCCAATACGGTTATTTTTAATGAAATTATCGCTGATGTAATTGTAATAACTTCCTGACACCAAAATGCCGCTCCATAGAAAAACCATCTATGGTACAGTTCTCAATCCGGTTTCTTAATCCCTGAATTTTTATACCGATACTTCGGATATTGTTTTTGCTGGTGTCTTTCCATTCGAATGGATTTTTCCCGAAATCAGGTCCGGTAATGGTCAGATTACGGATTGTATTGTAGCCACTGTTGATATCAGTTTCGCTCCGATTATTTTCTAAAATTATACCTTCCATATTCTGAACTTTTACCTGCAATACTGTTCCTCCTGATGCATCACCTTCCAAGCTGATGTATTTATCTAAAACAAGAGGTTGGGTGAGTGTATAAATCCCTGGTGGAATTTCCAGTACAACTCGTTTCTTTTTGGCAGAGTAATCTCTTTTAATAATGGAAACTGCTTTTAGAATGTCATCCCCTGTTTTGGAATGAGCAAAATCAGTAAGATTCATTTTCTGGCTGAAAAGCAAAGATGAAAGAAGGAAAGCAAAAATAGTAGGCAATATTCTCATGGAAAACGATTATTCAATAAATGTATAAAATATATTTTGTTAATTTGTGCCGTTACATGAAATCAATAGTTTGCTTGATAATTTATATATTTTTAAAAAACCCGTATAAATGAATAACCCACATCTGGCAGAAGCAATACCAAAATAAACTACTTAACCGAAATTGTCTATGAACATAATTGCTATTGTAGGTGGAGGAGGCTTCATCGGTACTAATTTAAGTGAATTTTTACTTTCCCACGGGATGAAAGTAAAAGCTATTGGCAGCAGTTTTTTTCGAAATTTTGAAGATGAAAATTATCAGCAGATTACCCTTGATGTAAACATCCTGAATGAATTATTGGATGCTCTTCGGGATTGCAGTACCGTTATTTGGTTAGTAAATGCTACCGTTCCTGGTTCAAACGCCAGTTTGGCTGAAGAATTTATGCTTAATACCCAACCCGTAATCCGTTTTCTCGAACAAAGTTCGAGAAGTATCCAGATGAAAAAATTCATTTATCTCTCGTCGGGCGGTACTGTGTATGGAGATGTGGCTCAACGTATTCCGATTCCTGAAGAAACTTCTGAATATCCTATATCTACATACGGGCTTTCTAAATTAATCACTGAAAATTATGTTGATTTTTTGACTCGTATTTCGGGATTTGAAAGTTATATCCTGCGTCCGGCAAATGTTTACGGCCCCTACCAGAATCTTAATAAGCCGCAGGGTATAATTGGTTTTGCATTCCGGGCTGTGAAAGAAAACGGTCTATTAGATCTTTACAACGGCGGAAAAGTTATCAGGGATTTTGTATATGTAGATGATCTTTCAGATGCAATTTTAAAATGTATTACTCAAATCAAGCATCCCGGAGCTGTCACAAAGTACAATGTTGGAAGTGGGGAAGCCCGGAGTATAAAAGAAATCGTTGATGAAATCAGCCGAATAGCAAAAAAGCCAATCAGCTTGAATGAAAAATTATCCAGAAATTTTGATTGTGCTTATAATGTTTTAAGCATTGACAAGATACACCGTGAAACAGGATGGAAACCGACAACGAAGCTGACAGATGGCTTGCTGAAAGTTGAGCAATGGATCAATAGGATTGACTAAATGAAAGAATTGATAATGGTGGGAGCCACCACACAGAACAATACCTTAGTTAACGGACAGTCGATGATGTTTCAGTTGATTGTGGATAAACTCGAAGAAAAAGGAATTTCTACTAAAGTGGTCGATTTCGGAAAGTCTATTGATCCGGATTTTCATAAAAAAAGAGTCTCAGGCAAATTTAATTTTACGAAACTCATTGATAATTTCCTGCTTATCTTCCAGTTCATTTGGGTTATGATGACTACAAGTAAACTAACTCTTGTTTATATCAATACAGCACAGTCTAAGGTTGGTTTTCTGAGAGATTATATTTTTATCCGGGTCGCTTATTTATTTGGTAAGAAAGTTATTGCGCATCAGTTCGGTGCGAATTATAGCAAGTTTTATTCTTCTCAAAGTCAGAAAGTTCAAGAAATGATCAAGAATACTTTCCGAAAAGTAGAATGTATCATTGTAGAGGGGGATTTTACTAAGCAACAGTTTAGCTTTCTTCCAAATTATCATAACAAAGTGATTTCAATTCCTAACGGGCTTCCTGAGAAAATAGACATGGCAGCAATGATTCCTAAGCAAATAAAAAAGGAAGAGCCGGTAAAACTTTTTTATCTTAGTAATTTAATTGAAGGTAAAGGATATTGGGATGTTTTGGAAGCCATAAATATTTTAGTGAATGAATATAACCATAATGTCACTGCTGTATTTGCCGGGAGAATTTTAGAAGATGGAGAAGATGAAATGTTTAAATCTGCAACAGAAGCAAAAAAAAGTTTTTTTAATTTCATCAAGACAAATCGTCTGGAGGGTAAAGTAACTTATACAGAAGGATTATACGGTTACGAAAAAGCACGGCAGTTTTCCGAAAATCATTTTTTTTTATTACCAAGCTATTATATCAACGAAGGACAACCTGTTTCCGTCCTCGAAGCTCTTGCTTACGGCTGTGTTCCCATTGTTACAAAATATCGTTTGATTCCCACGATGGTAAATCCAGATAACGGTTTCTTTGTAGAGCCTAAATCACCGGTGCAAATTGCTGATGCTGTCCGGAATATGATTAATGATTCCGATGAGTACCATAAGAAATCAAGAGAAGCTATTTCCTTTTACAAAAAGAATTTCACAGCTGATAAATACGTGGAAAAACTAGTAAATTTATTCTTAGAACATGCAACTTCGAATCGTATGAAATGAAACGAAAATCAATGAGCAGAAATTTTTTTTATATCGCACAGTTTTTTACTCCGGAACCTTATCTGAAAGATATTGATTTCATCAAAAATATTAGGGAGAAAGGATGGAATCCTGTCGTGATAACGAGCTTTCCAAATTATCCGAAAGGGAAGATTTATGCCGGCTATAAAAATAAATTTTTTGCAGAAGAAACCATGGACGGAATTCAGGTCGTTCGCGTCTTCACGTATGCTGACCACAGTTTGAACAGTATGAAACGAGCACTGAATTATTTTATATTCGGTTTTTTTTCGGCTCTGGCTGTATTAAAATACGGAAAAAGAAATAGTTTCTACTACATTCTTCAGTCATCTCCATTTGTCATTTTTTGTGCGTGGGCGATTAAAGTTTTTAAACCCAAATCAAAAATCCTTTTGGATATTCAAGATGTTTTTCCGGAAAATATAAGAGTTTCGGGTTTTATCAACTCGAAGGTGATGATTAATATCTTGGATTTTTTATTAAATCATTTTTATTATAAAACTTTCGATTTATTTGTCACTGTATCAGAGAGTTTCCGTAAAATCGTTGCTTCTAAGAATATTTCGCCAGATCGTATTCTGACTCTCTACAATTGGTCAATGATAGAAAGTCATCCTACTATAATCACTCCATCATATCAATTTGAAGATAATGGATTTCATATTGTGTATGCAGGAAATATCGGAGTTCATCAAGGTCTGTCCAAATTGAGTTCAGCAATTAACAACATCACTGAAAAAAATCATCAAATTTTTTTTCATTTCTTTGGAGACGGAACGGATTTCAAACTGTTAAAAAAAAAAGTAGGTCATAACAAAAATGTGATTTTACACGGAAGGGTTTCCGAAAACGAAATCGGTAAATACCTGCAGGCAGCCGATGCTTTATTCTTACATTTGATCAAAGATCCGATTTATGAAAGCATTATCCCTTCTAAACTTCAGGCCTATATCGGAATCGGCAAGCCATTATTAGCCGGAATAGAAGGAGAAGCGCGTGCTTTCGTTACAGAAGCTCAATTGGGTGAAGTGTTTCATTCTGAAGATAATACGGGTTTTGAAGAAGCTGCATTAAAACTGATTCAATATTCGCAGGAAATAGTAGTAAGAATACGAAAAAACAGTTTAAACTTGTATGCTGAAAAATTTTCGCGTGCAGCCGGGACTGAAAGGCTAAACACTTATATCATTAAAAACACAAAATGACCATTAGGAAAGCTAACTCATCGGATATTATTGAGATCGTGGAGATCCATATGAACCGTTTTCATAATTTTTTTTTAACATCCTTAGGAAGTTCTTTTCTGAGAATTTTTTATAAGGCGTTCCTTAAATCACCCGGCATTCTTCTCGTGTTGGAAGATGAGGGCGAGGTAAAGGGATTTGTGGCCGGAACCAGAGATAACAGGGGTTTTTACAAAAAAATTGTTAAAAATAATTTTCTCAGTTTCTTTCTCATTGGAATAAAACTTCTTTTTGCCAAACCCGCTTCACTTTTAAGAGTTGGTTATAAAATTATTAAATCTGATAAAAATAGTATTATATTTGCCGAACTCCTCAGTATAGCCAGCAAGAAAAATAAGAGAGGGTATGGGAAGTTGCTTTTAAAAGGTTTTGAATCGGAGGTTAATAATTACAATCCTGATCTATTACCCGTTGCTTTAACAACAGATTATGATGAAAATGAAAAGGCTGTGCGGTTTTATAGAGATTCAGGATATGTTGTATTAGAAGTTTTTGAGAGTTTTCGAGGGAGAAAAATGTACAGATTTATAAAATATTTTAATAATATATGAAAATTCCGTTTTCGCCGCCTTACATTGATCAAGACATAATCAATGAAGTAGTGGACACTATGAAGTCAGGTTGGATAACCACAGGTCCCAAAGTCAAGGCTTTTGAAGATGAGATTTCTAGATTCACAGATGTTGATAATACACTGTGTGTAAATTCTTGGACATCTGGAGCTATTCTTGTATTAAAGTGGTTTGGTGTAAAAAAAGGAGATGAAGTCATCGTTCCTGCTTATACCTATTGTGCAACAGCCTTAGCAGTGATAAGATGCGGTGCCACTCCAGTGATGGTAGACGTAAAAGAAGATTTCACAATTGATATTGATAAAATAGAAGCATCGATAACTGAGCGTACCAAAGTGATTATTCCGGTGGATATTGCTGGTTTGCCCTGCCACTATAAGGAGTTAAATGACTTGGTGAATAATAAAAAAATAAAATCAAAATTTTCACCAGATTCAGAAAATCAACACAAGCTCGGCAGAATTTTATTGCTAGCAGATGCAGCCCATTCATTTGGAGCTAATTATGAAAAATTACGAACAGGAAAACTGACGGATATCACCGTTTTTTCTTTTCATGCAGTTAAAAATGTAACCACAGCAGAAGGTGGCGCAATATCCCTTAATTTACCCGCTCCTTTCCAAAATGCAGAAGAGTACCGTGTTCTCAGGCTATGGACATTGAATGGACAAACTAAAGATGCTTTTACAAAATCTCAAGGTGGCGGAAATAGCTGGCAGTACGATATTGTATTTCCAGGATTGAAAATAAATATGCCGGATCTGTGTGCTGCAATGGGTTTGGCTCAAATTAGAAAATACTCAGGGCAAATACTTCCAGAAAGAATTAGAGTAGGAGAAAGATATCAGGCATTTTTCAATAACAAACCTTGGGCTCAGCTTCCGATATTAAAAGATGATCAACGCACCTCTAGCTATCATTTATATCCTTTGAAAATCCGAAATATATCTGAAGGCCAAAGGAATGAAATCATTAATGAAATTGCAGATAAAGGAGTGTCAGTAAATGTACACTTTATCCCAATGCCAATGCTCACTTTGTTTAAGGATCTTGGTTATAAAATGGAAGATTATCCTGTTTCTTATGATATTTACTCTCGGGAAATATCACTTCCCATTTATCCGGAACTGAAGGATGACCAGGTTGATTTTATCTGTAAAGTAGTTGAAGAATCTTATGAGCGGGTAATTGGAAATGAAACGAATATTTGATATTTTCTTTTCCGCTTTAGGGATTCTCCTTTTCTCCCCTTTGTTCATTATAATTGGTATTTTTGTCCTTTTTGATAGTAAGGGCGGAATGCTTTTTAGTCAGGAACGCATCGGCAAAAATGGCTCTGTATTCAAGGTTTTAAAGTTCAGAACCATGCATCCTAATTCTTTTGATAAAGGTGCTCTTACTATAGGAAATAAGGATCCAAGAGTGACTTCAGTAGGATATTATCTCAGGAATTATAAGTTGGATGAACTTCCTCAGCTTTTCAATGTATTAATGGGCGATATGTCGTTTGTGGGACCGCGGCCTGAGGTGGAAAAATATACCCGACTTTATAACGATGAACAAAAAAGAGTGCTTTCCGTAAAGCCGGGAATCACAGATTATGCTTCTATTAAATTCAGAAATGAAAGCGAAATTCTTGCAAAATCTAATGATCCCGAAGAAGCGTATATACAGGAAATTATGCCTGAAAAACTTAGGCTGAATATGAAATATATCGATAATCAAAGCGTCTTTAATGATATAGCTATTATTTTCAATACATTTTATGTTTTAATAAAAGATCGATTATGACCCTCTCTGAAACTCCTTTGAAGGATTGCTACATTATAGAACCCACTGTTTTCGAGGATGAACGCGGCTATTTCTATGAGAAATTTAATGAGAAAAAATTCACAGAAATTACCGGTATGAACGGGCATTTCGTTCAGGATAATATTTCAAAATCCACCTTTGGCGTTCTCCGGGGAATTCATTTACAAAAAGGCGAACATGCGCAGGCGAAACTGGTATCATGTCTGGAAGGTAGGGTTTGGGATATAGCAGTGGATTTACGTCACGATTCTCCCACTTTTGGGAAATGGTTCGGGCTGGAAATTTCCGGCGAAAATAAGAAACAACTGTATGTTCCCCGAGGTTTCGGCCACGGGTTTGCAGTGCTTTCTGAGACTGCAATTTTCGCTTATAAATGTGACAACTATTATAGCAAAGAATCGGAAGGGGGCATCATTTGGAATGATTCTGATCTCATGATTGACTGGAAATTGCCATTGTCAGAGGTTATTCTGTCTGAAAAAGATAAAAATCTACCCGCCTTCAGTCAGGGAAATTTTTAATATCCTATAACTTTTAAAGAATCAGAAATGGTTCTTTTTTTATTGCTAAATTTGCACCCTGCAATTCTGATGTTCAGCGGTTGTCAATTTAATCTATCCGAACTTTTACTATGCGCACAAAATCAACAGGAAAAAAGAAAATTAATGTCATCACTCTGGGATGTTCCAAAAACGTAGTGGATTCTGAAGTGCTGATGGGGCAATTATCTGCCAACGGAAAAGAAGTTGTTCATGAGGATCGTGGTGATATTGTGGTGATCAATACTTGTGGTTTTATCGATAATGCCAAGCAGGAAAGCATCAATACCATTCTGGATGCTGTAGAAGCCAAAGAAAGAGGCGAAGTGGAAAAAGTGTTTGTGATGGGCTGTCTTTCCGAACGGTACAAACCGGATTTGGAAAAGGAAATTCCGAATGTAGATCAGTATTTCGGAACCCGGGAGCTGCCATTTTTATTGAAACAACTCGGTGCAGATTATAAACACGAACTGGTAGGAGAGCGACTGACAACAACTCCAAAACATTACGCTTATTTGAAAATTTCGGAAGGTTGCGACAGGCCGTGTTCTTTTTGTGCCATTCCCTTAATGAGAGGCGGTCATATTTCAAAACCGATAGAAAAGTTATCTGAGGAAGCGCGAAATCTCGCAAAAAACGGAACTAAAGAACTGATTCTTATTGCACAGGATCTCACGTATTACGGTTTAGATTTGTATAAGAAACGAGCACTTGCAGATCTTTTGCGCGAACTCGTAACCGTGGACGGAATTGAATGGATTCGGCTGCATTATGCGTTTCCTTCAGGGTTTCCGGAAGATGTTCTGGAAATCATCCGCACCGAACCTAAAGTGTGCAATTATATTGACATTCCGTTGCAGCATATTAATTCTGATCTTCTCAAATCGATGCGAAGAGGAACAACCGCCGAAAAAACAAATGATTTGCTCAGAAAATTCAGGGAATATGCTCCGGATATGGCCATTCGTACCACGCTGATTGTAGGATATCCCGGCGAAACGGAAGAGGTTTTTCAGCAATTGAAAAACTGGGTTGCTGAACAGCGGTTCGACAGACTGGGCTGCTTTACCTATTCTCACGAAGAAAATACACATGCTTACCATCTTCAGGACGATATTCCACAGGAAGTGAAAGAGAGAAGAGTAGAGGAAATCATGGAACTGCAATCACAGATTTCCTGGGAGAAAAATCAGGAAAAAATCGGTAAAGTATTCCGTTGTATTTTCGACAGGAAAGAAGGAAATTATTTTGTGGGACGAACAGAATTTGATTCTCCGGATGTCGATAATACTGTACTTGTGGAAGCCAGTAACGTTTATATTTCTTCAGGAAGCTTCATGAATATTAAAATAACCGCTGCTGAAGAATTCGATTTATATGGAATATTGGTATAATTTCCTTTTCAGAAATATATCTTTTCATTTTGATAGAAAAAACGCTCATTTTTGAGCGTTTTATTTTTGTATTGAATTGATGATCAATGTCATGTGTTTTTCAGGAATCAGTTAGAATAATAGAATTAGTTAATTAAATTAACTTTTAACCGCTTCTTTTAACACTATTTAACATCCTTTCGGAAAGGCTTTTCTCACGGTGTTTCACAGCAATTTTAAGTTTTATTTAACGTTTTATTAACTTTCATTAACGCAATAATTCTGAAGGGTTATTATTTCAGTTTACATTTGCCCTCGTCAAACCAATAAAAATTCAAAATGATGAAAAGAGGAATTCTCGTAATCATAATGATGATTTCAACTCTTGGCCTTTATTCTTTCAAGAATAATACCAAAGATAATGAAGAGGTAAAAACAAGTTATGCGTCGTATTATCACGACAAATTTAATGGAAGAAAAACAGCAAGCGGTGAGGTTTTTCATAACACAAAACTCACAGCAGCGCACAGAACGCTTCCTTTTGGTACTAAAGTAAAAGTAACCAACCTGCGAAACGGCGAAAGTGTGGTGGTAACTATTAACGATCGTGGCCCGTTTCATGCCGCCAGAGCACTGGACCTTTCCAAAGCAGCGTATGATGAAATCGGAAACCTCAGAACAGGTACCATGCCAATAGAATTTGAAATTATTGATTAATAATCTTTTAAACCAAAAAGTCCTTCCGCAACTGTGGAAGGACTTTTTTTTATGACTATGTTATAAGAATCACATTGAAGAAACCGCCAGCAACGCCTCATAAAATTCTTCTTCCATCAGCCCGAATTGTTGACAACATAATCTGAGGCCTTCCAGATGCATCATCGTGTCTGATTTCTGAATTTCCAAGGGTAGTTCGCCTAAAGATGTTTTAGCGATAAAATAGCCGTCTTTCTGACTGTATTCGGAGGTGCTGTAGGGAAGTTGTCTGAAATAATTTGAGGTTTGTTGTAACGCTTCCGAGAAAATAACGTGATTTTCTGGATAAATTAGAACTCCGCCCGAAGTCATCTTGCTGACAAGTAATTGGCTTTCCTCAGCATTTACAGGTGTTGTAATCAGTGCGATATTAGGCCGGAAATCGGAACCTGCGATGAGGTCCTGAGTGGAATAAAGCGCAAAATCGTTTCCTGTATCCGTGGAAGTTTCAGTAATCTCATCAAAATTTTTTCCATGAAAGTTCAAAATGTTTTTAAGCAGTTGCTGCACTTCATTTCCTGCGACAAGAACCCGGGTTTTATGTTGTGCTTTCTCAAAGGCGTCAGCGATGTTCATGCTATCTTTAATATTTAATTTAGGGGTTTGTATTCAGTTTGGATTTCAGAAGCTCCTGAAAAGCCTGTGTCACACGATCCCATTTTTCCTGGTCTTGTTCCATGATGTAACTTGCGTCACTTTTGCTGGCAGATTGCTGACCGACATTAACTTTTATGGTAGTACTGATGTAATCGTAGAGTTTTTTTCGGTCTTCCTGTATCATCCGAAAATTATTCGCAGCCAATACTTCTTCTAGTTTTTGAATTTCGTCGGAAGAAATCTTAAAATTTTTCTTGATTTTCTTTCCCTGGCCTTCGAAAGAATAATGCGCTTTATTCCCTTTGATGAGAAAGTTTTCATACACAGGTGCAAAACCTCCGCTTCTGGAATAACTGTAATCATAATCGGAATACACTTTTTGTGTGTTGCAGGAAGCGATAAAAAACAAGATGAGCAGGAATGTTATTTTTTTCATATAAAGAGATTAGGAAGGTAATTCTGCTTTTTTCTTTGCTTTCAGTTCTTCTTCATACTGATGCAATAAATTAAAATCTTCAGTCTGTTCTATGGAAATCATAATTTTGGTCAGAATTTGCTGTGCTGTTTCGGTTTCATAATCTATTTCCAGCGGTTTTTTAAACTCCAGCGTCGGACGTACTCCGGTTACTTTTATGCGAAGTCCTCTTTTATCAAACGCTCTTCTGAAGCCATTTATTTTGATGGGAACAACAATGGGCCTTTGGTTTTTCACCAGTTTGGCTGTTCCTTTTCTTCCCTGCGCAAAAGCGGCAGTGGTTCCCTGTGGAAAAGTAATCACCCAGCCGTTGTCCAAAGCTTTCATAATATTGTCCACTTCGGTCATGTCCAGCAACCGGTTTACATTTTTGCCTTCAGCGCGCCAAGTTCTTTTCACGGTAACAGCGCCTGCAATTTTAAAAATTCGGGCGAGAATCCCTTTGTTCATGGTTTCTTCCGCTGCTACGTAATAGAAATCTACTTTGGGGTTCAGCAGATATACCGGATTTTTAATGGTGTTTAAATAGCCGTTATTTACAGCACAGAAAGCGTGGTACATCGCAGCTACATCAGCAAAATAAGTCTGATGATTAGAAACAAAAAGTACGTTGGAATCGGGCAAATCCAGAAGATGTTCGGTTCCTGTTATCGTCAGTTTATTGAACCCGTTGAATCTTCTGTAAGAAACAATTCCTAAAATAAAAATAATCAGTCTTTTGAAGACATACGGTGTACCAAATGCATCGGTGAAAATGTTCTTTTTCGCCATTCGTTTTAACATAATCTGCAAAGTTACATATTTTTCAAAACCTGGCTGAATTCGCTCAGAATCATGGAAGTGGCTCCCCAAATGCGATAACCTTCAAAATTGATTACAGGAACTTCTACATTTCGCGAACCGGCAAGCACCATCATTTCAGGTTTATCTGGAAGTTGAAGCAAAGTTGATACCGGAAATTCAATCAGTTCCACAACTTCATTTTTCTGTGGAATGAATGTCGGATTTTTTTTGGTGAAAGAAACGAACGGGTGTACATAAAAATTGCTGGGAAGGATGTACACCGGCGACATTTCCCTGATAATACGAATGTAAGGTTTTTCAATTCCCATTTCCTCAGATGTTTCTCTGATGGCGGTGTGGGCAAAACTGTTATCTTGCGCTTCACGGCTTCCTCCGGGAAGCGAAATTTGCCCGCTGTGACGGTCGCGCTCATGCTCTGTACGCTGCATCAAAGGGAAATACCATTCATTATTTTTAAAATACAACAGGATGTTGACTGCCGCAAAACGCGGATTTTTTTCCAGAATTTCTTCGTAAGAAAAAAGAGGGCGGTAGGGCGGGGAATAAACTGAGTGAGCGTGCTCTCCGTACAGGCTTGTATTTTTTATTCTGTTCAGTAAATCTCTTCCATCAAATTTCATAGTTCAAATTTAATAATTGTGAACAGATGATGTTAAAAAAAAAGGTTAAAGTTATTCAATTAAAACGCATAAGTTGTTTCAGTTTTACTTAGCGGTTTTGAAATCAGTATGCACTTTCCATAGTCTATATTCAACAGTCCAAGTTTTAGGAATAAAAAAAGGAGTGGGCTGAGTTGCGATATTTTCTATAAATATATTTTGATCACTCAGTACTTTTTTGGTGATTTGTTTATCGGGATTACATTCTTTCGTCTCTGTAAACGTCAAAATTTGAATAGGTTGGTTTTCTCCAATGTAATAATACATATATCGGTTTGGCAACCCGAAATCTTTTTTTAAATTTTTAATATTAAAATCAAAACTTCTTGTGTTTTCACATTCTGATATTTTCACTTCGGTACCGAAGCGAACTTCAACTCTATAATTTTCCGGATCTTGAATTTTCGGAATAAGAAGATCCACCCTTTTCATATTTTGTGTAAGTTCAGGATATTTGGGCTCAGTTTGAGCAATTGTAGATAAACTGAAAAGGGTAGCAATTGAGAGAAATGTTTTTTTTAATTTCATTTACAACTATTTAAATTTATGTAAATTTCCACTAATTGTTTTAATTAGAATAGCTCATCAGCTCTTCCTTTTTGCTGTTATAAAGCTTGTATTCCAGATACTTGTAGCTGTCTCGTGGTATGATGGTGACCCATTTTTTATACTTCAGGTACCATTTAGTTTGGATACTCATGAGGCCTTTGGTAAGATATGCTTCTACGAAAGGATGTACATGAAGGAAAAGCTTGCCTTTCTCTTTCTGAATAAAGTTTCTGATGGCTTCTTCCATGCGTTCCACCACTACGATTGGAGCCAGAATTTCTCCTGTAGCATTTGGATTTTCTTCCTTGGTTTCAATTTGTTTTTCCGGACGGTTCCGCTGTCTGGTGATCTGAATAAGCCCGAATCTGCTGGGCGGAAGAATTTTGTGTCGCGCTTTGTCACGTTTCATTTCTTCTTTCAGATGTTCGTACAGGTTTTTCCGGTGTTCTGCATTGGGCATGTCGATAAAATCTACCACAATAATCCCGCCCATATCCCGCAACCGCAGCTGGCGTGCAATCTCTGTTGCAGCCATTTTATTTACGTTCAAAGCATGTTCTTTATTGGTGGATGCTGAAGATAAATTCGGGCCTGAATTCACATCTATAACGTGCAAAGCCTCAGTGTGTTCCACTACGAGATAAGCACCTCTGGAGCCGGAAATATTAACGTGTTTTCCAAAACTTTGCTTCAGCTGTTTTTCGACATTATAATATTCCAATAAAGGAATATGATGATCATAATACTGGACAATATTTTTTCTTTCCGGAGCAATAACTTCCAGATAGCTTTTCATATCACTCACCATCTGCTCGTCATCACAAATAATGCTCACGAAATCTGCATTGAAATTGTCTCTCAGAATAGCAGAAGCTTTATCGTCTTCGCTTAGTACCTTGCTGGGAATGATGTTTTTCTGAATATTTTTGAAAGTGGTTTCCCATTTTTGCACCAGTTGATTCATGTCATTGTGCAGTTCAGCCACTTTTTTTCCTTCTGCAACTGTTCTGATAATCGCCCCGAAGCCTTCAGGTTTTATGCTTTCTATCAGGTTGCGCAGGCGTTCGCGTTCTTCGGCAGTACCTATTTTTTTGGAAATGGAAACTTTATTGTCAAAAGGGATCAACACCAGAAATCGGCCTGTAAGAGAAATTTGCGTAGAAATACGCGGGCCTTTTGTGGAAATAGGTTCTTTGGTAATTTGGAGCAAAACGAGATCGTCTTTGGCAATGACACGGTCTACGGTGCCATTTTTATTAATTTCCTTTTGAATGGGAAAATTTTTCAGACTGGAAGAAGTCTGCTTTTTGCTGAGCGTGTCTTTCAGGAATTTTTTATAGGTCAGGAACTCCGGTCCTAAGTCGTGATAATGTAGAAAAGCATCTTTTCCGTACCCGATATTTACAAAAGCGGCATTCAGGTTGGGAGCCAGTTTTTTTACTTTACCGATAAACAGATCGCCTACTACGAAGTCGGTTTTGTCTTCCTGCTCATGGAGTTCAAAAAGGCGGCCGTCTTCCAGCAGGGCTATTTTGGTCAGCTCATCTTCATGCGATACAATAAGTTCTTTCTTCATTGCTTCATAAGATTATTTTTAATAGATGAAAATGGAGTTAGGGTTTGCTTAAAACAAAATATAGTCGGTGAGACTTTATTTTAAATAAAAAACACCAACTATACTATATATTTCTGAAGTCAGAAGAGACTTATTTTTTCTTTTTATGTCGGTTTGCTCTTCTTCTTTTTTTTCTTTTGTGGGTGGCTACTTTGTGCCTTTTTCTTTTCTTTCCGCTTGGCATTTCTAAAAATTTAAAATGTTATTACTCAGTTATTATTTTACAGCTACTTTAGCCTTTACTTTTTCAGTGAAAGTTTTGGAGGGTTTGAAAGCCGGTATATTGTGAGCGGGGATTTCAATAGCAGTATTCTTAGAAATGTTTCTTCCCGTCTTGGCTGCCCTTGTTTTGATAATAAAAGAGCCGAAACCTCTCAGATAAACATTATCACCCTGATACATTGCACTTCTGATCTCATGCATGAAAGCTTCTATAATTTTCTGAGTTTCAGCTTTTTCAGTCCCTAATTTACTTGAGATGGTATTTACCAATTCTGCCTTTGTCATTTTCTGTTTTTCTTTTTAATTTTGGTGTGCAAATATAAAACTTATTTTTGAAAACAAACAAACAAAACCCTGATTTTCTTTGCATTGGTGTAAAGCTATTGAAATGGTTCTCAGTACACGGAAGAGATCTTCCGTTCCGAAAGACAGATGATCCATACAAAATCTGGATCTGCGAAATTATTTTTCAGCAAACCAGAATACAACAGGGACTTAATCATTATCATCGGTTCATAAATCGTTTTCCCGACGTGCAAACTTTAGCAGAAGCTTCTTCGGATGAAGTGCTTCTTCATTGGAAAGGACTCGGATATTATTCCCGTGCTCTCAATATTCATAAGGCTTCGCATCAGATTATGGAAAATTTCGGAGGGGTTTTTCCACAAGAATATGACGATATTCTGTCGCTGAAAGGAGTAGGAAAATATACCGCAGCCGCTGTGCACAGCATTTGTTTTGGAGGCCATCTTCCTGCGGTGGATGGGAATTTTTATCGCGTATTGAGCCGCATTTTTGCTGATGATTATGATATTTCTACAACCGGTGCATTTTCGCATTTCAGCAGTCTAGCTTTGTTGATGATGCCTCTTGGAAAAGCTGGTGAATTCAATCAGGCGATGATGGATTTGGGTTCCGAAATTTGCCGGCCGAGAAATCCATATTGTGAAATTTGTCCATTAAACGCTGATTGTACTGCTTTTCAACTCAAAAAAGTACACGAATTTCCTAAAAAACTCAAAAAAATAAAACCTACCGAACTGCAACTTCAGTATGCTTTTGTGCAGCATGGTGATCATTTTCTCATTCGACGTCGCAACGAAAGCAGCATCTGGAAAAAACTGTATGAATTTCCAACGGAAATTGATGAAAAATACAAAACGTACGAACTGGATTCTACTGAAATAAAACATAAGCTGACACACCGGAATCTCACCGTTATCATTCGGCATTTTATCATCAAATCTCAGGAAGAATTTGAAAATTTGGCAGAAGAAGGTGGCTTTCATATTGTAGATTATGAGCAATCTGCAGCGAAATCATTTCCAAAACCGCTGGAAAATTATCTGAAAATCCGCTTTGAAAAATGACGGAACAATCCTGTTTGTCTTCCGCAGAAAAAAAGGTATTTTTGCAGAATGTTAAAACATTTTTTCTGTATTGGCCTTGCCATTTCTTTGATCAGCTGTGCGAAAGACCCTGTTCCGAAACCATCGGGTGAGCTGAGGCTCGAATATCCGGAATCAAAATACGCGAAGTTTGAAAACGACTGTCATTATACTTTTGAATTTTCAGATTTTGCAGCGATCGAAGATGCGAAAAAGCCCTGCTGGTTTTATCTGAATTATCCTGAAATGAAGGGAAAAGTTTTTATTACTTATTTTCCGATCAAAGGTGATCTGCAGGCTCACATTAAAGAAGCGGAGAAAATGGTGTATGAACATACTGTAAAGGCCAGTTCCATCGATACAAAATCTTTTGAATATCCTGAAAAAAGAGTTTTCGGAAATTTTTATGAGCTGAAAGGCCAGAGCGCTTCCAATCTACAATTTTATATTACGGACAGCACGCGGCATTTTGTAACGGCGTATCTGTATTTCAATTCAAGGCCAAAACCGGATTCTCTGGCTCCGGCAGTGGAGTACGTGAAAAAAGATATGCAACATCTGATAGACACTTTTGAGTGGAAATAAAAACGATAGTATTTAACTGAAATTTAAAAAAATGAAATTATTAGTCGTAGGAAGCGTAGCATTTGATGCCATCGAAACTCCTTTCGGTAAAACGGATAAAATATTGGGCGGTGCTGCTACGTACATCGGGCTGGCCGCTTCTGTAATGAATGTAAAATCCGGGATTGTTTCCGTAGTAGGAGGCGATTTCCCGCAGGAAGATATGGATCTTTTGAACAACCGTGGTGTGAATACCGAAGGAATTGAAATCATCAAAGAAGGAAAGACATTTTTCTGGAGCGGCAGGTATCATAACGATCTCAATACCCGCGATACTTTAGTAACCGAAGTGAATGTTTTGGAACATTTCGATCCTAAAATCCCTGATTCTATGCAAGATGCCGAAGTGTTATTGCTCGGAAATCTTCATCCGGGAGTTCAGCTTTCTGTTCTTGAAAAAATGAACCACCGCCCGAAACTGGTGATTCTGGATACCATGAATTTCTGGATGGATACGGCCTGGGAAGTGCTGATGGAAATGGTCTCGAAAACAGATGTGATTACCATTAATGACGAAGAAGCGCGCCAGCTTTCCGGAGAATATTCTTTAGTGAAAGCAGCAAAAAAAATCCATGCCATGGGTCCTGAATTTGTCATTATTAAAAAGGGAGAACACGGCGCATTGTTGTTTCATGAAGGGAAAGTTTTCGCCATTCCTGCACTTCCGCTGGAAGAAGTTTTCGATCCTACAGGAGCGGGAGATACTTTTGCCGGAGGTTTTGCTTCTTATCTCGTGAAAAAAGAAACTTTTGATTTTGAAACCATGAAATCCGCCATTATTGTGGGTTCGGCATTAGCATCTTTTACTGTAGAGAAATTCGGAACTGAAAGATTGAAAGAAATTACACCCGCTGAAATTTCGGAAAGAATTGCGCAGTTTAAGGATTTGACAACATTCGAAGTGGAAGTATAATTTTTTTTAGATTTTAAAGTTTAAGAAATTATTATAACAAAAAATGAAGCCTAATTGGTTTAGAATTATAAATTTGCAGATTGATTTAAAAAAAATATATAGGATGAGTAGGATAAAATGCTCTTTTTTACTGGGAGTTTTCTTTGTGTTAGTTTCAGTTCAGGTCTCAGCACAGCTGGAAAAAGGACAGTTGGTAGACGGTATCGCTGCAGTGATAGGTGATGAAATAGTGCTGGAATCGGATGTGGAGGAGCAAATCAATTATGCCAAGCAACAGGGAAGCCAGATGCTGGATAAATGCAAAGTGATGGAAAGCATCCTAATCAATAAAATTATTGTTCACGAGGCCAAAAGAGATACGCTGATTGAAAACCGTTCCGCCGCCATCAGAGAAAATGTGGAGATGAAATACAATCAGATCCTTTCTCAGTTTCCGGATGAAAGAGCTATGCTCTCGGCATACAAATTCAGAACGGGTTTTGAAATGAAAAATGCTATTGAAAAAATAGATACTGATCAATATTACGGACAGGCAAAATATCAGAGCATCACTATGAAAGCGGATGTAACGCCAAACGAAGTAACCGATTTCTACAACACCTTTAAGCTCCAGCTTCCTGAAGTAAAAGATGAAGTGACACTGGCTCAAATCAGTATGTATCCTAAGTTGACAGAAGCACACAAAGAGGAAATTATCAATAGACTTAAAAAGATAAAGCAGGACATCCTGAGCGGCGAATCGTTTGAAAGTCAGGCGCGCATTTATTCGGAAGATCCCGGATCTGCGGCCAACGGCGGTTTGATGAAAAATATTTCCCGCGGGCAGATGGTAAAACCTTTTGAAGCGGCAGCATTAAATCTTCAGGAAGGGGAAATATCCGATCCTATAGAATCGGAATTTGGGTTCCACATCATTCAGCTCGAAAGAAAAGCAGGTAAAATTTATGATGCCCGGCATATTCTCATTGCGACCACGCCGAATAGCGACGAAATTGCGGCAGCAAAAAAAGAATTAGACAGCATCAGAACCTTGATTATGGATGGGAAAATGACGTTTAAAGAAGCGGCTTACAAATTTTCAGACGATAAAAGAACAAAATTCAACGCCGGAATCCTGACCAATAATGACGGCTCCGATAAACTGGAAAGAATTTCTCTTCCGCCAACTTTGGGTTACCAGATTGCAGGGTACAACAAAGGCGACATCACCGAAGTATACGAAGATGAAATGAACCGCAGAAAAGTGGTGACCATGGTGAAAATCGAAGACTCAATTCCTGCACACCAATTGTCTATTGAAACCGATTATGACCGCATCAAGCAAATGGCACTCAACAAAAAGAAAAGCGAAATGATCGACAAATGGGTGAAGGAAAGAATTCCGCACGTATTTATCAGTATCGACAACCGCTACTCCAACTGTACTTTCGAAGGCGATCTCCAGAAAGCGATTTTGACGAAATAGAAAAATTCATCCTCCGTTCAAAAAACGGGGGATTTTTTTAGTCTGCAAGGGTAGGATTTTTGCGAAATAAATTCCTTTTCAATACATTTGGTAATCAAATTACAATTTAAAACTATTACAATGATCATATCTCCCTTTCTCATGTTGTTCGGAACCATAATTTACTTCTTATTGCTGATTCTTGCTTTTATGCAAATGATGAGAAATGAGAAAGGTATCAATCTCGTTGTTTGGCTACTCATGCTGATTTTCTTGCCTTTTGCAGGAGCAGCTTTATATCTCATTTACGACAAATGGAATAGAAGTATAGCCAAGTTGAAATAGGAAATATTAATTTTTTTGAAGGTAAAACATGTCGAATTTTATACATTTTGGGATCGCGGAAAAGATGTACAGCGAAGAACAAAACAAAATCACCAAACTTTTTGAAATTCAATATCCCATTATTCAGGGCGGGATGATCTGGCACTCCGGATGGCGTCTCGCATCGGCAGTGTCGAACTGTGGAGGTTTAGGATTAATTGGTGCAGGAAGTATGTATCCTGATATTTTGAGAGAAAATATTCAAAAATGTAAAGCGGCAACGGACAAACCTTTTGGGGTGAATGTTCCTATGCTTTATCCTAATCTGGAAGAAATTATCAACATTATTCTCGAAGAAGGTGTTAAAATTGTTTTTACTTCTGCCGGAAATCCTAAAACTTATACGGAAACCCTGAAAAAAGAAGGATTAAAAGTAGCGCATGTCGTTTCTTCGGCGAAATTTGCATTGAAATGCGAAGAGGCCGGTGTGGATGCTGTAGTAGCCGAAGGTTTTGAAGCTGGAGGACACAACGGAAGAGAAGAAACGACCACTTTTTGTCTCATCCCGAATGTGAGAAAACACATTTCCACACCGTTGATTGCTGCCGGAGGAATTGCGTTGGGCTCTCAAATGAAAGCAGCGATGATTCTGGGTGCAGACGGCGTTCAGATCGGCTCCCGTTTTGCGGCTACTGAAGAAGCGAGCGCGCATGACAACTGGAAACAGAAAATAGCCGAACTCAGGGAAGGAGATACTCAGTTAACTTTGAAAGAACTCGCACCGGTACGGATGGTAAAAAATAAATTTTTTCAAGAAATAGATCAACTGTACGAGAATGGAAGAAATGTCGAGAATCTGAAAGCAACTTTAGGTCGTGCCCGCGCAAAACGGGGAATGTTCGAAGGTGATCTGGAAGAAGGCGAACTGGAAATAGGGCAAGTGTCTTCTCTGATTGAGGAAGTTCTGCCGGTGCAAAAAGTATTTGAAAATCTGCTAAAAGAATTTCGGGAGACCGAATGTCCAGACTTTTAGATTCCAAAAAAAGTGAAAAAGACCTCGTTGCCAAGGTCTTTTTTTATGATTTTAAAATATTTTCTATTGCTCCAGCCAGCTTGTCTGCGTTGGGCAACATTTCTTTTTCAAGAATTAAATTAATCGGAACAGCCGGAAGATTCATAGCTCCAATTGCTTCCACCGGAGCGTCCAGATGTTGAAAACAGTTTTTTGAAATTCTGTGTGCCAATGCTTCAGCAAAAGAATTCTGAATTTGTTCCTCAGTAAGTACAATGCATTTTCCGTGAAGTTTGACTCTTTCAAAAATGAGGGTTTCATCCAAAGGAATCAATGTTCGGAGGTCAATAATTTCTACTCTTCCTGAGAACTTTTTCGCTGCTTGTTTCGCCCAGAAAACGCCCATTCCGTAAGTCACAACCACCATTGTTCTTCCTTTCTTCATCTCAGATTCATCAGCTTCCAGAATAAGATTGGCTTTGCCGAACGGAAGGATATAATCTTCTGCGGGTTCTATTGTTTTAGCATCTTCGGTGCCGGGAACTTTGCTCCAGTACAGTCCTTTGTGTTCCAGCATGATCACCGGATTCGGGTCATAATACGCTGCTTTCAGCAAACCTTTGAAGTCGGCTGCGTTGCTGGGATAGGCTATTTTAATTCCTTTAATATTGGCAAGAATACTTTCGACACTTCCGCTGTGATACGGTCCGCCGCCACCATACGCACCGATGGGAACACGAATAATACTGCTCACAGGAAATTTACCATAGGAAAGATAAGATGATTTGGATATTTCTGTAATCAGCTGATTGATGCCCGGATAAATATAATCCGCAAATTGAACCTCAACAATAGGTTTTAATCCTACAGCGCTCATTCCAACGGTAGAACCAATAATATAAGCTTCCTGAATCGCTGTATTAAATACTCTTTTTACGCCGAATTTGGCTCCCAATGTTACCGTTTCACGGAAAACACCACCAATTCTTTCACCCACATCCTGCCCGTACAATAAAGCTTCGGGATGTTTCCACATCAGTTCCTGTATCGCATGAATGGCGGCATCCACCATTACAATTTTTTCCTGTCCTTCAGGAGTTCGCGTTCCGGTTTCTTCGGTAATGGGAGTTGGCGCAAAAACATGATCAGCTACACTTTCAGCTTTGGGATCCTCTGCTTTTATGGCTTTTTCAAATGCTTCTTCAATTTCTTTTCTGCATTGAATTTCTATTTCATCAAGATTTTTTTCATCAAAACCTTCGTCGTGAATCAGGTGATTTTTCAAGAGTATTCCGGGATCTTTTGCACGGTGTTTTTCCAGATCGGTTTCATCACGGTAAAATTCTCTTCTAACGCCGGAAGTATGGTGGCCAATCAAAACTGTGGAGGCGCATACGAGCATGGGTTTGCGTTCCGTTCTTACGAAATCCACGGCTTTTTTCATCGCCAGATAACTTTCAGCGAAATCAGTTCCATTTACACGCATCCTGTTCAGTCCGACAAATCCTGCTGCATAATCGTAGGCATCAGAAGTGCGAGCTTCTTTTTTAGTAACGGAAATTCCCCATTCATTATCCTGAACCAGAAAAATAACGGGAAGTTGATGAAGTGCCGCAAATTGAAATGCTTCCGCTACTTCGCCCTCAGTGACAGAGTTGTCGCCCAGACTACACACAACGACTGGATTATTGTCAAATTGCTGAAGATTAAATTCTTCGATATACTGAATTCCCTGCGCAACACCGGTAGTAGGAATCGCCTGCATTCCTGTAGCAGAACTTTGATGGATAATTTTCGGTTTATCTTCTTCTCTACTGGAAGGATGGGAATAATAAGAACGGCCTCCTGAAAAAGGATCCTCAGCTTTCGCCAATAACTGAAGCATCAAACGGTAAGGCTCAAAACCGATGCCCATCAACAGGCTTTCGTCTCGGTAATACGGGGAAACCCAGTCGTCTTTTGTGAGGTGATAAGCGGTAGCCAATTGTATGGCTTCGTGGCCACGGGAAGTGGAATGAACATACGTAGTGACGGATCTGTTTTCCTCGTAAACATCGGCCATTGCACGGGCCAGCATCATGTGGCGGTACGCTTTCAACAGAATATCGTGAGCTACTTTTTCTTTAATAATTTCCATAGAAAACAAAGATAGTATTTTTTTAAGAGAAGACCAGCGGTGAAAATCTCGTTAGCAGAATGTTTGAAATTAAATTTTTCTTTATCAACTTCCAATAATTCAAATTGTTTTTACATGATATTCATTTTTCATCCGTCATCGCAGTAAATGGTGAAAGTTTTGATATTTTCTTCAGACAAGTTTATTCTCAGTTTAAATACTATTTATCATGAAATATATTCTTATTCTTTCATCTATGCTTTTGATGGCGTGTAACAATTCTACAACTGATTGTGATTGCTCCCAACTAAGATGGCAACGAACGGTTGATTATCAGGGAACTTCTGATAATGTTGTGGCGACTACCGACTGGAACGCGCAGGGAACCGAAGAACCCATCAACACTACCGATTGCACCGCAGACGGAACCATAGCTGAATCCGGAGTAGTGAGCACCGAAGTTTTGACTAACGGAAATATCCGAAAAACGGAGTACGAATATCGGGTGACGTGCTTTTAACGTTAAAACTGCTTAGAAAAAGGTGTTTTTTCGAAATCAAAGATCGTTGTGGTGACATCATACCGAAACCATTCTTTGAACATTTTGAAATTTCTCCGTTGTGGCCACTTCTTTTTATCAGTACGCCAGGAATCTAATTCAAATTCGAATATTTTGCTATATTTTTTCCGCATCCACACTTCCAGATCCTTAATGTCTTCGCTCACCAAATACACTCTTGTTTCTCGTAAAATCTCGTAGTCCAATTCTTCTGCAAATAAATCGGAACACCAGTTAATAAAGGGTTCTAAGGGTGTGACAATGATCGCACAGCGGTTGATGAAATTTTCCTGAAATTCATCCTCACATTCTTCGTCCTTTATCTCACTTAGCATCATATCCAGAAATGTCTCTTGTTCTTGGGTAACAACGGTTAATACAGGATCCACATTGGTTTCTTTAAACTCAAAATCCACAATAAAATTCGTATATTCTTTTAAATGACTCGCTTTATAATCGATCAATTTTTTCATTAATTCTCTGTTGATCGACATATCATGTACGGTTTTAATAGCCTCCTCGCTATCTTTCAAGGGCATCAGCACCATCATGTTCCCTAAATTCCAAGCCGTTATTGCAAATTCAAACATATCTTCATAGTAAGGCGTGTCAGAAAAGTCATTTGCAAATTATTTCAATAGAAAAAGAATCTGGATCCATATGTCGCAATTTTTTTTTCAATTAATTTTCCTCTAATTTTACCGAAATTCTCCATTAATGTATTTAGTTTTTGATACCGAAACCACGGGCTTGCCTCAAAATTTTAATGCTCCCGTTTCGGATTCAGGCAATTGGCCCAGGATGGTTCAGTTGGCGTGGCAACTTCATGATGAACAAGGTAATCTTATCGAAAATCAGGATTATATCATTAAACCTGAAGGCTATGATATTCCCTTTAATGCTTCACGGATCCACGGAATTACCACGAAATTGGCTCAGGAGGAAGGCCGCGATCTGTCCGAAGTACTGCATGAGTTCAACGCTGCGCTCACAAAAGCACAATTCGGTGTGGGACAGAATGTAGAATTCGATTATAAAATTATCGGTGCTGAATTTTTCAGAAAAGAAATTGAAAATAATCTTCAGGAACTTCCCAAAGCCGATACCATGATTTTCGGTACCGATTTTTGTCAGCTTCAGGGCGGGAAAAACGGCAAATTCAAATCGCCGAAACTGGAAGAAATTTACGAAAAACTGTACGGATACAAATTCGAGGAAGCGCATAATGCTGCAGCCGATGTGAATGCGACAGCGCAGTGTTTCTTTGAAATGATGCGAATCGGGGTTATTAATGCAACGGATTTAAAGATTTCCGAAGAACTAATCCAGGAATTCCGCAGCAGATATCCTGAACCAATCCGCCCTTTTGAAATCGTGATCAGAAGGCAGGTAACCGCACTGAAAAAGAAAAAGTCCAAAGTGGTATTGGGCGAAACTCCCGATGTGGATTTAGGCCGGTATTTCAATTTTCATAATCACAGTATATATTCCTCGCTTCAGGCTTCCACGGGTATTCCGGAGCTCATCAATAAAGCCGTCGAAAATAAATTTCCAGCAGTGGGAATGGTGGATATCGGCAATATGATGGGCGCATTTAAATTCATCGCTGAGGTGGAAAAAAGAAATGAACCTCTGCAGAAGGAACATCAGGAATATGCGGAAAGAAAAAAGCAGGCGGAAGAAAATGGAGAAGATTTTTCTGAAACTGAACCCGCTCCGCTGCTGATGCCTGTTTTGGGATGCGAATTTTTCATTTCAGACCGTCCTGAACAAAAACAGTTTACCAAAGATGATCCGGACCGAAGAACTCAGGTGGTGCTTCTGGCGAAAAATTTCAATGGTTACCGGAATCTGGCGAAGCTTTCCAGTCTGGGCTTTGTGAACGGATATTATTTCGGAGTTCCCAGAATTTCCAGAAAAATGATTGCTGAATATAAAGAAGACCTTATTGCCCTGACATCGGGTGTTAACGGGGATATTCCTTCCACGATTCTGGAATTTGGGGAACAGAAAGGAGAGGAACTTTTCAAATGGTGGAAAGAAACTTTCGGGGATGATTTCTATGTCCAGATTCAGAACCATGAAGTGTTGGAAGAAGAACACGTGAACGATGTTCTCCTCCGATTCGCCGATCAATATAGTGTGAAAATTTTGGCGCAAAACGAAACCTATTATACAGAGAAAAAAGATGCGGGAATTCAGGACATTCTGTTTTGCATCAAAGACGGCGAAAAACTGTCAACTCCCATTGGAAAAGGTTTTGGAAAAAGAAAAGGACTTCCATCCACAGAGTTTTATATTAAAGATGAAGAAGAGCTAAAACAGGCTTTCAGAAATTATCCCGATGCTTTTGAAGCCTACGATGAGTTTTTACAGAAATTTGAATCGTATACCTTAAGCCGCGAAGTTCTACTTCCCAAATTTGATATTCCTGAAGAATTTCAAAGCGAAGAAGATGAAAAAGATGGAGGCAAACGCGGAGAAAATGCTTATCTGAGGTATTTAACCTACGAAGGAGCGAAGCACAGGTACAAAGAAATAACGCCGGAAATTGCGGAACGGCTGGATTTTGAACTGGAAGTCATTGCTAATACAGGATATCCCGGTTATTTTCTCATTGTTCAGGATTTCTGTAATGAAGCCCGGAAAATGGGCGTTTCGGTAGGTCCGGGAAGAGGATCGGCGGCCGGTTCTGCCGTAGCTTACTGTATTGGAATTACCAATGTGGATCCTATTGAATATGATCTCCTTTTTGAGCGTTTCCTGAATCCTGAACGGGTTTCCATGCCGGATATTGATATTGATTTTGATGATGAAGGAAGAGACAGAGTGATCAAATGGGTGGTGGACAAATACGGTAAAACCAATGTGGCGCAAATCATCACTTATTCCGTTCTGGGCGGTAAATCTGCGGTGAAAGATGCTGGAAGAGTGCTGGAACTCTCAATTGCTGACACCAATACGATTGCGAAACTAGTTCCTTCCATACCGGGAATGAATATTGCCAAAGCGCTTTCCAAATACGACAAACTTCCACCGGAAGATAAAATGCTCGTCGAGGAAATGAAAAAAATCCTCAGCGATGAGGAAGATTATCGCCATCCCGTGATGGCTGCCGCACAAAAAATGGAAGGTGCAGTCCGGAATACCGGAATTCATGCTTGCGGAGTGATTATTACCCCGGAAGATATTTCTAATCTGGTGCCCATCACAATTGCGGCGAAAGACAGCGATATTATTGTGTCGCAATTTGACAACTCTGTGGCGGAAAATGCAGGCCTTCTGAAAATGGATTTTCTGGGACTCAGAACGCTCACCATTATTAAAGATGCGATTAAATTAATCCAAAAAAACCATCAGATTAGTATTGATACAGATGAAATTCCACTCAATGATGAAAAAACCTATCAGCTGTTTCAGGAAGGAAGAACGGTAGGTGTTTTTCAGTATGAAAGCCCGGGAATGCAAAAATACATGAGAGAGCTGAAACCGACGGTTTTTGCGGATTTAATTGCTATGAACGCGCTTTACCGTCCAGGGCCTATCAAATATATTCCGAATTTTATCAACCGGAAACACGGCATCGAAGAAATTGTTTATAATTTACCCGAAACCGAAGAGTATTTAGCAGAAACCTACGGAATTACCGTCTATCAGGAGCAAGTAATGCTGCTTTCGCAAAAGCTGGCCAATTTTACTAAAGGAGAAGCGGATACCTTGCGGAAAGCGATGGGGAAAAAACAGAAGAATGTACTGGATAAAATGTATCCTAAGTTTTTGGAAGGCGGAAGAAGTAATAATCTGGATGAAGAAAAACTCAACAAAATATGGAAAGACTGGGAAGCTTTTGCAGAATATGCTTTTAATAAATCGCACTCTACCTGTTATGCATTGATAGCTTATCATACCGCATATCTGAAGGCTAATTATCCCGCTGAATATATGGCGTGTGTCATGACCCACAACCTGAATAATACTAAGCAAATCACCATGTTTATGGAAGACTGTAAAAATATGGGTGTGGATGTTTTGGGGCCGGATGTGAACGAAAGCCAGTATGAATTTGCGGTGAACGACAGAAGACAGGTTCGTTTCGGGCTCGGGGCTATCAAAGGGATCGGAGAAGGCCCGAGTGAAGCCATCGTAGAAGCCAGAAAAAATGGAAGGTTCAAAAATATTTATGATTTTTTTGAAAGAATACCTGCTTCACAAATCAACAAAAGAGTAGTGGAAAGCTTGGTAACTGCCGGTGCATTTGATGAGATCGATACCTGGCACCGTGCGCAATATTTTGACATTGATAATGCAGGCCGAACCAATATCGAGAAATTATTGAGGTATGGACAAAGCTATCAGGAAAATAAAAATGAAGTGGAAAATTCCCTGTTTGCAGATTTCGCTGATGAAATAAGAATAGAACCTCCGAAAATTCTGCCCGCTCCCGAATGGCCCAATATGTACAAACTCAATAAAGAAAAGGAAATTATCGGTTTTTATCTTTCTGCACATCCGTTGGACGAGTTTAAATTCCATTATAAGTTCATACAGGGCGTTTTCTCAAAAAAGGAAGTACTCGAAATTCGGAAAGAAGAGGAAATTATACCGGTGGAAACCGTTCTTTCAACAGTGAAGTTTTCTGACGATGACGCTGCCGATGAGGTTATTGACATGGAACTGGCAGAAGGAGAAGAAATGCCTGAAGAAGAACCTCTTAAAAATGTGGATGCAAAAGGTCAACTCAATTTTCTGAATCTGGACGAAATCGATGCCTTTCGGGATCGGAATTTCGGCGCAGAAGAAATTCGGCTTTTCGAAGAAATTTCTGATTTTCGGGAAAAGCAGAAGTTCAACGCCAATGCAAAAGAATACACTGTGGCCGGGCTTGTGACGGAATACACCATTCGAGATGGCAGAAACAGCGGCGAAAAAGTCGCTTTCATTACGTTGGAAGATTATACCGGAAGCTATTCATTCCGCCTTGGCGACCGCGATTACCTGAGACTTCGTGATAAACTGGATATTCAGCGTTTTGTGATCCTGAAAATCAAATTTACCATTTCTAAAGACGGACGTGTTTTTGTGAACATTATGGATGTGATTGAGCTGAAGGAAGCGTTCGAAAGGTTTGCAAAAAGCCTTTCAGTGGTGATGAACATACAGGATCTCCGGAAAGAAGATGTTGATTTTTTCAAACAGATACTTCAGCAGAACAACGGTGAGCATAAAATTCATTTTTATCTTCGCAATCTTGCAGATAACAGTCATATAGAACTGCATTCCATGAAAAGCTCCGTACATATTAATCACGACATTCTGGAGGCTTTTACAGAGCGAAATAAATATGAATTGTTCCTGAATTGATTGCTTTAATAGTGTTTTTCATGGAGATTAGGGTGCGCTGATCTATCACTGAAGGAATATTTTATAGGAATGATATCTGTATACAGATTCATATTAAAGAAAATATTCCAAATCTTCCCATTGAAATCAATTAATTTGTAAATTGCTAAATTTTGTTGCAATTTTTTACGATATTTACATTTATATGTCAGTATTTGTCTCGTTTATTATTATATATTGAAATTATATTGATGTGAAAATTTCAATATGCAGCTTGATTTCATAGTTTTCATTAATCAAAATTAGATATTCCGTTATAATTTTTCAATGAATTAACTTATTTTAATATTATATGATTTTTTATTCTATATTTGTTGCGATTAACTTTAAATTAATACAAGTATGAAGAAAATTTTATTTTCGTGTCTATTATTTCTGATAGCCACGGTGACCAATGCTCAGATTAATCTGGGTTCGGGAACAACACAGACGGGAATCGCTCCCATTGATGTTAACTACGGCTACAGCTACACCCAGCAGATTTTTACCAAGACAGAAATTGGTGCAGCATCTGCAGGAAATATCACCGCAGTTAAGTTTTTTCTTCCGGCTGCAGCGGATATTTCAAATTCGGTAGGATGGAAAGTTTATGTGGGACATACTACTTTATCTACATTTTCAGGAACCACAGCCTGGATTCCTGTCGCATCTCTGACGGAAGTATTTACCGGTAATGTAGCAAATGTTGGAGGGGAAGTGACAATTACCTTTAATGCTCCTTTTGCTTACAATAATACCGATAATCTTGTAGTTGCCGTCTTGGAGGATACTCCGGGTTATACTGCCTCATCGAACAGGTTTTATACTTATTCTGGTGTTACTAATTCTACTCTTTATTACAGAAGTGATACTACTGTTCCTAACCCGGCTTCTCCACCTACAGGAACCAGAAGCCCAACTAAATCCAGAACGGGATTAATTGGGCTCACTCCATTGCCTCCTGCATGTCCTTCATTGACAGCTCCAAGTGCTGGATCTACTACAGTGAGTTCTACTCCTACATTCACTTGGTCCGCAGCAGCAAATGCAGCCGGATATAGAGTGTCCCTTGGGACAACCCCTGGAGGTACAGATCTTATGAATAAAGTAGATGTTGGTGCAGTTACCTCGTATCAATATACAGCGGGATTAATGTATGGAACTCAGTATTATTTTACCGTGTATTCTTATAACGTATCGGGGGAATCTACAGGATGTACAGAACGTACCTTTACTATAACTACTACCGTTCCTTGTCCTACGGTTACGCTTCCTGTTGCAAATGCACAAAATATGAGTCTCACTCCTACATTTACATGGAATCCTGTGGCATCCGTAAGTGGATATCGCATTTCAATAGGAACCACATCTGGAGGTACTGATATTTTAAATTCAGAAGATGTGGGGAATGTTACCACCTATACTTACAATGGGTCTACTGTATTAACCAAAGGAACCATCTACTATTACACCATTTCAGCATACGGTGCTTCGGGAACTACTTCAGCTACCTGTTCTGCGAGAAATTTCACTACTGTATGTGATCCTGTTGTTACTGTGACTGAGAATTTTGATTCATATACAACGGGAGATTTAGTGCCTCAGTGTTGGTTCAGGTTGGTACCTCCTACATCTGCAGGAAACCAGACCATTACCACAACGACTCCTGCATCTGGAACTCGCAATATTTATCAGAATGCAGCTGCTACTGCTAATCCTGTTATTGTAGTACTGCCTTCTACTTCAAATGTGAACGCAGGTACTCATTGGTTAAGATTTAAAGCAAGAGTAAGTTCAGGGGCGCCGGGAATACTCCATGTCGGCTACGTAACGGATGTTAACGATTATAATTCATTTAATTTAATTCAATCCTTAACAATTAATAATACTTCATATACAGCTGCTGATTCCGAATATACAGTTGCAGTTCCTAATACAGTTCCGTCCGGAGCTAGAATTGCCATTAAAAATGATGCAGACGGTAAATCTTATTATTGGGATGATGTTTTCTGGGAACAAGCTCCGGCTTGTATAGATCCTTTTGGAACGAGTATTTCAGGTGTAACTTCGAATGCAGCTACCGTAAACTGGACTGCATCACCGAGTTCTCCTGCAAATGGATATTCTGTATATTATTCTACAGTGAACACTGCTCCTACAAGTACTACAGTTTTAGACGGTACCAACTCAGTTACTTCTATGGGTATCAGCGCTCCATTGTCTGGGCTTTCTTCCAATACAGTATATTATGTTTGGGTTAGAGCAAATTGCTCTGCAACGGAGTTCAGCGAATGGGTATCTGTAGGAAGTTTTACTACTGCATGTAACAGTACTAATGTTCCATATTCAGAGAACTTTGAAAGTGTGACTGTACCTGGTATGCCAGCTTGTACAATGTTAGAAAACGCTGGATCCGGTAATAACTGGAATACCTACGTAGGTTCAGGTGATTTTAATACTAAAGTGCTAAATTATGTGTATAATAGTACTAATCCCGCTAACGCCTGGTTCTTTACACAAGGTATCAATATGACTGCAGGTATTTCTTATCGTATTAAATATGATTATGGAAATGCAAGTAGTACAACATACCCAGAAAAATTAAAGATCGCTTATGGTACGGCCGCTTCTAGCACGGCAATGAATACTATATTGGCTGATCATCCAAATGTTGTAAACGGAACCACAGCTATAAATAATTTTGTTGACTTTGTTCCAGTTGCCACAGGAGTATATTATTTCGGATTTAATGCATATTCTGATGCTGATATGAACAGACTGTATGTTGATAATATCTATATCGATGTAACGCCCTCCTGCTCTGAACCCACTGCATTGGTATTAGATGGAAGCACAGTAGCATCGGTAAGTGTATCATGGACAGCGCCAAGTGTTGCTCCGGCTAATGGATATGAAATCTACTATAGTACCGTGAATACAGCCCCAGATGCCACTACCATTTTGGATGCTACAAATTCTGTAACATCTGCAACAGTATCTGCAACCATTAATGGTCTCACTAACGATACCGTATATTATATATGGGTAAGAGCTAAATGTGTGGCTTCCGATGTTAGTATTTGGACTGGACCAGTAGTGGCGTCAACAGGATATTGCCCAGTAAGTACAACAAATCAAAACACCTGGTTCACCAATTTTACTTCCACCGGTGCTGTAATTAACTTAAATTATAATTCTCCCACAGCAGCGGCGGGAACGAACGGTTATCAAAACCTTTCTGCTTCGCAGAAATTAGCTAATTATGCAGGTAGCACTACTCCAATTGCGTTTACTGTAGGAGGTGGGTCTACTTCAGGTGTAGCAGTGTGGATAGACTGGAATAATGATCTGCAGTTTGATGCATCAGAAAGAGTGTATAATACTACTTCTTATACAAATGGAACTTCAGGAAATATCACGGTACCTGCTGGTACACCTCTTGGCAATTACAGAATGAGAATGGTCGTTCATAATAGTTCCAGTAATCCATCCAATCCATGTCTTGTATTTACAAGAGGCGAATATCTTGACATGACTTTTGAGGTAACCGCAACACCTACATGCTTTGCGCCAACAGGCCTGACAGTAGCAAGTGTGACTCCTGTTACTGCAGATTTAACTTGGACTGTAGCAACTCCAGTACCTGGTGTTGGTTACGAAGTGTATTATAGTGCCTCAAACGTTGCACCTACTGCTTCTACAGTTTTGGATGCTACTAATTCTGTAACTTCTACGGGACTTTCTGCACAATTAACAGGATTAACACCAGCAACTACGTATTATGCATGGATTAGATCCGCATGTTCTGCTTCTGACAAGAGTGGTTGGTCATCTGTAGTGGCGCTGACCACAGCGTGTGATATTGTACAAACTTTTTCACAGAATTTTGATGGCGTTACAACACCTGCGCTTCCGAATTGTTGGAAAAAAGTTGGAACAACAGGTACTGTAGATACAAGAAGCGGAACTTTCGGTACGAGTCCTAATGTGATGTATATGTATTCCAGCAGTGCTTCCAATATAGCGATGGTAGCAATGCCGGCTGTTAGTAATCTGGATACGGGACTTTACAGTCTCAAATTCAAAGCAAGAGCGAATATTACTGCAGGCGGAGTGATCGAAGTAGGATACTTAAATAATCCTACCGATCAATCAACGTTTACTATTTTAGGGTCATTCATAGCAACAAGTACAACCATTGCAAATAATTTCATTATTGAAATTATAGGTGTACCTACTGGCGTGACAACTTTAGCATTCAGACATAATCCAACACCATCGAATAGTGTTCTTATTGACGATGTAGAGTATGCTCTTACTTCTTCTCTAGCAATTACTGAAACAAAAGTAACCACCAGCGAAGTGAAGGTATATCCAAATCCATTTACAGACGTGATCAACATCTCTGATGTAAAAGACCTGAAATCAGTATCCGTAATAGATGCTTCCGGAAGAATGGTGAAAACCATTGCTACTCCAGGTACTCAAATCCATTTAGGAGAACTAAAATCAGGATTGTATATACTGAAACTGGATTACAGAAACGGTTCTGTAAAAACGGTGAAAGTGGTTAAAAAATAACCTACAATACTTTTAGTAATGGAAGGCTGCCTTAGGGTAGCCTTCTTTTTTTGAAAGAATATCTGTCTATTGAATAATAACACAAAAAAAAACCTCCCAAACTAAATTCGGAAGGTTTATTTCGTATTGAAGTACGTTGGTATTATTGCAGCGAACTAATAATCCCATTCAGTGTATTGCTGGGTCGCATCGCAGTATTTAACTTGGAAGAATCCGGATGGTAATAACCGCCGATTTCCTGTGCTTTTCCTTGTGCGCCGATCAGTTCTTCATTGATCTGAGCTTCGCGCGCTCTCATAGCTTCGGCCACAGGCTTGAATTTTTCAGCCAGATCATGGTTCTGTGTTTGCTGGGATAAAGCTTCAGCCCAATACATTGCTAGATAAAAATGAGAACCTCTATTATCGATACCTCCTAATTTTCTGGAAGGAGATTTATCTTCCTTCAGAAATTCTGCGTTGGCTGCATCCAGAGCTTGTGCCAAAATCATGGCTTTCTCATTATCCTGTGTCTGAGCTAGATGTTCCAAAGAGGCCTGCAATGCCAAAAACTCACCAAGAGAATCCCACCGCAGATAGCCTTCTTCTATAAATTGTTCGATATGCTTTGGAGCAGAACCGCCAGCACCGGTTTCAAAAAGCCCGCCTCCGTTCATTAAAGGAACGATAGAAAGCATTTTAGCGGAAGTGCCCAGTTCCAGAATCGGAAACATATCGGTAAGGTAATCTCTCAGAACATTTCCCGATACAGAAATGGTATCCTGTCCTTCTCGTCCTCTTCTCAATGTTTCTTTTACGGCATCTTTCACATCCATAATACGGATATCCGCTCCGGCAAGATCGTGGTTTTTCAGATATTTCTCAACTTTTATAATCAGTTGTGCATCATGAGCTCTTTCTTTGTCCAGCCAGAAAATAGCAGGAGTATTGGAGAGTTTCGCTCTGTTCACAGCCAGTTTCACCCAGTCTTGAATGGGAGCATCTTTTGTTTGGCACATTCTGAAAATATCTCCTTTTTCACCTTTCTGTTGCAGAAGGGTTTCGCCATTTTCATTTTCTACTTTTACAGTCCCGTCGGCGGGTAACTGAAAAGTTTTGTCGTGTGAACCATATTCCTCTGCTTTCTGAGCCATAAGACCCACATTCGGAACTGAGCCGAAAGTTTGCGGATCAATAGCGCCGTTCTGCTTCATATCTGCTACAATAGCCGAATAAAATCCAGCGTAAGTTCTATCTGGAATGATGCATAATGTGTCTTCCTCTTTCCCGTCTTTGTTCCACATTTTGCCGCCGCCACGAACCAGTGCCGCCATAGAAGCGTCCACAATAATATCTGAAGAAACATGAAAATTGGTAATTCCCTGGTCAGAATTCACCATGGCAATCCGCGGTCCTTGCTCAATTGCTTTTTCAATATCTGCTTTTATTTCATTTTCCTGTGGGTGTCCGGAAATCTTTTCGTACAAAGTAGCCAGTCCAAAATTTGGATTAATGTCTAATTTGCGGAACGTTTCCTGATACTTTTCAAACACTTCTTTAAAATAAGTTTCTACAATAACACCGAAAATGACGGGATCAGAGATCTTCATCATGGTCGCTTTCAGGTGTGCAGAAAGCAATATATCGTTTTTCTTGGCCTTTTCAATCGCTTCCTGAACAGAAGTGCGAAGTGATCGAAGACTCATTAAAGAACTGTCGATAATTTCTCCGGCTTTCAGTGGAGCAAAGTCTTTCAATACAGTTGACTTTCCATCATTTCCATAAAATACAATCCGAAACCTCCCGTCATGATCCACAGTAACCGAGTTTTCGGTGTCATAAAAATCCCCGGATTCCATATGCGCTACTTCTGTTTTGCTGTCTGCTTTCCATTCGCCCATGCGGTGCGGATTGGCTTTAGCATAATCTTTTACCGATTTGGGAGCGCGACGGTCGCTGTTCCCTTCCCGTAATACCGGATTCACAGCGGAACCCAGAACTTTGCTGTATTTTTTTTGTGTGGCATTTTCCTCTTCATTTTTGGGTTCCGAAGGATAGTTCGGAACGGCATAACCTTGTTGCTGAAGTTCAGCGATCGCCTCTTCCAGCTGGGGTACTGATGCGGAAATATTAGGCAGCTTAATAATATTGGCTTCCGGTTGTTTGGCCAGCTCGCCCAAGGCAGTAAGGTCATCTGGAATTCTCTGTTCTTCCGTTAAATTTTCAGGGAAAACCGCAAGAATTCTACCAGCTAAGGAGATATCCGGAACCGCAATTTCAATACCGGCAGGTTGGGTAAAAGCTTTTACAATTGGTAAAAAAGAATGGGTGGCAAGCATAGGTGCCTCATCCGTAAGCGTGTAATAAATTTTTGCCTGTGACATGTATATTTTTTTTACATTTTTAAGAATCACAAATTTACTGTTTTAATTTCTATTCCTGAAGAAGAGGAACCGCAATTCTCTTGCACAGAAATGAGAAAAAAAATGATTTATAGTTTATCTGAATAGTTTTACATAATTGAATCAAAACTATGGAATAACATTTTTTCAGCCTTATTTTTGTTTTCCGAATCGAACAATTTTAATATTAAAAAAATTATTATGGCAAAGAAAAGTACCGCAGCAGGCAAAATAAAACCAAAGGCTGACGCTGCAGAAGAACTGAAAGATTTCATGATTGATGGCATGAAAGACATGTATTGGGCTGAAAAAGCCTTAGTGAAATCACTTCCAAAGATGAAAAAGAATGCGACTTCAGAAAATTTGAAAGCAGCAATAGATGATCATCTGGAAGAAACAAAAACACAGGTCACCCGTTTGGAAGATGCTTTTAAAGCGTTGAAACTAAAACCAGAAGCAGAAAAATGTGATGCAATGGATGGTCTCATCAAGGAAGCAGAAAGTATCATGGAAGAAACCCAACCGGGATCGGTACGTGATGCTGCGATTATCGCTGCTGCACAAAAAGTGGAGCATTACGAAATCGCTTCTTATGGAACGTTGGCTACTTATGCTAAGCTTCTCAAAGAAAAAGAAGTCCTCAACTTGATGTTGGAAACTCTCGACGAAGAGAAAACCTGCGACAAGGATCTGACGAAATTAGCCAAAAAGGAAATCAACCTTAAGGCAAAATAAACGTGGCCAAAAGGCCATTTTTTATGAATAAAATTAATTTTAAAAAAATGAAAAATCTAAATAATAAAAGAATTGCAGTACTCGCCGCCGACGGTTATGAACAGTCTGAACTTGTGGAACCCATTAACGCATTAAAAGAAAATGGTGCTCAGGTAGAAATTATTTCCCTGAAATCCGGTGAAATCCGTGGAATGGTAGATCATGAATGGGCAGAAAGCATTGCGGTGGACAAAACCGTGAAAGAAGCAAATCATTCGGAATATGACGCTTTATTGCTTCCCGGAGGTGTGCTGAATCCTGATGCTGTGCGTTCTGATGAAGCAGCCGTAGCTTGGGTAAAGAAATTTTTTGAAGCAGAAAAACCTGTGGCCGCCATTTGTCACGGTCCGCAAACTTTAATTGATGCTGAGGTAGTGAAAGGTAGAAAAATGACTTCCTATAAAGCCATTCATAAAGATCTTAAAAATGCAGGTGCCAATTGGGTTGATGAAGAAGTTGTCACAGACGAAAATCTTACCACCAGCCGTTCTCCTGAGGATATTCCAGCATTTAATGAAAGAATAATAAAGGAATTCTCCAAGTAATTTCTTTTCAAATAAGATAATCAGAACCAATTCGTCGCACATTTAAGAACCAACAAATTTATTGCTCACAAAAGAGTTTTTAGTACATTTGAGTAAAGAAAAATGACTATGGATAAACTTTTTAAAGAGACAACGGTTCTGCGCGCACTGGTTCTGTTTTCTATATTTCTTGTCTTAGTCATCGCTTTTCAACTTAGTTATTTTGTAACGGGATTTCTTGGCGCAGTAACTTTATATGTTGTCACCAGAAACTTCTATCACCGATTGGTAGAAAGGAATCGATGGAACAAAAATCTGGCTACAATTCTCATTATTTTGTCCATTATCGTATGTTTCGGAATACCAATATGGATTGTTTTGGAAATTTTGATTCCTCAGATTAATGACGCTTTGAAAGATCCGCAAAAAATCATCGAACGTTTTCAGCCTATCGTCCGTTATCTTCAGAATCATGAATTCATACAGCGTTTTGATATAGAGTTTACTTCTCACGATTTACTGAATGTGGTGAACAGGATTATCAGTTATATTCCGTCTACGCTCAATTGGGTCGGACAGTTTTTCGCGAATATTCTGGTCGCGCTTTTTATTCTCTATTTTATGTTGATGGGAAGCCGCAGCATGGAGCGCAGCCTGAAGGAAATGCTTCCTTTTTCAGAAAAATCAAAACGGTATTTCATCAAAGAAAATCTGGATCTCATCCGTTCCAATGCGTATGGAGTTCCAATAATGGCCGTCAGTCAGGGCATTATTGCGATTATCGGCTATTCAATTTTCGGTGTGGAGCAAGCTGTCTTTTGGGGATTGATGACAGGTTTGGCTTCCATAGTTCCTGTTGTCGGAACGATGGTCGTTTGGGTTCCGCTCTGCATTTACCAGATGGCGACGGGCGATGTCAATTCCGGATTGTTGTTGTCGTTGTACTGCCTTATTTTCGTTGGAGGAATTGATAATGTGCTGCGTTTTACTTTATTAAAAAAAATGGCAGACATTCATCCGCTGATCACAGTGTTTGGCGTTATTCTCGGGTTGCAGCTTTTTGGAGCTATGGGTTTGGTTTTCGGGCCGCTGCTGCTGTCACTTCCCCGAATTTTATATGCTGTTTATAAAATAGAAAAACGACAGTACCTTCCACTAACTACTGAAGAAACAGAGGAAGCATTTCTTGTTACCGATGAAAATATTACTGAAAATGTGGAAAAGTGATTTTGCTTCGTTATAACAATTCTCTCAAGATTTATCTTGAAACTACGCTAAAATCTAAAAGTTTATTTTAAAAAATCAATCTCGTTGGTAAAGTTAGAAAACTACACTCAATCTGACTCTAGCTTCGTGACTTCAATTTTGTCAATTCGGACACCTTCTACATGTAAAATTTTAAACAAAAGCCCTTTCCATTCCATCGTTTCTCCCGCAGCCGGAAAATGCTGAAGTTCATTAATGATGAATCCCGCTACAGTGTGATAATCGCCGGCTTCGTATTCCTCTTCCATGTCCAATTGATGAAGAAATTTGTAAAAAGGATATGACCCGTCCATTTCATAACGTCCTTTTTCATATTCTGTCATGTTAGCTTCCTCATGTTGATCTTCTATTGCATTTCCGATCAGGGCATCCAGAAGATCGTCCATCGTTACCATGCCTTCAAAAGTTCCGTATTCGTTCACCACAAAAGCGTAGTGCATTCGTTCTTCTTTTATTTTTTCCAGAACTTTATAGGCGGGCGTATTTTCGTAGACAGTGATGGGTTGTCTGAGGTAATTCTGCAGGTCAAAAGCAACTTCCGAACCGGCTACGGGGAAAATTTCCTTCAGCAAAACCAATCCCAGAAGATTGTCAAGATTTTTATGAACCACTGGATATACGGAATGTGGCGATTCCTGAACTTTACTTTTTATGGTAAAACCATCATCCTGAATATCAAAATAGATAAGATCCTGGCGATGCGTCATCAATTCTCTTACTTTACGGTCGCCCAGGGCAAAAACGCGCTGTACAATCTGTTGTTCTATTTCCTGAACATCACCTCCATCTGCACTTTCTTTCACCATCGCTTTTATTTCTTCTTCGCTGACGATGTTTTCATTTCCGCCTTTAATTCCAAAAATACCCAAAATCAGATTATTGGTAGTTGTTAAAAGCCAAATAAAAGGCCTTGTAATCACTGAGACCAAAGTCATCGGCTGCGCCATCAAAATGGCGATTTTCTCCGGAAACATCAGCCCGATTCTTTTCGGAATCAATTCTCCTAAAACAATAGAAAAAAAAGTGAGGATAATAAGCACAACAGTTACCGACAAAGTATCGGCGTAAGGCATCAGTAAAGGAATATTGCTGAAAAATGTTTTGACGTCTACTGTAATTTTTTCGCCACTGTAAATTCCGGTAAGAATTCCGATAAGGGTAATTCCGATTTGAACGGTGGAAAGAAAAATATTCGGGTTTTCTGAAAGATTCAGGGCTTTTTGTGCATGGGAATTCCCTTTGCGGGCCGCACTTTCTAGCTTAAATTTTTTCGCAGAAACCAGTGCGATTTCACTCATGGAGAAAATTCCGTTCAATAAAATAAGAGTAAAAATAATAAAGATCTCCATTGATATTCAGTTGATTATTGTTTTCTACACCCTTTCCAGTTCATCTGCATTTATGGTAGTTTTGAATGTGCCGTAGTTTACTACCACTTTAGTTTTGGTGATTTTTTCAATCGTTCCAACACTGGTAGATCCGGTGATACGAACGCGCTGTCCGGTTTTCAGCCAAATTGCCCGTTCATCTTTGCGCTGCTGATCCATTTTCTCGTTGGTTTCCGCAATTTTTTCTATTACATCTACTTTTTTCAATTGTTGGGTAATTTTCCGTTTGATAACCTGCAGTTTTTTGTTCTCATCTTTATCACTTCCCAAACGCCTGAATTTTTCCTGCTCCAGAATTTTAACAAAATCTTTCACCACATCTTTCCGGGATTTTCCTTTGATATACGAATCTATAAAAGTTTCAATTTTGTTCCCGAACTGAAGTTTGCGGTGTTCCTCTTCATACAGTTTTTGAAAATTATAAAGCTTCTGCTGCAACTGCTCATTGAGCTTCTGGAGATTTCCTCGCTTATCTTCTACAGATTCCTTCTGCTCGGTAAGATTCGTCTTTAATTTTTCAACTTCAAATTTTTCCTGTTGCAGTTTTACGATGGTTTTATCTAGGTTCACCACATCTTTTTCCACTTTTTCTCTTGCTTTTTTAATGATAAATCGCGGAATTTTATTTTTCTCAGCCACTTCAAAAGTGAACGAACTTCCGGCCTGTCCAACTTCCAGTTTGTACAAAGGTTCCAGGGAATGTTCATCAAAAAGCATGGCTGCATTTTCCGCATTCGGAAGCTGCTCCACGACCAGTTTGATATTCGTGTAATGCGTGGTGATAATGGCAAAACTCTTCTTGTCGTAAAAATATTCCAGAAAACTTTCAGCCAATGCGCCGCCGAGTTCAGGGTCTGATCCAGTGCCAAATTCATCGATCAATAACAGTGTTTTATGATCGGCTTCCCGAATGATGCCCGACATTTTTTTGAGCCGGGAAGAGTAGGTGGATAGATGGTTTTCAATCGATTGATTGTCTCCGATATCGGTCATGATTTTGTCGAAAAAAAACATTTCCGATTTCGGATGTACCGGTACCAGAATCCCGCTCTGAATCATCAGTTGAAGCAATCCTACCGTTTTCAAGGTGATGGATTTTCCACCGGCATTGGGCCCGGAAATACAAATAATGCGGTTATGCTCTGTAAGCGTGAGCGATTGTGGATAAATTTTCTTTTTTTCAACACTGTTTCTCAGCCAAAGCAACGGATGAAAAGCATCCCTCAGCCGAAGCGTAGGATGGCTGTTGATCTTAGGAAGGACCGCATTTATTTTTTCTGCGAATTTTGCTTTGGCTCTTATCAGATCCAAATCGAAAATATATTTTTGGTATGATTCCAGCCATGGTTGATATTCAGCAATTTCAGCAGTAAGCTTGCGCAGAATCCGGTCGGTCTCCTTTTTTTCTTCTTCCTCATTTTCGCGGAGTTTGAAGTAATGTTTCAGGACAGATTCGGGCTGAATATACGTGATAGAACCGGTTTTGGAAATACCCAACACTCTTCCCGGTACCCGTTTTTTAAATCCGGATTTCACAGCCAGCACACGTTGGTCTTCCAGGATGGTTTCGCGAATTTCATCTAATAAATCGTTTTGAGAATAGGTGGCTAATGCCCTGTTAAAATTCTCCTGAATGGCTTTTTTAGCATGTTGAATTTCGGTTCTCAGGACTTTAAGATCCGGCGATGCTTCGCTTTTTACCTCTCCAAAACGGTTGAAAACTTTGTCAATTTTTTCAATAATAGCTTTGTGAAATTCTAAAGCCTGAACTTCTTTCAAAAGCAAAGGAAAAGTTTCGGAAAAAGTGGGAAAGAATTTCTGTAATTTCCCGATTTGCTCTGTAATATTTTTGATTTTCAGAAACGCCTTGTTTTCCAGATGGAAATTCTCAATAATCATGAGTCTCAGTTCCTGTTCAATATCTTCATATTCATGAAAAGGAATGGCATTGGAACTTTCAAAACTGGTAAGAAACTCCGAGGTCTTTTTTAAAGAAATTTCAGCTTCGTCCCTGCTCATGGGAAGCAGGCTCATGATTTTATCTTCTGTTTTCGGGGAGTACGCGAACGGAGCAATCTCCGAAAGGAGTTCCGGGAATTCGAGTTCTTCTAAATCTTCTTTCTGGATGTGCACACTGCAAAAATAGTGAGTTTTCTTTTCTCTTGCAGGCATCATGCAAATATTGTACATTTTTTATTTATTTTTGAAACCCATTTTGATACTTTATTATGACTTGGGAAGATATTTTAGAGCCGATAAAAAGCAGTATTTATTTCAAAAATTTGTGGGAAAAAGTCAATCAGGAATATGCCGAATCGAAGGTTTTTCCGCCCAAAAATCAAATATTTCGCGCATTGGAACTTACACCTTTTGAAGAGATCAAAGTTGTAATTCTTGGCCAAGATCCTTACCATAATGATGATCAGGCGAATGGCTTGTGTTTCTCTGTTTCCGAAAAAGTGAAGGCACCACCTTCGCTCAGAAATATTTTTGCTGAACTGAAAACCGATATGGGTACAGAGAGAACTTCCAAAGAGCTGGATGACTGGGCAACACAGGGCGTACTCCTTTTGAACGCGACGCTTACAGTGCGGGCGCATTCGCCCAATTCTCACAAGGATCTGGGTTGGGAGCAATTCACGGATTTTATTATCAAAGAGATTTCCGATAAAAAAGAAAATGTTGTTTTTTTGTTGTGGGGTGCTTTTGCTCAAAAAAAATCAGAATTGATCGATACACAAAAGCATTGCATTATCAAAGCGGCGCATCCTTCACCTTTCTCTGCTTACCGTGGCTTTTTCGGAAGCCGGCCTTTTTCCAGAATTAATGAATATCTGGTTTCAAAGAGTAAGATTCCTGTTGTCTGGTAAAAATCAAAACAAAAGATCCAAAACCACCGCCAACAGCATAGCCACGCCTACTAAAAAATTAAAACCTGTTCCCAAAACAAATCCGATAAAAGCGCCTTTTACAGAATTGAAAGCCTTCTTGCTGTCGCTAACATCGTGAAGCAGTTCGCCGATGAATACGCCCAGAAACATTCCGATCAGAAATCCAAAAGGAACGGGAATCAGGAACATTCCCGCAAAAGTTCCGACAATCGAACCGATGCTGCCCCATTTGGTGCCGCCATATTTTCGGTTGGTTTTTGCCGGAATAATATAATTCAGAAACACAGAAAGAAGGGTTAAAGCTGAAAAAATCCAGACATACACCATTGAAAGTTCAGAATCTGTTCCGAATTTGTAAATTAAAAGTCCGCAAAGACTCAGTAAAAGTCCGGGCAATACGGGAACTATGGTTCCTACAATTCCTAGAATAAGCAAAATGATACAAACCAAAATAATCAATCCTTCCTGCATAAAGTTATAACTAAAAAATAAAAAAAGCAGCAATTTTGTTGCCGCTTTTCTGTGAAATTACTTTTTGTTTTAAAGATTTAAAATAACATATTGTAAAATCGGTCCGGTGTTGCCGATGTTTCCACTTGCATGGTTATGAAAAGTAGTGTAATAAATATTTCCGCTGTTGGTGGATGTTGCACAGGGTCCTACCGTATCGCCGTGTCCCAAATGTGCCTGAAGGTCGCTTTGGCTGATGGTGATCGTAGCGGAAGTGCCGTTATCATCATGACAGATGGTTACAAATCCGCTGTTGGCAGAATTTCCCACAGCCATTTGTGGAGCCGTAGGTTGCTGAAATTTATTGGTTCTGATCATCAGAGGTTCGCTGCTGTGGCTTACCAAAACATCCCAGAACGTGGCATCATAATTAATAATTCTTTGCCATGATCCCAAATCATACTGGATATCCAGAGAGGTGAATCCCAAAGCACCGGCAAGGCCTGCGTTGGCCACAGTACAATTTGTGAAAGTGGTGGAAGGACCTGTGTTGGTGGAGCACAGTAAGGCATCCGGAATAAATCCGCCTGCGGTATTACATGCGTTGGTATTGGAATTTCCTCCCAAGAGATAGGCAACATCCCAGTCTGACGCATACAAGCTTCCTCCATTGGTAACAAAAGTAGCAAGATTATCATAAATCATTGTATCATTATTCGGAGTTGCCGTTCCTGAATTCCCCTGTGTTCTGGAACCGCAGTTCAGGAAAATCACATCGTATGCGGCAATGGTACTCATGTTTTTTAAATCGTCGTACGAAATCTGAGAAACCGTATAACCAAGTCCAATGACAATATCCTCTATTTCATCGTAAGATCCTTTTACATAAGCCATATTGGCAATTTGATTGAGTTTGGAAACACTAGCCGGAAGGGTATGAGTTTCGTTATTCACTACGACCAGAGGAATTTCTGTCCGAAAGTTAGATCCGTCGCCGGTTTGGATATGAATAATTCGGTTTCCGGCAGGAGCTTCCAGATGAAACTTTCCGTCGGCTCCAGAAGTTGTCATATGAATTTTGTGATTGTCATCAAAAGTGAAAATAATTGCGCCGCCAATGGTTTTCACTCCGTTTTCCGCATACACCGTTCCGTTAACGACTCCTTTTTTGAAAGCCACAGGTTTGGGTGTAGTGAAGGGTGCCGGTTCGTCTTCTGTCATCTTACAGCCTGTAAGGCTGAAGAGAATAAACATTAAAAATAGATAGCTGAGTTTTCTCATAATAATTTGGATTTGATTTGTTAATGTACGAACAAATGTAATAAATAATTGATAATCAAGGCAAGAAATTATAATTTATTTGAATATTTACATTGTGTTTTATTACAACAGGTGCAATAAACGAAATACCGTCTTTATGGAAACGATCTCTAAAAGCAGAGTTACAGACTAAATACAAAGTTTTGTTCAGCATTCAAAGGAGATTTCTTATTTTTGCTTTTTATGAAAGACGAATTCAAAGAAACGAAAGGCTTTTTCGAAGCATTAAGCGAACAGATCCATTATTTTATGAAAGATAATGTACCTGATCCATTAGTACTAACTTCTCAGATAGCGGCCAAATTGCTGTTTTTTGTGTTGATTGTAATCATTGCCGATTTTGTTTTTAAAAGTCTTTTCAAATTGATTCATTCTGCGTTTTATTGGAAATTCAAAAAGACACCTCTTATACAGGCAATGTATGAAAGCAAAGTGTTGAACTCTGTAGCCAATTTTATTGCATTGGGTTTTGCTCAACAATTGATTAAACCCGTAATGGGAAGGCATCCCAATAGTCATGATTTGCTGCAACTCATTTGTGCGGTTCTCATGATCATCGCCGGATATGTGCTTTACAAAAGATTTTTGAAATCTATCGAGAGATTTTATGTTCTGAAAAACGATTTCTACCGGATCACGGCTATTCGGGCCATCACATCTACGCTCAACATTATCGGCGGAATTCTCTTTTCTTTTCTAGCAATTTCCATTATTTTCGGTGTCAGCACATCGACGATTTGGGGAAGTCTTACTGCCATGACGGCTGTGATTATCCTCATTTTCAGAGATACCATTTTAGGATTTGTTACCGGAATTCATGTCTCGCTTTCCCGAAATCTGAAAGTGGGCGACTGGATCGGAATTCCAAAATACAACATAGAAGGAACTATTGCAGATATTAATTTGCTGACCACGAAAATTCACAATTTCGACAAAACCATTTCTACCGTTCCTACCTACGACCTGCTTTCTACCGAAATCAAAAATATGCAGGTAATGGCAGAAGGCAACAGAAGAAGAATTAAAAAATCGATTGTTTTCAATATTAATTCCTTTAAGTTTATTGATGAAGAACTGTTGGAAGAATTGAAAAAAGTCAATCTCATTTCTGATTATCTGGAACAGAAATCTTCGGAAATATTTTCGGAGCGTTCCACAATGAGAAATGCAGAATTCCTTATCAACGGCAGGCAGCTCACCAACATTGGTGTTTTCCGAAAATATGCACTCAATTTTTTAAAACAGAATAAATCCATCGATCAGGATGAAGTAGTGTTGGTTCGCCAACTGGAAATTACCTCGCAGGGCATGCCTCTGGAAGTGTATTGTTTTGCCACTCAGGCTGCTTTGCAGGATTATGAGGAAATACAGGCCGATATTTTTGATCATCTTCTGGCTTCTGCGAAAATTTTCGATCTCGAAATCATGCAGGTTAAAATTTAACATCTACGGAAAATATTATGACGAAACTCAGCGTAAATATCAATAAAATTGCGACAATCCGAAATGCGCGCGGCGGCAATTTGCCCAGTGTTACCGAAGCTGCAGTGAAAATTCAGGAATTTGGCGCGCACGGAATCACCATACATCCAAGGCCGGACGAAAGACACATTACCCGAAAAGATGTTTACGATCTTAAACCTTTGGTATACACCGAATTTAATATTGAAGGAAATCCGCATCGCCCGTTTATTGATATGGTTCTGGAGGTAAAACCAGAACAGGTGACTTTGGTTCCGGATGCTGAAAATGCCATTACTTCCAATGCAGGCTGGGATTGTGAAAAAAATCTGGATTTCCTGAAATCCGTTATTGCTGAATTTAAAAATGCCGGAATTCGTACTTCCATTTTCCTGGATCCAAATCCTGAAATGGTAAAGTTTGCAGCCGAAACGGGAACGGATCGTATCGAACTATACACAGAAGCGTACGCCAAAAATTACGCTGCTGATAAAGAAAAAGCGATTTTACCTTATATCAAGACAGCAGAAGAAGCTTCGAAATACAACCTCGGAATCAACGCAGGACACGATTTGTCGCTAGAAAACCTGAAATATTTCGCAGAGAATATCCCTAATTTACTGGAAGTTTCCATCGGTCACGCCCTCATCAGCGAAGCATTATACATGGGAATGGAAAACACCGTGCAGGCTTATTTGAAAAGATTGATGGTGTGGTAATTTTTGTAACTTTGAAATATGATATCTAAAATCACAGTTTGGGATTTTTTCAAAAAATCTCTTTTTGGTTGTCGGTAGATATTGATTTGTTTGGCGAAAAGAATATTCTTGAAGAACACTTTTATGCGGAACTTCAAAAATTTAGTGAAGTAATCATTAAATGTTTACCAACTTTGATTGGGAAAGATGTACCAACGAATATCAAAGATTAAAAATTTAATTTTTTTTAATGAATCAGATTTTACACTCAAAAATATACGGAGAAGAAAAATCCGGATCGCCTTTATTGGTGTTTCACGGATTATTCGGAATGCTTGATAACTGGGGAAGTTTCGGGAAAGAATTCGGCGAAATCATGCCGGTGCATCTTATGGATCTTCGGAATCATGGCAGAAGTTTTCATTCTGAAGAAATGTCGCACGATGTGATGGCGGAAGATATTTTGCGTTATATGGAACATCATGGGATGCAAAAAGCACATCTTTTGGGACACTCTTTGGGTGGAAAAGCGGTGATGCAGTTTGCTATTCATTATCCTGAAAAAGTCGATAAACTCATCGTGGTGGATATTGGTCCGAAAGCGTATCCTCCGCATCACCAGGGAATTATTAAAGCACTGGAAAGCGTCGATTTTGAAACCGCAACTTCCCGAAGCGAAGTGGAAGAAGTGATGAGCCAATTCATTAAGGAACGATTTGTCATTCAGTTTCTTTCCAAAAATTTATACTGGACCGATGATAAAAAACTGGCGTGGAGATTCAATCTGAAAACCCTTTCAGAAAAATATGAAGATTTCGTTTCCAATGCAATAAAACCTGGAGTTTATGAAGGCGAGACACTTTTTGTTTCCGGTGCAAAATCAAATTACATTCTTCCTGAGGATGAATCTCAGATCAGACAACAGTTTCCTAACTTCCAATTGGTGACTATTCCAAACGCCGGACATTGGGTGCAGGCGGAAAATCCAACAGATTTCAACCGTGTTGCTGAAGAGTTTCTCTTAGGAAGTTCCACTTTATAAACCGATCTTAAAGAAATAAATTTGATGAATTCTCAACTCCTAACTTTCAATTTTCAGCTGCTGTGATTTTCGTTACGGGTGCAACAGGAATTCTCGGAAGAGTGATCGTTTTAGAGCTACTGAAACGGGGTAAAAAGGTGCGTGCAGCAAAAAGGAAATCAAGCAATCTGAAAGAAGTCCGTCATTCGTATCAATTTTATACTGATCATCCGGATGATTTTTTTAATAAAATTGAATGGATAGATATCGATTTTGAGGATATGGATTCTTTGGAATCAGCTTTAAATGGAGTAGAAGAGGTGTATCACTGTGCAGCTGTAGTCAGTTTTCATCCTGCGAAAAGAAAAGAAATGTTTAACACCAATATTGAAGGTACCCAAAACCTTTTGTATGCGTGTGATGGTTCGTCGGTAAAGAAATTTCTGTTCGTAAGTTCGATGGCGGTTTTTGATGGCCTGAATGAGGAGGGAATGATAGACGAAAAGTCTGATTTCAATCCTAAACTCGATCATTCCGATTATGCAGTTTCCAAACATTTTTCAGAAATGGAAGCGTGGCGTGCGGCCGCAGAAGGCCTGAATGTAACCATCATCAATCCGGGAATCATCATTGGAAGCGGCAACTGGAACAGCAGCAGCGGCGAACTTTTCGGGAGTTTTGAGAAATATCCGTTTGCCATGCGCGGAACCGCGGCTTATGTTGATGTGCGCGATGTAGCAACTATCGCTGTTGAGCTTATGGACAAAAATATTTTCGATCAAAAATTCATTCTTATTTCTGAAAATAAAAAGTACAGGGATATTGCCAATTATATACGGAAAAAACTCCATTTGAAGCCTGTAAAGGTTATTTCAAAATCGATTCTTACGATGGGATATTTGATGAATTTGCTTTTTGGCTGGGCATTTCCAATGTTGCGAATGATGAACAAAGTGAATCTTGACACCGTGTCCAACAATGATTTGGTTTCAAATAAAAAAATCAGGAAACTTCTCAATTTTGAATTTATTCCTGTGAATGAAAGCATTGATTTTCATCTCGAAAATTATATAAAAGATAAAAATAACACGGCGTTTGATTTTACTCATTAGCGCTGAATAAAAATATATGGAAAACCAGTTTTTAGGAATTCAAAACGTTCAGGTCTCATCGCAAACCGTTGCTGCATCGTGCCCCAGCAATATTGCGCTTATCAAATATTGGGGAAAATATGCAAATCAGATTCCTGCGAATCCCAGCATCAGTTACACTTTGAACCATTGCAAAACCAACACGAGCATAGAGTTTTTGGCGAATGAACCTTTTTGCGTCCAAACTTTTCTCGCCGGCAATAAAGAAGTGAATTTTTCGGAAAAAATCCATAAATATTTCAAAAGTATTGAGCCTTATCTGCCTTGGATTTTACAGGGAAAGTATATCATCAAAACCGAAAATACCTTTCCTCATAGTTCCGGAATTGCAAGTTCCGCTTCCGGTTTCGGAGCCATAGCGAAATGTCTGATGCAACTGGATGAAGTTTTCTCAGGAAAAACGGAAGAAGATTTCAGAATAAAAAAAGAAAGTTTTTTGGCAAGACTGGGCAGCGGCAGTGCGTGTCGAAGTCTGTACAATGGATTGGTCGTTTGGGGCGAAACCTCAGAAGTAGAAGGCAGTTCAGATTTATTCGCCGTTCAGTATCCTAACTATGCTGTTCATCCTGTGTTTAAAAACTTTAACGATTGGGTGCTCCTCATTCACGAAGGCCAAAAGTCCGTTAGTTCCACAATTGGTCATGGCTTGATGAACACAAATCCTTATGCAGAACGGCGTTTTCAGGAAGCAAAAGAGAATTTTGTTCCGATGAAAGAAATTCTGAAATCCGGGGATTTAAAAAAATTTATCACATTAGTTGAACACGAAGCGCTCACCCTTCACGCCATGATGATGATGAGCGAGCCGGCTTTTATCCTTATGAAAACCGGAACCATGGAGGTTATTCATAAAATCTGGAAATTCCGTGAGGAAACCGGATTACCTTTGTTTTTTACATTAGATGCAGGGGCGAACGTTCATGTGCTGTTTCCAAATAACGGCGATGAAGAAAAAATTAAAAACTTTATTGAAACCGATTTGCTTCAACACACACAGAAAGGCAGCGTAGTGAAAGATGTCATGATTTTTTAATTTAGAAAAAGAGAATCAGGAAACCTGAGTTCTGTTGCTACTTTCTTCCTCTTTTCCTTCTTGTATCAGTTGTTCCACTTCTTTGATTTCTTCCTTTTTGATGTGCTGTACTTCTTTTTCCTGTTGATGGCGGTGGACATCTACATGAAAAGTACAATAAATAGGAAGATGGTCAGAACCGATATATTCGAGGGTTTTTAGTTTTTCGATGAAAATGTCCGGGCTGTGAAATAATAAATCCAGCGGAACCCTGAAAAACCAGTATTTAGCGTGAAATGTTGCCAGAATTCCGCGCCCTACTCTCGCATCTATAAGCCCGCTCATTTTCCGGAAAAGTATAGAAGTGTCGGACCATGCCACAGTATTAAAATCACCGATCACCAAAGTGGGAATGTTGTTTTTCCTGCATATTTTAGCCACGCTTAGCAAATCGCCGTCGCGTTCCTTAGAGGTGGATTCTTCCGTAGGACTGGGAGGTGGCGGATGAACTGCAAAAACAGTAAAAAGTCGGCCATTTGTGTTTTTAAATTTTGCTTCTATGCTAGGAATGTCATCGGCAACAAAAAAATGAACTTTACAGTTCTCAATAGGAATTTTAGAATACAGATGCATTCCGTAGGTGTTTTCCAGCGTAACTTTCTCCGTGAAAGGATATTCCTGTTCCAGACTGCGGTTGGCCATTTCCCATGCTGCATTGCTCTCCATAGTAATGAAAATATCAGGTTGGTACTTTCGAATGAGTTGATGAAATCTTTCAAAATCCTGATTAAACTGATAAATATTACAGGAAATGATGGAAATAGTATCCGCTTCTGCGGGAGGCATTACGGTTTTTTTATAGAAAGTAGTGTAGCGTATCAAAATGTACAAATGATAAAGCATCAGCAGAAACTGTACTCCCACAACAAACCAGAAGAGCGTGTTTTTTTCCAGAAAAATAAATCCGGTTACGATGGTTGCCAACTGAAAAAAGAATAGTTGGATTTTCAAAAATTCAGGAACTCTGAAGATCCAGTGTTGGTTTTTGGAAATGGGCAAAACACTCAGGAAGATGAGCAGGCCCGAAAATAAATAAAAAGTGGTTTCCATGTTTAGTGTCGCGAGAGCGATAAAGCTAATTTATGCCCGAATTTACAAAAATCTTGGTACACGTCATATTATCTGTTATTTTTGTAAAATTAATATCAGAAGAATGAAAATAGGAATCCTCGGTGGCGGCCAGCTTGGCAGAATGTTGATACAGAATGCGCTGAAATATGATGATGAATGGTTCACTCTGGATCCTGCGAAAGATGCTCCGTGTTCCTCTATTTCTTATTTTACAGAAGGAAATTTCAACGACTACGAATCGGTTTTCAATTTCGGAAAAGGAAAAGATGTTGTTTCCATTGAAATTGAACATGTGAATGTAGATGCGCTTTTTGAACTTCAGGAATGTGGAATCAAAATAATTCCGAGCCCCGAAATCATCAAAACCATTCAGCAGAAAATCCTTCAGAAGGAATTTTATAAAAAACATCAGATCCCAAGCCCGGAATTTCAGGTGATTCAACGAAAATCTGAAGCAAATTTTCCGTTGCCGTTTGTTCAAAAAATGAATACCGGAGGTTATGACGGCAAAGGAGTTCAGGTCATCACAAACGAAGCGGATATAGAGAAATTGTGGGACGTTCCTTCTGTTCTGGAAACTTTGGTGGATATTGACAAAGAACTTTCCATTATCATAGCCAAAAATGAAAAGGGCGAAACCAGAACTTTTCCCGTCACGGAAATGGTGGCCGATCCGAAGCTGAATCTTTTGGATTTTAATATTTGTCCCAGCAGTATTTCTGAGGATGTTCAGCATCAGATTGGGCAAATTGCTCAACAGTTTATCGAAGCGGCCGATTCTCCCGGATTGTTTGCCATTGAACTTTTTCTGGATAAAAATGGGAAAGTTTGGGTGAATGAAACGGCACCGCGCCTGCATAATTCTGGTCATCAGACTCAGGAAGGAAACTCCAACTCGCAGTTTGAACAGATGTATCGTGTTCTGAAAAATCTTCCTTTGGCAGATACCGACATCCTCAGTTTTTCAGGAATGGTGAATTTGGTGGGTGAAGAAGGTTTTTCGGGAAAAGCAAAATATGAAGGCATAGAAGAAATCCTGAAACTCCCGAAAACTTATGTTCATTTGTACGGAAAATCCGAAACAAAACCCGGAAGAAAAATGGGCCACATCAATGTTTTGGCAGATTCGCGGGAAGAGTTGATGGAAAAACTGGTCCGAATTAAATCTTTGATAAAAGTGAAATCTTAGTTTACAATAGATATTGTCTCGTTAAAAAATATAACAAAATTATGATCGGAATCATCATGGGCAGCCAAAGCGATTTGGCGATAATGCAACAGGCGGCAGATTTTTTGAAATCTCTCGACATTCCTTACGAATTAACGGTAGTTTCCGCACACCGCACACCGGAAAGAATGTTTGAGTATGCCAAAACCGCCAAAGAGCGCGGTTTAAAAGTGATTATTGCCGGAGCCGGCGGCGCTGCACATCTTCCGGGAATGGTGGCAAGCTGTACTACTTTGCCTGTGATTGGCGTACCTATTTTGTCTTCAAACTCCATTGACGGTTGGGATTCTGTTTTGTCGATTTTGCAAATGCCGTCAGGAATTCCTGTGGCAACGGTAGCACTGAACGGAGCGATGAACGCCGGTATTTTGGCAGCAAAAATCCTCGGAAGTGCTGATGAAAAAGTAGCTGAAAAACTACAGCAATATCAGGATTCCCTAAAAGAAAAAGTCCTCGGAACAGTGGAAGATATTAAGAAAAACCATCCAAATGGTTTTGATCAATAAAAAAGACTTTCCAGCACGGAAAGTCTTTTTTTTGTGATTGGAGCTGTTTTACAAAACGCCAACTTTTTCCATACATGTTTTCATTTTGAGATAAGTTCTTTCGATATCGTGATCCAGACCGATAGAAAAGCGGATAAGTCCCGGTGACAAGCCCATTTCTTTTTGCTCGTCTTCAGGAATTTCTGATGATGTTGAAGTTCCGGATGCTGAGAACAGTGTTTTATAAAAACCTAAACTTACCGCCAGATAACCCAAGTTTTCGTTCTGCATCATTTCCATTAGTTCGTTTGCTTTTTCTACGGTCTTCACGTCCAGCGCAACCAGTCCGCCAAAACCAAATTCTTCATGCATCATTGTTTTAAAAAGTTCGTGCTGAGGATGGCTTTTCAGTCCGGGATATTTCACTTTCAATCCGTCTTTTTCCCAGTTTTCAGCGAGAAACAGCGCATTTTCACTGTGCTTTCTCATACGGATCGGAAGGGTTCTCAGATTTTTAAGAACACTTGCTGCACGAAGGCTGTCCATCGTTGGTCCCAAAAGCATACACGCTCCGGAATTGACATCTTTCGTAGCATTGATAAATTCCTGGGTTCCGCAATAAACTCCGCCAACAGTATCGCTGCTGCCATTGATGAATTTGGTGAGACTATGAAGCGTAACATCGGCGCCTAAAAGCTGAGGTGTTACAGAAAGCGGCGAAAAAGTATTGTCCACCACCAGTTTCAGATGGTGTTTTTTGGCAATTTTTGAAAGGCCTTCCAAATCGGCAATTTCCAGAAGAGGATTGCTCACGGTTTCACAATAAAGTACTTTGGTATTTTTCGTAATGGAACTTTCAACTTTCTGTAAATCAGTAATATCAACAAAAGAAGTTTCTATTTTATAACCGGGCAGAAAATTTTTCATGAAAGCATACGTTCCGCCATATATGGTTCTGCTGGAAACAATATGATCCCCGCTTTTGCAGAGTTGAAGCAGTGCAGAAGTAATCGCACCCATTCCCGAAGCAGTCACATTAGCGCTTTCTGTTCCTTCCATTTTTGCCAAAGCTTCCGCAAGATATAAGTTGCTGGGCGACGAATGGCGGGAATACAGATAACATCCGTCCGTATTGCCTTCGAAAGTGTCAGACATGGTTTTGGCGGAAAGAAAAGTGTACGTGGAACTGTCGGATATAGAAGGATTTACCCCTCCGAATTCTCCGAAAAACTGCAGATCCTGAATTTGATCTGCACCATTGAATTTTTTCATCATGATTCTATTTTTAATTTTCCTAAAAGTGATTATTTTCAGACTTTTAAACAATAAATTTTGTTCAATACAGAATATAAATCAGTTAAATGAAGTTTTTTCGGATTATTAATTTATTTTTGAAAGATTAAACCTACTTTCACCAAAATATTTTCGGATGAATCTTGACAAAAAAGATAAAAAACTACTGGTTTTGCTGCAGCAGGACGCCAAAAAAACGACCAAAGAATTAGCCAGCGAACTTCATTTGTCGGTAACCGCAGTTTTTGAGCGAATTAAAAAGCTTGAAAAACAGAAAGTTATTGAAAAGTACGTCGCTCTCGTAGATAAAGAAAAAATTCAAAAGAACTTTATTGCGCTTTGCCATGTAAAATTAGCACAACACCGAAAGGAATACATCACCCAATTTGAAAGGGAAATCATCGAATTTCCGGAAGTACTGGAATGTTTCCACGTGAGCGGCGATTACGATTATATTTTGAAAATTTGTGTGAAAGATCTTCAGGAATACCGCGAATTTATGGTAACCAAACTCACCAGTCTGCAACATATTGGAAGTACGCACAGTTCTTTCACCATCAAAGTAGTGAAAAGAACAACCGGAGTTTTTCTGGAATAATTCAGTGTAGATTTCTGAGAATCACCTATTTTTTTTATCTATCATCGAAATTGGTTCGCTAAAAAACGAACTAATTTTTTATCTTTGCGCTGTGATGCATTCCAGAACTTTATTAGGCCCTTTTGAAATCAATGAATCCATCTATTTGGAAATGGTAAAATATTATATTGAAGTGTACCATCTTCCGCCATTGGCTGCCAAAATTTATTCTTTTCTAATTTTCGATTTTGAAAGAAAAGGAATTACTTTTGATGAATTGGTCGATATTTTTAAATCCTCGAAAAGTTCTGTTTCCGGCTCATTGCAACTGTTGCTATCTCAAAGATTGATTGTGGACGTAACTCTTGCTGATGAAAGAAAACGCCATTTTTTCCTGAATGAAGATTATATTAAAATCCGCTTCGAACAGGTGATACAACGTCTGGAAAAAGAACTTTCGATTGTGAAACAGCTTCAGGAATTTAATCGAGATCGGAAGCAGCATCATGCCAATTTCAATTTGTATAAAGATTTATTGGAAAATAATATCTCTAATCTGAGAGAAACTTTAAAAGAAATTTCAAATTAATATGAATCATAAAATAATCATCTTAGCACTGGCAATGTTGTCTCTTTCTGCCTGTAAAAAAGAAGAAAAACCGCCTCAAACCCCCAAAGCAGTAACGACTGTTGTGGTAGAAACCAGAAATGTTACCGGATATTCTACTTTCCCTACTACCATACAGGGACGGAATAATAATGATGTGCGTGCAAAAATTCAAGGTTACATTACTCAGGTTTTGGTCGATGAAGGGCAATATGTTACGAAAGGACAGCCACTTTTCAGAATTGAAACCAATACATTGAACGAAAATGCTTCGGCTGCAAGAGCCGGAATTGGTGCCGCCAGATCCAGTGTGACTGCAGCAGAAGCCAATGTGAAAGCCGCGCAAGCCGCCGTTAATGCGGCACAAGTGGAAGTAGAAAAACTTCAGCCTTTGGTGAGTAAAAATATCATCAGTTCCGTTCAGCTTCAGACTGCGCAGGCGAATTTGGCCAGAACTCAGGCGCAACTGTCTCAATCCATTGCAGCCAAACAACAAGCTAGTGCAGGAGTTTCTCAGGCACAGGCTAATTTTCAGGGAATTCAGGAAAATATCAATTATTCCGTTATTCGTGCTCCTATTTCAGGAGTTGTTGGAAAAATCAACCTAAGAACCGGAAGTTTAGTAGGGCCGGGCGATCCTTCTCCCATTACCACGGTTTCGGATACCAGTATGTTATATGCTTATTTTTCGATGAATGAAAAAGAATATTTGGATTTTCTTCTGGATTCGCGCGGAGCCACGATGTCGGAAAAATTGAAAAATATGCCGATGGTAGAATTGCTTCTGGCCAATGGTGACGTATATTCTGAAAAAGGCCGGATAGAAGCAGTAACCGGACAGATAGATCCGGCAACGGGAAGTATTCAGTTTCGGGTTTCATTTCCTAATCCGCAGAAATTACTAAGTAACGGAAACAGCGGAACCGTCAGAATTCCGATTGCGTATGATAATGTGTTGGTGCTTCCTGAAAGTGCAACTTATGAACAACAAGGTTTGGTTTATATTTATAAAGTGGAACAGGATACTGCAAGAAGTGCAGTAATTAGCGTGGAAGACCGCGTGAATAATATGGTGGTGATAAAAGAAGGCGTTGCGAAAGGTGAAATAGTTGTTGCTGAAGGAGTGGGGACGTTGAAGCCTGGGATGCCGGTGAAATCGCAGCCTAAGAAATTTGATGATATTATCAACGCCATTCAACCTGTATTTTAATTTGTTATGGTAAAAAGATTTATAGACCGGCCGGTATTGTCCACTGTGGTTTCCATTCTCATTGTAATTTTGGGAATCCTTGGATTAGTATCACTTCCGGTAACACAATATCCGGATATTGCACCGCCAACGGTACGTATTTCAGCGAACTATACCGGAGCTAATGCCCAAACGGTGATGAACAGTGTCATCATTCCCATTGAAGAACAAGTCAACGGAGTAGAGGGGATGGATTATATTTCGTCAACTGCCTTAAATAACGGTTCAGCCAGTATTCAGATTTTCTTTAAACAGGGAATAGATCCGGATATCGCTGCCGTCAATGTACAGAACCAGGTACAGCGCGCCATGCCGCTTCTCCCTTCGGAAGTTACCCGCTCTGGTGTGCAGGTGAACAAACAACAGACGAGTGCGCTGATGTTTCTTTCCTTCTATACTTCCAATCCTGATCTCAACGAGGTTTGGCTTCAGAATTACATGAATATCAATATTATTCCGGCACTGAAAAGAGTGAATGGAGTAGGAGATGCAATGGCTTTCGGAGGAAAAACCTATGCGATGCGAATCTGGCTAGATCCGGCAAAAATGGCAGCGTACGGACTGGAACCTTTAGAGGTTTCAAACGCGATCAATGAGCAATCCCGAGAAGCTGCAGCGGGACAATTAGGAGAAAACAGCGGAAGTTCTTTTCAATATGTGATTACCTACCAAGGAAAATATAATGAAGTAGAAGAATTTGAAAATATTATTATTCGTGCCCTCGGAAATGGAGATTATCTTCGGTTGAAAGATGTGGCCGAAATCAGGCTGGATGCCCTTTCGTATGGAGGAATCGGGGAGAACAACGGGAGACGTTCTGTAAGTATGGGTATTTTTCAAACTCCGGGTTCTAATGCTCAGGAGATTATCAAAGAAATTAAAACTTTTTTGACCGAAACTGAAAAAACATTGCCCGAAGGAATCGGATACAGCATTAATTTTGATACCAATGATTTCTTGGAAGCCTCTATCAGTAAAGTGATTACCACCTTAATAGAAGCGTTTATTCTGGTTTTCCTGGTCGTGTTTATTTTTCTTCAGGATTTCCGTTCAACGATTATTCCCGCGATTGCAGTTCCGGTTTCTATTATTGGTACTTTTTTCTTCTTGAATTTATTGGGATATTCTGTCAATTTGCTTACTCTTTTCGCATTAGTTTTGGCCATTGGTATTGTGGTGGATGACGCTATTGTGGTAGTGGAAGCCGTTCATGCAAAAATGGAACAGGGTATTGCTGATGCCAGAAAAGCGACCATAGAAGCAATGGATGAAATTACCGGAGCCATTATTTCTATTACATTGGTGATGGCTGCCGTTTTTATTCCTGTAACGTTTCTGCAAGGTCCTACTGGAGTTTTTTATCAGCAGTTTGGTGTTACTCTGATTATTGCGATTTTAATTTCTGCGGTAAATGCACTTACCCTCAGTCCGGTGTTGTGTGCGATTTTTCTGAAACCTCCTGCGCATCACCAGAAAGAGTATTCCAATATGAATATCATGCAGAAATTCTTTACAAAATTCAATGTAGGATTTAATGCAACTATCAAAAAATATGGTCATGCCGTCGGGTTTTTGTTGAGGCACAAATGGGTTACGATTTTAATATTTGCAGCAGGCGGACTTACCTTTTGGTGGGCCAATTCCACAATGCCGACAGGATTTATTCCTAAAGAAGACCGTGGAATTATCTTTACAGATGTGCAGCTTCCTCCCGGAGCTTCCATGGAAAGAACTTACAATATACTGAAAGATCTTCAGGAAGAAGCCAGAAAAATTCCAGGCGTTCTGAATGTTACTTTCACAGCAAGCCGTGGATTTATGTCAGGACAAGGATCGAATGTTGGTCAGGCTTTCGTTCGGCTAAAACCTTTTGACGAAAGAGGAAAAGAAGACGGACAAAGTGTAGATGAAATTACCGGAAGACTTTTTGGAATTGCTTCCAAATATCCTGATGCAAAAATTATATTTTTCTCGCCACCAAGTGTACCTGGATTTGGACAAAGCGACGGTTTTTCTGCTGTACTTCTCGATAAATCCGGAGGCGAAATTACAGAACTGAATACCGTAACTCAGAATTACATCGCAGCGTTGATGCAGCGGCCAGAAATTCAGTTTGCTTCTTCTTCTTTTAATACTAATTATCCCCAGTTTGAAATGGTCATTGACGTTCCACGAGCAAAGGAAAGCGGTGTTTCTCTGAATAATATCCTGAGTACGATGCAAGGATATATCGGGGGAATTTATTCTTCAGATTTTACAAAATACGGAAAGCAGTTTCGGGTGATGATTCAGGCTTTGCCTGCAGACAGGCAATCTCCGGAGAGTCTCAATGGATTGTTCGTGAAAACCAATTCCGGAGCGATGGCTCCTATTTCCCAGTTTGTTACGCTGAAAAAATCCTTCGGGCCACAGTCGCTGGAGCGGTATAATTTATTTACTTCCGTAGGAATCAGTGGATCTAGTAACCCTGGATATTCCACCGGTGATGCCATAAAAGCTGTTCAGGAAGTGGCCGCACAAAATCTCCCCGCCGATTATGATGTAGAATTTACCGGTCTTTCAAAAGAAGAAATGAAAGCAGGTTCACAAACATATGTGGTATTTCTTCTCAGCTTTTTGTTTGTGTATTTTATTCTGGCAGCGCAATACGAAAGCTATTTATTGCCTTTTTCAGTGATTCTGTCGCTGCCATTAGGCGTTATTGGAGCCTATTTCGGACAGCGCGTGTTTGGGCTGGAAAACAATATTTATTTCCAGATTGCGATTATCATGTTAATTGGACTTTTGGGTAAAAACGCCATCCTTATCGTAGAATTTGCGGTTCAGCGAAGGCATCATGGAGAATCCATTGCCATGTCCGCCGTGAATGCTGCGAAAGCCAGGCTGCGTCCGATTCTGATGACCTCTTTCGCCTTTATTTTCGGAATGATTCCGCTGGTATTTGCTACAGGAATCGGTTCTGTTGGTAACCGTTCCATCGGGACGGGAGCTGCTGCGGGACTTCTCATCGGAACGTTCTTCGGAGTTTTGGCAATTCCTGTGTTATATGTTATTTTCCAATGGCTTCAGGAAAAAATAAGTCCTGTGAAAGCAGAAAAAATAAACTTGAATGAATAATGCAGTGGTACATTTAATGGGTATTAAAAATATGAAAAACAGATCATCAATAGCGGCTACGCTGGGTGCAATGGCAATTTTAACTTCTTGTGTAGCCCGGAAACCTTACGAAAGACCGGACAATATTATTCCGCAGGAAACCTTGTTCAGATCGGATCAATTACCGCAAGACAGCACAAGTTTAGGATCCGTTTCCTGGAAAGAAATATTTACAGATCCAGTTTTGCAGAATCATATCTCAAAAGCACTGGATCATAATCTGGATATCAGAATGGCGCTGCAGAATATTGTTTCGGCGGAAGCATTCCTGAAACAAAGTAAAGCTGCCTATTTACCTACCATAAATGTTGGACCAAATTATACTTTCAGTACGCAATCGCTGAACACACAATTCGGGCAAATCATTGGTGCGAGAAGATATGTTCACCAATTTGATATTACCGGAAGTCTGAATTGGGAAATTGATATTTGGGGAAAATTAGGAGCTCAGGAACGCGCACAATTAGCCACTTATCTCGGATCTGTTGCAGGACATCAGGCCATCAAAAGCGATCTGGTGGCGGCTGTTGCCAATGCTTATTATCAGTTGCTGACTTTTGATGAACAGAAAAGAATCATCAACGAAACGATAAAAATCAGAACTAAGAATCTTGAAACGACCAAAGCACTGAAAGATGCCGGAACCCTGACCGAAGTCGCAGTGCAGCAAAGCCAGGCGTTGGTATATAATGCCGAAGCCCTACTCATCACTATGGATGTTCAGATAGAATTGTTGGAAAATACCATGAGTCTTCTGATGGGTGAACCTTCGCAGGCAATCACGCGTAGTTCGGTAAACCAACAGAATTTTCCGGAAGCCATCAGTTTGGGATATCCTGCACAATTGCTTTCTAACAGGCCGGATGTTCGCATGGCAGAATTTGAACTGATGAATGCCTTTGAACTTACCAACGCTGCCAAAGCGCAATTCTACCCGTCATTGCGGATTACCGGAAGTTCCGGATTGCAATCCGTGGAAATTGATCAGCTTTTTAGCGTGAATTCGATTTTTGCCAATGTGGTGGGAGGATTATTGCAGCCGGTTTTCAATAAAAGACAAATCCGGACTCAGTATGAAGTAAGCTTGGCCAATCAGGAACGGGCGTATCTGAACTTCAGAAAAAGCCTTTTGAATGCCGGAAAGGAAGTTTCCGATGCCATTAAAATGTATCAATCTCAGGACGCTTTTATCAGCCTGAAATCTAAGGAACTGGACGCTTACGAAAAATCTGTCGGATTTTCACAGGAACTCGTCAACTATGGAATGGCAAATTACCTCGAAGTACTGAATGCAAGTGTGAACCAACTGAATGCCGAACTGAATATTTCCAACGCAAGATATGCAAAAATGCAGGCGGGGATAGAACTTTATAGGGCATTGGGAGGAGGATGGAAGTAGAGTAGTAAAAAAATTTCGGAATATAAGTTTCTTTTTGTTACTTTATTGAACAATTGATTTTTTATGGAAAATATTGAGCATTATCTGTCGGAGGTTTTGGAAATTCCCCGCTCAGAAACGGCGTTGTGCGGCTCATTTTATACTGTCCGCAGTATAAAAAAAGGGGAACTGTTGCTTAGAGAGGGCGAAGTGTGCCGCCACACCTATTTTGTGGAAAAAGGATTGCTTCGGATGTATTCGATTGCCAAAAACGGAAAAGAACATATCATTCAGTTTGCGCCGGAAAGTTGGCTGATGAGCGACAGAAGTTCGCTGTATTTTAATGAAAAATCAAATTATTACATCGAAGCGATTGAAGACTCCGAAGTTCTTTTTCTAAGTCCTGATTTTTTCCAGAATCTGAATCAGTCATTTCCCGAAACCGTTACCAATAATGACCTTTTGCTTCAGAAACACATTAGAAATCTCCAAAACCGCGTGAATTCACTGCTCGCGGAAACTGCCGAAGAGCGATACCTGAATTTTATAAAAATGTATCCCAATATTTTGCAGCGCGTTCCGCAATGGATGGTGGCTTCCTATTTGGGCGTCACTCCCGAAAGTTTGAGCAGGGTGAGAAAAGAACTGGTGAAAAAATAAAAAGTAGATTTGGTTCTCAACTTTCTTTCCAGTTTTTCATGATGAGTTCCATCAGGAATTGCGGACACCGAATAATTTTGTTATCTTTTGAATCCAGAAAAAAAAGGGTTGTTTCCGCCTCGGTAATCTTCTCTTTCGCTTCGTTGTAAATTTCATATTCAAATACAATTCTCACTCCCGGAATCTGGCGAATAAAGGTGTGAATTTCCAGAGGTTGATCATACAGCGCAGGCTTCAGATATTTAATTTTAAATTCCGAAACCGGAAGCCAAATTCCTTTTTTTTCGATGTCATCATAAGACATTCCGATGGTGCGGAAAAGCTCAACACGGGCTACCTCCAAGTACGCTGCATAGTTGCCATAGTAAGCGTATTTCATAGGGTCAGTTTCTGCATAACGTACTCGTAATGAGTGTGTTGTGTGTATCATTTTAAGTGTAATATTATACATACAAATATATTTTTAAATAATCAAGAGTGCAATGGTTTTTTTTTAATAATTAAATTGATCATCTTTGCTTTCACGATAAAAATTAATAATCCCGATGATAAATTGAAGTTAGAAAATGGATGAAAAATTAGTATTGATTTGGGAGAAATGCCTTCAGTTTATGAGGGATAATCTCAATGCCGCAGAAAACACTTCCAACCTGAAAAAACTTGAAAATTCCTTCGATCTGCTGTTCGATAAAGTGCAGCCTGTTTCTTTGGTTGATAATAACCTGACCCTGATGGTGCCAAGTGATTTCTATAAGGAATACATTGAAGACAACTATCTGTCTTTACTGTCTGCAGCGCTGAAGAAATACATCGGCAAAGGGGTGAAACTCTGGTATCAGGTGATGGAAAACAAACCTGCCGGAAAAGAAAAACCGATTACCGTCAATGTAAAAGGACAGACTGTGCCTACACCAAAAGTACAGGAAACAGTACCGCAACATTTTTCCGCCCAGAAATTCGTGAACCCTTTCACGGTTCCGGGAATTCCCAAAGTGAATATCGATTCCAATTTGAAAGCTGATTTTTCTTTTGATAATTATGTGGAAGGCGAAAGCAATAAATTCGCTTCTTCTGTAGCAAAATCAATCGCTAAAAGACCAGGTTCCACGGCGTTCAATCCATTGTTTCTTCATGGCGGTTACGGTGTTGGTAAAACACATTTGAGTCACGCCGTCGGACTGGAAGTGAAAAGCAGTTTTCCGGACAAAGTAGTGCTGTATCTTTCTTCAGAAAAATTTATCCAGCAATTTGTGTCCGCTGCCAAGGCGCATAAACAGACAGAATTTGCTAATTTTTATCAGATGGTGGATGTTCTCATTATTGATGATATCCAGTTTCTCTCAGGAAAATCTGCAACACAGGACAGCTTTTTCCATATTTTCGATTATCTGCACCAAAACGGAAAACAGATTATTCTGACCTCCGACCGTGCTCCGGTGGACATCATGGATATTCAGGAGCGTATTGTTTCCAGATTCAAATGGGGACTTACCGCTGAAATAAAAGCACCTGATTTCGATACCCGCAGAAAAATTATTATCGACAAACTGAGCCGCGACGGAATTTCACTTTCCGAAGATATGCTGGATTTTCTGGCCAACGAAGTGAAAAGCAGTGTAAGAGATTTAATCGGAGTCATCAATTCCGTGATCGCCTATTCCACCGTTTATAAGTCGGAACTTACGCTGGAACTGCTGAAAGAAACCATCAGCAAAATTGCCTCTACCAAGAAAAAAGTCATCAACATTCCTTATATTCAGGAAGTGGTGTGCGAATATTTCGGAATTCAGCGCGATCAGTTGCTTTCCAAAACCCGAAAAAGAGAAATTGCTTTGCCGCGACAGCTGGCCATGTATTTCGCTAAGGAATATACCAATGCAACCTTCACCAAAATTGGAGAAGAAATGGGCGGAAAAGACCATTCTACCGTCATGTACGCCTGCGAAACCATAAAAGATGTGTCTAAAATAGACAAGGAAATAAAAAAATACGTGAAGGAACTGACAGAAAAATTGAAACATTAATCTGACAGAAAAACAGACAACAGTGAAGAATAGCGATATTCTTCATTTTTGTTTATTTTAGCCGGTATAAACACCAATGAGTATGAAAATTTTAGTGGTATGTCTGGGAAATATCTGCAGAAGCCCTTTAGCTGAAGGAATACTGAAGAAGAAACTTTCCTCGGACTTTAAAGTGGACAGTGCAGGAACGATTGATTTGCATCAGGGCGAACTGCCGGATCATCGTGCGATTGCAATAGGGAAAAATCACGATGTTAATATTTCGGATCAGCGCTCGCGGCCGGTTACAGATCAGGATTTTGATGAATTCGATTTGATTCTGTGCATGGATCAGTCGGTGTATGAGGATGTTTCGAAGATGGCAAAAACCGACAGCCAGCGTCGGAAAATTTCCTTGTTTATGGATGCGGCAGGTTTGGGAAAAGATGAAAATGTTCCCGATCCGTATTGGGGAGATATGGAAGATTTTGAGAATGTATATCAGATGCTAAATCACGCTTCTGAACAATTGAAACATAAACTTCATACTTCCTTTGCTAATCGGTAATTATCCTGAAAACGCTATGTTATTTCTCCTTCCCGCATATCTTTCCGAAGAAACGCCTTTGTCTTATTTCGCACCTGTAATTCGTGAATATATCCTGAAAACGGATTATTTCTTTGTGGAAAATGAAAAGACGGCCAGAAAAGTGATCCGGTTTTTCTGTCCAGAGAAAAAGCAGCCGGATCTTAAGTTTTTTCTTTTGGGCAAACATGCCGATCCTGCGTTACTTCAGGAAGCTTTTGATTTGTTAAAAAAAGGCCAGGATTTCGGATTGTTGTCAGAAGCGGGTTTGCCTTGCATTGCGGATCCGGGAAATACTGTGGTGGCGTGGTGTCATGAGAATGATGTTCAGGTCATCCCGATAAATGGGCCAAGTTCTATTATTCTTGCTTTAATTTCCAGTGGATTCAACGGACAGCAATTTGCGTTTCACGGATATCTTCCGATAGATAAATCCGAAAAAAAATCAAAAATTATCTGGCTTGAAAATCAGGTGCAGAAAACCGGAGCTTCACAAATTTTCATGGAAACGCCGTACCGGAATCTGCAACTTTTTGAAGATCTTTGCAACATCCTTACTCCGGACACGAAGCTTTGTATCGCCGCCAATATCAACCATCCTTCTCGCGAATTCATCAAAACACGGACGATAAAACACTGGAAAAAACAACCGCCGCAACTTCATAAAATTCCGGCGGTGTACGTTTTGGGGAGATAGGATTTCTATTGAAAGCTATTTCAAATTCGGATTCTTCTTATCGTGCGCTACCCAGACGAACCGCGAAGTGTCATAACCCACTTCCTGAGCTTTTTTCAGATAATCGTTTTTAATGTTTTCAGGAAGGGCAGGTGTGCGGGATAGGATCCAGAGATAATCCAAGTCTTTGCCGGCCACTAAAGCGTATTGATAATTTTCATCCAACGCAATCACATTATAACCGGAATAAAACGGCCCGAAAAAACTGACTTTTAAAGCGGCTACCGTTTCGTCTCCGCGAAATTTCGCTTTACCTTCCGCCTGTTTCCATTTTTGCTCTTTGTAATTGTAACCGCTGTTCAGAACACGAATGCTTCCATCATCGTTAAGGCTGTACTGCGCAATGGTGTTGTTCATATTTCTTTCGTGCTTGAAATCAAATCTGGCGATTTCATACCAAGTTCCCAGATAGCGGTCTTTCTGGAAATTCGTCACTGGTTCGGCTTTTTCAGGAATGGAACTGCATGATGCCGTTAGGATCAGTGCGCTCACTAATATCAGGAATATGGGAATCTTTTTCATTATAGTATAATTTTTTAATTTTTTTGAAGAAGTACAGTACCCATAAAAACTGGGTGTAGCCATAAACGGCATCTTCCACCGGGATTGTCAGAATTCGGATTCCAAGAAAATCACCGGGGTTGTAGTTGACAATCGGAGAATCCAAACCTGTGCCAGTGAGCACACCGTTCACCGGAAAAAAGCCCAGCATAAGGATGGTGAAAACCAGCGAAGCACTTCCGATCCATTCTCTTTTTGAAATAAAATGAAGGTAAATAAGCGTGGCAACTGTGGCAACCGCAGTCACCAGCGTATAAATTTTATCATAATGAATCAGGGCAATAACTGAACAGATAATCACTGCTACGAACACAATCAAATTGTTAAAAATATTGGCCCAGCTGATGTCAAAAAACTTCTCGATACAGTAATACGTGAAAATGCAGGAAAACGGAATCAGAAAAAAGAACAGCCATTCTTCCATCGGCAAACCCCAGAAGGTAATTCCCAAAGTATACTGAGTATCAAACCACCAGACACCGTGCGCAGTAAACCAAATATCCCAGAGAATAAACGGAATGGCGACCACCGTGACTGCCAGTAAGAAAATCCCAAAATATCGGTAAAACCGGATGCGCCGGTCGAAAGAAGCGATAAAGCAAATGATGATCGTGAAAAAAAGGACGAGTAAATAGGTGTATTCTTTCATCATGATTTGGCTTTTCGGTACATTTTAAAATATTTCAGCGGAACGATAAGAAATCCAAAACATTCTCCATCCTCTTTTCCCAGATGTTTGTGGTGTTGTTTGTGTGCCCTTCTCAATGCAAGAAAATAAGGATTTTTGGTGTGGGTCAATGCTTTGAAGCGCTGATGAATAAAAATATCATGAACGAAGAAATACGCCATCCCGTACAGCATAATTCCAAGGCCTATATAGAAAAGAGTATTAAATCCGTTGAGCGATCCGAAATACATGAGCGCAATCGTGGGAAGGGCGAAAATGGCGAAAAATAAATCGTTTCGCTCGAAAGCTCCATCGCTGCTGTGGTCATGGTGATCCCGGTGAAGCATCCATAAAAAACCGTGCATGACGTATTTGTGAATCAGCCAAGTAGCGCCTTCCATCAGAATAAATACGGTGATAACTGTGAGGATATTGATCAGCATTTTATGTATTTTTTAAAAGTAAAGTTTCTTCTATAAGATTTTTCAGATCGGGATCCGGTACCTGGTGTTTATTTTTTTGAAGGAAGCGTCTGTCTTCTTCTATATGCTCCGAATACCCCAGAAATTTAGGAATATTTTTCTGTACCGAATGGCGCAGAAAGCGGATTTCTATATTATTTGGTTCGCTTTTTACAGCCTTTTCCAGATTGTTTTTTCCACGCCTGAAAGTGGAGAGTTTAGAAACAGGATTGGGAGTGTGTTTCGCCCAGATGGTTTGCAAAGCTCCCAGATACGCCACTTGTGTCGCACTGTTGTTTTGTTTTTCCAGCGTTTGAATGAGCCGGTCACAAAGTTTTTTGTCTTCCACCACTTTCGTATAATTTTTACGCAGTTGTGGAAGATCCGTTTCCATTGTCGATGACTGAAAACCCAATAAAGCAAAGCAAATCCAAAGCGTGGCAAAGTTCATCATAACATGGTGGTTTTGTATCGGATATAACTTTTCAGCGTAAGTGAAAGTTTGTGATAATTGGGAATTCTGATGCGTTCCTCCATGATTTTTTCAGGCGTCTTGTTCTTTATTTTTCTGAACAGTTCCAGATAATATTTGTATGCAAGATAAACCCCGAATCGGGAAGAAGAAGGCAGTCTTCGGATTCCGGAAAGCGCTTCTTTAAACTCACTTGCAATTTCTTTTTCAATTTCATCTTTTGTTTGCCCGTCGAAAATGCTGAGTTCAATATTCGGAAAATACGTTCGTCCCAATACATGATAATCATCTTTCAGATCCCGAAGGAAATTGACTTTCTGAAAAGCCGATCCCAGTTTTTGTGCATAAGGTTTCAGCTCTTCATACTGGTGTTTCCGCCCTTCTGTGAACACCTGAAGACACATCAACCCGACTACTTCTGCAGAACCGTAAATGTATCGCTCATATTCTTTAGAAGTGTATTGCAGAGGTTCCAGATCCATTTCCATACTGTGGAGGAAATGCCAGATCAGTGATTCATCAATCGTATATTTTTTCACGCTGTCCTGAAACGAATGGAGAATCGGATTCAGAGATATGCCTTCCTGTAACGCAGTTTCGGTTTCTTTTTTTAACCGTTCCAGTAACGTTTTTTTATCGTATCCGTGAAAACTGTCTACAATTTCATCCGCCAACCTTACATAGCCGTAGATGGCATAAATCGCATTCCGGATAGACGGTTTCAGGGCGAGAATTCCAAGCGAAAAACTGGTGCTGTACTTTCGCGTGGTCTTCTTGCTCACTTCGGTCGAGAGTTCGTCAAATAGTTTTTTCATATTGTTTTTTTTGTAATTTATTAACTTCTGTGGCCACAATTTTCCCTGAAATAATCGCCGGAGGAACGCCGGGGCCGGGAACGGTGAGCTGTCCTGCATAAAACAGGTTTTTCAATTTTTTGTTCCGGAGCTTGGGTTTCAGTACCGCAGTTTGAGAGAGCGTATTGGCAAGTCCGTAGGCATTACCGCCATAGGCGTTATAATCCTGAATGAAATCCGAAACACAGTAGCTTCTTTTATATTCGATTTTGGTGTGTAAATCCTTCACACCGGTGAGTTTTTCAACACGGCGAAGCATCCTGCTCAGATATTCTTCACGGTAGGATTCGTGATCTTCAATTCCTGTGGCTAAAGGCATCAATAAGAAAAGGTTCTCTTTCTCTCCCGGAGCGGTGGAAGGATCCGTTTTGGAAGGACAGCAGGCATAAAAGAGCGGCTCTTCTGGCCATTTTTTATCCTTATAAATAGCATCAATATGGACATCGAGATCATGTTCGAAAAACAGGGTGTGGTGTTTTAAATTCGGAATTTTCTCATTGAAACCAAGATAATAAATAAGACACGAAGGAGCAAAAGTCTTTTTTTTCCAGTACGATTCGGGATAGTTTTTGGCATGAGTATCTTCGAGCAAACTTTCGGTATGATGATAATCTGAAGCGCCAATTACCGCATCAAATTCAAGTTCCTCACCATTGACGGTGATGGATTTCACTCGCTTCTCTTCACTTTTAATTTTCTCTGCACAGGCGTTATAATGAAACTGAGCTCCTGCTTCTGAAGCAATGCTTTCCATAGCTCCCACCAGTTTATAAAAACCGCCTTGCGGATAATGAGTGCCGAGAGCATAGCCTCCGTAGTTCATCAGGCTGTATAAGGCGGGTATTTTTTCCGGCGAAGCACCGAGGAAAATGACTGGAAACTCCATGAGTGCTCTCAGCTTGGGATGCTTGAAATATTTCTTTACATACGACCGGAAATTGGTTAAGAGATCGAGCTTCAATGCATTTTGCGCAATCTGCGGAGTAGCAAATTCCAGCCAGCTGTGGCAGGGAAGGATCACGAATTTCCCCATTCCTTCTTCGTATTTGAACTGTGCAGCTTTCATGAAAGCGTCCAGTTTTTCACCGGCACCGGGTTCCATTTCTTCAAATAGCTTTTTCATTTCCTCATCATCTGCGGGAATGGCTGTAATTCCGTCTGAAAATACCATTTCAAACTGCGGATCCAAAGGAATGAGTTCAAAAAAATCGGAAGTCGTACGCCCGAAATCACGGAAAAAATTTTCGATAATATCAGGCATCCAGTACCAGCTGGGACCCATATCGAATACAAAACCTTCTTCGGTAGTAAACTGTCGTGCGCGGCCTCCCGGTTGGTGGTGTTTTTCTAAAACATGAACTTCATGTCCAGCTTTGGCGAGATAAGCAGCGGCGGAAAGCCCGGAAAATCCGGCTCCAATAATGGCTATTTTCATTCTTTTTCTTCTTTCTTTTCTGAGGTTTTTATAGCTTCTTCCAGAAGTAATTCCGGCGGAATATTTTTTTGATACAACGGAAGATGAAAATCATTCAGCGCAGTTAACAGCCGGATCAGTTCCATTTTTTCCGTATCCTTCAGGTTTCCTGTGACAATTTTCGTGGCCTTTCGGATTTTATCCATATGCTCTTGCAGTATTTTTTCACCAGCGGTTGTCATGCTGATGACTTTGCTCCTTTTGTCTTTTTCAGATGTCGTTTGCGTTACCCAGCCGTTTGCAATCAGCCGGTTAATGATCTGCATACCTGCAGGCTTTTCGTGGATATTTTTTTTAATAAGTTCCATTTTCGACATCGCTCCGAAAGCTTTCAGGTTGATCAGATAAATGAAATCTTCCTGTGTGGAAAATTCCGAATCGTGAATCACAGATTTTGAATAACTTTTTGCATACCGGTTCATGTGGACAATGAGCGTGTTGATCACACTTTCCGCACTTCTGCCCAATTCTTTCCCTTCCCATTGCGGTTCCGGCTTATTGGTTTCCCGGTCCGTAATCCACTCCTGAAATCCTTTGACATCATTTTGATACTTTAAAGATTGTGCATTTTCTTCTTCAAATTTTTGAACAAGATCAATAACACTTTTTAATAACTCGTAACTCATTAATGGTTTAACAATATACTAATTCACTGCAAATATACATTTTTGATGCCAAGTATCATTCTTTTTATAAATATTAAGTATAATATAATACTAAATATGTTGTAATAAACCACAAGTACACTGGTTTTAAAACAAAAAAATCCTCACCTTAAGGGGGTGATGATTCGTAATGGGTGTCTTGGACTGGTAAATTTACAGTTTTATTAAATCAGGTTTCTGAGCAGGCTTCGGTGTTTGATCAGGGACCAACCCCATGCTATTCCTTCTTTTCCTGTAATAGCCTGATTTCAGTCCGAAGTTGCTGATTTTCTTCTTTCAAATGTTTTATAAAATCCTCTAAATTTTTGATTATAGATTCTGGAATATTGTGATAGGTACTGAAATTTCCTGAGTTTTCCGCAATGGTAGAATTTTCATAATTTATAGATATAGCGGGAGTGTCCTCCTCAAATATTTCATCAAAAGAAACCTCAAGAACTTGAGCAACTTTTTCCCATTCTTGCTTAGTGATACGCACATCACCCGACTCTTTGCGGCAATAATTTGAAACATCTGTGGGCAATGCAGCTGCTAACTATTTCTGTGACATGCCTTTTTTGATACGGATCTGGCGGAGTTTTTCTTTAACCATTAGATTATGATTTTAGACATATGTACATATTTGTACAATTGCATACGAAAACTTGCAAAAAAATACAATGAATTTATTACTTTTGATATAATTCCTCTTTTTACATTTGATATGTCAATAATGACACAAAATCATTAAAAATTATTTTATGAAAACATTAGAAAAAATTCAAAATTCAATTTTGGAAGAAAAGTTGCTAAATCGACTTTCAATGAAAAATGTTCAAGGTGCAGGAAATAGCACAGGAGCAGGTGAGGTATGTCAACCAGACCTCACAGGTCAGCTTTCAATATATATTTATACTGGAGATGATTATGTGGAAGGGATTGGGATGATTTATTTTAATAAAAAAATCACTGATCGACTGTGTGATATTCAACCTTAATACACTGATCATAATCTTCTCATTTTATTTATGATGAAAAGGATTTTGTTTATTATGGTATGCTTTCTTGGCAAAGCATACCATTGTCAGGATTATACATTGCAGAATAAACCGTTACTTCATTATTATGATCTTGTAAATAAAGCAGAAAACTATATTACTAAAAAAAGCTGGGATTCTGCCTTTGTCCATTATAAATTAGCATTTAAGAAAAATAAACAGCCACCGGCAATTGATTTGTATAATAGTATGCTTGTCGCATTAAAATTGAACAAGCAGAAATTTGCATCTGGAAAATTCCGCTCGTTACAATGCCTTCATTACCAATTTGAGGATGATTTTGCCAAAAACATGCATGCATCTACCAAACAAACTAAATGCAGGAATGTTATAGATGAGAATTATAGATCCGAGTTAGACAAGCTGTATGTTATAGATCAGAAATATAGAAAACTATCTAAGGGCAATTATGCACAGTACAGAAATGAACTCACCCAAACGGACAGTATTGTAGCGGTAAAATTGATGCAATTAATTTCTAAAAAGGGCTTTCCTAACGAGTATGATATTGGACTCACTTCTGCCAATAAAGATTTCATGCAAAACTTCTATTTTATTATTCATCATCAGTTAGCAACCAATATTTATAGTCCACAAATTGTCAATTTTTCTAACCTTTTGGTGAAGGCTTTAAACGACGGAAAAATAACCCCTGCTAATGCTGCGTATCTGATAGACCTTAATAATGGAACTACAAATTATGAATTACGTTTGTTTTCAGTGCAAGGAATTGTTAAAAACAACGGAACTATGACAGATTCGATAAGGGCATTGAATAAAGTTGATTATTATATCAGTAAAGCAATATATCCCGAAAATCAGAATGAGAGAATTAGAAAAATCATTATAGAGAAAAACCAGAATCGAAAAAAAATTGGCTTGAGTAATTTGGAAAATATGCTGGAAAAAAGTCTTTTCAGAAGAAAAAATAAAGCATTTGTTTTTCCGGATGCTTCGGTCAGCATCAGTAGCTTTGCGACCGATAAAGATATTACTGATTATATACAAAATATGGGCTTAATTAAAATCCAATGATTTTATTGATAAGTTTAGCCAACGATTCCGTAACGGATGCTATTTGCAACTATCTCAGTTGTGAAAATAAATTTTTTCTTCCCAGAAAGATTTAGAATGTATTGAAAGTTCAGGCAGGGGGTATATTACGAAAGCTATTTCATAAATGCAACCCGTTTTTACAGAAGGGAAGGAAGTTCTCTTTTGGGCTTAAGCGATGCAGCAGAAAATTTGGGTTTTCGTACAATGGGAGTGCAGGTGGATTTCAAAACATTGGTGGAAGAGGTGCCGTCTTATGATTTGATGAATTTATCCATAAAACCATTTTGCTTTTCAAGTAATTCGGAAATACTTTTTCAAGTTTCTAAAATAGACTGAATAATTTCGGTAGGAGTATAGTTGTTTACGGTAACATTGTTAGTATGTGCCACATAATTTCCTTTTCTGAATTTGTTATGAGAAATAACCACATTAGAAACATTTTCTAAGAGTTCATAGATGTCGATACGGTAAAAATTGCATATTTTGATAATGTTATCCAAACTTGGTTTGGCTTTGTCTGCTTCCCATTTTACGACAGCGGTTTTTGAAATATCTATCTGTGTAGCAAACTCTTCCATAGAGATACCTTTATCTGTTCGCAGATTACGAAGTTTGGTACCGAGTGTCATAGTATATTTTGTAAAAAGTTAAAAAAACAAAAGTTACCAAAAAAAGAAACTTTTATTTACCTTTGGTTTAAAGAAGCCTTTTTAGTTTTGAATTGTCAATAATGACACAAAATCATTAAAAATTATTTTGTGAAAACATTAGAAAAGTTGGAGAACTTTAAACTTGAGAATGAGAAATTGAAAATGACCAGAGGTGGATCTAGGACACTAGATATAGGTGTCGGCGGACCTGATACTGGTGCAGGTACTCGTACCGTATGCGACTGGCCATCTCCGGGTTGGACTACTGTAATGGCATTTACAGCAGATTATAGTGGTCCTGGAGGTATTCTTGGTCTGAATGAAACGGTTCTATGTCAAGAGCCTTCTGTAACAATTTTACCATAAATATAGTGAGAGACTGTCGTAGGAAAATTATTATATAATAGTTTAATTAAGGAAAACTTGGTAGTCTCTCATTTTTTATATTTAGTTTATGAAATTCTTTTTAATAATCTTTATTTTTCTAAGCACATTTTGCCACTCTCAGAACTATGAAGTGAAGAATCAAGAGTTGTTGATATATTTTGACAATATCCGTCTGGCAGAAAATGCTATCTTAGAAAATCAGCCCCATATTGCTCATTCTTTCTATAAAAAATCTTTTTCGATTAACCAAAGACCATTTGCAAAAGACTTGTATAACAGCATGCTGAATGCAAAAAAACTCGGAATATTTGAATATGCATACGATAAATACTCAGCTTTGAAATGTTTGCAATATCCTTTTACTGCGAATTTTGTGAAGAATAATTTTCCTAAAAAGTATGGTAAGAGAAAAGAAAAATGTAAGAACAATCTGGATATTACTTATAAGAAACAGCTAGATTCATTGTTTGAATTAGATCAATATTATCGAAAATTAGCGGAAGGAAATCTTATGAATAAAAAGAAAGAAATTACAGAAAGTGATAGTATTACTTCCACTACATTGTTAAAATTAATCGAACAAAAGGGATTTCCCAGTGAATATGATATTGGTTTAAGTTCAATAAACAGTTCACTGATGCAAAATTTCTATCTTATTATTTGGCATCAAATGGCTATGAATCATGTGAGTACGCAAAAAGTTAATTTTTCTCAAAAGCTCATCGAAGCACTCAATAATGGGAAAATACTTCCGGAACATGCATCTTTCTTAATTGATTTGAATAATGGAACCAGTGATTTCTGGCTTAGACATTTTACTGTTTTTGGTTTTCTTACAGATAATGGCACTGGCGAATCCATAAGAGATCAGATTTTTAACCAAACTTCGAAAAAGGACTGTTGTTATATTCATAATTATTATAAATCGGAAACCCGGGATACGGAGTTTGAAAAGACGATAAATAAAGTAAATAACAACAGAAAAAAATTAGGGCTTTCTTCCTTGGAGGAAACCGTCAAATTCAGTGTATTCAGTTTGAATAATAATGATTATATATTTCCTCAAAAAATGATAGAAATGTCTTTTGTTTTTACTGAAGAACAAATAAAAATGCAAAAGGCACCACTTATCAAAATCCCATGATCCTCTTAATCAGTTTAGACAACGACACGGTGACAGATACTATCTGCAATTGGTTGGCTTTGCAAAATAAAAAGTTTATTCGAATCAACAGCAGCCAGTCCATAACAGGGATACATTTTGATTTTAATACATCTTCACATTTTATTTCTATAAACGAGAATAAGTTTAGTCTTAAAGATATTACCTCTGTTTTCTACAGAAACGGAAATATAACGTTCTAAAATTTTTTGTGGGATTTGGATGAAAATATGGAGAAGTTCTTCTTTTCCGAGTACAAATCAATAGCAGATTTCATTAGCTATTTATTAGAAAAATCAGGTGCCAAGATTTACGGAAACTTTCGTGTGAAAGAAGTAAATAAATTGAAAGTTCTTCATTTTACAAAACAACTCGGTTTTAAAATATCAGGAAGTCAAATTTTTTCTTCTCCGAAAGATTTAGAATGTATTGAAAGTTCAGACAGAAGGTATATTACGAAAGCTATTTCAGAAATGCAACCCGTTTTTGTTGATGATGCTTTGTATCTTAATTATACAAGAGATATTCTAATGGAAGAGATTTTAGAAAAAGAACAGAGAATTATCCCAACGCTGTTGCAGGAAAAATTCACAAAGAATATGAAATTAGAGTTTTTTTCTTTGAAGAGAAAATTTGGGCTATTGCTACTTTTGATTTTTCAGGAAACACCGACGTACGGAATATGAAAACCAGTGATAAAAATACATTCCTTATGTTATTGCGAAAATCTAGCTTTTTCTCTTAAAATTCTTAGTTTACTGCCAGTTTCCATGTTATATTTTTTTTGTATAGAAATTAATTCCTTTAAATTAGGAGTTTATTTCTTTTAGTTTATAAATATTTGATTAAAGTTTGTATCAATGGAATTAAAAAAAACAAAACCATTTATTATCAATAGAAAATTAAGTAATTTTTATTATGTTTTGTTTATTTTTTATTTTGTCAGTTGCAAAACTAACCAAACTAATGCTGGAACAAAACATGAAATAAACTATATTCCTTATTATTTAGAATTGTACAAGGCAGACAGTCTAAGAATGATAGGTGAAAATGAAGAAGCCTTTAAAAAATTAGATAGTTTATTCACGATTTATGAACCGCTTAACTATTCCGTTACAAAAGAATTGGTTTACTATGTGAAATATGCAGCATCAACAAAAAAGAACATTAATTATAAGTCACACTTAACCAATCTTATTGCAGAAAGAGGATATCCTTATAAATGGATTATACAAGACAGTGATTTAATGAATGTCTATATCATTAACGGTTTTTCTAAAAATGATATAAAACAATTGGACAGCATTTTTAATGCCCAGATTAATTGGGAATACAGAAAAGAACTTAAAGAAATGTTTACCCAAGATCAGTTGAGCCGTGGAAAACTCATCGAACCTTCTGTGGATGAGTACAATGCAAAGCGACTAATACAGCTTATTACCCAATATGGATATCCTGATATAAAAACCGTTGGAAGATTAGAAGAAGATAGAATAATGCTTGGGATTATGTATTTCCATTTATCAAGAATTGATAATTATGCAGGACTCAAAAATTTATTGATAGAAAAACTTAAAGAAGGAAAAGCTAATCCTTTTGACATCGAAAATATGATTACCTCAAAATATCTTCTTTATTATCATCAGGACTATTTTGGAAAAATAGATAGAGAAACGAATGGATTAAAAACAATAAAATTTGATGTTCCTTTAGATACGTTTAATATCCGGAGAAAGAAATATGGGCTACCCAGTTTACAATTTGCCAGAATGAAATATGATTTCTATAAAAATAATACTAACCCTTAATTTAATTTTTTTTACTGTGGAAAATCTTGAAAAATTAGCTGAATTTCAGCTTAAAAATGAAGAACAATTAAAAATTGTTGGTGGTAATCGAAACACTACCGGTGGAGGAAGTTATGTGGAGTATAACTGGCCAACACAAGGAGTAAATACATTTGTAACCTACTAGTGATATCTGGGATGGCAACGTTTAGGTTGTACCTATATGATGGAACCATAATTTTAGTTAGAGAGAAGCTAACATGCCTCTATTTTTTTTATGAAAAAATTGTTTTTATGTTTAGTTATACTGCATAGTTATTTCGGATTTTCACAAGTCGTGGAAATTACTAATCCTGATTTAATTAAGTATTATGAGATAATTAACAGAGCTGAAATATCTATCACTAACCAAAATATGAAAGAGGCTTCGCATTTGTACAGGGAAGCTTTTGAGAATAATCCTCAACCGCACGGAAAAGATCTTTATAATAGCATGTTAGTTTTTTTAAAAATAAAAAATTATCCTCATGCATATAAGAATTACAGTAAGCTAAAATGTTTGCAATTCAGTTTCCAAAAAAATTTTCTGGAAAATCATTTTCCCATCCGTTTTAAAAACAAAAAGCAGCGTTGCCAGATAAATCTCGATTATAAACTAAAGAAAGAATTAGACTCGCTTTATGTTTTAGATCAGAAATACAGGAGGTTATCAAAAGGTGATTACGCCAAGGTTCGTACAGAGCTAACCACTACTGACAGTATTGTATCCAGTAATTTAGCAAGCCTCATAGCAGAAAAGGGTTTTCCGAACGAATATGATATTGGTTTCGGATCTGCTCATGCGGGGTTTTCTCAGAGATTTTATGTGATCATTTTGCATCAACTTGCTAATAATATTTTTAGTCCGCAGGTGATTAATTTTTCGAAACAATTAAACGAAGCATTAAACCAAGGCAAGATTTCACCAGAAAGTGCTTCATTTTTATTAGACTTAAATAATGGAAGAAATCAGTTTTTTTCAAAACATTTTGCTATTAATGGATTTGTCTATAGCAACGGTAGTAATCTTTCAATATGGGATCAAACGGAGAAGGGGATCTCAATTCGCGATTGCTGTTATGTTACTTATGGATTTTATCCTGAAAAACGCACAGAAGAACTACATTCTTTTAATAAAGCAGCTCAATGAAAACCGAAAGAAAATTGGTTTGTGTACTATTGATGAATCGATAAAGAAAAGTGAGTTTTCTTTAAAAAATAAAGATTTTTTTATTTCGGAAAACACTCAAGAAAATCATTCATTCGATGATGAAAAAGATGCACATTTCCTGAGAGACCATATGTTCAAAATCCAATGATTGTGGAAGGGGAGGTGGCGCATATTTCTTTAACACCTGATGATGAGGGAAATTACTATGTCGATATTGTTCTCCCAAAAGGTTTAAAAACATCTTATAACAAGACTCTTCCATTTGATAAAGAAGTTAAAGGCAATGCCGATATTGTTACTCAGGATTTGAGGCTGATTGAACGTTTCTTCTATCAAATAAGAAAATTATTAGGTTATCAAATCTAAACAAACCTTTAAATCTTAACTGCTTATAACAACAAATAAAAGTAAAAGCCGCACATCTGCATTTAAAAGAAAAAATACAAAATTCGGATTCTTCTGATCATGCTTTACCACGCCAACCGCAAGTGTCATAAACCGCTTCCTGAGCTTTTTCTACGTAATCGTGTACCATGGCTATAATTAGAACTATGTAGATGGTTACAATTTCTCTGCCAGATAACGTGCTGTATGCGATGCTTTAATATCTATTAAATCTTCAGGAGTTCCGGCAAACACAATTTCTCCGCCATGTTTTCCGGCATCGGGGCCAATATCAATAAGATAATCTGCGAATTTAATAATATCCGGATGGTGCTCAATCACCATTAGTGAATGTCCCAGATTAACGAGTGCCTGAAAAGATTTCAGTAATTTGTTGATGTCATGAAAATGAAGTCCTGTAGAAGGTTCATCAAAAATAAAAAGCGATTTCTCGGTAGTCGCCCCTTTCACCAGAAATGAGGCGAGTTTGATCCGCTGTGCTTCTCCTCCGGAAAGGGTAGAAGAGCTTTGTCCCAGTTGCAGATAACCCAGCCCCACATCTTGAAGCGGCTGCAGCTTGGTAACGATTTTATTTTCGCCGTTATCATGGAAGAAAATAAGCGCTTCATCCACGGTCATTTGGAGAATATCGGAGATATTTTTATCATCATATTTTACTTCCAGAATTTCACTTTTGAAACGGGTTCCTTTGCAGGTTTCACATTCCAATTCAATATCTGCCATAAATTGCATGGAAACGCTGATGACGCCTTCGCCCTTACAGTCTTCGCACCTTCCACCATCCACATTGAAGGAGAAATGTTTGGATTTGTAACCCATCATTTTCGCCAGTTTTTGTTTGGCAAAAAGATCCCGGATATCGTCATACGCTTTCAGATAAGTCACCGGATTGGAACGTGACGATTTTCCAATTGGATTTTGGTCAATCATCTCAATATTCTGAATGGTTTTTTTATTAAATTCCACCGAATCGTAATCTCCTTTTTTGCCTCCTTTTCCCAATTGGATCTGCAGGTCGTTGGAAATAATTTCTTTCATCAGCGTTGATTTTCCGCTGCCTGAAACTCCGGTGATCACCGTAAGGCATTCCAAAGGAATATCCACATCTATATTTTTAAGATTATTCTGTCGGGCTCCGCGAACTTTAACAAATTCTTTTGGCGTTTTTCGTTTTTCAGGAACTTTTATTTCCAATGTTCCCGTAAGGTAGTGGGAAGTAAGGGTATCCGCATTTTTAAGTTCTTCAAAATTTCCCGCAAACATCAGTTCTCCACCCAAATATCCGGCTTCGGGACCGATATCAATAATATAATCGGCAGCACGCATCACATCCTCGTCATGTTCTACAACAATAACGGTATTTCCCAAATCCCGCAGATTTTTCAGAACGGTAATCAGGTTTTCGGTATCGCGTGAATGGAGGCCAATAGAAGGTTCATCCAGAACATAAATAGAACCAACCAGCGAACTGCCCAAACTCGTAGCCAGATTAATCCGCTGGCTTTCGCCGCCGGAAAGTGTGTTGGAAGTTCTGTTGAGCGTCAGATAACCCAAACCTACTTTCAGGAGAAACGAAAGACGGGTAGAGATTTCGTACAGCAGTCGTTTGGCGACATGGGTTTCATACTCAGACAGTTTCAGAGACTCTATGGTGGGTAAAAGTTCATCAAGCGGAAGTTCAATCATCGATTGTATGGTGTGTCCACTGATTTTTACCCATTCAGTTTCGGGCCGTAATCGTAACCCTTCACACGTAGGACAGGTCGTTTTTCCGCGAAACCGCGACAGCATTACCCGGTACTGAATTTTATACAGATTTTCTTCTACCATTTTGAAAAACGAAGAAATAGAAGGGAAACTCCGGCTCCCATCTCCTTTCCAAAGCAGGTTTTTCTGGTCTTTGGTCAATTGGAAATAAGGCTTGTGAACGGGGAAATCTTTTCCGGTTCTTTTAATAAAAGCATTTTTCCATTCGCTCATGCTTTCTCCTTTCCAGCAGGCTACGGCATCCTCAAAAAGCGATAAATTCTTGTTGGGAACCACGAGATCTTCGTCTATACCGATGACTTTTCCGTAACCTTCACATTCCGGACAGGCGCCGTAAGGATTATTAAAACTGAAAAAATGGACATTCGGTTCAGAAAATTCAATGCCGTCCAACTCAAATTTGTTTGAAAATTCCTTTACCGTATTTGTTTCGGTACTTTTCACTGAACAATAGCCATGGCCTTCGTAGAAAGCAATCTGAATAGAATCGGCCAGACGCTGCAGGAAACTTTCATCTTCTTCATATTGGAAACGATCGATCACCAGATGGATTTCCATATTTTCTTCCGGGACAAATCCAAAACTCTCCAGATCTTCAATTTCTACCGTATTGCCGTTAATATCCAAACGGGTAAATCCGGAAACTTTCAGTGTATTCAGGGTTTCATTGAATTTTTCTTTTTCAAATGCCAAAGGTGCCCGAAGCGCGAAAAGGGTTTCCTGTCTTTGGTTTTTAATATAATCAATAACATCCGTCACATGATCCTTTTTCACTTCATCACCCGAAACTGGCGAATAGGTGCGTCCGATGCGGGCAAAAAGCAGTTTCAGATAATCATAAACTTCTGTGGAAGTTCCTACCGTAGACCGAGGATTGGAAGAAATTACCTTTTGCTGAATCGCAATAGAAGGTGCAAGTCCTTTGATATCGTCCACTTTTGGTTTCTCCAATTTCCCAAGAAACTGACGGGCATAAGAACTCAGGCTTTCCACATACCGGCGCTGACCTTCTGCATAAAGAGTATCAAAAGCCAAAGACGATTTGCCGCTTCCTGAAACGCCGGTGATGACGATCAGTTTATTTTTTGGAATGATAACATCTATGTTTTTCAGATTGTTAAGATGCGCATTCTTAATATAGATTTCTTTTTTTATATCGATTTTATCTTCGTTGATCATGGGAATCATCATGGTGCAAAATTACGGAAAATGCAGCAAAGAATCGGGACAAGGTTTCAGTAATAAATTTCTCTGAAGTTTCTCATAATATTATTTACTGTATAGCTTTTAAATTGGTAAAGTGTTAATATATTTGCGCGGAAAAATAGTGCACAGGCAACGAAAGAGATCTGTCTGGAAGCAGGATGATATTGAATTAATACGGAATAAATGAAAAAATGTATTGTAATGGCAGGGCTGTTGATGCTTGTTTCCAAAATGAACGGACAGCAGCAGGAAGCCCGGATTGAAGAAGTGGAAATCTATGGCAAGATGATGAATCTGCCGTATAAAAAAATAAATGAAAATGTGGTGCTCATCACGAAGGCAGATATACAGCAGTCGCCGGCGACGAGCATTGATGAACTCCTGCAACAAACGGTGGGTTTGGATATTCGCAGAAGAGGTTCCAACGGCGTTCAGAGCGATATTTCAATTCGGGGCGGATCTTTCGAGCAAACGATGATTCTCATCAACGGAATTCGGATGAACGATTCGCAAACCGGCCACAACTCCCTGAATATTCCTGTAGATCTGAACAGTATTGAACGGATCGAAATTATAAAAGGCCCTGCAGCAAGGCGTTTTGGGAACAATGCTTATGCCGGAGTGATCAACATTATCACCAAAACTTCATCCAACAATAATGTGAAAATTTCAGCGCAGGGCGGTGATTATTCTACTGTACAAATGGGATTGAGTTCGCAGTTCGGGACAGAAGTTTTTTCGCATTTATTTCAGGTAAATTCCGGACAATCTGAAGGCTACAGACACAATACTGATTACAAAATCAACAGTGCTTTTTATCAGAATCAATACCAGCTCGGGAACGGAACGCTTCAGTTTCAGGCAGGATTTTCTGAGAAGAAATTTGGAGCCAACGGATTTTATGCTTCACCACAAGCCACGGAACAATATGAGGAAATGCAGGCTTCTGTTGTCAGTCTGATGCACCGCCAAAAATTCGGAGAATTCAGTGTAAATTCCAATGTGTATTGGCGTCGCGGGCAAGACCTATATCTTTTCAACAGAGAAAAGCCGGAGATTTACCGCAATATGCATATCGGAAACAACGTTGGCGGGGAAATCAACGGAAATTATAAATCTGCGTTGGGAACTACTGGAATAGGCATTGAACTGCGAAAAGAATTTCTGGCGAGCAATAACCTTGGACAAAGAGAGCGGTTCCTAACACAGCTTTTTGCCGAACATCATTTTTCTTTCATCAACGACAGATTACATATTTCACCCGGAATTTCCTGGGCACATTTCTCCAACACGGGAGATTTTTTCTACCCGGGAATGGATGTCGGTTTTGAGCTGAATGACCAGCATAAAATCTTTGGAAATATTGCCAAAGTGCACCGTATCCCTACTTTTACGGATTTGTTTTACGTCAGCGGAACAGAAGCCGGAAATCCCAATCTGAAACCTGAAAATGCCATTTCGTATGAGGCCGGCTATCGTTTTCTGAAAAATAAAACGCAACTGAAAACCAGTTTTTTCGGCCGTGAAACAAACAACAGTATCGATTGGGTGAAAAATGAATCTGCCGAAAAATGGCAGGCCGAGAATATTGGGAAAATGTCTACAAAAGGAATCGAAGCGGAAGTTGAGCAGCGTTTTGACGGTTTTCTAAGTGCGATTTCTGCGGGGTATACTTTTCTGGATATTGAGATGAAAACACAAACGGAGTTTTCCAGATATGCGATGGATCATCTGAAACATCAGTTCACAGCCAAAATGGAGAACCGTTTTCTAAAAAATTTCAGCAATCAGCTGGTGTATCGTTATCAGGAAAGGGCCAACGGATACAGTTACCATCTTTTGGATGAAAAACTGAGTTATCAATTCCGGAATCTGAATGTTTTTGTGCTGATTAATAACCTCACCAATACGCAGTACACAGAGGCTTTCGGCGTTCCAATGCCGGGAAGGTGGTTTCATGTTGGAGTAAACTACACTATAAAACAATAATCCGATGTTGCTATTAAAGCATAAAAAAGCCGGAATTTTTGGATTCCGGCTTAGTTTTTTTAAGTGTTTAATACTGGTACACCACAACCTGTCCGTTATTTTCTATATTCAGCGCGACTGATTGCGCACCACTGACCTGAAGATTTGAAATATCGAAACTCTTCTCTTTATTGATGACGGCAGTACAGGTTTCCTGACTTAGCAGAACCAATTTTAATTTTCTGGTTGCAGGAATTGTAGAAAGATCCACAGTGCCATCCGTCATCAATTGTACTTGCCACGAACTGCCATCACAGCCGCTGCTGCTGTAGGAAATTTTCAGGCAGTTTCCGGAAACTACAGCTTGGGAAACGGTTGCATTTCCAATGGGAGCAGAAGGATAGCCAGACTGATCAATCAGGGTCGTCTGGTCACATTTTACCACCGGGCCGTCATCTTCTGTTTCCGTTTTACAGGAAAGCGCAAAAAGCAACAGACAGGAAAGTGCAATACGTTTCATATGTATTAGTCTTCCTCGTCTTCTTCGTCGTATTTGGCAAGTTCTTCGTCACACCAGTTAAGAGCCATTCCTACCACTTCGGTAGCTTCGTTGGCGATGGTTTCTTCATCATCTCCATCCAGGTCATCCAGCCATTCTACCTCTTCTTCCTCCACATTCAGGATGAATCTTGGATATTCTGTATGCACCACAAAAAGATCCTCTGGCATTTCAGAATTGTCTGCTAATAAAAACTTTGGTAATTTCATTTTATTGGGTTTTGTAAACTTTTTCAAATATAAATAATTTATCTGTATTTGTTTTCGTCCAGAGTAATCTTTTGCAAAACTTTGTGCTTTGTTAACGTATTCCGCTGCAGCGTATCCTCTTTCTTGAAAGTAAGGGTAAGATTGGATTGTACAGTAGAAAAAAGTTCTGCCAGATCAATGGCTTCTCCGTCTTCATAATTTTCTGCATAGAAAAGCAAAGGAGTTTCTTCCAGATTTTCCGCTTTCAGATAGCGTGCCGCTTCAGCCCGGTTTTCAAGATAATTTCCTCGTGCCATCCACATAAAAGCAACACCGACTCCCATACTTAAAAAGGTGATCAGATAAGTTTTCATTCCTAAAATTGGCTTTATTTTAGAGAAAAAGAACAGCCACAAAGGCAAAGTAAACATGGATATTAACCGGTAATTAATCGGATCAACCACATAAAAATACTGTATAAAAAAGGAACAGAGAATTCCGGAAACACCGGTGATGATGAAAAACATTTCGTGTTTTGTCCCCCTTTTCTTTATCATAAAATAAATCAGAACCAGCACTGTGAAAGCACCGATTCCATAAATGCCGATATTCAGGATACTTCCACCCGGATCCGTCATGTGAATAAAAGGATTAAAAGAAGTGGCGACACCTGCAAAAAATTCAGGAATCAGTTTAGAAGTAGGATAGTGGGCAATTTCCAAAGCACCATCCAGATAGGTTTCATTAAACGTATCAATGAACAGAAATTTGTACAAAACTATAAATATAAAACCTATGAGTGAGCTGATGATAAATTGTTTGCCATAACTCTTTTTCACACTCAGAACTCCGAAAAGAAAACTCGCTCCCATGATGAATAAGCCGCTGTAGCGGACATTGAAAATGGCGAGTAATGCCAGAGTTAACAAAAGCGTTCCTTTCCTGAAATTATACTTCTGATGAATAACGCCCTGCGAAACATACAGCAAAAGAAAAACAAAAAGCAGGGTGAAAGATTCGCTCAATGTAGCTGCGAAAATGGACACAAAACTGAACAATCCGCCTGTCAGAACCACTTCACGGAAGTAAAAATTCTTCTTCCAGGCAAAATAGACCATAGAAAGATAGGATAAAATGCCTACAATTTTGCTGCTCCAAAACTCACTGAAGGTGAAATAGGAAAAGAATTTTAAAATCAGCGGATAACCGAGCGGCGTGGTGGTATTATCAATAACGGGCAGCACGTTCGCAAAACGCATAAATCGTATAGAATCCGGAGAAATTCTACCTTTTTCGTTCAGGAAAATCCGGAGAACAATCATGACAATAGTGAGCGCAACCACTGAAATAATGATCCAGTGGTCGCGTTGCAACTTTTTGTTATTGTTCAGCCCGGAAAGACCGTTCATCTCAGAAGGATTTAAGGGAAAAAGAAGATTATTTCAAAAACATCTTCGCAACTTTTTCGGCTTTTCGGCTTTCAGAATAATCATAGAAACCTTCACCGGATTTTACCCCCATTTTTCCGGCCATCACCATATTCACCAACAAAGGATTCGGAGCGTATTTCGGGTTTTTGAAACCGTCGTACATCACGTTCAAAATAGCCAGGCAAACATCCAGACCGATAAAATCTGCCAACTGAAGCGGCCCCATTGGATGTGCCATTCCGAGTTTCATGACGGTATCAATTTCTTCAACGCCGGCTACGCCGTTATAGAGTGTTTCAATGGCTTCATTAATCATCGGCATCAGAATTCTGTTGGCTACAAATCCGGGATAATCGTTCACTTCTACCGGAACTTTCCCTAAGGTTTTCGACATTTCGTATACCGCATCGAAAGTTTCCTTTGAAGTAGAATATCCTTTGATGATTTCTACCAGTTTCATGATCGGAACAGGATTCATAAAGTGCATTCCGATCACTTTTTCAGGTCTTTTGGTGGCGGCAGCAATTTTGGTAATAGAAATAGAAGAAGTATTGGTCGCCAGAATGCAGTTTTCAGGAGCCAGTTCGTCCATCTGCGTAAAGATTTTCAGTTTTAATTCCTGATTCTCGGTCGCCGCTTCCACGATTAAATCTGCATTTCCGCAGGCATCAGAAAGCTGGGTGAAGATGGTGATGTTGCCGAGTGTTTCGTTTTTTTGTTGTTCTGTAAGGTTGCCTTTGGCAATGATTCTGTCCAGATTCGTGCTGATGGTTTTCAGGCCTTTGTCCAGCGCTTCCTGCGAAACATCCACCAGATTGACTTTAAAATTGGTTTGTGCAAAAGTGTGTGCGATGCCGTTTCCCATAGTTCCGGCACCGATAACAACAATATTCTTCATGTTTTTATATTTGATTTTTGAAAGGCCTAAAGATAATAAAATTGAAGGGTTTAGAGAAATGAGGGGATACGATTCTTTTAGCTGGATGTCTTAAAACCTTTCCGTGACATTTCTCCCCAACCTTTTTGTCCTTTCATTTTTTCCCAATTTCCTTTCAGTGCGGCATACACCGTGAATGGATGAAAAAAGAGCGGTTCCAGAAAAGCAATCGCCACCAGTTTGTTAAGATCCCGGAAGGTGGTGTATCTCCGGAAGGTGGCTTCTTCGGTATAAATCGCCATCATGGAGAACATGACTGAAAAAGCGTACACCATCGCAAAAAGGAGAAGGAAAAATTTCCATTCCAGAATGCCCAACGAAACGAAAAGCACTGACATCAGGATGCCGGCAAACTCAAGGAGGGGAGCCAAATACTCATACAGAAGCCAGTAAGGGTAGCTCACCATTCCGATAACTTTATATTTTGGATTCAGCAGTATTTTTTTGTGAATCCACAGAGTTTCCATTGTTCCGCGGGTCCATCTGCTGCGCTGTTTGCGAAGCACTTCGTAACTCTCCGGCGCTTCGGTCCAGCACAGTGGATCCGGAATATATTTCACATCGTATTCGAGTTTATTGTCAATCATATATCTCCTCATGCGAACCACGAGTTCCATATCCTCTCCTACGGTATTGGTATCATAACCGCCGGCTTTCACGACAATTTCCCTGTCGAACATCCCAAAGGCCCCGCTGATAAGCAGCAGCCCGTCGAGTTTTGCCCAGGCCATTCGTCCCAACAGGAAGGCTCTAAGATATTCGAGAACCTGAGCTCTGGCGACGAGATTGTCGGGAGCGTTCACTTTGATCAGTTTTCCGGCTTTAATGACACACGAATTGGCAATACGCACCACGCCACCGGTCGCAATAATTCTTTTGCTGTGCTGTTCCAGAAATGGTTTGGCCAGTTTCAGCAGTACATCTTTATCCATAATGCAGTCTACATCGATACATACAACGTAGGGCATATTGGAGACATTAATTCCGGCATTGATGGCATCTGCTTTTTTTCCGTTTTCTTTATCAATGACCAATAGTTTGGAAAACGCTGGGTTAGACGACTTATAGACTGCCTTTATTTTTTTGGATGGGATAGCGGAGGTGAGCGGACGATCGGTTACTTCCAGCTGATAAGCGTTTATCAGCAGTTCCATTGTATTGTCGCTGCTTCCATCGTTCACTACGATGACTTCAAAATTATTGTAATTAATCGACAGAAGTGAGTTGATACTTTCAATAATAACGACTCCTTCATTATACGCCGGCGCGACAATTGAAATCCACGGAGCCCCTTTCAGCGAGAGCAACGCATTGTAATTGACGAACCGGTTTTTCTTATGGTATGATTTCAGCGCTGTGGCAGAAATAACAGCCAGAATGATATACGAAAGCATCACACTCACAGCAAATGCAAGAATGACGTAGTTGAAAATATAAATTCCGGAATCTACCCAATCAATACCTGTCATGGCTGTTCATTTTTAATTCGGTTTAATACGATCTGTAGTTTGTTTCTCAGCGTGTTATTTCCCGTGGTGACAATCGCATTTTCAATCGCACCGGTATGTTGAAACATCTGATAATATTCTATTAATCTTGCAGCAAGCAGCCGGATGGTTTCATTCGGACTTTCCAGGAGGTGCTGCGGATGGGTGGGTGGCTTCATGGCGGTTCGTTTCAGGTTGTAGAGAATATTACTTTGTGCCCAGTCATCCAGATACAGATCACTGTTTCGCAGCTTTTGCAACTCTTCTGTTCCCCTTAATACGACAAGAGCAATGAAGGCTTCACTTCTCACTACCAATTTGGGATGCCGAAGCTGATCTGAAATGGCCTTGTAGGCAGGTTGATGATTCATCGTGGAGAGATCGCGGATGCCTTCTACTACTTTAGACCAGTCGCGGGAATTGAGTTTATTGAAAGAATATTGGCTCAGTCCGCTCTGTACGTAAAAACTTTCCAGTTTTAATCTCAGCTGGCCGCTGTAATTCCTGTGAAGAACCATAAGAGATTTCAAGCCGAGTTTCGATGCGATTCGGTGGTTTTGTGTTTTCGTTTTAAAAATAGCGGCAGCAGTGCTCGGATCGGTATGTTCATCAAAAAGAAGATCAAATAAGACTTTATCGATAATTTCCTGATAGTATATTTTTGTTCTGCTTTTTTTAATTCTTCGATATCTGCTGTAATAAGTCAGAAAAAAAAACAAAGCAAACATCAAAATGAAGGTCGCCAAAAGCGCCAGAATGAGCTGTAACTGAAAATCGTAATGCTGAAACTGATTCACTTTTCTTTATTTTTAAAAACGTTTGCTGAGGCTGAGCTGCGCAGTTATTCTGTTTCTGAATTCATCCGGAACAAATTCTTCTCGTTCATACATGATCACGGGATGAATGAAAAAATTTCTCTGAATACGGAGTTTTGAGCTGATTCCGATTCTGTAGGCACTCAGCCGAAGTAAGGATTCATTATTCAAAAAGAAATAGGGGAGTGTTCCGTACTGCAGTTCGAGTTGTGCGTAGGATTCTGTGGCTTCAAAATTCTTTCTGATGTTGACGATTCCCGACGACAGCCATTCGCTGTTGTTTTCCGAAAGATAATGACGGTATTCCAGTTTCCAGGTGTCTATATTCCAGCCGGCATGTCCGGTGAGCAAAAGTGTTTTATTATTTTCATTAAAGGCAAGGTACCGGGCGCCCAGCGAAGCGGTTATTTTCTTGAATTCATGAAAATATTCGCCGCCAAGTTTGTATTGCGGAAATATTTTTCCTCCTGATATGCCCGCATTCAGATAAAAGTAACCTTCACGATTCAGTTTCATATAAGCATCTGCTTCTCCCTGTATTTCATCGGTATAGGATTGTCCATAATTGATGCGGCCTGCCAGAGTAAACCGCTCATACCGGCGTGAATATTCAAGATGAGTGATGTGATATGCCTGAGGAGAATTGTCGTAATCGGTGAAAAAATGTCCGAGAACAATATTGTTTTTTTTCTTCTTATCGAGTTTGGTTTGCAGATACTCTGCATCTTTGAAATACGGTGAAGTTTTGCTGAGGTCGTCTAAAAGCGTCAGGGCTTCCGAATATTTTCCTGTTTTTTCAAGTGCCACAGCTTCCTGCAAAATATAGAAATCGACAGTTTCCGGAAATTTCTGTTTCCCTTCTTTGGCCATTTGGATTGCAGTATGATATTCTTTATTCCCCATCCGTACTCTCAGCAGCAGGTCGAATGCCTCTTTACTGGATCCGTTTTCAGCACGCAGTTTTTTCAGCAATTCTGTCGCAGCGTCATAATCTCCACTCCAGAAATAAAGCGATGCCAGATACACGGTGTAATCTGCATTGTCGGGGAATCGGAGATGAAGAGGCTGAATCAGTGCAATAGATTCTGAAAACCGCTGTTCTTTGGCCAGTTCCTGCGCTTTTTTAAAATCCATATCAGGATTCTCCTGTGCGGAAAGAACTGATGATAGTGCCAGAAAACCGGCAACAAAATAAATTTTAATATCTTTCATTTCAAGCCATGAGTTTTTCAATTCTTTTTAAAAGTACAGACGGGCTGAAGGGTTTGGTAATAAAATCATCAGCGCCCATATTCAGCAGATCGAGTTCTGTTTCTTCTACTCCGGAGGCTGTGAGTACCATCACCGGCATCTGGGCTCCTTCAATTTCTTTGCAGGCCTGCACCACCTGATGGCCACCTTTGAACGGCAGAAACAGATCGGTTATTACGAGATCAATGGACGGGTATTCCTTCTCAATATAACTGATGGCATCCAGACCATTGTCGAATTCCAAAACAAGATAACTTTTGGAAGTAAGGAAATGGGCTAAGGATTTCCTTAAAATCTCTTCGTCTTCTATCAATACAATTTTCTTCATGACTTTTTGGATAAATAAAAACTGATTTCCTCATTTATTTGGTCTATCCGCTGAAAAAGCTGTTCCAAAAGCGGCATTATTAAAGGTAAAACCGAGGGATCTTCCTGGAGGATGATCTGACTTTCAATGGCCTGCAATAGCGTATCATCCGAACCGATGACCCCAAAAGATGATTTCAAAGAATGAACGGTTTTCCGGATATTTTCAGCGTCATTTTCTTCAATAGCTTTCTGCATGTTTTCTTTACTTTGCACGCTGTTTACGGTGAAGGTTTCCAGCATGGATGCAATAAATGCGTCATCATTCACCGCAATTTCTTTCAGATAATCCAGTTGTAATACCGGAACTTCAGATGTGAGCACTTCCCGGTTTTCATGATCCGCAATAGTTGGCTGATGGGACCAATAATGGATAAGATCAAAAAGTACTTTTTTCTGAAAAGGTTTTGACAGGCATTCGTTCATTCCGATTTTAAGACATTTCTCCTTTTCATTTTCAGTGGAATGAGCGGTGATTGCGATGATAGGAAGATTTAATTTCATTTCATCGCGAATAATTCTGGTGGTTTCATACCCGTCCATTTCGGGCATTTGTATATCCATCAGTATCAGATCATAACTGTTATTGCGGAGCAGTTCCAAACCTTTTATTCCGTTTTCTGCAATGTCGAGGAGGTAGTCGGTATCGGTAAACAGGGCGCGCATGAGTTTTTGGTTCAGCTCATTATCTTCACAGAGGAGCACCCGTGTTCCGAGTTTCAGCTTCGGTAAACTCTCCTTTTTCTCTTCTGTATCTTCAGTATTGTCTTCTGCTTTTTCGAAAGGTAGAATGAAGGAAAAGACAGACCCTTTTCCCAGTTCGCTTTTTACCCATATCCTTCCGTTCTGTTTTTCTACCAGCTGTTTTGAAATATTGAGTCCCAGACCTGTGCCGCCATATTTTCTTGAAGTACTTTCTTCTGCCTGACGGAACCGGTCGAAAATCGTGTCGATCTGATCTTCCGGAATGCCGATACCAGTATCCCGGATGTCAAATTTCAAGGTGGAGTTGTCTAGAAGTGAAACCCGTAAACTTACTTCGCCTTCTGCAGTAAATTTGATGGCATTGTTCAGAAGATTCAGCAGAATCTGTGACAGCCTTAGGCGGTCGCCGGTGATCCAGTCTGGCACATCTTCTTCTATAAAATATTGATATATAATATCTTTTTTCTTTGCCGATACTTCCAGAAGATAAAAAGTATTTTTAATGGTATTGCATAAAGGAAATGTTTTGCTCTCTGCCTGAAAATGTCCGCTTTCAATCTTAGAAAAATCCAGAATGTCGTTCACCAGATACAGAAGATTATCGCCTGCATTTTTTACAGATTTAAGATAATTGAGTTTCTTTTCTTCTGTTTCTTCTTCCAGCAGTATTTCGGTAAAACCCAGGATGGCGTTGATGGGGGTGCGGATTTCGTGACTCATATTGGCAATAAAGCGATCTTTCTGAATACTCAGCTCGTCTGCAAGTCTTTTAGATTCCTGCAGATTTTCATTGGCAGCAATTTCCAAGGTGATGTTTCTGGCGATTTTGGTTACTTTGATCACTTCGTCATTTTCATTCAGAATAGGGCTGTAAGTAGCGTAAATCCAGAGCACAGAACCGTCCTTATGCAGCCTTCGGAATATTCCGGATTGAAATTCTCCCCGTTGTAGCGCTTCCCAGAAACCAGTATTGTGAGCCAGATCTTCTTCCATAAGGAGTATACTGTGGGGCATGCCTATTAGTTCTTCTGAAGTATATCCCAGAATTTCTTCATACTGCCGGTTCACATACAGTATTGTACCTTCAGGAGAAAATTCAATAACCGGGTTGGATTTAGCTATGGCGCGGAACAGCGTGTTATAAGCTTCTTCTACCTGCCTGATCTGAACCTGTGCTTTTTCTATTTTTTCTTCCAGAATCTGACTGATTTCATTCTCAAGTTCCCGGTTTCTTTTGGTGAGTTCCAAGAGATGCATCGTTTGCCGGGCTACGATTTTCAGGGATTCTTTCTGTTCCTTTGTCAGTGTTTTCGGCACCATATCGAACGCGCATACCGTACCGATGATATGTCCGGAAGCACTGCGCAGCGGAACACCAATATAGAACCGTACGCCGTTTTCCTGCTGTACATTGGGATTGTCCAACAGCCGTGCATCCTCCAGTGTATTAGGAATTTCCAACAGATCATCTTCTATGAGAGCATACTGACAGATGGTCTGTTCATAGGGAACTTCTGTATTTTCGGTACCTACTTTGGCTTTATACCACTGTACTTTATCATCAATAAAAGTTATCAGCCCGGCAGGAACATCACAGATAAAAGATACCAGCTGAGCCAGTTCATTAAAACACTCTTCTTCCCGGGTGTGCATAATCTGGTAGGAAAGGAGATCTTGCAGGCGTGAAATATCGTTTTGGATTTGCTTCATGAATAATGAAAATGATAAGAGATATAAACAATACGACGGTATGAAGATAAGGAATTTCTAGTAATCCCGCCGATACTTTTGTTTTTCTTTCAGCAATTCGCCTTCAGGAACTTCCGCTGTCCGGAATTTTGTTTTAAGATAATCTCTTTTCCCGTCAATACGGTTGATAAAAACCGAAAAATGGAGATGCGGACCTGTAGAATACCCTGTATTTCCGCTGTATCCAATGAATTGTCCCTGTTGCACAACATCGCCTTTCAGCACTTCGGAACCGTTGTGTTTCAGATGGCTGTATTCGGCAAAGGTGCCGTCGCTGTGAAGGATCAGGATATAATTGTTGAATTTCGCACAGGAAATATCCGGACAGTTTCGGGTGTTGTTTTCCACTGCTTCAACGACCAGACCGCCGCGCGCCGCGAATACTTTATCGCCCACATTCAAGTCAAAATCCAAAGCATCAGCGTTATGGTGAGAAAGTTTTCCTCGGTATCCCTGGAAAATCAGCTGGGTTTTTCCGTTTTCAAACGGCAGCGTATATAGATGATCTTCATCATATTCCTCCAGAAGTACATTACCGAAATTGATCAAGGTTTGATATGAAAAACGGTTGGAGGCATTTTGTTTTATTTTCGTAAGCCTCATGATTTCTGTCTTTTCAGATAATGGCGGAAGCACCACCGTAGTTCCGGAAGGAAGCGTGGATTTCATATTCTGCAGTGTATAGCTGAGCTGAGCCGACATCGGCATGATCTCAGGATTATCAGCATAAATAACAGCTTCCTGACCCTCAGTTTCATGATAAAAACGAACGTTCCATTGCTGTTGAGCGAAAACCAAACCTGAAATCAGAATAAATAAAAAGGCTGTAACATTCTTGAGCATTCGCAGGATTTAAAATAAGATTTTTAATTAGTATGAAATCATTTTCATAATCTCCAAAGCTACTTTTAAAGCTTCGGTACCGTCTTCTAACGAAACTTCTACGTTTTTATTTTCGGTTACGGCATCTGCAAAAGAGTTCAGTTCGTCCAGAATGGCGTTGTTCGGCTGAATATTCGGATATTCAAAAAGAATCTGATTCTTCTCTCCGTCGGCATTTTCAATAATCATATCAAAAGGCGTGGGAAATTCAGGCGCTTCTTTCATCCGGATCACTTCTGCTTTTTTCTCCAGAAAGTCCACGGAAATATAGGCGTCCTGCTGGAAAAACCTCGACTTTCTCATGGCTTTCATCGAGATTCTGGAAGTGGTAAGGTTCGCGACACAGCCGTTTTCAAACTCAATGCGGGCATTGCAGATATCAGGCGTTTTGGAAACCACACAAACTCCCGAAGCATGAATGTATTTTACCTTCGATTTTACCAGGCTCAACAGAATATCCAGATCGTGAATCATCAGATCGAGAACAACTGAAACATCGGTTCCGCGCGGATTAAATTCTGCCAGACGGTGAATCTCAATAAACATCGGGTTGTTGATGTATTCTTTCGTGGCGATAAAAGCCGGATTGTAGCGTTCCACATGGCCTACCTGTGCCTTAATGCCAAATTCTCGGCATTTCTGAAGAATCTCTTCGGCTTCTTCCAGGGTTTGGGTAATGGGTTTTTCAATGAAAAAATGTTTCCGGTTTTCAATCGCTTTCAGGGCGTAATCATAATGATACAACGTTGGCGTTACGATATCCAGCATATCGATATGTTGTAACAGCTCGTCGAAATCGTCAAAATACCGGTATCCGAATTCGGCTTCCAGTTTTTTGCCGTTGTCTGCATCCACATCATGAAAACCCACGAGTTCGTATTTTTCCGATTGGGCCAGCAGTTTCAAATGAATTTTACCCAAATGTCCTGCGCCCACCAAGCCTGCTTTCAGCATATTTTTAGTTTGCCCAAAGATAATCAATTGAGGCGATTTGCAGAAGCAGACCAGCGAAAGTTGAAGTTGCTTTTCCGTGGGAAAAGGTTTAGTTTTGTTATTTTGTAAGCTTTTGATCATCATGCAGGACTCATTTTTACACAAGGGGAAACGTAAACAGCTGATTGCCTATCTACGGGGGGCAGGGATTTCAGATGAAAAAGTACTGACGGCCATGAATGAAGTGCCGAGGCATTTGTTTATAGAGAGTATTTTTGAAGATTTTGCTTACGAAGACCGGGCTTTTCCGATTGCAGCGCAGCAAACCATCTCCCATCCTTCAACGGTTGCGGAACAAACCGAACTCTTAGCATTAAAGGAAGGGGAAAAAGTGCTGGAAATTGGAACCGGCTGCGGTTACCAGACTGCGGTATTGGTGGCCATGAAAACGTTGGTCTTCACAGTGGAAAGGCAGAAAGACCTCTTTGATTTTTCCCGGAAAAAACTTTCAGAACTGCACCTGAAACCCCGGTTTCAGAGTTTTGGTGACGGCTTCGCCGGACTGCCCACTTTTGCGCCTTTCGACAAAATTCTCGTGACCTGTGGTGCTGAAGAACTTCCGGTGGAACTCCTTAAACAATTGCGGATTGGTGGGAAAATGGTGATTCCCTTAGGTGCACAGGATCAGCAGGTGCTGTACCGTTTTACCAAAATATCCGCAACCGAAATCGAAAAGGAGGCGTTCGGAATTTACAAGTTCGTTCCCATGCTGAACAATACCCAATAACTTTATTCTTTGCTGAATATACTGTAACGATTCAAAAAGATGCTGTAATGAAAATTGTTTTTGTAGATCTATTTTTACAGAACAATTATAAAATAATAGCATTATGGATAACAATCAGTTTAAGCGGTCACAGGACTTCAGCAATATCGAAAGCAATAAAGCCAACAGCCCGAACCAGTCCATGGAAGAATACAATAAGAAAGCGCAGGAATATCTTCGCGAAATGCGCAGCCGCAATGAGGAAGCGACCCGCGACGGTTTCCTGAACACCATGAAGAATGCATCACCACCCGATGCGTGGGAAAACCAGCACAAAGCCTACGATGATGCCTGGGAAAACAATAAAAATTATCAGGAAGATCCGGGGGAATAAGAGTATATAAGACCTAAGCCTGCAGCCATGTTGCAGGCTGTTTTATGAGATTTAACTGCTTTTCCTTTTTTCTATAAATAATTTTATATATTGAACCCTTATAACGCAGAGTAGTCTTTTCATCATCAGAAACTTTAACAAGAGGAATGCTTTCGGGCGAACATCTATATTTAAAATCGGCACATAATGAAACTGAAGGAGCTATTAGAAAAGGGAGTTGAAATTTTTGCGCATGAAAATAATCCTGATTTCGAACATGGGATTCTGACCAGTAAAAATATTGTTCCGTTCCGGATTTATTCCTTTATCTATAATTGTATCACCGCAAGGATCGATTTTGTAAGCCCCGAAATACAGACGGTTTTGGGCTATGAACCGGAAGACTTCACCATCGAATTTCTGTTTGAGATCATTCATCCGGAAGATAAAGAAAAGTTCATCGCTCACGAAACCAGAGCCCTGGAATTCTGTCGCGAACTGCCAACCGAACTTCAGGATCAGTATTACATCGTGCATGATTTCAGGCTGAAAACCAGTTCCGGAGCTTATGTCCGAATATTGCAGCAGGCGTTTGCCTCCGAGATGGTGGATGGAAATTTAGTAAAAACCAAAGTCATCCATTCGGATATTTCCCATGTAAAAAACCAGAGCGATTCTCAGCTGCATTTCATTGGGTTAGAGGGACAACCTTCGTATTACAATGTGATGAGTGAGGAACATCCGTTTTCAGAAAAGGAAAAAGAAATACTCGCTATGATGGTGCAGGGCCTCACCAGCGAAGCCATCGCACAGAAACTGAACCGCAGCATCCACACGGTGCGCAATCACCGGAAAAATATTTTACAAAAGTCCGGCTGTATCAATGTTCAGGATCTTCTGGTGAAAGCAACGAAAGAAGGATGGGTGTGACCGCAATCATTTGATTTCTGTTAAAAGTAGGTTACTTATCTTCATCCTCCAGCCCGGAAATCAAACCTTCGGTCAGCAGTTTCCACTGGGCTTTCCCTGCGCCCAGAATTCCGCCGCTGCCGATGAAGAAATTGCGGACCGCGTCCAGCCAACCGGCTTTCTTCGTATTCGGCTTTTCATTCCGGCCGTGCACGGAGGCCATGACATAATCTTTACCTTTGGTAATCCTAAAAGTAGACGTTGCATCATCACCATAAAAATGCGCAATGTTTTCCTCATTTTCCTGGCGGGGAGGATGAGCTGGGCGGCAGGTCATCACAATACTGAAGGTTCCTTCATCTGCATTTTTGGTTTCTCTGTAATCAATGACATCCACCCAGTCATAGCTGTCGGTCTGTATACCTCCAGGTCCCGGAATGTTGATTCTGATTTTGTCCCCGATTTCCGGACGGCGGTTTGCGGGTTGGCCGTTTTTAGAAAAGAGTTTAAATTCGGAAGCACCCACCGCACTATTTTCTTTCCATGAATTAACATCCAAAAAACGCTGTTTCAGAATCTCAAATTTTTCATCCACAAGGTTCGCGGAGGTCTTTGCTGTACTTTCCGTATCATGAAAACCTCCTTTTTCATGTCGGGGAACACCCGGAATTTCTTTTGGTTTCATAGCTTTGGATTTTAAAAGGATTCAAAATTGGCACGAAAATCAGACCAAACATAAATATTAAATAGCAATACATTTCTATTGTCCTATTCGATTTATTTTGTAGCTTTATCATCATTTGTGAATAAACTGAAGAAACCTACCATCATGAAATACCATCGTTTACTGTTCATCATTGTATTGCTGATTTTTTCCTCCTGTTCACAAAATGCTGAAAGCAGTGAAATGGCACTCCAGTTGCCTGAGAAAGCCATGGCGGCACCACAGGTTGAAGAGAACTATGGTGAATCGCCGGAGAGAAAACTGATCAAAGAGGGCAGGGTGGAGTTTGAAACTTCCGATATGGCAGAAACCCGAAAAACCGTGGCGGAAGCAGTGAAAAAGAACAAAAGTTATATTTCCTCGGATCAGGAATACAAATCGCCCGGCCGTATCAGCAATACTGTCGTGATCCGGGTTCCTGCAAATCAGTTTGATCAGCTGTTGAAAGAAGTAACAACCGGAGTGGAAAAATTTGACAACAAGGAAATTAACGTCCGCGACATTACCGAAGAGTTTGTCGATATTGAAGCCAGACTCAAAACCAAAAAAGAACTGGAACAGCGCTATATCGATTTGCTGAAACAAGCTAAAAACGTTACCGAAATCGTAGAGATTGAAAAGCAGGCGAATGAATTGCGCACCGATATAGAATCTGTCGAAGGCCGCCTGAAATACCTTCAGAATAATGTGGCCTTCTCAACGCTCTCCGTTACCTTCTATGAAAATGTGCCGCACGAAACAGTGTTCGGGCAGAAATTCCGGAACGGGTTCCGAAACGGTTGGGATAACCTGATCTGGTTTTTCGTGATGCTCGTCAACATCTGGCCTTTCGTGTTGCTGGGAATCCTCGCAGGATGGGGCATCCGGAGATACCGAAGAAGAAAAAGATAGAAGAAGACAAGGTGAATTACTTATTCTTGTTATCTTTTCACAAAAAAAGCAGGCTTATGAAAACCTGCTCTGCTCTTTATTTTTGAAGATTTATTTCCCTAAGTACGACTTCAGGATTTTACTTCTCGTATTGTGTTTCAGCCTTTTGATCGCTTTTTCTTTAATCTGGCGAACGCGCTCACGGGTGAGGTCGAAGGTTTCTCCGATTTCTTCCAGCGTCATCGGATGCTTTCCGTTCAGTCCGAAATAGAGGCGCACCAAATCCGCTTCTCTTTGGGTCAGCGTTTGCAGTGCTCTTTCAATTTCAATCTGAAGAGATTCCAGCATCAAGTCCTTATCCGGGCTTGGCGATTCGCCGGAACGCAGCACATCGTATAAATTGGAATCTTCACCTTCTACCAGTGGGGCATCCATCGAAAGGTGACGGCCGCTGTTTTTCATGGATTCCTTGATGTCTTCTTCGCTCATATCCAGCACTTCTGCCAGTTCTTCCGGGGAAGGAGGTCTTTCGTTTTCCTGCTCCAGGTGGGCGTACGCTTTGTTGATTTTATTGATGGAACCAATTTTGTTCAAAGGAAGCCTTACAATTCTCGACTGTTCTGCAAGGGCCTGAAGAATACTCTGCCTGATCCACCATACGGCGTAGGAAATAAACTTAAAACCTCTGGTTTCGTCATACCTTTTGGCCGCTTTCATCAGTCCGAGGTTGCCTTCATTAATCAGGTCCGGAAGCGACAATCCCTGGTTTTGGTATTGCTTGGATACAGACACTACGAAACGAAGGTTGGCTTTGATGAGTTTTTCCAGTGCGGCCCTGTCGCCGGCGCGGATTCTTTGTGCCAGATCTACTTCTTCGTCTGCAGTAATCAGTTCCACTTTACCGATTTCCTGAAGATACTTGTCAAGCGATGCGGTTTCCCTGTTGGTAACCTGTTTTGTGATTTTTAACTGTCTCATTTACAAAAATTTACCCCTCTTTTAAACGGGCTCTAATTATATATACGATGCGATACCCTGAAAGGTTACAAAAAGGGTTAATCGGTTAATTGGTTAAACGGTTAATTGATTAGGGAGCGAATTTGCGAATTTGGTGAAAGCAGATTAATCGGTTAATTGTTTATGGCGGACAGGAACAGATTTTCTTTTACCCCGTAAACGAGAAAGTGATGCGAGGTACGAAGTTCGGGTATGGAGAGTGTGTGAATCGGTTAGTTATTTAGGGAGCGGATTTGCGGATTTGCTCTTCTAAGGTAAAAGGTAAAAAGGCAAAAGGTAAGAGGCTTGACTAGTGAATGGTGAATGGTGAAGGTTGGGTCGGACGGCTCGGGTGGCTGAGGCTCTCGAAGCCAGCGCGGATTTTAGTTCTCACGGATTTCGCAGATTTTCGCAGATGAAAAGGCAAAGCGTTGAGATGGTTATTTGTTTGAGAAGGTTATTTGATTAATTGGTTAGTTGTTTAGGGGAGTGGGTGTGGTGATTTGCGAATTTGCTGATTTGCTGATTTGCAAAACTGCTAACGGCTGATGGCTGACGGTTGGGATGCTTCATACTTCAAAGCATTTGGTCGTTTAATGGTAGTTCAAATCCGTGTCTTAGCTCCCCTAAAACCGCTAAAACAGGGACTTTGCATCTCCAAAATTCTTTACCTCCATACTTCACCCGTACATACCCCGTACATACCCCGTACATACCCCGTATATACCCCGTAGTTACCTTATTGACCCGTCCTGAAATAACGATACAGGTTATAAATTAATCCTGATATAACTATACAAATATAGTTGATAATCCTAAATGAACTATACAGCCGTATTTTCATGACTAAAATTTCTGTTATAGTTCTTCCTCCTTAGTTTTCCTGACCATAACCCGTCCTGAAATGGCTTTACTTTTTTTATTCATTTTTGCACTTTTTTGTGTAAACCTATTTAGGACAAGTCAAAATAATCATATAAGCGAAGAAGGCAAATCCACACATCACCAAATCAGCCCTTCTAACCGATTTACCGATTCACCAATTAACCATTTCTGTATTTGTTCGGTTGTTCTTCGGGTCGTGTTCGGGTCGTGTTCGGTAAAAAGGGGCATTTACCGAAGGTTTACCGAACACGACCCGAAGAGTATCCGAAGGATTGCACAAAATGACCGTCCTGGAATCACTCGCTGTGCGAGGTCTCCTGACCTCGGGCCGTTATTGCATCTCAATCGTCTGTCAAAAGTATCATCCTTCGGAACAGATTTCAGGCGAAGTGCCGACGAACATCTTCTATTTCAACATCGAAATGCCGGCAGTAAACCTGTATGGGGAGCGGTTTTCGTGGTGGCACACCATATTGTTTGCGCAATTGGGCTAGTTTCCTTTGTGCCGTGGTCTGACAACAGCCGTGGATGTTCATATAATCCACAGGGTCAATGAAAAGTTTTGGTTTTTTCATAAGATTATTATTTTTTAGGTTAGAAAATAATTTTGAATCAGTGTTTCTTAAAACAGGGGGCTTCTTCATCCATTTAATGTTTTTCATTATTATTGATTTTTTAATTTGATTATCATTATTTCTTTTTCATTTCTCAGTTTAATCCTTGTAATAGTGCAAATTTGACTCGTCCTGATAAAAAAAAGTGTTACGCGCAATCAGAAAAATTTGGTTTTCATAATGTATTTGCTTATCAGTTTAATCGTGGCTATCGTACAAATTTGACCCGCCCTGATAAATAAAAGTGTTACGCCAAATCAGAAAAATTTGGTTTTCATTGTTTATTTTTTGGTATGATTCAAAGTTGACTAACCGGAACAAAAAAAAGTGGTACGCCCTGGGCATGGGTTATTTGAAGCTTTTTATCAAACTTACATACCCGGAGATCGCTTTTATATCGGTTCCGGCTCTTCATTTTCATTTTATTATTTCCGGTAGATAGAATTTAATTCCTGTTGGTCTCTTTATCATTTCGTGGACAAAACTGCATCTTACAATGAAAAAAAAGGACAGTTTTTGCATGATTGTTAGCAGTAAAGGCTTGGATGAGAGGGAATTGTGTTTGGCGTGTGCGATTTATTGAATGTGTTAAAATAATTCTGTCAGGACATTCCTTTTCTGTTTGGGCGTTATGATGGGCAATACAAACTATTTTGTTATATAAAAAGGCTTTCCGACTTCCATTTTTTTGGCCTTTTTTAGTCAAAAAAACCGCAGAAGATTGCTCTCCTGCGGTTCCGTTCAACATTGGTTTCCTACAGAATCACTGTTTCTCCCAGATAAGCCGAGTTGCTGGCGCTGCCGCCCACAGAATTCCGGAAATAACAATACACCTGAACCGGTTTGCCCGTCATCGTGCCGGGAACAGACTGTGCAGCCAGCGCATCAGCACGGGTTACTGAACTGTCATAGAGGGCGAAAGTGCCCAGTTCCTCACAGAATACTACCGTGCAGAACACATCATCTGCCGCCGCATTGGCCTGGCCGCTGTTGTCGTCCCAACTGTAATTCAGCTGGCCGCCTGCCGCAGCGGTTACCACTGCATTCTGCGGATCAGCCAGATCACCCTTGGTGATGAGTACTTTGCTGTACATCAAAAAGGGTTCACCGTTCAGTACTTCCACGGCTTCGCGGATGTGATACGACACGGCCTTGTTCATCCGTGACTTCACTCCTGAGTTGCCGGCAAAAAACTGCCGCTGAATACTCTGTAGCGGAGTTACAAAGCCGATTACCAGCTTGAATTTCAGCCGCTGAAGCAGCTGTGCTTCCGTCGGCGCTTTGCCTGACGATTTCGGACGGCTTCGGATAATATCCTTGCCTCTCCAGTTAGAACCTACTACGGTACCTACGGTACCACTGAATCCACCGAGGATTCCCTTTTGTAACTTTCCCATTGTATAAATTTTTTGGGGGTTAATATTGGGACAAATGTATAGCGGCGTGCAACGGAAGAGAATTCTTCGCCTGTTTTTTCATGTTATTTACTGTTTGTGCGGGTAAACTGTATAGTGTAATCAGGATTTTCTTATTTTAAACAGGGCAGGAAAACCCGTTTTGTCATGAATCGTTCAAGCGTTGTTCGCATGTTCTTCGGATGCGCTTCGGAAAACACCGTTATTTTCCGAAGGTGACCCGAACGAATCCCGAGCAAGACCCGAACAGAAACCTTTCGAGAAATATTCATTTTATTTGGTATATAGACCCTTCCAATATTATTTGACACGGCTGTGTTCTTCAGCCCTACTGAACAGCCAGAAAGATTGGTAAAGAAGTTCTGACCGTTGTTTGATAATTAATGACCGCTTCGAAGTGAGGCGGCTTCGGAGAGCTGGGTCGCTCATTTTTTCTGCTTGTTTTTTATTCCTGACTCTTAACAGATTCCGTAAAAACAATGCGGTTTTTTTGTTATATTTGAATTTCTATTAATATATGCTGACTGAAGTGGTCCTTTCCATTACGTTGAGTGAAAAGATAGAAACATCGCTAATAACCGTTCCGAACATTATTCATGGCAAAGAAAACAGCTGCAAAAACAAAAAGTACCGAAGAAATCCTCTGGGATTCCGCCAATAAATTAAGAGGTTCTGTAGAACCGTCCGAATATAAACATGTGGTGTTGAGCCTGATCTTCCTCAAGTTTGCGAATGACAAATTTCTGAGACGAAGACAAGAACTGATCAACGAACACAAAGAAGCTTTTCTGGATATTCCCGAATTCTATCAGGCGGAAAATGTGTTCTATCTTCCCGAGGAGTCACGATGGACTTTCATTATGGAAAATGCCAAGCAGGAAAATATTACCCTGATTGTAGATTCCTCCCTGAAAACCATTGAGCGCACCAACAAATCGCTGGAAGGAGCTTTACCCGACAATTACTTTTCACGTCTGGGACTGGATCAGTCGAAGTTCTCGGCTTTGCTGGATACCATCAATAATATTGATACGCTACGAGATGAAGCCCACGATATTGTGGGGCGGGTGTATGAGTATTTCCTGAGCAAATTTGCCATTGCCGAAGGGAAAGGAAAAGGGGAATTCTACACGCCAAAATCTATTGTTAACCTGATAGCTGAAATGATAGAGCCTTACAAAGGAAAAATCTATGATCCCTCATGTGGTTCGGGTGGTATGTTTGTACAGTCGCTGAAGTTTATTGAAAAGCATAAGGGAAACAAAAAAGATGTTTCTATCTACGGTCAGGAGTTGACCAACACAACCTATAAACTGGCAAAGATGAATCTCGCCATCCGTGGGATTTCTTCCAATTTGGGGAATAAAGCGGCTGATACCTTTAGCGACGACCAGCACAAAGACCTGAAAGCCGACTATATTATGGCGAATCCACCTTTTAATTTAAAGGACTGGCGTGCGGAAAACGAACTGACTAACGACCCAAGATGGGCAGGCTATGAAGTACCCCCAAAATCCAATGCCAACTATGCGTGGATTCTGAATATGGTCTCCAAGCTTTCTCAGAATGGGGTTGCCGGATTTATTTTGGCAAACGGGGCGCTGAGCGGTGGTGGCGAAGAATATAAGATAAGGAAGCAGATTATTGAAAACGATTTGGTGGAAGCGATTGTGATTTTACCAAGAGCCATGTTTTATTCCACCGATATTTCGGTGACGCTCTGGATTCTGAACCGCAATAAAAACGAAAGAACTTTTGAAGTGAACGACGGCATTAAAAATTACCGTAACCGAAAAGGCGAAGTTCTGTTTATGGATCTGAGGCAGAAAGGGGAGCCGTTTGAAAAGAAGTTTATTCAGTTTGGCGAAGAAGAGATTACTGAAATAGCGACTCATTATCACAATTGGCAACAGCGAGACTGGCAGGAAACGTATCAGGATATTCCTGAATATTCTTACAGTGCCAGTCTGGAAGACATCCGCAAAAAAGATTATTCTTTGGTGCCGAGTAAATATATTGAGTTTGTCAACCGTGATGAAAGTCTGGATTATGCTGAGCAGATGCAAAGTTTACGGACTGATTTGCAAGATTTGTTTCAGCAGGAAAGCCAGTTGAAAGAAGAGGTTTCCAATGTTTTTAAAACTTTGGGATATGAGTTATAAAAGGTTAGGAAATTATATTCAACAGGTTAATGTTCGGAACAAGGATTTGGAAACCGAAGTTCTTTTAGGGGTTAGCATTACTAAAAAACTGATTCCATCAATTGCCAATGTGATAGGAACGGACATGTCCACCTATAAAATCATTGAAAAAGGACAATTTGCCTACGGAACTGTAACGTCCAGAAACGGAGATAAGATCTCCATTGCTTTATCCGATCAGTATGATAAAGCATTGGTTTCTCAAATCTATGTCGTTTTTGAAGTGATTGATACGGAAGAATTACTTCCTGAATATTTAATGATGTGGTTTTCCAGACCTGAGTTTGACAGATATGTAAGATTTCATTCTCACGGCAGTACGAGAGAAACTTTTGATTGGGCAGATATGTGCGAAGTTGAATTACCTATTCCCACCATCGAAGAACAGCGACAGATTGTTGCGCAATACCAAAGCATAGCCAACAAAATAAAAGTCAACGACCAGATTTGCGAGAAACTGGAAGCAACTGCGCAGGCTTTATATAAACATTGGTTTGTGGATTTTGAATTTCCGGTCGGTCATTGCGAGGAGAGCGGAACGAACGACAAAGCAATCCCTGCCTTGGTTGCCGAGGAAACAAGTTTATATGCTACCAAGCAAAAAGGCTACAAATCTTCCGGCGGTAAAATGGTTTGGAATGAGGAACTTGGGAAGGAGATTCCGGAGGGATGGGAAGTTGGGATTTTAAAAGACATTTTTGATAATTTTGATTCTAAACGAAAACCCATAACTGCATCAGATCGTATCAAAGAAAAAGGATTATATCCATATTATGGAGCAGCTGCACTAATGGATTATATTGATGATTATATTTTTGATGGAACTTATATTCTTTTAGGAGAGGATGGAACAGTTATGAATAATGATGGCAGCCCAGTATTACAATATGTTTGGGGTAAATTTTGGGTTAATAATCACGCACACGTTTTAAAAGGTAAAAATGGATTTGATGAGAACTCACTTTATCTTTTGCTAAAAAACACAAATGTTTCTGATATAATTACAGGTGGAGTTCAATTAAAAATTAACCAAGGTAACTTAAATAATCTGTCGATTATAAAACCTTCAGAGAACTTATTGTTGGCATTTAACAAAGAAATATATACAAAGTTTGAAATAATTAAAAATTATAAAGAACAAAACCAAAAACTCACGCAACTGCAAAGTTTGTTGTTGTCGCGGTTGGCGGTTGGGGAGGAAGTGAGTGCTTAAAATAAAAAACTAATAACAGAAAGTTTGAATTATGGACAAATATCTAACTAATACTGAGAAATTGGTAAATCATATTTATTGGTTTTATGAAGATTTGGAAACGCTACCAAAGAAAGACCATTATGGATTATCTATAAATTATACAGATTTGAAAGAAAGAAAAGACGATTTCCTTTCGGAATTAACAAACACAGTTGTTAGTTGGGTTTACAACAATAGTAAATCTAAAGATTTATTTGATAAGAGATTTGCTGAAACTAGTGACTACGGAAATGCGGCGAATTTTTTAACCAATCAAGCTTATAAAAAATTTAGGAAAGGATATCCTCAAGGGCAATTTGGAGAACTATTATTGTTCAATTTGATACAGCATTATTATAAAGCTGTTCCTATTTTAAGAAAACAGAGAATAACAACTTCTGTTGGTCACGAAAGGTTTGGAGCTGATGCTATCCACTACAAAAAACAAGGAGATGATAATGTTTTTATTTTAGGAGAATCTAAATGTTATGAGAGCAAATATTCTTTCAGCTCAGCATTTGAAACATCATTAAACAGTGTTGTAACTACTTTTGATTTGTTAGATAAAGAAATCGACTTGTATCTCTATGATGATTTTTTAGAGCCTGAATTAGAAGATGTTGTTAAAACATACAAAGCAGGAAAATTACCAGATGTGAAATTTGAATTGGTTTGTATGGTTGTTTACAATGAAACTACTAAAATTACTGGAGAGAATGAAAAAAGTATTAAAGAAGCAATAAAAACAATCATAAAAAATCGTTGCAAAAGTTTTGATCAGGAAAAATTCAAAATTATAAATGAAGCTTTGTTGACTCGAATAAATTATATCGTTTTCCCGATTTGGGAATTGGATGTATTGTTAGATGCATTTCAATCTAAAGTTGGTTCATAATGGTACTTTTACTAAACAAAACTGATAAGCACAATGACTTAATCTGCTATTTGCTGAATTTTGAACACCAAGCAATAGCAATGAAATTGGGTTTAATTGAAGAATCTGATATAGCAATTACGGAAGATAGGTTGTATCAAGCCATTGGTGTAATAGATTATTATTCGAGAAATTCTGACGAAGAATCGAAACAAATTGTGATTGTTCTATCATCAATTCTCTATACTTATAAACAGAATCATTGGACAGGGCTAAATCAGTTTTTAGTAATTGTTTTATCGCGGATTGGATTTGCCCCATCAGCTATTATGGTTGATGAAAATTACAATAATGAAAATAATACATTTAGTGCCTTACATAGCTTTATCAGTCAAATAAGCACAACTCTGAATCAATTGAAAAATGAGATCTTTATAAATAATCAACTATATCTTCTAACGGATTTTCAAAAAAGTATTTGGGACATTAGTACTGAATCTAAGTTTTTAGGAATATCTGCACCAACCTCTGCTGGGAAATCATTTGTTATACTTTTAAAATGCATAGATAATATTATCAAAAGAGGAGGAAATATTGTTTATGTTGTACCAACTTTAAGTTTGATTAATCAAGTTGTAAATGACTTTCACGATAAACTCAAAGAGTTTTCTTTAGATCATTATGAAATACTGACAACATACAATGAAAACAGAAATAGTAATATTATCTATGTTCTAACTCCAGAAAGAGCCATTTCCGCATACAACGAAAATGATAAACCTTTTGGTGATGTTAATTCGTTTATTGTTGACGAAATACAAAATATTGAACGCCTAGAAAATGAAAAAGATGAGAGATCAAAAATATTATTTGACAGTTTAATTGAGTTAAGTTTTAGTTATAGTCCTGATTTAATTATTTTCAGTGGCCCACGTGTAACAGGACTCAAAAGTTTAGGATTTGATATTTTTCAAGAAGTAAACTCAAATGAGTTGAGTGCAATATCATCTCCTGTGACAAATTTCACATATAGTATTTTAAAAAAAGGAAACAAGTACTTTTTTAAACAATACTCCCAGATTAACAACGATTGTTCTTTAATTGAAATTCAAAATACTGATTATCTCAAGATTGGTGGTAAACAGTATGATGATAAGTATTTGTCATACCTAAGTATCATCATCAATAAATTAGGAGTTGATAGTACAAATATTATTTTCTCACCAACTTCTGGAACTGCTCGAAAAATAGCCATAGAGTTAGCAAATAAAAATGCAATTGCAAATTCTAAGCTGTCATTAGAGGATTTAATAAAGTACGTTTCTAATACAGTTCATCCTAATTATGATTTATGTAAAACTTTAAATAATGGTATTGCATACCATCACGGAAAAGTACCTTCACACATAAGAAATGTTTTAGAGTTTGCTATCAAAGAGAAAATGATTGACACCATTGTGTGTACAACTACATTGATGCAAGGTGTAAATTTACCGGCTCAAAATGTTATAATGCGGAATGGATATCTCTCGACAAGAAGTATTCAGGGTGAAATGCCGAAACTAACGAATTATGAGATTTCTAATTTAAGAGGACGTGCTGGAAGACTTTTAAAAGATTTTGTAGGTAGAACTTTTGTTTTGGACGAAAATGCTTTTGATAATCAAACCGAAAAACAAGGTGATTTGTTTAAAGATGAAAATAAAGATCTGCAGAGTGGATATGGTAAAATATTTACGAGCAATAAATCAAATATAACTGATGCGGTATTCAATAATATGAGTAATGAAAACTTGCGAAGTGATGTTGGAAAGGATAGTAAATTTCTAATAACCTATATCAGATATAATATTTTAAAGCACGGTATGAATTGCGTGAAAAGGTTAAATTCTGTTGGTATTGATTTTACAAACGAGGATATAAAATTTATAAAAGATGAACTTGAGAAAGAACTCGAAGTCCCTTCAACAATCTGTTTAAAAAACAGATATATAGACCCCCTAGTAATAAATGATATCTACTTAAATATAAATTCTTTTATTATTCCAACTAATATTAATGAAAACAATTTATCTCATCATTTTTTTAAGCTTGTTGGTCAAATAAAATCTAAGTATCCTAATTATTACAGCAATTATTTTGATGGTGATTTGTCGGAGTCTTTTTTTTATACAGTTAGTCACTGGATGAGAGAAAAACCACTTAATAAAATACTTTCAGGTGATTATTTTAATGACTCTAATAATATTGATTCAAAAATTGATACAATACAAAAGAAAATATGTTTTGATTTAACTTCAATGCTTAAGCCCTTTTACTCCATTAAAAATTCAGAGTCAAGTATTTTAAGCTGTATTGAAATGGGCGGATATAAATCGTTAACGCTACAGTTAATTAGCTTAAATATTCCGAGAGAAGTTGCACTAATACTAAGTGAGACGATTTTCTCTAAATTAAATATTAATATTCAAAGTCTGGACGATGCTTTTGTAAAAGCATATATAAAATCAAATATCAATGATATTGATTTTTGGAATAGAATACAGTTACAACATTTATTATAAACAAATGAAATACACCGAATCCCAATTAGAAAAATCATTTATCCATCTCCTGAAAAGCGAAGGCTATGAATACGTGAACGGTAAGGAGGTATTTCGTGCTTCGAATCAGGAGGTTTTGATTCGGGAAGATTTGAGTAATTTTTTGCTGTTGCGTTATCCCGATTTGGAAACGATAGAACTGGAAACTCTTATCAATGAACTGGCGTATCAACCTGCTTCCAATCTCTACGACAGCAATAAATACATTGGGAAACTCTTGGCAGACGGTCTGATTTTTAAGAGAAACAATCCTTCTAAAAAAGATTTGCACATCCGATACATCGATATAGATTCAACCAGTCTTTTGGAAACCAATCGGTTTAAAATTGTGAACCAGCTGGAGATTCAGGGAAAAGAATTACGGATTCCCGATTTAATTATCTATATCAACGGGATTCCGGTGGTGGTTTTTGAGTTTAAAACAACGATAGAAGAAGAGATTACCATTTATGATGCTTACAAACAACTGAGCATCCGCTACCGAAGAGATATTCCGGAACTGATGAAATACAATGCGTTCTGCATCATCAGCGATGGCGTGAACAACAAAGCAGGCTCTCTGTTTGCGCCTTACGATTTCTTCTACGGTTGGCATAAAATAACAGGCGAAGAAAAGAAAGCACTGACGGGCATTCATACCGCCACATCAATCGTCCACGGGATGCTAAACCGGGAAAGGCTTTGCGATATTCTGCATCACTTTATCCTGTTTCCAGATACTTCTAAAAAAGAAGAAAAAATTCTTTGCCGTTATCCGCAGTATTATGCTGCTAACAAACTGTTTAGCAATATCCAAAAGCACCGCAAACCGGAAGGTGACGGAAAGGGCGGAACCTACTTTGGAGCGACAGGTTGCGGGAAAAGTTATACGATGCTTTATCTGTCGAGACTGCTGATGCGTTCTACGCAATTGGCAAGTCCGACCATCATTATTATCTCCGACCGAACAGATCTGGATGATCAGCTGTCGAGGGATTTTACCAATGCCAAGGATTTTATTGGCGATGAAAATATTATCAATATAGAAAGCAGAGCCGATCTTCGGGCAAGACTGAGAGGCAGAGAAAGTGGTGGCGTTTTTCTGACAACCGTTCAGAAATTTGCAGAAGACAGCGAGATTTTAAGTGATCGCAACAATATTATCTGTATTTCCGACGAAGCCCACCGGTCACAGGTGAATCTGGATTTGAAAGTCCGCATTGATGAAGATGGTGTAAAAAAATCGTACGGTTTTGCAAAATACCTGCACGATTCTCTTCCCAATGCGACGTATGTAGGCTTTACGGGAACGCCGATTGATAAAACGCTGGATGTTTTTGGTCCCGTGGTAGATTCCTACACGATGTTTGAATCGGTGGTGGATGAAATCACCGTACGCCTCGTATATGAAGGTCGTGCTGCAAAAGTCAATCTGAACCATTCGAAAGTGGTGGAGATTGAACAGTATTATCAAAATGCGGTTGCAGAAGGTGCTTCGGAATACCACGTGGAAGCCAGCCAAAAAGCGATTGCCAGAATGGAAGTCATTCTCGGCGATCCAGACAGGATAGAAGCCATTGCACAGGATTTTATCAGTCACTATGAAAAAAGAATCGAGGAGAAAGCGACTGTTGCCGGAAAAGTGATGTTTGTGTGTGCTTCGCGGGAGATTGCTTATAAATTATTCAAAGAAATCATCAGACTTAGACCTGAATGGAATGAGAAAACCATTTCGGAACATCTGAGCGAGAAAGAGCAGAAAGAAATTAAGCCCATTGAGCGCATTAAAATGGTGATGACAAGGAGCAAGGATGATGAAGAAATTCTTTGGAATCTTCTCGGAACAAAAGAAGACCGAAAAGAACTGGACAGACAGTTTAAACAGATGCACTCCAACTTCAAAATTGCCATCGTAGTCGATATGTGGCTCACAGGTTTTGATGTTCCGTTTTTGGACACGATTTATATTGATAAGCCGCTGCAAACGCATAATCTGATTCAGACGATTTCCCGTGTGAACAGAAAATTTGAAGGCAAAGACAAAGGTCTCGTTGTCGATTACATCGGCATCAAGAAAAACCTGAACCACGCTTTGGGCTTATTCAATAACACCACTGCAGCCGATGATTTTGAAGACCTTGACAAAGCGGTGATTATTGTAAAAGATCAGGTGGATTTACTGCGACAGTTTTTCTATGACTTTGACAGCACCGATTACTTTACAGGATCACCTATTGAACAACTTAACTGCCTGAACCGTGCATCGGAACTGGTGCTGTTCACAGAAAAATCCGAGAAATTCTTTGTGGATGTTACCAAAAAACTGAAATCAGCTTACAACCTGACCTGCGGTTCGGAAATTTTTAATGAAAACGAGACCGATGAGATTCATTTTTACTTTGCCATCAAATCGATTGTCATCAAGCTAACAAAAGGCGAAGCTCCCGACACCGCACAGATGAATGCCAAAGTGAGCAAAATGGTAGAAGATGCCATCGTTTCGGAAGGCGTGGAAGAGATTTTTAAACTGGATGACAACAAAGCCAATGCTATTAATTTGTTTAACGATAAATTCCTCGAGAAAATCAACGCGCTTGAAATGCCGAATACCAAGATCAAAATCCTTGAGCGGCTACTGAAGCAGGCTATTACTGATTTTAAGAAAGTAAACAAAGTAAAAGGCATCGAGTTTTCGGAAAGACTGCAAAAAATCATCAACAGCTACAACGAGCGCAGCGAAGCCGACCTTCTGGATTACGACGCCATACAGGCAGATACTTCGGAACAGATTCTCGACTTAATTCTAAAACTGCGTACCGAAATGGCATCTTTTGAAGACCTCGGCATCAACTACGAAGAGAAAGCCTTCTACGATATTCTGGATATGGTGTGTAAGCAATATGGTTTTGAGTTCGACAAAACAAAAATGCTGGAGCTGGCCAGGGAAATTAAGAAAATTGTAGACGACACTACGAGATTTCCGGATTGGAGCGACAGAGACGACATTAAAGCTCAGCTGAAGATGGAGATCATTGTGAAGCTACATGAGTTCGGTTATCCGCCGATTACACAGGATGAGGTGTATAAGAATGTGCTGGAGCAGGCGGAGAATTTTAAGAGGAATAGATATTAAACAAAACACCAAAAACAAATGACCGAAATCCTTACACCCGAAATCATCGTAAAAAATACGCCTTATTTCTATTATATTTTCAGCCTGAATAAGGTATCACTTTCTTTCTGAAGTTAAAGTTGTGAATTTTTATGCATGGGAAAATCAACGGTTCCCGAAGCTGGTTATCAGCATATAGTTTTTTGTGTGTCAATCCTGTGTTTTTAGGTTGAAATGAACAGAAATAATGATGAGCAGAATAGCATTACCCATTAAAAAATCCGGAATTATTCGAGCCTTGCAGCACTCACAAATCCTTCAACGCCTTTGTCGGTTTTGATGTGAAACCATTCACCATCGCCGGCGATAATCATCACCGTTGTTTTCTGATCCAATATACGGAGGGTTTCATACTGCGTTCCGGGCCCTGCTCTCAGATTGGAACCTGCTTTAACCGACTTTTCACCGGAAATCACAGATTTTTTATAAGCAGGTACCGCACGTTGGCGGACGTAAGGATAGGGATCCACAGCTCCACCTCTCGTGTAAATGCCAAAATGCAGATGAGGAGCACCACCTTCGGCGTTTCCGGTGCTGCCAACGAGTCCCAGGGTATCCCCAGTATTCACCTTTGTGCCGCCCTGCACCATAATGCTGTCGAGATGCGCATAATAGATCGAATTTCCAAGAAGGCCATCGCGCTGCCAAACCTGTTTACCGCCCAGTCCCGAATTCCCGGTCTGCGTAATATAACCGTTGGTAACCGCCAAAACGGGTGTGCCTCTGCGGGCGAATATATCGATGCCTTCATGGCTCCTTCCGCCACCGTCTCGGCTGGCACCCCAAAAACTCTGCACATCCCGGTTGCCTTTTCCGGCCACCGGAAATCCCAGTGAGGGCTGCGTGTAGATTTTGAACGTAAAGTTTCCCTGATATTCGATTTCAGGCTGAATGATCATTTTGTGAATTCCACTGTTTTCGGTGAAGCGGCTGAAGCGGCCATTCTTCAGAAGTTTGGTCTTGGTTGGTTCTGCTGTGGAAGATTGTTCATAGACATCGATGAATATCAGGGTTTCCGGATCTTCCAATTCGGCCTCAATCATTAACTGATCTCCTTTCTTTAATTCAATGGAATAGCCCAGCGCATACAGTCCGCTTGCCGGGATAGAAGCGGAATATCCGTCTGTGATGATGAGGTTATTTTGTGTTGCGGTACTGAATTCTGTTTTCCATCGGGTCATCAGGCTATCAGATCCCTTGAAGCTGCGCTCATATTTTGCACGCTCGGAGGTATCGAATAGGTTTTTTACAAATCCGTCGCAGGATACCACAGTGAGTAAGATGACAAAGAAAAAAGCATTTTTACACCTGAACATGATAATTTATAAGCAAAGATGTTGCCGCACAGTTCATTTTCAACGCATATCCTTAACCCGGATCACGATTCCCGGCAGTCTGATGCCTACCCATTTCAGTTCGAAACCAAAATATCATTCTGACTATTTTCACTGCCGCATATCTTCCCGGTGGCATCATCTTCGCCCAGCCGCCGATGTATTCAATTTTTTTATACCTGAAGATTTCCAGATTTCTTCAACCGCTATGGTTTTTGTTATATTTGAATCTCTATTGACAAATTGCGCGAGGTTTCCTCTGCAATGATTCAGCAGTTCAAAATGAGTCAGTCCCAAACCCATCGATCATGAAAAACCCAGTCTTAGATCAGTTAATTCAATTACGCCGACAAATCCATCAACATCCGGAAATTTCCGGAGAAGAAGTCAACACCGCTGCGGCAGTGGTGGCATTTTTTAAAGATTTAAAACATTCCCATATCGAAACAAAGGTGGGCGGAACAGGAGTGCTGGTTACTTTTGATTCAGGAAAACCGGGGAAATCATTATTGTTCAGAGCAGAATTAGACGGTTTGCCCATTCAGGAGGAAGGTGATTTACACTATAAATCCGTTTATGAAGGAAAGGGACATCAGTGCGGGCACGACGGGCACTTAACCATCTTGGCCGGTGTCGGAGCCTGGCTGTCCGAAAATCCACCGAAAAGGGGAAAAGTACATCTGATCTTTCAACCGGCCGAAGAGAACGGGGAAGGTGCCAAAGCCGTCATGAAGGATGAGCGGTTCAAAGGCTTGAAATTTGATGAGGTCTATGCCTTACACAATCTGCCGGGCTATCCTTTAGGTCAGATTGTCGTAAAGGAAAACTCGTTTACCGCAGCAGTGAACAGCATCATCATTAAAATAAAAGGAAAAACTTCTCATGCGGCTGAACCTGAAAAAGGACTGAATCCATCATTAGCCGTTGCGGAAATCCTGAACGGACTGGAAACCTTTCAGAATAATAATCCCGAATTAGCAGACTTCAGACTGATTACACCGGTGTATGTAACCATGGGCAGTCAGGATTACGGGATATCCGCTGGTGATGCTGAAATTCATTTAACGCTGAGAAGCTGGACGAATGAAGGATTGGCGGAGTTAGAGCGTAACGTTATTCAATTGGCAAAAGAAGTTTGTACAAAACATCATTTAATTTTTGATCATGAGTTTTTAGCTCACTTTTATGCGAATGAAAATGATCAATCATGTGTCGATGCAGTCAGAAATGCAGCGGAATCAGCAGCGCTGGATATTTTGGAACAGTCTTTTCCTTTCAAATGGGGTGAGGATTTTGGAATCATGACAACAGAATTTAAGGGCTGTATGTTTGGACTGGGTTCGGGAGAAGATCAGCCCGCGCTCCACAATCCTGATTATGATTTTCCCGATGAATTGATTCCGAAAGGGATTGCGATTTTCACCTCTCTCATTAAAAACCAACTGAAGTAAAAAAATATGTTTGAAACCACCTCATTAACCATCAATAAAAGTGCTTACCAAAACAATTTGAAATTCATACGCCAACACATTGGTGAAAAGGTCAAATTTTGCAGTATTGTGAAAGGCAACGCCTACGGACACGGTATTGCTCCTTTCGTCGCCATGGCTGCGGACTGCGGTGTGGATTACTTTGGTGTTTATGCTGCAGATGAGGCCTTTGAAATTAAAAAAACACTCACAAAAAATGTATCCATTATGATTATGGGGATGGTGGCAGGTGAATCCTTACACTGGGCGATAGCGAATGAGGTGGAGTTTTTTGTTTTTGATATCGAAATCCTGGAGGCTGCTGTAGAAGTTGCACAATCACAGAATAAGAAATGCATTATTCATCTGGATATCGAAACGGGCATGAACCGAACGGGGATTGAGCGGAGTGATCTCAGAAAGGTGTGCAATTACGTAAAAGCTCATCAGGATCATATTTACCTGAAAGGGGTTTGTACGCATTATGCCGGTTCAGAAAGTTATGTCAACCATGAGCGTGTGCAGCAGCAGATCGTGAATTTCAATAAGGCGGTTGAGGAAATCTCATCTTACGGTTTAGATCCGGAATACATTCACAGTGCATGTTCGGCAGCGATGATGAATTATCCCGAAACGATGAGTAATATGGTGAGAGTGGGCATTATGCAGTATGGTTATTGGTCTAATAAAGAAACTTTGATCAGGTATAGTGATCAGGTTACAGAGGATTCCATTTTAGATACCAGTAAGGCACTGAGCCGGTTATTGGAATGGAAGACCACCGTAATGTCGGTTAAAAAGGTTGAAAAGGGAGAATTTATCGGGTATGGTAACAGTTATCAGGCATATAATGACATGACGATCGCGGTCATTCCGGTTGGTTATTCTTATGGGTATACGAGAGCTTTAAGCAATAAAGGAAAAGTATTAATTGGCGGAGAAGAAGCGCCCATTTGTGGAATCATCAATATGAATGCAATGTGTGTTGACATTACGCATATCCAAAATGTCCAAAAAGGAGACGAAGTTGTATTGATCGGGCATCAGGATGAGAAGGTGATCACCATTGCTTCTTTTTGTGAAATGAGCAATCTGATGAATTATGAATTGCTCACGAGAATACCACACAACATTCCAAGGACGGTGAAATAGGGAAGCGGTGGTCAGTGGTCGGCGAATTTGCAAATGAGTAAATAAGCAAATAAAATGAAAAAATAAGGATTTACCTTGGTGCCTCGGGACGATGAACCCATTTTCAATCTTTTTTGTTTTAATCTGCCTCCCTTATCAAGCACGCTCTTATCAATACCTCCTTCTTTGGCAGATTTTGTGTAGGTTAACATTCAGCGTTCCGGGCATTGTCTCCGGAATGGAGACAGAAAACATGAGCATCCTTCTGCCTCCTGCTACCAAGCCTATCCGGGATAGCCTGGTGAAAGACTTTATATTGATTGCAAGATGAAACACCAACATACGTACGATAAGCACGGGAAGCAGTTGTGCTGCACGGAAGAAAAGAAAATCAATGCGCTTGCCGACCAAAGGTTAAGAGCTACATTGGGCGATAAAGCCTGCTGTGCTGCAGATTCAGCGTTAGATCTTTCCGGCGGAAGACAGGCTGAAAAACACGGTCATCAGACCGTTGATGAACACAACGCTGATGATGGTCACGTGCATGATGCTGAAGGAAAGTCCGCTTTTCAGCTGTTTTTACCAGCAGGAATTTCATTCGTCATTTTGATGGCCGGCCTGATGATGGACTACCTGTTGTCGCAACCCTGGTTCACAGATTGGGTGCGGATCTTGTGGTATACCGCAGCCTATCTCCCCGTCGGATGGCCTGTGCTAAGAGAGGCGTTAGAGAGCATCATGAACAGAGATATTTTTTCTGAGTTCCTCTTAATGTCCATTGCTACCACAGGAGCCTTTGCTATTGGGGAATTTCCTGAAGGTGTGGCCGTAATGCTGTTTTACTCGGTCGGTGAAGTATTCCAGACTTTAGCTGTTCAGCGTGCGAAAGGTAATATTGCGAAACTTTTAGATCAGCGTCCGGACGAAGTGACTGTTCTGGTGGAAGGTCGCCCGCAGACCGTAAAAGCTGCAGAAGTGCCATTGCGGTCCGTTCTCCAGTTGAAACCCGGAGAAAAGCTGGCACTGGACGGAGTTCTGATTTCTGAAACGGCTTCATTCAACACATCAGCGCTGACCGGGGAAAGTAAACCGGATACCAAACAAAAAGGGGATACCGTACTGGCAGGCATGATTAATTTAAACACGGTAGCCCAGATTGAAGTGAACACGGAGTTTTTTGATTCCAAACTTTCAAAAATTCTCCAACTGGTGCAGAATGCCACTGCACAGAAAGCACCCACCGAGCTCTTCATCAGAAAATTTGCCCGGCTTTATACCCCTATAGTTGTCCTTCTTGCAGCGGCCATCTGCCTGCTGCCTTATTTTTTTGTGGATCAGTACATTTTCCAGGACTGGCTTTACCGGGCGCTGATATTTCTGGTAATCTCATGTCCCTGCGCTTTAGTGATCAGTATTCCGCTCGGATATTTTGGCGGTATCGGTGCGGCAAGTAAAAACGGTATTTTATTTAAAGGAAGCAACTATCTGGATGCTTTGGCAGTAGTTAAAAATGTGGTTGTGGATAAAACAGGAACCATGACGGAAGGTGTATTTAAAGTGCAGACGGTGAATATCAAACCTGATTTTGATAAAGACTTCATCCTGAAACTGATGAACGTCATTGAAAACTCTTCAACCCATCCGGTAGCCACAGCGATACATGATTACCTTGGAGAACCGGATCACACGATGATTATTGATCATATAGAAGAAATAGCCGGACATGGTCTGACGGGAACTTATAAGGGAAACAAATTACTTGTGGGAAATGTTAAACTTCTTGATAAATTTAATATAAAATACGATGTTAATCTTAATAAAATAGTAGAAACCGTTATCGCCATAGCGTATGAAGAAAAATTTGCGGGATATATTACCATTGCAGACCGGATTAAGGAGGACGCATTAGACACAGTAAAGAAACTGAAAAAATTAGGAGTCACTACCACTATGCTCAGCGGTGATAAATCAACCGTGGTAAAAGCGGTAGCGGCTGAATTAGGCATTGAGAATGCTTTCGGAGATTTGTTGCCGGAGGATAAGGTGAATAAAGTGGAGGAGATTAAGGCTCGAAACGAGTCGGTTGCTTTTGTTGGCGATGGCGTTAATGACGCACCGGTAGTTGCTTTAAGTGATGTCGGGATGGCCATGGGCGGGCTTGGAAGCGATGCTACCATTGAAACTGCAGATGTCGTCATTCAGGACGACAAACCTTCTAAAATCCCGATGGCCATTACCATCGGTAAGCAGACCAAAAAGATTGTGTGGCAGAATATTGCCTTAGCTTTCGGGGTGAAAGCCATCGTCCTGATTTTAGGAGCAGGAGGCTTAGCCACCATGTGGGAAGCGGTCTTTGCGGATGTTGGAGTGGCGCTGCTTGCCATTTTCAATGCCGTAAGGATTCAGAACATGAAATTTTAGCGTTACACATCCGTAATTTCATGCAACCCTTTTGCTTTTTTTAATTCCACCTTTGGCGTTTCAATAAAGAAGAAACCGCCTCAATTTTCATTGAGACGGCTTTCTTATTAATTCTGATCCGGCAGGAATCCGTATTCTAGGGAATAGCGAAGCATCTGCTCCGCAAAGGTCTGCGGATATTTTAAAACGTAATCGGTGACTTTTCCGGCAGCATTCTTTACAGGCGTAATATAGGGATTCACAAAACCGCGGTACGGAGCCTCCTTATATTGGGCATTCCGCGCCAGCACTTCGGTGTGCATCGCCTGATCTACTTTCACGCCGTAATTCTCGACCAGCTTTTGGGCGGCGTTATAATCGCCTTCCGATTTAATACGCTGGGTTTCGCGCAGCAACTGGCCGAAGAGGTCGTGCAGCTTGTCGTAATCGGTAATGTTGAAATAAGTTTTCCCGTTGCGGACCACCTTCTCAATGACATTGTCCTTTTTTCCTTGTTCAAAGACCCAGGCGCTGACCCACTGTCGGTTCCGCATGTGTGATTCTTCGATATCGGCTCCGGGTTCCAGCCTCACCAGCTGCATCATAAGTCCGTTGCGGATGTAATTGTCGTATGCAGTTTTTCCTACACCTTTCCAGTCATCAGTCAGCCCCAGTTCCTGAATTTTCGCATTGTAGAGAAAGTAAAGCCCCACAAGATCCGCACGGCCTTCCTCCAATGTGGAAGCATAGCTTTTCAATGTTTCTTTTGGTGTCCCGACTCCGGGATTGATCTGTCCTGATGCGTGTCCCACCACTTCATGCAGTGCAGTGTGCAGTTTGCTCGCCAGCTCACCATATTTCTGTGCGAGGCGGAGTTCTTCGTCGTCATGGACGAATTCCTTAAGGCGTCCAGAACCGGCTGCTTTGTCATAGGCATCGATGATATTCCCCAGCGAAATAGATTTTGAGCCGTGTTCCGCCCGAATCCAGTCTGCATTAGGAAGGTTGACACCAATCGGTGTGCTTGGGGAGGCATCTCCGGATTCAGCAGCAACGATGACGGTTTTATAGCTGATTCCCACAACATTCTTTTTTTTATGTTGCGGCAGAAGGGGCGTATTGTCTTCAAACCACTGAGCCTCTTTTGAAAGAACTTCCATCTTTTTGGACATATCGAAGTCTTTAATCTGCACGATGTTTTCATAGGAACCTTTGTGTCCCAGCGGATCGCTGTATACTTCAATGAAACCATTGATGTAATCAATATTGCCTTCAGTGGCATCCACCCACGCGACGTTATAATCGTCCCATAATTTAAGGTCGCCGGTTTTATAGTATTGGATAAGTAGCGCCAATGCGTTCGCCTGTTTCTGGTTTTCAGTTACCGTACGTGCTTTCTCCAGCCAGAAAGTAATCTGGTCAATGGCCGCCCCGTACATGCCGCCGCTCTTCCAGACTTTTTCTTTCAGCTTGCCGTTTTCTTTCACCAGTTTGGAGTTCAACCCGGTAGAAAGCGGACGCTTTGGATCCGGACTTTTCATGTTGGCATAAAACCGTTCGGCTTCGTCCGCCGTCACACCTTCGCCGTAAAAATTAACAGCCGAACCTTCCACCAGCCCCTTATTCAGATCAAGGTTGACCTTTTTATTGTCTTTATCATTAAAGAGAATGTCCGCTACAACAGTGTTCAAAGGAGTGTTGGTCTCTTTTAAAAGCTGGTTAAAATAAGCTCTGGAGAATGCCGGCTTCATTTTGTCGTTGGAATAGTGATGGTGAATGCCGTTAGCAAACCAAATCCTTTTGAGGTAAATCTCGAAATTCTTCCAGTCTTCCGTGGTTTTGTTTCCCTTGTAATTCTGATAAATATGCTCAAGGGCACGGCGGATGGTCAGGTTGTTTTTATAATTTTGATCCCAGATGATATCTCGGCCTGCATAGCCGGCCTGGCTCAGGTAGTAAACATATTCTTTCTCTTTTAGAGTCAGGTCGTTCCAGCCGGGCACGTCGTAGCGCAGCACCTCAATGTCGGCAAAACGGTCGATGCTGTTTTGTCCCTTCGTCGCCGTTTGTTCCTGCGGAGTAGTTCCTGCGGTCGTGTTTTGTTGTGTTGTGCACGAAAACATCAGCATGGCAGCTACTGTAAGAAGCGTAATTTTGGTTCTTTTCATATTGGAATTATTTGATTAAGAATAGGTAAATGTAAACTATTTTAGTGCTACGCTGCAACAGTCCGTTTTCAGTGGAGTCTCGCTGTTTCCGATGGTTAGATATTTTATTGTTGAGGTTCTCGACGTTCCCGAGCCCTCGAAGAAACATTTTTTTATTCCGGTCCTAAAAGAAAGAGAAAATCTGTTTCTGTACAATCGTAATCTTCCTGCCCGAAAACAGAGCGAACCGAAGCGGATTTTATGTTTATTATTCTTCGTTCAAGGAAAGAAACTTCCTCGCCCTTAGGGATTTTGATATCACTGGCTGCAGTTTCGGTTTTTTTACATTGGAATTCATAATTTCGGTCGAAATAATCTGGCCCATGAATCAGGCTTTTGCGTCGAGACTTACCATCAGCAGGGCGAAGAATGCAAAAAGTATCGCAGTGCTCCAGTTTTTCCTGAACCATATTTTAATTTTCTCCATTTTAAAGTATTGTTGATAGGTTATTTCAGGAGCTGTTTCCGCACTTCGGCTTCTTCTACAAAGCCAAGGCTCTCCCAAATGATTTCGTTGTTTCTGTATAATTTAAGAACCGGCAGGGCAGAAACGTTCATCGCTTTGCACAGTTCTGTATTGTCATCGGCATTTACCCTTACAATTTTAACTTTCTCAGGCATTTCTGCGGCTATTTTGCTCAGGTAAGGTTCCATTTTTTTACAAGGCGCACACCAGTCAGCATAAAAATCGACAAGTACCAAACGGTCGCTTTTCAGCTCCTCGTTGTATTGCTGTAAACTCATGCCTTGCGTAGCTGCTGTGGATTTTAACTCGGGCAGGTTTTTGCTGCGCCATTCCATCATGCCTCTTTTCATCTCATAGATTTCACTGTAGCCCATTTCCTTCAGCTTTTCTGCTGCGGCTTCACTTCGGGGCCCACTGAGGCAGTACAAAAAGACAGGTTTTGCCGAATCTAGAGTGGCTGCTTTCTCTGCGAAATCATCAGCATTCCAGTCGATGTTTACCGCGTTCTGAAGGTGCCCTTTTTTATATTCGTTAAGGGTTCTTACATCCACCACTTGGGCATTAGGAGTTTTTTTCAGTTTTTCTGAAAACTCGGTGGCAGAAAGTGATGTTGTGCTTGCGGTGTTCTGGGCTTTGCTGCAGCTGATCATGACCAGAGCGAAAAGAGCGATGATGATGCTTTTGTACATATTTTAACTGTTTTCTTTGATTAAACGTTCCAGTTCTTCGGCGGGAAAAACCCCCGACTGTTTCCATTTTATTTCTCCGTTTTTAAAGATCATGAGCGTAGGAACGCTTCTGATTCCGTATTTTGCTGCAACGCCCGGGTTTTTATCGATATCTATTTTAATGATGGTAGCCTGGTCGTTTACCCGTTTTTTAAGGTCTTCCAGAATGGGTGCCTGCATTTTGCACGGGCCGCACCATTCCGCAAAAAAGTCGACCAAAACAGGTTTGTCCTGACTGATAAGTTCCTGAAATTTTGACATGTTTTTTACTTTATTTTGATTGTACTTCTTCGAATTCTACTTCATCCGTATCCGAGCCGGATGATTTATTGTCCGTTACGGCACAGTTCCCGCCCGCACAACAGCCGATGTTCAGCAGCGGCATGATGATCATTGCCGCAGCAAATACCGTCATGAACCAATTGCCGGTCCTGATGGCTTCTGTCATCAGGAAAAGGCCTAATGCCAGACGGAGGATGCGGAAGATATTCCAGTTTGTGGTGATATTCTGAATCATTTTTGGATTTTAAGATATTACGGGATTTTCTTTTTCGCGCCATTCCTTCATCCCACCGGAATAGTTTTTTACATTATTGAACCCGTTTCTTCTGAGCACGGAGTAGGCAATCGCAGAGCGGTCGCCGCTTTGGCAGTGAATAACCACCTGTCTTTCTTTGCTTATTTTATCAAGGTTTTGAGGAAGTGTTCCCACAAAAATATTTTCCGCGCCTTCTATATGACCCTGTTCATATTCGGTTTTTCCTCTTACATCTACGATCTGCACTTCTTCTCTGCCAATATAGGTTTTAAATTCTTCGATATCGATAACGTCGGCTTTCTGGAGTTCAATGCCCGGTAAATTGACGTCGGAAATAAATCCGGCAATCCTGTCGAGACCGATGCGCATGAGTTTTCTGGTGATTTCATCCATTTCTTCTTCGGGAGCTACGATTATGAAATCTTCATCATAATTCAGCAGCCAGCCCGCCCATGTACTTAGGGTTTTGTTGTTCTGGATGTTGATGCTTCCGGGAATAAATCCTTTGGCGAACTCCACTTTATTGCGTGTATCGATCACTTTTATTCCGTCAGTATATTTTTGAAGAAATTCTGTTTCGGACAGTTTCGGATGTTTCGGAACTTCAGTCAGTAAAGGGCGGTCTACTTTATTGAGCTTTTTCATCATGGCAAAATACTTCGGTGGTTCCGGCTGACCTTCCAGCAGGTATTCCACAAAACCATCCTCATCATTTTCGAAGCGGAATGCCCAGTTTCTGATTTTCTCATAGCCTACGGTAGAACTTGGAACGGAGCCCAGCGCTTTTCCACAGGCAGATCCCGCACCATGACCCGGCCACACCTGAAGGTGTGGAGGCAGTTTTGAAAAATCCTGTACCGACCGGTACATTTCTTGAGCACCTTTTTCCTGGGTTCCGGTGATTCCGGCAGCTTTTTCAAGCAGATCCGGCCGGCCGATATCGCCAACAAACACAAAGTCTCCGGTGAAAATCATTACGGGTTCATCTGTTGCAGGATGATCGGTGAGCAGGAAACTAATACTTTCCGGGGTGTGTCCCGGTGTATGGATTACTTCCAGTGTCAGGTTTCCGACTTTAATTTTATCGCCGTGTTTCAAACTTTCGTGGGGAAATTCGTATTGCCAGTCCACGCCGCCCTCATCGGAAAGATACAGTTGTGCTCCTGTAATTTCTGCCAGTTCACGTGAACCCGAAAGAAAATCGGCGTGAATATGCGTTTCGGTAATATGGGTTATGGTAAGGTTATTTTCTTTAGCGATCTCCAGATAGGTATCCACATCACGCTTTGCGTCGATTACAATCGCTTCACCTTTTGCCTGACAGCCGATTAAATAGCTGCCCTGTGCTAAACTTGTATCATAAATGTGTTTAAAGAACATTGTAAATATTTTTTAATGGTTGGTATTTGTGTTTTTCAAAGGTATCAAATCCGATACCTTATTTTTTTAGATGGAAAATAAGGCTTAAATAGTATTCACCATGATGAAAATTTCGATAACAGTGCATTTTGTTATCCTCTTTTGCAAAGTTATTCTAACAGAATTTAGCAAAAGGTAACATTGGTTACTTAAAAAGGTTGGCATCGCCTGATAACAGATAAAGAGCGGCAGAATTTTGTAATTTTGTAAAATGGAAATCACTGATTCAATTAAAGACCTTTTCGAGCCAGAACTGATGGAAGAGATCCTTGCCGTCGGTAAAAAGAAAACAGCCAAAGAAGGGGAGGTGATCATCAACATCGGTCAGCGTTTGCTCTTCATGCCCATTGTACTTCAGGGAACCGTGAAAGTTTCCATGATGCAGCCCGACGGACGCGAACTGCTGATGTATTATCTAAGTGCCAGCGAAGGCTGCGCCATGTCGTTCACCTGCTGTATGCAGGAAGCCAAAAGCGAAATAATGGCCATCGCCGAAGAAGACGTGGAAATGTGGATGATTCCGGTAGAGTACATGGATTCCTGGATGCATAAATATCCCAGCTGGAAAAGTTTCGTGATGCGCACCATGCAAAACCGCTTTTACGAGATGCTGAGAGCACTGGACATGGTGGTTTTCAACGGTCTTGATGTACGACTCGCCAATTATCTCAGAGAAAAATCAAAGATCACGGGAAAAACTGTACTGAATGTCTCCCACGAAGAAATAGCCAACGATTTGGCCAGTTCGCGCGTTGTAATCAGCCGGCTTCTTAAAAAATTGGAGAACGATGGTAAGGTGCTGCTTTACCGCAACCAGATTAAGTTGCTGAAGGATTTTTAAGAAATTTAATATAGAAAACAGTACACACGGCCTTGCGGCCGTGTTTTTTTGTATGTAACTCAGGTTACGTTCTCTGCTCCGAATAGCAGGTACATTTGCACAAAATTATACGGAACATGAGAAAACTATTGATTACTGCATTTGCAATGTTCTTGAGTACAGTCCTTTGGGCTCAGGAAACAGTGCAGGTTTCCAGACAGGATCTGGAAGAGAAGATTGAGCGTAACAACCTTCAGCTTAAAATTGCGTCTGCAGAAGTACATTCTGCCGAGGCCGATCTGCTAATGTCCCGCGCGATGCATTTGCCTAACATAAAAGCCAGCTATACGGGGATTTCTACCAATAATCCGCTGATGGCCTTTGGCTCCAAACTCAATCAGGAAAGAGTGACGATGGAGGATTTTAATCCCGCCAACCTCAACAATCCTAAGAATATTTTCAATTTCGCCACCAAACTCGAAGTGCAGCAACCCATTTACAATAAAGATGCGGTGTATATGAAGAAAGCCGGAGAAGTAAAGGTTGAAGTTCTGAAACTGAAACAGGAGCGCTCCCGCGAATACCTGAAATTTGAATTGAACAAAGCCTACATGCAGCTTCAGATGGCTTATAAAAATGTGGAAGTGCTGGAAGGCGCGAGAAACACTGTTCTGGCCAATAAAAAAGTTATTGAAAATTACTTTAAAAACGGCATGATTCAGAAATCTGATGTACTGGATATGAATGTCCGTGTGGCAGAAATCGACAGCCAGATCCGTTTTGCAAATTCGAATGTGCAGAACGCCTCAGACTATCTTTTTTATCTGCTGGATGAATCTCCCGAAAATAAAGTGATGAAACCTTCCGAAACCCTCGAAGGATCAGATGTTCGTTTTACCCCGGCTCTAAAAGGGAGAGAAAATCTGACCCTTTACAATCATCATCTTCGCCAATCTGGAATTTGGGTTAGTCTGCAATTCATTGCATTGTCGCAGCGATGCTTTAATGGATAGAGTAGTTCAGTTTCTTATTAGTAGTTTCTAATAAAACGCGGTTTGAAGTCTCGGTCCGAACTCTCAAGACATGCTGTCCGAAGTATGGGAATTTCGACCAATCTAAACCATGCTGTTAAAGATCTTAAGCAATTTGATTCCCTGTTACTGATTTGTGTTGTGTAGATAAAAAAATTAATCTACTTTTAAATCATAATTCAATTCTAAACTACTATGACCAAACTCTGTACCTTTTTCTTCCTGATATGCACACTTGCTGTGGGCGCTCAGGACAAGCTCGATAAAGCAATCGATTTACTGGAAAACAATTACAGTCAGGAAAAAATACACTTGCTTACAGACAAAGAGAAATACATCTCCGGTGATCAGATCTGGTTTAAAGCGTTCGCCTTTGACGGATACCGAAGAAGCGAAATTTCGGGCACCGTGTATGTAGAATTATACGACCGTAATAAAAAACTGATTGATTCCCGAACAGTACCCCTGTCGGAAGGGGAAGGTCATGGTTCTCTGAAACTGACACCCGATCTCAGTGAGGATATATACTATCTGCGTGCTGTAACACCGTATATGAGTAATTTTCCACGGAATTTTGACTTTGTAAAAATGATACCGGTGTATAACCCCGCATCTGAAAGTAAGCTGGTACCCATTGAGGACAACAGTTGGAACATAACGGCGGTTCCGGAAGGTTTTAAACTGATTCAGAATAGGGAAACAAAAGTGGCTGTAAGACTGCATTCTAACGGAAATCCTCCGGCGAAGTGGGAGGGATACTTAACGGATACTTCTGATCCGCAGACGAAAATTGTAAGATTTAACGCAATGGACGCTAATGTGGGCTCTTTTACTTTCACCCCGAAAGCGAATGCCCATTACAGGGTACACGTACAGGATAACACGGGCAAATCTAAAGAAATTTCCTTGCCCCTCGTAGCCCCGGCTGGTGTACATTTAAAAGTAAAACATCAGCAGGATGGCATCGGATACACATTATCTGCAGTGGGTATGCCTCCGGGATTGATGAATTATAAAGTCGTCGGCACGATCGGTAACAGGCTTGCTTACAGGGCGAATATTTTAAAGCCAAGCCAGGTGGTTAACGCAACCATTCCTTCTAAAATCAACGAAGGTCAGGCGGGGGTTCTACAAATCTCGGTTTTTAATGAGAATGACATTGTAGTAGCGCAAAGATTGGTTTTTATTAACTCGAAACGTTCCGGCATCAACACCTCATTAGTTAAGCCGGCTACTTTAAAAACAGGTGCACGGGAAAGAAACAGCGTGGAGCTTAATTTTGCCGGTAGTGCCACGGTAGTAGTAAAAAGTGCCACCGCCGCAAATGACGAACCGGAAGACGATTTACTGAGTGCATTATGGCTTACGGGCGATATAAAAACACCTGTTCACCGTCCCGCTCAGTATTTTGGTGCTGGAGCCAATGATGAAGCGCTGGATGCCTTATTGATGTCAGAAAAATGGACTTTTTTCAACTGGGATTCATTGTTGATGGGGCAGGTGCCTAAACAATCGGGGCCAATGCACCGTTTTCTTTCCTACGAGGGCAGACTGGCCCTGAACAGCAGGCCTATTCCTAATCAGAGAGTAATGCTGATGACCCGGGCTGAAGAGGGACTTGCATTTACCCCACTAACCACGGATAAAGAAGGTAAAATTTATCTTAACAATGTTTATATTGATGAAACACTGGACATCAGCTTTTTTCTTGATGGACAGAATAAAGAGGAACGCACGCCGCAAAACCTGACTCTGAGTTTCCGGATGCTGAAACCGGGTCTCTATACCGGCGGCTTACCGCCGGCGCAATTCCGTCTTGTGCCGCGAACGCCCGGTGAGCAGGTAAGCCCGGAACTCGCGCTGGCAGTAGCACAGCAGCAAAATGAAGACCTTCTCTACAAAGATGCCCAGCTGATTGAAGAAGTAAAGTTGAGGGCGCAAAAGAAGGATATGACAAAAAAATTGGATAAAGAACTCTCATCCGGAATGTTCAGGGCCGGCAGTTCGACTGTTTTTGATTTCGTAAATGACGATCAGAACGTCGGCGCAGCAGGCAATATTTTGGACTGGCTGCAGGGACGTGCGTCGGGTTTAATTATTGAAAGAAATCAGGGAGTGTCTTATCCTGTGATTAGAGGCAGACCCGCAAGAATATTTCTGGACGAATTCCCCTCTGATGCCGATGTTATAGCATCATTGCCCGTCAGTTCTATTGCGATGGTGAAGGTACAGAGGACAGGAACTTATGGAGGTGAAGCCATATTAATTTACACCAAGCGCGGATATATGGGCGGTAGCGGTGCACGAGGCGCCGGGCCCAATAAAACACTGTTAACCGGTTATGATTTGCCTGCAACACCGGATGTAATAAATCTTACAACCTCCAGACAGACCGGTCTTATAAGAGATACGCGCGGAGTCTTATATTGGAATCCACAACATACCGGCAGCCCGCTAGAGTTTTTAAACAGTGATGTTGCATCTTCATTCCGTATTATGGTCATAGGATTTGACGGGAAGGGTAATCTTCATTATTATGATAGAATTCACGGCAGATAATTGAATCACATGAATAGCTGTTCGATTGTTATCCTTGCATGATTAACTCCTGCGGTCTCGTACACGACCGCGAAATGTGTAATCTGCAATCCAGGTTACCGTTTTTCAAAAATCCGGAAACATCGCATCCAGTTTCCGTAATAAGGCGAAATGCCTTCGACATCGGATCATTATCTTCCAGCCTTTTTGAAAACTGTCATATTCAGCGCCTAGCCGGTAATTCCGGCGTGCAACCCGGAAAAGAATATTCCAGTGATGCGCGAGAATCAGGCAAGCTTTGGCAAAGGTGTTGCCGTTGCCGTAGACATGATGAGGTTCCGCACCGCATCCATTGTACTCGATAATGGAAAAGTTTTTACCTGCTTTCATATCTTCTAGGGAAGCACATTTGATATCGTATCGTCCGTAATACAGTGTATCTGAATAGGAACTGAGCTCATCAAACAATTTCAGCAACCGCTCATCTTTCTCACTTTCCAGACTCACTAGCGAGCAGCCCCGGCTCAGGTTGAGGGCATTGCTCAAGCGAAAAGCCTCACCTTTTGCTAAAACAACGTTCAGCTTATCAGCATGTTTGGTGCGCATTTCGTCCAGGCGGAAACAAACGCGCGGACTGGCCGCCATTAACTCCCCGATCGTGGACTCGCCGTTGCCTTTAATCTCCGGAAATTCCTTGCGGATAAATCCTGTGATGGTACCGCTTTTTTCACCCGGGAAACGGTAATAAAAGACACTGACCTCCAGTGGATAGTCAACGAATTCTTGCACGATATAATCTACCGGCATAAATTCGTGATAGGCTTTCAGTGCTTCAGGTGTGCGGATGATGCGAAACATCAACCCCATTCTTCCTACGTCAGGTTTCACCACAAAAGGGTAGGTATAATGACTGTTCACCATCTGCTCGACTTCTGCAAAGGGTTGGCCGGCTTTGATCAGCTTGGTTTTCGGATAACTTCCCGGCGGAAGATGTTCATAAATGGACATTTTGGTCACACCTTCGAAGCCGCCAAAAACCAGTTTGGAATTGGAAGGTGTAAAAAACCAGAACGACCGCGCACGGATGCAGTTCCACATCCACACAGGCAGTATAGGCACATACTTAATCCGCCAGTCCCAGCTTTCCCAATGGCTGATCTTATAAAAGAGGTTGTTCAGTCGCATATTTTTGCCACTCCGGCTCTTGCTGTAAGACTGCATCGCTTTTTTTAAACTGCTGCGATAGAGCACGAAGTCGGGTATGGCTAATGTAAGGTTTTTCAGGAAAACGCGGTTCGTTCTCAGGAGGTTTAAATTCTTTTTGAACTTACCAAAAATCCTACGGATCAATCAGCGTTAAACGAAATGGTCAATTAGACTGATGAAATGGCTCCTCATGCGCAGGGAAATCACTCTGCCAGCTTTAGGAATGGTTCAGCAACCTTTAGAGATGGTTCCGAAACTGTAAGAAATGGCTCCGCAACTGTAAGAAATGGCTCCGCAACTATTAGAAATGGTTCCGCAACTGTTAGAAATCCCATTCATTTCTGCAAGGGATTATTCAGTTGTTAATTCGATTACTGATCAAATTATAATTAAATAAAGATGAATAGGTGAACCCCGAAAACAGTAAGCGGCAATGCGGAAAGAATCATCACGAAACCCGCTGTTTGAAGTTCACGGAGTTTGCCCCTCTTCATCTTTTAAACCATTATTCCCTAAACGATGAATCAATCAATTTATCTTTCAACATTTTCAAGAATAACCGCATAGCCTTGTCCGACACCAACACACATGGTGGCCAATGCATACTTTTTGCCGGTTTTCTGAAGTTCCAATGCCGCAGAATAGGTAATTCGGGTACCGCTCATTCCCAGTGGATGTCCCAACGCAATGGCACCGCCGTTCACATTCACCCGCGAGTCGTCCGATGAAAGTCCCAACTCTTTCAGGCAAGCGATACTTTGTGCTGCGAAAGCTTCATTCAGCTCGATAATGTCGATATCTTCCAGCGTAAGCTGTGCTCTTTTCAAGGCGAGTCTTGTAGCTTCCACGGGCCCGATTCCCATAATGCCGGGTTCGGTTCCCGTAACGGCTGAAGTGACAATTCTGGCCATGGGTTTCAGGTTATATTCGCGAACGGCTTCATCGGAAGCAATCAGCACTGCGGCTGCGCCGTCATTTAACCCTGAAGCATTTCCAGCGGTGACGGTGCCATTTTCTTGTACAAAAGCCGGCCTTAGTTTTCCTAAAATTTCCATGCTGGATGTTGGTTTTATAAACTCATCCTGCTGAACGGTCTTAGGTTCCCCTTTTCTTTGGGGAATGGTTACCGGTGAAATTTCCTCAGCCAGTCTTCCGCTGTCCTGTGCCTTCTTGGCTTTCATTTGAGAATGAAGCGCGAAAGAATCCTGTTCTTCTCTGGAAATCTGATATTTTTCGGCGAGGTTTTCAGCGGTTTTCCCCATGGCTTCAGTTCCGTAGAGTTTTTCCATTTCCGGATTGATAAAGCGCCATCCGAAACTGCTGTCATACATTTTCTGATCGGTGGCAAATCCGCCTTCACTTTTGGAAATAACATAAGGCCCGCGCGACATTCCTTCCACACCACCGGCAATGAAAAGATCGCCTTCATTGGATTTTATGGCTCTTGCTGCCTGAACAATCGCACTCATTCCGGAAGCACAAAGCCTGTTGACGGTTTCTCCCGGAACCGTCACCGGAAGTCCGGCGAGTAACAAGGCCATTCGTGCCACATTACGGTTGTCTTCCCCGGCCTGATTGGCACAGCCGATAATGACATCATCAATTTGGTTTAAAGGTAAATCAGGGTTTTTGGAAATAAGATTCCGGATCACCGTAGCCAGAAGATCGTCTGTTCTTACTGCGGCCAGGCTTCCTTTAAAATTTCCGATTGCCGTACGGGTTCCGTCGATAATATAGGCGTTTTTGCTCATGAAAAATGGAGTTGTTTGAAGCCCAAAAGGTACGGAATTTTTTAGTAAAATATTCCGTCGGTTCGGTAATCAAAGGGATTTTGAAGTGTGGTAATCCAAATAAAGTGAAAGACCACAAACAAAAAGTCTGTTATACAATAAGTATTATATTTCTAATTGTTAGTGAGATAGGTTTTTTTTGATATCTTTATATCACTAAATAATATATTTTATGAAAACAAACTACTTTTTATTTTTCCTGATGGCCCTGTTCGCCGGTAATGTATCGGCACAGGAAAGCATCTTAGTGATTAATTCCGGTACAAAACAAATTGCGCAACTGAACGCGGTTGATGGAACAGTAATGAATCCGGCTTTTATTGACATGTCAACGGTTTCCTCCGGAACGATTAAAGGCATTGCTCAGGTCGGAGACAAGATCTGGATTTCAGATCAGACTCAGGATAAAATCCACATCTACAATCTGGATGGGACTTTTTCATCTGTGATTACGGGCGGACTGGATAACCTTCGGGGTTTGAATGTGGTGAATAATGAAGTGTGGGTAACCAACGCCGGAAGCGGTAACAGTGCTACGGCCAATTCTATTGCACGGTTCTCTACTGCCGGAACATTCTTAGGTTTTTATCCTTCTATTACTTCGCCATTTGATGTACTGGACAGCAAGAATGGATTTGTTTACATCAGTTCTCTCAGTAACAATGGTATTCAGAAAATGGATTATACCGGAAATGTCACCGGAAATTTTGTCGCACCCGGCTTTTTTCAAAATACCCAACAGATCAACTTAAACAATGCCGGGAATATGATTGTAGCGGTGTTCCAGAATCATTCCGGGGGTAATAACGCAGGGATTTATGTTTTATCGATTACGGATGCGAGTATTTTAAATTACTGGCCGGTAACCGCAGGGCAACTGAGAGGTACTATTCAGACGGGCAATGGAAATTATTTATACAGCACCGGATCGGGGGTGTTCTCTATTGATGCCGCTACGGGAACAGTATCCTCTGTTGCCAGCGGGGCTTACCAGTACTTTACTAAAATTAATACCGCTGCCATGGGCACTTCAGAGGCAAAATCTACTGATGTTAAGCTATATCCAAATCCGGTGAGTGACCGCCTTTATATTACTTCACAGAAAAAAATTAAAGACGTGATGGTCTATTCTGCAGACGGTAAACTGCTAAAAAAGCTGTCTGAAGTAAAAACAGACCTTCTGGTTTCAGATTTACCACCAGGAACTTACTTTATGATGATGACCATTGATAACACTCAGAAATCAGTCAAGTTTATAAAGAAATAAAGAACGAAAAAAGCCTCTTCAGTGAAAAGAGGCTTTTTGATGGTTTTATTTACTGTATTTATTCAGATTTCTTTCCTGCATTTCTTCCGGCTTCCAGAATAGGAAGGTTTCCTTCGGTGGGAATATAAATGACAGTTTTATCGTTCAGATCGTTTTGCTGCCTTACCCAAAGATACTGAATGTATTTCTCCGAAAGTGCGCCGTTTTCAATTTTGATGGCTTCAGCAGCACCTTTCGCCCGTTCTACTTCCGCCTGTGCGTTCAGTTTCTCGGCTTCCAGATTAGCTTTGGCTTCCTCTATTTTAATGCGTCGGTTTTGTTCTGCTTTTGCAAACTCTGCTTTTCCCTCCATTTCCTGAGACCACACTCTGTATTCGGGGTATCCCCATAAAATGATGGTGAGTGCTACCATTGCCATAACGCCTAAAACAACCAGCCCGGTAATACTAAAATTTTTCATACTTTATTTTTATTATTGAGTTTATTGTAAATGCTGTGAACCAGCCCGTCTGCCACTGAAATTTTCGGAACCAGAATGTGAGAAATGTCTGCCCACGTCATTATTTTCGTATAAATTTCCAGCGCCGGAACCAACACATCAGCCCGGTCTTCCCGCAACTGATAGTGGTGCATTCTTTCTGTTACGGTCATTTGAGAAAGGTCGTGATGGTATTTTTTCAGAGCGTTCAGGGAGATGGTTTTTCCTTCTTTGGTTTTGCTCATGGAAGCGATTTTGTTAATATTTCCTCCGGATCCGATTCCTATGATGTTCTTTTTGTCGATGTTTTCTTTTATTTCCGATTTTAAAAGGCTCCACTGTTCCTCTGATACAAGATCTTTCAAAAGCCTGATGGTTCCGATGTTGAAGGAATGTTTGTACTTCATTTTTTCTTTTTCAAAATACATCAGTTCTGTAGATCCGCCGCCGACATCAATGTAAAGGTATCCGAAATTTTCATCCAGGGTTTCAGCAATCTGGTTTTCGAAAATCAGTGCGGCTTCCTCATCACCAGTAATGATTTCTATTGAAATTCCAGAGGTATCTTTTACTTTTTGCCGTATTTCGGCTCCATTGGAAGCATCACGCATTGCACTCGTAGCACAGGCACGGTAATGTTCCACTTTGTACATATCCATCAGGTCTGAAAAGATTTTCATGGTGCGAATCATCATGTCCTCTCTCTCTTCGCGGATTTCGCCAAAACTGAAAACATCCATTCCCAGCCGTAGCGGAACGCGCAGCAGGTTGAGTTTGGTGAATTCCGGCTTGCCGTTTTTGCAATGGGTCACTTCATTGATCAGAAGCCGCGCTGCGTTACTTCCTATGTCGATGGCTGCTATTCTCATTGTTGTATTTCGCAGCCTAATTTATTTTTGTTGCTTTTTTTCGGCTGTGGTTTCAAAAATACAAAATTATTCGGTGTTCGGAAGAAGTCAGCTTTTCGTTTTATCGTTCAGATAATGGTAAATTTCAATCTGGGAACGGATTTCTTTTTCCCCTTTTTTTACGTATTTATTCTTCATTTTATTGTCCAGAACCCGCGCTTTCACATTATCCTGAAGCTGAATATTCAGAATATCAATTAATTCCTGTTTGAGATCCCGCTGTTGGATTTTCACGGCAGCTTCTATGCGATAATCCAGATTTCGGGTCATCCAGTCGGCGGAGGAAATGTAAACATCTTCGGCACCTTTATTATAAAAATACATGATGCGGGAATGCTCCAGATATTCATCCACAATACTGATGGCATGGAATGGTTTTTTGAATCTCTTCTTGTTGACAGCGCAGAAAATACCTCTCACAATCAGCTTTACGGAAACACCTGCTTCAGCGGCTTCATACAGTTTGATGATCAATCCACGGTCGCTCAGCGAGTTGGCCTTGATGATCATTTCCGCTTTTCTGCCGGCTTTGGCTTCTGCAATTTCAAAATCAACCTGAGCTTCTATTTTCTCCCGCATGAATTTAGGACACACCACAAGATTTTTTATGTTTTTCAGTGCTTCTTCCGGTGGTAGTTTTGGTTTTTCAAAATAATGGAAGATTTTATTAATGTCTGCCATAATGGTTCTGTTGGCCGTCATCAGCAGATTGTCACTGTATATTTTTGCGGTTTTCTCGTTAAAGTTTCCGGTACTTACAAAACCGTACTGCAGGGTTTTGCCGTGCGTTCTCTTCTTAATAATGCAAAGCTTGGCGTGAACTTTCCTGTTCGGAATTCCCGTCAGAACCAGTATTCCTTCGTCTTCCAGGCGTTCTTTCCATTTCAGGTTATTTTCCTCGTCAAACCTGGCTCGAAGTTCCAGCAGTACAGTAACCTTCTTGCCGTTTCGTGCTGCATTCACCAGCGCATTGGCTATTTTTGAATTGTTAGCCAAACGATAAGCGGTGAGTTTTATTGTTTTTACATCAGGATCCATCGCGGCTTCACGCAGAAGATCAATGATGGGGATAAAACTGTGATAGGGAAAAGTAAATAAAATGTCTTTTTTCAGAACTGCATCGGTCACGCGCTGGCCTTCGCTGAAATTGGGATGGATAAAAGGAACTCTTTCTTCAGGTTTTTTCTGTGCCGGAAATACATCCGGAAAATCCATGAAATGTTTAAAATTATGAATTCTCTGCCCCGGAATAATACTGTCGCGTGCGGTGAGATTCAGTTTTCGGATGAGAAATTCCAGCAGGGAAGGATCCATATCTTTGTCGAAAACAAAACGGGTGGGTTTTCCTTTTCGGCGGCTTTTGACGGCTTTTTCTATTTTTTCCGCCAGCGTTGTCCGGATGTCGTTGTCCAGATCAAATTCTGCATCTTTGGTCACTTTGAAACAGTGCGCCTGAAATTCATCATATCCGAAATATGAAAATATATGCGGAAGATTGGCCATGATAACATCTTCCAGAAGAATGACATTTTTTTCTCCGTTGGAGGAAGGCAAGAGAACGAATCTTCCCATCGTTCGGGACGGCACTTCAATCATGGCAAAGGCAGCGTGGTGATTCCATTTCTTTTTTCGCATCGCAATCCCGATATAGAGGCTTTTATCTCTCATATAAGGCATCGGCGTATTGTCATGTAGCAGGATGGGGATGATGCTGCTTTCTACTTCTTCATCGAAATGCTGAACGACAAATTTTTTCTGTGCTTCGGTCAGATCCTGATGGGTTTTAATAAAAACCTGATCTGCTTCCATTTCCTTTTGAATTTCTTTCCATGTTCGGTTGAAATCATGCTGCTGTTGTAAAACAATATCATTGATTTGTTCCAAGATTCTTGATGGTGGCCGAAAAAACGATTCATTCAGATATTTATCTTTGAAATCCATCGCACGCTTTAATCCCGCTACACGAACGCGGAAAAATTCATCCAGATTATTGGAGAAAATTCCGAGGAACCTGATCCTGAGCGGAAGAGGAACAGACGGATCCATCGCTTCCTGAAGAACCCGTTCATTGAAAGACAGCCAGGTGATATCCCGGGGATTGAACTGATGAGGCATTATATTGTGAATTTCCTCAAAAATAATGAATTTGACACGGGTTTCAATATTAAATTTTTTGACAATTTTTCTGTTCTATACTTTAAAGATTTACTATATTTGAAAAAACTCATGTGAATGGCGTTCCAGTTTGATGATGAAACGATAAAAGCTACGAAGGCAGAGGTAAAGAGGCATAATAAAGGCGATATGATTATGACCGAAGGAGATACCTCTCAGCACTTTTTCTATCTGAAAGAAGGCGAATTGGATGTATTCAACTTTACGGAAGAAGGAAAAGAGTTTTTGCAGCATAAGGTACAGCCAGGGAATTTTTTTGGCGAACCTGCGGTGTTGCTTCAGCAGCCTTTTCCCGGAAATGTAGAGGTGTACTCCGAAAAAGCGGAAATTGTCAAAATAAAGCGCGAAGATTTCATACAATTTGCCTTATTGCACCCACAAAAGCTTTTAGAATTCACCTGTTCTGTGGCACAAAAGTCACTAAGGAAAAGCCTTTCTCTTAAAAATATTGTCTTTCTGAATCCCGAGGAACGGGTTTTTCAACAGATTCTGGATTATAAAAAGGAAAAAGGAAAATCTAAAGACGAAAAAATCTTTATCCACCTTACACGGAAAGAATTGTCAAATATGACGGGGCTTCGCATTGAAACCATCATCCGTACGGTGAAAAAAATGGAAAAAGAAGGAAAACTGGAAATCATCAGCGGAAAGATTTTCATTTAAATATCATCCTTATCTCCGCTATTAATTTATTTTTATTATGAAGAATACAGCATATTGGTTAAAGCTTTCTCTGATAAATTTTTTAATTGTTGCCGTCTTAGGGGTTTTAATGCGTTATAAAATAGCTTATTCTTTTCCTTTTGTCGACCAAAAGCATGTACAGGAAGCGCATTCGCATTTCGCTTTCTACGGCTGGATTGCACAAATTATTTATGTTTTCATCATTCGTTATCTTCAGGGTTTTGTGGAAGAACAGCGGCTTAAAAAATATCACTATTTACTGATCATCAATATGATTTCCGCGTATGCCATGATTCCTTCATTTCTGTACAGCGGTTATTACTGGGCTTCTATCGCGGCTTCCACTGCAGCGTTACTGGTAAGTTTTGTGTTTGGCTATTTTCTGATGAGAGACCTGAAACCTGTTCGTGACGTTTCAAAACCTTGGTTTCTGGCAGGTTTATTCTTCGCGGTGATTTCTTCGGCAGGCGTTTTTATGCTGAGTTATATGATGATGTCCGGTAATGTAAATCAGGATCTTTATTTAGGTTCTACCTATTATTATCTTCATTTTCAGTACAACGGGTTTTTCATGTTTGCCTGCATTGGATTGCTGCTGAATACTTTAAAAAATATAGGTGGTACCATTCCGGTTTTGGAAAACAGGCGGATGTTCTGGCTCATGTTTTCGGGTTGTGTTATAGGATACGGTTTATCAGTACTGTGGTTCAAAATGCCGGTTTGGCTTTTCGTCCTTATTGTCATCGGAACGATAGCGCAAACCATTGCCTCGGTGCAGCTTTTTCAGATTGTCCGCAGAAATTGGGGTCAGCTGAGGGTTCATTTTTCTGCTTTACAGCGGTTTACATTGTTGTATGTAGGATTTGCATTTTTCGTCAAAATAGCGCTTCAATTGGGATCCAATATTCCTGCGGTCAGCCAGTTTGCCTTCGGATTCAGAAATGTGGTGATTGCTTATCTCCATCTTATTCTATTGATGTGTATTTCAGTTTTCCTGGTTCATCAGATTCTTGCTTCCAAGATCTTCAAACTGAATACGATGGTGCTGAACAGCTTCAAAATCCTGTTATTAGGTATTTTTCTGAATGAAGCCGTACTCGGATTAATGGGTATTTTCTCTATCAAATACATTGCATTGCCTTATACTGCCCAGACTTTATTAGCCGTTTCTGTCCTTATGATGCTGGCAATTATGATGATGGTACTGACGTTGAAGAAGGCAGATAAAGTGGAGTAGAGATTGGGCTTTTCAGGTCTGAAGAATCACTATTAACATTGGCAAAGTTTTTACACATTTCCTTGCTGTGCAACTCTCTTGATTTTGAGTCGTTTCAGTATTAAAAAATCCTTCCGAAAAAGTCTGGAAGGATTCAAAAACATTAAACAAATTAACTATCGCCAGTGGAGTTATTCAGGAAGAATAACACCGTCCACCACATGTACAATTCCATTGGAAGCTGGTACGGATGCAATAATATTCACCGTTCCGTTCACGGTAGGCTTGCCGTCCACCATTTTAATTGTGATATTTTTTCCGTCTACCATACCGAGATTTTGCCCGTCAGAAAACTGATCAGTTTTGATAACACCTACATACGTATGATGCCCCAGAATGTCATTTAATTTTCCGTTGTTTTCAGGCTTTAGCAAATCCTCTACGGTGCCTGCAGGAAGTTTGTCGAAAGCGGCATTTACCGGCGCAAAAACCGTAAAAGGTCCTGCGTTGCTAAGGGAAGTAGCCAAGCCAGCCGACTGAACCGCTTTTACAAGCGTTGAAAGATCTTCATTGGAAGCGGCAAGTTTTACAATGTCCGGTGTGCTTTCGTTGTCGAGAACGCCTTCCTGGCCTACGGTCTGTGTTTCTGTAACTTCAGCGTTTGAAGTAGTAGCCACAGTTTCATTTTTCTTGCATGAAATGAGAACCAGTGTGGCCAATCCGAGAATAAAAAAAGATTTTTTCATAGTACCTATATTTTTAAAATTCTTTCGGTATTGTATAGGAGAACAGCTTTTTAACTGAAGATAAAATTACAACGAAAAACCAAACAAATTTATGACTGGAATCATGTTTTTGTTATTGATTTCGTGAGTTTTATCATCTTTTTATAATAATCAGAATTTACAGATTTTTCTTGTTAAATTTGATCAAAGACCAAACAAAAGGAACAATAGCCCAGGCTGAAAGAATCACCAGCGAAATTCCCATTCCTCCACCGGATCCGAAAACCTGTTGAAACACTGCACCGGCATATCCTAACATCGCAGCAACATCCAGTTGCAGTAAGACGAATATTCTGGAAAGCCCAATAGGGTTGATGGCGGTTAATGTCGCCATGATGCCTTCAATAGGGTAGTCAGCAAACTGGAATATCAAAACCAGCAGAATTCCGTCGTAAATAATGGCAAAGAAAATCCAGAGAAAAATAGCGATTCCGATTCCTTTGGCTCTGTCGCGGCTGAAAATGGCCGCCAGCATCGCCAGTGATGTAAAAATAACCGAGAGAAAACATCCCGTGATAATGAGCGACATTCCTGTTTCTATAGATGAATACAGCAAAATCGGAATTCCACAACCCAAAAGAAAAGCCAGAACGAGCGCCGTGGAAAGTCCCAGAAAAATATTGAACCACACTTTGCTTCTGGGAACCGGCTGGCTGAGCAGCAACTCTACAAACTGGCTACTATTGTACACATAAATCGTAGAAAATATAACACTCATCAGAGGTACCACGAGTAGAACAATATTCAGTAAACTGAGGGTGGCTTTGGTGAAATTACTTTCCAGACCTAGTACAGACCAGGAAATAATGAAAAGCAGAACCGTGTACAGGATAATGGTTTTGTTTTTCAAAATATCAAATAAGATAAAACGTGCAATCTTGTTCATTTCTTCATTTCTTTTAATATAGCAACAATTCCTTCAGAGATTTTTCCGGTGTTGGTTTCTTTTTTCAGGTCGTCTACAGACTGGTGAACGATCACTTTCCCTTCATTCATAAACACAATTTCACTGATGATGTCATCCAGTTCACTCAATAGATGGGAGGTGATGATGACGAGTTTGCCTTTATTTTTTTCCTTTATAATTTTATTTTTGAGGATTTCGGAAGCCAGCGGATCTAGGCCGGCAGTGGGTTCATCCAAAATAATCGTAGTCGGATTGAACATAAAAGCCAGCACGGCGCTCACCTTCTGAGTAGTTCCTCCGGAGAGTGTGCTCATTTTTTTATCATAAATCTTTTCCAGTTCGAAAGCTTCCAGCAACTCTGTATCCACCTCGGTATTGTGATTTTTCCGGATATTGCGGATCATTTTGATGGTTTCTTCAATGGTCATGTTTTCGGGATAACGGCCTATCTGTGGCATATATCCGATGGTTTCCCGATATTTATAATGGTCTTTTACGCTTTCGTTATTAACGGTAATATCCCCGGTTTCCAACACGTTCAGTCCTAGAATACACTTGATGAGAGTCGTTTTTCCACAGCCATTCGGACCAATCAGCGCAATGGAATGTCCTTTTTGGAAACTGAGGTTTACATCGTTCAGCGCAGTAAATTTGTTGAATTTTTTAGTGAGATTTTTTATTTCTATCATGATAATTTGTTTGAAAGATGAAGCGTAAGCTCCATTACCTCTCTACGGGTTTCATTAAGGGTTCGCGGTCTACAAAACTTTCCGGAGTAAGACTGGGAAGAATTTTTTCAGACTTATCCAGTAAATCCACAAAAAAAGTTCTGAAAAGCAGCATCACAGCAGGATTACGCTCCACCAGAACAGAGTACAGACTTAACGGGTGAAAAGGCACATCTCCAATTTTGTCTTTATCCAGGTCATATCCTGCATATTTGTCCCAGTAATTCTGCTTGAAATCGTTCATCACCGTACTTCCGTTGGTGCTTACATCAAAAGTATTGTTGATAAAGTTATTGCTAAACAATCGGTTTTCCATACAGTTGGAATTTAATTTTAAAGCCCATCCATTGTCTTCAAAATGATTGTTGTAGAAGTCGATTTTAGTAGCGCCGTCCGCAAAGATTGCCGTCGTATTATTCTCAAAAGTGTTGCCTTTTATTCTACTGTAGGAAATTTCTTTCAGCAGCAGGCCGAATACGCTGTCTCCCCAGTTATTGATGAACCGGTTGTTGTACATGCTCACATTCATGGCATACATCACGGCTACTCCCGCTCCGTTCTTATCGAATACATTGCCGGTGTACACACTGTCATCAGAAAACATAAAATGAAGTCCGTACCGAAGGTTGTTGCGGGAAAGATTCTTGAAAATAAAACATCTCTTATTTTTTTCCAGATAAATTCCGTCTTTATGCCCGCTGATATAATTGTTTTTGACCCAGATTTCAGAACTTCCCAAAAGATGAATGCCGTCACCGATATTTTCTTGCGAAGTTCCTCTGTTGGTGGTTATTTTATTATTTTGAATCAGGCATCTGTAGCCTCTCTGAACGTAGATTCCGAAGTAATTGTTTTCAAAAATATTATCTTCAATGACTGAATTGCTGCTGGTGTAAATGTGTACCGCGGAAATACTTTTAATTTCGTCTCTTCCCGAATTGATGAGTTTGAATCCTTTCAGGGTAATGCGGTCGGCTTTAAAAGTGATGATTTCACTCTTCAGTTCGCCGTCTATCACAGGCCTTCCGATGCCGATGAGTGTGAGAGATTTTTCCAGATGGATGGGGCCTTCCCTGTAAATTCCTTTTTCTACTAGAATGCTGTCGCCGCTTTTGGCAGCCGCGACAGCTTGTTTTATAGTTCTGTATTGTTCGTTTTTACCAACTTTTAAGGTATTTGAAAATGCTAAAATTGGTAAAAATAAAAGCAGAAGTTTATACATTTTATTTCTTTTCTTTCCGTATCAAATGGAATAGTGGTTATTGAATGACGGTGGCTCCAAGTTCTGCTGCTGCTTTTTCTGCTGCTGCTTTATCTTTGTACGCCTGAGTATTCCCTCCCATTGGACTTTTAATGCTTCCTCCTTGGACGAGGGTTGCTGTGCTGCGATCGAAGAAAATTCCGGTAGGGAAGTCAGCAACATATTCGTCTGAATTTTGAGCGACTTCTGTATTGGAAGTCGTATAATCATCCATACAGCTGATGTCGTCAAATTTATAATTTCTTCCTTTTTCGGTGACCAGTTGTGTAGCATACTTGGCTTCGGTGATGGTCATTTTGCAATTTTCACACTGGTCTTTCCCGGTTGCAATTTCTTTGGGTCCGCTTTCGGAACACGCTGCCAAAAGGATTGTGGCTGCGCCGGCTACGAATAAGTTTTTGATTAGTTTCATATTTTTATTATTAAGGGATTGTATGATATGAAAATCCCAATACTGTTAAGAAAAATCTCTTATGAAAATTTCCTGTGTCAGGATTGGGATTAATTTGTTTATTCTTACACTGTTTTTTTTGCCCGCCTATATTCTACAATGGCTAAGATAAGCAAAATAACGGCAACTCCTATCATGATTCCGCCGCCGATGTTAGGATACGACCAAACTTCAAAATTAAGTAGTTGTTTGTATCCAATTAAAGGAGGTTGATAGGACATTCCCGGAACAATGATGGCTGCGTTGGGGTCAAGGTTGTGTCCGTAATCATAAAGCCAGTAATAAAAATCTCCCATAAAGGCAATTCCAAAAATGAGGAACAGAATGGTAACGCTGTACAGAATGGTTTTGTTTTTCAAAAGAGCAGCCAATAGGCACAGTAGAGCAAAAAAGCCCAGTGCATAAGGTAAAAACGTGAATTCCCAGAACTCATCAGCATGAATTTCTTTCATCCCGATATAGTGATTCAGTCCGTTTATAATTTCATACTCTCCTGAGACTTTATTGGCGTGCAGAAACATCGCAAGCCCCTCAGGATATTGTGGTGCACTGAGATATATGGACCAAATGGGAGTGAAAATGCTAATAATTAAACCGATACCACATAACAGCAGCAATACTCGGGTCAGCGTGGTTAATGAATTATTTTTCATTTTTTGATTTTTTTTGATATTGATCTTTGGTGTCTTATCTTGGCACGCGAAATCAGAAAAAAGAAAGGGCAGAGAAACTGCCCTTTTATAGATTACTTATTTTACTTCACCTTGTTTTACAGGCCCTTGCGCATTATCTTTTTTATTATTGAGATGATACGTCAGCGGCACGTTGCTTCCTGCTGGAGATACGCGTACATATCCCTGCATTTCCTGGTGCAGTGCAGAACAGAAGTCGGTACAGTACATGGGATACATTCCCGGTTTCTTCGGATCCCACCGTAAGGTTGCAGTTTCACCCGGCATTATCAGCAATTCGGCATTCTGCGCTCCTTTTATGGCAAATCCGTGAGGCACATCCCAATCCTGTTCCAAATTGGTTACATGAAAATAAACTTCGTCACCTACGCGTATTCCTTCAATATTGTCCGGTGCAAAGTGAGAACGTATAGAGGTCATATATACGTGAACTTTATTTCCATCCCGAACCACTTTAGATTCGTTTTCACCTTTGGTGACATACGGGTGTTTATTCTCGTCTATCTTATAGAATTTCACCTGGTCTTTCATGAAGAGTTCTGCCGGGCCGGCCTGTGCATAGTGCGGTTCGCCATGCGTCGGGAAATCCAGAAGAAGTTTCATTTTGTCGCCGCTGATGTCAAATAGCTGCGCAGAATGTGGAAGTTCCGGTCCAACAGGAATATATCTGTCTTTGGTGATTTTATTATATGCTACCAAATATTTACCGTAAGGCTTGCTGCTGTCGCCACCTACTACCATCAGGTGTCCTACAGAGTAGAAAGTAGGCTGTCTGTCTAAAACTTCCAGAGTTTCAATATTCCATTTCACTACTTCAGATGATACGAAATGGGAAGTATAGGCATTCCCTTTTCCGTCAAATTCGGTATGGAGTGGGCCGAGACCGGGCTTCTGAACTTCTCCGTGAAGAGCAGATTCATACTTAATAATCGGAATCCCGTCAAATTCTCCTGCGAAATCTTTATTGGCAATCGCTTTTTGAATTTTATCAAAACTGAATACAGGAATTAAAGCGGCCAATTTGCCGGAACCTACGATGTACTCACCGGTAGGATCCACATCGCAGCCGTGTGGCGATTTAGGACAAGGAATAAGGTAGCAGATGTCTTTCAACTCTTCCGCACTCAGTACCATAACTTCTTTTTTGATAGTAGAAGTCGCCATGTGTTTTTCTTCATCCCATTTATTATGAGCATATTCCACTGCCATTTTTTTACCTTTTCCGGCTTTCAGGTATTCTTCGGCTTTTTTCCAGTTTACCGCCATGATGAAATCCTTTTCATTCTGAGAAGCGTTAACTTCAAGAAGCGTGTTGGCCTGTTCAGAATTGTAGCATGAGAAGAAGAACCAGCCGTGGGATTTTCCTTTTCCTGCGTGCGAAAGGTCGAAGTTGAATCCGGGAGCTTCAATCTGGAAAGTAATATCCATTTCTCCGCTGTCTTTGTTAATCCCAATAAAGGACAAATATCCTTTGAAATTTTGTTTGAAAGATTCAATCGGAACATCATCCTGTCCGTCTGCCGGAACTGCAAAACGGGTTCCTGCTACTACATACTCCGTATTTTCTGTAAGGAAAGGAGATGAGTGATTTCCTGCAGAATTAGGAATTTCAATAATTTCAACTGTTTTGAATGTTTTCAGATCCAGTCTGGCCACCCGCGGGGTGTTGTTGGCATTTGCAAACAGCCATCTTCCGTCTATCTCTCCGTTGGTTTGGGATAATGAAAGGTGGTGTTGATCATCCCAAGGAATAAATCCGTGAGAGGTTTCGAGCATAGGCTTCGTTTCCTCGCTGTATCCGTATCCGTTTTCCGGATGTTGGGAGAATACGGGAAGTACTTTGATGGTTCTGCCGCTTGGTAAGCCCACTACGCTCACCTGTCCGCTGAAACCGCCACTTACAAAGTTATAAACTTCATCCAGTTTTCCTGGAGCTACGTACACTTTCTGGGCTGCATCGCCACTTACCGCCGTCTCGGTTCCTTTCGGTTTACATGCGACGATGGTTACTGCTGCCAATGCAGCAAGACCTAATTGCTTATAAGTTTTCATATATAAAAGATTATCTTTTCAGAATTGAAATGAGGTAAATGAATGGCAAGTGAAGAACACATGCCATTCAAAAAAAAATTACTTAGCTCCGTCGATTTCTCTCATGTATTCCAAGACATTTCTGGCTTCGGCATCAGATAGTCCTTGGTTTGGCATTCTTACCAAACAAAGTTCCAACTGCTTCTGTAATTCAGGATCTACATCAATCATAGGATCCGGATTAGAAATGAAATTCATGATCCAGTGAGGAGTTTGTCTTTCGGTAACTCCTTTCCAACCTGGCCCAACCAATCGTTCATCGGTAGTTTTATGACATGACATGCATTTTACATCAGCTACTTTTTTACCTTCTGCAGCCATGGCAGGGTCAAAGCTTGATACATCAACATTTGTTTCATCATATTTACCTAAACCTCTTCTAGGGTCATATTCATTGTCGCCTGCAGGTGCTGTTGTCTCAGTTGCAGGTGCAGAACTGTCTGCTGTTGGAATGGAACTTTCCTTTTTTTCTCCTCCGCAAGAAGTCAGAGCTAGTGAAAAAGCACAGAATGCTAGTGTCTTTAATACTTTCATAATGATAGAATTTATATATTAATTTAATTGATAACAAAAATAACACCGTTCTGCTCATGGGCTTTATGACTACAGTCATAAGCTTAATATGACTTTTATTAGGTAGTATAAAAGTATATTTTTCTTATATTTGTACTATTCAAATATACAAAAAAAATTTATGAGACACATTGTTATAGTATTTTTTGCTGCATTATTGATCACCTCCTGCTCCAAAAAAGAAACAGATCCTAATGTAGAAACCAACGTCATGATGGAAGAACCTGTAGCCCAAAGCACCGAGGAAATATCCACTGAGCCTGGTGCTGAAGGATTGAAAATGATTCAGGGAATGGATTGTCTTACTTGCCATAAAGTTGATGCAAGACTGGTAGGCCCATCTTATCAGGAAATTGCGGATAAATATACCGAAGCAGATATGGATATGCTGGCTCAGAAAATTATTGACGGAAGTGTGGGTACCTGGGGGCAGATTCCAATGACGCCTCATGCGGGACTCAGTAAAGAGAACGCCAAGAAAATGGTAGAATATATTCTTACGCTTAAGAAATAATTTTCTATCAGGCTCCCAAAAGCTTGCCTTATTTGATCTTTCCTACACTCACTATGATATGTAGCGCAAAATGAAATTTAGACCAAATGCCTTCCCGAAACGGAAGGTTTTTTCATATAAAAAGGCGGAAAAAACATTCGTTTTTTCCGCCTATGAAACCCAAAAAATCAAATAAACTATGAAAAAAAATTATTTGGGTTCCAGTATGCTGATCGGCACAATGCACTCCTCCAGAGAAATGCCGCCATGTTGGTAGGTGTCCTTATAATAGTTCACGTAATGATTGTAGTTCTTAGGATACGCCAGAAACATATTGTTTTTGGCAAAAATGTATTTGCTGCTCAGGTTTCCTTTCGGCAGGAAAAGTTTTTCAGGATTGCTCACCGCCCATACATCGCTTTCTTCATAGGTAAGGCTTCTTCCGGTTTTGTACCTGATGTTGGTAGAAGTTTCACGGTCGCCCACCACCCGGCTTGGTTTTTTTACGTAGATAGTGCCGTGATCGGTGGTAATCACAAGCCTGAATTTATTTTCAGCGGCAGCTTTGATGATCTTCAATAGAGACGAATTTTCAAACCAGTTGTAAGTCAGGGATCGGAAGGTTTTATCATCCCGAATCAGCTGATCTATGATGTGGTTGTCGGTTTTAGCATGGCTCAGAATATCAATAAAATTATAAACAATCACCAGGAGATCGTTGTTTTTATGCTGATTGAAATCATCCAAAACTTTTCTTTCAAAATCGGCATTCAGTACCTTCAGGTACTTCATGGATTTATCTGATAATCCAAGCCTTTTCATTTGGTCTTCTAGGAAATCACGTTCGTATTCGTTTTTATTTCCTTCTTCATTATCATTAAACCATTTTTCGGGGAAACGTTTTTCAATTTCTGAAGGCAAAAGCCCGGCAAAAAAGGAGTTTCTGGCGTATTGTGTAGCCGTAGGGAGAATGCTGTAATAGTAATCCTCAGAAACTTTATTGTAAAATTTGGTGAACAACGGTTCTATTACTTTCCATTGGTCATAGCGCAGGTTGTCGATCATAAGCAAAAGTACTTTATCACTTTTTACTTCAGATTTTACCTTATCCTTAAACAGAGTATGGCTCATCATTGGTTTATCGTTTCCATGTAGCCACTCTTCATAATTTTTTTCGATGAATTTAGAAAACTGTATGTTAGCCTCTTCTTTCTGAGCCTGAAGCAGTTCCCCGAATTCACTGTCCGAAACTTTATCGAATTTTATTTCCCAATTCAGGATTTTCTTGTAATGTTCTGCCCATTCATCATAAGTCCGGAGATAGGAGAGCTCCATGGAAAGGTTCCGGAATTCCTGCTGATAACTTTGTATGGTTTTCTGCTCCACGAGGTCATCCTCCTGAAGGTTTTTTTTAAGCGAAAGCAGAATCTGATTGGGATTCACGGGCTTCAGGATGTAATCTGAAATTTGAGAACCAATCGCTTCTTCCATGATGTGTTCTTCTTCGCTCTTCGTTACCATCACAATCTTGAGCGAGCTGTCTTTCTCTTTAATCATGGGAATGGCTTCCAACCCGGATATTCCGGGCATATTTTCGTCTAAAAGTGTGAGTGCGAATTTCTCAGTGTCCATCAGTTCTAAAGCTTCATTGACATTGTTCACTGGAGTAACGCGGTATCCTTTGTTTTCTAAAAAAACAATATGAGGTTTCAGTAAATCTACTTCATCATCTATCCATAAAATCTTTCCTGACATAAATTTTTTGTAAGGGTTATTGTTCCATTGATTGGAACGGTTGTAAATAAGATCATCAAAAATACGAACAAATGTTCTTAAATAAATTCCAATTTCTTAAAAATAAAGTTAAAGTTCAGTTAATTTTAAAAAGTATTTTAAAGCAAATAAACCATTGAAAAGTACGAGGTTTCACGTGTTTTTTAGCTACCTTTGAATCGCTATTTTTTGTTTTTACAGATGCAGAATAAACTGAAAATTATTAACGATCCGGTTTACGGTTTTATCAAAATTCCACATGAAATTCTTTTTGATGTTATCGAACATCCTTATTTTCAAAGACTTCGGAGAATTTCTCAAACCGGCCTGCTCAATTTAATTTTTCCCGGCGCTACACATACGAGGTTTCATCATGCTTTGGGCGCGATGCATTTGATGTTCACTGCTTTGGAAACTTTGAAGCTGAAAGGCGTAGAAATTTCAAAAAAAGAAGAAAAAGCGGCAATGCTCGCCATTTTACTGCACGATATCGGACACGGCCCCTTCTCTCACGCACTGGAAAATATGTTGATGAACCAATGGCATCACGAAAAACTGTCGTTGCTGCTCATGGAGAAAATTAATATTGAATTTAATGGAGAACTGGAAACCGCGATGCAAATGTTTCAAGGAAAATATCACCGCAAATTTTTCAATCAGCTTATTTCTTCTCAATTGGATGTAGACCGTCTGGATTACTTGAAAAGAGACAGTTTTTATACCGGCGTTACAGAAGGAAATGTCAATACGCAGCGAATTATTTCCATGATGAATGTGTCTGACGATGAGCTCGTTATTGATGCTAAAGGAATTTATTCTATTGAAAACTATCTTACAGCAAGAATGTTCATGTATTGGCAAGTGTATTATCATAAAACGGCGGCGCTGGCAGAATTTCTGTTGGTAAAAATTCTGGACAGAGCCAAATGGCTTGTTTCTCAGGGCAAGGTTTTGCCAGCTTCGGAACATCTTAGTTATTTTCTATATAAAAACGAATTTCAAAAGGCCAGCGATGAAGATTTGGAGCGGTTTACTGAACTGGACGATAATGACATCATCAGTGCGATGAAAGAATGGCAGTATTCAGAAGATCCGATTTTGGCTTATCTCTGCCGCAGTGTTATCAGAAGAAAACTCCCAAAAACCATCATTTCCGCCGAACCTTTTTCTCAGGAAATGATGAGAGAGAAAACGGAACAAGCCAACCTGAGGCTCAATACCACAGATGGCCATCTTCTGGTAGATCAAATTTCCAGAAGTTTATTGCCATACAGTGCGGAACATCAGCCGATTTATCTGTTAGGAAAAAACGGCGCAAAAACGCTCCTTCATGAGTATCAGGGGCAGTTGTTGTCGTCTTCCATTACAGAAAGCAGTACACGTTATATATTGTCCTTTCCCGGAGAAAGTGGAACGTAATCTTTTTTGCATACTTTTATCGTTTTTTAGGGAAATTATTATCTTTGCAGGATATGGAATTTACAGCAGCGCAGATTGCAGGTTTTATCAACGGAAAAATCATAGGCGACCCGGAGGCCGTTATTACCGGAGTTTCTCCTATTGAAAGGGGAGAAACGGGCCATCTTTCCTTTATTGCCCAAGACCGTTTCGCTCATTATATCAACACTACAGCGTGTTCTGTGCTGGTGGTTTCAGAAAATTTATTAACCAAAGATTCCTATACGCCTACCATTATTGCCGTAGAAGATGCTTATCTTTCTTTCCAGGTCCTGATGAATCTCTATGAGCAGATGCGTGAAAGAAAAACCGGTGTAGAAGAAGGTTCTTATATTCATGAATCTGCCGAAATCGGGGAGAAGGTCTATATCGGTGCGTTCACTTATATTTCCGAAGAAGTTAAAATTGGAAAAGAAACTCAGATACATCCTCAGGTTTATATTGGTAAGAATGTGAAAATTGGTAGGAACTGCAGAATAGACTGTGGTGTGAAAATTTATGATTATACGGTAATCGGCGATCACTGTACGATTCATGCTAACGCTGTTATCGGTTCCGACGGTTTTGGATTTCAGCCTTCCGAAAAAGGATATACCAAAATTCCGCAGTTGGGAAATGTAGTGATCGAAGATGATGTCGAAATAGGTTCCAATTGTTCTATCGACCGGGGTACCATAGGATCCACCATTATCGGAAAGGGAACCAAACTCGACAATCTTATTCAAATCGCACACAATGTTAAAATAGGCGAGCACAACGTGATTGCTGCTCAGGCAGGTATTGCAGGTTCCACTACGGTAGGAGACTGGAACATGATCGGCGGACAGACCGGAATCGTCGGGCATATTCAGATCGGAAATAAAGTCCGTATCCAAGGGCAAAGCGGAGTGAATACCAGTGCAGCCGACGGAGAAGTCCTCTACGGTTCGCCTGCGATGAATGCAGGAGATTTCCGCAGAAATTATGTACATTTTAAAAATTTTACAGAAATTATAAATAGAATTAATATTCTGGAAAGAAACGCAAAAGAAAAATCCAATGAGTGATATGCAAAAAACCCTGAAAGAAGAAGTCTCTCTTTCGGGAATCGGTCTGCATACCGGCAAAGAAGTAACACTGACGATAAAGCCAGCTAAAGAAAATACAGGCTTTGTTTTTATAAGAACAGACCTGGAAGGAAATCCTCAGGTTGAAGCTGATGTCAATTATGTCACGACCACCGACAGGGGAACTACTCTGGAGAAACTCGGTGTCAGAATCCATACCTGCGAGCATCTTTTAGCAGCACTTGTTGGGTGCGATGTAGACAATGCTTACCTCGAAATGAACAGTGCGGAACCTCCCATTATGGACGGATCTGCAAAGTATTTTGTGGAAGCCATCGAAAAAGCGGGTATTGAGGAGCAAAAAGTTGCCAGAGAATACCTTATCGTGAAGGAAGTTGTGAATTATGTAGATCCGAATACGGGATCAGAACTCACGATTATTCCTTCCGAAAATTATGAGGTGACTACGATGGTGGATTTCGGAACCAAAGTGCTGGGTACACAGAATGCCACACTGAAAGATATTTCAGAATTTAAAAAAGAAATTGCTTCGGCACGAACCTTCAGTTTTCTTCATGAATTGGAAATGCTTCTGGATGCAGGTCTCATCAAAGGTGGTGATATCTCCAATGCGATTGTGTATGTGGACAAAGAATTAACTCCGGAAACAGCACAAAAACTAAGAAAAGCTTTTGGCAAAGAAAAAATATCCATTCGCCCGAACGGAATTCTGGACAACCTGACTTTAAATTATCCTAACGAAGCAGCCCGTCACAAACTTCTGGACGTTATTGGCGATCTTGCATTGGTAGGGGTTAAAATCAAAGGAAAAGTGATTGCCAACAAACCGGGCCACTTTGTGAATACTCAGTTTGCGAAAAAACTGAACCGCCAGTGGAAACTTCAGAAGAAAAGAAATGTTCCGGATATCGATATTCATAAAGAACCGGTTTTCGATATTAACGGAATAATGAAATTGATGCCGCACCGGTATCCGTTCCTTCTCATCGATAAAGTTCTGGAACTTTCCGATAAACATGTGGTAGGATTGAAAAATGTAACATTTAATGAGCCATTCTTTGTAGGCCATTTTCCAAAAGAACCGGTAATGCCGGGTGTTCTTCAGGTAGAAGCTTTGGCGCAAACCGGCGGAATTCTCGTTTTGGCAAGTGTTCCCGATCCGGAAAATTACTCTACGTATTTCATTAAAATGGATAAAGTAAAATTCAAGCGAAAAGTAGTTCCGGGAGATACGCTTGTCTTTAAAATAGAACTGATATCGCCTATCAGAAGGGGAATTGTCCACATGCAGGGATACGGATATGTGGGAGAAAATATCGTAGTAGAAGCTGAGCTTATGGCACAGGTGGCAAAAAATAATATTGAATAAATGATTCATCAGTTAGCGGCCGTAGATAAGCGTGCAAAAATTGGCAAAAATGTAGTGGTAGAACCTTTTACCACCATTGCAGCTGATGTGGAAATTGGTGACGGCACCTGGATCGGTCCTAACGTTACAATAATGGACGGAGCGCGGATTGGCAAAAATTGCCGTATTTTCCCGGGAACCGTTATTTCAGCTATTCCTCAGGATTTAAAATTCGATGGCGAAGATACTCAGGTGATTATCGGAGACGGCACTACCATCAGGGAATGCGTTACCGTCAATCGGGGAACCAAAGCTTTAGGATATACCAAAATAGGCGACGACGCCCTCATTATGGCCACTTCTCACATTGCCCACGACTGCATTTTGGGCGACCATGTGATTATTGTGAACGGATGCGGCATCGCCGGTCATGTAGAGATAGGAGATTATACGGTGATGGGCGGACTTTCTGCCGTTCAGCAATTTTGTAAAATTGGCAAACACACCATGATTTCCGGCGGAACACTGGTGAGAAAAGATATTCCTTCTTACATAAAAGTAGCGCGGGAACCAATGTCTTATGCCGGAATTAATTCTGTTGGATTAAGACGGCGGGGATTTGCCAATGAAAAAATATTCGAAATTCAGAAGATTTATCGCTACCTTTTTCAAATGAAAATGAATGTTTCACAAGCCATGAGCCTTATCGAAAAAGAAATGCTGCCCACTGCGGAACGCGACGAGATTTTGGAGTTTATCAAAAATTCTCCGCGCGGAATTGTAAAAGGTTACGGAACGGCTAAAGAATAAAATATGAAAAAAACAGGATATTTATTATTGTTGGTTTCCACCATCACGTTTGCCCAAAATACAAATCCCGATCTGAAAAGAAACCTGGATTCACTGGCTGTCAGAAATGCAGAAGACATCCTTTTTCATGCTAAAAAACAATTGGTGTCCAGCAATTTTGCGCTACAGCAACAATCAGAAATTACGCGAAATACGCATGAACTCATCAGAAATACTTTAAATTTCAATAATTTATTAAAAAACGATTTGACTGTAGCAGACCATCCGCTGTACGCTCAACCTTATCAAAACACCGCGAATCAGGGATTACAGACTTTGTTTCATATTCCGGTGTATCAATCTAAATAAACAAATAGTTATAAATGGCAACAAGCAACGATATCAGAAAAGGACTGTGTATTGAATACAGCAATGATATTTTCAAAGTAATTGATTTTCTACACGTAAAACCGGGAAAAGGGCCTGCTTTTGTAAGAACAAAACTGAAGTCTGTAACCAACGGAAAAGTGATTGACAATACTTTTTCTGCAGGACATAAAATTGACGAGGTAAAAGTAATTACCAGGAAATTCCAATATCTGTACGATGATGAAAACGGATTTCATTTCATGAACAATGATGATTTTTCGCAGATTTATCTCAATAAAGAAATGATCGAAAATGCCCAGTTTATGAAGCCTGGCGAAGAAGTGACCATTATTTTAAAAGAAGCCGATGAATCTCCGCTTTCCGCAGAAATTCCGCCAACGGTATATCTGGATGTGATAGAAGCAGATCCGGGTGTGAAAGGAAATACCGCTACCAATGCATTGAAAAATGCCATAGTGGAAACCGGTGCCCGCGTGATGGTTCCTCTGTTCATAGAACCTGGAGACAAAATTAAAGTAAATACCGAAGATGGTTCTTATCTGGAAAGAGTAAAATAATATTTTCAATAACAAGTGCAAGGTTTTACGTTGCGGGTTTAGAATATTCTGAATGCGTAATTTGAAACCTTTTTATTTATTTTTATGAAATTTCATCAGCCACAAACCCTCCATTCCATTGCTGAAATCATTGGAGTACGATATATAGGAAACAGCGATTTTCCGGTTTTCGGAACGAACGAAATTCACAGGGTAACGCCCGGAGATATCGTATTTGTGAACCATCCGAAATATTACGACAAAGCCCTGGATTCGGCAGCGACAGTTATTCTTATCGATAAAGAAGTGGAATGTCCGGAAGGAAAAGCGTTATTGATTTCTGATGATCCTTTCCGGGATTTTAATCTCATCAATCTACATTTTACCAAACTGAATAATTTCCGCGACGAACTTCATAATGTGGAAATTGGCGAAGGCAGCTTCATCCATCCCACGGCGGTGCTGGGAAATGATGTGAAAATCGGAAAAAACTGTCATATCTTCCCGAACGTCGTGATCGGCGATCGCACTGTTATCGGCGATCATGTGATCATTCAGGCCAATACGGTGATTGGTGGTGATGCTTTTTATTACAGAAAACTCAATGGAAATTTCGACCGCTTGGTTTCCGTCGGAAATGTTGTGATCGAAAATCAGGTGGAAATTGGCAACGGCTGCACGATTGACCGTGGAGTGACGGATGCTACCATTATCAGAGAAGGTTCGGTGCTGGATAATCAGATTCAAATTGGGCACGATACCATTATCGGAAAAAAATGTCTGATTGCTTCACAAACGGGTATTGCAGGTTGCTGCATTATTGAAGATGAAGTGACCATTTGGGGACAGGTGGGCATGGCTTCCGGAGTGAGAGTGGAATCCGGAACGGTGCTGTTGGCAAAATGTGGCGTGAATCGGGATTTGAAAAAAGGAACGTATTTTGGCACGATTGCCGAAGAATTCAGAGATTATTTGAGGAAGGAAGTGAAACTCAAAAATTTGTAAATTGTCCTCCAGGTAAGCACTAATTCAATTTTATTGAGTAAATTTGTGCATCTTTTTAAAATTCAAAAAATAATAAAAAATATAACATGTCAGTATTAGTAAACAAAGATTCTAAAGTAATTGTACAGGGATTCACCGGAAACGAGGGAACGTTCCACGCGCAGCAAATGATAGAATACGGAACCAATGTGGTAGGAGGTGTTACCCCCGGAAAAGGAGGTTCTGAGCATCTTGGTAAGCCGGTTTTCAATACCGTGGCTGATGCTGTGGAAAAAGCCGGAGCCAATGTTTCCATTATTTTTGTGCCGCCGGCGTTCGCCGCAGATGCCATTATGGAAGCTGCAGAGTCCGGTATCAAAGTAATCGTTTGTATTACCGAAGGAATTCCGGTAGCTGATATGATCAAGGTAAAATCTTACATTGCTGACAGAGATTGTAGGCTTATCGGACCCAACTGTCCAGGAATTATCACTTCAGAAGAAGCGAAAATCGGAATTATGCCGGGCTTTGTTTTCAAAAAAGGAAAAGTAGGCATTGTTTCAAAATCCGGGACACTCACGTATGAGGCTGCTGATCAGGTAGTTAAAGCAGGTCATGGGATTTCCACTGCAATCGGTATCGGTGGCGACCCGATTATCGGAACTACGACCAAAGAAGCATTGGAATTGTTCATCAACGATCCTGAAACTGAAGCGGTGGTAATGATCGGAGAAATCGGTGGTTCTTTGGAAGCAGAAGCAGCAAGATGGTACAAAGAAAACGGTTCTAAAAAACCGGTTGTCGGATTTATCGCCGGACAAACGGCGCCGAAAGGCAGAACGATGGGACACGCCGGTGCGATTGTGGGCGGTGATGAAGATACTGCACAGGCCAAAATGGAAATCATGAGAGAAAACGGAATTCACGTGGTAGATTCTCCTGCAGATATCGGCAAAACTATCGCTTCGATTTTAGCATAAACTACTGTTGATAAAATAAATACAAAGCCGCATCAGAAAAAACTGACGCGGCTTTTCTGTTTTAATCCCTATTTTAAAACAGATAAAAGAGGGAATAATCTTGGTTAATCGTACTTTTCCCACCATTTTTCATACACTTTTGCATCATCTTTCCAGTCGATCTTTTCTCCGATTTTCGGATAGATGAGCCGCAGATTTTCTGTGTTGAGTTTTGCTATTTTTGTCAAAGGTTCATACCATGAGTGGGCAGCCAGTGCGAATTTGGAATGGTGTACAGGAATCATTCTTTTGGCATTCAGTTCTTTCATCGCTTTCAGATTTTCGCCCGGCATAAAATGAATATACCTCCAATCGTCGTTATATTGTCCGTTTTCGAGAATCGCCAGATCGAAGCTTTCGTATTTTTCGCCAATCTTTTTAAAATGATCATCATAACCGCTATCCCCACCAATATAAATTCGCTGTGTAGGCGTTTCAAAAACGAAACTTGCCCAAATGGCCTGGTCGCGCTTCAAGCCGCGACCGGAAAAATGTCTTGCTGGTTCGGCTGTCACTTTGAAGCGGTTGCCTAAATCCGCACTTTCGAACCAGTCTAATTCTATAATATTTTCAGGATCATATCCCCAATATTCCAGATGTTCACCTGTGCCAAGTCCGGTAATGATTTTCTTTGTCCTTGTAAATAACTTCAGTACGGTGTTGTAATCCAGATGGTCCCAATGATCGTGCGTAATGATGAGATAATCCAGCACCGGAATGTCCCCAGTCTGATACACATCGCTTCCCGCAAAAGCTTTTCCGGTGAATGAAAATGGCGACGCATAACCGCTCAGTACAGGGTCGACAAGGATTTTTTTTCCCTCAATTTGCATGAAATAGGAAGAGTGTCCCATCCACACAAATGCATCTTGATCATGTCTAAGTTGCTGAAGATCAGTTTTTTGAAAATGAAAAGCTTTTGACGGCGTTTTATCGGGAGTTTTCCCGAAGAGAAAACGGAACATCACTTCCGGCATCGAGGTGTCTTCAGCAAGTTGAGGCGTGGCATTTAAATTGTCGAACCGCCCGTTTTTATAATGTGGAGATTTCAGAATACGTTCCATACGCTTTCCTGAAGGAGCTTTTCCAAAATGAGGTTGGTTGAGAACGAAATATCCAGTCAACGCTAACGCTAAAATAAACAGAAGAAAGAACACCATAATCCGTTTGGCTGTTTTTTTCATTTTCTAACAATAAAGGTGCAAATTTAGACAATAAAAGTCAGGTTGAAGTTCGGGTGAAGTTTCGCAGGTATTAAAAGTTGAAGATTCAAAACCAAAAGAGAGAAAAATTAATTACTTTTATCAGATCAATCTTCACATCAATTTAAAATGAAAAATCTGTATATCGACAGCCTGCCGGATTATTTTAAACAGTACCGGAAATCCATTAAAAACCCAAAAAAATTCTGGGACAAGATCGCCGAAGAAGGTTTCGTCTGGTATCAGCGATGGACTAAAGTGGTGGAATTTGACATGGAAGAAGCCAGAATCAAATGGTTTAAAAACGCAAAACTAAACATTACCAAAAATTGCATCGACCGTCATCTGGCCTCCCGCGGCGACAAAACCGCCATTATCTGGGAACCTAATGACCTCAATGAATCACCGCAGCATATTTCCTATCGTGAACTTCATGAAAGAGTCTGTAAAATGGCGAATGTTCTTGCAGACTTAGGAGTTCAGAAAGGCGACCGTGTCTGTATCTATCTTCCCATGATTCCGGAACTTGCCGTATCCATGCTGGCCTGCGCAAGAATGGGCGCTGTACATTCCGTTATTTTTGCGGGATTTTCAGATTCTGCTATTGCGTCCAGAGTTAATGATTGTGAGGCAAAACTGATCATCTGTTCCGACGGAAGTTATCGGGGAAATAAAACCATCGACCTGAAAGGAATTGTAGATAAAGCCGTGGAAAAATGCCCTACGGTAGAAAAAGTTCTGGTGGTAAAAAGAACCGGAAGCGAAGTAAATATGACGGAAGGCCGAGACCTCTGGCTGGAACCGTTGTATGAAAAAGCTTCTCCGGATTTTGTTTCCAAAATAATGGATGCTGAAGATCCTTTGTTTATTCTGTACACTTCCGGTTCCACAGGAAAACCAAAAGGCATGCTGCATACAACTGCGGGATATATGGTTTTTACTGCTTATACTTTTAAAAATGTTTTCAATTATCTGGAAAATGATGTGTACTGGTGTACCGCAGATATTGGCTGGATTACGGGACATTCTTATATTCTCTATGGTCCATTGGCCAATGGTGCCACCACCGTGATGTTTGAAGGCGTTCCGTCTTATCCTGAACCCGACCGTTTCTGGAAAGTGATCGACCGACATAAAGTGACTCAGTTTTATACGGCACCCACTGCGATTCGGGCATTAGCCAAAGAATCTTCAGAATGGGTGGAAAAGCATGATTTGTCCAGCCTTCGTGTGATTGGTTCCGTGGGTGAACCTATCAATGATGAAGCCTGGCATTGGTATAATGATCATGTTGGAAAAAGAAAATGCCCGATTGTTGATACTTGGTGGCAAACCGAAACAGGGGGTATTATGATCTCGCCGATTCCGTTTGTTACGCCTACAAAACCAACCTATGCCACGCTTCCGCTTCCGGGAATTCAGCCGGTACTAATGGATGACAAAAGAAACGAAATTACCGGAAATCAGGTCGATGGAAATCTGTGTATCCGTTTCCCTTGGCCCGGAATTGCAAGAACCATCTGGGGCGATCATCGGCGGTATAAAGAAACTTATTTTACCGCATTTCCGGGGAAATACTTTACGGGAGATGGCGCACTTCGCGATGAAACAGGATATTACAGGATTACAGGGCGTGTGGATGATATCATCATTGTTTCCGGACACAATTTGGGAACGGCTCCGATAGAAGACAGTATCAATCAGCATCCGGCCGTTGCAGAATCCGCAATTGTAGGGTATCCGCACGACATCAAAGGCAGTGCTTTGTACGGTTTTGTTTCTCTGAAAGAAAGTGGTGAAGTTCGGGACAGGGATAATCTGAGAAATGAAATCAATCTTTTAATTTCTGATTCTATTGGACCCATCGCCAAGTTGGACAAAATTCAGTTTGTGAAAACACTTCCGAAAACCCGTTCAGGAAAAATCATGCGTAGGATTTTAAGAAAAATTGCAGAAGGCGATTTCAGTAACTTCGGCGATATGTCCACACTTCAGGATCCGGAAGTAGTGGAAGAAATCAGGAAAGGGAAACTATAACTCCCTTGTAAATAAGTAAAATTACAACCGATAAATTCTAAGAATATTTCTTTTTGATTGAGAGATAAATGCTCTCATTTTTTAGTATTTTAGCCTGTTCAAAGTTTATTCACAAATGGTTTACGATTTAGAACAGGAAAATAAGGAAATTCTCGCACGCTACCGTGACCTGATTTCCAATACCTACCGAACGCTGGACGAGGAACATAACAAGCTCATTCGTAAAGCGTTCGATATTGCTCTGGATGCCCATAAAGACCAGCGTCGGAAAACGGGGGAGCCTTATATTTACCATCCCATTGAAGTGGCCAAAATTGTAGCCAACGAAATCGGGCTTGGTGCTACTTCCATCGCCTGTGCGTTGCTTCATGATGTGATAGAAGATTCGGAATATACTTATGAAGACCTAAAAAAAATATTTGGAGAAAAAATCGCTGATATTGTCAATGGACTCACGAAGATCTCCATTATGAACCATCAGAACATCTCCATTCAATCCGAAAATTACAGAAAACTTTTGCTGACTCTTTCTGAAGATTTCAGGGTGATTCTGATTAAAATTGCAGACCGGCTTCACAATATGCGGACACTGGAAAGCATGCGGCCCGATAAACAGAAGAAAATAGCATCGGAAACGGTATACATTTATGCGCCTTTAGCCCACCGATTGGGTTTGTACAATATTAAATCTGAACTGGAAGACCTTTCATTGAAGTACAATAATCCTGATGTATATAATGAAATCGCCGGAAAACTGGAGCTCGCAAATGAACAGCGCCATAAATATATTGATGAATTTACCAAGGAAGTTTCCGAAAGACTGAAAGAAGAAGGCTTAAATTTCACCATCAAAGGAAGAGCAAAAGCTATTTCCTCAATTTTCAGGAAAATGCTGAAACAGGGTGTTTCTTTTGAGGAAGTTTTTGATAATTACGCTATCAGAATCATCTATAAGTCTGATGCCAAGAATGAGAAATTTCTCGCCTGGAAAATTTATTCCATCGTTACAGACCTTTATCACAGCAATCCGCTCCGAATGCGCGACTGGATTACAAGGCCACGTTCCACAGGATATGAAAGTTTACATCTCACCGTTCTCGGACCAGACAAAAAATGGATTGAAGTGCAGATTCGTTCAGAAAGAATGGATGATATCGCAGAAAAAGGAGTGGCAGCGCATTACAAATATAAAGAAGGTTTTCGTGCTAATCCCGATGAAAGAAATTTCGAACAGTGGGTAACAGAAATTCGGGAAGTTTTGGAAAACCAACAGAATCTTTCCACCACAGAATTGCTGGACAATATTAAATTAAATCTTTATTCCAAAGAAGTTTTTGTGTTCACCCCGAAAGGAGAAATCAAAACCCTGCCAGTTGGATCTACCGCATTGGATTTTGCATTTGCTGTACATACCGACTTGGGAACTAAATGTTTGGGTGCTAAAGTAAACGGAAAACTGGTGCCGATTTCTTATGTTTTGAAAAATGGCGACCAGGTGGATATTCTTTCTTCTCACAATCAGAAACCGAAATTAGATTGGCTGGACTTTGTAGTCACTTCCAAAGCCAAATCTAAAATCCGACATTTCCTGAATTCTCAGAAAAATCACCTCGTGCAGGATGGAAAAGAGATTCTTCAGCGTAAACTAAGACACGCCAAAATTGCTTTCAACGATCAGGAAGTGAACAGGATGCAAAAATATTTTAACCTGAACACCTCTCAGGAACTTTTCCTTGGTTTTCAGGACGGAACTTTTGATACAGGAGATCTCAGGAAATATTTAGAAAGCAAAAATGTCTTTAACAACCTTTTGAACCGATTCCGCAAATCTCCCGGGAAAAACGAGCAGTTTGAAGAGGCTCCGCAAAGCAACCTTGACATGGTGGTGTTCGGGAAAGATGAAGAAAAACTGAATTATACCTATGCCAAATGTTGCGATGTAATTCCCGGTGATAAAATTTTCGGATTTATTACCATTTCAGAAGGAATAAAAGTGCACAATGAGAACTGTCCGAATGCCATTAACCTTCGTGCACAGTACGATTACAGAGTAATGCCCGCAAAATGGGTGAATGCTGAAAGTTTCAAAAACCGTGTAAAAATTGAAATAGAAGGGCTGGACAGAATGGGAATGATTAACGACATCACACAGGTCATCAGCAACTCCATGAGTATGGATATGAAAAGCATGACTATTGCTTCTAACGATGGAATTTTTACAGGAACTATCAATCTGGAAGTGCGGAATAAAAGCCAGCTGGAAGAAACTTTTAAACACCTTAAAAACATCAACGGTGTTTCAAAAGTGAAGAGATTATAAAAGTATCCTATGAAAATAACACAGTATTTCCAGAAATTTTTCCACAGCAGCCAATCGTCCGGGCTGATTTTGCTTTTTTGTGTTTTTGTTTCTTTATTAATTGCTAATTCATCAGCAGGAACTTCATTTCAGTATTTTCTGGATGCTCAGTTGGGTGCGTATTCCGTTTCGATCTGGATTAATGACGGATTGATGGCGGTTTTTTTCCTTCTGGTTGGTCTTGAAATAAAAAGAGAAATTGTAGAAGGCGAACTTTCCAGTTTCAAAAATGCTTCCTTGCCCATATTTGCTGCGATCGGCGGAATGTTGGTTCCGGCACTGATCTACTTTTTTTTCAACAACGGAACGCCTTATGCAAAAGGCTGGGCCATTCCGATGGCGACGGATATTGCCTTTGCACTGGCCATTATTTCCATGTTAGGAAAAAGTGTTCCTGTTGCCGTGAAAATATTTCTGGCAGCTTTAGCCATCATTGACGATTTGGGAGCCATTCTCGTTATCGCGCTTTTTTATACAGAAGAGTTGCACTGGAATTATCTTCTGTTCAGCGGCTGTATTTTATTGTTGTTGGTTTTATTGAATTTCTTTAAAGTTTCTAAACATATTTTCTATCTAGTTCCCGGAATTTTTCTTTGGTATTGTATGCATCATTCGGGAATTCATGCTACTATAGCCGGAGTTCTGTTGGCCTTTACGATTCCAACAAACGTTTCCACTACGCAAATTTCTCCTTTGGAAAAACTGGAACAGCGGCTTCACACTCCGGTGAATTTTTTCATTATGCCTCTTTTTGCGTTGGCCAATACCAATATTCTTTTTAAACCGGGAATGGTAGAAGGTCTTTTTTCTTCGTTAGGTTACGGAATTGTAGGCGGATTACTAGCCGGAAAAGTCATCGGAATTGTGTTGTTTTCTTTTATTGCCATTAAAATCAAAATAAGCTCGTTGCCGGCAAAAAGCAATTGGTCTCATATTATCGGAGCTGGATTTCTGGCAGGAATCGGATTTACCATGTCGATATTTATCGCTTTGCTTTCCTTTAAAGGACATCACGATTTGCAGGATGAAGCCAAGTTTGCGGTACTTATTGCTTCCGTGCTTTCAGGATTTACAGGAGCACTGTGGTTGAAATATTTTGCGAAAAAACCTGAGTTAATACAGGAAAATTAAGTCTTGCTTTGTGTGGTTTCAGCGTTGTCAAGGACAATCTGATGGTTTTCGGATACCTCTTGTTCCGCAGGTTCCGGGCTGAAATTTTGGGTTTCCTTGCGCAGTTCGTCAGAGATAATTTTATCCAACCTCACCCTTCGTATGGCAAGATTAAGTTCATTTCCAAAAAGTAAAAGATAAACATTCACATTCACCCAAACCATCAGCAAAATCATGGTACCGATAGATCCGTAAAGCACATTGTACCTTGCAAAATTTCTGGCGTAAATGGCGAATAAATACGTGGTGAGCACGAAAAGCACGGTCGTCAAAACCGCTCCGGGAATGGCTTGTTTGAATTTGGTAATTTTCACCGTTCCTACCCAATAAAAAAAGGTTAGAAGAATAAAATAAAATAACGGAAAAGAGATAAATCCAATAATTCGGGAAAGATTGTCTACAAACCAGGAAATGTCATAGTCGGGAGTGAAAAGTTTCAGCACAACCTCGGAATAATACACCCCGAAAATGGCGAGTAACACCACACTGATGAATCCGACTGTGATGAAAAAGGCCACGATAAATTCCTTCACATCATGGTGTTTCACATCGCTTTCTTCATTAAAACCGTCGATGAGTGCAAAAGTTCCGTTGGTAGCAAAAAAAAGCGCCAGAATAATAGTGATATTGCTGATGGAAGTGGAATTGGGAATAATGGTACTCTGAATGTAACTGATGACATCGCCCTCGATACGGCCGGGAAAAATCCTGTGCATCAGGACTTCAAAAATATAGAACTGAAGCTTGTCGTAATGCGGAAGATAGGGCAGAATAGAAATTAAAAAAAGGATGAAAGGAAAAAGTGAAAACACGAAATTCCACGAAATGGCAGCGGCTTTTCTTCCGATCTGATTTTTAAAAATTCCCTGAATGTAAATATCGAACATTTTCCACAGTGAAACCCCCAGAAAAGGGATGTGAATCCCGTCCAGATAGTCGTGTATTTTGCGGATGAATCTCGGCGTTCTTATCTGCATTCAAACTATATTTGCAGAAACAAAGATAAGCAATGAGAATGAATTTGCTCTGCATCGGCAAAACGGACCGCCGTGAGATTTCTGAAATGATCGACTATTACAGGAGCCGCCTTCCCAAACACTGGAACTTTGAAATGACAGAAATCCCTGATGTTAAAAACGCAAAAAACCTTACACCGGAACTGTTGAAAAAAGAAGAAGCCAGACTGTTGTTGAATGCGATAGACAGCACGGATATCACAGTTTTGCTAGATGAAAAAGGCAAACAAATAACCAGCCGCGAATTTGCTGCTAAAATAGAAGGCTGGATGAATTCTTCCGTGAAAAAAATCAATTTTATTATCGGTGGTGCGTATGGTTTTGATGAAACGGTTTACCAAAAATGTAACGAGAAAATGTCTCTTTCCAGAATGACTTTTACCCATCAGATGATCCGGCTTTTCTTTGTGGAACAGCTGTATCGTGCAGATCAAATCTTGCAGGGCAAACCTTACCATAATGACTAAGAGAATCTGCGATGGAGAAATTTGCTCTAATCAAATCACAGAACATCAAAGATAAAAAGTAACTTCTGATGTCAATTTTCTGATCTAAAGTGTCTTAGGTTTCCTTAACCTTTTTTAACAAAAAAAACTATATTTGTACGCTTACAAAAAACATCTATGCGGTCCATTCTGAAGATTTTCCCTATCCTTACCCTCACTGTTGCAGTGATTCTCCATGGTATCAATTTTATCAATCCTTTGCCCGCCGAATATTTGGTGTATGGCCATCTTTTCCTGATTTTAGGTTTGGTGGTGTTTGCAATCAGAAGAAAAGATCTCACCACCTGGATTCTCATCAGCATCGTAATGGGAGTGATTATAGGACGTGATTTTCCTGGAGTTGCGATGTCGCTTCAGCCGCTAAGCCAGGGCTTTATCCGGCTGGTAAAAACCATTGTCGGGCCTATTATTTTTGCCACTTTGGTGTACGGAATTGCCGGACATTCAGATCTGAAACAGGTGGGCAGAATGGCGTGGAAATCTTTGCTTTATTTTTATACTGCTACTACATTGGCTCTTTTTATCGGCCTTGCCGCGATTAATATTACCCAGGCAGGAGTCGGCATTGATATGTCTGAAATTCCGCAACATGAACTCCCAAAAACATCTTCAACCAAGGACAGCGACCTTCAGGCTTTGGAACAAATCCCCGAATCTGCACATTGGATTTTTAAAACCACCGCATTTTTTCGAGATGTTTTCCCAGAAAATATTATCAAATCCATTCATGAAAATCAGGTCTTGCAAATCGTTGTTTTCGCAGTTATTTTCGGAATCGGACTTGCACAGTTGCCAGAAAGAAAGAAGAAGCCGATGGTGGATTTCATGGAAAGCCTCGCAGAAACCATGTTTAAATATACCCATATTATCATGTATTTTGCACCGATAGGAGTAGGCGCGGCTATGGCTTATACCGTAGGACACATGGGAATTGATATCCTGAAATATCTTTTCATGTTGCTGCTCACATTGTATGGCGCGCTGACCGCATTTCTGCTTTTGGTACTGCTTCCAATAGCGTTGTACATGAAAGTTCCTATAAAACGCTTTATTTCTGCAATCAAAGAGCCGGTTTCTATTGCATTTGCTACCACCAGTTCTGATGCTGCACTTCCCATCGTTATGCAAAATATGGAACGGTTCGGTGTGCCCAGAAGAATAGTTTCTTTTGTTGTTCCTACAGGATATTCTTTCAATCTGGACGGCACCACACTTTACCTTTCTCTGGCCTCTATTTTCGTAGCCCAAGCTGCGGGAATGAATCTTTCTTTTGGACAGCAATTGCTTATTTGTTTAACCTTAATGATTACCAGCAAAGGTGTAGCAGCGATTCCCAGAGCTTCGTTGATAATTTTAATTGCAACAGCCGATCAGTTTGGGCTTCCTACTTTTATTATCGCCGCCATCTTAGGGATTGATGAATTAATGGATATGGCGAGAACTTCCGTTAATGTCATCGGGAACTGTCTCGCTTCTGTGGTGATCGCAAAATGGGAAGGTGAATTTGATCAGGAAAAAGCATTGACTTTTACTCCAGAATAAATTCATTTACAGCAAAAAGTTTCGTCGCCGAACGTATATAATATAAGCAGATACCTGATAAATCTCTTATTCTTATTGATTCTAAATTATAAAAAAGTCCGTAAATTTGTCTGACAATTTTAAAGAAAAATGATGTTGACAAAAGATAAAATTCAGGAGTTTCTGAAAGAAATAGAAGTAGATGATCTCGTAACTAACCTGCAAGTTGTGGGAAATGATGTCTATATCGACATGACGTCTCATTCGCCAGCGATGCACGAAAAAAAGAAGCTGGAAGTCGCCATGAAAAATGCTTTTGCATCAGCATTTGGCGAACAGGTAATTTTGAAACTGAAAATCGTTTCCCCGGAACCTACAGAAGTTCAGCAGAATCAAATCAAAGGAAAACAAATTCCTGGAATTCAGAATATTATCGCCATCGCATCCGGAAAAGGAGGTGTTGGAAAATCTACAGTAGCTGCTAATCTGGCAGTTACGTTGGCTAAAATGGGTTTCAAAGTGGGTTTATTGGACGCCGATATTTACGGTCCGTCTATTCCCACTATGCTGGATACGGAGGGCAGCAAACCGGTTTCTGTAGAAGTGGACGGTAAAAACCTGATGAAACCCATAGAAAATTATGGGGTTAAAATGCTGTCGATCGGATATTTCTCCGGAGCCAATCAGGCCGTAGTTTGGAGAGGGCCGATGGCTTCCAAAGCACTGAACCAAATGATCCGCGATGCGCATTGGGGAACTTTGGATTTCCTTCTTATCGATCTTCCTCCGGGAACTGGAGATATTCATCTGTCTATCATTCAGGAAGTTCCGGTAACCGGTGCGGTAATCGTCAGTACGCCTCAACATGTAGCATTAGCCGATGTAAGAAAGGGAATTGCGATGTTCACTATGGAAAGCATCAACATTCCTGTATTAGGACTTATTGAAAATATGTCTTATTTTACGCCGGCTGAACTTCCGGAAAATAAATATTATATCTTTGGAAACCAAGGTGCTAAAAACATGGCCGAAGATTTGGGAATTCCAGTGTTGGGAGAAATTCCGCTCATCCAGAGCATTCGTGAAGCCGGAGATGTAGGAAGGCCGGCTGCTTTGCAGGAAGGTTCTGCAATTGAAGAAATTTATATTTCTACAGCGCAAAAAATGGTGGAAAGTCTTGTAGAAAGGAATAAGAACCTGCCGCCAACAGAAGCGGTAAAAATAACAACCATGGCCGGTTGTTCTCCAAAATCGTAACCAGAAGGTTGCAAAATAAAATAAGTAAATGTTAGAAAATCATCAAAATACCATCGATACTACTTCAAGAGTTATGGCGGCTTTGGAAAGTATCCGACCGTTCCTGAACAGTGACGGTGGCGATATAGAACTGGTAAAAGTGGAAAATTCTACAGTTTGGGTAAAGCTACAGGGCAATTGCAACGGTTGTCCCATGAGTTTTTCTACCATGAAACTGGGTGTGGAAAATACCATCCGACAGTACGCTCCAGAAATTACTCAGGTTCTGAACGCAGAATAATTTTGTCATCACTCTTTTAAAAGAGGCTGTATCAGGAAAGGCCTTCTGAATTATTTCAGCAGGAGCAAAGCATCCCTACCTTGCTTAGGATAGCGTTTTGCAGGAAAATATTTTTTCTTTTTGATACAGCCTCTTTATATTTTTAGTTCTCAGCAGCGTATTTTTTTCTTTATATTTGAATAAAATTCAATGTTCATGTACAGATTGCTGCTCGTTATTTTCTTCATTCCTTCTTTATTTTTTTCTCAGGATATTTCCCGGAAACTGGATCAGGCTGTTAAGGAACTTCTCCGTTCTGATGCCGCGTTCGCTGCCAGTATTTCCTTTTATGTTTCCGATGAACAGGGCAATATGATTTTTGATTATCAAGGAAATAAAGGGTTTTCCTCCGCTTCCACCCAGAAAATTTTTACCGCAGCCGCAGCATTGCAAACATTGGGGAAAGAATACAGATACATCACAAAAGCTTCTTATTCCGGTGAAATTTCCAAAGGGCAACTTTCAGGGAATCTGTTCATCACTTCCAATGGCGATCCTACGTTGGGAAGCTGGCGTTACGACGGCTGGAAACCTGAAGATTTTAAGAATAAATTCATCGCTGCAATGAAAACTTCCGGAATTAAAGAAATTTCAGGAAATCTGATTCTGGACGACAGCTATTTTGATTTTCAAACCGTTCCCGGAGGTTGGCCCTGGGACGATATGGGAAATTATTACGGAGCAGGAGTGTGGAGTATTAACTGGCGCGAAAATCAGTTTGACATGAAAATGAAAGGAAATTCTATTCAGGGTTTTAATATAAATATGGATGAGGTAAAATGGATAAATGAAGTCAAAACAGGTGGAAATTCTGACCAAAGCTTAATCTTCACGGCACCGTATTCTCAAGTCGCGTACATCAACGGTACGTTGCCTTCCCGCAATATCACGGTTTCCGGAGCGATGCCCAATCCGCCGTATCAACTGGGAACCGAACTGATGGACTGGCTGAAAGAAGCCGGAATTAAAATTCATGGAAAAGCAATTACCACTTCCCAATTGAAAATAGAAGGGCAGAAAACTTTGCAGATGCCGGAAAACAATGTATTTTTCACCTATCAGTCGCCGACATTGGATAAAATAGTGTATTGGTTTTTGAAGAAAAGTGTCAACCTGTACGGTGAAACTTTCATTAAAACTATGGCCAAAGAAAAGAAAGGAACTGGAAGTTTTGATGTAGGTGTGGCCTATCTCAAGGAATTTTGGAAAGGAAAAGGAATTCATCCTTCCATGATTAATTTTGCGGACGGAAGTGGTCTCTCGCCACAGAATTATGTTTCGGCAAAGGCAGAAGTTCAGGCGTTATTATGGTCGAAAAAGCAACCCTGGTTCAACAGCTTTTTTACCGGATTTCCAGAATATAACGGAATGAAAATGAAAAGCGGAACCATTAAAAATACCAAGTCCTTTGCAGGTTATCATACGTCGTCATTAGGAAAACCTTACGTTTTTGCGGTCATCATTCACAATTATCAGGGCGCGAAAGTGAGCGAAGCATTGTATCAGCTTTTAAACCATTTAAAATAAAGTTTTGAAAATAGCACTTCTTTCCAGGATCAACCGGTGGTTTGTATTTGTGATGCTCACTGTGGTAACGGTTGCCGTAATTATTTCGACGGTTTTTTTCATCAATTATCTGCGAAAAGAAGAAATAAAACGGATTAATTTGATTTTCAAAGCGATCAAAATTCAGCAAGAAGTAGAATCGCCAGATCCTGCCATTCTCGAACTTCTTCCTGAAATTTATTCAAGTAATTCTACCATTCCGATTGTGGTGACCGATAAAAATCACCAACCTATTTTGGAATACGGCTATTCCATGAATATTGCTGAAGAAATTGCCAATGATCCTGTTGCCCTGAAACAGTTGATACAAAGGATGAGCAGCAGTTACGAACCTTTAGAAATAAAATTTCCCGATGGCAATAATCAGTTTATTTATTACGATAATTCCCGCCTTCTGAACAATCTCCGATATTCGCCTTATTTGCTTGGATTGTTCATTTTCAGCTATTTACTGTTTTCATTTTGGTTTTTGCGCACCATCAAAAAGACGGATGCCGGCTTCCTTTGGGCCGGACTTGCCAAAGAAACAGCACACCAGATCGGAACCCCGCTTTCGTCCATGATCGGGTGGATTGAAATCATGAGAATGGAAAATCCGTATTCGGAAGGAATTTCCGAAATTGAAAAAGATGTGGAACGCCTGAAAACTATTTCTGAGCGGTTTTCAAAAATAGGATCCGTTCCGGAACTGAATGATATGAATCTTTCCGAAACGGTTCAACAGAATTTTGATTATTTAAAGACAAGAATTTCAACAAAAGTAGCCTTTACATTGCAACTTCCCGAAGAAGAAATGTTAATTTCCCATAACAGAATCCTGATCAGTTGGGTGATAGAGAATGTGGTGAAAAATGCCGTAGATGCGATGAAAGGGGAAGGAGAACTGAATATCCATCTCTACAGAAAAGGAAAAAATATTTATATTGATTTCAAAGATACCGGTTGCGGAATGACAAAAAGGCAAGCAGCAAATGTTTTTAAACCCGGTTATTCTACCAAAAAAAGAGGTTGGGGATTGGGCCTTAGTTTAGCCAAGCGCGTGGTGAATGAATATCATGACGGCGATATTAAGATCGCGCAAACGGAAACAGGAAAAGGCTCTGTTTTCAGGATTGTGCTGAAAGACCGAAACGACAGCTAACGATTTACTTTCAAATAATGAACATAATAATTGGGATCAAATTTTACTTCCTTGCTGCTTTCCAAAGTCACGCTTTGCCACGTTTCTGACGGTTTAATGAGTTGAGTTCCATTAATTTTTAGAGGTAAATTCAAATTTTTAATAACTTGTGAATATCGGAATTCCAATATATTTCCTTTCTGAGAATATTCGAATACCGGAATTTTTATAGTTCTGAGGTATTGCTCGAAAACGCCCGAGAAATCGAAACCTGAAAATTCTGAAATAAACTTCTCAATTTCTATTGATGTGACCGTTTTGTGATAAAATTCCTCATTCATTTTCCGAAGCATTTGCCTGAATTTATGATCGTTATCCATAATTTGCCGGATTGTATGCAGCATGCTGGCTCCTTTAAAATACATATCCGTACTTCCTGTATTTCTTACGCCATATTGCCCAATAATCGGACTGTCATTCAGAATATTCTGTCGGGTTCCCTGAAGATATTTTTCAGCTGAAATTTTGTCCAGATAATGTTCCGTAAACAACGTTTCGGAGTAGGAGGTAAAGGCTTCATGAATCCACATATCGGCTTTGTCTTTCGCGGTAATGCTGTTCCCGAACCATTCGTGTCCGCTTTCATGAACCAGAATGAAATCCCATTTCAAACCGATACCGGTGCCCGATAAATCCGAGCCTAAATAACCATTTTGATATCCGTTTCCGTAAGCGATATTACTCTGATGTTCCATTCCTAAAAAAGGCGTTTCCACCATTTTAAATCCGTCTTCGTAAAAAGGATAAGGCCCAAACCAGTATTCGAAAGCTTCCAGCATTGGTTTCACCTGAGTGAATTGTTTTTTTGCAAGCTCAACATGTTCAGAAAGCACCCAATATTCAAGCGAAAGTATTCCTTTTTCCCCTGAAAATGTATCTTTAATGTGAACATAATTCCCAATATTCGGAACGATAGAGTAGGTGTTGATAGGGTTTTTCACTTCCCAGACAAAAATGTTTTTGTCTTTCTCATGCATTTTGGAAATTAGTTTCCCGTTTCCAATTCCTGTTAAATGTTTGGGTGTAGTAATCTGCATAATAATGCCTTCATCTGGTTCATCATTCCAAATGTCTTTTACCGGAAGCCACACCGAAGTGCCGATACTTTCCTGAGCTACGCTGATGAAAGGATTTCTGTTTTTATCTTCAGAAAACACCCAGCCGCCTTCCCAAGGAGCGTTTTTAGCAATCACGGGATGTCCCGAATAATGAAGGGTAAAATAATCGCGATCTCCTTTTCGGTACGGTTTTTTACTTTTTACCCAAATGAAATCCCCGTCTCTTTCGAAAGTAAATTTCGTATAATCGGAATCCTCAGGCTTGAATTGCATCGGTTGTTGTAAATCAATCTGGAAAACAGGATTTTGAATATCTTTAGTTATTTCAAAACTGATTTTATTTTTTCCACAAATGAATTTTCGATCAGAATTTACTTCTACTGTGAGTTCATATTTCCTGACGTCCCAGAAGTTTCTGAAAACAGTATCCGAACCTTTCAATGAATCCATTCGTGTAAAAGGTTGAGCCATCGCAACTGCGGATATCAGTAAAAAAAGAATTCTAATAATGTTTTTCATAAGTAAATACTGATAGCAAAAATACTAAACAGAATGGACATGCAATTTGAATAAATTTTGAGTTTGAAGAGTTCTCAAAATTTTCATTGAGTTTTGACATACATTAAAACTTATCTTGAATCAGCATATTTCTATTTTATTAGCATTAACATTTTTTAACATTCTCCAAAGCTGATTCTCATGCTTGTGTGTATTATGTTAATACTCTATTCATTTTACATTTACTGTTTATTCATGAAGTGTTAAGGGTGATTTAAACCCTTCCTGCAAGCGAGAAGGTAATTTTGCAGGAAAATAATCATAACGTGAAAAGAAACATTCAGAAACTTATTGCATTAGTGCTTACTGGAACCGTAACTGTAGAAATGGCGGCTCAGCAGAAACAGGATACACTGTCTGTACGGTCTATTGAGGAGGTTGTTGTTACCGCATTGGGAATCAAACGCCAGGATAAAGCTTTGGGCTATGTCGCAGAAAAAGTGGATTCGGAAACTTTTGAAGAAACCCAAAATAACAACTGGGCACAATCGATGGAAGGAAAAGTGGCAGGATTGAAAGTACAAACTGCCGGAGCGGGTCCGTTGGGTTCAGCAAGAATTACCCTTCGCGGTGAGAAATCCATGTTTATGGATAATAATTATGCTCTGATTGTGGTTGATGGAATTCCCCTCAGTGATGGCCCGAGAGTGAATTCTGGAACAGGAACCGCAGCTTACGGTGCAGGAACAGGAGGAGATCTTCCTATTGATCTTGGAAATGGGTTGAACAGCATTAATCCCGACGATATAGAAAGTGTAACAGTGCTGAAAGGAGCATCAGCAGCGGCTTTGTATGGTTCCAGAGCGGCCAACGGAGCATTGATGATCACCACGAAATCCGGAAAAAGCAGAAATGGAAAAATAGCCTTTACTTTCAATTCTTATTCTTCGTTTGACTCTGTGCTGAAATGGCCGGATTATCAGCATGAATACGGACAAGGAACCATGCCGCAGTATTATTCTTATGGCGTTTCTCCGGATGGGAACAGCACGGGCGGAACGAGTAGTGCCTTTGGTCCGAAATTTAATGGGCAGTATTATTTTCAATACGATCCTACCTTAGAAGGACAAAGTTCTGAACGCCAGTTATGGAGGCCATACAAAGACAATGTAAAAGGATTTTGGGAAGTAGGTTCCACGTATTCTAACAGTCTTGCAATAGAAAGTTCTAACGACAAAACCAGTTTCCGGACTTCTCTTACGTATCTTGAAAATGAATGGATGATGCCCAATACAGGCTTCGACCGGTTCAATTTTGCCGGTTCAGTAGCGCATCAATTCAATGATAAGTTAAGAATTTCAGGAAAATTAAATTATAACAGAACGCACAGCGACAATTTGCCTGCAACCGGGTATAACAACCAGTCGATTTCTTATTTTATGATTTTCCAGAATCCGAGTATTGATCTGGCTTGGTACAAACCAATTTGGAAAAAAGACCAATATAAAATTGATCAGATTCATCCGTTTTCATCATTTATTGATAATCCGTATCTGATTGCTTATGAAATGCTGAACGGTGTAGACAAAAGAAATATTACCGGAAATATTACGGTTGATTATCGGTTTAATAACCACTTCAGTGCGATGCTGAGATCCGGAGTTGAAATCCTGAACGAAGTGCGTACCACAAAAAGGCCTTACAGTTCTGCCAATTATCTGAAAGGTTTTTACAGAGAACAATTTATTACCAATCAGGAATATAATAATGATGTTCTTTTCGGGTATAAAAATAATTTCGGGAAATTCGGTTTGTCCGTTTCTGCTGGTGGAAGTATGAGGTATAATGAGTATATGATGAACGATTATCGGGCAGAAGGGCTTAAAATTCCCGGAGATTATATGCTGACGAATGCGATTTCTCTCATTACGAAAGTTCCAAAACCATATGATGAGCAGGTGAGCAGTGTTTATGGCTTAACTACCTTGAGCTTCGACGATAAAATATTTGTAGACATCACGGGAAGGAACGATTGGAGCAGCACGCTTCCTGCCGCCAACCGTTCGTTTTTCTATCCTTCCGTCAGCAGCAGTTTTATTCTTTCAGATTTATTCAGTTTAAGATCTTCTCAGTTTAATTTCTGGAAACTCCGCGCTTCTTGGGCAAAAGTAGGGATCGATGGATCGCCTTATCAGCTGGAGAAGTATTATGATCTTTCTGATATTCAGGGATCTGTGACAGCGCCATCTACGTATCCTAATCCGAATTTGAAACCGGAAATTAATACCAATATTGAAGCAGGGATGGATTTTGGATTATTGGGCAACCGACTGAATTATAACTTTACCGTTTACCAAAATAATACGCGAAACCAGATTATTCGAATTCCGACGTTGTATGAAACAGGATATTCCCATCGTTGGATTAATGCTGGAGAAGTGCGCAACAGAGGAATCGAAATGTCGCTGGATGCCACTCCCGTAAGAACCAAAAATTTCAGCTGGAAAATTGGTGCCAATTGGTCGATGAACGAAAACCAGATCATGTCGCTGCCCGCAGAATTTAACAATGAACCGTACACCATGAGCACAGTAGCCGGCGTTGTGTATTTCAATGCAGAAGTAGGTGGATCTTTGGGAGATATGTATGGCTTTAAACTCGTAAGAACTCCCGACGGACAAGTGGTTTTTGGTGACAACGGATTAACAGCAAGGCCTGCTAATATTGAAAAAGTTGGAAACGCTTTTCCGAAATGGCGCGCAGGATTTCAAAATGATTTTAGATTCGGAAATGTACAGGTAAGTTTCTCTTTCGACGGGCAGTATGGCGGAATGGCTTATTCCCAAACCCATCACAAAATGTCCGAACAAGGCAAGCTGACTCACACGTTGAATGGAAGAAGCGACACCGGAATGATGGTAGGCGAAGGTGTAGTACAGAATCCAGACGGTTCTTACAGCCCCAATACCAAATCCGTAACTGTAGCTTCATATTACGGTGATTATTACCGCAGAGCCAACATAGAAACCAATACTTTCGACACTTCTTTCATCAAGCTTCGTGATGCCAGAATTGCGTATTCATTCCCGAAAAATATCACGAAGCAACTAAGAATGACTGAACTGACCTTAGCTTTATTTGGAAAAAATCTGTGGATGTGGACAGAGTTCCCGATGTTTGATCCTGAAGTTGCCACCTTGGATAACAGTACCATTACGCCTGGTGTAGAAATTGGCCAGTTGCCTTCTGCCAGAACCATCGGTTTTCAAATTAATGTAAAATTCTAAAAAAAGAAATAAAAAATGAAAAAGCTTTTCATCAACATAAGCCTCGTTGCCGCTACTGTTCTTGCTGTGCAGTCTTGCTCCCGGACTTTTGAGGAAATCAATACAGATACCAGCAAAATTGTCAGCCCTACTGCCGGAAGCATGCTGGCTCCTTTACAGTACGAAATGGGTTCGTATGGATACAACCGTGCCGATGATTTTACTTTTCAAATCATGCAAGTCGCCATTCCTTTCCCCAACGAGGGAAATACCGTGAGCCGTTATTATTTCACGGAAGGTACCGGTGCCGGTTTCTGGAATACCAGTTATAAATGGCTGAAACAAGCCAAGGAAATGAACGATTTCGCAGTTAAAGAAAATAATCCTAATTATCAGGCAATTGCTAAGGTAATGAATGCCTGGATTTATTCAAATCTAACGGACGCTTTCGGCGATGTTCCTTTCAGCGAAGCATTAAAGCTGGAAGAAGATATTATGAAACCAAAATTCGACAACCAGAAAGATATTTACGTTACTCTCCTGAACGATTTAAGGGAAGCGAATGATCTTTTTGATACAACTAAAGCACTTTCTGAACCTGATCTTTTCTTCCAGGGACACGCTTCGGCAGCCAATATGATCAAGTGGAAAAAATTTGCCAATTCTCTTTCCCTCAGGCTTCTTACCAGAATTCTGAACCGAAACGGAGAAGTGGATGTGCATGCGAGAATCCAGCAAATTGTGAACGATCCGGTGAAATATCCAATCTTTGAAAATATCGCAGACGGTGTCGTAATTTCAGTATCCGGAGTTGCGCCTTATCTTCCGCCTATTGCCCGTCCTCAGGATTTTACATCTTATCGTGCTGCCGGAGAATTTTTTGTCAATACTTTAAAAAATAATCAGGATCCAAGGCTTTCCAAATTTTTTACACAAGCCAAAAGTAATGTTGCGCCGTATCCAAATATCGGTTATGAAGGTGCGCCTGCAGGATATGCTTTGGGAACTGTTTTCAATTATCAACCTTCCAATATGAATCAAAATCTGGCCAAAGCTCCCCTCAAAATTCTGGTCTATCCTTATGCAGAACTCCAGTTTACTTTGGCTGAACTTGCTTTGAAAGGTATCATTTCCGGAAATGCTAAAAATTATTATGAAAACGGCGTGAAAGCTACGCTGGAAGAATGGGGGAATACGATGCCCGCGAATTATTTTGCGAATCCTGTTGTCGCCTATAACGGAACTTTAGAGCAAATCATGCTTCAGAAATATGTTGCCCTTTTCTTTGTTGATCATCAGCAATGGTACGAGCAGCGTAGAACGGGATATCCTGTTTTACCGAACAACGGCGGACTGCTGAACGGCGGAAATATGCCGCAAAGAATGCTGTATCCTACACAACCTAGAGTGATGAATACTGAAAATTACAACGCTGCTGTACAAAAATTGGGCGGCGATGATATTAATTCAAAAATGTGGTGGAACAAACCCTGAAAATATCCATGAAAATACTATCCGTAATTTTGATGTTCATTATTTCGGTTATGCATGCTCAAAACACTCAGCTGATTGCGCACCGTGGATTCTGGAAAACAGAAAACTCGGCTCAAAACTCCATTTCTTCTCTTAAAAATGCGCAACAGCTGGGCGTTTACGGATCTGAATTTGATGTTCGGATGACCAAAGACGGTGTATTAATGATCAATCATGATGAAGATATTAACGGAATTTTGATTGCTGAAAATCATTATCAGGATCTAGAACATCTTACTTTAAAAAATGGCGAATATATTCCCACATTTCGGCAATATCTGGAACAGGGAAAAAAAGTTCCGGATATGAAAATGATCGTGGAACTGAAGCCGGAAAAATCTGCTGAAAGAGAAATTCAAATGGCAAAACAAGCCGTTAAAATCATACGGGAACTAAACATGGAAGCGCAGTGCGAATTTATTTCATTCAGCCTCAATATTTGTAAAGTTCTGAAGAAAGAAATGCCGGATGCTGTCGTGTTGTACCTGAATGGTGAACTTTCGCCCGCAGAACTGAAAGCAGCCGGATTAGACGGTTTAGATTACCATCACCGAATTCTTACTGAAAGAAATCCTCACTGGTTGGCCGAAGCTCAAAAGTTGGGTTTGGTAACCAATGCATGGACTGTGAATGACCAAAAAACATATCAACAATTGAAAAGTCTGGGAATACAGTTCATTACAACAGATATTCCTGATGAACTTAAAAATTTAAAAAATGAAAAGTAAATTTATAATCCTCACTTCCCTGGTGCTGTCTGGGTTTTTTTCGGCACAACAAACTGTTACGGGATACGTTTTTGAGGACAGCAACAAAAATTCCATCAAAGACCGCCGCGAAAAAGGAATCGCCAATGTAGCAGTTTCCAACGGTGTTGATGTAATATTGACAGACCAAAACGGGAAATACCTTCTGCCGGTTTCGGATGATGCCACCGTTTTTGTTATTAAACCTGAAAACTATGCAACTCCGGTAAACGAAAATAAGTTGCCGAAATTCTATTATCATCATAAACCTCATGGTTCGCCGACTCATTTTCAGTACAAAGGAACTGCGCCTACAGGAAAATTACCTGCTGAGGTCAATTTTCCGTTGTACCGTAACACAGAAAATAAAGACTTCAGAATTATCGTTTTTGGAGATCCGCAACCGTACAACCTGAAAGAAATTGATTATTTCAGACGTGGTATTATCAATGAAGTGAAAAACAACAGAAAAAATGCAGTATTTGGGATCAGTCTTGGAGATTTGGTAGGGGATAATCTTGATCTTCATCAGCCGTACATTCACGCTGTGAAAGAACTCGGCTTACCTTGGTATAACGTAATGGGAAATCATGATATGAATTATGAAGCGAAAGAAGACCGCCATTCTGATGAAACTTTCGAGGCTAACTTCGGCCCGGCAAATTATGCTTTTAATTATGGAAATGTCCATTTCATGATACTTGATAACATTCTGTATCCGGATCCGCGCGATCATAAAGGATATTGGGGCGGTTTCCGGGAAGACCAATTGAGATTTATTGAAAATAATCTTAAACATGTTGATAAAAATAAACTTGTTGTTGTTTCCTTTCATATTCAACTGATGGCAGAACGTGCCGGTGATGATCATTTCCGGCTGGAAGACCGTAATCAGCTTTTTGAATTATTGAAACCTTTCAAAAATGTCCTCATGATGTCCGCACATACGCACAAGCAACGCCAGATTTTCTACGGAAAACAGGAAGGCTGGAACGGAGATGGCGAGTTGCACGAACTGAATATGGGAACCACTTCCGGCGACTGGTATTCCGGAACTGTGGATGAAACGGGAGTTCCGTTATCCGTTATGCGCGATGGTACTTACCGTGGATATTCCTATGTCAGTTTTAAAAATAATCAATACGAAGTACAGTATAAAGTTGCCGGAAAACCTGAGGATTTCATGATTCAATTTCATGTTCCCAAAGTCATTCCTCAGTCACGAACTTCCGCGCGCTTGTATGCCAATTTTTTCACCGGAAGTGAAAAAGATATTGTAGAGTTCCGCATTAATGGTGGCGATTGGAAAAAAATGAATTTTGTGAATACCTTCGATCCTGCCTATATGCTTTCCGTTTTTGAGTGGGATGCTATGGAGAAATTTCCTGCTGGTCGCAGGCCGTCGAATCCGGAACTTTCTTCTCATGTTTGGAATGCCGCATTTCCGAGAGATCTTGCCGTGGGGAGACATACTGTAGAAGTACGCGCTACCGACCGTTACGGAAAAACCTTTACGGCTTCAGAATCTTTTGAGGTTCAGCTGCCGACATCAATACCTTAATTTTCTTTTTTTTATTCTCTGGAGCCAGGCTGATGTACTTTCAGTCTGGCTTTTTTTTAATAAAAAACCACCTCTCGGTGGCTTCATTTTATGTAGAATAGAAGAAAATTATTTATTTGCTGCTCCGCTGAATGCGCGTAACATGGAAGCCCGATTTTGCTTTTCATGCTGCTCAATAATGTTGAACATTCCATTCACCATTTGTTCAGAAGCCAGCCTGCTGAGACCGTTGCTTCCGAGATTTGAACTGCTTTGATTTCCTAATAAAGTTCCCAATAAATTAGTTCCCTGAAGTGCCATATTAATGCTTCTTACAATTCCGAATTCGTTCAGTTTAGCATCTACCTGTGGCATAATCGCCTGTACGAGTTGTTGTTCAGTTTTTTCACGGAGAATTTGCGTGGCAATGCCGTCCTGGCCCTGCATTATTCGGGTGACATCGTTAGCATTCAGGCTGTTAACAGCGTTTCTGAGGATGGGAGTGGAGGTATTTACAGTATAAACTGCAGCTTCAGCGATATAATTTTTTCCCTGAGCCGCGAGACCGGGAGCCACAGAATCCAACATATTGTAAATACTCCTTAGGTTTGAAGGTAATGCTTTTATAATCAGATCATTTTGTAGAAAAGCTTGTTTGTTACTGAAAATTCCTGCTGCGGAATTAATTCCTCCAAGCAATACTTGTTTAATGATGGATAAACCAACGCTGGAAGTGGCCAGTGTCATACAGGATTGCGTGGAAGTGGTGATGAATGTTGTAGAACCTAATAAAAGCGCTGCGGAAATAATGATCTTTTTCATAATATAAGATTTAACTCAGGAATATGCGAGTCAAATTTTGCGCCAAAATGAGAGGCGGATATGTTTCAGCGGCTTTCAGGATCATTAAAAAAATCTTAAATTTGTGCTGTAAAAGCAAAATGAAAATGAATTCCTACAAAAACCCCCTTGAAGAACGCTATTCAAGTGAGGAAATGCTCTATAATTTCTCGCCCGAAAATAAATTCCGCAACTGGAGAAAACTCTGGATTGCGCTTGCCGAAATCGAGAAAGATCTCGGACTGAATATCTCTTCGGAACAGATTCAGGAACTGAAAGACCAAGCAGAAAACATTGATTATGGTAAAGCTGCAGAATATGAAAAGAAATTCCGCCATGATGTGATGGCACACGTTCACGCTTACGGAGATGTAGCACCTTCTGCGAAAGGTATCATCCATTTGGGGGCAACTTCCGCTTTCGTAGGTGATAATACCGATCTGATTCAGATGCGCGACGGATTGCTGATTGTGAGAAAACAATTGGTTAACGTGATCAAAAAACTTTCAGATTTTGCCATTCAATATAAAGATATGCCCACGTTGGGATTCACGCATTTTCAGCCGGCACAGCTTACTACCGTTGGAAAAAGAGCCACACTTTGGCTTCAGTCTCTCATTTTGGATTTTGAAGAACTTGAATTTTTTCTTGAAACGTTAAGATTCCGCGGCGTGAAAGGAACCACCGGAACTGCAGCGAGTTTTCTTGAGCTGTTCAATGGGGATTATTCTAAGATAAAACATTTGGATAAGGAACTTTCAGCGAGATTTGGTTTTCCAAAAGTTTTTGGCGTTTCGGGACAAACGTATGATAGAAAAATTGATGCAAAAGTGGTGGCATTGCTTTCCAATATAGCACAGTCAGCACATAAATTTTCCAATGACCTTCGGCTTTTGCAGAATTTAAAAGAAATTGAAGAACCTTTCGAAAAAAACCAGATCGGTTCCTCTGCAATGGCATACAAGCGCAATCCGATGCGTTCTGAAAGAATCGGAGCGTTGGCAAAATTCGTGATGTCTTTGTCGTCAAGTTCCGCAATGGTCGCTTCTACGCAATGGTTTGAAAGAACGTTAGACGATTCAGCCAATAAAAGACTTACCATTCCGCAGGCGTTTTTGGCCATCGATGCCATTCTCCTGATCTGGAATAATATAATGGACGGAATTGTAGTGTACGAAAACCGCATCAACAAACATATTATGGATGAACTTCCATTTATGGCTACCGAATACATCATTATGGAAGAAGTGAAAGCCGGCGGCGACCGACAGGAAATTCACGAAATTATCCGGATTCACAGCATGGAAGCCAGCAAAAAAGTGAAAATAGAAGGCAAGGAAAATGATTTGATTGAACGAATCATGAACGACAATTCCCTGAAAATGGAAAAATCTAAAATCATGGAGGTGCTCGATCCCAAAAATTTCATTGGTTTCGCGCCCATTCAAACTGAGGAATTTATTAAAAATGAAGCCCAGCCAATTCTGGAAAAGTATTCCAGCGAAATCGGCTTGGAAGCAGAATTAAAAGTATAAAAATGATGCAGGCGGTTTTGTCTGCATTTTTTCTAAGTTTAAAAGTATAAGTTTTGAGCGGAAACATTTTTGAAATAAAGGACACTGATGTTCTGCTCTAAGGCAGACTTTGCGATCTTAACAGATCAATAATTAATGAAAATATTTGCGCACCTGGCGTTTAAAATAATATAATGAACAAAAGAATTTTCGTAGAAAAAAAAGGAATTTTCGATGTTGAAAGTCCACAAGTTCTTAATGAAATAAAGAATATCGTTCCTGCCATTCAGAACGCCAAAGTCTATAATGTTTATGACATTTTTGGGCTGAATGAAGCTGAGTTTGCCAAGGTGGTCAACAGTACTTTTGTGGATCCGGTTACTGATATTCTGCACGAAGAAAATCCGGCGAAAGAGCCGCATTTTGCAACAGAATACCTACCGGGACAGTACGATCAACGTGCCGATTCGGCCGAGCAGTGTATCGTTCTCCTCACAGAAAACAGTCAGTCGCAGGTTCGAAGCGGAAAACTCATCGAACTTTTTGGAATTTCAGAAAATGATTTGGTAAAAATTAAAGATCTGCTGATTAACAAAGTGGAAAGTCAGGAAAAAGATTTATCAGTTTTAGAAATTCCTGCAGAAGGAACCCCCGATCCGGTCATCACTCACGATGGTTTTATTGATTTTACTGAAGACCAGCTCCGCGATTTTTTTCATAGACACGGTTTTGCTTTTGGTTTGGATGATTTGGAACATATTCAGAATTATTTTAAATCTGAAAAAAGAAATCCAACTGAAACTGAACTGAAAGTTCTGGATACTTATTGGAGCGATCACTGCAGGCACACGACTTTCGAAACGGCGTTAACGGACATTAAATTTGAAGGGCCTTATAAAGAAACTTTAGAGAAAATTTTCGCTGATTATCAGGAGAAAAGGACGTTTTTGGGGAGAGAACACAAAGCGGTTTCTCTGATGGATTTAGGAACTATAGCTGCAAAATATTTATATAAAACCGGAAAACTGGAAAATCTGGTAATTTCCGATGAAATAAATGCTTGTACAGTAGAAATAGAGGCTGAATACGACGGAAAAAAAGAACCTTGGTACCTGCTTTTCAAAAATGAAACGCATAATCACCCAACTGAAATTGAGCCTTTTGGTGGTGCATCCACGTGTTTGGGTGGTGCTATTCGGGATCCTTTGTCGGGAAGAGCGTATGTTTATCAGGCGATGCGGTTGACCGGTGCGGGCAATGTTTTGGAACCCATTTCTGAAACTTTACCTGGCAAACTTCCTCAAAGAACAATTACGAAACAGGCGGCGAACGGATATTCTTCGTACGGAAATCAGATTGGATTGGCGACGACTTTGGTAAGCGAAATTTATCACGAAGGTTATAAAGCCAAAAGAATGGAAGTGGGTTTCGTCGTCGGAGCCGTGCCGAAAGATTGGGTTAAACGGGAGAAACCTGAACCGGGCGATGTGGTCATTGTTCTCGGCGGAGCGACAGGAAGAGACGGTGTTGGCGGAGCAACAGGAAGTTCGAAAGAACAGGACGAGACCTCTATTCATACGCTTTCTACAGAAGTTCAGAAAGGAAATCCTGTAGAAGAAAGAAAAATTCAAAGGCTTTTTAGAAACCCTGAAGTAACCAGATTAATTAAAAAATCCAACGATTTTGGAGCAGGCGGCATTTCTGTAGCCATCGGCGAAATTGCCGACAGTTTGGAAATCAACCTTGATGTGGTTCCTTTAAAATATGAAGGACTGAACGGAACGGAATTGGCCATTTCCGAATCTCAGGAAAGAATGGCAGTGGTCATTTCCGCTGCTGATAAAGAACAGTTTATCGAGTTTTGCGAGAAAGAAAATATCTACGCTTTTGAGATTGCAAAAGTGACCGATAGCGGCAGAATGCAAATCTTCTGGCGTGGAAATAAAATTGTGGATTTAAGACGCGAATTTCTTGATACCAACGGATGTGCTAAGTCTCAATCTGCTGAAGTATCTCATTTACAAAGCATTAAGTCAAATGAAATTTCTTTTAACGAAAATAATTTCCTTGCGTTATTAGCAGATAAAAATGTGGCTTCACAGAAAGGTTTACATGAAATGTTCGACGCTTCGGTGGGCGGAACTACTGTGGCGATGCCTTTCGGTGGGAAATTTCAGGAAACATTGATGGAAGGAAGTGTGCAAACCCTGCCTGTACTGAATGCGGAAAATGTAGAAACTGTTTCTCTGGCAAGTTGGGGATTTGATGCGGATTTGTCATCAGAAAACTCAATGATTGGTGCTGCAAATGCCGTCGTAGAAAGTGTTTCGAAAATTGTGGCGATGGGTGGCGATTATAAAAACATTCGTTTGAGTTTTCAGGAATATTTTGAAAAACTGGGAACCAATCCACAGAAATGGGGTAAACCATTGGCCTCTCTTCTGGGAGCTTATGATGCCCAAATGAATCTTGAATTGGCGGCTATCGGCGGAAAAGATTCGATGAGCGGAACGTATCAGGAGCTGAACGTACCACCAACTTTGATTTCATTCGCCTGTGCGCAAGGCGAAAAAGAAAATATCATTTCCCCGGAATTTAAAAAAACAGGAAACAAAATTTATTTATTCCATCATCAACCGCAGGAAAACGGCCTTCCGGATTATGAAAGTATGAAAGAAATCTTCTCTTTCATTTATGAAAATATTACAGCGAAGAAAATTGTTTCCGTGAAAACGGTAAAAGACGGAGGTGTTGCGGTGGCTATTGCAAAGATGGCTTTCGGAAATGGCTTGGGCGCTGAAATTTCGCTGGAAGAAAATCTTCTTTTAAATAAAAATATTGGCAGTTTGATTATTGAATCCGAAACGGTTTTGGAACAGCGTTTCCTTCAGGAAATTGGAAATGTTAATGATTCTTCTCTTCTGAAAATTAATGCTTCTGCTTTTAAAATCAATGATTTGCTTAAGGTGAATAAATCCACTTTTGAAGAACTGTTTTCCACCAAAGAAAAAGAAAAAATCGTTCTGAATATTGATGAGAAACTCAATTTTACGCAACCACGAAATATTTTCATCAAAAAACACGGCATTGCGAAACCACGGGTTTTTGCACCGATTTTCCCGGGAACCAATTGTGAATATGAAACCCAGAACGCTTTCAGAAAAGAAGGTGCCGACGTTCATAGTGTTCCTTTGATCAATCTGAACCATCACTTATTGTCAGAAAGTATCAATCTTTGGGTGAAGGAAATTAATCAATCACAGATTCTCGTTTTTTCCGGTGGTTTTTCAGCGGGTGACGAGCCGGATGGTTCGGCTAAATTCATCGTCAATGTTTTGAAAAATGAAAAAATGAAAGAAGCCGTTCATCAGCTTCTCGAAAGAGACGGAATGATTCTCGGCATCTGTAACGGTTTTCAGGCTTTGGTAAAATCCGGTTTATTGCCTTTCGGTGAAATCCGCGATTTGGATGCCAATGCACCTACTCTGGCTCATAATGCTATTGGGAGGCATATTTCCCAGATGGTGAATGTGAAAGTTGTTAATGATGATTCACCTTGGCTAAAAGGAATGAAAGACCAAATTTTTACGGTTCCGATTTCACACGGAGAAGGGAGATTTGTAGCGTCGGAAGAAGTTTTGACAAACTTATATAAAGCCGGGCAAATCGCAACACAATATGTAGATTTTGACGGAAATATCGCTCACGGAATGCCGTTTAATCCTAATAATTCTCTGTTTGGAATTGAAGGAATTACTTCTCTCAATGGGAAAATATATGGCAGAATGGCTCATCCTGAACGTTTCTCAAATGGATTGATCAAAAATATTCCAGATGCGAATTACCATAATATTTTCAAAAACGGAGTAGAATATTTTCAGTAATTAATCTTTAAAAGGAAGATATTGAAACTAAAAATAAAATGCCTCAGCAGTGCAGTGCAGAGGCATTTTTATTGGAAGTTAAGGCTTTCAACTGAAGTTGATCCTATTTGTCGATTCGGATAAAAGTTCCATTGGAATCAAACTCGAGATCTATATCGTTTAGAAGATCCACTTTTATTTTATTCTTGTCCTTGTCAATGGATTTAATTTTTATTCCCGGATAATTCTGCTGAACATAAGAGAGAATATTCTGCGGAACCAAAGCATCGGGAACACCCTGACCGTCTTTTATTTCTTCCCAGTTACCGTCTTTGTCAAAATCAATTTCGGCTCCGTTGTTCATTTTTACTTCATAACGGTCGCCCATCGCAGGAATTGTTTTCAACTCATAATGAGCAACTCCGGTTCCTGCATAATGCTTATCGACAAACGATTTTACAGGCTCAGGCAAATCTTCCCGCTGCACAGTTTCATTGTTTGAAATGGTCGTGTTCGGTGCATCGGAAACAGAAGTTTCATTTCCGGTTTGATCCTGTACTACAACTTTTTTTTCACAAGAAGCCAATAGTAAGCTTGCGGCTATCATCGGTATTAATCCTTTTCTAATTTTCATAAGAAATATTTTAAGGTCAAAAATAGCAGGAAAATCTGCTTATAATATTATACAAATTTTAAAAATCTTTATTGTATTTCAGTGAGAATTTTTGACTAAGAAAATTTTTCTCACTTTAAAAAATGTAAAGTATATTTGACATATCGAAAACTTAATTTAGAATGAAAACCAAAATTTATCTTTTTCCAAATTATTGTAAAATTATCGGGGCTGGTATTTTCATATCCGCTATACTTTTGTTTATAATTCAAACTCAGACTCAAATTTTGAATTTTGATGATGAATATGAAATTGTAAAGATCTTGCTTTTGGGAGGTTTGTTTCTTTTTAACTTTTCGAAAGAAAAAATAGAGGACGAACGGCTGATAAGAATTAGGCTGACGGCATGGGCGTACTCTTTTTATATTGTTGCATTTACAGTGGTAGCAGGAAGAATTTTTAATTTTTTTCTTGACGAAGATCTGCAATTTTATAATTCGGCTACAGCCTTGCTTATCACTTATTTATCGACGAATATTGTAATTTTCATCAGATACAGGGAATTGGATGTTGTTGAGTAATATCATTCGTGAAGTACGTGCGAAATGGAACATGACACAGCAGGAATTGGCTGACAGAACCGGTGTATCCCGGCAAACGATCAACTCAATAGAATCCGGAAAGTATGTTCCGTCCACAGTTTTGGCCATTAAAATAGCAATGGTCTTTAACACAACTGTCAATGAAATTTTTGAACTAAAAGAAAAGGATTAAACATTCGATTTATCATCTTTAATAACAAAAACTGAACTCTAATTGGGGTAAAGCAAGTCAAAATTTCACTCAATTTGGGTATCAGTTTTTCTCGTATTATGACATAATGTGCTGATTGACAGGGATCGTATGAAATTTTGTCACAAAAACTCAGAAGGCATTAGCTTTGTTGAAGTAAGAATAAAATTCAATAATGTTTAACCTTAAAATACAATTGCTATGAACCAATTAATCAGAAGAAACAGTTTTTTTGATGATTTTTTCACAAAAGATGTATTTGATTTCGGCAAACGATTTTTAGAATCTGGATTCACGATGCCTTCAGTGAATGTTAAAGAAGAAGACAGTGCCTATCAGATTATGGTTGCAGCGCCGGGAATGAAAAAGGAAGATTTTAATATTGGTATTGACCGGAATATACTTACGATTTCCAGCGAGAACAAATCGGAAACAGAAGAGAAAGACGAGCAGGGATTTTTTACCAAGCGCGAATTTAATTTCAGTTCTTTCAGCCGTTCATTTACGCTTCCAGAATCTGTAGACATTGACAACATAGAAGCATCTTACGAAAATGGAATTCTGAACGTTTCAGTGCCAAAGAAAGAAATTGCAATGCAAGATATTAAAAGAATAGAAGTGAAATAATTTTTAATATTCTTAAAAAAAAGTCAGGCTGAATCCACATTTCAGCCTGACTTTTTATATTGGTTGCAAAAACACTATACAAACGGCGGCTTCACCACTTGCGCCGGGATATTCTTGTTGCGGATTTGGATGAAAATTTCAGTTCCAACTTTCGTGAAATCAGTGTCCAGATATGCCAGTCCGATTCCCGTTTTCTTCATCGGCGACATCGTTCCCGAGGTTACTTTCCCGATGGTTTTTCCTTCGGCATCTACTACAGGATAGCCGTTTCTTGGAATGGCTTTTTCCTGCATTTCAAAACCGGTCAATTTTTTCGTCACACCTTCGGATTTTTGTTTTTCTAAAATATCTTTTGCCACAAAATCCTTGTCAAACTTCGTGATCCAGCCCAGACCGGCTTCCAGTGGAGTAGTGTTGTCGTCCAGGTCATTTCCGTACAGGCAAAATCCTTTTTCCAGTCTCAGCGTATCTCTGGCACCCAGTCCACAAGGTAGCATTCCGAATTCTTCGCCCGCTGACATCAGTTCGTCCCAGAGTTTTTCCGCGTCTTCATTTTTAAAATAAATTTCAAAACCTCCGGAACCTGTATATCCTGTGTTGGAGATAATAATATCCTGTATACCAGCAACTTCACCGATGGTAAAATGATAATACGGAAGATCCTGAAGCTGAACCGGGGTGAGTTTCTGAAGAATTTCCGTCGCTTTCGGGCCTTGAATCGCGAGCAGCGACATCTCGTCCGAAGCATTGGTCATAATAGCTCCGAAAGTATTGTGGTTGTTGATATGATTCCAGTCTTTATCAATATTGGAGGCGTTCACCACGACAAAATATTTTTCATCGGCTATTTTGTACACGATTAAGTCGTCTACAATTCCACCATTTTCATTGGTAAGACAAGTATATTGCGCTTTGCCGTCTTTCAGGGCATCAGCATTATTGGTGGCTACATATTGCAGCAGGTCTTTGGCACCCGGACCTTCAATAAAAAACTGTCCCATGTGCGAAACATCAAAAAGTCCGGCTTTTTCCCGAACTGCGAAATGTTCTTCAGTAAGTCCGGAATATTGTACCGGCATTTCGAATCCTGCAAAAGGAACCATTTTCGCTCCCAGAGAGACATGTTTGTTGAATAAGGGTGTTCTTTTCATTTTTTATAAAATTTGTTCGTTATCAGAGGTTACAAATGATGTTGGTATTCTTTCAGAATAATTTTGAACCACTCGGTGAAATGTTCCGGATGTTCTTTCATTTCCATTTCCAGGTCGTCCATAGAAATATAGCGTACTGCTTCCACTTCATCAGGATTCAGCCGGAAAGAGCCGTTGTAAGTGCCTACAAACACGCGGTCCAGTTCATGTTCCAGAAGTCCGTTTCCTACTTCAGCCTTGTAAATAAAATGAAATTTTTCTTCTATTTCAGCTTCTATTCCCATTTCTTCCATCATGCGTCGTTTCGCGCCTTCCAGAAAGGTTTCCTGAATTCTGGGATGTGAACAGACGGCATTAGTCCATTGTCCAGGCGAATGGTATTTACGGGCGGCACGCTTTTGAAGTAGCATTTCGCCATTATCATTAAATAAAAAAACGGAAAATGCACGGTGAAGAATACCGTTTTCGTGAGCCGCCATCTTTTCCATTTGCCCTAAAACTTCATCGTTTTCCGAGACTAAAACTACCATTTCTTCCATCATACAAAGGTACGGAATTTTACTTCACGATGCTACCAAAGTTGGGATTTCAAAACGAAAGAGAGACTTACCGAACTCATCATTGAGTACCTTGGTTTCATAAAAAAATAAGAAAAATGACTACATCTAGCTATTGTGCGGGGAACTGATTAAATATAATTTTGCATAAAACACAACCATGAAAACTTAACTGAAGCCCTGATTGAAAAATGCTTTCCGAAGTGTTTTTTTTAAGGGCTTCATTTCATTTTGTGGATATTCCGATTCTTCTTATCTTTAATTTCTAAAAAATTTGTTTTATGGGAATTATAGTGAGATTATTAATCACGGCTGTTGTAGCTTTCGGGCTGACGAAGTTTCTAACAGGCGTTCATTTTGATAGTTTTTCTACAGCAATTATTTTTGCCATCGTTTTGGGCATTCTGAACGTTGTGGTGAAACCGATACTCCAATTGTTCGGACTTCCTTTTACTATTCTTACACTTGGGTTTTTCGCTTTGGTCATCAATACGATCGTCATTCTGATGGCCGAGTATTTTGTTGACGGCATGCAAATCGACGGGTTTTGGTGGGCTTTTATCTTCAGCATTGCCCTGTCTTTCATCACTTGGTTGCTGAACAGCGTTTTTGCATCGGGTGAGAAGTAATTCTTGAATTTTAACAACATTGCCAAAGTTCAAAACTTTGGCAATGTCCGTCAATTCCTGAAAATTAACACAGCTTCAAAACGTAAATCTGTTTACAGTCTTTTCTCTAATTCTCTATCTTCTTTTTTCTTTCTCTCTAATTCTTATAAAATCCATTCGTTCCAATTCCCGTGCTCAGGGTTTTCACCAATGCTCCTGAAAGATTAAAAATCTTCACCGTACTGTCGGAAGTAAAAGAGGGTTCTGAGATAAAAACATTCTGGCCAATCACATTAAATCCGTAAACATACGCAGAACTGTTGGTATGAAATAACGGCGCACTACTGTTTCCGGTAACCGCATGAACGGTATTGTCGCCCGTAAAGAAATAGATTTTTCCCTGATCCAAAGCAAGATTTCTGGCCTGAGTAATCCCGGAAAACTGGGTTTTATTGAAAAATCCAGAATCTGCTGTGATGGTGTACAGATACGTATTCTGATCGTCAGAAGTCAGCACATACACGAAATTCTGATCAGAAACCATATCCCGGATCGGCGCATTATCAGTGAGGATAATCTCCTTATCCACTTCATTGTTGGCCGGGTTAATTCTGCTGATGGTATGTCCGGTCGGAACTTCATTCGGAGTGTAATCTACACCGTCCGTCTGAACATAAATATATCCGCCCGAAGAAGTAATTTTATCAGCATAACGCGGAAAGTGAATGTCTTTTACAAACTGATTTCCGGCATCGAAAACACTTACTTTTTTCACATCATAAAAATTGTTGTTGGTAACATACGTGTGATTTCCGTGAAAAGCGATATATCGAGGCTGATCCAAATTCGTGGTGATGGTTCCTGTTTTCTGAAAATTATTCCGGTTCACGATTTCAATTTTGGAAGGCTTGTTCACCACTAAATAAGCCAAATCTCCCTTGAAACTGATACTTTGCAGTACATTTCCGAGTTTTTCGCTGTTATTGTTTTTCGCGAAAATATCACTTTCATTTACAGAAAAATCATTGGAAAGGAAAGAAACGCTGGCAGTTGGTGTGCTGAACCCGCCTTCATTGGTAATAAGAATTCCGTTTTCATAGCCGGAAATCGGTGTTTCATCTTCGGGATCATGTCGTTCGCAGGAAGTCATGAAAATGGCAGTTAAGGCAAGGCCTACAGTAATTAATTTTGAAAATTTCATTGTATAAGGTTTTAAAATTGGCTTCTGAGACTTATCCCGAAATTCCGTAACGGCATCGGGTAATGTTGGCTGGTTTGGTACACTTCGTTGAAAATATTATTGGCTCTGATGCCGAGTTGCAAATGCGGACTCAGCGTGATCTGAACTCCTGCATTGATTACCGTAGAAGGGTTCAGCGCAGTTCTCCTGTTTTCATCGGTAGAGGTGAAGGTTAGTCCGGTAAACATTCCCTGTAAGAAAATACTTCCGAACTTCGTCATGAAAGAGGCGGTACCTGAAAATTTATGTTGCGGAACGTACATCAATGATTTTTGGGTTTCCAGATCTTTGGATTGGGTGTAGGTGTAAGCCGATTTGAGCTTCAGCTGATGATCGCCGATTTTTGCAAAAAAATTACCATAAATTTCCGCGCCGTAGCTTTCTGCTTCATTGGTGTTGAAAGGCGTCCAGATCGTATTTCCCGGCATCCATTGTATCATATCCGAAACGCGCAGATAATACGGAACGATTTCCAGAGTGAAATTTTTATACTGAAATTCATTCCCCAATTCAATTTGCACAGAATGTTCCGGTTTCAGATCGGGATTTCCTCCGGGTTCCCAATACAGATCGTTAAACGTGGGAATTCTGAAGTTTTTGGAAATATTCAATTTTATCGTATAAAACGGTGCCGCTTTGATTTGCGATCCGAAAGAAAACAACAGCGGACTGTTTATGTTTTCAATAAAATCCTTGCGAATGGCTCCTTCAGTGTATATCGACTTTCCCCATTGTTTTTTCACGACAAGTGCTGCAGCTCCTAAATTTCTTTTGGGATTGCTCTTTCCGGACTGAAAGCCTTCTGCTTTCTGATGTTGAAATTCAGTCTGAAGAATCAACACCAAGTTTTTAATGCGAGTCCATGATGCATCATTTTTCACCATGAAAAGTTGGCCTCCGGAACCGGTGCTTTCCGTTTTTTCAATATCAGCAAAATGACGAAACTGTTCCTCAAGAAATGCTAATTTTAAATGATTGGAAAAATGTTGGTTTTGGTGATCCCAATGCAACAGCGAACGGAATCCCTGCGTAATGTATTTTGTCTTGGTATCTTCTTCAAAAAAAACAGGAAAATACTGCAGTCCATCGCTCATTTGTGAATGAAAATACAGAACATCTCCCGTATTAAAACGATAGCCGCTGCTCAATCCAAAACTTTGTTGGCGGTATTTTCCGTTGCGGTTTACGTATTGCAAAGCGGGAACATCATAGTCATTTTCACTTTCCGTGTAAGCCGTATTAAGTTGGAAAGATACTTTATCAGTGTTGTAATTTAATTTTACAGAGGAATTTAAGGTTTCAAAAGATCCATATTCTGCAAACAGATCTCCGTTAAAACCTTTTTTAAAAGAAAGGCTGTTATTCAAATGAACGCTTCCGCCCACAGCACCGCTTCCGTAAGAAATGCTGCCGCCGCCGGGTTTTACAGCGATATGATCATAATTCAGCAAACCAATATTGTTGACATCCGCTTGTCCTAAAAACAGAGAATTCACGGGAATGCCGTTCCATAAGAATGCCGTTTGTTGTGCCGTAGTTCCCCGGAACGAGGGCGAGGCTGCCATTCCGCGACCGTTTTCCCGAATGTAAAAGGGCGTTTGGAAACGCAGAACTTCCGAAAGATTGACCGGGTTATTCAGCAGTTCATCTTTGCTGATGCGAATTATTTTTTGTGATTTTTCGGCATCTTTCAGTCGGATATCGCTGATGTACACCGTGTCAATAAGAGTTTCCTGCGCATGCAGGACAGTTGTAAATGCTGAAAACAGCAAGGCGAAAAAACAGATATGTTTCATAGTTCAGGCTTTTCCTCCGAAAGCGGTATTGATATATTGCTTTTCAGTAAGGTTTCCTGACTTTCACTTTTCTGCGCCTTCTCGTATCGTTACAATGGCTTGATAAGCAGAAAAATCGGATGATAAGTGATAAACTTATTTTCATCCCGTGATTTACAGTTGCGGGGACAGTTCACGAATTGCACGTGATTCCCTTTTCTGAAAAAGTTGATGCGAAGATACGGATTTTACACTAAAGAAATGAACGGTCAAAAGAAAATGGCAGTAAATCTTTCACAGAAAAAGTTTTGCAGATGATTCCTGAGGTGGAAGAGAAATAAATTTCAATGGATTCCTGCTGTTGGCTTTCATATTCCAAAATGGATTGTCTGCATGCACCGCAAGGAGGAGTTGGAAATTTGGTTTCACCATTTTCAGGAGCGCCTACAACAAAGATCGTCTTGATTTTCGCATCAGGATAATTGGCAGAAGTCCAGAAAATAGTGGTGCGTTCTGCACATAATCCGGACGGATACGCTGCATTTTCCTGGTTGTTTCCTGAAATGATTTCACCGTTATCCAGTAAAATGGCACAGCCCACCAAAAAATGAGAGTATGGTGCATAAGCCTGGAGTCTGGCTGCTGAAGCGGCAGCAAAAAGTTTTTTTTCCAACGCATTCAGCTGGGTATCATTTTCAAATTCCTGATATCTGATGTTGAGGTTTTTTTCCATTTTTAAAAGTAGGAGAGTAAAGATAACTTTTATTTTAAAATTGAACTCATAAAAAGCGATTTTTAAGAATAAAAATGAATATCGGTAACGTGGGAAGAAAGAGGTTTCTGAATAGGAGCCTCTTTTTTATGCACACATGTTTCGTACCTTTGTTTCTCTTTAAACGTATTAAAAATGTTGTATTCACCGATAAAATTTAGAAATATCGAACTCCAAAACCGATGGGTGATGTCGCCGATGTGCATGTATTCTGCCATCGAAGGAATGCCTAACGATTTTCATTTGGTACACTATGGAAGCCGCGCTCAGGGTGGTACCGGACTCTTAATTGCAGAAGCAACGGGCGTAGTTCCGGAAGGCCGGATTACCAACGGATGCACCGGAATCTGGAATGATGAACAAGCCGAAAGTTTCAGGAGAATTGTAGATTTTGTACACCAGCATTCAAAAAGTAAAATCGGAATTCAGTTGGCTCACGCTGGCCGGAAAGCTTCTACCTGGAATGGAAAACAGATTTCTCTGGAAGAAGGCTGGCAAACCGTCGCACCTTCGCCCATACCATATATGGAAGGCGAACGGATTCCACATGAACTTTCTGTCGAAGAAATTAATGGTCTGGTTCAAAAATTTAAAGAAGCTGCGCAAAGAGCAGTAAACGCAGGATTTGATGTGATTGAAATTCACGCAGCTCACGGATATTTGTTGCATCAGTTTTTATCGCCTTTGTCCAATAACCGAACCGATGAATATGGCGGAAGTTTTGAAAACAGATGCCGTTTTTTGCTGGAAGTTGTAGAGGCTGTGAATGAAGTTTTGGATGATAATCATCCTTTGTTTGTCCGAATTTCTGCAACGGAATATGCCGAAAATGGCTGGGATCTGGACGATAGTGTGAAGCTGGCCCAATTGCTGAAAGAAAAAAAAGTCGATCTTGTGGATGTGTCCAGTGGCGGAAATATTCATGGAGCCCGAATTTCGGTTTTTGACGGATATCAGGTTCCCTTTGCTGCGAAAATCCGTAAGGAAGCAGGTATTGCGACTGGTGCCGTTGGTTTGATTACCGAAGTAAAACAGGCTGAAGAAATTTTACAAAAAGGTGATGCCGATCTTATTTTTGTGGCGCGGGAAATTCTCAGAAACCCGTATCTCGCTATTAAAGGAGCCTTGGAAACCCATGAGGAATGCTTCTTCCCAAAACAGTATGAACGGGCAAAGAAATAGTTTTCAGATTCCCGAAATTATCGTATTATTGAATTGAAAAAAAAGGAAACCGATGGCTGCTGAAGACTATATGCTGCAGTGCATGAACAAAAAGCTGTTTGGGCTGGAGTGTTTCGGATGCGGAACACAACGGGCTTTTCTGCTGGTGTTGGATGGAAAATTCGGAGAAGCATTTCGGCTTTTTCCTGCGGTGTACACACTGATTCTTCTTTTAGGATTCGTGGTGCTGAGCTTGATGGACAGAAAAAGAAATTATTCTTCTTTCCTGATTGTTCTGGGACTCATCAACGCTATTCTGATGGTAGGGTCGTATTTTTTTAGAAATAACTTTTTCAAACTATTTTAAAATAAACTATTATGAATCAACAAAAACTACCTAATGCAACTGCCGTACTCATCTTGGGAATTACAGCATTTGTGGGCTGTCTTTGCACCTATGGTGTTGTAGGTTTGATATTGGCCATTGTGGGTCTTTATCTCGCCGGAAAAGATGAAAAACTGTACCGGCAGAACCCGGAAATGTATTCCGACTACGGAAACCTAAAAGCAGGAAAAATCCTATCACTCATCAGTCTCATCATGAGTATTCTTTATATTCTGATGATGATCATTTTCCTCGCAATGTTTGGAATTGAATCACTCACAGATCCTGAGCTGATGCAGGAAAGAATCAGAGAACTTGGCGGACAATAAACAGACCTTACTTATAACAAAATCAGGCTGCTCACTTAGGGCAGCCTGATTTGTTTTTTAATTTTCTTCCTTATTTTTTAGGAGGATAATTGGCCATTATTTCTTCCACAATTTGGGGAATCTGTTTTTGTTTGGCTTTAGGCGCATCTACGGAAATTCCGCTTCCGATACCTTGCCAAACCAGTTTCTGCGTTCTGGAATCGATAAGGTCAATAATTAAAGCACCTTCATTATGTTGCGAAGTCCAAGTTCTGCTCATCCCGACTCCCCATCCGAAAGGGCCGCCCCAACCATACATTCCATACGGAGTTCGATTCTGAACGTCAGTGATTTTCTTATGATTCGCCTTTACATTAACAATCAGATCAGGATTTTCAGCAACAGAAAGCCCTTTGGTTTGCAATTGTTTTGATACTTCATTCAGTACTCTGTCTTTATCCAGATCATTCAGTTTCAGATCGTCGATCCGAAGTTTATAGGTTTTATAATTACTGAACGTGGCAGTTTCAGCATAATCTGAACGTACTTGAAACGGGGAACATGCAGTGACTCCCAGTACTGCAGAAGCCATCAGTGCATAAAGATATTTTTTCATTTTTTATTGATTTTTAGTGGTTTTCTAAATGTATCTGTTTTCTTATCGTAACCATACGGACAATGTTTGCATCCGCTTTTGCAGCAATAGCCTCGCTTCAAGTGATATTGTTCTGTAAAAACTTTATATCCTTGTTCATTATAATAAAAATCTTCTTTTTCTTGGATGTTTTTCTGAATCATTAGTTAAAATGTTGATGATGAAAAAACTATTTTTGCTGAATGATTATTGTGTTCAGCTCATTGCTCAAAAATACAAAAATTCACGGGATAACTTTATTCCCTTTTATTTTGCTCAGAAATAAATCGGACATGGAGAATTCTGTTCTCATCAATCATGAGAAAATTCACCTGCGGCAACAGTTGGAAATGCTGGTGATTTTTTTTTATCTTTGGTATATCGTGGAATACTATTATTGGTTTCTGAAATACAATAACAAGATGAAAGCCTACCGTTCCATTTCTTTTGAAAGAGAAGCTTTTGCCAAAGAAACTGATTTAAGTTATCTTAAAAACAGAGCATTTTGGAATTTTTTAAAATACAGAAACAGCAGTGATGAGTAGGCTTGAATTCCCAACCGTTCCTTTGCCCATTACACGGATTCCTTTGGAGAAAAATATTCGGCTTTACATCAAAAGAGAAGATCTGATTCATCCGGAAATCTCCGGAAACAAGTATTGGAAACTGTTTTATAACGTCAATAATTATCTGAATAAACAACCGAATCATCCGAAATTTATCACTTTTGGTGGCGCTTATTCCAATCATATAGCCGCCGTAGCTGCCGTGGGAAAAATGATGCACATTTCAACTTTAGGGATTATCCGCGGTGAAGAACTCAGTTTAAAATATCAAGAAAATCCTACACTAAAACAGGCATCCGAAAACGGAATGGAGTACCTGTTTGTTACCAGGGAAGAATACAGAAATAAGGAAAATATTTCATTAGAACTAAGAGAAAAATTTCCCGAAGCCCTTATCATTCCTGAAGGTGGCACCAATGACCAGGCCGTGGAAGGCGTTTGCCATATGCTGAATAATGAAACTCAGGAATTTGATTATCTTTGCACCGCTGTGGGTACAGGAGGCACCGCTGCAGGGTTGTCAAAATTCTGTGAAACTCATCAACAGGTGATTGGGTATCAGGTAGTTCAGGATGCATCCGTAGAGGAAAAAGTGTTTCAGCTTTCAGGAAAAAGAAACGTTACTTTTCTGGAAGCACACGATAGAGGCTACGGTAAAATAACTGAAGAAAATATCCGTTTTATAAACAGTTTTTTTCAGAAATTTGGAATTCCGCTGGATCCGGTGTACACAGGAAAGATGATGAAAAAGATTATGGAACAAATAGAGGAAGGATATTTTCCTGAACACAGTTCCGTTTTAGTCTTTCATACCGGTGGATTGCAGGGAATTGCAGGAGCTAATGAACGGCTGAAACAGCAAAACAAAACAGAGATTAACTTCAGAAATTAAAAATAATGAGAAAACTACTGGTAGTTGCAAGTTTTTTAATTTTAAACTTTACCCAGGCTCAGACCTGGAAAACAGATGAACAATATATCCAGAATTTTGCGGCGTTTGCTGTAGAAGAAATGGAAAAACACAACATTCCCGCTTCCATCAAACTGGCTCAGGGATTATTGGAAACTGGTGGCGGACAAAGCCGGTTAGCCAAAGAAGGCAACAATCATTTCGGAATAAAATGCAAGGAAGAATGGACCGGAAAAACCATGCGTCACAATGATGATGCACCCAATGAATGTTTCCGCGTGTATGATGATCCCAAAAAATCCTATGAAGATCATTCTCTTTTTCTGACACAAAGAAGATATTACACAAAATTATTTTCGCTGGATATCAAAGATTACAAAGGTTGGGCTCACGGATTAAAAAAAGCCGGTTACGCAACCAATCCAAGGTATGCCGGAATTCTCATCAATCTTATTGAAAAACACAGATTGTATGAATTTGATAATACCAATTCTAAAGAAGTCCTGTTTACACTTTTAAAAATATATCCGGGATTAGCTGATGATAAAGAATTCATGGCCCGGCAGAATAATAAAGGTAGAACCGCTGAAAAAGAAAAATCGAACACGCTGAATGTAGCGTACAAACAAACCTCTTACGCTCAACAGCAAAAAGAAATTCAGGATCAACGCACGAAATCCAAATATGAAGTGCTGAGGTCAATTCTGGTGAAAAATCATCCGAATGGAGGAATGAAATATCTCGTAGTTCCGGAAGACATGGAACTTCAGCTTATCGCCCAGAAATACGGAATCAGCGAAAGCCGTCTTTTGAAATGGAACGAACTTCAAAATGGAAAACTAAAACAAAACGATATTATCTTTCTTGAACCCAAAAATGCTGAAGGAAACATCGCTACCTATCAGGCTGAAAACGGGGAAAGCATGAGAGAAATCGCCCAGAAATTTGGCGTCAGACTGGACAAACTTTATGTGAAAAACAGAATGTCAGAAGGCTCTGAACCACAACCGGGAACCCTCATTTATCTGCAAGGGAAGAAACCCAGAAACTAATTTTTATGATTTATCAAAGAAGTTCTGCGCTCTTTACGGAAGCGCAGCAATATATTCCCGGTGGAGTCAATTCGCCGGTTCGTGCGTTTAAATCGGTAGGTGGAACGCCGGTATTTATGAAATCTGCAAAAGGTGCATATCTTACAGACGCAGACGACAGAACCTACATTGATTATATTAATTCCTGGGGACCGGCCATTTTGGGCCATACCCATCCTGAAGTTTTGGAAGCAGTTCAGAAGCAGGCCGAAAAAGGATTCTCATTTGGAACTCCAACAGAACTTGAAACGGAAATCGCCAGATTCATCATTGAAAATGTTCCGAATATTGATCAGATCCGGATGGTTTCCTCGGGAACAGAAGCCTGTATGAGTGCGGTTCGCCTTGCAAGAGGATTTACCGGAAGAGATAAAATTATCAAATTTGAAGGGTGTTATCACGGCCATTCCGACAGTTTTTTAATTAAAGCCGGAAGCGGGGCAGCGACATTTGGAAATCCAAATTCTCCCGGTGTTACACAAGGTACAGCAAAAGATACTTTGCTGGCAAGATTTAATGATTTTGACCAGGTAAAGGATTTGTTTCGCAATAATCCCGAACAGATTGCTGCCATCATCATAGAACCGGTGGCCGGAAATATGGGTTGTGTATTGCCTGAAAATAATTTCCTTCAGAAACTGCGTGAGTTGTGTGATGAACATAAAACTTTATTGATTTTTGATGAAGTGATGACCGGTTTTAGGCTCGCTTTCGGAGGAGCTCAGGAACGCTACAATGTGAAAGCCGATCTGGTAACGTATGGTAAAGTAATCGGTGGGGGAATGCCCGTTGGAGCTTTTGCAGGACGCAGTGAAATTATGGATCATCTTGCACCGAAAGGAGCCGTTTATCAGGCAGGTACGCTCAGCGGAAATCCGCTGGCCATGAGAGGTGGACTCGAAACTTTGAAAATTATTAAGAAGGATTCTGATTTTTTTAACCGTTTGGACAAAACGACAGAAATCCTGGATTTTGAAATAGCTAAAATTCTGAATTCTAAAAATATCAGACACAGGATCAACAGAGTAGGATCCATGATGAGCATCTTTTTTCACATTGGAGCCGTGAGTAATTTTGATGAAGCTCAAAACGCAAATCATGCTTTGTTCAATAATTTCTTTCATCATATGCTTAAAAACGGAGTGTATCTTCCGCCAAGTGGTTATGAAACCTATTTCATCAGCAGTGCCATCACAGAAAACGAAATAGAAAAGACCCTGGAAGCCGTCCGGAAATTTGAATATTCTTAAGATTTTTTGTCTAAATTATTCAACAGGTTTGGCTTAAAAAAACAAATTGAAAACGAGTTTTAACCATTATTGAGATCAAGTCGCTGTTTGAAAATTATTTAAATTCACAATTCAATTCACACAAAAGTGGAAGGATATTTTTCGTAATTTTGTGCAGATAAAACGATTAATAATATACTAAAAAATAAAAATGAGTCAATTCGATCTTATCGTTATCGGTTCCGGGCCCGGTGGTTATGTTGCGGCAATCAGAGCTGCACAGTTGGGTTTCAAAACAGCTATTATTGAGAAATATCCCACCATGGGCGGAACGTGCCTCAATGTTGGGTGTATTCCTTCCAAAGCCATGCTGGACAGTTCGGAGCATTTCCACAATGCGGTTCACAATTTTGAAAACCACGGAATTTCAGTACAATCTCCGACTGCCGATATTGCAAGAATGGTAGAGCGTAAAAACGAAGTGGTAGACCAAACAACCAAAGGAATCCAGTTCCTGATGGACAAAAATAAAGTGACCGTGTACCAAGGTGTTGGTTCTTTTGAAAGTGCTACACAGGTAAAAGTGACAAAAGACGATGGCTCGTCAGAAATTCTGGATACGAAATATGTCATCATTGCGACAGGCTCGAAACCATCGTCACTGCCATTCATCAATATCGACAAAGAAAGAATCATCACTTCCACAGAAGCTTTAAATCTAAAGGAAATCCCGAAAAAAATGCTGGTTATTGGGGGCGGCGTTATCGGCCTTGAGCTTGGTTCCGTATGTTTAAGATTAGGTTCCGAAGTGACCGTGATTGAATATATGGACAAAATTATTCCGGGAATGGATGGAGCTTTGTCTAAAGAACTTCAGAAGGTTCTGAGAAAACAAAAAATGAAGTTTGAACTTTCCACCGCTGTTTCCGCTGTAGAAAGAAACGGTGACATTGTGAAAGTAACAGCAAAAAATAAAAAAGGCGAAGAAGTTGTTTTTGAAGCAGATTACGTTCTCGTTTCTGTAGGAAGAAAGCCTTACACAGAAGGATTGGCTCTTGAAAAAGCGGGTGTTGATCTGGATGAAAGAGGAAGAGTAAAAGTAAATAAACATCTCCAAACCAATGTTTCGAATATTTACGCTATTGGTGATGTAATTCAAGGTGCGATGCTGGCTCACAAAGCGTCTGAAGAAGGAGTTTTGGTAGCAGAACAGTTGGCAGGACAAAAACCACATATCAACTATAATTTAATTCCGGGTGTTGTATATACCTGGCCTGAAGTAGCCGGAGTCGGACAAACTGAAGAACAGCTGAAAGAAGCCGGAAGAGCAATAAAAGTAGGTAATTTCCCGATGAGAGCTTTGGGAAGAAGCCGTGCTTCAGGAGATATTGACGGTTTCGTAAAAATTATTGCTGATGAGAAAACCGATGAAGTTTTGGGTGTTCACATGATCGGTGCCAGAGCCGCAGATATGATTGCAGCAGCAGTTACCGCGATGGAATTCCGGGCTTCTGCAGAAGACATCGCAAGAATGTCGCACGCTCACCCTACGTTCGCAGAAGCGATCAAAGAAGCAGCATTGGATGCTACCGGTAAAATTGCCATTCACATGTAAATTCTCACGTAGGGCCCATATTGACGGCGCTTTTCACAGTGTGAAAATTTATTGTAAAATTAATTGAGGCGCCATTTTATGGCGTCTTTTTATGTTGTTCTTTTATGTTTTCTTTAGAATTAATTTCATTTCGGGTTTCCGCAGCCGTCTGATAAATAATATTCCGCAACTGCTGTATTTTTCCCACAGGCTGTAATTGTTCAGGATTATCAAAAGGATTAAAAACCAGCGCTTCTACTTCAGGATCCTGAACATTTAGCAACGAGTTTTTCGGTAAAGTGAGGATTCCGATTTCTATTTCTGTCGCATTTCTCCACATTTTGGTAAGATCGTTGACCGGATGGCGGTTCAGGTCGCTGCACAATTGAAATACCAACTTGTACTGCGCTTCCTGTTGACTGAAGTATTTGCATATTCTGTCTTCTCCGCGTTCATTTTTGGCAAAATTCTTTTCAATTTCTATCGGAATCAGTTTTATTTTCATGATAAAATCTCCGAGCCTAAAACAACCGATGGAATGAAAAGGGAAAGACAAGATAAAATCATTTTTTCTGAATAACAGTTGTGCCGCATGTTTCATAATGTCGGGAGAAAATATGCCCGGAAAAAAGGTCCTGCTGTGAATCAGCAGTGCAGGAAGATCCATTGCAGACACGACAAAATTATCTGCTTTGGTCGTGAGAAAAGTGTTCATTGATATGAAAAACTTCAGAAATCCTGCTACCGAATTGGTGGGAAAAAGAGGAAAATTAACCAGTGGAAAAAGAATATTCCGATCAGGAGCTTTTATTTTTAGCGATATTCCATAAGCCGGAACTTCATGTTTTGACTTAAAAATAATGGGATTGGAGTGAGAAAATCTTGCAGTCGTTTCATAATTCTCTTCAGGAAAAATCATCCGCAGCCAGTTAGGAATATTTGGGTGAATCTGTAATGTTCCCCATGCTACAGCATAACTTTTGGAATGTGCAGCTCTGGTAGCATAGGAAACATGACTTATTTTTTTTGATATTTGAATAAATTCCCTGACGGAAACGGCGGCTTTTTCCAACAGTTTTATTTCTTTTGAGTTGAGTTCGTCAAACTCAGAACGGTAACGGATCAGGTTTTCCATTGGATATTCTTTTAAACGGATAAAATCCTTTTATTTTCTTATTTAAAAATGTGCCTTTTGAAAAAGCGCCCCGGAATTCATCAAAGACAATCTTCGGAACTTCCATATAATCATATATTTTACCCGACAGAAACTCAATGCGAAGAATCATCTTTTCGGGAAAATACTCATATTTTTTAATCACAGTGGAAGGCATATTCGTTTTTCAGCAATAACTGTTCCGAGCAATTATCTTAACTTTGCAACATGAACATTGGCAAAACACAGACTTTAAAGGTTTCAGAAAAAAATACTTCCGGATATATACTGGTAGATGATCAGGAAGAGAAGGCATTTCTGCCGAAGATTTTCGTTCGCGATGAAATGCAAGAAGGCGATGAAATAGAGGTGTTTGTTTATCAGGATGATGACAAACTGAAAGCCACAACTGAAAAACCTTTGGCCGAAGTAGGTGAATTTGCGGTTATGAGTTGTGTGCAAAGTCTGCCTAGTGGTGCATTTATGGATTGGGGAATCATCAAGGATTTGTTCATTCCGTACAAGCAACAGAAGGCCAAGATTGTAGAAGGCAAACGCTATTTGGTGTATGTTTATGTTGATGAACCTACAGGTTTGATCACCGGAACAACCAAGTTCAAAAGAAATCCGCAGTATGAAGATCTGCCTTTCAAAAAAGGCGACAGAGTGAGTCTTATTTTGATGGGAGAAGGAGAGTTGGGCTGGAATGTCATTATTAATAAAGAATATATCGGTTTGATTTATGCTTCGGATGTATATAAAAAACTCTATCCTTTGTCCGAAGAAACAGGCTACATTAAAACCATCCGCGAAGACGGTAAAATCGATGTTTCCCTGCAACCTGAAGGGTACGCCAATATAGATGAATTTCAGAAAATAATTTTGGAAAAACTGGAAGGAAATTATGGCTTGTTGTATGTTTCCGACAAATCTACTCCGGCAGAAATAAAAGATGAACTCCAAATGAGCAAAAAGAATTTTAAAAAAGCGATCGGAGGTTTATACAAAGACAAGAAAATCGAAATTCTGGATGATAAAATCCGGTTGCTGTAAGACTTTTTAGGAAGCCGAAGCCGATCGGGAAGGTGAAAATATTCATAAATAAGAAAGCCCTCATAAGATGAGAGCTTTTTTTGTCGGGATGACTGGATTCGAACCAGCGACCACTTGCACCCCATGCAAGTACGCTACCGGGCTGCGCTACATCCCGCTTTGGGACTACAAAAATAAGAATTTTTTGTGATTTGGAAAAGCGAGAATACTATTCTTTTCTCACCAAGAGAATCCAATCATCTTCCAGAAATTTATAACCAATATCATATACAAAACGATATTCTGCACCGTTTTTATATACTTTTAAGTTGGTAAAATATTCAAAATCAAAACCTTCCTCTGAAAGTTTTTTTCGGGTAGTCTTCACTTTCCCTTCGGTAAACCGGTTTTCTGAAAGTATTCTGTAATTTTTGCGGAGTTTGTTATGAGTATTCCGCATCAGATTAGTAACATCTTTATTATGCTTGTTGTTATAAGAATTTCTACAGGCATCATTGCAGAATTTTTTATCCGCTCTTCCTATAATCCTGTCACCACATTCCAAACAAGTTATCATATTCCATTAATTTTCTGCGCAAAAACAATAATATGACCGTCAGGATCAGCAAAGTAAAAAGCTTTATCTCCCCAGTTCATGTCCTGCAAAGGACTGATGATGTCAATATTCAAAGCTTTAACATTCTCATATTCCGAATCTATTTGATCGGAATACAGATACAGTTCGCAGCGTGGAATTCCGGTGCCGGTTTCGGGAGCTGGCATTTTATCCTTTAGAATCTTCGCAATTCCTGCATTCGGCATTAAACCCAAAACGATATTGTCTGCAATTTCAAATTCACTCATTCCCGGAACATTGAGCCGAGCCTTTTTTCGGAATATTTTCTCGTAAAAAACGGTGCTCGATTGCTGATTTTCCACATAAAGAATAAAATGTATTTTATTGAAACCAAACATCGTCAAAGGATTTACATCAAAGATAAAAAAAATATCCGCTTCAGGAAGCGGATAATAATAAGTTTTAAGTCAGTAGATTACATTATTGTTTAATGATCTGTTTTATCTTCGTCGTATTGTCGCTCAGGGTGTACTTCATAAGATATTTCCCCGGTCTTAATTTTTCTACATTAATTTCAGCAGCGTTCATGTTGACATTATACATTGCGACAGGCATTCCCAGAATGGAATAAAAAGTAACAGATTTTACCCTCAGCGATTGGTCTTTTGTTTTCAGGAAAAGAACATCTTTGGTAGGGTTCGGATATACCGTAAGGCCGCCGTCATCAGCCTTTTGCTGGCTGAAGGAAGGCTCTTTTATGCTTTGGGCGCTCCAGTTTGATACACTGGAAGTGAACCCTAAAAAGAGTATAAGGAATAAATATTTTTTCATAGACACTTTTTTGCAGTACGTATTAACATTGCGAATGTACTCATTATTAAAATAATTTGCAATAGTTTTTTACATGAAGTATGCGTAAATTTGTATCTTCAAAAATAATACCACAAAAGTCCCTATCGAAATGATACTATATTCACGAAACAGAAGATTGAGAATGTCACCTGCGCTGCGTTCATTGGTTCAGGAAACTGTCCTTACAACCAACGATTTCGCAATGCCAATGTTCATTATGGAAGGAAAAAACACCCAGGAACCCATCGCATCCATGCCGGGAATTTATCGCAGAACTCTGGATCTGGCGGTGCAGGAATGCAAGGAATTATACAGTCTGGGAATAAAAGCAGTGAATTTGTATGTGAAAGTTCCCGAAAATCTGAAGGACAACACCGGAAAGGAATCATGGAACAGCAACGGATTGATGCAGTCTGCCATCAAAGCCATCAAAGATGCAGTTCCGGAAATGGTCATCATGCCGGATGTTGCGCTGGATCCTTATTCCATGTACGGTCACGACGGAATTATTACCAATGGAAAAATTGATAATGATGCAACCAATGAAGCTTTGGTGAAAATGTCTTTGTCTCATGCTGAAGCAGGAGCAGATGTCCTCGCACCGAGTGATATGATGGACGGAAGAGTAGCTGCCATCAGATCTGGTTTGGAAGAAAACGGATTTACAGACGTGGGAATTCTCAGTTATGCGGCTAAATATGCAAGTTCTTTTTATGGGCCTTTCAGAAGTGCTCTGGATAGTGCTCCGAAAGAAAATAATGACATTCCGAAGGATAAGAAAACCTATCAGATGGATTTTCACAACTCCCGCGAAGCGATGGATGAAGTCATGAAAGACATTGAAGAAGGAGCGGATATTATTATGATAAAACCCGGTATGCCGTACCTGGATATCGTTTCAAAAGTTCGTGAAGCGATCGATTTGCCCATTGCCGTGTTCAACGTGAGCGGAGAATATGCCATGCTGAAAGTTGCGGCACAAAACGGCTGGCTGGATAATGATAAAGCGATCATCGAAAGCCTCACCTGCATCAAAAGAGCCGGTGCCGATATGATCTTTACTTATGCTGCAAAAGAAGCTGCAATGCTCTTAAATCAATAAAGTTACTAGGTAAATTCAGAAATTAAAACCAGGGACGCTTATTTTTCAGGTACGTTTCATCAAACTGGCGGTCGTTCATCGTGAGATAAATGACACCTTCTACGACAGGAATAATGAACACCGCGGGAAATAAAGCACTTCCTATTCCACAGGTAATAAGGGTAAGCAAAGGAATTATAATCAGTGTAGAAAGCAATAAAATCGCGCCTTCGGTCGAATATCCGAGATAAAATTTGTGAACTCCCAACGCTCCTAATAAAATAGCGAGGATTCCCGTTGTCAGTTTCTTTTCTGAACGGTAGGGTGGGAGATTTTGTCCTTCAGGATTATGATAACCATACGTTTCCATCGTTGATATTTTAATGTGGTGAACCTGATAAGTCGCAGCCGGAAAAGTGATGTTACAACACGACGCAAAGCTTTCTTAAATTTAACGGCCCGGCCTGCAACTTCAAACAAAAATGATATATTTGTTCCCATGATTTTACGGGGAGAAAATTTAATAAAGGAATACGGTCCGAAGAAAGTGGTAAAAGGCGTCTCTGTAGAGGTTTCGCAGGGAGAAATCGTAGGTCTTTTAGGTCCAAATGGTGCCGGAAAAACCACCACATTCTATATGATTGTAGGATTGGTAAAGCCCACTTCCGGGAAAATTTTCCTCGACAATAAAGAAATTACTTCAGATGCCATGTATCGTCGTGCCCAGAAAGGAATCGGGTATCTGGCTCAGGAAGCATCCGTTTTCAGAAAACTTTCTGTAGAAGAAAATATCATGGGAGTGCTTCAGCTCACCAAACTGAGCAGGCGCGAACAGCACATTAAATGTGATGAACTCATCGAAGAATTTTCACTTCAGCATGTCAGGAAAAACCGGGGCGACCTGCTTTCCGGTGGCGAAAGAAGAAGAACTGAAATTGCAAGGTGTCTTGCAACAAGCCCGAATTTTATTCTTTTGGATGAACCTTTTGCAGGAGTAGATCCTATTGCCGTTGAAGATATTCAGAAGATTGTACGCAGTCTGGTAGATAAAAATATCGGAATCTTGATTACCGATCATAATGTGCAGCAAACCCTGGCCATTACTCATAAAACCTACATCATGTTTGAAGGGCGCATTCTGAAGGAAGGGCTTCCCGCCGATCTTGCGAATGATCCGCAGGTAAGAGAGGCTTATTTGGGAGAGAATTTTGTCTATCAGGATATTTTGAGCAAGCCTAAAAAGAAGAAAATGGCTTATAAAATATGGGCCGGCAATTTTGAAAGCAAATCCAGTTTTCAGCAATATGTAGAAGATAATTTTTCAGAAGAACCGAATTTACGTCTGTTTTACGGTTTTGAAGACATCAGTTTTGCCTCTCTTGCCAATTCCGAAATTGAATATATTTTTAATGAAGTGGTGGATAAAAATGCGAATAATTCCTTCCTGTTTCAGAAAACAGATATCAATTCTAGTTACAGTCTGGAGGAGGCTGAACAGCATGCAAAAGCACTGAGTCGGGATGATTTGCATTATCTTACCTGCTATTCTTTTGAAGGGTAAAATTTTTGAAACTTCTTGTTTCCTTTCTGCATAAGGAATACTTAGAAAGCCAATAATTACCGTTTTGGTGTGTTTTTGGATGATCTCCAGATTCATTTTTCTTTTTATTTTTTCATTCATTGCCAATGGCCAAAAAACCATTTCGAAGAACCGTTACCCTGCTTGAGATTTACCGGCAGATTCTTCCTTTCATCAAACCGTATCGGTGGATGATTTTCGGAACCTTAAGCCTCACTTTTATCGGTGCACTCGCAGCACAGGTAAATCCACTCGTTTTGAAATACACCATCGACGAGGTGGAGCAAATCATGAAACTTCCGGATCCTATGACTGAAGGAATTCATGTTTTGGTCATCATCGCATCCATTCTTTTGGGTAAAGAGCTGGTGCATATTTTTATCAATTTCGGGCAGAAATTTTATGGCGAGAAAATACGGATCAATACCAGTTCTGTGCTGGCGCAAACGGTGATAGACAAAATTTTGGACTACCGGGTTTCTTATTTTACGGATGAACATCACCATTCTGGAAAACTTCAGACGAGAATAGACCGCGGTATTGAAAGTCTTACACGGCTGGTTCAGAACTTTTTCATTGATATTCTTCCCCTCTTTGCCAATGCAGCTATTGCCCTCGTGGTGATGTATCTTCAAAATGTTTATGTTGGTTTGGTTTCTACTTTTGTAATTCCCGTGTTTTTCTGGGTGAGTTCTTTGCAAGCTAAAAAATTGAGTGGTGTGCGGAGACAGCTCAGAAATCAGAGAGAGCAAAAAACGTCCGGGCTTTTGAATCTTATCAATTCTATCATGGTAATTAAAAGTTTTGTCCGTGAAAAATTTGAAGGAAAAAAACAGTATGATCTTCAGATGCAGCTCATGGAAAGCCAGCTCCATACACGGAGAACCAATTTTCTCTATGACGGACTGAAAACTTTTATTGAACAGTTCGGGATTGTTTTGGTAATCCTCCTCACGGTGTATCTCGTACTCGGCCAGCAGATGACCATTGGTGCTATCATGCTTCACATCATGCTGTTTGGAAATGTATCTGCTCCCATTAGGCAGCTTCACAGGATTTATGACGATATGAACGATGCCATCATTTATGCTGAAGGATACTTTGAAATCTTAAATGCCGATGGTGAAAAAGAAGCCAGCGGAACGAAGTCGACGGAAATAAAAGGAACATTTGAACTGAAAAATGTAACTTTTTCTTATCCTAATGGTGCTGCCGCTTTGCAGAACGTTTCTATGAAAATCGAAAAAGGAAAAACCACTGCATTAGTGGGACTTAGCGGTGCCGGTAAATCGACAGTCATTAATTTGCTTTGTAAATTTTATGATCCCGATTCCGGTGAAATCCTATTGGATGGAATTCCGCTTTCGGAGTATGATAATCATTCGCTCAGAGATGATATTGGGCTTGTGTTGCAGAAAAACCACATTTTTCAGGGAAGTATAGAAGACAATATTCGCTATGGAAATATGAAGGCTTCTTTCAGTGAAATAAAACAGGCTGCAGAAAAAGCTTATCTCCACGATCAGATCATGAAACTTCCGGAACAATACGCACATGATGCTACCCAGCTTTCCGGCGGACAACAACAGAGAATTGCCATCGCAAGGCTCTTTCTGAAAAATCCCCCGGTAATTTTTCTGGACGAACCCACTGCAAGTCTGGATGCCGTAGCAACTGAACAAATTAAAAATTCCCTAGATGCCATAAAAGAAGGCCGAACTGTGGTCATCATATCCCATTCGCTGTCGCAGATTCTGGATGCAGATACCATCTATGTTCTGGAAAGTGGCAAAATGGTGGAACACGGTTCTCACGAAAAATTATTCAATGAAAACGGAGCTTACAGACAGATTTTTGACGCTTCCGCAAGAAGCCTGAATCTGGAAAAAATGGTGAATGCGTACAAATAAAACGCGTCAGATACACAACACAAAGACTTTTTTTCCGTTCTTTACACGCTAAAATTTATCATTATGAAACAGGTGTTCATCGGAGTCGGCATTCTTGGTTTATTGTTCATTTCGTGCAGCAAAATTGAAGAAAAGGTCAACAGTACCGTTACAAGTACTCAGGAAAAAGTACAGCAGAAAACAGAAGAATTGGTTCAGAACGCGGTTACAGATCAGTTGGGAAAACTAGTGGATGCCGAAGCGTTGTCTTTCGACAGTGTTTTTCCGCATTCGCAGCCGGATCTGGTACAGGAAGACTCGGGAAAGAAAGTAGTTTTTCCTAACGGAGCTCCGTTTTACTTTTTTAAATATAAAACTTCCGATAAAGACGCACTACTGAAAATGCTGTATGAACAGGAAACCACTGATGAAGCACAATCAATGAAGACTTTTGAGAAAGTTGACGGCGCATTATTCGTCGAAAAATTAAGCTTTTTTGAAAAGTTTCTTCCGGCTGATGCTTTTGGAGGGGCAGTTATTGAGGAGCTGAAAAATAACCCGACTGCAGAATATTATAAAGTGAAAAGATTTCCACATTCCAGCACCATCATTTACAATCCGAAAAATGGTACGGTGTATCAGTTTGTTGATGTAAAAAAGCAGTAAAATAACATTGATTCGAAATTCAGTAAATTAGTCCAATGAAAATTTACACGAAAACCGGAGATAAAGGAGAAACGGCACTCTACGGCGGAACCAGAGTTTCAAAAGCCAGCATAAGAGTGGAAAGCTACGGAACGATAGACGAACTGAACGCTTTCATAGGACAGGCAAAAAGTAAAATTCACGATGCTGAAATAATACAACAGCTGAAGAAAATTCAGTTTGATCTTTTTACCGTTGGATCAGAATCGGCTACACCTGCGGATAAACTGTTATTGGCCAACGGAAAATCAAGGCTTCCGCTCATCATTTCTGATCAGGAAATTGAAGAACTTGAGCAATGGATGGATGTTTTGGATGAAAATCTGGAACCGTTGCAATATTTCATTCTTCCGGGTGGTGGCAAAGCCGCAACAGCGCTTCATGTTGCCCGAACCGTTTGCAGAAGGGCAGAACGGGCTTTGGTTTTTCTTAATGAATCAGAAGAAGTGCGTCCGGAACTCATCCGCTATCTGAACCGCCTTTCCGATTATCTTTTTATCGCGGCGCGGTATATTTCCAAAATCAACGGAGAAGAGGAAGAGTATTGGAATCCGAACAACAGATAATTCTGGAAAATGGATACCAATTAATGAACGAAAATTAAAAAATATCCGTGCCATTCTGTGTAATCTGTGAGAGAAAATTAATCTGTTAGAGAGTAACAAATCCGTGAAAGAAAAAAGAGCACTCCTTTTCATCAATGGAGAACCACCCGAAAAACTTCCTGTTTTTGAAAGTTATGATCTGATAGCGTGCTCTGACGGCGCATTCCATTACTTAAAGTCTTTGGGATTTCCCCTGAAAAAACTGGATTTTATTTTCGGCGATTTCGATTCGCATTCTGGAAACGACGCTCTTATTTATCAGGAAAAATTCATTTATACTCCGGATCAGGACAAAACCGATTTCGAAAAATCTCTTGAAATTCTGAAGCAGAAAGGTGCAGCGACAGTGGATGTTTACGGAGGAAGCGGTGGCGAAATGGATCATTTTTTAGGCAATATTTCGGTAGCTTTCAGTTTTAAAAACCGTCTGGAAATCCGTTTCTATGATGAGTTTTCAACCTATTATTTTATTCCGAAATTTATTTCTCTGAAAGGTGTAAGAAACAAAATGATTTCCCTGTATCCTTTTCCGGCCGCCGAACGTATTACCACTTCCGGGCTTCACTGGCCGTTAAATGCTGATGACCTGAGCATTACTTCCAGAATCGGGACGCGGAATTTCGCTTCCGAAGATGAGGTGACGATCGAGTATGAGTCTGGGGATCTGCTGATTTTTATCGGAAAGCAATACCTCTGATTTTTTTAAGAAGATTTTAGAGCCAGTTTAAATTTTTAACGACATATTTTTTTAGTATAGGTATTTTAATCATTCTCAATTACACTTTTATGCTCTTTTCGGCGTATTCACCCTTTTATTTTTAGTTTAACCCGCTTAACTTTCAATCTAAAAGAGCAAAATCCATCCAGAAATAGCGATAAAAATTGAAAATTGTAAAATTTAAACAGGCTCTTAAAACAGAAACTCAATCTTTTTTAGCATTTTTGCAGATTAAATCTTATTCCAGAAATGAAAATTAAATATTCCGAGCTGATTGATCAAACCTTGTATTTTCCGACAGAAGAATTTAATGTTGCTGAAAATAACTTGCTTTTTCATGATATTCCTTTAATGGACGTCATTGAACAATTCGGAACACCTTTAAAAATTAGTTACTTACCAAAAATTTCCCACAATATCAATCGTGCAAAGGCCTGGTTCAAAGAAGCTTTTGAAAAACATGATTACAGAAAAACCTACAGGTACTGTTACTGTACCAAATCCAGCCACTTCAATTTTGTGCTGGAAGAAGCGTTGAAAAATGATATTTCCATCGAAACTTCTTCCGCTTATGATATGGATATCGTGAAAGCGTTGTATGATAAAGGAAAAGCGGATAAGGAAATAGAAGTGATCTGCAATGGTTTTAAAACCGATGATTATCTGCAGAAAATTTCTGAAATGGTGAACAGCGGTTTCAGCAATATCACACCGATTCTGGACAACTATCGCGAACTGGATAAACTGACGGAAAGTATCGATTCTACGTTTAATATCGGAATCAGAATTGCTTCAGAAGAAGAACCTAAGTTTGAATTTTATACTTCCAGATTAGGAATCGGATACAAGGATATTATCCCCTATTATTCCCAGAAAATTGCTGAACATCCCAACGCAAGGCTGAAAATGCTCCATTTTTTTATCAATACCGGAATGAAAGATACCGCGTATTACTGGAACGAACTGTACAAATGTCTTCGGGTGTATGCAAGGCTGAAGAAAATAGCTCCGGAAGTAGATTCCCTGAATATTGGTGGCGGTTTTCCTATTAAAACTTCCCTGAATTTTGATTACGATTACCAGTACATGGTGGAGGAAATTGTTTCCCAAATCAAAAAGTTCTGCGAAGAAGAAGGTGTGGATGAACCTAATATTTATACGGAATTTGGAAGTTTTACGGTAGGAGAGAGTGGTGCCAATCTATACAAAATTATTTCGCAGAAGCGCCAGAACGACAGAGAAAAATGGAACATGATTGATTCATCTTTCATGACTACCCTTCCGGATACCTGGGCCATTTCCCGACATTTTATTATGCTTCCGCTCAACCGGTGGGATGATACTTATGAAAGGGTGTTCTTGGGCGGACTTACCTGCGATTCCGACGATTATTACAACTCTGAACAGCATACCAACGCGATTTATTTACCGGTATTCAGCGATACAAAGCCTTTGTATATTGGTTTTTTCCATACGGGTGCGTATCAGGAAACTATAGGCGGATACGGTGGTGTACATCATTGTCTGATGCCACAGCCAAGACATATCCTCATTCAGAAAGATGAAAACGGGGAGTTTCAGTATGAAATTTTCCGCGAAGAACAAAAACCTGAAGATGTGCTGAAACTGCTGGGATATTAATCTTCCCGCTTTTAAAACTTTTGCGTTTCGTTAGGTTAAAGCGGACGCTTTTCTGCCTGAACCGTTAAAAAGAGGAGCGATATTTTCTGTTTTCAGTTCCGAAAAATCAGAAACCACTATTCCGGCTTTGGAATAATCCTGCTGATGCGTGTGTTCGCTGGTGTATGCTGCGCAAAATATTCCGGCAGCGTGTGCTGCATGGATACCATTGGTAGAATCCTCAATCACCATACAGTTTTCGCGGGGTTCTGCGGCCAGTTCTGCTGCTTTCTGGAAAATTTCAGGATGCGGTTTCGAAGCTTTCAAGTCGGCACCGCTTATTTTTGCGATAAAATACTGATCCAGATCAAATTTTTCAAATACCCAGCGTATCGTATTCATGCTGGCGGAAGAGGCCAAGACAAGTTTGATATTATTGCGATGGTAGTTTTGGATAAGATCGAGAACACCCGGAATCAGGTCAAAAGTGGTATCGTGATCGAAATAATCTTTAAAATAACGCCGTTTGGAACTGATGATATCTTCCGGAGTTTGTGAAAGATCAAAATGTTGTATCACCGTATCACATACTTTTTTGGTCGAAGCGCCCGTGAAGGTAGCGTAAAGTTCCTCAGAAACATCAATATTTAAATCATGAAACGTTTGGAAATAAGCTTTGCGATGAAGCGGTTCGGTATCTACAATGACACCATCCATATCGAAAAGTACTGCTTTAAAAGGCATTTGTATTTTTTACAAAGATACGTTTTCCTTTTTTTTTGATTTTGACTGGAGAGAGTAATAGAGGGTTTATCTTTTTATTTAAACAAGGTGATTCCCTTATCTAATCAAACGCTATTTCAAAATACTGAAGAATAGCGTTGTACTGATCCTGAGCGGTAAGGCAAGTATCTAACAAATATCGGCAAATCTACAATAAATCAGAGCGCTTTATCTCTTAGTTTTTGCCAATAACGGTATGATCAAGGATTTAATTTTTTCTGGAAAAATGCTTCGATAAGAAAATATTCACTAGTTAAATTGGAAATGGATAATATTAAAATTCTTCTAGATAAAGTGAATGATTGCTTTGGAAATAACTTCTGCTGCAATAAGTGCGAAGGCGAAAAGCAACCAATGTTGCCACTTTCGTGCATTCACAGCAGTCTTGAAACCGAAAACCATCAGCGTTAGCTCATGGGCAAGAAATAAAATTAATACTGCAGAAAATAGCATCAGAATCATCATATCTGAAGAAGATACCGACGCGGGGGTTTCCTGATGAACACTGTCAATTAACTGCTCCGAAATTTCTGAAATACGCTGGTTATTAGCGAAAAGTCCGGCTAAATAAATCGGAAATCTGCTGATCAGTGCCACATTTAATATATCGATAATTCTGGTTTTGGAATTGATTATTATTCCGGCAATAAAAAGAAGCAGACTTAAAATCACAACATTGATCACGTTCTCTGTCAGGCTTTCTGTAAAAGTGACCGGAGAAATGTGTACATCAAAAATGCCGTCGTACGTCACCCCGAAATAATATCCGATGAAGCTGCCCCCCAAAAGAAAGAAAACTCCTGCCATCAACAGGGCTTTTTCAGAGAATTTAGAAAATGGGTTAAAGAATAATTTCCAGTTCATATTGTTATTGGTTTTTAATTTTTTTGATCAGGTCATCCATTTTATTTCGCATCGTTGGGTAGGAGAGGTCGGCCTGTCTTGCCATTTCTTTAATACTTCCGGAGGAAAGAAAAAAATTCAGGATAAATTCCTGTTCATCCTGAGAAAGTTGGAGATAAAGTGGCAAATCATAGTTTCCGCTTACGCTCGTTTCACACAGGTTGCATTTCAATTGGTGAACGTTAAGTGCAGTTTCACAACTGGGACAATGTACAGGAAGTTTCATTGTTATTTTAATTTAATTAATACTTTATTGCACAAAGTTAAATAATGTTTTAATATTAACAAATCATTTTGGATTTTAATTTATTAAATGGACACTTTTATTGATTTCTAGAATATCCCACTTCACCGAGAGTCATTTGTGATACGAAAAGAAGCCGTCTCACAACTGAGGCGGCTTTATAAGAAGGATTTTAGGATGCTATATCCTATTTATTCCGGTCCAAAGGTAAGTTGCCGAAAAGGTTTCTGATCTTTTTTCCGATAACCCGTTACCGCTGTACTGCACCATGCCTATAATCAGAAGCCATCCCGGAGCGTCATCCGCAGGCACTGTCCATTCCTGAGCCGGGTTTTCAGAAGAACGGCCGACCTCCATCGTCAACGTGGAGACTATCTTAAGCGGTACGTCCGTTGAATTCAGGTTGACCGACACTGCTGTGAAGGTCAGCAACGCAGAAGTTGCTTTTGGAAGTGTTTTGATTTCCCTGCCCCATTTTATGGCGGGCAGGCTTACCTTCAGTGCTCCGTTTGCGGTTCCTTTAAAAAAGGGAAAAAAATTCGTACGTTCGTGCCATTTCAGTTTCCGATTAAACTCAAAGCCTATCAGTGCTTCCGGACTTCCGAACTGCGGCTCCTCTTGCTGCGCACCGTTGCGCCCACGCGTAATACATTTCTGCAGCCTGCCCCGGTGTTGTGCTGCCAGATACTGTATAGCAGGCATCTGCAGTCGATTAAGCAATTTAGTTCTGAATTTTTTTTCCCGACTGCTCACCATCCCGAAAACTTTTGAAGCAGCCTTGGTACGCTCCGACTGCCTTACCAAGTCAGGTCTCAACCGTGTATATTTCCGGTCGCCATCATTTACAAATACGATCTCTCCGAGGGCACCGCTCAAATTTCCTTTTTTGTTAATATTGGCCATACTATTCAGTTTGAGTTTTCTCTTTTTAATTACGTTCTTAGAGCCTGTTTACATTTTATCGATATTTTTAGTATAGATATTTTAATCATTCTGAATTACACTTTTATGCTCTTTTCGGCGTATTTCACCCTTTTAACCCGCTAACCTTTCAATCTAAAAGAGCAAAATCCATCCAGAAATAGCGATAAAAATTGAAAATTGTAAAATTTAAACAAGCTCTTAAAGATACATTTTTTTTATGATCGATGCGAAGGGAGCGTATTAGTAGTTTTTTCAAAAAATAATTACAAAAACTCAAGCAATAAAGTTAAACAGGCACCTAAAAATCTATGTTTTTTTTCTCCATTTACATTTTTTTTAGTACCTTTCATCTCTTATTCTGATCACATGCAGGATCCATGATCCTGTGTTATGCATTTTCGGCTGTCTTTTTTCTCATTTATTTATTTATTTTTATCTCTGACCTATTGCACTTGCATTGGACTTGTAATGTCGTTGTATTGCTCTTACCGGCGGTGACCCCTCGGTATGTCTATAGGTATGGTACGGGTAAAGAGACGCGAGAGGGTTCATCGATTCATGGGGTATAGGAGGGGTTCTGCATACCTACTACGTATATAACGAATACGACCAGCTCGCCTTTGTGGTTCCGCCACTGGCTGCCGTTCCACCTTCGCTTACCACCACCATTCTGGATCAACTCTGTTACCAATACCGCTATGATGGCCGGAACCGGCTGGTGGAAAAGAAGCTTCCCGGAAAAGGCTGGGAATATATGGTGTATGACAAAGCAGACCGCCTGATTCTCACCCAGGATGCCAATCTGGAACAACAGGGAAAATGGATGATTACCAAGTATGATATTTTCGGAAGGGTGGCTTATACCGGGATTCTGCCGGGAGGTAACAGAATCAGCATGCAGAACCAGATCACGAATCTTGTGATCACCGAAACAAGAGATACCGCGGGGTTTTCAAAGAACGGCATGCAGGTGTACTACACGAATGGGTATTTTACCAATATCCAAACAGTTCTGTCTGTCAACTATTACGACACCTATCCCACAGGCAGCCCTGCGCTTCCTGCACAGATCTTAGGTCAGGATATTCTTTCTCAGGATGCGCAAAGCCATAACCAGAGCACCAAGTCGCTGCCTACGGCAAGCTATGTAAAGAACATAGAAGATGACAACTGGACAAAAACCTATACCTGGTATGATAAAAAAGGCAGGGCCGTCGCCACCCATAGCATCAACCATCTCGGAGGCTACACCAGAACGGAATCTTTGCTGGATTTTGCGGGAGTCCCACAGCAAACCTACACCTACCACAAAAGGCTGAACAGCGATGCCGAAAAAGTGATTGAGGAGACCTTTACTTACGACCACCAGAACAGGCTGCTGGAGCACAAACATGAGGTGGATTCTCAGCCTGAAGAAATCCTTGCCCAGAACGAATACAACGAGCTTTCTCAGCTTGCCAACAAACAAGTAGGCAACGGTTTGCAGAGCATCGATTACGAGTATAATATCAGAGGGTGGATGACAAAAATCAATGAACCTACAGATCTTAATGGAAAATTGTTCGGGTATCAGATAAAATATACCAATCCCGAGGAGGCCACTGCACGGTTTAACGGAAATATTGCCGAAATAGACTGGGCAAAGGCCACCGGTTTTAATGAACCTACCATCAGAAGATACAGTTATTCTTATGATGCTATTAACCGGCTTGCCAACGCCAACTTTTCCGAACCCAATACCGCTTTCCCCAATAATGAATTTTACAATGAAAATATTTCCTATGACTTGAACGGGAATATCCAGCATCTTTTACGTAATGCCCCTTCGTTTTACGGCAATTATGCAGAGCAGATTGATGAACTTTCCTACGAATACAACGGAAACCGCTTGATCACCGTGAATGATGGCAGCGGAAATCCCACAGGATATGAAGGCGGAGGAAATCCTATGGAATATGATGCCAACGGCAATATGCTTACGATGCCGGATAAATACATCAATCAAATAGGGTATAATTATTTGAACCTTCCTAATGCTATAGGAATACATGAAAATAAGTTTAAATTTCTGTATCTGTACCGTGCAGACGGTACCAAACTTAGAAAGCTCACAAACCTTACGCAACAAGACGGGGAGTTTGCTACCATCACCGAATATATTGACGGGTTTCATTATCTTACCACTCAAGGTGCGCCTGACAACAATGCGAACCCCGTGTATTTTGCGTATGAGCAGGAAGCCTTTATTGAAGAAATGCAGCTGAGCCCCAATGAAACTGCCTTACGCTTTTTCCCAACCGCTGAAGGCTTTTATGATTTTGAAAATAGTGAGTATATTTACCAGTATAAAGATCACCTTTGAAACGTGAGATTAAGTTATAAAGATGAAGGAAACCAAAACCCGATCGTAACGGACAGCAATGATTATTATCCTTTTGGGATGAGCTTTGTTAGAAACTCTGAAGAAGATGCTCATTTTGGCGTAGGAAGTTATACTAATTACAAGTACAACGGGAAAGAGCTACAGGAGACCGGGATGTACGATTACGGCTGGCGCATGTATATGCCGGATATCGCTAGATGGAACGGGATCGACCAGTTGGCTGAAAAATTTTCAAGCAACTCGCCCTACAATTATGTAGGTAACAATCCTATCCTTATTTTTGATCCTGATGGAAGAGATTGGTATTATACAAATGATGGGCAGTATCTATATGATAAGAGCTTAAACAGAGATAATGCCACCCAATTTTTCAAAGATAACGGTATAGAGGGTGCCAAATATGCTTTTGAAAGTAATACGATGGGTTATATGCATTATGCTGCCAACGGTTACATTTATGATGATTCTGCTTCTGGTGGAGGTAAAGCTATTGAAAGCGGAAAAATGCAGCATATTGAAGAAGTAATCATTAACCATCCAAATGCGATCGCAAAAAGAAATGCAGAAGCAGCAAGATATAGACTGCGTGATGCAGAGGCTAAAATGTTTGGAGGATATGCGTATGGGATGTCAGTAGGTTATACATATGGTACAACTGGATATACCCTTTCTTTGCTTCAAAACTTTGGTACAGGCCAAGCTAAATTATTCGGTACAGCTTTAACGGGTTTAGCTAAAGAAAGTTACGGATTCAATTTTCAATTAAACATTTTGTCTGCGTATGGAACAAACACAGATGGCTCTCGTAATACGGATGTTTTTGGCCAAGCTTTGGGGCACGGCACCGAAGTTTCAGGCTCTTATATTTTTGGAGGCTCAGCAAATACAAGTGCCAATGCTACTACTGGACTCCCTACAACTTTTGGAACAAGGGCGGTAAATATTAGTTTAGGTACATCTGTAGGAGGAGGGATTTCAAGGACTTATACTACCGATTTAACCCCTTCGCTTAATCGTTTTTTAAAATTTAACTGGGTTCAGCATAAACCACAATTTGATTAGAGTATGAAAAATATAATAATACTTGTTTTTTTGTTTGTGTTTTTTCAATCCTGTATTGATTGTAAAAGAGATACTGATACGGCATATAATGAAGAATGTAATTTAGTTGTAGAGATATCACCGACAGAATATCCATATTTATTTAAAGCCAAAGGCTATGATCCTATTACAAAAGAAGTGAAAATTTGCCATAATGATAGTAGATGGTGGAGCTTATATAAAAAAGAGATTGAAGAGGGAGATACTATTGTTAAAAAGAAAGGGGATTTAGTGTTTTATATCCATAAGAAAGACACTGTCATAGCACACGAATGGGTGTGCTATGACGGCAAGGGAAAGCATACCTATACCAATAAATAATTTAATTGTGTTCAACGGAATGACATAAAACTGAAGAAAAACTTCCTTTCCACCGGACCTGAGGGTCAAATGTATTCTTCTTCTACAGAATACCTGGATGGATTTCATTACGCTTCCTCGGTAGGAGATGATGAATTATGGCAAATGTTTCAGGATGCCGGTGGCAATGCTTACGAAATGGAAGCCTTTATCGCCTTCACCATCGAAACCAATTTCGTAGATGTCTTGAAATTCTTTCCCACCGCAGAAGGCTTTTATGATTTTGAAAATAATGAATATATTTACCAGTATAAAGACCACCTCGGAAACGTGAGATTAAGCTATAAAGATGAAGGAAACCAAAACCCAATTGTAACTGACTCCAACGATTATTATCCCTTCGGGATGAGCTTTGTAAGGAATGAAGATGAGGAAGCTAAGTTTGGAGTGGGAAGTTATTATAACTACAAGTACAATGGTAAGGAACTGCAAGAAACCGGGATGTATGATTATGGCGCGAGGTTTTATATGCCGGATGCTGTAATTTGGGGACAACATGATCCACTTGCAGAAGTTTCCAGAAGATTTTCGCCCTATGCTTATGCGTTTAATAATCCTATTCGTTATATTGATCCTGATGGAAGAACGGGGCAGGATTGGATATTAAGAAATGGAACCTGGAAATATGACGAAAATATTACGTCTGTAACACAAGCTCAGAATACTCCCGGTGTTAGCGGTTTTGCTGCCAATGGCACATTAGTCCAATATAGTGATGGTGGATATGCAAGATTGAATGAAGGGGGAAATGTTGATTGGCTTCCAAACAGTTCCACACAAGATAAGATCACAAATTCTTTAGCCATGTTAGGACAGACGATAGGGGGAAATTCTGCAACCACCTGGCCGGAAGAGACCTTTCTTCAGATAACGAATTATGGAGGATTAGCGAGAACTGACTTTGATGCAAGCACCCATGACAAGAAATTTGCTAATGATAAGATTATCCCTATTGATTGGGGAAGTTTCGTAGCACCACAAAGCCTTCCAGGAGGAAATAGTTTTGGGGAGAGGTTCTCTGCTCTGGCTGAAGGAATAAAAAATATTTTGGGTGTAGCCGAATCTCTAAACCAAATACAGTCCAAAGATACTGTTGTTAGTGTACAAGTTCCTGTAGGGGTAAAGTTTCAAGATGGTAAACCCGTAGTTAGAGATTCCACGATGAATTTTGGAACTCCTTTAAGACATCCAAGTATGTATCGTGGATCTAAAGGTAATGGTTATGACATGTTCAATGATGATATTAAAAGACAAATGGATAGCGTATGGAATTCAAGAAAATAAATACAAAAACAAGTATCTTCGTTCTACTATTACTAACGGTTTCCTGTGCAAAGAGTGATAGAATAGATATTGAATATCAGGATAAATATAAGATAGAAAAAGTCTACAAAAATAATCGGTTGATCTCCTCTAAAACATTTGAGGATGAGAAGCTAATTTGGCATGCAGAATACAAAAATGGAAAATTACAAAAAGGTATCGAATACTATCCAGACCAAACAGTAAAAACAGTTTCTGAGTTGATTAAGAGTCCTAATCATTTTTATAACGTTTTATATCGGAAAAATGGCAAAATAAAAAGTAAAGGCGAGTCGGATTTTTTTATGAAAGACAAAACTTTTTTGAAAAGAGGCGGAACTATTTATTATACTGAAGATGGGAAAATATCTGAGATAATGGTTTTTGAACATAACGATAAAAAGGAGTTTTTAATACGGCACACTATTCTTGACACCATAACAGATACGATCATTGTCGATAAAGTATATGATCCACCAATGACAGTCGAAGAATATAATGCCAATTATTTTATTAGTATAAACTGACAAAAGAGTGTAATCGATTCAGATAATCCGTGAGACAAAAACCATTTAGGAAAAGTGAGATTGAGCTATAAAAATGAAGGAAACCAAAACCAAATAGTAACCGATAGTAATGACTATTATCCCTTCGGGATGAGTTTTGTGAGAAACTCTGAGGAAGATGCTCATTTTGGAACTGGAAGTTATTTTAATTATAAATACAACGGAAAAGAATTACAGGAGACTGGGATGTATGATTATGGTGCGAGGTTTTATATGCCGGATATTGGAAGGTGGGGAGTCATAGACGAACTTGCGGAAACTTCGAGAAGATGGTCACCTTATACTTATGCTTACAACAATCCTATAAGATTTATTGATCCTGATGGGCGTGAAAATTTAGACATCCACATTCTAGGATCACTTGCCAGAGATGCATTCGATCAATTGCAAGCCAACAGTCAGCTAAATATGACAATGGATAGTAATGGTAAACTTAACACAACTAATTTAAGCACTTCCGATTATAATAAATTATCTTCTACTGATCAGGTGTTATACAATGGGATAAAAAACACCAATATTGATTCAAGAATTTATGCCGAGAATGATAATATTACACCAACAGGAGGTCTAATTCCAGGTGGAGCTTTCGGTGGAGCGTCTTACGATAGTTCGAGCGGTAAGGTTATCAGTAATCAATATACTAATCCGTCAGTGTTGGGAGAAGCGGAAAGTTTTTCGGGAACTCCGAAAGGTACGGGAATAACCCATGAGGTAGTGGAAAATGTTTTGATAGCTTCAAAATCATTGGAAACGAAAAGCTCAGTACCCATTCACACCAGATCTAGCCCGAGTTCGATATATCAGGAAGCGCATGATACTACAGCTGCTATGATGCCTCAAGACAAAATTGTTATTTTGACACGTCCTAATAATGAATTACAAGGAACAAAGGTTAGGTGGTTTCATGAGGGATATACTGGGAAATTATTAAATGGTAAACTTATCACAAAGCCATTATTTAAAGTTTATTATGACAATCCAAAGCTAAAAAAATGAAAAATTATTTATATCTATTATTTATATTAATATTTTTTACTAACTGTTTTTCTCAACAAAAAACAATAAGTAGTAAGCCATTTATAATCAATAGAAAAATTATTGGTGTTTATGAAACAAAAAGGGTATATGTTTTAATTACTGATAATGATGATATTATAGAAGTTTTTAAAGATCCGTTTGGTTCAAAGACTTTATGCAAGACAATTGTATTAAATAAAAAATACCGATTTAAGGTTGAACCTGTAAGTGATCTCGTACAAGGAGGAATAGAATCTCCAAGAAAATATCTTTATAATGATAGCATCTTTGTGGACTACAACAATTACTATGTGATAAGAAACTTCCAAAAGTATTGTTACGATAAAAAATCTGTACCACCATTAAAAGGAAACTTGGATTTTTAATGTGATAAACAGGAATTCTTTTATGGCAAATGTTTCAGGATGCCGGTGACAATGCCTACGAAATGGAAGCTTTTATCGCCTTCACCACCGAAACCAATTTCGCGGATGTATTGAAGTTCTTTCCCACCACAGAAGGCTTTTAAGATTTTGAAAATAATGAATATATTTACCAGTACAAACCGACGAAGGAGGTTCGCCGATTCCATTAAAAATAATAAAAAACAGAGAGGCAAAGATCACCTTGACAAGCGAGAACAAAGTGCAACTTTGGGCGAAGATTGGGAGCGAAGCTCGGTGAGATTAAGCTAAGATGAGGAAGCTAAGTTGGGCGTAGGCAGTTTTTACAATTACAAATACCAAGAGCAGGAACTACAAGAGACCGGTTTTTATCCAGTTAAGTGGCGAAACTATATGCCGGAATAGTGGCTATTGGATTTGCTTTATTTAAAATAAAAAACGGTCTCAATCATTGTTTTGAGACGGTTTCACATGATTTTAGATCCTTTATTTTACGTGATTTTGCCATTCTGGGAAAATTCTACGGAGGCCATTTCGGACTGTCCGTTTCGGGCAACTTGTTTTGCTTTCTCTTTTTTATAAACTTCAGTCCGCAATAAGGTGCTGGAAAACCGGTGATGTCTTTTATTAAAGTAAAGGGTAATTCCTTTTTCCTCACAGAAATTCCTTCCCGTAAAATTTTTGTCTTTGTATTCGTCCCCCAGAATACGGACGTCTATCGGATACAATCTCAGAATATCTTCCAGATCTTTCTCGGTAGTGTAGGGAATAATTTCATCTACGTACTGGCAGCCTTTCAGCTGAATATAGCGTTCTACCACGGTTTGCACCGGTTGGTTTTTTTCCGGCCGGTCAATTGTGGGATCGGTTTGAAGGCCTACAATAAGATAGTCGCACTGCGATTTCGCTTCGGCTAACATTCTGATGTGTCCGGCATGCAGCAAATCAAAGCAGCTGAATGTGATGCCGGTTTTTATTTTTCTCGATTCCATAATGTTCTTTTTTTAAGTTGAAAAGGTGAGGGTGTTGTTTCATGAATGCAGTTTCTTTTTGGAGAAATGCAATAGATTCCTGATGGGGTATTCTGTTTCCGTGGCGGTCCAGATCATAAATTCCGCACTGGCTGTAAATGCTAAGATCATCCCAATCGGGACGATCGGTCACGGGGTAAATACAAATGCCCTGAAAATCGATTCCGTTTTCCAGAACAATTCGGCATTGCTCAGTAATTTCTTCCAGCCAACGAACTCTTCCTTCTCCGAAGTTGCCGGTTTCTGAAAGAAAAATGGGTTTTCCGTAACGGTGATAAGCTGCAGCAAGAAGATCACTCAATGGAATGCGTTCGTTGTTTTCATCGGGCCAGCAAAGGCTATCGGCAGTTCCGCGCCACTGGCAGTTCCAGTAATAATTGAAGCCGAGTATTTCCAGAAAACTTTCATCACCACCAAGTTCAGGGCACATTCGTCCTCCGATAATGTCCATCGCTTCAAACTGATATTCGTTTTTTCTAAAAAGTTCTTCTTCAGATTCGCCGGCGCTGTGAATTTTGATTAAGGGTTCTACCAGTACAATTTTGCAGTCAGGGATTTCTTCCTTCATGGCTTTAATTCCCCGAATGACGGCTTTGCACAGGTGATATTTCATGTCCCAGCCGCTGTTCACGGCAAAAGGTACCGTTCCCCGGTTATCTCCCGAAAGCCAGGAAAGAAAACTAATTTCATTTACAGGGACAACAAACAAGGGATCAGAACTGTTTTCAAGATAAAACTTTGTGAAAGCACGGCACAGGTTTTCAAAACGGTCTGTAAAATGGGGATGAGTAGGGTACAGCCCGTCCGGATAGCCAAAGTGAATCAAATCCCATATCTGCTGAATTCCATGTTTTTGTGCAGCTTTTATCCTGTTCCCGATTTCTGAAAAATCATAAATTCCGGGATATTGTTCCACAGCACTCCAGCAAATTCCTTCCCGTACAGTCAGGACTCCCAAATTTTTTAGCAGAATATAATCTTCTTCAGCACGAAGGTCATGTTGGGTTTCTTTCAGGAGGTTGACACGCTGGCCATGCCGGTTGATATGATCGGCACACTCAAATCCTCCCATAAAATAACTGTTAAATAAAGGCTTTCTCATGTGGTTTTAGATTTGATGCTTCAATGCTGTTAAACAGGTCGAGCGCATTTCTGAACGCTTGGTCCATATTGAAATACTTATAATTAGCCAGTCTTCCTACGAAGTACACATTCTGAAGCTGGTCGGCTTTTTCTTTGTATTTCTCGTAGATCTGCTGATTTCTTTCGTTGGGAACCGGATAGTAGGGTTCGCCGGTATCTACGGTATATTCTTTCACAATACTGGTTTTTGCAGATTTCTGATTCCCGAAATGTTTATATTCGATAATTCTGGTATAGTCAACCTCTTGTCCGGGATAATTGACAACCGAATTTTCCTGAAAATATTCCTGATCCAGATGTTCGGTAACAAAATTAATGGATCGATATTCGAGCTTTTCCATCATCTCATCTTTAAATTCAAAAAAGCGGTCAATGGGTCCCGTGTAGAACAGTTTTTCAAATCCTTCACACTGGTCTTTTACATCGAAATAATCCGTATTGAGCATCACCGTAATATTCGGATGATTCAGCATATTTTCGAAAATTTTCGTGTATCCCCCTTTTGGAAGCGCCTGATGAGTATCCGAAAAATAACGCCCGTCATGGTTGAATCTCACCGGAATTCTTTCCAATACTGAAGCATTCAGTTCTTCCGGATATTTGTCCCATTGCTTCTTGGTGTAATGTTTGAACATTTTTTCATACAATACAGGACCGACACGGTTCAATACCGCTTCTTCGCCATTTTTGGGTACATCAAAAGGAATACGGTTTTTGTCCAGCCAGGCTTTCATTTCTTCCTCAGTCGTAATGTTTTCACCAAAGAGAATATTGACGGTATTGATGTTCACGGGAATAGGAACGGTTTTATCGTCTACACGGGCAATCACTTCATGTTCCCACGGATACCATTCTGCAAAACGCTGTACGTATTCCCAAACGCCGTCGTCGTTGGTATGAAACAAATGAGCGCCATACTTGGAAACCAAAATGCCGTTTTCGTCGTATTCATCGTAGCAGTTACCTGCGATATGTCCTCTTTTTTCCAGAACTAAAACTTTTTTCCCGATGGATGCATATCGTTCTGCGAGGGTTGCACCGGAAATTCCGGCACCAATAATGAGTATGTCTGCGTTCATTATACCAGTATTTTTTCGATGATGGTACTCATTTTCTCAGCCGTTGTATCCCAGGAAGTTTTTTCCAGAATTTCATTATATCTTTTTTGGAACCGGGTGTTCGGATTCTGAACGGCGTTATGGAAATCTTCTGCAGTGTCCACCAGCATAATGCAATCGCTGTAATCTCTAACCACGTCTTTTATTTTTGTTGAAATAATAGGCTTGGAGGCCGACATGTATTCTAAGGTTTTGGTTGGGCTGATGTATTTCGTGGCATCATTCAAAGCGAACGGCATCATGGCGATATCGAAATAATTCAGATAGGCAGGAAGTTCTTCATAAGATTTCATGCCGAGATAATAAATGTTTTTTTCCTTCGGAAGGTCTGCGTCGCTGATTTTGCAAAGCGGTCCTACCATAACGAAAGAAACATCAGGAGTCATTTTCGCAGTTTTCTGAAGAAGATCTAAATCAATTCGCTCGTCAATAACGCCATAATATCCCACAATAGGAGTTGGGATATGACGCATGTCTTTAGGTTTTTCTACATCTGTTTTGGAGAAATGATCCATATCTACAGAACTCGGGAAGCAAAATACATTATGGTGCTTTTGGGATTTTGATTCGTAGAGCGATTTTCCTCCTGTAAACACTGCATCAGCCGCCTGTAACAGTTGGTTTTCCTGTTCTATTAATTTTTTCGGAGCACCCCGGAATAAGGACAGCTCATCCATACAGTCATAAACAATAGTTTCAAAATCAAGATGTTCCAAAACAGAAACGAAGGCCGGCGAATAGAACCAGCCGATTTCAAAAGATTTGGAGTGGAGTCTTTTTTGGAGATAAGGCCCAATATCTTCAATGTCGTTCACAGGTGGCTGACAAACATGGAGGTTTGCATTGATTTCTTTGATTTCAAAAGGGCCTTTTCCATTGAGTTTTGTTTGCACAGGTTCCTCAACAACCAAGATTTTGTGGTTTTTGGCAAGCCTTGAAATAAGGTGTTGCGGTCGCTGATAAACGAAATCCCAGCGAAGATGACAAAAGACAATCATGTCATATTCCTCCCCGGAATAGTACTTTACTGTAGTTTCCATAATATTGATATTTAATGTTTGTTTTGAAATGAGATAATTGGGGCGATCCCGAACTTTATGTAATGCACATGAAAGTTCCATTGTGCAGCATCAAAGATAACGCCATCATAACATAAAGTGAGTAAATAAGAAATATATATGATAAATGTGTAACGTTATTTTTAATTCACGTCATTATATGCTAAAAGAATAATTTATTTATTCAAATAAGATAAAGGTATATCAGGGATTTAAAGCTTGTTTTTGAGCTTATAAGTGTTTTAAATTAAGTTCCGCTCATATTACAAGAAATTATAACTGTAAAGGTAAATCGGATTAAAAAGTCATATAGTTTCGGGAATGGCGGCATCGGAATGAACAGTATCATGTACAATGGCACCATGTTGTTCATTTCTGACAGATTACTTTTTGCCATTTTTTTATTTTAATTTAGTCTGATGCTAAGGGTACACGATTTTTGTAAACCAAATTCAGCCTACACAAGTCAACAGATTCTTCTTGCTACAACAAGATCATGTGTCTTGCGATGGTGTTCAGATAGTAGATGTAAATATTTTCAGAATAGAAAGAGATGATGAATAATTTTACAAACAATCTACAATTAACAGTAAATAAAAAGTTTATATAAATCTCCCGTGTAAGCAAAAAAACACGTCCCGGTTTCCAAAACTATTCCTTATCTTTCAGCATGATTTCTGAAGAACTCTTACGAAAACACGGTGCCCTGGTACATCGCTATGAGCCACAGGATTTCATATATGAAGAAAATCAGGAGGTAGAATACTATTTCCAAATAATTTCCGGTAAAGTGAAACTGAATAACTTCGAGGGTGAGGGCAAAGAGTTTATTCAGCATATTTTAGAAGAAGGGCAGTGTTTTGGAGAAGCCCTGTTGTTTCTAAACAGAAAATATCCGTCCAATGCTATCGCCCTCTGCGACTGCGAAATTCTGGAACTTCCGAAAGCAAAATTCTTCTCTTTACTGGAAGAGCATCCGCAATATTCTCTTGAAATAAACCGCAATCTCGCACAACGGCTTTATTATAAAATGCTGATGTCACAGAACATCTTCTCAAAAGATCCCCATGTTCGTCTTACGGTACTCATGGATTATTTTAAACAAATACATAGTACAAGTTTATCAGATCCGTATTGTATTCCTTTAACGCGGCAGCAGATGGCCAACCTTACTGGCCTAAGGGTCGAAACCGTCATCCGGACGGTTAAACTGATGGAAAAAAAAGGAGAACTTCAGATCAAAGATCATAAAATCTACTATTGAGGCCAGACGCTTTATGATTGAGGTCATAAGGACCCATTTTTAATCACGATAATTTTAGGGTTTGGAATGAGACTGATCTCTCCTCAAAGTACATCATGGATAAACTTTTCAATGAGCCCGGACTGCAGCTCACCATCATACTTCTTGCTATACCGATTATTTTCGCCATCATTCTTATGCTGATTCGGGTCAACCGGATGATTAAAGATGTGATGAGAAAAATCGAATTAAAATCAGTGAATGAAAAAATTGCCGGGATGCAGCCTGAGGAAATTTCCGCACTGGAGACCCGCCGGCAGGAACTGGAGTTTCAGCTTTCAGGGAACGAACTTTCTCCCGAAACCCGCGTAAAAGACCCGAAAGGGATTATTGCTAAAACAGCGGATGTTACCGATATCCGGTTTCTCCATACCAAGAGGAAATCAGCAGGTGGAAAAATAGAAATTCCAACGGAAGAAAAGCAACTCATTCTCTGGTATCTGGCTTGTGCCATCTTCTGGCTTTTTGTAGGAACTTCCGTGGGTTTTTACCTTGGGATAAAATTCGTTGCTCCGGATGCCGATCACATCAGCTGGCTCAGCTTCGGCAGACTCAGGCCGGTGCATACCAATATGGTGTTTTGGGGTTGGTCATCGATGGCGATGGTGGGTTTTTCCTATTATGTTGTTCCTCGGGTAGGAAACACCCGTATTTTCAGTGTCAGAACAGGATACACCACCTTAGCACTGATGAACGCTGCAGTATTAATTGGCAGTATCTTCCTGATGTCTGGAATTAACAACAGTGGCGGAGAATACCGCGAATACATCTGGCCGGTCATGTCCCTTTTTGCTGTAGGCATTATTATCACCGTTTACAATCTTTTGAAAACCATAGCTGCCCGGAAAACAGAAGAAATTTATGTATCCAATTGGTACATCGTAGCAGCCATGATGTTTGTAATTACCATTCTCGTGGTAGCCTACCTTCCTTTCTGGCAACAGGGGCTGGGAGAGACGATTGTCCAAGGGTATTTCATGCACCAGGGTGTTGGCATGTGGTTCATGTTTCTGAACCTCGGATTGATGTATTATTTTCTCCCTCAGGAACTCAACAGTCCCGTATATTCTTACAGCCTGAGCATTTTGGCATTCTGGACCCAGATTCTTTTCTATACCCTTATCGGAACGCATCATTTTATCTTCAGTGCCATTCCCTGGTGGATGCAGACGGTCGCCATCGTAGCAAGTGTCGGAATGGTTATTCCCGTAGCGGCCGGAAGTGTGAATTTCATGATGACCATTCGCGGATCATGGCACCGCCTGAAGCTCAGTTATGTGCTTCCGTTTTATGTAGTGTCTATTATTTTTTATTTCACCGGATCCATGCAGGGAACAGTGGAAGCCTTCCGCACCACCAATCTGTTGTGGCACTTCACCGATTTTACGGTGGCACATTCGCATTTAACCATGTATGGCATCATCACTTTTATGCTGTTTTCATTTACCTATACCCTGATTCCGAGGCTCACTTCCTTACAACCGCCAAGTTTGACGGTAGGGCTGCATTTCTGGATGGCTTTAATCGGAGTGCTGCTCTATACCATTTCCCTGATGATTGGAAGCACCGAAAAAGGAATGCTCTGGATGGCGAAAAAACCATTTATTGAAAGCGTGGTCCTCATGGTTCCGTATTGGTTGTGGAGGGCCATTGGCGGTACCATGATGTGGATATCCCATATCATTTTCGCCTACAATTTTTACCGCATGATAAAACCCCGGAAAGAAATCTTAGTGCCTCAGACGCCGGCTGAAATTCTGCAGAGCATCAAATTAAAACCTTCAGATAAATAATGAATTTTTACAACAACCATACAAAACTTTTCTCTTCGGCACTGGCCTTTTTTCTGGTGCTCACCCTGATTATATGTATTTTGCCTGCGTTGAATAATGAGAAGATAAACAAGCCGCTGCCCGGAAGCAAGGCACTCACGGAAAGTGAATATAACGGAAGGGCAGTGTACATCCGCGAGGGCTGCGTGGCTTGCCATACCCAGCAGGTGCGCAATGTGGATATGGATCAGGTTTTCGGAAACCGCCCAAGCCTGGCCGTGGATTACGCACGGAACAAAAGACTGAACATTTGGCAGAATACCGCCACCCTGATGGGAACGGAAAGAACCGGCCCCGACCTCATCAGCATCGGAACACGGCAGCCAAGTAAAGAATGGCAGTATACCCATCTGTACAACCCGAGGGCCGTAGTCCCGGAATCTATCATGCCCTCCTATAAATGGCTTTTTATCGTGAAAGACCAGCTGGGTCCGGGAGATGTGGAGGTAAATATTCCTGAGCAGTTCAGATCCGGGATAAAAGGCAAGATTGTCCCGTCAAAAGATGCGGAAGATCTGGTGGCCTATTTGTTGAGCCTTCAGCAGGCGGAACTTCCGAAAAGTATTGTGCCGAGGGAGTTTCTGTATAAAGCAAAAGAAAAACCAGCTGCAGCCGGCGGTGGAGGAAGCAACTTGCCGGACGGCGGTACACTGTACACCGCCAACTGTGCCAGCTGTCATCAGGCAAGTGGGGAAGGACTTGCCGGTGCTTTTCCGCCCCTAAAAGGAAGCCCAATAGTCGTAGGAGAGGATCTGGAACTGTTTGTAACGATCATTATGAAAGGTTACGACCCGCGGCCTGAATATGCCGCCATGCCGGCCGTGGGAACCAATGCATCACTGACGCCTGAACAGGTCGCAGCACTCATCAACCACGAAAGAAGCAGTTGGGGAAACAGCGCAGAGCCCGTGACAGCTGAACAAGTAAAAGCCATTATGGATAAAATTAAATAAAATGAAAAAAATATTGTGGACTTTATTGTTTTTCCTCGGCGGATCTGTCTGGTACGCAGCTTGTGAAGCGTGCAAACTGCAGCAACCCAAGATAACGCAGGAACTGACTCACGGAACCGGCCCTAATTCCGGCTGGGACTGGCTGATCGTTGCCCTCATTGCCGCCATTACCCTCTATACGCTTTTTTATGCACTGAAATACCTGATCAGGCCGGGTGAGAAAAACAAAGAGCATATTAAAAATGAAGTGCTGGAATTTTAAAAATTAAAAAGATGCCGGAAAACAATGCCATGGTGTATCTGTATATAGACGACGGGACTCACCCGGTAGCGGCGCTGAATACCCCTGTGGTCTTCAACCTCGATACCACGAAACTAACCGACGGAGTACACACCCTGAAAATCGTCAGCCAGTTCGATCAGAAAGAAGGCCTGAAAATCATTCCATTCACGGTACGAAACGGGCCCATTATCCATATCGAAGGCCTTAGCGAAAACGAAACCGTGAGCGGCACTTTGCCTTTGATGCTGAATGCGTACGATACCGGAAGAAAGCAGAGTTTCATCATCAAGGGAAGCGAGAACCCGAGAACCATTCCCGTCTGGGTGTGGCTCATTGCGCTTGTTTTCGTGGCGTGGGCCGCTTTCTATCTCGTGACTAATTTTAGCCTTTAGTGCAGGGGGTGTCGAGTCTAAATGACTTCTCAGGTGTTTTACAGATGAGGTATCTTGATAGTTATCATAGGTATTTGTTGAAATGATGGCCGTTTTGTCTAGTCAAAATCATGTGAGTCAAGATCATTCTGCAGATTTATTTCTTTTCAAACTTACTTCGGATATATTCAGTAAGCTCATCTTTATTTTTCACTTTGTTATAAAGCTTTCGGGCAAGCTTCAGCATTTTTTCATCGTTATTCATGGTTCCTACTTCATATAAACTTAGTGCATAGTTTCCGTTATAATGGTCAGTTTTGGCAAGCTTATTTTTCACTTTTTCATAATATAGTAATGATTCCGCGTGTTGGCCATTTAAGGTTAGGAGAATGGCTTTCAATAATTGCGTGTCGGCATTGGGTTCCTTATACTTTTCTTCTGCTATATGAATGTTTTCCAGACCATACTCTACGTCTCCAATAATGGTTGAAGTTAAAGCGACACCATAGAACCCTTCCGGACTCCTTGGAAAGTATTTTTTTATTTCCTCATATTTTCTACGTGCGACCTTATCTGCACCCACGAGCATACTTATGGACGCTAAATTTTGTTTATATTCTAAAGATTTATTCTGAGCCAGGCTGTCTGCTATATAATACATTACTACCGCTTCTTTGTTCATATTGCTTTTTCTGAAAACGTATCCGGCCCAGTAATAAGCATCACAGAATGCAGAATCTATTGTAATCATTTCTGTCATAATTTCTGCAGCTGAACCGAGATAAAGATTTTTTTGAATCAATTCAATTCCAAGCGGGAAAATGTCTCTTGCTCTTTGGGTATCCGGAAAAGTACAGGTAGTGCTTTTAAAATCGAAGTTTTTTGTAAGTTCGGATTGAGCATTTAAATGCGTTAGTAAGCCCAATAAAAGAAAAAATAAAACTTTTATTTTCATAGAGGTAGGTTTATCATTCAGTAGAGTGGTTCAGAGCCTGTAAGGTAAAGGTTGAAAAGCATCTGATCAAATATACTTAAAACCTTCATTCAGAGAAAAAAAAATATTAAAATCCTTTAGAACTCCATTAGGCCGTTGAAAAGGAATCCACTATCAAAAACCGGTTTGATGATTGGTTCCAAAATCTTTTAGTGTCATGATTTTTGCAATATTTTTATTCCTTCTGAGAGCAATACTGTTTCGCAAGCTTTATAACACACAATACAAATAGATGAATTTCATCATAAAAATAAGGTAACTTACATACAGTAAACTACCAAGGATATTTATACATACAAATACTTCTGATAATCAATAAAAGTATTTCTTATCGTTTTCACGTCACCGAGTTTATACTTGGCATCCGGAATAGAGTTGTATTTCAGCTGAATGAAGGCACTGATCTTTTCATCATCTAGTTCTTCCACACCGTTACGGATGTATTGCGAAAGCACGAATTCCAGAAACTCTCTGTAATTGGCATCCATACTGTCAAACTGAAGCCGTGCTTTCTCAGCACGTTCCACACGCTCAAGAATTTTGCTACCGTAGGCAACATAAGAAAGTACATCGAAGATGTCACTGTTTTCTGCATTAAGAATCTTTTGAAATTCAATGAGCTGATCTTTGGTAAAGCCTTTTTCTGATAGTTTTTCCAGAAGTTTTTTACGCGTTGCCGGAACGCTCCACTGTTCTTTAAGATCGGCTTCGCTGGTGAAAAAGGAAGGCAGTTCGCCGTACAGTTGTTTCAGGAATTCTGAAGCGGTAATTGGGGTGCCGTCTGCTGACCAAAAAGAGGTTGTTGTCATTGACTGTAGCTGACGGACTTTACCGTCTGCCAGAATATGAAATCAAAGAAATGTAATCGGATATTTCCTTCAAGATCCTCTAATATATTTGGTGTAGTTCGTCATAACATCCTTTTTTTAGGACGGGTCAAAAAACTATTTCCAACCCTCTTTCTTCGAATACTGTTCGGGTCTCCTTCGGGTCGTGTTCGGTAAAATGGGGGTTTTACCGAAGGTCTACCGAACACGACCCGAAGACCATCCGAACAAACAGCAAAAAAAAACGGAGTTAGAAGTAAAAAACTGCGGAAGAATCCCAACAATTTCAAAATTTTAAGAGGGTAAGCAAGCGTTCAAAATATTAATTATTGCAAAAGCACAGAATAAATTTGCTGATTATCTGTCTTTTCGTATCTTTGGAAATCACCGCTGCAAGACGGCCTTATTTTAAGCTGTTTTTGTACTTTATGGCTGATTCGTTATATTGTATTCTTCAGAAATCCCAGCAATAAAGGCTCCCCGAACGTTCCACCATAGTTCCACCATAGTTGTACCGTAGTTCCGGCGTAGCTCCCGGTACCCTCCCGGTACTCTCCCGCCTATCTAAGGCTACCCTACAGTATATACGGTGTATTCATTTGACTTTTACATTAAACACTGAATCATTGCGTGAAATTATCTTTCTGCTTTTCCCTTTTCCCGTTTCTCTACTTTAAAATCTGAAAATCCGTGAAATCTGTGAGAACTCAATCCGTCATCGTTACACCATCTTTACGTGAAATTATCTTTCTGCTTTTTCTCTTCGCTTTTCCCTGAAATTAGCTAAATTTGAAATCACAGCAAACATACCGTATGAACTGGCACACCCAAAAGATTCAGGAAATCACGCAACAGTTAAAAACAAATCCCGAAAAAGGCTTGCCGGAAAATGAAGCCCTTTCACGGCTGAAACAGTACGGCCTTAATCAATTGGAACAGAAGGCCGGAAAATCGCTGCTCCGGATGTTTGCAGAACAACTGAATAACGCACTGATTTATGTTCTTTTTGCAGCTGTTATCGTAACGGTAATGCTGCAGGAATATATTGATGCAGTCATTATTTTTGTCGTAATTGCCGTGAATGCAGTGCTGGGAGTGTATCAGGAAAAGAAAGCCGGCAAAGCCCTTGAATCCTTGCAACAACTGACTTTCCCTAAAAGTACTGTAAAACGCGATGGTAAAATAACAGAAATTGATGCCTCCGAACTGGTGCCCGGAGATCTGGTAATGCTTCAGGCTGGTCAGCTGATTACCGCCGATCTGAGACTTACCGAAAGCAAAAGTCTTCAGGTGGAAGAATCTGCACTCACCGGAGAGTCGGTTCCGGTAGATAAAGACGCTTCTGAAATGGTCAACGGTTCTGAAATGCCGATAGGCGACCGCATCAATATGGCTTTTATGAACACCACCGTTACCCATGGCCGGGGAGAAGGAGTTGTCGTAGCCACCGGAATGCAGACAGAAATAGGAAAGATCGCCAACCTTATCGGAGACCACCTTCAGAACAAAACACCTTTGGAACTTAAAATGGCGCAGTTGGGCAGGTTGCTGAGCTGGGCAGCGGGAGGAATTTGTGTATTTATTATTCTGCTGTCGCTGCTTCAGGGAAGAGATCTGGCTGAGATGTTTCTTACTGCGGTGTCTCTGGCTGTAGCATCCATTCCGGAAGGGCTTGTGGCCATCGTGGCGGTCGTTCTTTCAATGGGTGTTAGCAGAATGTCGAAGAATAATGCCATTGTGAAAAAACTTCCTGCAGTAGAAACTCTGGGTTCGGTGAACATGATCTGTACCGATAAAACCGGAACGCTCACCCAGAACAAAATGACCGTAACACAGGTAGTAACTTCAGAAGGCGCAGTGGAAATAATCCGCGGACAGGAGAATAAAGCTATTGAAACAGTACAGCTCTTAGCGAAGGGAATGGTGTTAGCGTCTGATGCGACCTTGGACGGAGACCAAAGTACCGGCGATCCTACAGAAATAGCTTTGCTGATGTTGGCCGATGATCTCATGTTGGACAGAAAGCAGCTCCGGAAAGAGTTTCAGAGGGTCAGCGAGCTTCCTTTTGATTCAATCCGGAAAATGATGTCGGTACTGGTGAAAAATAAAGAGCAGTATTTTGTTTTTACAAAGGGAGCCTTGGGAAGTCTACTGAAAATATCGACTCATTTTTTATCGGAGGAACAGCCAGTTCCTATGACCGATGAACATCGGGATTTTATCAAAAGTCAGGCAGACGGACTGTCAGATCAGGCTTTAAGAACTTTGGCATTGGGTTACAAAGTTTCAAACTCCGAAATACCCGCAGAGGAAATGGAAAAGGATCTCATTTTCATCGGCCTGACCGGAATGCTGGATCCTCCGAGGGAAGAAGCCAGACCGTCTATTGAAAAAGCAAGAAAGGCGGGAATCACCACCATCATGATTACCGGAGATCATAAAAATACGGCGTTTGCCATTGGGGCAGAACTGGGCATTGCTTCAGACCGAAAGGAAGTGCTCAGCGGAACTGAACTGGACAAAATTCCGGAAGATAAATGGCAGGAAATTTTAGAGAAGTACCGGATCTTCGCCCGGGTTTCCCCAGAACATAAAGTTAAGATTGTCAATGCACTGAAAAAAGGAGGCAATATCGTGTCCATGACAGGTGACGGAGTGAACGATGCGCCATCTCTTCAGGCTGCAGATATCGGTATCGCCATGGGAATTACGGGGACGGATGTGGCCAAAGGTGCTGCGGATATTATCCTGACCGATGATAATTTTTCTACCATTGTAAAAGCAGTGGAACAGGGTAGAAATATCTATTCCAATATTAAAAAGGCTGTTATTTTCCTACTGACCTGTAATCTGGGCGAAGTGGTAGCCATGATCGGATGTCTGCTTCTGGGTTGGCCCGCTCCTTTGCTGGCCACGCAATTGCTGTGGATCAATCTGGTAACCGATTCCTTGCCGGCCATTGCGCTGGGTATGGATCCCGACGATCCGGAAGTGATGAAGGAAAAACCCCGGGCTACCAATGAAGGCTTCTTTTCCCATGGTGCAGCAGGGCAAATTATCTCCGGAGGCTTGCTGATTGGTGCGCTGACAGGTTTCGCGTATTGGTTTGGATTTTACGAATATGGATTTCAGCCCTGGAATGATGAGGTTCCCGAAACGGCATTACAAAATGCCCGGACTCTGGCTTTTATGGTCTTGATATGTGCGCAGCTTTTCTATTCATTAGCGGTAAGAAGCCAGACAAGATCGGTGTTTCAGGTGGGGTTGTTCACCAACCGTCGTCTTGCGGGAGCTATTGTTCTGGGTGTCCTGTTGCAGATTGCCGTGATTTACATCCCGGTAATGCGCGAAGCTTTTCGCCTGAAAATACCCGACGGCAATGGATGGTTTATGATCATTCTTCTGGGAACTGTTCCGCTGATCGCCAGTGAAATTCTTAAAATTATAAAGAGACTTCGGTTAAGGAATCCTTCCTGGTCATGAAACAAAAGAAAAGTTATTTCCCTTTGCTGTTATTGAATAACAGCAGCGCTAGTCCTGTAAAAAGTCCTGCCAACATCAGTTTTTTTGTATTTCGGGACGGAACCGGTAACATGGTTTCTCCATAAATGCGGTGTGGTTCAGCGGACGGAACCATAATATTTCCGTTGGTTTCCGGAGTTTTATCTTTGTCCATCATCATCCGTACACCTGCTGAAGCCGTATTGATAATCGTTCTGGGAAACAGGCTGTACAGGTTTTTGAAAACAACTGCAGACCAGTCAGTGAACATTGACTTTCTGGGCGATTCAGCCATCTTTACCATTGAAGCAGCCAGTTCGCGCGGATCGAAAGAAAGCGGTGGAATCTTGGTTGAAAATCCTGAATATTTGGCAGAATGCATATTCCCTGTAGATCTTTGAATGCCCGGATAGAGCGCACAGATATGAATATTGGGATAATCAGAAACCTCTCCTTGTAAGCCTTCTACCATACCGCGTGTGCCGTACTTGGAAGCAGCGTACGCTGTGCCATAAGGAGCAGGCATCCATCCGCCAATTGAGATATTATTAATGAGAATTCCTTCGTTCTGTTTTTTAAAATAGGGAAGTACTGCGTGCGCACCGTAGAGATATCCCAATAAATTGGTTTTGATTATCTGTTCTATCGCAGTGGTGGGCATATCTTCCAGACGCCCGGTCGCCATTACGCCCGCATTATTGATCCAGATGTCAATACGTCCATTAAACTGAAGTGCCTGTTCTGCCAGCTGCTGTACCTGTTCAGGAACGGAAACGTCGGTAAGTACTGCAATGGCAGGAACTTCAAGATCGTGACAAAGACGAAGCGTTTCATCCAAACCTTCTTTTCCTCTTGCGGCCAATACCATATTGCAGCCTCTTCTTGCAAATGCTTCAGCTGCAGCGCGTCCTATACCGCTCGAAGCTCCCGTAATGACCACTGTTTTTCCTTTTAATGATATATTTCCCATCTTTATTTAGATTTTCAGAACATAAAAATAGAGAAATAAGTGATGTCGTGGGAATCGCTCTTTAATACTTATAAAAAGTAGGTAAAATTGTATAATCTCATCCCTTCTGATTCTTTAATATTTTCGTGAAATTTTATAAAACGTGCGGGAGGAAATAATCTTAAGTTTACAAAAAATATAGATATGTCCGATTTAAAAAATACTCCGCCCAAAGGTGTTATCATTGCCGTCTCGGTTATTATTCTGTTGGTGCTTTTCTATTTTGTAATGGAGGCCATGTTTCCTCAGTTATTTCAAAATCTAAGTACCGGTGATGCCATGCCTGTTCAGGAATAATGTATTCATATATATTGATTGAAACAGCCGTTTTTCCAAAGAAAAACGGCTGTTCTTTTATGTGTTGACTTTTATTCAAATCCGCCTTTTCGGGTCGGTTCTTTTGGTTCCGGCCACTGCGCCGGTTGTTGTGTTCTTGGATCAATCGGTAATTTTATTCTTTCTGTGGATGCCTTTTCAGGATCTTCGCTGGCCATATACGTGAGAATCGCAATCAGTGCTACATTGCTTTTAACATCATCAAAAACAATTTTATCATACGTATCCCTGTTGGTATGCCATGTGTAATTTCCATAAGACCAGCTAAGTGAGCCCAGCATAAAAGCGGGTACTCCGGCAGCGACAAACGACGCATGGTCGCTGCCTCCACTGCCCGGATAGCCGGGGAAAGTTGTTTTTATTTCTTTGGTGATTTCTCTCGGAACTGCGTTCAGCCATCTTCCCAGATAATCATAGGCGTGCAGAAAACCCTGCCCGCTGATATTCTGCACCCTTCCGGTTCCGTTATCCTGATTAAATACAGCCTGAATATGCGGCATTTTGTTCCGGTGGGCAGAAACATATGCGCGGCTTCCGTTGAGGCCCTGTTCTTCACTGCCCCAAAGTCCGACCACAATGGTTCTTTTGGGAGAAGGATAATATTTCTTTAAAATCCGGGCCACTTCCATCATGGTGATCACACCGGTAGCATTGTCTGTAGCACCGGTGCCGCCGTCCCAGGAATCCAGATGGGCAGAAAGGATAATGTATTCTTCAGGTTTTTCCGTACCTTTTATTTCCGCGACCGTATTGAAGGTGGCAACAGTTCCGTGATCCTTGGACTGCGCGTTGATTCTAAGTTTGGGTACAGTGCCGTGCTGCAGCATCCGGTACAGTTGACCGTAATCTTCCAGAGAAACATCCACGACGGGAATCTTTTTGGTTCCGGCACTGAAAATCTTATTCACCCCGAATCCGCGGCTCCAGTTGCTCCAGATAATTCCCGCAGCTCCGGCTTCCTCAAAAGGTTTGTTTAGTGAACGCCACGTGTGTCCGATGTTTTCCATCGAACGGTTCCAGGCGGAGGTAGCTTCTGTAGTGGCGGCTTTATACCGCTCAAAAGATTCAGCAGTGGCAAATTCTTTCCAGTTGTATTCCGGTCTTCCGCTGGGTTGGTATTGGGAAACCATCACGAATTTCCCTTTCACCTTTGGAAGCCATGCTTCGAACTCTGCTTTGCTTTGGAAAAGAGGCAACGCAATCACTTCTGCGGTAATTCCTTTCGCCGGAGTTTTGGGGCTAAAGGCCAATTGTGTTCCCTCCAGAGATTTTATATAAGGAGCCACCATTTCAATGCTGGAAGTTCCTCTTTCCCATGATTTCCATTCGCCCCATTGCTCGTTGGACGCTGCAATTCCCCAGTTCTGAAAACGCTGCACCGCCCAGTCGTGAGCCTGTTGCATTTTCGGGCTTCCAACAAGCCTCGGCCCGATGCCGTCGATCAGTTCATAAGCAAGCTGTTCAAGTTGGGAATTCTGATAGGTTTCATTCATAATATGGTCGATCATCGGGTCTTTCTGCTGCGCACAGAGAGGAGTGACTGAAACCGCCACGGTTAACAAAGCAATTTTTGTAAAGTATCTCATTTTTTAATTTTAAGCGATGAAGATAATAAAAAAATGGTTCCAAATAAAAACCCTTCTGACATAAGATTCAGAAGGGTTTTGGGTAAAGTACGGGCTATTTTATTACACCCGCAAATATCTTGCATAGGCATAGCCTTCTTTGCCGTCGGAAGTTCTTACTTTCCACCAGTCATCAGAAGATTGCTCTATTAAGGTAACGGTGTCTCCTTTCGCTGCTTTCCCGATGACGTCAGCGTCGGTAGACGGGAGGTTCCGCAGATTCAGGTTGGATTGTTCTGTAGCGACCGTCAGAGCTGTTCCCGAAGTAAGCCCGGAGATCTTTATATTAAGATTCACATCAGATGCGGAATAGGTTGAATCAATAGCTCCCAACGCATTCCACACAGCGTCTTTTTCAGCTGTAGAAGAAGCATTTCCGGAAATATACAAAATACCGTCCTGTTCCTGTACTTGAAGTCCGGTAATTCCGGATGACTGCGCTGCAGAAATAACTCCTGCATATTTTTGCTGTAATGTACTCATAGTAAATTATTTTACGTTGTAATTATAGTTTACATTGCCTACCTGTAAAGCATCTACAGATTCTTTAATTCTTCTTGCCTGTGCAGTAGAAACATCTCCTGTAATCGTGAGTTCATTATTGATTACTTCAACTTTTACCGAAGGGAAATCCTTGATGGCATCTGCCACTTTCTGCTGAACTGCCGGATCTACCGGAGAAACGGTTTCCACAGCCACCACTTCACGGATCGTCGTCATGTCATGTACATCTTTTATTCCCGGGATGGCTTTCAGTTGTGCGATGGTGGCATCTCTGGAAGCTTCATCTTCAAAAGTACCGCTCAGGTGTGCTGTTCCGTCTTTTATTTCTACTGATGCTTCAGGATTGGAAGAAACGATAGTCGTAGCAGAAGTCTGCAGTTCTGCGTCGTTGGTTTTGTTTTTACATGAGGTGTTCCCGGCCAGAACGGCCAGCGCAATGAACATTGTTGCCAAAGTCTTTTTCATATGTTTAGATTTTAATGTGATCAAAAATAACAATAAAATTAGTGCCAAAATGGTAAATTCACTGGATTTCCTTAGGTTTTCACACCCTTTAGCGCAAGAAACTATTTGTGATATCAATTAAATAAACTTCTTTTATTAAATTTTTGTTAAATATTATAGAGGTTACTTGTGTTTTTCAAATATTTACTATATTAGTGGTCAGAAGAAACAGAATTTATGGAAAGGACGACAAAAGTATCAGTATTTGAGAGCGATGTACAGCAGGAGATTCAGCGGATCAAATCCAAGCTGGATGAAAAAGGAATAGAAAACTCCGTAGAAAACAATTATATGACATTTACCACGACTCCTACTGCAACTACATTAAAAGTAATGGTGGATCTGAAAGACGAACCGGCAGCTTTTGAAATTATCGATACCTGGCTTCAGGAGAATGAACAATAATCATCATCAAATCCAATCATTATATTTTAAATTTTACTGTTTGAGCCGGAACGATGATTTCCGGCTTTTTTGTAACGGTATTCTACCTCAAAAACATGATTACATTAAGAAAAGCAACGCCCGAAGATGCTCCTAAAATATGGAGGATTTTACAGCAGGCCATCCTGAAAAGAAAGGAGGAAGGTTCCGATCAGTGGCAGGATGGATATCCCAATCCCGAAACGGTGCGCTCCGATATCGAAAAAGAGTATGGATATGTACTGGAAACTGACGGTGATATGGCGGTATATAGCGCTGTGATCTTAAATAATGAACCCGCGTATGAAGATATTGAAGGAGCATGGCTTTCTGAAGGCGATTTCATCGTGCTTCACCGGATTGCTGCTGCTGCCAAATACGCCGGATGCGGTTTTACCACAGAGTTGCTGAGAAGGGTAGAAGTGCTCGCTAAGGATCAGAATATTTACAGCATCCGTGCCGATACCAATTTTGATAATCCTGCTATGCTGGCGGTCTTCAGGAAAATGGGTTACACGCACTGCGGCGAAGTGCAGATTCGAGGCGCGGCAAGACTGGCTTTTGAGAAGCTGTTGAAATAAAAGTGAGCCGAAGCCCACTCTGTTATTTTTCTCTTTCGATGGTTCGTATTTCCCGAAGTTTCTCTGTAATGCGGCTGGTTTTATCCATTTGATCAGCCTTGATAGGAACGGTTGTTCTTGTATTTTCCCAACTCAGGATCATTTCCATCGAATGATCATCCACAGGTTTAAGGTCTATTTCAAACCACTCCTGTTTTTCTGCAGATTTTTGAACAGATGCGGTTATTTCTGCAACATTCAGTTTTTCATCATACACCGTACCCCAGTTCTGGCTGTCTTTATTCAGGATAATTTTCCATTCTTTTTCCGAAGGGAGGATAAAAAGTCCGTAGGTTCCTGCAGGAATAGATTTGCCCCCAAAAAGTACCGCTTGTCCGAAAGTGATTTTGGTTGAAGAATTGGCTCCGGCTCTCCATACTTTACCGTAAGGCACCAGATCTCCAAAGATGGTTCTTCCTTTCACACCGGGCCTGCCGTAATCGACTGTAATTTTAGAAACGGAGAATTGCTGTTCAATTTTTTGTCTCGGACTGGCGGCCGGCAGTGTATATTGCGCACTCATCGAAACGGAAAAAGCTAAAAAAATAGCGATCGGAAATACCTTCATTGTAAAAATTTTGATAAAGATAATAAAATGCCCGGTATTATTTGGTGAGACGGTGGTGTTTTATAATTTTAAAAATAATCATTAAAAAACCTGTGGCTACCCCAATACCTGCTACGAAAAAGACAATAAATGCAGGCCTCAGGCGGCGCATCATTTCAGCAAAGGGAATTTCGGGGCTATGCATCTGCCAGTCAGCTTTCAGAACTCCGGCAATAATGAGCGCGATCCAGAAAATAAACAGACTGATGTTCAGTATAAAATAAGCTGCTGTAAAACGCTTTGCAGAGATTTTTTCCTTCACTCCAAAAACATCAAAAATAAAAGCAAGCAGCAGGAAAGAATTGATACCAATGGTAGCGCCCATCGTATGCGCAACGGTAATATGCGTCCCGTGCGTGTACACATTGATGGCCGGAACTGACATCATAATGGCGAGAATAAGGGTGAGGAAAATCCAGATGTCTGCCGCCAAAAGAAAACGGTAGGAATACAAATGGTAATTTTTCTTTGCGGTACTGAGTGAAGAACGCCACAAGATGATAATTCTTCCAAGAAGAATAAGTTCTGTCATGCTGACGCCATAACTGATGTATTGAACATACTTCGGAGCGGGAAGTGTGTAAATATGATGACCCCAATTGAACATCAGATTGAATAATCCCAGAAAATAGAGCAGAAAGCCAATTTTTGAAAAACTGTATTTTTCATTCCTGCTGATTCTGTCCATCAGATAAATACTACTTCCATAAATCAGCATATTCCAGCAACCTACCATGGAGCCGTAGGATTTCCACTGGATCATCATGTCGCCAACGATATTGGCCCGGAAAAAAGGAATCAGCCAAAGATAAGATTCTATGAAAGTGAAAAGGAAAAATGCCGCACCCGTCATCCACATCCAGATGTACACCGGCTTCTTCCGGAGTGATGATAATGATTTGAAAACATTTATAATAAAGAGAATCCAGCTGATGCCAATCGGGATCGCCAGATAAGGATGAAATTCCCAATATTCCCTGCCGCCGAAGATTCCGAAAACATAAGTTATCAAAATGAGTATTACCGTTGTTGACAAAAGATAAAACTGAATATTCATCAGCTTCTCAGAATAAATTCCCTTGTCGGATTTTTCTTTAATATAATGGTAAACGCCACCGATGGCTGTTGTAATAATCCAGAATACCGCAGAAGAAACGTGGAGCGGCCTTACTTTTTCGAATGAGAAATCATCTCTGAACAATCCCGGAATCAGGTATTGTAAAGCTCCTGTTAGTCCGAAAATCAAGGCGGTTGCCAGCAGGAAAAGTCCGAAAAAGAAGAATTTACCTGCCGGGGATTTTCTCAGGCTGTTCAATGGTTCCATCATCATTTATTTTTAATTTACCAGGCCTTCCGGTTCCGGAGGCATCGATGCTTTTCAGATATTCCGTCAGATCATTGATTTCGTTTTGAGAAAGATTGAAATCGGGCATAACCTGAGTTCCGCTTTTCAAAAAAGCCATAATGTAGTCTTTCCCCTTTTCAGAGTAGGTATTGGTGAGATCCGGGCCCAGATATCCGCCCAAACCGTAGATCTGGTGGCAGGCGATACAGTTTTTTTCCTGCCAAATTCGTTTTCCACGATCTGTGGAAGTTCCGGAAACGGCGGGATATTCAGAATTTTTACTGTAAAGAATGACCGTGTAGACAGAAAATAAAATGGCTAACGATATCAATATTCCTATCTTGTTATAGTGATTCATAAATAACAACAATAGAACAAATCTATCACTTTTATTGATATCCAACAACGGATATGAAAAATATCATGAACTGAATGAGATTCACTTAACAGTGCCAAACACCGGAGTTTTGCGTTTATTTCAATCTGTATTGTTGGCGACTCAAATTTTCGGCGGTTTGTTTCTGTTTTTATACACGGTATTAGAGGGTATTTACGAAAGACGCAAAGGTGTAAAGACGATATGAATTTTGCAGGAATAACGGTCAAAAGAAAATGTAATTTTTAAGGAGTACGAGATTTGAGGATTTTTACTATATATTTACTCACTTTATACTTTTCTTATTATTATATAGAAATGGCTGACCGTTTACCAATCTCATAAAGTTTGCTAAAAGGGAATGATTAACAGGTTTTTGTAAATATGTTCTGCTGTTTAATAAATTTTGTAGATGCAGCGATGCGCTCCTGAAAGAATATGCTGAACCCTTTCAATCTGAAATTCGCCGCCTATCAGTTTTTTGAAACTTGTTAGCTCGGCATTACAAAACCCTCGGCACTCTGCAGCTGCCGCACCAATGGGGCAATGGTTTTGTATATAAAGGTATTTTCCGTTTTCAGTTTTCCATTCTGCCATATAGCCTTCCTCTGAACGGATTTTACTGAGATACTCTAGCCGTTCTTCCATCGTATTGCTGTTCTGTATCTCTTGTTCATACCGTTGGTAAATCTGGTTTTCGCGATCGTTGATCAGTAAGTTTACCGCATTTTCACCTAAGAGTTTTTTCACAGAACGCAGCAGTTCTACCGTTACCGTGGCATGGGTATTGGGGAATTTCGAATGTCCTTTATGAGATAAAGAATAATAAGTAACCGGTCTGCCTACGCCTTCATTTTTCCGGATATTTTTAACCAAGTCCATTTCTGTGAGTTTTAAGAGATGTAACCGGGCACCTTCCTTGGTTATTCCCAATTCATTTGCCAATGCGGCTACAGAAATCTCGTCGTTCTCCTTTAAAATCATTAAAATCCGATCGCCTAAACTTTGTTTCATTTCTGTCTGAAATACTTGTTAAATAATGATCGACAAATATAATCAATCCGATTCATTCCTAACCTTTTAAAATATAAAAGTGAATAAACATGATGAAAATCCTGTTGATTAACCAAGCATTTTCTTGTTTTATTGCTTTTCTAAAAGTATCTTTGCCCTACTTTAAACAGAAATATAACTATAAATATCTTATCGCTATGAAAAAATTAAAACACCTCTCAGTAGTAGCCATGGCTGGGATGATGCTTGTTGCCTGTGGACAGAATAAAAAGGAAGAGCAGGTAAGCTCGGCACAGGAAACCGAAACAGTAACGGTGGCTGATGAAACAGCTACTTCGCAAGTTCAGGATACCATAGAAGTGGAACTGAATGCAGAAGACACGATGAAGTTCGACAAAAACGAAATCAGAGTCCATGCAGGACAACAGGTTCGCCTTACCCTGAACCATGTGGGCAAACTGCCGAAATCATCAATGGGCCACAATTTTGTATTGCTGAGCCAAGGTACCGATGTTAATGCATTCGCGACCAAAGCAGTACAGGAAGGTAAAGCTCCTGATTTTGAAGTTCCGGAAAGTCTGTTAACAGAAGTGATTGCACATACCAAAACCATCGGGGGCGGAGAGAGCGTAACTATTGAGTTTACCGCTCCTGAAGCAGGCACTTACGATTATATCTGCTCCTTCCCGGGGCATGCTTCCATGATGAATGGTAAACTGATTGTAGAATAAGCACACGAGATCCGAAATAAGGATAAAAACATCATATTAACAAAACGCGCCCGATGATTCAGGCGCGTTTTCTATGCATGTCTCAGCGTGGCATCATCATCACATCTGTTCCATTTTAAAACTCATACTTTCAATCACCTTCAGAATCGCTTCGACGGTATCCATGGAAGTGAGACAGGGAACGCCGTTTTCTACCGACATTCTGCGGATCTGGAAGCCGTCTCTTTCGGCTTGTTTGCCTTTGGTGGTGGTATTCACCACGTACTGGACTTTTCCTTTTTGAATCAGGTCAATCAGGTTAACGTCTTCTTCACCGATTTTGTAACCGATTTTTACAGGAATTCCTTTCTCCTGGAAGAATTTTGCCGTTCCTTCTGTGGCCCAAATCCTGAATCCCACTTCATGGAAGCGCCTCGCAAATTCGGAAACTTCTTCCTTATGCTTGTCGGCCACTGTAAAAAGGATAGAGCCGTGCAGTGGCATTTTTCGTCCTGCAGCCACGAAACCTTTGTATAGTGCTTTTTCCAGCGTTGTGTCTTTCCCCATTACTTCGCCGGTAGATTTCATTTCCGGGCCGAGAGAAGTATCTACTTTGGTCAGTTTTGAGAAAGAGAATACGGGAACTTTTACAAACACGCCTTCTTTTTCCGGAACCAGTCCGTTTTTGTAACCCAATTCTTTCAGTTTCTGTCCTAAAATGGCTTTGGTTGCCAGATTTGCCATCGGGACATTGGTGATTTTAGAAAGAAAAGGGACGGTTCTCGAAGATCTTGGATTCACTTCGATGACATACACCTGATTTTCAAAAAGAACGTACTGAATATTCATTAAACCGATGACATTCAGGCCTTTTGCAAGCCTTTCGGTGTAATCCACGAGTTGCTGCATGCATTTTTCGTTGATATTCTGTGGCGGATACACCGCAATCGAGTCGCCCGAGTGAACGCCGGCTCTTTCGATGTGTTCCATAATTCCGGGAATCACGACGGTTTCGCCGTCACAGATGGCATCTACTTCCACTTCTTTACCGATCATGTACTTGTCCACTAACACTGGTTTTTCTGGATCCACTTCTACTGCATGTTCCATGTAATGCGACAGTTCAGTTTCATTATATACGATTTCCATGGCACGTCCGCCTAAAACATAACTTGGGCGAACCAGCACTGGATAACCGATTTCGTTGGCAATTTCCACCGCGCCTTCTTTGGAGTACGAAGTTTTGCCTTTGGGTTGCGGAATTCCCATTTCTTCCAGAGCTTTCTCGAATTTATCGCGGTTTTCAGCACGGTCAAGATCTTCCAGCGAAGTTCCCAAAATCTGAACGCCGTGTGCAGCCAGTTTATCCGCCAGATTAATCGCAGTTTGTCCGCCGAACTGAACGATGACGCCTTTCGGTTTTTCCAGCTCAATGATGTTCATGACATCTTCTTCTGTTAAAGGCTCGAAATATAATTTATCTGAAATAGAAAAGTCTGTGGAAACAGTTTCGGGATTATTGTTGATGATGATCGCTTCATATCCCATTTCCTTGATGGCCCAAACTGAGTGAACCGTAGCATAATCGAATTCCACGCCCTGCCCAATTCTGATAGGACCGGAACCCAGAACGATAATTTTCTCTTTGTCAGAAGCAACGCTTTCGTTTTCTTCCTCATACGTTCCGTAGAAATACGGTGTCTCACTTTCAAATTCAGCTGCGCAGGTATCCACCATTTTGTACACCGGCATGATTCCGTTTTCCTTTCTGAAATTGAACACTTCACGCTGTTTTACGCCCCAGTGGTGCGCAATATTGATGTCGGAGAATCCTAATTTCTTGGCTTCTGTTAAAATTTCAACATCGAATTTATTCTCAACGATTACTTTTTCAAAATCAACCAGCTTTTTCAGTTTCCAGATAAAGAATTTATCTATTTTACTCCATTCCACAATAGTTTCCCAATCGTAGCCTTTGCGCAGAGCCTCTCCGATAATGAATAATCTTTCATCGTCACACACTTTTATTCTGCGTTCAATTTCTTCATCTGTGAGGGCTTCGGCCTGTTTGGTTTTCAAACCCAAGTGGCGCATTCCCGTTTCCAGAGAACGGATGGCTTTTTGGATACTTTCTTCGAAATTTCTGCCGATGGCCATTACCTCGCCGGTCGCTTTCATTTGCGTAGAAAGCCTTCTGTCAGCCGTTTCAAACTTATCAAAAGGGAATCTCGGAATTTTGGTTACCACGTAATCGAGTGCCGGTTCGAAACAGGCGTATGTTTTCCCGGTGACGGGGTTCATGATTTCATCGAGGGTGAGGCCGACCGCAATTTTAGCAGCAATTTTGGCAATCGGATAACCGGTCGCTTTACTCGCTAATGCCGATGAACGCGAAACTCTTGGATTTACTTCAATGATATAATAATTAAAAGAGTGGGGATCTAATGCCAGCTGAACGTTACAACCTCCTTCAATTCCGAGGGCACGAATGATTTTCAGCGAAGCGTTTCTCAATAACTGATATTCTCTGTCCGACAAAGTCTGGGAAGGTGCTACCACAATAGAGTCGCCGGTGTGTACGCCGACGGGATCGATATTCTCCATGTTACACACCACGATGGCGTTATCATTGGCATCCCGCATTACTTCGTATTCTATTTCTTTGTATCCCGCGATGGATTTCTCAATAAGACACTGCGTTACTGGTGAATGTTTCAAACCAAGCTCGGTTATTTCCCGAAGCTGGATTTCATTGTCTGCAATTCCGCCACCTGTTCCTCCCATGGTAAATGCGGGGCGAACAATTACAGGATAGCCGATGTTTTCAGCAAAATGCAAAGCACCTTCCACTGTGGTTACGATATCGGAGTCGGGGACGGGTTCATTGAGTTCTTTCATTAATTCCCGGAAAAGATCGCGGTCTTCTGCCTGATTGATGGCTGAAAGTTTTGTACCCAAAACCTCCACTTCGCACTCTTCCAGAATACCGGAATTCTGCAATTCTACCGCCATATTCAGCCCGGTTTGTCCGCCCAACGTGGGCAACAGCGCATCCGGCCTTTCTTTTCTGATGATGTGGCTCACGAAAGGAAGTGAGATGGGTTCTATATAGACTTTGTCTGCAATTTCCACATCCGTCATGATGGTAGCAGGATTGGAATTGATGAGGATGACGCGGTATCCTTCCTCTTTCAGTGCGAGACAGGCCTGTGTTCCCGCATAATCAAATTCTGCTGCCTGACCGATGATGATGGGGCCGGAACCTATTACTAAGATGGTTTTTATATCTGTTCTTTTCATAAATATATATTAATGTAATAATGTAGCAGTTTAGCAATGCAACCATTGCATTAACTGTCATTTTTTAAGCTGGTCCTTAATATTTGTAAATTACAATTCACAATATTCAATATGATAAATTGTTATATTGTGAGGTGTGAAATTGTTACACTGTTACATTTTTAAATTGGTGCATCATTTCAATAAACTCATCAAATAGATAGTTGGCATCTTCCGGTCCGGGACTGGCTTCGGGGTGATATTGTACTGAGAAACAGGGGTGTATTTTGTGTTTTAGACCTTCATTGGTTCTATCGTTCAGGGCGATATGGGTTTCGATGAGATCGGTATTTTCAAGAGATTTCTGCTCCACAGCATAACTGTGATTCTGAGAAGTGATGGCCACTTTATTTTTTTCAAGATCCAGCACGGGATGATTGCCACCGCGATGTCCGAATTTCAGTTTAAAGGTTTTTGCGCCACACGCCAAGGCAATGAGTTGATGTCCGAGACAGATTCCGAAAATGGGCACTTTTCCAAGGATTTTATTGATCATTTCTTTGGCACCTTTCACATCCTGCGGATCTCCAGGTCCGTTGGAAAGCATCACGCCGTCTGGATCCATCAGCAGAATTTCTTCCGCCGTGGTGTTTTGAGAAACCACCGTTATGTCGCAATCCCGCTGAGAGAGTTCACGGATGATTCCCAGTTTGGAACCGAAATCAACCAGAACCACTTTCAAACCTCTTCCCGGGGCTGCATAGGCTGTTTTTGTAGAAACTGTTTCCACCTGATTGGTAGGGGATTCTGCTGTATTCAGGTATGAGATGGCCGTTTGTTCATCGGCATTGACATCTACAATTTTCCCTTTTACAGAACCTTGATTTCTGATGATGCGGGTTAGTCTTCGGGTATCGATTCCTGAGATTCCTGAGAGGTTTTTCTTTTTAAAAAGTTCATCGAGCGTCATTTGGGTCCTGAAGTTGGACGGCAAGTCGCAGAGTTCCTTTACGATGAGCCCTTTAATGGCGGGTTCCATGCTTTCATAATCATCACGGTTGATTCCGTAATTTCCTATGAGCGGATAGGTCATGCAAACGATCTGCCCACAGTAAGACGGATCGGAAATCAATTCCTGATATCCCGTCATTCCGGTGTTGAATACGATTTCTCCTTCTGTTTCGGCTTGTGCTCCAAATCCGGTACCATGAAAAACTTCTCCGGAGGCCAATATTAATTTCTTTTTCATTCTCTTTTATTAGTGATCTAAGTGCCTGTGACGTTTTTTAATGAAGAGCTATTTTGATTTACGAAAACTTATATCCGTTCTTTTCCAGGGTGTTTTTCAGGATCGCCATTCTTGCATAAACACCGTTTTCCATTTGGGTAAAAATCCGGGAACGCGGGCATTCCACCAGATCGCTGTCTATTTCCACACCGCGGTTTACAGGTGCGGGATGCATAATGATGGCATTCGGTTTCATTTTCTGTTCTCTGGCTTTGGTCAGTCCGTAGCGTTGAAGATATTCCTCTGTGCTGAAGCTTTGAGCATGTCTTTCGTGCTGAATTCTAAGGAGCATGATGACATCTACTTCAGGAATTAAATCATCCATATCCACGTAAGAACCGTTCATAAAGCTACCGACATCGAACCATTCCCGGGGACCGGAAACATATACTTTGGCTCCCAGCATTCGGAGCGCATCAGAAAATGAATTGGCCACGCGGCTGTGTTTTATATCTCCTGCAATCGCTATTTTCAGATTCCTAAAATCTCCGAATTCCTGGCGGATGGTCATGAGATCCAGCATCGTTTGGCTGGGATGGTTTCCGGTACCGTCGCCGGCATTGATGACGGGGATAGAAATTCCTTTCAAATCACGATAAAATTCATTTTTGCTGTGTCGGATGACGGCCAGCTGAACGCCGATGCTTTCCAGAGTTTTCACCGTGTCGTACAGTGTTTCGCCTTTATTGACAGAGGAAGTAGCGGTGTCAAAAGGGATGACTTCAAGGCCCAGTTTTCTTTCCGCCATATCAAAGCTGATTTTGGTGCGGGTGCTGTCTTCAAAAAACAGATTGGATACAAAAACCTGTCCGGCTATCTTCATTGTTTTGCCTTTTGCAAACTCCAGTGCATCGTCTAAAGTGCGGAGTATTTGTTCTTTGGAAAGTTCTGAAATCGTGTTCATTTTTTTATTCTTTTTCAAAAAAAAACGAAGCCGCAATGGCTTCGTTACCTAAAATAAATATTGTTGTTATCGGCAAAGCCGTTTTCTGAATGTGTTTCCGGAAATGTATTTTGCAATGTTTCCATTGGCTGCAAAGATAGGAATATATTCAAAACGAAAAAAATAAAAAGAGGGAGAGTTGAAAAAAAGAAAACTGGTTAATAGTTTAATCGGTTAATTGTTTTGAGAAGGTTAATTGATTAATCGGTTAGTTGTTTAGGGGGCGAACATGCTGATTGCTCTTCTAAGGTAAAATGTAAAAGGCAAAAGGCAAAGGCTTGACTAATGAATGGTAAGTGGTGAAGGTTGCCTTGGTCGGCTCGGGTGGCTGAGGCTCTCGAAGCCAGCGCGGATTTTAGTTCTCACAAGTTTTGCAGATTCTCACAGATTTAAGACAGGCAAAGATTTAAAACAGGCAAAGAGTTGAAGCGGGTTATTGTTTTGAGAAGGTTAATTGATTAATCGATTAGTTGTTTAGGGAGCGAATTTGCTGATTTGCTCTTCTAAGGTAAAAGTTAAAATGTAAAAGGCAAAAGGCAAAGGGGAAAAGACTTGACTGGTGAATGGTGAATGGTGAAGGTTGCCTTGGTCGGCTCGGGTGGCTGAGGCTCTCGAAGCCAGCGCGGATTTAGGATGGGTATTTTTTATATCCGACTTTTATCTCTCTCCTTGTATATTATTTTTAATGGAATCGGCGAACCATTTTGTTAGGTTTCAAGACTGGACCCTTTTGCTAAAAAAAAGCTCCTAGATCGGTTGTCTTCTTCGGAACATTTGGGTGTAAATGGTTGTGCAAATCCTTTTCCTAGCTCCCATAAAACCCCTGAAACAGGGACTTTGCATCCCCAAAATTCTTTACCTCCATACTTCACCCGTACATACCCCGTACATACCCCGTAGTTACCCCGTAGTTACCTTATGACCCACCCGAGTGACCTGTCCTTGACCCGTCCTGAAATAACTATACAGGTTAATAAATAAAAAGAATACTGTGCGTCGAAAAGCATGTCTACAGCATATCAAGCGGACTTTTAATGTTCCATTTCTGGACATCGGTAATATGGGTATAGATCTGTGTGGTTTTAATGGAATTGTGGCCTAAAAGTTCCTGAATAAAACGGATATCGGTTCCTGTTTCCAAGAGGTGAGTAGCGAAACTGTGGCGCAAGCCATGTATGCCTACGTTCTTTATAATTCCCGCTTTGTTCATTGCATTTTTAAAGACAGCTTGAAGTGAACGTACGGAATAAGCATCACCGTATTGTCCTTCAAACAGGAAAATTTTCGGTCGGTACTGTAGGTAATAATTTCTCAGATCAACCAAAATAATTTCAGGCAATACCACCATGCGGTCTTTCTTTCCTTTCGCCTGTTCTATCCTCACTGTTTTATGATGACTGTCAATATCGGCAATTTTTAAATTGACCACTTCGCTTACCCGAAGTCCCATGCCGTAGCATATCTGCAACATCAGTCTGTGCTTGGGATTATCTACCTGGTTGAGTATTTTTTTCACTTCAGCTTTGCTCAGCATTTTTGGGAGCGTTTGTTTCTTCTTCGGCCTGGGGATATCAATAAACATTTTCGGTTGGTGCAACACCTGTTCATAGTAGAACTTTACTGCGTTGATGCGGCTATGGATTTCATTTTCCGACAGCTGCAGTTTTTCATGACAGTAGAGGAAGTAGGAGCGCAACCGTTCCGGGCTCAGGTTCTGTACGGGGAAATTTTTCAGAAGATACAGCAGCTGTGCAAATGCGATAGAGTAGGTGCGGAGGGTATTGGGACTGTACGCTTTCAGTTTCAGGTGCTCCTGGAAGCGCGTGAACTCCGGAAGATTCACCAAATGTATTTTTGAAATAACTTCTTTGCCCGTAATCTTTTCTTCCAAGCCGAAAAGTTGGCGGTAGTGTTTGTTGTCGGCTACATACCATTTTCTTTGTGATGCAGACCATCGTGCCCTCGTATTTTGCCGCAGAAATTGAATAAGTTCATTATTTTTATCAAATGTTATCCATATCACCTCTTTTCCGTGATGATATCCCAATGCAAACTGAAAATATTTGTCAGAAAAATTCATAAAAAGATGCGTATTTTGTATGTGTTAAAATTTCTTAATATCACTCAGGTATTCCTGTTATGTATTCCCTTTCCCCGATCAAAAGTAGATATAATTATTTAAAAAACAATGGATTGCATTTATTTATTAATTTTAACACTTATTGTTGCTTATTTAAAATATATGCGTACATTTGGGTGTTAGCAGAAAGTTTATTCAAACAACCGTGAAACAACTATGAAAAATATAATTAAAATTTTATTACTACTTATTTCAAATTCAACATTTGCCCAATTTGAATCTGTTCAGGACAGTTTGGATTACATGGAAAATTATGGGAAACATTTTGATTGTAAATATGAGCCTGGAAATGTTTTAATAATCCAAAAAAAAGGTAAAAAAATTGATCCTTCTAAAAGTTGGAACCCTGCTAAAGATGGATTTGCAATAAGAATGGAAGGGATTTATGACCTTGAATTTTCTGATGGAAAAAGATATAAATCTGGAGTAATCAAAAATATAGCAAATGATTCTATAACAATTTCTTCAACAATGAATGAAAATACAGCAAAATATGAAGGAATAAAATATGAAATGTTTAAATATTCAATAAAAGATATTAAAATTGCTAGATTCATTAATGATCGTTCATTAGGTCTTTTCAGCAAGAAGAAAATTGACGAAAATTACGAAGTTTTTGCTATGAAAGTTGACAAAGCAAAATTATGCCCTGCTGTTTTGACTTTTCCGAAAAGAAATAATGAAGTGAAAGTTTGTCATTATTATTTGACAAGTCAAGGTTATGATATACTTTTTGAAACTAATGGATTTCTCGATTATATGCAATATCCAGTAAATTGGCAATAAAAAACCATCTGCTAACACGGGTTTTGCGTCAGGCGGGATGACGTGCAAACTTAGAGCTTTGTGCTTCTATTCAAGTGCATTGCTAGTTGACAATTTTGTGCTCCAAAACCCGCCCGAACGCAAAGCCCGAAAACGTTGGCGGTAATTTGAAGAAACAATTAACAACGAAAAACATTCAAGAAAATGAAGCTATAAGTAACTGTAAGATAGAATAAGAATTGAAATATCCTTTAATACGCAAAGTAGAAAGGGCGATTGTTAATATTAAAAAATTAGAAAATGACACAGTTACAAATGATTGACAAAACAAAGTCAATAGCTAAAAATGATAAAAATATTTCTGCCGTATTTATGTACGGGTCATTTACCAAAAATGAAGGGGACAAATATTCAGATATTGAATTCTACATCTTCTTGAAGGATAAAGAAAATTTTTCCGCTGAAAATTGGGTAAGCCAAATTCATCCTTTGGCATTATATTTTACCAACGAGTATGGAAGTGAAGTTGCCATTTTTGAAAATATGATAAGGGGGGAGTTTCATTTTTTGACAAACGACCAAATGGAAGTTATCAAATCGTGGGACGGTTTGGTAGAGTTTAGCGACTTTGGCAAGATGATTTTAGTAGATAAAGAAGATTTATTGACTAACACGCTCAAAGAAATAAAAACTAAAGTACCTGATCGAACAACAAATGAAAATATCCTGTGGTTGAGCCAATCATTGTTGAATGTTTTACTTACAACAAGCAACTTAATTAAACGACAGGAATTTGCTCACGCTTACCAAAGCTTATCAAATGTTCAAAAATATTTACTTTGGTTAATAAGAATTGAAACATACCAAACCAAACATTGGGAAAGTCCAACAAAAAGCTTGGAAAAAGACATAGACCCAGATTGGTATTCGTTATTTCAGGAGACAACATCAGAATTAGATCCGACAGATATTAAAACAGCTTTCAAGAAGACATTAACATTGACTGAAAAACTTTTTGATAATCTTGGAGTTGAAGCAAAATTAAAGGGGGTATTAAGGAGAATTGAATAAAAAAAACTACCGCCAACATTGTATAAGCGTAATGCGGGCTGAACTGCTAAATTTGAGCATTTTTGCTCCTAAGAAACTTTGTGGTGGGCGGACAGTGAATTGCTCCGAAATCCCGCACTACGCTTATACTTGACCGTTATGTGCCATTTTTGAATGACAATGCGAATAGATACAGACAAACAAATGAATTTACTTAGTGATAAGAACGTTGCAATAATTGGTGGTGGACCCGTTGGACTGACTATGGCAAAATTATTACAGCAAAACGGCATAGACGTTTCAGTTTACGAAAGAGACAACGACCGAGAGGCAAGAATTTTTGGTGGAACCCTTGACCTACACAAAGGTTCAGGTCAGGAAGCAATGAAAAAAGCGGGATTGTTACAAACTTATTATGACTTAGCCTTACCAATGGGTGTAAATATTGCTGATGAAAAAGGCAATATTTTATCCACAAAAAATGTAAAGCCCGAAAATCGATTTGACAATCCTGAAATAAACAGAAATGACTTAAGGGCTATCTTGTTGAATAGTTTAGAAAACGACACGGTTATTTGGGATAGAAAACTTGTTATGCTTGAACCTGGTAAGAAGAAGTGGACACTAACTTTTGAGAATAAACCGAGTGAAACAGCAGATTTGGTTATTCTTGCCAATGGCGGGATGTCCAAGGTAAGAAAATTTGTTACCGACACGGAAGTTGAAGAAACAGGTACTTTCAATATACAAGCCGATATTCATCAACCAGAGATAAACTGTCCTGGATTTTTTCAGCTATGCAATGGAAACCGGCTAATGGCATCTCACCAAGGTAATTTATTATTTGCTAACCCCAATAATAATGGTGCATTGCATTTTGGAATAAGTTTTAAAACACCTGATGAATGGAAAAACCAAACGCAGGTAGATTTTCAAAACAGAAATAGTGTCGTTGATTTTCTTCTGAAAGAATTTTCCGATTGGGACGAACGCTACAAAGAATTGATTCATACGACGTTGTCATTTGTAGGATTGGCTACACGGATATTTCCTTTAGAAAAGCCTTGGAAAAGCAAGCGCCCATTACCCATAACAATGATTGGGGATGCCGCACATTTGATGCCGCCTTTTGCAGGGCAGGGAGTAAATAGTGGGTTGGTGGATGCCTTGATATTGTCTGATAATCTAGCCGATGGAAAATTTAATAGCATTGAAGAGGCTGTTAAAAATTATGAACAGCAAATGTTTATCTATGGCAAAGAAGCACAAGAAGAATCAACTCAAAACGAAATTGAAATGTTTAAACCCGACTTTACGTTTCAGCAATTGTTAAATGTATAAAATGGAATAAAACGGCACATAACAAACAAATTGGCAATAGAGCCGGTGAAGTACTTCTATTGAACTTTTGTGCAATGTTGAAGATTAGTAATTCTATTCAACATTTGTGCTAAAAGTCGGCTCCATCGCCAATTTGCCAAACGTTATGTGTAATTTTAGCCGCAAACGCAGTTAAAACAAAAAGGCTCCGAATTTCGGAACCTTCTTTTTATCATTTCATTTTTCTAAAAAACTTGTACAACAAATCGATTTTATTTGAACAAAGAATTGGCATTGCTTCAAAAAGGGTTTCTTCATCCCATTCCCACCATTTCATTTCCTGCAATTTTTGGATGTCATCATCACTAAATCTCTTTTTTATCAATTTGGCTGGATTTCCCCCTACAATTGAATAAGGTTCAACATCTTTTGTAACCAAAGCACGACTGCCAATAACAGCTCCATCTCCTATCTGAACTCCTGGCATTATCATAGCTTCACTACCAATCCAAACATCATTCCCAACAACTGTATCTCCTGCTTTTTGAAATCCATCTTGGCTTTTACTGAAAACATCAAATTCAGACATATAAAAAAATGGAAAACTGGAAATCCAATCATATTTATGACCTTGATTACCTGCCATTATGAAACTTGCACCGCTCCCTATTGAACAATAAGAACCGATAATTAGTTTATCGACATCATTCCTGTCCGGAAACAGATAACGAGCACAATCGTCAAATGAATGACCGTGATAATAACCAGAATAATAAGAATATTTACCCGAAATTATATTGGGATTAGTTATGTGGTCTTTGATTATTTTTCCTTTAAAAGGACTTTCGAAGTAATTTTTCATTATTTAACATATTTAATTTACAATAAGAGACAATAAGGAAACGAAGAATAATACTAAACTATTCTCTTCCTATACGTTGCGTAAAGTAAATTTGCTAATCTGATAATTTCATCTGACAAAGATACTAAAAAACTACACATAATAACTAAGCTTTCGTCTTGTCCGCAGGACACAAGATGAAAGCCTGTTGAACGGAACCTTCGGGAGCTTTTTTGGCAGTCTATGGAGTTATCGTTTTTAGAATTTAGATACACAAAGCAGTTTTTTAGAAGTACTGCTTTTTTTGTGGGCAGAAGTGGCACTTTGTAGGGTTTAAATGCTGTGATTTTTCGTTTCAGCATATAACTTCCCTTACCCGCAAAGTTTATTTCGCAGAGAAAGTTTGGGTGACGAAAAGAAAATCCTGTGGCGGACCACGTTGCCCGAAAATGGCAATGACCACTAGCTTTCCTTTTTTGCAACAGCGGCATTTTCTGAGCATAGTCTGGGGAACAATAACGCTCCGTTCCACTTTTAAACTTTCTTGCAAATCCTGAAGTTTTCCACGCTTCCAGCTGCTGCTTAAAATACCGTAATGGCGGATCCTTACAAATCTTTTCGGCAGGATATGCAGACTGAAGCGCCTGATAAACTCCACATTCGATAAAGTCATTTCTTTTTTCTCGTCGCCTTTGCGGTAATCTTTGTAGGCAAAACGAACTTCTTTATCTGTGACTTCCTTAATCCGGTGATTGCTGATGGCCACTTTGTGCGTGTATCTGCCTAAATATTCGATGACTTGCTTGGGGCCACCAAAAGGTCTTTTCGCATACACAACCCAGTTTTTGGAGAAAAGCCTTTCAGTCAAGTTTTGGTCACTCATACCATTAGCTCTCAATAAAGCCACAAACTTCGCACGGAACACTTTGCTCATCGCTTTTACAGAGAAGAGATATTTATCCGTTCGTACTTTCCTTCTCCATTTTCCCTGCTGGTTGATTCCGCCACCCGGTACAATGCAGTGCAGGTGCGGATGCAAGCTCAGGTTCTGCCCCCAGGTGTGCAAAACCGCAATCATTCCCAACTGGATTCCTTCGGTTTTCCCGAACTGGTTTAAAGTTGCCCAAGCCGCTTCAAACAGGGTTTTGTAAATGAGGGTGGGATTTGCAATGGCCAAACCGTTCAGTTCTTCAGGAAGCGTAAAAACCAGATGATAATAACTGCACGGGAGTAAATCCTGTTCGCGCTTCTGGATCCACTCTTCCTTTTTGTGTCCCTGACACTGCGGGCAGTGCCTGTTCCGGCAGGAATTGTAACTGATGGAAAGATTTCCGCAGCCGTCACACGCATCGATATGACCACCCAGAGCGGAAGTCCGGCAACAGGACAAAGCCCGAAGTGTCTTTTCCTGATGAACGCTGAAGTTTTTGGCCGGTAAATCGATTTTGCGGAGAACTTCAGCAACAGTTCCGCCCTTAGTTCGGGTTTCCATTTTTGCGGCATAAAGCAAACACGGTATCCAAAGGACTGTGCGGCTGCTGATCCGACAGCTGACAGACATGCAAATATTCCATGGTCGATTCAATTCTTTCATGGCCCAGAAGTTTTTGAACCATAATGATGGAAACTCCATCTTCCAATAAATGCGTGGCAAAGCTGTGTCGCAAAGTGTGGGTATGAACCTCTTTGGTAATGCCGGCTTTTTTAGCAATAGTTTTAATCACCCACTGAACTCCTCTTTGACTGTAGCGGGAATCGAAATCCGGTGTGCCAGAATCCGGCTGGTCAATCTCTTCAACATTCCTGTTTTGATTTCCGTTGAATAAATACTGAACCGGATTTTCAACTTTAATAAAGGTTTTCAATCCCCGGATTAAATGCTCTGAAAGCAGAACATACCGGTCTTTCCGGCCTTTACCCTGCACAATGTGAAGCATTTTCCGGTCAAAATCCAGATGCCGAAGCTCGATATTCCGCACTTCCATACACCGGAGTCCACACCCGTAGATCAG
>NZ_QPIE01000005.1 GCF_003336205.1 Chryseobacterium lacus
AAATAAATTCTCTATATTTGCACAAATTAACTATGAAACACTACATCTCACTCTTTGTTATAGCCTTTTCATCGGCTTTACTCCTGTTTTCATGCAAGCCTAAGGAAAACATGGTGTATCTAGAGCACCAGCGCCAGCAGTACGAGCAACAGGTACAACAGGCTGTGTATCAGGGTTCCCGCCTTCAGGAAGGCGACCTCCTCGATATCAAAGTTACCGCTTATGACGAATATGCCGTCCGCCCCTTCAACTTACACTCCATGAACATGGCCACCAGCTCCGGCAACGCCATCAACAACCAGGCAGCGCAAACTGCCCCGCAGGGGTATTTGGTGGACCGGGACGGAAATATTGTGTTTCCCGTGATTGGAACCATTTTCGTGAAAGGCATGACCAAGGAACAGCTTCGGGCCGACCTCGAAAAACGGTTGCTGCAATACCTGACCGATCCCCTCGTTACCATCCGTCAGCTGAATTTTAACGTGACCGTATTGGGTGAGGTGAAGCAGCCGGGACAATATACCAGCCCCACCGAAAAAGTAACCCTCTTTCAGGCCATAGGTCTGGCAGGCGACATGACCGATTTCGCAGAAAGAACCAAAGTCACCCTCATCCGTAATGAAGACGGGGTAGAGCAGACCCATGTTCTTGATTTCACCGATAAAAACCTGGTGTCTTCTCCCTACTATTATCTAAGACAGAACGATGTCCTTTATGTGCAGCCCGATGAAATTAAAAAACGGTCTGCCAATGTGGATCCCAACCGGAACCTGTATTTCCAGATCGGAGGCATCGCCATCAGTGTCGCAACTTTAATCATCACCCTGACCCGATAAAAACTCCATGGAATATTTAGATGCAATCCCGGCACAGGAAAAAAACGCAGGCGACCTCAAAAGACAGATTCAGCGCTACCTGCGCTACTGGCCCTGGTTTCTGGGCACCGTTCTTGTGGCGCTTACGATCGCTTATATTTACCTGAGGTATTCTACTCCCCAGTATCTATCCAAATCATCCCTTTATGTTCAGACGACCACAGGAGGAAAAAAAGGAGATTTCACCGGTCTTTCCGATATGCAGGCCATGGCACTGCCTTCAGGCTTCGGAACCAATGAGGTGGATAATGAAATTTCCATCATCCAGAGCAAGCCGCTCATGCTGAACGTCGTCAAAAAACTGAATCTGGAGGTCAAACTGGTAAAGGAGGGTAACATTCGGGAAGTGGACTGGTATGTGGGAGCCCCAGTGAAAGGTTCGTTACTGGAATTGAAAAACCCTCGAAACTTCGGTTCCAAAGAATACACGCTCACTCCGTTGAAGGGCAATGCTTTTAAACTCAGCGACGGCAAAAAAGAAATCTCAGGGTATTACGGTACGCCGGTAAAAGACGAGTTCGGATCTTTTATCCTGCACCGCATTTCGGGTACTGCATTCAACGAACCGGTGAAAATGGTCGTCACCAATCCCCGCATCGTCGCAGACCGCGTAGAGGCTTCCATTAGCGTAGTCATTCCACAAAAGAAATCCAGCATCCTCGAACTTTCCAGGGTTGGCGCAGATCAGGTCCGTTCAGAAGATATCCTCAATGAAATCATGGCGCAATACAATGCCGAAGGCATCCGCGACCGGAATGCAGAAGCCGTTGCCACAGCGCAGTTCGTCGACGAAAGGCTGGATCTCATCACTCAGGAGCTGGGCGGCATCGAATCCCAGAAGGAAAACTTTAAAGAGGCCAACCGCATTGCTGACCTTCAGACGCAGGCACAGCTCAGCCTGCAGAACGCCAGCGAGAATACCAAAAAAATGATGGATCTCAGCACCCAGCTGGCCATGGTGGATGCCGTTTTGCAGGCCGCCAATTCTTCATCAGGAGAACAGTTGCTGCCCACCAATGTAGGCATGCCTTCAGGATTGGATCCCATCATCAATGAATACAACCAGTTGGTCATCACCCGCAACCGGACGGCCAAGCAGGCCACCGGTGCCAACCCTTCCATTCAGCAGTTCAACAAGGACATCGCTTCTATGAGAGATCTCATCCGCGACAACCTCAGAAAATCCAAAGCCGGCCTCCAACAGGCCATTGGCCAGATCCAGGGGCAGATCAGCAAATCTTCGGGCGATCTCAGCCGCTTTCCCCAGCAGGAAAGAATGTTCAGAAACATTGAAAGACAGCAGAACCTGAAGGAAGCCCTCTTTCTCTACCTCCTTCAGAAAAGAGAGGAAACCTCGCTGGCGATGGCTGTCACGGCGCCGAAAGCCAAAGTGGTGAATCCGGCCTATACTCAGGGTGCGCCTGTAGCCCCGAAAAAGAATATCGTCTATCTTGCGGCGTTATTGCTGGGGTTATTGATACCCGGAGCGATACTCTACACCCGTTTTGCACTGGATACCTATGTGCATAACCGCAAGCAGATCCGCCAGGCGATTCCTGATGCCGTCATCCTCGGGGAAATTCCCAATGCCGGGAAGGACAGCGATGCGCTCATCAAATACAACGATTTCTCTTCTTTTGCCGAAGCTTTCCGGATCATGTTCACCAACATGAAGTTCATGCTGAAAAAAGTGCCTCAGGGCCAGGCGCCCGTCATCCTCGTCACCTCCTCGGTGAAAGGGGAAGGGAAAACCACGATCAGTGTCAATACTGCGCTCACGCTGGCACAGAACCGCAAAGTACTCCTCATTGGGGCCGATATCCGGAATCCGCAGCTGAAGCGTTTCATGGAAGTGACCCGCATCGGGTTGTCCGATTTCCTGGCAGATGCGTCCATGACTGTGCAGCAGGTGATCGCCGTGTCGCCATTCTCTGAAAAACTGGACATCCTCCACAGTGGCACCATTCCGCCGAACCCGACCGAACTGTTAGACAGCCCGAAATTCGGCACCATGCTCGAGGAACTGAAAACCCAGTACGATTATATCGTCATCGATACCGCACCGGTGATGATGGTGAGCGACAGCTACAGCCTCATGGAATATGCCGATCTCCTCCTCTTCGTGATGCGCGCCGAACACACCGATAAAGAAATGCTGGAGTTCGCCGATCAATTGATGCACGACAAGGCCAAAGGCAAAATGGGCATCGTCCTCAACGACGTTCAGGACATGCACCTCAGCTACGGCAACAAATACGGCTACGGCTACTACACCGAATCCCGCACCAACAAGAAATCGTGGCTGTCACGGATGAAAATATGATGAGCGAATTTGCTGATAAGCGAAAAAGCGAAAAAGCTAATAAGCAAATTTGCAAATTCGCAGATTAATTAACAAATAACTAAACCATGAAACTATTTTATTTTGAAAAACTGGAGGTGTGGCAAAAGTCAAGAAAACTGACCACTGAAATGTATCGGATGACCGCAAGCTTTCCCTCCGAAGAGAAATTCGGAATGACATCTCAAATACGAAGAGCCTCAATAAGTATTGTCGCCAACATTGCGGAAGGGATCTCGAGACCCACTGAAAAAGATAAAGCAAGATTTATAGCCCTTGCGTTTGGGTCAGCAATGGAAGTAATCAGTTTACTCGTTATTGCCCATGATCTGGAATGGATAGGCGAAGAAGTATATGTCAGGCTGAGAGCAGATTTAGAAGAAATATCCAATATGCTGAACAGCTTATACAATAAGTTTGGGAAGAATTGAAGAGTAAATGAGCTAATAAGCTAATTTGCCGATAAGCAAAAAAGCTAATTTGCAAAATGAATAAACCCTAAGCGAGTAACGATTAATGAACCTTTATCAGCAAATTCGCAAATCAGCAAATTCGCTTTATAACAACACTCAAACCCTGAAAACAAAAATGAAACGCTAAACCCTAAACCCTAACGGGTTAATGGATTAAACGATTAAACGATTAATCGATTAAACAACTAAACAAAAAAACAATGACCCATCAAATTGCAATCATTGGCTTAGGCTACGTGGGGCTTCCTTTAGCAAGGCTCATGGCCACCAAATTTCCGGTGGTCGGCTTTGATATTCATCAAGAGAGGATTGCCGAACTGAACTCCGGCACCGATTCGACTTTGGAAGTGGAAGATGACATCCTGAAAGCCGTTCTTGTCAGTGAAAACCCTTTTACAGAACAATCCCCATCTCAACAGGTAAGCGATTCATCAGTTAACCCTTCAAAAGGATTGTATTGTTCCGCTGATACAGACGATATCAAAAGTGCCAATATTTACATTGTAACGGTGCCTACTCCCGTTGACAAGAACAACCGGCCCGATTTAACGCCGCTCTACAAAGCCAGCGAAACCGTAGGCAAGGTGCTGAAAAAAGGAGACATCGTGATTTATGAATCAACCGTCTATCCTGGCGTTACGGAAGAAGAGTGCGTGCCGGTCCTGGAAAGAGTTTCTGGTTTAAAATTTAATGAAGATTTCTTCTGTGGGTATTCGCCGGAACGCATTAATCCAGGTGATAAAGAAAAGACCGTAGAAAAAATTCTCAAAGTGACTTCCGGTTCCACACCCGAAATCGGAGAGATTGTGGATGATTTATACAAATCAGTCATCACAGCCGGAACCCATTTAGCGCCAAGTATTAAAGTAGCGGAGGCCTCCAAAGTCATAGAAAACGCGCAAAGAGACATTAACATCGCTTTTGTAAACGAACTGGCCAAAATCTTCTCTCTGATGGATATTGATACCCACGAGGTGCTCAAAGCCGCCGGCACCAAATGGAATTTCTTGCCGTTCAAACCAGGCTTGGTGGGCGGACATTGTATCGGAATAGATCCCTTTTACCTCGCACAGAAGGCGCAGGAAATCGGATACTATTCTGAACTGATCCTGACTGCCCGAAGGGTCAATGATTCCATGGGAGGATTTGTTGCCTCTCAGGTGATAAAACTGATGATTAAAAGTGATATCAGAATAAATGGTGCTGAAATCCTTATATTAGGTGTTACCTTCAAAGAAAATTGTTCGGATGTGAGCAATACAAAAATTGTTGATGTTGCGAAAGCATTTGAAAGTTACAGTGCGAAGGTAACATTGTTTGACCCTTGGGCTAATCCGGAAACGGTGAACAGTCAGTATTGTTTAGACTCTATACAGCATACAAAAGATTTAAATAGTAGCGAATATAAATTTGATGCGATCGTATTAGGCGTAGCTCATGATGAATTTAAAAGTATGGATTTAGAACCTCTGAAGAAAAAGAATGCTGTGGTTTATGATGTGAAAGGAGTGTTAGATGAACCGACTGCAAGATTGTAATTATGGAACCAAAAATAATTCAGCTACCGAAAATCATTGACAAAAGAGGAAATCTCTCGTTTTTTGAAAACCCGAAGCAACTTCCTTTTGAAATTGCCAGAACCTATTGGATCTATGACGTCCCGGGTGGAGAAACCCGCGGAAGCCATGCGTTTAAAGAGCAACAAGAATTTATTGTGGCCTTGTCCGGTAGTTTTGATGTGGTGCTTCATGATGGGGAAAAAGAAGAGCGATTTTCTTTAAACAGGTCTAATTACGGCCTGTATGTCCCCAAAATGTATTGGAGACGATTAGAGAATTTTTCTACCAATTCGTTAGCACTGATTGTTTCAGACAGAGGGTATGATGCAAATGATTATATACGGGATTTTAAAGAATTTAAAAACTTGAGAAATGGATCAAAAATCGGTTTTTGAATGTTCGGTAATAGATTTGGGGAAAATCAGTTTTCCCGAAGGAAATCTTACGGTTATTGAAAATAATTCGCTATTTCCCTTTGATGTAAAGCGGGTTTTTTACTTATATGATATTGCAGGGGGCGAAAGCAGAGGAGCGCATGCGCACAAAGAATGTCACCAATTTCTTATTGCAGCTAGTGGAAGCTTTGAAGTTGAATTGGACGATGGAACGTACAAAAGACAAGTTTTTTTGAATCGACCCAATTTAGGTTTGCATATACCGCCTGGAGTTTGGGCTTCAGAAGTTAATTTTTCTTCGGGAGCAATTTGTTTGGTTTTAGCATCTCATTGTTATAATGAAGCGGACTATATTAGGGATTACCAAGATTTTAAAAATTATATCAATGAGTAAAATTCATCCCTTGTCTGATGTACAGACTGCAAATATAGGAGTTGATACTTACGTGTGGCAGTTCTGCGTTATTTTGAAAGACGCAGTCATTGGTAATAATTGCAATATCAATTGTCAGGTTTTCATTGAAAACGATGTAATCATTGGAAATAATGTTACGATAAAACCCGGAGTTCAGATCTGGGATGGAATTCGAATCGAAGACAAAGTTTTTATTGGCCCAAACGTAACTTTTACCAACGATCGTTATCCGCGTTCCAAGCAATATCCGGAAGAATTTCAACAAACCATCATTAAGACAGGAGCAAGTATTGGCGCAAATGCAACCATTTTGGGCGGGACTACCATTGGCGAAAATGCCTTAATTGGTGCAGGAAGTGTGGTGACCAAAAATGTTCCGCCAAATGAATTATGGGTTGGAAATCCTGCAAAAAAAATTAGAAATATAAAGAAATGATTAAATTCCTTGACCTGCAAAAAATAAACCTTTCTCATCAAGCAGAAATTGAAGAAAGGCTTTTAAATACTTTCCGCTCAGGATGGTATCTTTTGGGAAACGAAGTAAAAACTTTTGAAGAACATCTTGCTTCCTATATCGGAGCTAAACACGCCATTGGTGTGGCCAACGGGCTGGATGCGCTGCGTCTTATTTTAAGGGCTTATATTGAAATGGGAGTAATGCAGAAAGGTGATGAAATCATCGTTCCGGCCAATACTTATATCGCTTCTATTTTAGCGATTTCTGATAATGGATTAGTTCCCGTTCTCGTGGAGCCTTCCCTTTATGATTACAACATTGATGTTACAAACATAGAAGAAAAAATCACGTCTAAAACCAAAGGAATTTTAATTGTTCATCTATACGGAAGAGTTGTTTTTTCGGAAAGATTAAAAGAAATTGCTGAAAAGCATCAGCTGAAAATAATCGAAGACAACGCACAAGCCATTGGAGCAGCATGGAAGGGAATTAAAACCGGAAATTTAGGAGATGCCGCTGGTTTTAGTTTTTATCCCGGGAAAAATCTCGGCGCATTAGGTGATGCAGGTGGCGTAACCACCAACGATGAAACATTGGCAAAAAATATCAGAGCTCTTGCCAATTATGGTTCCAACCAAAAATACGTGAACATTTACCAAGGTTTGAATTCCCGTTTAGATGAAATCCAAGCGGCCGTTTTAGATGTGAAATTGAATTATATTGATGCAGAAAACAACCGCCGAAAAGAAATTGCAGCACGTTATATTGCAGAAATAAAAAATCCAAATGTTATTTTACCAGAAAATCCTTGCGACACTGCAGAACACGTTTGGCATATCTTCATCATCAGAACAGAAAACCGTGAAAAGCTACAGAATTATTTAACCGAAAATGGGGTACAAACCTTGATTCATTATCCAATTCCACCGCACAAACAAGAAGCCTATAAAGAATGGAATGATTTATCATTTCCCATTACAGAAAAAATTCATGACGAAGTATTGAGTTTGCCGATAAGTCCGGTGATGAGTGAGGATGAGGTGAGTGCCGTCATTAGTGCATTAAACAACTACTAAGTGTCAGAAAACCAATCTTCATACCGTCAAATTATGAAGGCCACCTCTATATTTGGAGGTGTTCAGGTATTTAATATACTTATTCAGATTATCCGTTCTAAAGTTGTAGCAGTATTATTAGGGCCTACAGGAATAGGAATTTTGGGATTACTACAAACTACTGTCGCACTTATAGGAGCCGCGACTAATTTTGGATTAGGAACCAGTGCAGTACGTGATATTTCAGCACAACACGCTTCTGGAGATCAAGATAAAGTAAAAGAAATACTCTCAGTTTTCCGAATGCTGGCCTTGGGTACAGGTATACTTGGAATGTTGGTTACTTTAGTGTTGTCACCCTGGCTCAGCCAAATAACTTTCGGAAATGAGGAGTTTACGTGGGCATTCAGAGTTCTTTCCATTACCTTATTAGTTTCTCAGCTTGCAGCTGCACAAACTGCTATCCTCCAAGGTTTACGACGAATACAATTGATGGCAAAGGCAAGCATTTACTCATCTGCACTCGGCTTGCTGATTACTTTACCTTTTTATTATTTTTTCTCTATCAAAGGAATTGTTCCGGCTTTGCTGCTAACCTCTGGTGTTATTTTCTCTGTACAGTTTTTCTATGTAAAAAAAGTGAACATCAGCACCTATTGGCTGCCTTACAGAAAAGCTATCCGGTTAGGCAAGCCGATGTTAAAATTGGGATTTATGCTCAGTTTAAGTGGGATTATTGTTGTAGCATCATCTTATCTTGTTCGCGTATTTATAGTTCGGTACGGCAACCTTTCTGAAGCGGGACTGTATAACGCAGGATTTTCTATAATAACAGTATATGTAGGTATGGTATTTACCGCTATGAGTACAGATTATTTTCCAAGACTCTCGGCTGTGAATATGGAAATGGAAAAATATAATGAACTCATAAACCAACAAAGTGAAACGGCTTTTTTAATATTGTCGCCCCTTATCTGTGTGTTTCTGATTTTTATCAATTGGGCTATTATCCTCTTATATTCAAATCAGTTTTTGCCCATCACCGAAATGGTGCATTATGCTATATTAGGAATCTATTTTAAAGCACTCAGTTGGTCTATGGCGTTTCTGATTTTAGCTAAAGGTGATTCTAAGGCTTTTTTTTGGAATGAATTAGTGGCAAATTTGTATCTTCTTATGTTCAATTGTGCGGGTTATTATTGGGATGGATTGAGAGGTTTAGGATTAAGTTTTTTAATAGGTTATTTGCTTTATTTCCTTCAGATTTATTTTTTTATTAAATTTAAGTACAATTTTTCCTATAATAAAAAAATGGCAATAATTTTTTTAATGCAGCTTCCACTAGGAATTATTTGCTTTTTTGTATATTACTGCTTGCAAGGATTGTGGATGTATATATTAGGGAGTTTTTTAATTTTCATAAGTGGAGGATTTTCATTCTATGAAATGAATAAGTCTATGAATTTAGTTCAAAGTATTCAATCTAAGTTTAGGAAAAATGAAAAAAATATCGATGTATAAAAATTTTATAAAATGTCTTTTATCGTCAATATAAAGATTACTTTTAAACCCTATCAATATGAAAGACCATAAAAATTCACAATCTGTAACTTTTTTTTATCCTAGCAAAGTTGTTGGTGGAGCTGAATTGTTATTTTATAGATTAGCAGTAGCATTATCAAAATTTGAACATTTGAATGTAAATTATATTGATTTCAAAGATGGGTTTATAGCCAATGAAATTAGAAAAAGAAACAATCGTATTCATGTAATTATATTTAAGAAAATCAGTAAAATTCATCTTAAGGATACTGTATTAGTTTGTCCTTTGTCTTATTTATTTGAAGTTATTTTTCATTTGAAAGGAAATTTCAGGATTTTTCTTTGGTCTATACACCCCACTGCTTTGGAAAGTAGAATTATTGCTGTTCAGAGAAGATCACTCAGAAAGTATAAAAATTCAGAATTTGGAGAAGAATTAGATTTAATGATTAGGAAAGGAGGCCTATACTTTATGGATTTGCCTAATAGAGATTATCAACGTAATCTTTTTAATCTTAAAAATACTACTGAGGAATATCTTCCCATCTTTGTGCCGGAAACTAGCTTAAAAAAAAAATACAAACAAATTGAGAATAATAAAATTAATGTTGGGTGGTTGGGAAGATTATGTACTGAAAAAACCAATGCTTTAATGAATGTTATTGAGCATTGTAATTTATATTTAATTAAATATCCGGAAATTCATATTACTTTGCATATCATCGGAGACGGAGATGATAAAAAACTTATTGAAAAAACAAGAAAGGAAGAAAGGTTAAATGTTATTTTGTTGGGAACGTTAACTGGTGCATCATTGTATAATTATCTTATAGAAAATATAGATTTAGTCTTTGCTATGGGAACTTCCATATTAGAATGCAGCAGTTTAAGTTTAGCAACTGTTGCAGTAGATTTTTCATATTCACCAATTCCAACCTCTAATAAATTTAAGTATGTTTATGAATTGCAGGGCTATTCTGTAGGAGAGAAATATGATCCATCTAATATTTACAAACATTCTTTTGATGATGTAATAAATGATATAATTTACGGGCAGGTCAAGAATCATGGCTCCCTCTGTTATGAATATTTCAGGAGGAATCATGATATAGAAGCTGTACAGACTAAGTTTATAGAACGATTAACAAAAAATAATCTTTGTTCCAATGATATACAGGAATCAAAGTTTGCAAAATTTAAATTAAGTGTTTCTTTAAGTAAATTAATTTCATATATTAAAAATGCGTAAAAATCTCATTATTTTTGGAACAAGACCTGAGGCTATTAAAATGGCTCCTCTTATTAAAGAATTTAATAATCACCCTGATTTCCAAACTAAAGTTTGTGTAACAGCACAACATAGAGAAATGCTTGATCAAGTATTAGATTTTTTTGATTTAAAACCTGATTATGATTTGAATCTTATGAGGCCTAATCAAAATCTTTATAGCTTAACAGCTGATATTATCACTCAGTTAAAAACAGTACTTGAGGATTTTGTTCCTAATTTTGTATATGTTCATGGAGATACCACTACCTCAATGGCAGCTAGTATTGCAGCTTTCTATTCGGGTTCCAAGGTTTGTCATATAGAAGCTGGTCTACGCACAAATAATAAATTGTCTCCTTTTCCAGAAGAAATTAATAGACAAATAACTAGTAGAATAGCAGATTATCATTTTGCTCCTACAGAAATATCTAGACAAAATCTATTGAACGAAGGAATTTCTAAGGATGACATTATTATTACTGGAAATACAGTGATTGATGCATTACTCATTAGTAAAGAGAGGGTTGCTAACTTAAACAGCAAGGAAATTAATAGTCTTAAAAATTTACTGAACTCAGATAAAAAAACAATTCTTGTCACAGGTCATCGAAGGGAGAATCATGGTGAAGGTTTTATCAATATCTGTGAAGCATTAAAACAAATAGCTCTTGAGTTTCCTGATGTGCAAATTGTTTATCCCGTGCATTTAAACCCGCATGTGAGAAAACCAGTATATGAGATACTATCAGAGATAAAAAATATCTTTTTAATTTTGCCTTTATCTTATCCTGCATTTGTCTGGATGATGAAAGAATGCTATATAATAATAACAGATTCAGGCGGAGTGCAAGAAGAAGCACCAAGTTTAGGAAAGCCGGTTTTAGTGTTAAGGGATACTACAGAAAGACCAGAAGCAGTACAAGCAGGTACCGTAATTTTAGTAGGAACGGACAAAAAGAAGATCGTAAATGAAGTTACTGAATTACTTAAAAATAAAAAAAGGTATGCTAAAATGGCGGAATTACAAAATCCGTATGGAGATGGGAAGGCGTGTAAGAGAATTGTAAATTATATGCAACAAATTTTTTAAATTAATTTATTACAGAGATGAAAATAATTTCTATTTTCTGCAAAGGAAATATAACATATATTCCTCCGGTCTATAATTCAGCGTTAGCTTTGGTGAATGCTGGATATACTGTAAAATTATATGTTGGAGAGGTACATAATGATACAAAGGTGTTCTTAATGAATCATGGATACGATAGACTTGAAATTATTGACTTTCAACTTCATAAGGAGAATAAACTTAATAAATGGAGGAAATTCCGAATAGTTGCCTTTCAAAATCTTGATTATAATACAACAGTCTGGTATGCTACTTTAGATACAGCAATTGCACTATATGGCAACCATATGAAAAAGAATAAGTTTATCATTTCTGTTTTGGAACTTTACGATTCTGCAAGTTCTTACACCAGATTTTTTTTAAAAAAAATTCTCCCATTGGCTGCTAAAGTTGTTGTACCGGAATTTAACCGTGCAGCCATTCTAAAAACATGGTATCACTTGGCCGAATTGCCTGTGGTTTTACCAAACAAACCGTACATCATTGAGCTTCCGGATGAGAGCGAACATATTATTCAGCTCAAAGAGAAAATTACCCAGTTTGCTAAAGGCAGAAAAATTGTTCTTTACCAGGGTCTCATTACCAGCTATCGTAATATTGAGAATGCGGTAAAAGCGGTAGAAATTCTAAAGGAAGATCATTGTGTCGTTCTTATGGGACCGGATTATAATTATGCTGATAAATTGATCGAAATGGGCGGAACTGATCAGGTTCTATACATTGGGAATGTCAATGCACCGAATCATCTACATATTACAAAGATGGCAGACATTGGTGTTGTCTCTTACAATTATATTGATCTTAATAATATATTTTGCGCACCCAATAAGATTTGGGAGTTCGCAGCTTTTAGTAAGCCGATGTTAGGAAACGATATTCCTGGGCTTAAATACACGATTGAATCTAACGATGCCGGTATCTGTGCAGATACGCAGAAACTAGAAAGTGTTAAAAATGCATTAGAAGTTATTTCCAGCGATTATGAAAAGTTTTCAGCTAACGCTTCCAAGTTATTCAATTCAGTTGATCTCAAGAAAATATCAATAAAAATAGTAAATCTATGAATACGTTTTTGCTGTATCTAACAAACCATTTTGTAAAATGCCTACCTTCATCAAGATTTTTCGGTTTAAGGAGGTTTCTATATTCCAAATGTGGTGTACAAATTGGCAAGAATACTAAACTTATGAATATTAGAATTTCAACAGCTGGTCAGATAATTATTGGAGATAATACCTTTATTGGCGAAAATACATATATTACAGGAGGTAGATGTACTATTGAAATTGGTAAAAATTGTGACATTTCTCATAATGTAACTATAACGTCTGGTACACATGAAATGGAGCCAGAGAACATCCGAATGGCAGGAAAAGATATCTGTAGGAAAATAAAAATAGATGATGGAGTCTGGATCGGGATTGGAAGTATTATTCTTCCTGGAGTTATTATAGGAAATAAAGCAGTAATCGCTGCTGGATCTGTCGTTACAAAAGATGTTCCTCCATACAGTATAGTAGGTGGCAATCCAGCTAAAATTATTAAGAAATACAATACAGATGAAAAGAAATGGGAAAAGATTTTAAGATAGTTTTTTTAATTATTGATTATGTTCCTCATCAGGTAAATTCAATTTCATCTTTCATTGAATTGTATGATGCGAACATACTTTCTTTTAATGTAGGGAGATTTATAAAAAAAGTTCCCTTATTCAAAAATTTTACGAACTTCTATTACAAGGATTTAAAAAAAGAGGATATCTTAGAGAAAATTATAATTTTCCAACCTGATATTGTGGTGACTGCAGGCTGGATGATTCCTGAATACAATTGGATCTGTAAACATTTAAAAAAAAGAAGTGCTATCCCGATTGTGGCAATGTCCGACACGCCTTGGTACGGTACATGGAAGCAAAAAATAAACACCGCAATAGCTCCTTTTCATATAAAAAAAGCATTCACGCATTTGTGGGTCGCAGGAATCAGACAATATGATTACGCTCGGAAATTGGGATTTACAAACCAGAAAATTCTTTTTAATTCGTTATCAGCAAATATAAACAACTTTTATAAAGTTTCAATTGTAGAAAAAAGAAAAGACTATCCTCGTAACTTTTTATTTATTGGAACTTTCTTACCAGTTAAGGGGTTAGAAAACCTTATAGCAGCTTGGTCATCTATAGAAGATAAAAAGGGGTGGAGTTTTACGGTTGTGGGTGAAGGTCTGTTGAGAGAAAAATTGTTGACTGCTGATTTCATTGTAAAAAATTTTATGTCTCAGGAAGAACTTGTTTTACAGCTACAGACTGCAGGTTGTTTTGTTCTTCCATCATTAAAAGAGACTTGGGCAATTGTAATACATGAGGCTGCCGCTGCGGGCCTGCCTATATTATGTACAGAAACGTGCGGTGCAGCATCACATTTTGTTATTAGTAATTACAACGGTTACCATATTAAGGATAACTCAGTAATGGATTTGAAAATGAAGCTTGAAAAAATAATAAATATGGATAATACTGAACTTATTAAATTTAGTGAGCGAAGCAGAGGTTTATCGAACGTTATTAGCCCAGAGATCCATGTAGCAAGCTTAATGCAATTATTGAATGCTTAAGCTTAATCATCTAAATTTAGTTCAGTGTTTGGTGATTATGCTGTTTGCTTTAGCACCTTTTGTCATGTCCATTTCCAATTCAGAGATGACAGAGATGCTTACTATACGAACATTACCTCCAATCACTTTAACTATTGCCTCTGTAATGCGGTGGATTATATTTTGCATCTTAGCTGGAGTGTCTATTTTATACCTTAATACAAAGAAGGGGTTTAGGATCACTACACCTGTATATTTCATATCATTATTTTATTTTGTACAATTTTGTTATGCGTTGGTTGAAGGGGTTGATTATATTCGTTTCTTTTCTTTAAGCGTTTTAAGTTTGCTTCTTCCTCCAATTATAGGATATGCAATAATGCGAAATCGCAGTATTACAAAATTTTTCATTTACTGTATTGCATTCTTTATTTTTCTTTCAGTTTTATTAAATGGTCATTTAGTGCTAAGTGGCCATAGGTTTTCGGGCTTTGTCAATAATTCTAATGCTTATGGCATTTCTACGGTATTCTGGCTTGTAATTCTGTTTTTGGTAAATCAATCTCAGTCGGTTAATAAAAGATGGTTTTATATTATAGGCGTTGCTATTTTTTTAACAATGCTGTTTGCTGGTTCTCGGAATGCGATGGTAGGAGTCTTGCTGATCTTCATTTTGGAGTACTTTAATAAGTTAAAATCTTTCATACGTAGCATAGTTTTATTGATTTTACTATTTACTATTGTTTCTTATTTTTTAGATTTATCATTCGTTTTGGGGCGTTTTGAGAATTTGTCAGGAGCAGCAGCGGATTCAGGAAGAAAAGACATATGGAAGGGTGCCTATTTTGCAATAAATAATAATATGTGGTGGGGCAATGGAATGGATGCAAACGAAGTGATCGCTGGTACTGGGAACATGCACAACTGCTATATTCGGTTTGTATTGAATATGGGTATAGTTTTTACAGTGCTCTCCCTCCTTATGTATTTCTTATCCATCATTACATCATTTACACAAAAACACAAGGTTCCGCTTATTTTGGCAGGGTATCTTGTGGTGTATGCTCTTATGAATCTGGGTGAGGACTATTTTGTCGGAATCGGTTCGTCAGCCTTTATATACATGTTGTTCATCTATGGATTTATTAATTATTATTTAACAAAGCAGGATGCTGTTACAAATAGTACCACGAAAGTGAAATAGTGCAAACATTTTTATAAATATATTTATTACAAACGTATGAAAATAATTTTCCCCATAGGCGCATTCTTCCCTTGCCAGATCGGTGGCCAGGCCAGCGCAGTGTACTGGCATGTTTCGGCATTGGGTCAGAAAGATATTGCGTGTGATGTATTTACAACGATGTACGGAATAGACAAGAGTGAGGTCGTGAGTGATCAAATTATTCCCACAGACTACGGTAGCGTTTACTATTCGAATAATACCTTCAGTTTAAAGAGTTTGCGTTCTGTTTATGAGCAGATAAAAAAAGCAGACCTTATTCATCTAAGTGGAATGTTCAACATTCCCTCCACCATCAGCTTGCTGATGAGATCGCTTCTGTTTCCAAGAAAACCTGTGGTTTGCAGCGTGCATGGCGAGCTGAGTCCAGATGCACTCCGCTTCAGCCGTCTGAAAAAACAGCCAACTCTCTTGCTGTACCGGTTACTTTACAAAAGAATTCTTTTTCATGCTACGTCCGATAAAGAGAGAGAAGATATAACTGCATTTTTTAAAGGCAGTAAGGTGCTGCAGGTTCCCAATCTGATGCATCCTGCCGATTTTGTGGATAAACCCAAAAAAAAGCAGTTTTTATTTATGGGCAGAATTCATGAAATAAAAGCCCTTCATAAATTTATTAAAGCGTTGGCTTTAAGTAAATTGTTTAAGAATTCAGACTTTGTTTTCGATATTGCAGGTTCACACGAAGAAAGACATGAGGACTATTTTCAGGAATTGAAAAAACTTATTACTGACCTTAACCTGGATCACAAGGTGAAGTTTTCAGGACACATTACCGGAGATGAAAAAGAAAGCAAATATGCAGAATCTTGGTTCTTAGTGCTGCCCAGCGAAAGTGAAAATTTTGGCAATGTGGTGGTGGAAGCGCTGAATCAAAGGACGCCTGTTTTAGCTTCTTTGGGAACCCCCTGGTCCATTTTGGAAAGTTACCGCTGTGGCTTCCACACGTCCAATGTTCCCGAAAATTTGGCTCTGTATATTGACCGCATGATCGCGATAGACAGTGCCGAATATGATGAGTACTGCCAGAATGCTGCAACCTTGGTAAATGAAAAATTTAATATAGAGACCCAGATATCTGTTTGGACCGAAACCTATAAACAGTTATATTACGCAAAACAGTAAATATGAAAATCCAGAATAAAACCCTTCTCATCACCGGTGGCACCGGCTCTTTTGGTACAGCCGTATTGAATCGGTTTCTGCACACCGATCATTTCAAAGAAATCCGCATTTTTTCGCGCGACGAGAAGAAGCAGGACGATATGCGGGTCCTCTATAAAAATGATAAAATCAAATATTACATCGGCGATGTGCGCGATTATTCGAGCGTGGAACCCGCCACCCGCGGAGTGGATTATATATTCCATGCCGCTGCGCTCAAACAGGTGCCCTCCTGCGAGTTTTTCCCGATGCAGGCGGTGAAAACCAATGTGGAAGGAACCCAGAATGTCATCCGCGCTGCGGCGTACAATAAAGTGAAAAAAGTCATCTGCTTAAGTACAGACAAGGCTGCGTATCCCATTAATGCGATGGGCATCTCCAAAGCCATGATGGAAAAAGTAGCCGTAGCTGAGTCTCGAAGCCTTACGGACACGGTCGTTTGTCTGACCCGTTATGGGAATGTAATGGCTTCCAGAGGTTCCGTCATCCCTCTGTTTCTGAACCAGATTAAAAAAGGGGAGAAGATCACCATCACCGATCCCAACATGTCCCGGTTTTTCATGTCGCTGGAAGATGCGGTAGATTTGGTTTTATTTGCGTTTGAAAATGCCAATCCGGGAGACTTGTTCGTCAATAAAGCACCGGCTGGAAAAATAGGGGATCTGGCGCAGGCCCTCATAGAACTTACCGGCAAGGAAGTTCCGGTAAAGATTATCGGAACCCGACACGGAGAAAAACTCTACGAAACCCTCTGCACCCGCGAAGAAATGCTGTATGCCGAAGACATGGGCGATTTCTACCGAATTCCGGCCGACAACCGCGATCTTAATTACGCCAAATATTTCTCCGAAGGAGAACGGGATATTTCCAAAATTGAAGACTACCATTCCCATAACACCGAACAGCAGGATGTGGAAGGCCTGAAAAAACTCATCTCCACCTTGCCACTTATCCGTAAGGAAGTCTTTGGTGAGGACGTGCAACAGTATGCGGAGTAGTAGTTTCACGCAGATGAACGCAGATTTAAAAGCGCAGATGAACGCAGATTTAAATTAAAAAACATCACCGAATTGATCTGCGAAAATAAAATCGGCGTGAAATAAGCAAAAAAGCAAATAAGCAAAAAAGCAAAAAAGCTTCATAAACCATTAACCGATTAAACCATTAACCCTTTTCTTGCCTTTTGCCCTTCAATCGGCGTGAAATAAAAAATAAGCTTAACTACACGAAACTTTTGCCTTTTTACTTTTACCTTTTACCTTTGTCAATAATCATTCAGAAACAGTAACCATCAATGCTTTTACCAGGAAATAAACACAAAGACCACCGCGGCATTATCACTTACAACAATGATTTCGATGCTTCACAAATTAAGCGGATTTACACCATAGAGAATCATTCTCCGGATTTTATCCGGGGCTGGCAGGGACATCAAATAGAACAACGATGGTTCGCCGCCATGAGCGGAAGTTTTGAAATTCGGGTGATCAAGGTGGATGATTTTGATAATCCCTCCAAAGATTTATCTCAGAATAAATATATACTGACCGCGGAGCGATTGGATTTCCTACATATTCCGGGCGGATGCATTACAGCAATCCGTGCTCTGGAGGAAAGCAGCAAATTATTAGTACTGGCAGATTATGGCGTCGGCGAAGTACAGGACGAATACCGATACCCGCTGGATTATTTTCAGTAAGAAGGGCTTCGACAGGCTTAGCCTGACAGGAAAAAGAAAAAGGTAGAAGTTAAAAGTTAAAAGTAAAAGGAAAAAGTAAAAAGTAAAAAGTAAAAAGTAAAAAGTAAAAAGAATCTTATATCTCTTTGCGATCTGTTAGAACCACGTGAAAGAAAAAAATAAACTTAACCATGCGAACCCTTTTACCTTTTACCTTTGTCAATAGAATAAAAGCCAAACCCCATGAAAAAAATAGGAATTACCGGCCAGGAAGGATTTGTCGGAAAACATTTATACAACACCCTTGGATTATATCCTGAAGAATTTGAACAAATTCCGTTTGAACGCAACTTCTTTGAATCCGAAGAAAAACTCGACGCCTTTGTTTCCCAATGTGATGTGATTGTTCACCTGGCAGCGATGAACCGTCACGATTCTGAACAAGTGATTTATGATACCAACGTTGCGTTGGCAAATCAATTAGTAGATTCACTGAAACGAACAGCATCAAAAGCCCATGTGCTCATTTCATCCTCAACCCAGGAAGAAAGAGATAATCTTTACGGAAAATCAAAACGTGAGTGTAGAGAAGCTTTGGTGAAGTGGGCAAAACAAAGCGGAGGTAAAATCTCAGGCCTCATCATTCCCAATGTTTTTGGCGCTTTTGGAAAACCATTTTATAATTCTTTCATTGCCACTTTTTGTCATCAATTAACACATGGTGAAACGCCAACGATTGCCAACGACGGCGAAGTAAAGCTCATTTATGTGCAAGAACTGGTGGATCGAATCATTGAGGAAATCAGAAATGGAAATTCAAGTCCGGAATTATATATAGAACCGACAGCCACCAAAAAGGTATCGGAAGTATTATCTTTATTAACGGAATACAAAACTAAATATTTTGACGGAGGCGAAATTCCCGTCATCAATAATACGTTCGAACACAACCTGTTCAATACCTTTCGCTCGTATATGGATTATGCAACCCATTTTCCGGTGAAGTTCACACAGCACACCGATCCCAGAGGCGCATTTGTGGAAGTCATTCGATTAGGAATAGGAGGGCAATGCTCTTTCTCGACCACAGTGCCGGGAATCACGAGAGGAAATCATTATCATACCCGGAAAATCGAAAGATTCGCAGTCATCAAAGGAAAAGCTCTGATCCAACTTCGTAAAATAGATACCGATGAAGTCCTCAATTTCCACCTCGACGGCAACGAACCCGCTTATGTAGATATGCCCATCTGGTACACCCACAACATTAAAAACATCGGCGATGAAGAATTGTACACCATCTTCTGGATCAATGAACCCTACGATCCCGCCGATGCGGATACGTACTTGCTGGAAGTGTAGAGGGGTTCTCGCAGATTTGGAAAGGTTCTCAGTAGAAATGTTTTGTTTCACGCAGATGTACGCAGATTTAAACGCGCAGATTGCCGCAGATCTTAAAAGCATCATGCAGATGCCTAAAATAACAATCAGCATGAATGTGCGTGAATTAAAATTAACTTGAAACAAAAAAACTAAAATGAATCATTAGGAGAACGAAAATCTCCGAGAAACAAAAAACCAGCATGAAACAAAAAACCAGAATGAATCTTTATCTGCAAAAAATCAGCATAAATAATTCACGCAAATCTGCGTGAAACAAAAGCATCAAAATAAAAAACCAGAATCCAGACACTATGGAGGAAAATAATATATCTTACCTGATCAGAGGATGTATATTTAAGGTCTACAATGCAGTAGGCCCGGGATTATTAGAATCTGCCTATGAGACAGCTCTTGCTTACGAGTTACAAAAGGCAGGTTTACAAGTTCAAACGCAGGTAGTATTACCCTTTCAATATGAATCAATATCTTTGGATGTAGGTTACAGAGTCGATATTCTGGTAGAAAACAAAGTGCTCATCGAAGTTAAATCGGTAGAGGAACTGGCAGAAGTTCATTTTAAGCAATTGACTACTTATTTGAAATTGTCAGGTTTAAAATTAGGAATTTTAGTTAATTTTAATACTGCAGAAATTAATGAGTCCATTAAAAGAGTGGCCAATAAATTATAATCATGTAAATGTAATAAGCTTAATTTGCATCAATAACGCTGCGAAAATCTGCGTGAAATAAAAAACATGAATCATTGGGAACGAAAATTAGCGAAGATCGGAATCATCATAAATTTGCATCAATAAATCTGCGAAAATCTGCGTGAAATAAAAAACAAGAATCATAGGAGAAACGAAAATCTGCGAAAATCGAAATCATTATAAATTTGCATCAATAAATCTGCGAAAATCTGCGTGAAAAAAAACATGAATCATTGGGAAAACTAAAATCTGCGAAAATCGAAATCCGCATAAATTTGGATAAATAAATCTGCGTGAATCTGCGTGAAAAAAAACATGAAACATAGGAGAAACCAAAATATGCAAAAATCAAAATCATCATAAATTTGCATCAATAAATCTGCGAAAATCTGCGTGAAAAACACCTTGAAAGAAAACAATCAGCGAGAACCCACTATGAAAAAACTTAAAGTCATGACCGTCGTCGGTACCCGACCCGAGATCATTCGTTTATCAAGAGTCCTTATGGCGCTCGACCAATCCGAAGCCATCGAACACACCATAGTCCACACCGGCCAGAACTACGATTACGAACTGAACCAGATCTTCTTTGAAGATTTAGGCCTACGCAAACCCGATTATTTTTTGGAAGCCGCAGGGAAAACTGCCACAGAAACCGTCGGGAACATCCTGATTAAAATCGACCCACTGTTGGAAGAACTACAACCCGATGCTTTTCTGGTTTTGGGCGATACCAATTCGTGTCTGTGTGCGATTCCTGCCAAAAAGCGTCACATCCCGATTTTCCACATGGAAGCAGGTAATAGATGTTTTGATCAGCGGGTTCCTGAGGAAACCAACCGCAAAATTGTGGATCACGTCTCTGACATTAACCTCACCTATTCCGATATAGCGCGAGAATATCTATTGAGAGAAGGCCTTCCCGCCGACCGCATCATCAAGACCGGTTCGCCCATGTTTGAAGTGCTGAACCATTATTTGCCTCAAATCAAAGCTTCGGACGTGTTAAAGAAACTGAACCTGGAAAAAGGAAAATATTTTGTGATTTCTTCGCACAGGGAAGAAAACATCAATTCGGAGAAGAACTTTCGTGGGTTGATGGGCTCCCTGAATGCGATCGCTGAAAAGTACGGATATCCGGTGATTGTTTCCACGCATCCGCGAACCCAGAACATGATCAATAAAATGCAGATCGAAATGCGGCCCGAAATCCAATTGCTGAAACCCCTCGGTTTCCACGACTATAATGCACTGCAAATGCACTCCTACGCCGTATTGTCCGACTCCGGCACCATTTCTGAAGAATCCTCAATTCTGAACTTCAGAGCCTTGAACATTCGCCAGGCGCACGAAAGGCCGGAAGCCATGGAAGAAGCATCGGTCATGATGGTCGGCCTCTCACCGGAAAGAATCCTTCAGGGTCTCGTGCAGGTGCTGTGCCAGGAAGTCGGTGACACCCGCAACTTCAGGCCGGTAGCCGATTACTCGATGCCGAATGTATCGGAAAAAGTGGTGAGAATTATCCTGTCGTACACGGATTATGTGAAAAGAACTGTTTGGTCTGAAAAAATATAAGATGAATGTACTTTTTCTGACATTGGTAGAAATTAATTCTGTAGAAGAACGTGGAATTTATCAGGACTTACTGCGAAAGTTCAGGGATGAAGGCCACAGCATCACCATTGTAAGTCCTGTCGAACGGCGGAGAAGCATCAAAACAAACCTGACTGTAAAAGAGGGGATTACCCTGCTTCAGGTGCAGACATTGAATATACAGAAGACCAATATTGTAGAAAAAGGAATCGGTACGCTGGCTTTGGAGTATCAGTATCTCAGAGCTGTGAAGAAGTATCTGATAAAAGAAAAGTTTGATTTGGTGCTGTACTCCACGCCTCCGATTACTTTGGTAAAGGTGGTAGAATATATTAAGAAAAGAGACGGTGCATTCGCCTACCTGTTGTTGAAGGATATCTTTCCTCAGAATGCGGTGGATATGAAAATGATAGCCGAAAATGGTTTGATCCACCGTCAATTTCAGAAGAAAGAGAGAAAGTTATACGAGGTTTCAGATGCCATAGGCACCATGTCTCCCGCAAACGCCGAATTCGTTGCACGGAATCATCCGTATTTAGATGCTTCGAAAATTGAAGTGAATCCTAACTCTATTGTACCGTTGTATCTGAGCTACACCGAAGAAGAGAAAAAGCGAATTAGACAAAAGTATGACCTGCCAACGGATAAACGGCTATTGGTTTACGGGGGAAATTTAGGCAGGCCACAGGGCCTGGATTTTTTACTGGAAACCATTACCGCAGTTTCTTTTGAACAGGCCTTCTTTTTAATTGTTGGTGAAGGGACGGAGTACAACCGCATCCAGCAATGGATGGAGAATAATAGACCTGTCAATGCGAAACTATTAAGAAAACTGCCCAAAGAAGATTATGATATGCTGCTTTCTTCCTGCGATATTGGGTTGATTTTTTTAGACAGGAATTTTACGATCCCGAATTTTCCGTCCCGGTTACTCTCTTATCTGGAAATGCAGATGCCCGTGATCGCTGCTACAGACCCGAACACTGACATAGGCGATATCATTGAAAAACACAGATGTGGATACAAAGTGCCTGCCGGTGACAGAGAACGGATGGTGACAGTAGTGGACTTGTTGATGGATGTGGATCTTGCTCAGTACAGACAGCCCTGTAAAAACCTGTTGGAGAGCGAATATCATACCCGCCGGTCTTATGATATTATTATGAAATGGTTTCATAAGAAATAATTCCACTCCATAATTGGTGGTTATGATCGGGTACCCTCTTTCAGGCTGAGCCTGACGAAGCCTTCTCACCCTTTAAATCCCGGCACATTTTACTTCGGATCTAAAGGGAGCTGTGCCGTGATTTTTTATCTCACCAACAGGTAAGGGAATAGATTTTTCTCACCCTTTAGGGTTGGGGGAAAAGAAAAATCGGTTCCAGTACAATCAAATCCAAGCCATTAACCGATTAATGTTTAACCATTTTTCCTTATTTTAGCCCTCTAAACCATGAACTCCCTTCCATGTACAAAAATGGATTAAAACGCTTCTTCGATTTTTTGGCCGCTTTCACAGGCTTGCTCATTTTAAGCCCCGTATTTGTGCTGGTAACGGTTGGCTTGTATTTCGCTAATAACGGGAAACCTTTTTTCTTCCAGACCCGCCCGGGAAAGAATGCCAGGCTGTTCCGCATCATCAAGTTCAAAACCATGAATGATAAAAAGGATGCGCAGGGACAGTTGCTGCCCGATGCGCAGAGATTAACCAAAATAGGGAATTTTGTGCGCAAAACATCTTTGGATGAAATCCCGCAGCTGATCAATGTCCTGAAAGGGGAGATGTCATTAATCGGTCCCCGGCCGCTGCTTCCGGAATACCTGCCGCTTTATTCGCCTGAACAGTACCGCCGGCATGAAGTGCGTCCCGGGATTACCGGCTGGGCACAGGTAAACGGCAGAAACGCCATCAGTTGGCAGCAGAAATTTGAGTATGATGTCTGGTATGTAGATCACCTGAGTTTTACTCTGGATCTGCGCATTCTTTTCCTCACCCTGAAAAAAGTGGTCATCAGTGAAGGAATCAACACGGATGGGCAGGCCACTACCGAACGTTTTAAAGGAAATGCGATATGATTATATTTGGAGCCAGTGGACACGCAAAAGTCATCCTGGATATTTTGCTCGCAAACAAAAGGGAGGTAGAGAAAATCGTTGATGATGCTCCTCCGGTGGAGGAGATTTTCGGCATTCCGGTTGAACGCTGTGTTGAAGTGTACCCTGAAGAATCCGAGGCCGTCATTGCCATTGGCAGCAATACAACCCGGAAAAAATTCGCTTTGAAGTATCCGTTGCACTATATGAGCGCGGTTCATCCGGCCGCAACGGTATCGCCCTTTTCAAAGGTAGGCGATGGTACCGTAGTCATGGCCTATGCCGTCATCAATCCCGGAGCGCAGATCGGGCAGCACTGCATCATCAACACGGCGGCCGTCGTAGAGCACGACTGTGAGCTGGCAGACTATGTTCATATTTCCCCGAATGCAGCACTGGCAGGAAATGTCACTGTAGGCGAAGGCACCCATATTGGCATCGGAGCCTGTGTTATTCAGGGCATCACCATCGGCCAATGGTGCACCATCGGTGCCGGAGCGGTCATCATCCACGATGTTCCGGATGGCACCACCGTGGTCGGAAATCCCGGCAGAATCGTGAAGTAATACCCGAGTTCTTACCCTTTCAGGAAGGTGGCTTCATGCTGTTCACCTTTGAATCGGAACAAAAAATGGATCAAAAAAAACAGATTTTCCATCAGAAAAAGGTAATAATGGTAGGTTTTTTGGTTGAAAAACAAGTTTTTAGGGAGGAATTCGGTACAAAAAAAGCAGAAAAAGTTTAATAAAAGGTGGGGGAATCAGAGGTTCTGACAAAAAATGACGGTGTTTTTGGGTGAAAATAGTTCGCCAAGAGAGTGAAAAATGGTTGTATGCAAGAAAATTTGGGTTCGTAAGGACGAAAAAAAATAATGTAAAGACGAAAAAAAAGTCTATAAGGACGAAAAATAAATCCATATGTACAAAATTTGGTCTGAAAAACGTAACTTTACGGCACAAAAGAGCCCGACTTAAAAAGCCGGGACTCACAATCAAGCATTCAGGTCGTGCGGCTACACGTCCTGAACTTTTTTTACCGGGGCTATGGCCACCGTACGTTTCAACAACGGAGAAGGCGAGAAGATAATGCGCTTCTTGGTCACGTGTGACGCAGTCAGCTCTTCAGCAGTATCGGTTCCTGTTCCGCTCAGTGAAGGGCGGAAGGTTCCCAGATCTCCGAATTTCACGATGTATCCTTCCTGCAGATACTTCAGCAGTGATTTTTCCAGGCCGAAAAGCACGGCACGGATGTCCACACTGTTCAGCGTGGAAGCATCCGACAGCTCGTCGGAAATGGTTCGTACATCGATGGTTCCTGTGCTTTTCACCAGCGGATAATACTTCTTGGGATCATCCGGTAACAAAGGGTTTCGTCTTTCGACGGCTTTAAAAGTAATCATAATAAATCTTTTTAAAATATTTAAAATTAAAATTGAGTGGCTGCCAGGCTTGACCATTCAGCGGTGGCGCAGTTTGTTGTGTGAACCTGTAATGTTGGTCGGTTCGTGAAATTCCTAAGTTGTGCATAACTTAATTTTTAAATCAAAATAATCTTTGTGATGTCCGGGCTTTACCATTCAGCCGGGGTGATCTGTTCTCTTGAGTGAACCTGGAATGGTGGTCGGTTCGTTGATGTCTATATCATTTTTTGCTTATTTAATGTTAATGTTTTTGCTAATCCAAACTATATTATGTATCTTTGTCGATACAAATATACAAAATTGTTTTTAATAAAAAACAAATGTACTATAAAAAACACATGTTATTTAAAAAATCATGGATACAGGTGAAATTATTAAAGGAATAAGAACCAAACACGGATTGACGCAGAACGAGTTTGCGGAACGTCTTTCCATCAGCAGAAGTGCACTGACACAGCTGGAAGCGGGGAATACGAAGCCTTCTTTTGATGTCGTAAGAATTCTGGCGGAGGATTTTGACATGAACCCTTCCAGATTCTTCCCCGGAAAAACGTCCGCGAAGGGTACCCGCAAGGAAATCGCTGCAAGCCAGATAGAGGCAGTTCTGGAGTTCTATCGCAAGCATTACGGCATCATGTACAACGAAATAATGGAGAGCCGAATGATAGAGTTTTTTCTAAAAATTGAGTCGGACAACCAAAAAGATCCGGTACTGGGTGACGTCTATAATATTTACAAAAAAGTACGCAGGATTACCGAAAAATTGGAAAGAGATTTTATAGATCCGCTCAAACGCCATCTCCATACCATGAAGACCTTAAAGAAATTGAAAGAGGAAGGTATTGTGGAAGAACTCAATAAAGAAGCGACTGAAACCAGAGAAAACCTGAATATGAACCTGCAGATCATTTTCAGGGATGCGTGGCTGTTCATGAATATGTACGGGAATAAGCTGTCTGAACTGCCGGATGTACTTACTGAGCCACAGATAGAGTTACTAGAGCATAACAACGAACACCAGAAAATCATAAAATACAGTCAGGAAAAATACCTTAATGCCTTTCTGTACCTCCTGAAAAACGTAAAAAATCTGGAGCAGGTAGAAGAATACTTCGATAGCGAAACGTTCTGGCGGGAGTAGGAGACACTATCCCTTAAAGTGTGTAAGTTGAAAAGTTGGGGCTTGGATTTTATAATCTGAGCCTTTTTTCAAAAATAAGCATAAATTGGTTTAAAACAATTCCCCCGCTGCGCAAGTCTCCTGATTTTGAGCTACTCCCGCATCTCCCTATTAACCAGCGATCAGCAAATTTGTATATAAGCGAATTCGCAAATCAGCAAATGCGCAAATCCACACCAAAATCCCGAAACATTTTACCCCGCCCAAAAAGGAGCTGTTCCGGGATTTTTCATTGCTGCAGATAGCTAATGGGCAAATAAGCGAATAAGCAAATCTGCTCCTCTAGCGATTAACCCGTTATCGATTATAAACCCTCATAGCACCGACCGCAGCAAAGGAACAGATTTTCTCACCCTTTAGGGCCGGGGTAAAAGAAAATTTGTTCCTGTGAAATGGCTTGTAAACGATTTTACCTGCAAAAACCACCCCGTCATCCTCCTGTCGTCGGACGCCACCCCTCCGGAGGAGGGGAATATTTCAGCCACTTTTGTACCGGAGGGAGAACATTTACTTTTTCTAAACGAGTAAACGATTAATCAATCAGCAAATTCGCAAATTCACTTTTTATAAACAACTAACCCTTAAACGATTAAACCCTTAAACAATTAACCGATTAACCAGCAATCAGCAAATAACCGGCTTTCATGGGTTGAATTTTATCAATGATAATGATTTTTATATGTTTGAGAGCCAGATGGATTGGCTCAAAGTCAGGAAATCGAAGATTCGACGAAGTCAGACTTTGCGCAGCGGGTGGATGGAGGGGAGATTATAGTCGGTCACAGGTTTCGCATTTATCAAACTTAATTATTATCTGCATTCAATGTTCATTGAACTGTGCTTTTAAATACACCTTGCGATAGATATTTTCTCACGGATTGATCAGTTCCTGTTTCCTCAATTTCTAACTTTATTTTTCCAAAAATACTGTCTCCTGTTTTGTAATCGCTTTTGTCAAGGTTAATTTCGTATGGAGAATTTTATATTTGGTGGAATTTGTGTCGGATGCATTATCAGTAAAATTGTTAACTTCTGTTCTGAAACGGTTTCCGATTTTATAAATTTCTACGTTCACACCGTTGTAGCCGGTAGATAGATTGAATGTCAGAAATTGAAGTGGGATTGGTCTTTTAGCAAGTTGAGAATAAAATGTGAAAAATACCTCATCATTATTATCTGGTTTTTCATTCAAATAAAAATCAGTATTAGCAGATTCAGTTCCTTTTCTAAAGCTATAAAATACCGACAACTTTTTGGATTTGAGTTGGTCTATTTCATGTGAATACTTTATTTTTTCGTCCATAAAAATGCTATCGGGAAACAACATCAAAAATGAACATCTCCAGATGATCGTAAGGATTACCACAATGAAGATGAATTTTTTCAATATTCTGTTTATTTAAGAATCATTTTTATTTTCCGGGCTTATTCATGAATTGAAGCTGACGAAATACCTCCATCTCTTTATCAGGAATATTATCTTTTTGAACGAAATTCCTATTTAATTCGGTTATAAACATATTTTTTTTGAGTAGTTTTCCAGTCCAGAAACCCAATCAGTAAAACTGCACCACTTCGGCTTTCAACAGTATTAATAATAAGATTATTATCTGCATCTATGGACAGATAGAGTTTTTTTGTGTCTAATGATCCGAAAATATAAGGAATTAAGAGTGGCTTGGTGTTTTTGTTTTTTAATAAATATGAATTGTTTTCTACGGTGTATTTATAGGTTCTTTCAATCTTTGTGGAATCAATATCATGAATTAAACTGATGGTGAGATACTTTTTATCATTAACTTTAATTTCAAATTTCGAATAATGTTGAATATCGCTGCTGAGAGTGTCTTTGGTCAATTGCCGGTTCAATAAAATAACAATATTCTTCGAACTGTTTTCAAATATTCCATCAATCCTTCTTTCTTGCGAAAAGCAGAGTAATGACTGTAATAAAAATAGAAAAAATAATTCTGTTTTCATAAAGCAATGGACTGGAACTGTTAGTCAACTCCAAATGTAATGATTTGTTTGGAACTCTTATGGCTTACAATTTTACCAATATTTTTATTTTTTTATTGAATTGTGGAAGATTGAATAACCCCCTGAATACAGTTACAAAAAAACCTCCGGAAAAATCCGAAGGTTGTAGTAATGTTGATCACTTCTTTTTAGATCTCTGTATTCAGATCCCAGTTTTCAAGATAATCGTGAACGTGCTTCAGAAACATACCACCTAAAGAGCCGTCTACAACACGGTGATCGTAGGAATGCGACATGAACATCAATTGGCGGATGGCGATCATATCGCCGTCCGGAGTTTCCAGAACTGCCGGTTTTTTTACGATGGCTCCGATGGCCATAATGGCAACCTGAGGCTGCGGAATAATCGGTGTTCCCATCAGGTTTCCGAAACTTCCTACGTTGGAAATAGTGTAAGTGGCACCCTGAGTATCTTCCGGTTTCAGTTTTTTATTTCTTGCGCGGTCGGCAAGGTCATTAATGGCTTTTGCCAATCCGGAAAGTGAAAGTTGGTCGGCATTTTTGATGACCGGAACAATCAGGTTGCCGTCCGGAAGTGCCGTAGCCATTCCGATATTGATGTTTTTCTTTTTAATAATTTTATCGCCATCCACCGAAATATTGATCATCGGATAATCCTGAATGGCCTTAACGATTGCTTTTACAAAAATAGGCATGAACGTCAGTCTTTCGCCTTCGCGTTTTTCAAAAATCGCTTTGTTTTTGGCTCTCCATTTCACCACGTTGGTGACGTCGGTTTCGATGAAGGAAGTAACGTGCGGTGAAGTGCGTTTGGAATTCACCATGGCATCAGCGATAATTTTACGCACCCTATCCATCTGTATGATTTCATCTCCTTCTCCCACTTTTACAGAAGCAGCCGGTGTTGCTGCAACCGGTGTCGGAATTGGTGTCGGGGTTGATGGTTGAGGTGTTGCTTTGTCAGTACTTCTGCCGGCAATAAATGCGAGAATATCTTCTTTAGTAATTCGGCCTTCCATCCCGCTCCCCTGAATGGTATTGAGTTCCGCTTCGGAAATGTTTTCCTGCTGAACAATGGATTTCACCAGTGGCGACAGGTACAGATCTCCTGAATATACTGCCGCAGGTTGTGTTCTTTCCAAAGGTTTTTCCAGTTCTGCAATATCCTGGGCTGCCGGAATTTCTGTTTTTACTTCTTCGTGAGATTTAGGCTCCTGAGGTTGTTCGGCAACGGTTTCGCCTTCGCCGGCAATTTCCAGGATGGCGATGGCTTCGCCAATTTTGGCTACTTCATCTTTTTGTTTCAGGATCTTTACAATTTTCCCGGAAACAGGGGTCGGAACATCAGAATCCACCTTGTCTGTCGCAATTTCAACAACGGAATCGTCCTCGTTTACGGTATCACCTTCATTGTACATCCAGCTGATGATGGTAGCTTCCATCACTCCTTCTCCCATAGATGGAAGTAATAATTTGTATTCTGCCATGTGGTTTTTTGATTTTTACAAAGATAAAAAAATCTTCAATATTTTTGGGAATCCTGCAATTTTAGTCTTTATGGAACTCTACGTAGATTCTTTCTCCGATATTTAATCCAAAAAGAGTATGGGCTCCGTTCTTAATATTTCCTTTGTAAATGGTGAGTTCCAGCAGTCCGGCTTCGTTGAAAATGGCTGCAGGTTTGCCGTGAAATTCTGTTTCGTTTTCCCATTCGGTGACCAGTCCTGTGTAGCCGGAATATATTTTTGAAAGGGCCAGATTCCTGAATTTAATAGTGAATCTATCAAAAATCACGTAATGTTCTTCAAAATACGCTTTGCTGATATTGGAAATAATATTGCCAAAATTATCAATATACAATACCTCTCCGAAAATCATGTGATCTGTAAATCCTGCATTGGGAAAGGAAAGTTGTTTGGGCGTTGTATATTTCCTTCCGATCACTTCCGGCAAACCGCCATTGTGCAAATGAACGGCCGCAGGAACCAAAACATCTGCAGCAGCAAACCTAACGATATCGTCGAAACGGGTATTGTAAGTAATTTCATAAACGGTTTCCGGTTTGATATCAAAAAAAATAAGACTCAGCACGCCATTGTCTGCCGCGATGAAATAATGTCCGTCGGCCTTATAAATAATACATTTTCTGTCTTTATGGTAAAAACTGTCCACCGCAATAATATGAATGCTGCCTTTTGGGAAATGATGATAGGCATTCTTTACGATATAAGCCGTCTGTTTCAGGTTGTAAGCCTGTATTTCATGGCTGATATCCAGAATGGTGATGTCCGGATTCAGAGAGATTATCCTGCCTTTCATCGCAGCTATGCGGTGGTCGGTATTTCCGAAATCGGAAGTCAGGGTAATCACAGGCATGGGAATTGTTTTAAAGAAATGCAAATTTAACCCAAAAAAAATAGAATTAAAAATGGATTATGAGAAGATTTTTTTCTCGTTTCCAAAATTAATTTTAAATTTAAGAATTATTACAATTATTAAAAATACTGAATGTTTGAACTGAACTATGAACTTGCAGGAATTGATCCCAAAACTTTTTATGGTGTTAATAATCAATTTTTTAATCTTATAAAATCAAGTTTTCCAACGCTGAAAATCACCGGCCGCAACAATCTGATTTTTGCCATGGGAAATCAGGAGGTTTTGGATGTGTTTGAAAACAAGATGGATGATGTGGTGAGTTTCATCTCCCGACACAACACCATTTCGCTGAAAGACGTAGAGAATATTCTTAATATTAAAGATGAAACAGAAAAAGAGTTGGTTTTTGATCATGATATTATTGTAAAAGGCGTCAACGGGAAAATCATAAAAGCCAAAACCACCAATCTGAAGAAACTGGTAAAAGAATCCGAGAAAAAAGATATGGTATTTGCTATCGGTCCTGCCGGAACGGGAAAAACCTATACTTCGGTTGCCTTGGCTGCAAGAGCATTGCGGGATAAACAGGTGAAACGAATTATCCTGACACGCCCAGCTGTAGAAGCCGGCGAAAGCCTCGGATTTCTTCCCGGCGACCTGAAAGAGAAAATGGATCCTTATCTGCAGCCTTTGTACGATGCACTCCGCGATATGATTCCTCATGAAAAACTCGAGAATTTTATTGAGAAGAAAGTTATCGAAGTAGCTCCACTTGCTTTTATGAGAGGAAGAACGTTGGATGAAGCCTTCGTTATTTTGGATGAAGCCCAGAACACCACCCATTCTCAGATGAAAATGTTCCTCACCAGAATGGGAATGAATGCGAAATTCATCATCACCGGCGATCCGAGTCAGGTAGATCTTCCATTACGCCAGAAATCCGGTTTGCGGGAAGCCATGAGGATTCTAAAAGAGGTGCAGGAAATTGGTTTCGTACACCTGACCGAAGAAGATGTTGTTCGGCATCCGGTGGTGAGAAAAATCATCAATGCGTATAACGCGGAAGACAAAAAGAAACAGGAAGATTAAATAAAAATACCCGTTCTTTTGAAAGCATAAAACTCTTAAATCATTTAGGAGTTTTTTTTGTGCAGAAGTTACAGAATCAACCTTTTTCACGGTTTGTGAAGTCCTGGGCAGATTTTCTGAGAATTCCCGTTTCAACGCCCCGAAATGTTAAAAATTTATTAAAATGTTTCAGGAAAATTATTATATTTGCCGACTATAATTAAATGCTGTATTACAATGCAAGGAAAAGGATTTATTACGCTTATTGCGGTTATTCTCGGTTTGATCTGTATTAATGAACTGCTGCCTACCTGGTATTCAGGGAAGATAGAAAGACAGGCGACAGAACTTTCAGCAGGGGATCCTGTTAAATATCAGAAAGAAATCGAAAGGCTTTCTAAAGACACTTTAGATTTGGGTTTTAATAAACTTTATTACACCAAAGCCAAAGAAAAGGAGATGAAACTGGGTCTGGATTTGAAAGGAGGAATTAATGTGCTTTTGGAAATTAACCAGAGAGACCTCATTAACAACCTGACCAACTATTCCGAAAACCCGGTGCTTATCGAAGCGCTGAACAGAACGGATGAAGTTCAGAAGAAATCTACCGGTTCTTATATCGACAATTTCTTTGTTCAGTTTGATGAAGTAAACAAAGAGAAAAATACCAACCTGAAACTTGCAGACCCTGAAATCTTCGGAAATCCTAATCTTTCCGAAATCCGTTTCAATACCAGCGACGAGGAAGTAAAAAGAATTGTAAAAAACAGAATAGAACTATCCACAGGTACGGCGTATGAAGTAATCAGAACCCGTATCGATAAAATGGGAGTTACCCAGCCTAATGTACAGCGGGTTCCCGGAACCGGAAGAATTTCCGTGGAAATGCCGGGTGTAAAAGATATCGACAGGGTGAAGAAAATGTTGCAGACCTCTGCAAAACTTCAGTTCTGGGAAGTGCAGCAGGCTCCGGAAATTTTCCCTTATTTTGAACAGCTCTCTACTGTAATTTCCCTGAAAGGAGATTCAATTGGTGTAGCTAAAAATACAGATTTTCTCAAGCTTCTTCAGATCAATACGCTGGCTACAACAGGTGTAGCGAATGTGAAACTTTCAGATACAGCTACCGTTAATAAAATTCTGAATCATCCTATTGCAAAAAATGCCCGCCCTGCGAATATCAAACATACCCAATTCATGTGGGGATATAAACCTGATGTCGGAAACGAGGGTAATCTTGTATTGTACGCCATCAGAGGAAATGCTTCCCAAAAAGCGCCTGTAGATGGTGCTGTTGAATCAGCAAACATCAGTTATGACCAGCTGGGAAGGGTAGTGGTGGATATGCAAATGGATTCCAAAGGAGCGAAAGACTGGAAAACGATGACTGAAAAGAATGTCGGAAAACCGGTAGCCGTTTCATTGGATAATGTAGTTTATACTGCTCCGAATGTGAACGAAGCCATCCCAAGCGGAAGAACACAAATATCCGGGAATTTCTCTCAGGAAGAAGCACAGGATCTGGTAAATGTTCTGGGAGCAGGAAAATTGCCTGCAGGTGCAAAAATCGTTCAGGCAGAAGTAGTAGGGCCATCTTTGGGAGCTGAATCGATCGAGTCTGGAATGTGGTCGTTCGTCATCGCCTTCCTGATCATTGTTGTTTATTTGATTTTCTACTACGGTGGAGCCGGTATTTATGCGGTGATAGCGATGCTCATCAACCTGTTTTTCCTGATGGGAATTATGGATTCTGTTGATGCCACGCTTACGCTTCCTGGTATTGCCGGGGTTGTACTGTCCATGGCGATGGCCATTGACGCCAATGTTATTGTATATGAACGTACCAAAGAAGAATTGTTCCTCGGTAAAAATATAAAAGAAGCCTACAAAGAAGGTTTCAATTTCTCGCTTTCGGCGATTATTGACGGAAATATTACGTCCTTACTAACCGCAATTGTACTTTATGTGTTCGGGACAGGGCCTATCAAAGGATTTGCCGTAACCTTGGGAATCGGTATCGTGATGTCCATGTTTACTTGTGTGCTTTTGACGAGAGTGATGATCTTCAGTCGTTTGGAAAAAGGAAAAGGACTGTCTGTCTGGACACCTTTAACCAAGAATTTATTCAGAAATACCTGGATCGATTTTATCGGAAAAAGAAAATATGCTTATATCATTTCTGCCGTAATTACCCTAGTCAGCCTTGGATCTATTTTCACACAAGGATTTAAATTTGGGGTTGATTTTAACGGAGGAAGAAGTTATGTAGTGCGTTTTGATCAGTCCGTTCAGTCTGCAAAGGCAGATGAGAGCCTGCAGAAAATGTTCGTGAATAAAGACGGCGACCAGAGTGCTGTGGATGTGAAAACCTTCGGATCTGACAATCAACTGAAAGTAACCACCGATTATAAGATTGACGAAGAAAGTGTGGAAGCAGATATGGAGGTGGAACAAAAGCTTTTTGAAGGCCTGAAACCATTCCTGCCAAAAGATGCCACCATTGATTCTTTCAAAAGTTCTGGCGATGAAGCGTATGGAATTATCAGTTCTGTGAAAGTTGGGCCTACCGTCGCAGACGATATTAAAACAGGTGGAGCTTTTGCCCTTATCATTTCGCTTGTCGGGATTTTCCTGTATATTCTATTGAGGTTTAAGAGATGGCAGTTTTCCACGGGTGCTGTGGCCTCACTGTTGCATGATGCCATCGTGATTTTGGGAGCATATTCTATCCTGAGAAATGTGATGCCTTTCAGTATGGAAATCAATCAGGATTTTATTGCAGCGATATTGACAGTTTTAGGATATTCCATTAATGATACCGTAATTATCTTCGACAGAATCCGGGAATATCTGAGAGAGAAAAAATCGCTTACTCTGGAAAGTCTCTTCAATGATTCTATTTCCAGCACATTGGGAAGAACCTTCAACACGGCATTTGCAACCTTCTTAGTAATCCTTGCCATCTTCATTGTAGGAGGCGAGAACCTGAGAGGATTTATGTTTGCACTTCTCATCGGAGTCGGATTTGGTACCTATTCCACTTGGTTTATTGCTTCAGCAGTCACTTATGATTTGCTCAAGAAAAAAGGCGGCGAAGAAGCGACAAAGAAACTTGCCCAAAAGTTTGAAAAAACAAAAGAAGAACAGTAATACACTGTTGATATGAATACAAGAAATGTCCTCTAATTTGAGGGCATTTTTTAATTTTAAATCAGATTCAGTTGTGCAATTATTTATTTTTGCATCATGAAAAAAAAGCAAAAGCCGGCAGCAATTGGTTTTATATTCATTACGCTGCTTATTGATATCACCGGATGGGGAATCGTAATTCCGGTAGCTCCGAAGCTTATTCAGGAGCTCATCGGTAATGCCGATCTTTCTGTTGCGGCACAATACGGCGGCTGGCTTGGGTTTTTATATGCTTTCATGCAATTTCTGTTTGCGCCGGTTTTGGGAAACCTCAGCGATCGGTTTGGGAGAAGGCCTGTTATTTTATTTTCTTTATTTGGATTCTCGCTTAACTTTTTCCTGCAAGCCTGGGCGCCCACTATTATGTGGCTTTTCATAGGCCGTATTTTCTCCGGGATTACCGGTGCGAGCATTACTGCAGCCAGTGCTTATATTGCGGATATTTCTGATGACAGCAATCGTTCAAAGAACTTCGGAATGATCGGTGCCGCATTTGGCCTCGGTTTTATTCTTGGCCCCGTTATCGGTGGGATTTTGGGACAGTACGGAGCCAGAGTTCCCTTTATTGCAGCCGGAATTTTATGTCTTGTCAATTTTATTTACGGAGTTTTCGTTCTTCCTGAAAGTCTGGATACGGAACATCGTCGCAAGTTCAGTTTTAAAAGAGCCAATCCCATCGGAACTTTGTTGAATATCAGGAAATATCCGTCTATTATTTATTTGATGGTTGCCTGGTTTCTCGTGTATATTGCGGCGCATGCAGTGCAGACCAACTGGCCGTATTTCACGATGTATGTTTTCAATTGGGATGAAAAAATGGTAGGGATTTCCTTAGGCGTGATGGGTGCTGCCACAGCTTTGGTTCAGGGTTATTTGATAAGAAAAGTACACCCCAGATTTGGCGCCGAACGCAGTATTTTGTACGGAATTATAATGTATGGAATCGGGATGCTGCTTTTTGCTTTTGCAAATCAGGGATGGATGATGTTTGCCATCTTACTGATTTACTGTCTTGGAGGTATCGCCGGCCCAGCATTACAATCGGTGATTACAGCCAAAGTTCCGGCCAATGAACAAGGCGATCTTCAGGGTGCGCTCACGTCAGTGGTGAGCATTACTTCCATCATCGGGCCACCGTTGATGACCAACAGTTTTTATTATTTTACCCACGGTTCGGCGCCTTTTCGTTTTCCAGGAGCGCCGTTCTTTCTCGGATTTCTGATGATGGCAGCGAGTGCTTTCTTTGTATATATGGTATTTAGGAGAAATTCCCGAAGAAAGATTTAAGATTATTTTTAATATAATTCAGACTATAAATGAATATTTGGTAAAAAGCATCATTAAGTTTACTTTTTTAATATCTTTTTTATTAAGAATTGCCGGTCATTTTTAATAGTCACAAAATAAATTCCTGTAGAGAAATGGGAAATATCAATAGAATATTCCCGATTGTTTTTAAGGCTTTCTTCCATAATTTTTTTCCCTGAAGAATCTGTGATGAATAAAGAAAGTTTATCGTTGGAACTTTTTGTTTTTATGATGAAGTAATCTGAAATAGGATTGGGTACGATTTGAAGATCTGAAAGTGAAAAATCTGCTGTCGAAAGATTGCTGCTCCAGAAATAGGCTTTGTCACCGTTGGGATTGGTAACTGTCAATCTTAAAATAGTGTTGATGTTTTCGATAAGATAAGAATACGTTGGGTAGAACCCTGATGTGGTATCAGTGCCAAAAAATATTCCAAAATATTTACTTTCGAAAGTATTATAATCATCATAAGGTGGAGTATTCGGACAATTTCCTAAGGTAGTTCCGGCGTTTGAAAAAGTAATAATACTGTTGTCAAAAGAAATAGTCGCATTGAGATAATTACACAAACTGGTCACCAAAGTACTGGAAGAAAATTGCGCTGTGGTATTGGCACCGGCAATGGTGTTGGGATGTGGATAGTCCACATTATTGAGGGTTAATTTTTCTAAATACCAAGTGTTGTTCACTAAATCGGATTGTTGCGCCTGAATGAAAATCCCCCAAAACAATACTAAAAATAAAGTTTTCATATTTTAATTCTTTATGAGGTTTTAATGTTTATCATTTTTCATTCAAACTAAAAAATACAGTGAGTTCAAAATGAGTGAGTTTACGAATCAAAGCTACTAAATCGTGATGAATTAAAATTACTTTTCCGCGCAATATTTCGAAAACCTTTTAGGTTTATTTTAAAATTATCTCTTTCAAAGATTACATTTGAAGTGTGATCATGAGAAGGTTTTGAAATAGTTTTATTTTTCTGATCAAAAAGAGTAATTTTGCGCTATGGAATTAGGATTTAGTGAGATTTTAGTCATTATGCTGGTGATCGTGGTGCTCTTCGGACCGGATAAAATTCCGCAGATTGCGAGAGATTTAGGTTCAGGAGTCCGAAAAATGAAAGGAGCCGTGGAAGATATCAAAACAGAAATTCTGAAAGAAACGGATAATCCTGTTTCCGAAATTAAAAGAGAAATCGAAAAAGTAAAAGAAGCTGCTCAGGAATATGACCTTTCACAGACGATAAAGAATTCCGAAGCTGAAGTTAAAATACAGAAACAGGCACAGGAAGAGCAACTGAAAGATTCTCACACCGGTCCGGTAAGCCGATAATCATGCAGGAATTTATTGAAAAAGACAGAGAAATTTTCCTTTACCTTAATACCTTGGGAAGTCCGGAATTTGACCCGTTTTGGTCGTTGATTTCGGGAAAATGGATCTGGATTCCGCTGTATATTATTTTTCTTTATTTGCTTTTCAAAAATTATAATTGGAAAGGACTCCTGTATATTGTGATTTTCATTGCCTTGGGAGTGACGGTTTCAGACCAGCTTTCGGGAATTTTCAAATACGGTATCGCCAGGCTTCGTCCTTGCCACGATGCGGATTTAACTCCGGCCATGCGAATTGTAGAATGTGGCGGACAATTCGGTTTTTATTCCGCACACGCATCCAATACGTTTTTTATCGCTTCTTTTATGACGATGATGCTGAAAGGCCGGTACGGATGGTTTCCTTTTTTCCTCTTTTTCTGGGCTGCAATAGTTTCCTATAGTCGCATTTATCTGGGTGTTCACTTTCCCGCAGATGTGTTGATGGGAGCTGCGGTAGGCTTTCTTTTGGGTGGTTTTTTTGCGACACTCAGCCTGAAAGCCATTCGAAAACAATCGGTTTTAAACTAAAAAAAGTTTCCTGAATTCTCCAAAAACCTTTCTGTTTATATTCGGTTTTCAAGTTGTTCCATGCCTTCCGGTGTCACCATATCGTAATTCCATGCGGGATCGAAAGTAAGTTCAATTCGGGTTTCCAGTTCAGGGAATTCCTTTTCTAGCGCATTTTTCACACCCGTTTGTATGGCTTCTCCCATGGGACAAAACCGCGTTGTGAGCGTCATCAAAACTTCGGTTTTATTTTCCTCATCATTGAATTCCACTTCATAAATTAATCCCAAATCCACCACATTCACCATCAGTTCAGGATCCAATACTTCGTACAGTGCGTTTCGGGCTCTTTTTTTTCTTTCGTTATCTCGGTCGTTAGGATCTATTGTCATTTTATTTTGTTTTATGTAATAATAATTTGAACACATTCACACAATACAGCACTGAAACGGCCAGCCACAACAGCAAACCGATTCGGATGACCGGCAAATATTGCGCGATAATTCCTGTGGCCAGAATCAAAAGTGCTGCAATGAAAATACGGAATTGCCAAATGGTTAGTTTTTCACTGTAAAGGTGTTTGGGCAACGGTACCTTCACTTTTCCGGAAAGATGTTTGTAATGTCCGTTCCAAATGATGAAAGGCAAAGTTTTAAAAGTTTTTCCTAAAATAATACTGGTGATCCATCCCATAAAAAGCAGCGTTCCATACAGCATCGTCCATTGATAACCTTGTGAATAATAAACCATCGGAATCATCAACAAGGAAATAATGAGACATAAGAAAGACAGAAAAGAATGCTTCATCAGCAACTCTATTTTCTTTCTCAACCGGTTTTTAAAAGCATCGTAAAGATACAAAAGCCAACTCAGAATTCCCGTGAAAACCAATGCCGCATACAGCAAACTTCTGTAGGAAATTCCGAAAAAATAGCCGTCCAGAAGGAAAAGGATTAATCCCAAATTTTGGAAAATAAAAGCGGATTTCAGTAGTTTTTCTTTCGTCGATTTTCCCAGAAGAAACATCGGAACCAGTTTGGTGCTTACGCCTGTTATCAACTGTAGAAACCATCCTCCCAATCCGGCGTGAGCATGAAGTTTCAGAATCTGCAAATGTTCTTTTTCAAAAAAAGGAAAGCTGAGATTGATGGCGAGTAATAAACCGATAACCACCGTGATCAGAAGCCATATTGCAGAGCTGGAAATAAATAATTTTTGGATTGAATATTTGCTGCATATATTGCTTGTTTTTAGAACATTAGTAATAAACAGTAGTACAGAAAAAACGATCAAAATACCACCCGAAATCATTATCCACCCGGTATTGAGATTCCAGAAAGTGGTAGTGAGCAATGCAACTCCGGCAGTGAGTGTGTACCAACTGAAACTTGCCCATCTTTCACTGTACAGATCTTGTTCGCAAATGACCGGCAAAAGCTGATATGCTGCGCCGAAAATAATCATCGTTCCCCATCCCAGGGCAGCCAAATGTACGATTGTGAGCAAATGCGGACTGAAATAATGCCCGGTGAAAACCTCAGGATTCAGTACCATCACCGTGCAGAGAATCACGAAAACCACTGCTCCTGTTGCGTAAAACGGGAGTATGGCACTGTTGGCCGGAGCTTTTCCGATACTGATGTCTGCCATTTATTTTTTGAATATCAGCATTTTGACATTTCCTTCGTCCACAGAATAAATATGAACCTCAAACTCCTTGTCGGCCAGTTCTTCCAAAAGATAAACAGGTACTCTTTTGTGATGAATGTACAACGCATGATCCTCCGGAAGATGTTCCAGTTCCGACAAGATGGCTTCCATCGGGCCGGGCATTTCTAAAGCTCTTACATCAATTTCGCACAGCTGTTCCGGAGAAAATCGGGAATAAATTTCGCCAAAACTTTCTTCATTGTGCATCAGTAGTTTTTCTTCTGATGATGTTGGCACAACTTTCTCCTGTTTTTCTTTCTTCAAAAAATAAGTGTAAAACAGTTTCTCACTTTTATTTTCTGTGAAAGTATCTTCGGCTTTTTCCTGCTTCAAAAGATGAATTAAAGGGGTGGGAATAAAACTATTGATAATACAAAGGATTTTTCCCGAAGGTGTTTCTTTGAAACGGTGCAGAATTTCTTTCAAAGGATCCGCTCCGTTATCGATGATAGGGCGAACATCATAAAAATCAATTTCCGATTCTGTCGTTTTTTGTAACCATTCCGGTTTGTTTTCAACTGAAGCAATTTCCTTTTCAGAAATCGTTTCTTCAAAATGAAAATCGAGCGGCAACAATACCCTTATAAAATCTTCCACGGTTGCGCCTCCCATTTTTGCAGCTTCCGCGATCGTTACCCTTGACGCCATGATTTTCCTGAGAATCGGGTTTTTCAGCTTTTCCAGTGGTTTGGCAATCGAAGCAATCGCATTGATGCTTTCAGGATTTTCTTTGATAAGCTCTGAAATTTTTGTTTTTTCAGTAATGGTTTTCATTATGGTGTATTTTCTTTTGCCCAAAATTCATCATGATAATTTTCCTCAGCATTATGTTCTTCTCCGTGAAGCTGTCGTCCGATTTCTGCTAAATATTCTTCAGATAAATGCTCCTCAAGATATGGAAAAAGCTCACGTTCCTCGTAACGCGTATGTTGATTTACCAGATCTGAAAGTTGAAGAATAGCCTCATTCACTTTTTCCTCATTCCGAAGACTGATTTCATTTATTTTTGAAAGAATACGCTGATGTTCAGTCAGGGCTCTTGCCACCATTGGATCCGATGTTTCCACAAAAAGCAGTTCTTCTTCAGTTTTAAAATGGGGCAGCATGTGATTTTTCCAAAACCAGTGAATATAATTTTTCATTCTGGCCGCAGAAACTTCTTTTTTTACTCCTTGTTTCAGTTTCCAGCAGAACAATAATGTTGCGTGATGCTCGCGGGAAACAGGCATCAGGTTTTCATTTCGTTTGATGGGTTTGTTCATTTTCTTTTGTTTTTTAAATTCGACTCCAACCAACTTTTACAGATTGGCGAGTTCGGCATCCAGTTTCACCGCTTTCGGGAAAAGAATGTTGTTTTCCAGATGTAAATGAGTCAAAAGATCATTTTCAAATTCCTGCATTTTGGAGAACAGATACTGATAAGAATTGCAGGCATTTTCAGGAATAGCGTAGTTGTTGGTTATTCTTCTGAAAAAACTCAGATCTTCTCCTGCAATTTCGTGTTCTTTTTTCAAAATCAAAATAGGATCATTCAAAGTTCCGACTTTATAATTCGTTTCAAAGGAAGCATCATTTTTCTTAGCAATCGCTTGTCTGATCGCCGGAAACAGTGCATCTTCTTCTTTCACGATATGATCCAGCAAATCCTGAAGAAAATGATGGGTGCTGGTACTCAGTCGGTGTAGTTCCGGGTTGCTGTCTCCGTGATGTTCCGCTACTTTTTGCACGAGATCATTCAGCATTTCAGCGTTGTCTTTGATGTACTGATGATGGGTATTCAGGATATAATCCAGAAGAAAATTCAGTTCCCATTTGTCAGGATCCAAAGCAGGCGCAGTGATTTTTTTGCTTTCCTCCAATGCAGTTTTATGTGTTTCCCCGGTTTCAGAACTGGCTTCTTTTGCATCTCCACAACTGAAAATAATGCCTTTTTCTTTCAAAAGTTCCGCTTTTTTAATATCCTGAACTGCAATACCTGATTTTTGCTGGCTTTCAGAAGTAAGGTTTTTTTCAATTTTCACAACAAACCATTCGGGTCCTGTTTCCAGATATTCCCAAGTGAAAATATTGCCTCTTTCGGCGATCATTTCATAGTATAAAGGTTTAGGATCGTGGTCGTTTTCGATGATAAAACTATCGCCCGGATTCAGTTCGTCAAAATGTTTAAAAACCGTTGGATGTTTCAGTCTGGGTTCTATTTTTGTGACATCTACTTTTTTAATTTCTGAAACATTTTCCGCCGGATTTTTCGCTATCTGAACAAGATATAATTCCGGTCCTTTTTCCAAATATTCCCAGGTGAAAATCGGCCCTCTTTCTGCAATCAGTTCATAATACAGTGGTTTTGGATCGTGATCATTTTCGATGATAAAACTCTCGCCAGGTTCCAGTTCATCGAAGTGTTTAAAAATTGTAGAATGTTTGTGACGTGGTTCAATTTGGGTGACATTAAGGGTTTGTACAGTTACCATTTTATTAAATTTTAGATATGAATGTTTATAATAGGATGAATTTGTCTTAATTTAAAATAAAAAAAATTATTCTCTTTTCAGGAGTAATTTTTCATTCTGAGGAGATTTGAACTGGTCTAAAGTCGTTTTTCCGTAAATCTCATACAATTTATTTCTGGCCTCTTTGTATTCATTGTGAATAGGGCAGGGATTATCCTCGGAGCAGGAAGCCAATCCAAGTCCACAACCTTCGAACATTTTATTGCCGTCTATAGCACGAACGATATCGGCAAGCGAAATTTTGGCTTTTTCATTATTGATGTAAAACCCCCCGTATCTCCCCTTGGATGATTGCAAAAACCCTTGTCTGCTGAGATTTTGTAAAATCTTGGCAACGAAAAGCTCTGGCGATTGGATGTTCTCAGAAATTTGTTTGATGTTCACCATATTTCCGTCCTTCGATTGCTGGGAAATATAGATCATAGCTCTGAGTGCGTATTCGCAGGTTTTAGACAACATATTTATAATTATAAAGCAAAGATAAATATTTTAATTAAGATAAAATAGTCTTAATTGTAAATATTGAATATGAAATAAATCAGTCGATGAGATTAGCAGTGCTAAATATAAATGTTAGTATAGTCTAACTTTTTAATATATTTGCAGATCGTATTCCTATCCTATGAAGAAAATTAAGAGGAAAGTGGCTTTTCTATTTCTATTGAAAAGCACAGTATTTATATATTCACAAGTTGTTGTAACAGACAGTTTGCAGATCCCTGTTCAGGATACTTTAAAGATTCAACAGCAGCAAAACCGTATTTCCGAAGTGGAGGAAGTCGTTATTTCCGGAACCATGAAACCGGTGAAACGGCTGGACAGTCCCGTTCCCGTGGAAGTGTACAGCCAAAATTATTTCAAAAAAAATCCAACGCCTTCTGTTTTTGATGCGTTTCAGACGGTTAACGGTGTTCGGCCTCAGTTGAACTGTAATATCTGCAATACGGGAGATATTCACATTAACGGATTGGAAGGGCCTTACACCATGATTCTCATCGACGGAATGCCGATTGTAAGCTCGTTGGGAACTGTTTATGGATTGTCTGGAATTCCAAATTCAATGATTGAAAGAATTGAAATTGTAAAAGGGCCGGCTTCTTCTCTTTATGGAAGCGAAGCCGTTGGCGGACTCATCAATGTCATCACCAGAAAACCTCAAAATTCTCCGTTATTTTCTGCTGATTTCATATCTACTTCGTGGGGTGAATATAATTTGGATATTGGTTTTAAAAATAAACTGGGTAATAAAACCGATGTCTTGACCGGAATAAATTACTTTAACTTTCAGAATAAAATAGATGAAAATAAAGATGGTTTTACAGATGTGACGCTTCAGGACAGAATTTCGGTTTTTCAGAAGTGGAATTTTGAAAGGGCAGAACAGCGTGCTTTTAGTTTTGCGACAAGGTATTTATACGAAGACCGTTGGGGCGGAGATGTGAACTGGAATAGATCAGAACGTGGCGGAAACCGAATTTATGCCGAAAGCATTTACACGAACAGAGCGGAACTTTTCGGAAATTATCAGCTTCCGCTTCAGGAGAAAATTCATTTTGGGTTTTCAGCTGTTCATCATGCGCAGGACAGTCGATATGGAACTACATCTTATATTGCAAAGCAGCAAATTGGTTTCGGGCAATTGCTTTGGGACAAAAAATTAGGAAATCACGACCTGCTCGCGGGCGCTTCTCTGCGATACACTTTTTATGATGATAATACTCCGGCCACTGCGAATATGCAGGCAGGAAATCAGCCGGAAAAGGTTTGGCTTCCCGGGTTTTTTGTTCAGGATGAAATTAAGATATTCGATCGGCATCAATTACTTCTTGGATTTCGGTATGATCATCATAACATTCACGGAAATATATTTACTCCAAGATTTGCGTATAAATTGCCATTGAGTGAAACTTCACTTTTCCGGCTGAATGCAGGAACCGGATTTCGGGTAGTGAACTTATTTACTGAAGATCACGCTGCGCTTACCGGAGCCAGAGATGTGAAAATTATTAATGATTTGAAACCTGAAAAATCTTATAATATTAATCTGAATTTTGTTAAAAAATTCTATATGGATTCCGGAAGTTATTTCGGATTGGAAGCAACAGGTTTTTACACGTATTTTAGGAACAGAATAGTTCCGGATTATACTTCCGTTCCCAACAGTATTGTGTATGATAATATTCACGGAAATGCGATCAGCAAAGGAATCAGCCTGAATGCGGACCTGGATTTCAGGAGCGGACTGAAACTGATTTTAGGAGCTACTTTCATGGAAAATACGATTACTGAAAACGGAATCACAGAACAGCAAATGCTGACTGAAAAAGTAGCGGCAACTTGGGTGGTTTCGTATTCCATAAAACCGTTGAATCTCAATATCGATTATACCGGAAATCTTTATGGGCCAATGCGTTTGCCTTTGGCAGGAGATTTAGACCCGAGGCCGCCGCTTTCGCCTTGGTGGAGCATTCAGAACATTCAGTTCACTTTCACAGGGTTCAGAAGTTTTGAACTGTATGGCGGTGTGAAAAACATCCTGAACTGGACGCCAGCAAAACGAATTCCTTTCTTGATTGCCAGAACCCATGATCCTTTTAATGAAAATGTAATTTTCGATCCCACAGGAAATGCAGTTTCTACGCCGGAAAATCCTTATGCGCTAACGTTTGATCCTTCTTATATGTACGCACCCAATCAGGGAATTAGGGCTTTTTTGGGACTTCGGTTTAAATTAAATTAAAATGAGAAAATTGGGTTTCAGATTTATAATTTCCTCGATATTGTTTTTGCCTGTCTTTTTCTTCGGTCAATTACAACTTTATGATTTTAGTGAACGCCATGTTTTACAACTTGAAAAACCAAAAAATACCGTGATTTTCATTTATACAGATTGGTGCCGATATTGCGAAAACATGAAACAAACTACCTTTAAACAAAAGGAAATTATCAACGTATTGAATCAGAATTTCTATACCATATTTCTGAATGCGGAAGAAAAGAAAAACATCTTTTTTTCTGGAAAATCATATCGGTTTCTGCCTTCCGGATTCCAGACCGAAGTTCATGAACTGGTGCTGTCATTAGGAACTGCCGATAACCCACTTTTTTATCCCGCGATTGTTATCATTAACGGAGATGATCAGGTGATTTTTAGGCAAAGTGGATTTCTTACTGCAGTGGAGTTTCGTGCGATTCTTTCTCATTTCGCAAAATAATCCTGTTGGTTTCTTTTCTGATTGTTTTTCTTTCGGTAAAATCATTATTTTTGCGGAATGCGTTGGTTCAGGTTCGGATTGTTTTTCGTGATTTTATTGTTGGGAATTTATGCCGTTTTCATGTATTTTGTTATGGATGAAAGCAAATCCTTCACGATTGAAAAGGAGATTAATTATCCAATAGATAAAATATATCCTCAGTTTAATAATCTTCAGGATTTCACCAAGTGGAATCATTATTTTTCGTCCAAAGCCCTTTCCTTGGTGTATTACAGGCCTTACGAAGGAAAAGGTGCAGCCGTGAGTTTTAGTGATGAAAAAACAGAGAAACAAGGTGAATTGACGATTCGTTATCACCACTCAAACCATTCTATTCGCTATCAATTGTTCGAAGGAAATAACAATCATCCGACACTTATTGATGTTAAATTCAAAGCCATTTCGCCGGATAGAACCAAGATTCAGTGGAAAATTCACACGCCCAAACAAAGCGTTATGAATCGGGTTTCTCATTTATGGTCCGAAGATAAATTTGCAGAAGATATTGACAAAAGCATGGCAAGCCTTAAAAATCTGATGAGCAATAAAGTGGAAAGAGACCAGTTTCTTACAGGGATTAAATATGACAGCATTGTGGTGGAGCAGCATGAAACCCAACTGTTAGTAGGAATTAATGTTTCAGCGTCCAACAGAAAAGATGCGCTTTATAAAAACATTGTCCTGAACCATAATAAAGTGTATAATTTCATCACAACAGATCTGGACAGAAATGAAGATGAATTTGGTTTTCCGGTTTTAATTACAGATCCGGATAACTTTCGCGATAAAGAAGTTTCCTATTTTATCGGAATGCCACTTTCCCGAAAAATCACCATCTCAGACAATAACTTCAGTTACAGGCAGATTCCCCCTTCACAGGTTTATTCATTATATTATAAAGGAAGTTACGACAATCGGAAAAAATCTATAGACCAGCTTCTTCAAAAAGCCAGAAAAGACACCCTCATCGGAGGTGATATTTACCAAGTATTTCTGGAAGCTCCACAAGAAGGAAAAGATGTTTTAATGAAACTCATTTTGCCTGTCCGAAGATGATATTTGTCATGTTATGAAGCGTGACGGTATTTTTATGTGAAAGCGGTGTCGCTGTCGCTTTTTTTTATTAAATTTGACATTTAATTTTTAGCAAATACACTAACACAGAATTTACTGTAATAATGGACAGATTTTCGTTTCTGAATGCCGCGCATTCCCAACTTATTGAGGACTTATACCAACAATACAAAAAATATCCGGATTCTTTAGAACCATCGTGGAAGGCTTTTTTTCAGGGATTTGAATTTGCTCAGGAAGATTATGGTGACCAGGATTCTTCTTCAGCATCTGTAGTTCAGTATGCAGCGCAGACTGAAAACAGCAAAGAGATATCTGAAAATGTTAAAAAAGAATTTAAAGTTCTGAATCTAATCGATGCCTATCGCTCGAGAGGACATATGTTTACCAATACGAATCCTATTCGCGAAAGAAGACATTATGAGCCAACGCTGGATATTGAAAACTTCGGACTTACCGAAGAAGATCTGAACCAGACGTTCAACAGTGCTACAGAAATAGGAATTGAAACTGCTGCGACTCTGAAGGAGATCATTGCCCGTCTCGAAAAAGTTTATTGTGGATCCATTGGTGTAGAATACATGCACATTCATGATGTTTCTGAGAAAATATGGATCAGAAAATGGCTTCAAAGCAGCGAAAACCAAGCAGTGCTGACAGAAGAAGAAAAAATAGAAATCCTTCATAAACTCAATCAGGCCGTTGCTTTTGAAAATTACCTTCATACGAAATTTGTAGGGCAGAAGCGGTTTTCACTGGAAGGGGGCGAATCCCTGATTCCGGCGTTAGATCAGCTCATTACACGTTCCTCTCAATTGGGCGTGGACGAGGTAGTTCTTGGAATGGCGCACAGAGGAAGGCTGAACGTATTGACCAATATTTTTGGGAAATCCTATAAAGCCATTTTTTCAGAGTTTGAAGGAAAAGAATTTGAAGAAGATGTTTTCTCAGGTGATGTGAAATATCACTTAGGTTCTTCTAAAAAAATAAAAACCGCTTCCGGAGAAGAGGTATCCATCAATCTTACCCCAAATCCTTCACATCTGGAAACCGTAGCAGCCTTGGTGGAAGGAATTTGCCGGGCTAAAGTGGATGATAAATATAAAGATTTCAAAAAAGTTCTTCCGATTATCATTCATGGCGATGGTGCTATCGCAGGACAGGGAATTGTGTATGAAGTAGCGCAGATGATGAATCTGGAAGGCTACAGAACCGGAGGAAGTGTTCATATCGTGATCAATAATCAGGTTTCATTTACCACCAATTTCCATGATGCCCGTTCATCCGTATATTGTACAGATGTCGCTAAAGTTACTGGTTCGCCGGTTATGCACGTGAATGCCGATGATGTGGAATCTGTGGTTCACGCCATTCGTTTTGCTGCAGAATTTCGTGCAGAATTTGGCAAAGATGTTTATATCGATCTTTTAGGATATAGAAAATACGGGCATAATGAGGGTGACGAACCTCGTTTTACCCAACCGAATTTATATAAAATAATTTCGAAACACCCCAATCCAAGAGAAATCTACAAAGATCTCCTGAAGAAAGAAAATGTTGTTTCCGATGATAAACTCAAAGCAATGGAAGCTGAGTTTAAAGCATTGTTGGACAAGGATTTTGATGCTTCTAAGGAGATTCAGAAAAACACGATGGATGTTTTTATGGGCGATGATTGGAAAGATTTCCCGCTGTGCAGCAAAGGAGCACTTCAGGAAAATATGGACACCAGTTTCGATATTAATAAATTGAAAGAACTGGCCGTGAAAATGTCAACACTTCCGGCTGATAAGAAATTTATCAATAAAGTTTCTCGCCTTTTTGAGCAGCGTCTGAAAATGATCGATGCCAATACAATAGATTGGGCTTTGGGAGAATGGTTGGCGTATGCGTCTTTGCTGAGTGAGGGCAAAAATATAAGAATTTCCGGCGAAGATGTGGAAAGAGGAACTTTTTCTCACCGTCATGCGATTGTTAAAACAGAAGATACCGAAGAAGAATATATTCCGTTGCGTCACATTTCTGAAAGCAGATTTGATATTTACAATTCCCACCTGTCCGAATACGGGGTTTTAGGATTTGATTATGGTTATGCTATGGCATCGCCTAATACGCTTACCATTTGGGAAGCACAATTTGGGGATTTCGTGAACGGTGCACAGATTATTGTAGATCAATATCTGGCAGCAGCCGAAGAAAAATGGAAAATTCAAAACGGCCTCGTTATGCTGCTTCCGCATGGTTCGGAAGGGCAGGGTGCTGAACATTCTTCGGCGCGCCTTGAGAGATTCCTCGGACTGTGTGCGAATGAAAATATGATTGTGGCCAACTGTACCACACCTGCCAATTTCTTCCATATTTTGAGAAGACAGTTGGCTTTTGGTTTCAGAAAACCGCTCGTAGTAATGTCGCCAAAATCATTGCTGAGGCATCCTAAAGTGATTTCTACTTTTGAAGATTTGGCGGAAAATAGTTTTCAACCTATTATTGATGATGCAACTGCAGATGCGTCCAAAGTGAGCAAACTGGTTTTATGTTCAGGGAAAATATATTATGAACTATTGGCTAAAAAAGAAAAATTGGGTGCAGAGGATGTCGCTTTGGTGCGGATAGAACAACTTTATCCGTTGCATGCTGAAAGTTTAGAAGGAATTTTAACCAAATATTCCGGACGAAAAGAAATCATCTGGGCTCAGGAAGAACCGGAAAATATGGGAGCATGGAGTTATATCCTCCGAAACTTCCGCGACACAGGAATTCAGGTTGTAGCACCAGTTCCAAGTGGTGCTCCGGCGCCGGGAAGCCATAAGATGTTTGAAAGAATCCAGAATGGCGTCATCAACAGAGTTTTTGACTGTGATGATGAACCGGAAAGCAGACCAGTAACAGCGTAACTGTTTATAAAAATAGTAGATTATAGAAAAACACGGTTTAATTTGCCGTGTTTTTTTGTTTAAAATTTTTAAAAATAAATCTGCTTATTGTAAGTATTAGCCAGAACTGAATGAACTATGAAATTTAAAAGAAAATTTCAAAGCAACTTTACCAGATCCGAATGGCTGTTGGTGATAAATGTAACCATAAACCGGTTGTCGGATCTTTCGAAGAAAATATACCAGGTGGTATTTTGATTGGCTTTATAGAAGATGTATTCGGAACCAAGGCTCGAAAGCTTTTCAGGAGTTTGTTTTGCAGGGAAAATAGGAAGATTGTATTCGATGAAATCTATCAAATCATCCACATATCTAAAAGAACTTTCTACGAAACTGAAATAATTTTTCTCAAAGAGAATCAAAGATAATTCATTGAGATATTTTTCAACTTCCGGCAAATACTGAACAATCATTCTTTCCACGGTAAGGTTTTTAGATACTCTTTCGCCCTTTTCTTCAATTCTTCTCCGGTTATACCTCTTTGCCATTCTTTTTCAAAATCAAAATCTTTCCTTTTTCGAATTTTGTTGATTTCCTCAATAATGGCAGGATTTTCCAAAGAATTAATCCATTTAATAATTTCGTTTTTTTCTGCGGCTAAATTCATTACAGACAATTATTTAGTAACAAATATAACGATAATCTTAGATATTTATTACTGTTTCCGAACAAAGTACCTAAACTCATTAATTCAATTAATATTCTACCAACTTTCTTCTTTCACGGAACAGGAAAAATGTTTAAATTAGCACTTTCAATTTTTCACAAAAGTGATACGATAAACTGTATTGTAAAAGCAAAATTCCAGATATGTCAGTATTAGAAATGAAAGTCCCTTCGCCGGGAGAATCGATTACAGAAGTCGAAATTGCCACCTGGCTTGTAAAAGACGGAGATTATGTAGAAAAAGATCAGCCGATTGCCGAAGTGGATTCAGATAAAGCAACGCTTGAACTTCCAGCAGAAGAAAGTGGAATCATCACCCTGAAAGCAGAAGAAGGCGAACTGGTACAGGTAGGCCAGGTAGTTTGCCTCATCGACAGAGAAGGTAAAAAACCAGAAGGTGCAACAGAAGAGAAGCCAGCCTCAAAATCTGATGAAAAACCAGCCGAAACTCCAAAACCTGAACCCAAAAAAGAGGAGCCGAAAACACAGGCTACTTATGCTACAGGAACACCGTCTCCGGCTGCGAAAAAAATTCTTGACGAAAAAGGAATGGACACTTCCCAGGTTTCCGGTACAGGAAGAGACGGAAGAATAACCAAAGCAGATGCGGAAACGGCTTCAGTTCCTGCCATGGGAACTCCCGGAACAAGCGGATCCAGAGCACAAACGACCACTAAGCTTTCGATGCTGCGTAGAAAACTGTCAACACGTTTGGTTTCAGTGAAAAACGATACGGCGATGCTGACGACCTTTAACGAGGTAGATATGTCTGAAATTTTCAGAATCAGAAAACAATACAAAGATGAATTTGCTGCTAAACACGGTATTGGATTAGGATTTATGTCCTTTTTCACCAAAGCTGTGACGAGAGCGTTGCAAATGTATCCCGACGTAAATGCTTCTATAGACGGAGATTTCAAAATAAATTATGATTTTTGTGATATTTCTATCGCAGTTTCCGGACCGAAAGGACTGATGGTTCCTGTGATGAGAAATGCCGAAAACATGTCTTTCAGAGGAGTAGAAGCCAATATCAAAATGCTGGCCGATAAAGTAAGAGAAGGAACCATTACCGTTGACGAAATGACCGGCGGAACCTTTACCATTACCAACGGAGGCGTTTTCGGTTCCATGCTTTCTACACCGATTATTAATCCACCACAATCTGCAATCCTTGGAATGCATAATATCATCCAAAGGCCCATTGCCGTGAATGGTGAAGTGGTAATTCATCCGATGATGTATGTTGCCATGTCTTACGATCACAGAATTATTGACGGAAGAGAAAGTGTGGGATTTCTGGTAGCAGTTAAGGAAGGAATCGACAATCCAGTGGAAATTCTGATGGATGGCGATGAAAGAAAAGCTCTGGAACTTTAATCTCATTTAACTCACAATATGCATCCCGTCTCAAAAAGGCGGGATTTTTGTATACAGAGTAAAAAAAATACTATGTTCTCGAAAACTACATTCCAGATTAAAGTTTCAGTGATTCCGGAATACGACATCAAGAATAGTTTTCCGTCTGATAACCGCTTCGTTTTTAAATATCATATTACGATTGAGAATCTCAGCCAGGAATCTATCGTCGTACTGAGAAGAAAATGGCTCATTTACGATGTTGGGTTTGGGTTTACCGAAGTCAGTGGAAATGGTATTATTGGACTTACGCCTGAAATAGAGCCTGGACAGCAATTTACCTATTTTTCTAATGTCATGTTGCGCTCTGGTGTAGGGAGTATGAGCGGTAAATATTTTGTAAAAACAAGTGGGGATGATGTGGGTTTTGAAATTGATATACCGCGATTTAATCTGTTGGCTCCCGTTTTATCCAACTAATTTTAAAGTTCTTTTAAATTCTTTTTCAGAACGTCATTAATTTCGTCGTTTCGGGTGAGCATCAATTGATTGAAAGCCAGAATGGATAACTTTGCACACGCTTCTGCATCATCCCCGGCCCGGTGGTGATTGAAATTTATCTGATGAATTGTAGCCAGATTTTTCAGTCCATAACTGGGAAGTCCTTTCCACGATTTTCGAGCTAACTGAACAGAGCATAAGTATTTTAATTTAGGCTTGAAAAGTCCGTAATAATCTAAACAACCCCGAAGAACACCGGCATCAAAACCCGCATTATGAGCAATCATCAGATTACCATAGAGTAAACTTTCGGCTTCATACCAGATTTCATCGAAAGTGGGAGCATCCTGCACGTCTTCCGGGTAAATGCCATGTACAGCGACGTGATGCCTGTTGAAATACGGAAATTGAGGCGGTTTTATCAACCAGGTTTTGGTTTCAACAATTTCTCCATTTTCTACTACACAAATGCCCATTTCACAAGCCGAACTGCGGTCATGATTTGCTGTTTCAAAATCAACAGCACAAAAATCCATCATTAAAGTATTCTTTGTATTTCGTGGTTAAATTCTTTAAATTTCATCAGATCATCATGGCTGCCGCCTTTTATTTCGATAAATTTTTTCTCTAAATCAGGTTTTTCTTGCTGTAATACTTCAAATAATTTCTTCCCGGATTTTAATGGAACTACTAAATCCTTATTGCCATGAAATTGATAAACAGGGCAGTTGACGGCTGTAATATTTTCATTGGAGAGAAAATGATACGCCATTTTGGGCGATATTTTTTCCGTCGTGGAGTAGGGAAGCCAACGACTGGCGATATCCTGCAGATTGTAAAATGTAGATTCCAGAATCAGCTGTTGTGGTTCATTATCTGCGGCCATTTTCACAGCAAAACTTCCGCCCAAACTTCTACCATAAACAATGATATTTTCTTCGCCGTATATTTCTTTCAGGAAATTATAGCAAAACTGTGCATCCGAAAAAAGATAGTTTTCCTGTCGTGGACCTGTGCTTTTTCCGTATTGTCGGTAATCCATCACGAAAACATCATACCTAAACCTGGTGAATTCAGAAGCGATCTTTCCCCAGCGCACCAAATTATCCGCATTGCCATGATAATAGAGAATTACACCTTTGGGATTTTCGACTTTGAAATGTAGTGCGTTTATCTTTCCATTGTGCGGAGTCCGGAATACATGTTCCCTGAAATTTAAAGGAAAATCAAAAACATAATCATCCGGTAATTTCACGGGCAAAAAGACGATTTTTTCCTGGAGATAATGTAAAATTTTGGCCATTTATTTCGGTAAACTTTTTAATTTCTGTGGTTGATATTTAAACTCGTATGCTGGTAATTAATTTCACGTTCAGGTTCTTCAACATCTTCGAATATTTCATCCAAGACTTTATGATATTCTTTAAACTTATGAACATCAACATGTCCGGCCTTTAAAATAATATAAAGCCTTGTATTTTCCGGCTGAATTTCCGAAAGTTCTATAGCCGTTTTTACGGGAACCAGCCTGTCGTCGCTTCCATGGATGATTTTTATCGGACAGTGAACCTTTCTCAAATACTTGTAGGTTGGCAAATTAAAACGAACAAAATATTTGGCGGGAATCCAGGGCAAATAGCGGTTCACGGCACGTTCGAGGCTGTAAATAGGAGAGTTGAGAATCAAAAGCCTTGGATTGTTATTGGCAGCCAACATGGAAGCAAAACCTGTACCTATACTCCTCCCGTAAACAATAATTCTTTCCTCCGGAACTTGCTGTTTTACAAGATTATAAACAAACTGAATGTCATATTTCAATCCGTCTGAAGTTCGTTTGCCGGTACTTTTCCCAAAACCTCTGTAATCCAACATAATGACATCATAGTTCAACCTTGTAAAATCAATGGCGAATTTTCCCCACCCCTTGATACTTTTCGTATTTCCCTTGAGATAAAAAACAATACCTTTCGTGTTCTCAGATTTGAAATGGAGGTAGCTGATCTTGACGCCAGGTTCGGTCTCAGCCTCCAATTCTTCAACGGTGAGTTGGTCGTAGGCAAATTTAAAATCAGGAGGAAGTTTTTCAGGATGAAAGAAAAATTTTTGTTGAAAAAAATAAATAATCAATCCTAAAAATAAGGTGACCAGAATAATGATGACGGCAATATTGTAAAGATCAATTTTCATTTTTTATACCTGACGATATAAAAATACTAAAACCGTTTTACAAAGGATAAAAATTTATAAAAAATGTTTAAAAACCAGCCATTTTTCCTGATAATATTTTCTTATCTGATGTTTTTGTCTCCGCCGCCAAGTTTCGGGAAGTTGTGCATAAAACCCAATATGAGAGCGAACTACAGCCCAGAGATGCGAAAAACCATGCCTGAATGCAAACTGAATTCCTGCGATACCATCCAAACTGAGCCTGAAAAAAAGTAGCCAAAGCAAATTTGGAAAAGGGAGATTCTTCAGCATCATCGAGAGATTATTTCTAAAATTCAAAAAAGTTTTCTCAGGATTCTGATTGCTGAGCGTTCCTCCGCCAACGTGATACACAGCAGATTTTCCCGTGTACATGATTTTTTTTCCCGAATTTTTCAATCGCCAGCACAAATCTATTTCTTCCTGATGGGCAAAAAAACGTTCATCGAAACCGCCCTGTTCCCGGAAATCTTTACTCCGGATAAAAAGTGAACAGCCTGAAGCCCAGAAAATTTCCGTTTCATCATCATATTGTCCTTTATCTTCTTCGATAGAATTAAAAATTCTGCCACGACAGTAGGGAAATCCTAAATTATCGATAAAACCTCCTCCAGCACCTGCGTATTCAAAGAAATTTCTATTATGATAGGAGAGGATTTTAGGTTGTGCAGCGGCAATAGATTGGTCTGAATCAAACAGAGCGATCATCGGTGGAATCCAATTCTGGGTAACTTCTACATCAGAATTAAGAAGACAATAAATTTCTGCATCTATGTTTTTTAATCCTGAATTGTAACCCGCAGCAAAACCTTCATTTTTGGAATTCTGAATAACCTTTACTGAAGGGAAATTATTCTCAACAAAAGTGACAGAATCATCTTCGGAAGCGTTGTCAATGATATAAGTATCTGCTTCCGGAGAATGCTGAACGACGATGGGAAGAAATTTCTCCAGCCATTTTTTTCCGTTCCAATTCAGTATTGCAATAGCCAATCGGTTCTTATTCATCGTATTTTTTTATAGCGTGAGCGTATTTCCATTTTCTGTGGCTCCAGAGATAATTGTCGGGTCTTCTGCGGATAGAATTTTCCAGAAGCTGATGAAATTTTTTCACAATTTCATTTTTTTCAAACTTTTCATTTTCCGGTTCTACACGATAATAATTGACTTGGTAGTATCCTCTTTTCACTTTCTTCACATCGCAATACACGAAAACCAAATCCATCTTGGCCGCCAGCTTATCATATCCCACAAATACCGGTGTTTTCTGGTTCAGGAATTTCAGTCCGTAGCTCACTTCAGAAACGTGCGGCGTCTGGTCTGCCACAAACATATAAATCGAGTTGCCATCATTAGGAGACCGCAGCATGTGTTTCACCACTTCTTTCGCTTCTAAAGCTTGATTCCCGTGAGAATTTCGGATTATTTTCAGTTTTTCTTCCCAAAACTGGCTCTGCATTTTACGGTAAACAGGATGGCTGTTTTCCTGAGGAAGATTGGTGGCCAAAGCGGTGAACCATTCCCAATTGAAAACGTGTCCGGTGAGCATGATGACATTTTTGCCTTCTTTTTTAGCATTCCGGAAAACATCCTGATTCAGGTGTTGAACTCTTACTTTAAGTTCCGTACTGGAAACGGTGAAAGATTTAAGCGTCTCCACTAAATAATCGGAGAAATTAATATAAAATTTTTTCTTGATTTTTTTTAATTCTGAATTGGTCTTTTCTGGGAAGGAATTTTTCAAATTATTCATTACCACAGTTTTACGATAGCCAATAATATAGAATAAGAAAAAGAAAATAATATCAGAAAATAAATAGAGTACCCTCAGCGAAAGTCTCGAAAACAACAGTATAATCCTAAAAAAGAGTTCCATAAACTGTTGCAAATGTAGCGATATTAAAAAGATTGGAAAACTTTTTGCAGGCATAAAATCTTATTGTAATTTGCATTATTATGAAAAAAATTCACCTTGCGTTTTCGCTAATGATCTCCAGTCTTTTAATTTCCTGTTCACAAAAAACAGAAAACAGTGCAGATCAGTATGTTTCCAAAGATTCTGTGATATCTGAATCGGATAGTGCAGCGGTAAAAGCGGAGCGAAAAAAGGTTCAGGAACAGGAAAAAGCCAAATTGGACAAACCTTACCGGGAAGATGAAAATGCTGAGGAAAAAATAGAATCACTCATCAAACAGGCGCAGGCAGAGAATAAAAACATCATTTTACAAGCTGGAGGAAATTGGTGTATCTGGTGTCTTCGATTTAATGATTTTGTTCAAAAGACTCCGGAACTGAAAAAACTGACAGCTGATCATTATCTGTATTATCATCTGAATTATTCGCCGAAAAATAAAAACGAAAAAGTATTCAACAGATATGGAAATCCCGGCGAAAAATATGGTTATCCTGTATTTATTGTTTTGGATAAAAACGGAAAATTAATCCACACTCAGGACAGTGCTGTTTTGGAAGACGGAAATGGCTACGATCTGGAAAAAGTGAAAACTTTCTTCACCCAATGGATTCCGAATTAACATACCATTAAACAGAATAAGAAAACCGTTTCTGCTAATCAGAAACGGTTTCGCTTTTTAAATAAGTTGTTCCATACTGGAAACACTTTTATTTTTCTGATATTCTTCAAGTTTTTTTCTGATAAAACGGAGCGCAAATGGCGCAATATAAATCAGCGCAATGCCGATGAGCTTTTTCTTCCAGCTGGAACTTTTGATATTATTCTTGGCGAAATTCCCTACAAATGCGACTGCCCACAGTTTTAAAGCGTTGTCTACAACGCCTCCTTTTATCGCGGTATCCGCAATACTCATGAAAGTGCTTTTGCTTATAATTTGATTCTTGACTTCTCCGGTGATGCGGCGAACAATTTCATTCTTTTTCAGAGTGATCTTTTTTTCACCTTGCTCATCCAGTTCTTCTTTCAGGAACTGGTCGGTATAACCATTGGTGAAGGCACTCAAACTTCTTTTTGCGTTATTAAAAGTGAGCAGATCTTCTTTATCGGCAATTTCCTTTTTCAGAAGTTCCTTTTTTCTGCGAAGTTCATCGAGGCTGTTATATTTATAAGACATATCAGTCGTTTAGAGATTGTATTATTTTATTGGCTACTAAAGTTTTAATCGTTTTTTTACTCAGGAAAATGATCAGCATCAAAAGCAGGTAAAAACCCGCCATGATCAGAATTCCGTAAGCATAATTTCCGAGGTAATATCCTATCAGTAATCCTAAACCTATATTCAACAATATGAGAAAAAACAACATACAGACTGACAGAAGTACAATAATGGAAATGGTTCCAGCTGTAACAGAAGTCTTTTCTGTTGCTTCCATTTTCAGAAGGTCTATTCTCTGGGAAGCATAATCTTTTAATATGTCCAACATGGTTTTTTGTTTTAAGTTATAAAAAAAGGAACTTTTCGTTCCTTTTTATTTGATCTGTGAGGACACTTTTTATCTCTTTAGTCCGTCCAGTTCTGATTCTACATCTTTTACAACATCCGTTGCCTGTGCTACAGCCTGATCTTTATATTTTCCGTAACCTTCCTTTACAGTGCTCGCTACATTGTTGACGGTTTCTTTAAAAGTAGATGAAATATTTCCGTACTGGTCTTTTACTTTTTCAGAAACATCGTGGTAGGTTTCTTTCGCTTTTTCAGACAGTTTTCCGTACTGGTCGGTTGCCTGATCTTTCAGATCATTTGCTTTATCCTTAATTTTTTTTCTTGTTTCTTTCCCTTCTTCAGGTGCGTACAGCATTCCGAGAATTACACCAGCAGCAGCTCCTGCTAATAATCCTGCTAATACAGCAGATGTGTTGTTGCTTCTTTTTGACATTTTATTTTTATTTTAAGTTATTGTAATTGAGTATCTGCTGAGTAAAATTACAATTAATATACCAAAAGAACGTCTTCTGTCTTAAATATTATTAAAAGTTTTAATGTGTGACAGTATCAGCTGTGTGGTTTCTTTTTTAGTAAGTTGAGAATTGTCAATCAGAATGGCGTCTTTCGCCTGTATAAGTGGTGCTATCGTACGTTCGCTATCGGTTTTATCTCTGAGTATCAGATTCTCTTTTACTGAAGCAGCATCTGTTTTGATTCCTAATGACAAAAGTTCCAGATGTCTTCTTTTGGTGCGTTCATCAATACTGGCAGTGAGAAAAAATTTATAGTCTGCATTCGGCAACACGATAGATCCGATATCTCTGCCATCCATGATGATGCCGCCTTTCTCGGCAATAGACCGCTGGGTGTGCAGCAGGAACTCCCGAACTTCCGGAAGTGTGGCAATCAAGCTTACATTTTCAGAAATTTCCGGAGTTCTAATTTCGGACGAAATGTCTGTATTATTCAGGAAAAGAACCAACATTCCATTGTCTTCTCTAAATTCCAGATTGATTTTATTTAGATTGCTAATCAGTTTCTGTAAGTCGATATTATCCTTTTCATTTTTGCAACATTGCAGTGCAAAATAGGTAATCCCCCGATATAAAGCTCCGGTATCCATGTGAATAAGGCCCAGTTTTTCCGCAATAACTTTAGAAATAGAGCTTTTCCCTGTAGAAGAGAATCCGTCAATGGCAATTACTGGCTTTCTCATTCCACAAAGTTCGTATTTTAAATTGAAAAACCTAAGAAAATGGAAATTAATCGAATCGGTTTCCACTGAGATCTATAGAAATTCCCAACATATTCACATTGGAAGCACTGTGATATCTGATATGAGAATAATCGATCACAAATGCATTGAACCTGATCCCGAAACCTGCTGAAAGTCCGGCAAAACTCCGTTGGTCCAACACGGCAAGTTCACTGCCTCTTTTCACATTATAACCCAATCTTATTCTGAAAGAACTCTCGGGAAACAGTTCAGCACCGAAAGAGAAATGATCCATAATTTTTCTGGTAAAGCCTACTTCCTGTCCATTGAGATCCAATTCCGAAGAAATATTAAATTGTTGAAGATCGTGCGCTGTAATAGTGAGTGCTGCAGGAAATTTCTTTAAAATTTTTGTGTAGCCAAGGTCTATTCTGAAAGGAAGATTTTCCCTTGTTCCATCGAAAGTTTTGAACTGATAACCGAAATTTCTTGCTGCCAAAGCAAGGGTTTCGTTCGTTTTATCCAAATGATAAGTTACACCGATGGTTCCTGCGACGGCCATGGAAGTATAATTGTCAATTTTGGAATTAATGACTTGAACACCAGCTCCAATAGTCCATTCTTTTTCAAAATGATAGGCATATCCTGCACCTATAGCAGCGTCGAAAGCACCAAATTCTCCGTTCTGAAAACCAGCTTCATCGGTTCGTGGCATCTTTCCATAGTCCATATACCGGGCATTCGCAGTAATCATGTGTCCATTCTCAAATACGTGACCATAATTTAAGGTTCCGTAAGTGGAACCGGCCAGATAACTTGCTGCATTTACAGAAACCTGTTGATGCATGTCTGGATTCAATAAAGCAGGATTAACCGCAGCAAAATTGACATCCTTGTCCATGATCGAAATTGCATCGCCTCCCAAAGCAGCTTGCCTTGCGGAAACGGGAAGATTGAGAAAAGGATATACATTTTCGCCGACTTGCGCTTGCGCAGTCCCTACGTAAAATAAAAGCAATGAAAGGTAAATTTTCTTCAACGCAGAATTATGTATTGCAAAAATAATCCTTTTTAAAACTTATCAAAATTTTTAACAAATTATTTCATCTCAAATTCAAATCTTTAAAAAATGTGCTGCTTTTCATTATATTTGCACCGCACAATTTACAGCAATTAATCTTGTATAACATGAAGTACAAAAGAATCCTCCTGAAACTGAGCGGCGAAGCACTGATGGGAAACCTACCATATGGTATTGATAACGACCGTTTGAAAGAATATGCGCAAGAAATAAAAAAAGTAGTGGAGGAAGGTTGCGAAGTGGCTATCGTTATTGGTGGCGGCAATATTTTCCGGGGCGTTGCCGGCGCAGCGAAAGGAATGGACAGAGTACAGGGAGATTATATGGGAATGTTGGCGACAGTAATCAACGGAATGGCATTGCAGGGCGCTTTGGAAGATGCCGGAATTTTCACGAGGTTGCAAAGTGCGATTGAAATGGACAAAGTGGCAGAGCCGTTTATCAAAAGAAAAGCAGTTCGTCATTTAGAAAAGGGAAGGGTAGTGATCTTCGGAGCCGGAACGGGTAATCCTTATTTTACCACTGATACTGCGGCAACCCTGCGTGCAATAGAAATTGGGGCGGATGTAATCCTGAAAGGAACCCGGGTAGACGGAATTTATGATTCTGATCCTGAGAAAAATGAAAATGCCGTCAAATTTAATTCCCTTACTTTTGATGAAGTTTTTGAGAAAGGGATAAAAGTAATGGATATGACCGCCTTTACCCTGAGTCATGAAAACAAGCTTCCCATCATTGTTTTTGATATGAATAAAGATGGAAATCTCATGAAAATCGTACAAGGAGAAAGAATCGGAACTTTAGTAGATTTGTAAAATAACATTATCATTTATTAATTATGGAAGAATTAAATATGATTACAGATATGGTAAAGCAGGAAATGGATGCTGCATTAAAGCATTTGGATCACGCTTTCCAGAAGATCAGAGCCGGAAGAGCTTCTACTACCATGGTACAGGATGTTATGGTAGAATATTATGGGACAATGACACCGCTCAATCAGGTAGCCAACGTCTCGGTTCCAGATGCCATGACGATTTCTATACAACCCTGGGACAGAACCGCCATCAATCCTATTGAAAAAGCGATTATAAATTCAAATCTTGGTTTCGCACCTTCAAATAATGGAGATAGTATCATTCTGAACGTGCCGCCACTAACCGAAGAACGCAGAAGAGACCTCGCAAAGCAGGCCAAAGCTGAAGCAGAACAAACGAAAGTTACGGTTCGCAATGCACGCCAGGACGGAATGAAGGAACTCAAAAAACTAGAAGGCATTTCTGAAGATTTAATAAAAAATGCTGAAAATGAAATTCAGGAACTCACCGATAGTTATGTAAAACTCTGTGATGAGAACCTGAAAATAAAGGAAGCAGACATTATGAAAGTGTAATCTTTTACCTATAAAATAATTAATAACGCCGGAGATTTCTGGCGTTCTTGGTTTGTGAAAATTGAATATAATCGGTAATTTTTAGAGATTCTAATAACGAAATAATTCGATTATACATTTTTAATATTTGCTGAAATCCCTTTATTACCGAGAATTTGACAGTTTATAATTATTTTAAAGAAGGAAATTCTGATTTTTGTCATATTAATAAAAACTTAAAATTGGATGCTTTGTCATAAATTTGCAGCACTAAATTAAATTAATTTTTAAAAATCATGAAAAAACTGTTTTTAGTTGGTGCTCTTGCACTTTTCAGCGCTGTTAGTGCTCAGGAATTTAAACCTACTGCAGGTGATGTAACCGTAGACCTAGGTGTTGCAGGTGGATTAGGAAATACTACCATCAACCTTCCTGACCAAGGTTTTGGAACAGGTGCAATGTTCAAAGCCAGATATTTCAAAACAGAGAATATCGCTTACAGAGGAACTTTGTTTGTAGGAAATGTCAGTGAAACTGATAATTCAACTCCAGACATTAAAAAAGAAAATAATTTCTATGGTTTTGGATTAGGTTTCGGTATGGAAAGACACTTCACAGGAACTGAAAGATTATCTCCTTATGTAGGTGGTGATGTACTTCTAGGATATGGTTCTATGAACATTAAATCAACTGAAATTACAACAGGTGATGTAGAGGAACTGAAAGGTCCTGGTGTCTTCAGATTTGGGGTAAGAGGTGTTTTCGGAGCTGATTATTATATCGCTAAAAGAGTATTCTTAGGTGTAGAAGCAGGCCTTGGATTAATGTACGAATCAGAAGGTGATACTACATTAAAAAGAACTGGTGATGCTGATGTTGTTACAAAAGGTGGTAGTTCTTTCAGAATTACACCAGAAGTGGTAACGGGTATCAGAGTAGGATTTGCATTCTAATCATTTGATAACAATAACATTACAAGCCGGCAAAATTGTCGGTTTTTTTTTGTTAATTATTAATAAATTAATCCTATATTTGCCGCTTAATTCTAAAATAAATTAATTATTATGAAAAAACTATTTTTTGTTGGTGCTGTAGCACTTTTCGCTTCTGTAAATGCTCAGGAAGTTAAATTTGGAGCTAAGGCTGGATACGCAATGTCTACTATCTCAATGTCTATTGATGGATTAGGATTGACTATTAATACCAATTCTAAATCTACTTTTTATGCGGGAGCTTTAGTTGAATATCAATTAAACGATAAGTTTGCGCTTCAGGGTGAAGTTCTTTATTCACCTTTAGGAGGAGAGTATACAGTTGAAGAATCCTTCATGGGAGATAGTTTCAAAGCAACTTCAAAAGTGGATTTAGGAACTTTGCTTATTCCTATAGGTGCTAAATATTATGTATCTGAACAATTTGCATTAGGAGCTGGTTTGAATTTTGGGATTATTATGTCTGCGAAAAACAATTATACAGAAACGACTACCGTGGGTGGTGTGACTGAAACCGTATCAACAAGCGAGGATATGAAAGATGAAATTAATTCTCTGAATCTTGCACCTTATCTTGGAGCAGAATATAACTTATCTAACGGACTGTTTTTCGATGCAAGATATAACCTTGGAGTTTCTAACCTTGCAAAGGATTCTGGTGAAGGTAAATGGAAAAATAGCTTTTTTCAAATTGGTCTTGGATATAAGTTCGGGAACTAACCTCTTGAATCACAAATAAATCGTCTTGCTTAAGAGTAAGGCGATTTTTTTTGTTTTGTATTTAAAATTAATTTTATATTTACCATCTCAACCTAAATGAATAAATTATTATGAAAAAACTTTTTTTAGTAGGTGCTTTGGCACTTTTCGCATCCGTGAACGCACAGTCCGGATTTAAAATTGGTGCTCATGTTGGTTTGCCAATGGGAGATGCTGGTAATGCTTACAGCTTCAATGTTGGTGTTGATGCTGCGTACCTTTTTCCGGTTGCTGAATCCTTTTCAGCTGGTGTAGCTACTGGATATTCTGCATTCTTAGGTAAAGATGTTGGAGGATTTAAAGTTCCGACACTTGGATTGATTCCAATTGCTGCTACGGGACAATACATGCTTGCAGAACAGTTCAGTCTTGGTGCTGATCTTGGATATGGATTTTTAATGCAAGATGGAAATAACGATGGTGGATTTTATTACCAACCAAGAGCAACATATCATATTGGAGAAAATATGGGACTTTCTTTATCATATAAAGGAGTGTCTCAAAAAGGAGGTACAATCGACGCTATCAACTTAGGTTTTGGTTATAGCTTCTAATTAAATTTAAGAAAATAAAGAAGCCGTTTCAATATTAAATTTGAGTCGGCTTTTTGTTTAGTTATCACCTCTTTACTCAAAAAAAACTATTATGAAAAAACTCTTATTAATGCTTTTTGCATTTTCGTTGTTCGCTGCTGGATGTTCACGTGAAGATGATAAACCCCAAGATTTGCTTTTAGGATCTTGGAAACCTGTAAAATATGTTATGAAACATAGTTTAAATGGCACCCCAGAAGTTACCACAGAAAATGTTAGTATTTGTAGCCAACAAAGTAGAATGAATTTTGAAACAAATGGCAATGGTACTTCTACTACGTTTAGCGTTAAAAATAGTGTATGCTCTCAAACAGATTTTACAACCTTCACTTATCATTATGATACGAATACAAAGAAAATTACAATAAATGAAGGAGGCACAAGTTCTACTCAGGATGTGATAATTTTAACTTCTTCTACCCTTGTTCTTTCTATTTCTGACTCTTTCACAATGGGCGATCAGACACACCACTACGTACTTGAAACTTATTTACAAAAATAAATTAGGCTTACTTTTTAGTTATTTGCAAACCTCTCGTCATCGGGAGGTTTTTTTTACAAATACTTCCCATAAATGAGTATTGCTGTTACCAACGCGCCCAAAGTTGCTACAAGCACTGCACCTGCTGAAATATCTTTAATTTTTCCAATACTCAAATGAAATTCCGGGTGGATGAAATCGCAGATTTTTTCTACACAGGTATTGAGCATTTCGGTGATCAAAACGATAACAGAAACAATGATGATGATGGCAGCGTCTGCACTGTTCAGTTGCAAAGCGATAATCAGAAAAAAATTGATCAATAGAGCAAACAAATGAATCTGAAAATTTCTTTCCGAAAGAATCATTATGCCAATACCACGGAATGCGTAGCCAAAACTCTTATCCAGCGAGGGTTTTCTCATATCTTCAAAGATATTTAAAAATTGAAAAATCTCTTAATAAAATCAATTGTTTTTATCGTTTTTGTTGATAACTCATCTCCTAAATCTTCACTTTCTTGCGTCAATTTTATATATTTGTACAAATTTAATTAACAGATGAAGTTTATCGTTTCGAGTGGAGAATTGCAGAAAGCATTGCAAACGGTGAGTGGAGTGATCGCAAGTTCACAGTCCCGGCCAATCTTAGAAAACTACCTTTTCGCATTAGATGGAAATAATCTTAACATAACTGCTTCCGACGGAGAAACTACATTGGTAACTTCCGTGGAAGTTAAAAGCGATGAAACCGGAAAGTTCGCCGTTCCTGCAAAGATTTTTCAGGATTTTGTGAAAACTTACGGGGAGCAACCACTTACACTTTCTATAAAAGACAATGAAGAAGGAACGGGAAGTGTCCTCGAAATTCTGGATGAAAAAGATAATTTCGCCGTAGCACTGGACAATGCAGAAGATTACCCGGAATTCCCGGAATTTGATGCGTCCCAAAGTGTGAGAATTCCTGCCGGAATACTTTCAGAAGCACTCACCAATACGTTGTTTGCAACCAGCAACGATTCTCTTCGCCCCGTTATGACAGGTGTTTTGTTCCAGTTTGGGGAAGAAGGGACGCATTTTGTTTCTACTGATTCGCACAGGCTCGTGGTGTACAAAAGAACAGATCTTGTATCTGAGCCCATGGAATTCATTATGCCTAAAAAACCGCTCAGCATTTTTAAAAATATTTTGAGCAATTCCAGTGACGAAGTCGTGATAGAGTTCAATGAAAATATGGCCAAATTTACTTTTGGAAATAATATCTGGATTTGTAGACTTATCGACGGGAAATATCCGAATTACTCGGCTGTTATTCCAAAGGAAAATCCAAATATTCTAACCATTAACAGAAACCTTCTGCTGAATGCCATCAGAAGAGCTTCCATCATGTCGAATAAATCTACCAATCAGGTTCGTTTCAAACTTTCCGGAAATATTCTTCACCTTCATGCCGAAGATACAGAGTATGCAAACAAAGCAGATATGCAGGTTCCGTGCGATTATAACGGCGAAGATATCAATATTGGTTTCAGTTCTAAATTTCTTACGGAAATGCTGTCGGTACTTAGTTCAGAAGATATTACCCTTAAAATGTCACAGCCGAATCGTCCTGGAATTGTAGAACCTGTGGATGGATTGGAAGACAATGAACATTTGCTGATGCTTTCGATGCCGGTAATTGGAATGTAAATTTTGAATTAATAATACCTAAGACCCGGAATTTCGGGTCTTTTTTTATAAAGTTATGTTTGTTCCTCAGCAACTTCGACGGGATTTCGAAAAAAACCGGAATAAAACTTCTAATCCGGAAGTCTATCACAAAATTCTGAAGTCCGACTTTGAGGATTATGGTGGCTTTTGTGAATTGTACGTTGAAGCACAAAATGGCATTATCGAAACGGAACAGGTGGTGATACTGAACGATTTTATGGAAAAATACCAACATTTTATTCCTGAAATTCGCCAGTTCATCAATCTTAATTTAAAGCCGTTTGAAAAACTCATCAAACCTATTATTGACAAAGCGGCTTTCACTATTGATGTGATTGACATTCCAAAAAATCACAGCCAATATGATGTGGTGATGATTTGCGGAAAAACTTATCGTTTTCTATTTTGGAAAAAAGAAATCGCTATTAGAGTTGAATTTCAGGACGGAAGGATTCAATCCATGAAAAGAACTGACAATCCCGCTTTGGAAAATTAGTGATGCTGCATCGTTTCTAAGAAAATATTTACTTTTGTACTTTTACTATTGATTTTGAAAGACTATTATTATTTTCTGGGAATTAAAGACGATGCTTCGGAAGAAGAGATCAAAAAAGCCTACCGTAAACTGTCGTTGAAATACCATCCTGACAAAAATGAAAATGATGATTATTTTGCAGAACGTTTTCGGGAAGTACAGGAAGCCTATGAAACGCTGAGCGACAAAGAACGCCGAAAAACGTATAATCAGCAGTTTGTTTCAAACCGGCGCAGTTCCAGAACAAATTATCCGCCTTCCGTGAAAACGTTTACTTCCACAAAAATGCAAGCCGTGAAAGGCGACGAAATCACCATTAAATGGAATACAACACACGCAGATGTCGTAAAAGTATTGCCTTTTGGCCTGGAAAAATCTTATGGCGAAAGAACTTTTAAAATTACAGAATTTAAGGATGGTAAATTCGTGATGATTCTGCATGCTACCAATTCTTTGACGCGGCAAACTGCGGTTCAGGGCATCACGATTACCGAAGTTTTTGAGAATGACAGAGAAAAATTCAGACAGAATGTAGAAGAACTTTTCCGACCGGAAAAAGATACGCCAGAAACCAAGGATTATTCCAGGATTCTAAAGATTATATTGGCAGTGATGGCCTTGGCATTAGCCATGTTTTTCCTTTTGCAACAGGTGCGCTAATCAGGAAATTTTCAGTCGGCCAGGACATTTTTTGCAACGCTTTCCTTTTTTGAATTTCTTGCAGCATTTCTTTTTGCTGCATTGCATTTCTTCGATATTTCCGAAAGCCGGAGCAAGAGGAGCGATCCTGAAAGGATGATACTTGCATTCATGTCGCAAATATAAAAGTTATTTAGAATAAATCAAAATAATTGTACAACAACTATTCATGATGAAAATCACGGTTGCCTGAACGCCTGAAAATCCTTACTTTTACGAATCTTTATTTTTCAAAAAATACCCTATAAAAATATGAATACACAGCAGTTTGTCAACCGTCACATTTCCATGAATGAGGAGGATAAAAATGCAATGCTGGAAAGAATTGGCGTATCAAATATGGAAGAACTGATTCGCCAGACTATTCCTGCATCCATTATATCCAAAGAGGATTTGAATATTTCGGAACCTCTTTCTGAATATGAAATGATTCGGCATTCAAGTGATCTTTCTAAAAAAAATCAGGATTTTACCAACTATATTGGTTTTGGTTATCATCACACCATCCTGCCCGCTGCGATTAAAAGGAATATTTTAGAAAACCCCTCATGGTACACAGCCTATACGCCGTATCAGGCCGAGATTGCACAGGGAAGGTTGGAAGCACTTCTTAATTTTCAAACCGTTGTAGCTAATCTCACAGGTTTTCCAATTGCCAATGCGTCTCTTCTGGATGAAAGTACTGCCGCTGCAGAAGCCATGAATATGTTTTTCTCCGGCAGAACAAAAGAGCAAAGAAAATCAGCGGATAAATTTTTTGTTTCTGATCTCGTACTTCCTCAAACCATCGCTGTACTTACTACCAAAGCAGAAGGTTTAGGAATCCAAATCGTGATCGGTGACCACGAAAATCATTCTTTTGATGAAACGTATTTTGGCGTATTGCTACAATATCCGGGTAAAAATGGAGCCGTAATAGATTATTCTGATGATATCCAACGTTACAAAGAATTACAGTTACAGGTAGCTGTTGCCTGCGACCCATTGGCTTTGGTAAAATTGAAATCGCCGGCAGAAATGGGCGCTGACTGTGCCGTTGGAACTACTCAACGATTCGGGATTCCTATGGGATATGGTGGTCCTCACGCTGCATTTTTCTCTTGTAAAGAAGAATATAAACGCGATATTCCCGGAAGAATTATCGGCGTTTCTCAGGATAAATACGGGAAAAGAGCGCTTCGCATGGCATTGCAAACGAGAGAACAGCACATTAAAAGAGAAAAAGCGACTTCCAATATTTGTACAGCACAAGTTTTATTGGCAGTAATGGCCGGAATGTATTGTGTATATCATGGTCCAAAAGGCTTGAATTTTATTGCCGACCAGATTCATTTCAAAACCAATGCGCTCTCAGGTGCGTTGAAAGCACTGGGCTATGATGTAGTAGAGGAACCGGTGTTTGATACCGTAAAAATTCTTATTTCGGAATCCGAAAAAGGAAATCTGATGAGATTGATGAGAGACCGTAAAATTAATCTGAATTATTTCTCTGAAAATATTGTCAGCATCGCCCTGAATGAAAGCACAACGATTGAAAAACTGAATATTCTGGTTGAAGTTTTTGCTAATTTTAAACAAAAGCAGGCTTTTAAACTTGCTTTGAAAGAAGAATATTCACTTCCTGAAAATCTATTGAGAAAAGATGAAATTCTGACAGAAGAAGTATTCAATAAATACCATACAGAAACCGAGTTGATGCGCTATATCAAGCGTTTGGAAAGAAAAGATCTTTCACTTACACATTCTATGATTTCTCTCGGATCCTGTACCATGAAGCTGAATGCCGCTACACAAATGCTTCCGATTTCCTGGGGAGCTTGGGGAAATATTCATCCATTTGTTCCTGTAGAACAGGCTGCAGGATATCAGGAAATGATCCGCGAACTGGAAAAAGATCTGGCCGAAATTACTGGTTTTGCGGGTACTTCACTTCAGCCCAATTCCGGAGCTCAGGGAGAATATGCCGGTTTGATGGTGATTCGGGAATATCATAAATCCAATGGCGACGATCATAGGAATATTGTCCTCATCCCGCAATCTGCGCACGGAACCAACCCTGCTTCCGCTGTATTGGCCGGAATGAAAGTAGTAGTTTGTAAAAACTTGGAAAACGGGGAAATTGACGCTGCCGACTGGAAAGCAAAAGCCGAACAACATAAAGAAAATCTGGCTGCTGCCATGATCACTTATCCGTCCACGTATGGTTTTTTTGATGCCAACATCAAAGAAATTATTCAAATTATTCATGATAACGGAGGGCAAGTTTATATGGACGGAGCCAACATGAATGCGCAGGTTGGATTTACAAGTCCAGGGTTAATTGGTGCGGATGTTTGTCACCTTAACCTTCACAAAACCTTCGCAATTCCTCACGGTGGTGGCGGTCCAGGAGTTGGCCCTATTTGCGTGGCTCCTCATCTGGTGAAATTTTTGCCCAGCAACCCGAATATTAAAATTGGAAGCAAAGAAGCCATCGAAGCCATTTCTTCTGCACCTTACGGATCAGCTTTGGTACTGAATATTTCTTATTCTTACATCAAAATGTTAGGTGCTTCCGGATTGAAAAAGTCAACAGAACACGCTATTTTGAATGCTAATTATCTAAAAGAAATCCTCGCTGAACATTTCCCGATTCTTTATTCCAATAAAGAAGGAAGGGTGGCGCACGAATGTATTGTGGATTTCAGACAGTTCAAATCTCTTGGAATTGAAGTAGCTGATATTGCAAAACGCCTTATGGATTATGGATTTCATGCGCCTACAGTTTCCTTTCCTGTTGCCGGAACGCTCATGATAGAACCGACAGAAAGTGAAAGCAAATCGGAAATTGACCGTTTCGCTGATGCTTTAATCAGCATTAAAAGAGAAATTGAAGAAATTGAAAACGGACAGGCAGATCCAACCAATAATGTTCTGAAAAACGCACCGCATACCGAGCAGGTAGTGATTTCCGACAGTTGGGATAAACCTTACAGCAGAGAAAAAGCGGCATATCCACTGGATTGGGTTCGCGAACATAAATTTTTCGCTTCTGTTTCCCGTGTGGATGAAGCTTTTGGAGACCGGAATCTGGTGTGTACCTGCGAGCCTATCGAAGCTTACATGTAAATTATCGAATTATAAATTTATAAAAATCCCGATCAATTCGGGATTTTTTTCTTTTTGAAACTAAAACTGGTATCCTAATGAAATTAATCCGTTACCCAATAAAGGAACAAGATCATTTTCATTGAAATCATAGCCAACAGTGATAAAAGTATTAATAGTAAATCTGTTGTTCAGTTTAAATTTATAGCCACCGCCTAAAGCAGGACCAAAGTATTTTTTCGAAGTCTTATTGCTTTCAACTTCGTTTATAAATAGGGTTGACTGTACTTTTGAAAAATAAATTTCGCCCATTAAAAACCAAGTATTAAAATCGTCTCTGAAATAATATCGTACAAATGGAGAGGTGTAAAATTCAGTAAGGTTTTTACTGCTGTAGCTGTTGCTGGTCATTATAATGAGTTCATTTTTTTTTATACCGAACAAGCCAGTTCCTGCTTGTGCTCCGAAACTAAATTTTTTCCCGGTAAAATATTCATAAGAAATTCCGATATTGGTGAAGCTTGATTGAATTGCCAATTCATTTTTCTGAGAATTATAAAAATTTGTCAGAAAAAAGAATAAAGAACAGAAAAAATAATTTGATTTCATTAATACAATTTCTGACAAAATTAAATAAAATAAGGCATTTCAATCTTTAAATGATAGCATATTCCTGCCAATTATCTATTTTTGAAGCTATGATTTTAAATCAAATTTTTACCAGTCAACGTTCCGGAAACCATGCGCCAACTCGTGCTCACAGAACAGATTTTCAGAGAGATTTCGACCGGATTATTTTTTCTTCCGCATTCCGCAGGCTTCAGAATAAAACACAGGTTTTTCCTTTGCCTGGAAGTGTTTTCGTTCACAACAGGCTCACACATTCTTTGGAAGTTTCTTCTGTCGGGAGAAGTTTGGGAAGTGTTGCCGGAGAATTTATTGTTGATAAATACAAAAATGAACTTACTGATGATGCTTTAGATTTTTATCAGCATAACCTCAGCAATGTTATTGCCGCAGCGTGTCTTTGTCATGATGTGGGGAATCCGGCTTTCGGGCATTCCGGTGAAGATGCCATTGCCAGTTATTTTGAACGGAATGAATCCGATTTAAAATCTTTATTTTCTGAAAAAGAATGGGCAGATTTGATCAATTTTGAGGGAAATGCCAACGCAATCAGAACATTAACGCATCAACAAACCGGAAAAGATGTCGGCGGAACTCAGCTTACTTACACAACATTGGCAAGTATTGCAAAATATCCCTGCGAAGCTGTAGCCAGAACCAAAGGAATTCTGCACCGGAAAAAATTTGGTTTTTTTCAAAATGAAAAAGAAACGTTTCTGGATATTGCCCACGCTGTCAAAATGACCTCGGAAAGTGAAGATCCTGTTATTTTCCGCAGGCATCCTTTCGTATGGCTTGTGGAAGCAGCGGATGATATCTGTTACAATATTATCGACATGGAAGATGCTCACCGTTTGGGAATTATTTCTACCGATGTAACACAGGAATTATTTTTAGAACTGATCAAATCTGAAAATCGTGATATACAAAAAGTGACGCAGAAACTTAGCGAAATCTCCAATGCCAACGAAAGAATATCTTACCTGCGCGCGAAAGTGATTAATGCACTCATTAACAAAGCAACAGAGTTGTACAAGTTTAATTTTGAAAAAATTCTGGAAGGCAATCTCGACAAAGCGTTGCTTGAAATTTTCTTAAATGAAAATCCTTCCCTTAAAGAAATTGAACGGTTTTCTATTGAGCATATTTATGGTCACAGATCTGTTGTGGAAATCGAAAATGCTGGTTATAATGTGATGTATGAATTGTTGGATCATTTTATTCCGCCTGTCATAAAAAATCCTTCCGAAAGAAAATCCTACGATAAAAAAGCGCTGCAGCTCATTCCTCAACAGTTTTGTTATGAAAACGGTAGCTTGTATCAAAAAACATTGGGAGTTATTGATTTTGTTTCCGGAATGACGGATAATTTTGCAACAGATCTCTACAGAAAAATAAAAGGAATAGAAATCGGAATGACGGTTTAAAAATAACCCATAAACCATTTTTTTTGTATCTTTCAGTACAAATTTTAAATAATACAATATGACTTTTTTTGTAGCGATTATTTTCATAGGATTAATCATTTTATTTGCTTCTTTCTTTATTGTCAAACAGGAAACGGCAGCCATTGTCGAACGTTTCGGTAAACTGCAATCGGTGCGTCATGCAGGATTTCATCTGAAAATTCCACTTATTGACCAGATTTCCAAGCGTTTGAATCTCAGAATTCAACAGTTGGATGTCATCATTGATACGAAAACGCTGGATAACGTTTTTATCAAAATGAAAGTTTCAGTTCAGTATCAGGTTATCAGAAATCAGGTGGCAGATGCTTATTATAAACTGGAATATCCTGAAGGACAGATTACTTCATTTGTATTTGATGTTGTGCGTGCTGAAGTTCCCAAAATGAAACTGGACGATGTTTTTGTTCGCAAAGACGATATCGCCGTTGCCGTTAAAGGTGAACTTCAGGAAGCGATGAACAGTTATGGTTATGATATTATCAAAGCATTGGTGACAGATATTGATCCGGATGAGCAGGTGAAACATGCCATGAACAGAATCAACGCTGCAGAAAGAGAAAAAACAGCTGCAGAATATGAATCCGAAGCACAAAGAATCAGAATTGTTGCCGTAGCGAAAGCAGAAGCAGAATCTAAAAAGCTTCAGGGACAAGGTATTGCAGATCAAAGAAGGGAAATTGCAAAAGGTTTGAAAGAGTCGGTAGAAATGCTGAATAATGTCAACATTAATGCAGCAGAAGCATCCGCACTTATCGTTGTTACACAGCATTATGACACTTTACACTCCGTGGGTTCCAACAACCGAAGCAATCTCGTTCTGTTGCCGAATTCTCCTACAGCAGCCAGCAATATGCTGAATGATCTCGTGGTTTCGATGGCGGCAACACAGCAATTCGCTGATCTGGATAAAAGCAATTTGCCACAACCTCCGAAGCAACACGGACATTAATTAAAATAATTTTTACAAAGGCTGGACTTCACGTTCGGCCTTTTTTAATTAAAAATCGCAAGTGAAAAACTTATTTCAAAGTAGTGATTGAGTTTTTAAAGTTGGTACATTTGTAATGAATATGATGTTACTATGAAAACAAACCTTGTTTCTGCCCTCGATGTTACTCTTCCTAAAAAAGAAAAGAAAGGCGTTATTTATTCAAAAAAAATTGATACGCCACTAGGAGCAATGATTGCCTGTGCCGGCGAAAGCGGCATCTGTATGTTAGAGTTCTCTGACAGAAAATCTTTAGGAGCAGAACTGGAAGAGATTTCCAGGCATTTCGGTGCTCATATTATTCCGGGAGAAAGCTCAGTATTCGCGACGCTGGAAGAAGAACTTCACGAATATTTTAATGGAGAAAGAAAAATGTTTTCGGTTCCCCTTTCGCCCGTCGGAACCGATTTTCAGAAAAAAGTATGGGAAGTGCTGATGAAAATTCCGTACGGAACCACAACAAGTTATCGTGAACAGGCAACAATTCTTGGAAATCCAAAAGCGGTAAGAGCAGTAGCCAATGCCAACGGACTTAATAAAATTTCAATTTTTATTCCGTGTCACCGGATTATCGGAAGTAATGGAACGCTTACAGGTTATGGCGGAGGAATCTGGAGAAAACAAAAACTTCTAGAGTTGGAAAAAGCAATTTTAATTTAAGAGCGCTATTCAATTTTTTTCTGCAAAACTGAAAATTGCTCCTAATTTAATTTTAGAATAACCGTTGGATTTTATTTTGGCTGCGTTGCTCATTGCCTGAGCCAGAACTTCTGTGGGTAAAGGTTTTTGGCTTGTCAGGATGCCCAGTTTATTTGCAAATTTGATAATTTTTCCTCCCAAAACTTCTCCGGATCGTTCTGATTCTTTTCGTTCCAACATTCCCGGTTGAAAAATAGTGATTTTATTGAAATGAAGCCCTTTCACAGCCTCTTCCAGTGCTCCTTTCATTCTGGAATAAAAAAGTTTTGATTTCGGATGTGCACCATATGCAGAAACAAGAATATAATCTTCCACCTGATTTTCTTTGGCAGCTTTGGCGAAATTCAACTGATAATCGTGATCTACTTTCCATTGATTCGCTTTGCTTCCTGCATCTTTCAAAGTAGTTCCGAGACAGGAAAACGCAACATCTCCTTTTACCAAATCCCGCCAATCTTCAGGTTTCTCAAAATCAATTACATGTACCGTCAGTTTAGGATGTGTTGCAGGCAAATTGCGCCTTGAAAAAGCATGAATTTCATGAAAATCAGGATCATCCAATAATTTCCCAACCAATTCTTTTCCTGTAGCACCCGTCGCACCAATTACCAAAGCTTTCATATAGGATCAATTTCAGGAATAAATATAGTATTTTTGAATCAGAATCACGAAATATTCGTTAAAAATATCTTTGAAATGACAGCAGAAGAAATCCGGGATTATTGTCTCGCAAAAGCAGGTGCAACAGAAAGTTTTCCTTTCGATAGTGAAACTCTGGTGTTTAAAGTGGGAGGAAAGATGTTTCTTTTGGTTCCTTTGGAAAAACAACCGTCACAATTTGCAGCAAAGGCAGATCCGGAATGGACCGCTGAACTCAGAGAGCAGTTTCCACAGATTACGGGAGCTTATCACATGAATAAAATCCATTGGAATATGGTGATTTGCGAAGGATTGAAAGTGGAACTTCTCCAACAGCTGATTGATCATTCTTATGACCTAGTATTCCGTTCTCTCACCAAGAAATTACAGAAAGAAATCTTGCCATAGATGGCAGGTTGTGTTCTAAATCCAATGAGTTATCGGTGAAAAATGTTTTATCTTTGACCTTTTAAAAAACGAATTAAATTCAAAAAAATATACTTTTTATGAGAACGTACGCAGGAATTCCTGAAGATAATGCCGAGTTGGATACCTCCGATGTGATGCTTTTAACAGTGCCTTATGACGGTACTTCAACATGGGGGAAAGGAGCTGATAAAGGGCCTGAACTTTTTCTGGATGCTTCAGAAAACATGGAACTTTTTGATATTGAAACCAGAACGGAACCTTATCTAAACGGGGTTTGGATGGCAGGTGCAGTTTCTGAAAATTCCAGTCCGGAAGCGATGACAGAAGCAGTGTACGACAGAACTAAGGAATTGCTGAAATATGATAACAAGCTGTTCACAATGATTGGTGGTGAGCATTCCGTTTCCATTGGTTCTATTCGCGCTTTAGGTGAAAAATATCCGGATCTTACTGTACTGCAGTTGGATGCGCATACAGATTTGCGCCCGGAATTTCATGGTTCTTCCTGCAATCATGCGTGTGCTGTTTTTGAAGCCCGCCAAAAATTGAATTTGGTACAGGTCGGAATTCGTTCAATGGATGCCGAAGAAATGGAATACGTTCCGGAAGGACAATGTTTTTGGGCACACGAAATTGCTTCCAATGCAAATTGGATCGATGATGTGTTGGAAAAAGTTTCAGGAAACGTTTATATTACAATCGATCTGGATGCTTTTGATCCATCTGTCGCTCCTTCCACAGGAACACCTGAACCCGGCGGATTGCAATGGTATCCGACTTTGGAATTATTAAAAAAAGTATTTCAAAAATGCAATGTAGTCGCTTTTGATATTGTGGAGTTGATGGAAAGCCCATACTCGAAACCTACTGCTTTTCTGGCGGCAAAACTCTATTACAAAATGCTGGCTTATTATCATACAGCGCATAAATAAAAAAATCATGGAAGAAGAAAAGAAAAGACTCAATTTTATTGAGCAAATTATAGAGGATGATTTAGCCAACGGAATGAAACGGGAACAGCTTCGGTTTCGTTTTCCACCAGAACCCAACGGATATCTCCACATTGGACATACCAAAGCTATTTGTATTAATTTTGGTTTGGGCGAGAAATATAATGCACCCGTGAATCTACGTTTTGATGACACCAATCCTGAAAAAGAAGAACAGGAATATGTAGATTCGATCAAAGAAGATGTCTCTTGGCTGGGATTTCAGTGGGATCAGGAATTGTACGCTTCCGATTATTTTCAACAACTTTATGAATGGGCTGTACAAATGATCAAAGATGGGAAAGCGTATGTGGACGAACAACCATCGGAAATCATTACCGAACAGCGCAAGAATCCTATTGAACCGGGTATTGAAAGTCCATACCGGAATCGGCCCGTTGAAGAATCTCTGGATTTATTCCAACGCATGAAAGCAGGAGAATTCGAGGAAGGCACGATGTCTTTAAGAGCCAAAATCGACATGACTTCTCCCAATATGAATATGAGAGATCCGGTAATGTACAGAATTTTAAAACGACCGCATCACAGAACCGGCGATCAGTGGAAAATATATCCGATGTACGACTGGGCGCATGGTGAAAGCGATTATATCGAACAAATTTCTCACTCTCTTTGTTCTCTTGAATTTGAAAATCACCGTCCTTTGTATGACTGGTATCTGGATCAGGTGTATGAAGAGGGAAATGTCCGAAATAAACAAAGGGAATTTGCTCGGATGAATGTTTCTTACATGATTACTTCCAAAAGAAAACTACACCGTTTGGTGAAAGAAGGCGTTGTCAATGGTTGGGACGATCCGCGAATGCCTACCATTTCCGGACTTAGGCGAAAAGGATATACACCAGCATCCATTAAAAATTTTATAGAAAGGGTAGGAGTAGCCAAGCGTGAAAACCTGATTGACATACAACTTCTGGAATTTTTTGTGAGGGAAGATCTTAATAAAATTGCCCGCAGAATGATGGCTGTGAAAGATCCTGTAAAACTGATCATAGAAAATTATCCTGAGGATCATGAAGAATGGCTGGAAACGGAAAATAATCCTGAAGATCCAAACGCAGGAACGAGGAAAATTCCTTTTTCCAGAGAAATCTGGATTGAAAGGGAAGATTTTATGGAGGAAGCACCTAAAAAATTCTTCAGACTTTCTATAGGAAATGAGGTTCGCCTGAAATCTGCCTACATTATCAAAGCAGAACGCGTAGAAAGAGACGAAAATGGGGAAATCATAACCATTTATGCTACTTACGATCCAGACACAAGATCCGGAAGTGGCTCAGAAGCCAGCCAAAGAAAAGTAAAAGGAACTTTGCATTGGGTTTCTGTAAAGCACGCTGTTCCGGTAGAAATCAGAATTTATGACCGCTTATTCACTGTAGAACAACCTGATGCTGAGAAAGATTCAGATTTTTTGGAATTCATCAATCCGGATTCCCTGACCGTTGTGTACGGATATGCCGAACCTGCTATCCAAGAAATGGAAACAGGCCAGCCAATACAGTTTCAGAGAATCGGATATTTTACAAAAGATACGGACAGTACAGGTGACAGATTGGTGTTCAACCGAACGGTCACTTTAAAAGATAGCTATAAACCTTAACCTAAAATAACGGTATTTATATCCCTGATACGAATACCGTTTTTTTTATTTTAATGAGAAAGCCGACGTATCTGCGTTTTAGTTTGTAATTGATTTTCAACATTTGTTTTAGTTTTGCTGCAAATTTAACACTTATCATTAAAAAAGAAAGTTAATTTAGCGTTAAAATTATTTAAATGATAATGTTGTCATCTTTGAAATATTTATTTTGAAGAAACTATTATATTTTTTTTGGATATTCTCTTTTGCTTTATTTTCATCTCAGGAAACAGACAGCGTTTCATTAATCTCTGAAGTGGTGATGGATGCATATCAAAAACCGACTCGCTTCATCGCTTCTACCAAATCTGCAGCCATCGCACAGGGCAATATTTTGAAACTGAATGCACCGGACAGACTTCTAGAAAGCTTGAATTTTCTTCCCGGAACCCGAATGGAAGAACGTTCACCCGGAAGTTACAGGCTTGCGATTCGGGGTAGTGCGCTCAGGTCGCCGTATGGTGTGAGAAATGTGAAGGTGTATCTGGACGAATTTATCTTTTCAGACGCCACAGGAAATACTTATCTTAATTTGCTTGATCCGTCGCTCATCAACAAAATTGAATTGTATAAAGGCCCGGAAGGTGGAGATTTTGGTGCGGTAACAGGTGGAACAGTTTTGCTGAAAACGTCAGATTCAGAACGCAAAACACTGGAAATAAATGCAGGAAGCTATGGGCTTTTTCGATATGGAGCGCATTATGCGCGCGATTTTGGGCAACATTCATTACAGTTTTTTCATAGTTTTCATACCGCAGATTCTTACCGGGAACAGTCCGCCTTACAGCGCATGAATTTCTTTCTGAAAGATAAAATTACCTATAAAAAAGATCATGAATTAAATCTGATGTTTCTCTTCTCCGATTTAAAATATGAAACTCCTGGCGGACTCACCGAAGCACAGATGAACGACAACAGAAGACAAGCGAGACCCGCTGCTGGTGCATTTCCTGGTGCTTCCGAACAACAGGCAGGAATTTATAATCAAACTTTTATGGGCGGAATTTCTCACCGTTTTCCGCTGTCAGAAAGTTGGTCACATTTTATGGTTTTTCAGAATACCATTACATCTATTAAAAATCCCTTCATCACCAATTTTGAGAAAAGAAAAGAAGAAAATTATGCCTTCAGAACTCATCTGAATTATGAAAAAATATTGAAAAATATGATTTTGCAAACGCGGATTGGTTTTGAAGGAGGAATGAATACCACACAAATTGAAAATTTTGATAACAATAAAGGTGTGCCGGGAAATTTACAAAATGCCGATAAAATCTTTGCCAGAAGTGGATTTATTTTTCTTTCCCAAAAAGCTGAAATAGGAAACCGGTTGTTCATTGATGCTGCATTAAGCCTGAATGGAATGGAATATCAATGGAAAGTGCCAGACGCAGCGGATGGTGCTGTACAGTTTAATAATCAATGGTTGCCCGATTTTGGCATCACTTATCTTTTGAGTGAACGCTTTTCTATTCGGGGTAAAATCGGAAAAGGAAATTCTGCTCCGGTGTTGGAAGAATTCCGTTCTTCAACTCAGGAAATTAATACTTTTTTGAAACCGGAATATGGATGGAATAAAGAACTCGGATTCCGAAAGCAATTAGGAACTTCCTTTTATCTGGAAGCATCGTTTTTTGATTTTCGCCTTAAAGATGCGATTGTCAGAAGACAAAACGAGGCCGGACAGGAGTTCTTTGTCAATTCCGGAAGTACAGCGCAACAAGGAATTGAAATAACTGCGGAAACTAAAAAATTTAAAATAAATTCTTCTTTTCTGAATGAAATCAGATTTTGGACTTCCGCAGCGTTTTATGATTTCACTTTTGAAGAATATCGTAAAAACGATGAAGATTATTCAGGAAACAAAATAACAGGTGTTCCCGCTTCCACCATCCAGAATTTGTTGAGCTTGAAATTAGCGAACATCATGAACTTTCACTTGTCACATTTTTATACATCGTCTTTTTATCTGAATGATGCCAATAGTGTGGCTTCTGAACCCAGTCTCATTGGAAATTTAGTTTTCGAATATCCCTTAAAATTGAACAATTCTATTCTGAATTTTAAAGTTCAGATGAACAATATTTATAATACAAAATATGTTCTCGGGTATGACATCAATGCTTTCGGAGGAAGGTTTTATAATCCGGCACCGACACGAAGCTTCACAGCAGGAATGACAATACATTTTTAATTCACGGAATAAAAGTTGCTCTGCCTCAATAAAAAATGTTGTGAAAAAGATCATCTTCTTATTTCTTCTAATGTTGTTTTCAGGATCCTGCACTCAAAAAAAAACGGATTTACCATCTCAGGAACTAACTGTGAATTCGGTTTCAGAAGATACCACTTCTACTCTAAAGCCATTTCCGGAAGCGGAAAATAAGAATGTTATTTCGCTCAGCATTCAAATTTTAAATCTTTTGCAAAAAGAACAATATGATGAATTTATCGGATTTATTCATCCGGAAAAAGGGATGCGCTTTTCCATGTACGCTCATGTTGATCCGCAAAAAAACAAGGTTTTCAGCCGGGAAGATTTTCAGAAATATATCAACTCCAACATCCGTTTTACCTTCGGAGAAAAGGACGGAACCGGAGAAAAATACGTTATTTCTCTCGGGAAATATATTCAGGAATGGGTATTGAAAAGAGATTTCAGTAAAGCGGAATTGCTGCACAATACTTTTAAAGGAGAGGGAAACTCGCTGAACAATTTAAAAGAAATGTATCCAAATTCGGAATTTACAGAGTTTTACATTTCAGGAACTGAACAATACGGTGGTATGGACTGGAATGCGCTTCGATTGGTTTTCGAAAAATTTGAAGGGAAATATTATCTTGTTGCCATCATCAACGATCAGTGGACAATCTGAAAATTACAAAATTTCTGAAAGTCTGTGCGTCAGGTTTCTTCGGGAATACTGATCAATACGGGATGGGTTTCGCTGTATTTCATTATTTTTCCAAAACTCAAATTGCTGTAAGAGAAAACTTTTCACTTCTTCCTTTTGATCAAAATTAAAATGGTGTCCGGCTTTTGTTTCTTCCAGAATTCTGGCAACATCCGCACCTTTCGGTCCAAAAGAAAGAACTGTTTTCCCGGTAGCCAGATATTCAAAGATTTTTCCCGGAATGATGCCTTTAGACTTTTCATTTGGAAAATTGGTCACCATCAGCACGTCAGATTTCTGCATTTCTTTATTCGATTCAGAATGAGAAAGATAACCTAAATTATTTACCGTATTGTGTAACGGAGTATTTTGAATCTTTTTAATGATTTTATCATCAATTCTGCCAACGAATTTCAGTTCAAAATAATCTCTAAATTCTTGATTTTCAGTAATAATTTCATTTAAAACTTGCCAAAGAACTTCAGGATTTCTCAGTTGCTCCAATACGCCAATATAGCTCAAAGTGAATTTTTCATTTCTTTTCAACTCAGATTTATTCTGAATTTCTGTATCAAAACCATTGGTGATACAAATTGCATTCGCACCTTTATGCCTGAAGTTTTCGGCGTCTGTAAAACTGGTAGCCAGCGTTATATCAGCGTTTTTAAAAACTTTTTCTTCCAATTTTCGGTGTTTCAGGTCCGATTTTTTAGTCAGTTTTAAATGTTGATAATATGAAATTTCCGTCCACGGATCTCTGAAATCAGCCATCCATTTCATATCGGGAAATTCTTTTTTCAGTTGCAGACCTATCAAGTGAAGCGAATGTGGTGGCCCGGTGGTTACCAAAGCATCGATATGATTTTCTTTCAGATATTTTCGAAGGAATTTTACAGAAGGTTTCACCCAAAAAACCCGCGCATCAGGAATGAAAAAATTACCGCGAATCCAGATGGACAATTTTGATTTCCAACTTTGGTTTTGGCCTACATCAAATTGTCCTGCCTTGAATTTTTTATTGTCTTTTCCGAAAAATTCAGCAATCTGATACGGCTCCAGAATTTTAGTTTTGATGACTTTCAAATCTTCGGAAACTTCACTTTGCAAAGTCTCATCCACAATAGGATAACTCGGATTTTCCGGAATAAAAACCACCGGTTCCCAACCAAATTCCGGAAGATATTTCACGAATTTCAGCCATCGCTGAACACCGGGCCCACCTGCAGGCGGCCAATAATAGGTGATGATCAGGATTTTTTTTGATTCCGAACTCATGTCATTTCAGGAAACTGAATGATTATTTAAAAGGATTATTATTCCTTAGATTTTCTTTGTCTGAACATAAAATAACCGCCGCCCACACTTAATAAAAGAAAAAACCCGAATGAAATCGTTGAAATCAATTTTCCTTTTTCGATGACTTCCGGTTCAAAAACCATTCGCACCGTATGAATTCCGGCCGGAACGTGCACTGCTCTGAGGAGATAATTCGCTTTGATGTAAGGAACTTCCTTTTCGTCCACAAAAACCTTCCAACCTTTTGGATAATATATTTCTGAAAAAACTGCCAACTGCGGCGTTTTGCTTTGCGCAGAAAATTCCAGTTCGTCAGCTTTATATTTGGTGAGTTTAAGATAGGCGGTAGAATCCGCAGCCAAAGGTTTTCCATCGAAATAATTTTGATCTGAAGCAGCAATTATTGCGGTTTTTTTCGAATCAATTTCACCAATTCGTCTTATTTCCTCATTGGGCGTTTTCACAAATTCCACATCGGAAACGAACCACGCATTACCGTTGGCATGAGGATTTGGCACAGCTTGCGGTTCCTGCACATCTCCGAATATCATGTATTTGGTATTCAGCATATTCAGGATTTTTGGAATTTTCACTGTATCCATTTTAGTGAAATATTCACCGATAAGATCATCATAACGGCGAAGTTTTACTGCATGATAACCACCAACGGAAGATTTGAAATAAGAAGTATTGGTTTCTCCAAAAGGATTTATTGCCTGATTGTAAATACGATAATGACCTTTATCTCTCTCAGCAATCGTTTCCAGAGTTTTATTCACATTAGCGTTGATTAATAATCCCTGAAGTTCACGGTTGTCGCCCACTTTGTCTATAAGCAGGTCGGTGACTTCTGTTTGAAAAGGATTTTCTGCAAAAACGGCATCTACGAAATTATCCTCGTTCAGATAACGCTGGTTTACAGTCCATAAATCGAAAATACTCACGGCTGCAATAACGATGAGTGCCAAATTCTGACTGATTTTCTTATTCAGTGACAACCAAAGTGTTGCAGCAACAATCGCGACGAAAAGCAATGTTTTAATGGCATCCGTTCGGAACATGCTGAATCGTTCACCTACAAGATAATCAAGCAAATAAGGTGGAAGATATGTTTTTTCATTATCGGTATGAAAACCAAGCAGCGATTTTCCAAAAATCAATAAAATCAAAATAATTCCCAGAACTACAGCTGATACGTTCGTCAGAATTTTCTTTTTGTAAGAATGATCCAGCGTTTCATCGGTATAAAAACGATAAAGCCCGATGATGGCTATAAGAGGGAATAACAATTCCACAACAACGAGAATAGATGACGGTGCTCTGAATTTATTGTAAAAAGGAACGACATCAATAAAAAAATCTGAGAGAAACATCAGATTGCTTCCCCAAGCTAACATAATGGTAAGCACCGAAGCACCTAAAATCCAGTAACGGTATTTTTTCCAGGCAAAGAAAAACCCTAAAATCGCAAGAAAAACTACGATGGCTCCCTGATACGCCGGGCCTGAAGTTCCGGGTTGGTCGCCCCAATACGTCATATTTGTAAGGCCGCGAACAATATTATCTACCTCGGCCTGAGACTGTGCATTTTCCTGAACAAGTTGCTGGATGGTCTCCATCATTTCTTTGCCTTCAGGCTCATTGCTTCCTCCTCCCATTAATCTCGGGATGAAGAGATTCAGCGTTTCCAGTTTGCCATAACTCCACATCAGAATACTTTCTTTATCCATTCCGGATTTGTCGGCAGTATGTCTTTCGTTATCCAAAATCTGCTTTCCGCGAACGGTTTCAGTAACATATTCCGCGTTTGCCATAATTCTTTGTGAGTTCATTCCGACTCCTAAAATACAAGCGAGGGCAATGATTCCAGAAGAAATAACGAAATGTTTTACAGGTGTTTTTTTCTGAATCGCACGAATCAATTCCGAAATAAATAAAAACGCCAATGCCAGAAACAGATAATACGTCATCTGTGGATGATTGGCCGCAATCTGAAGTCCCATGAAAAGTGTGGTGACTATAAATCCGACAACATATTTTTTCCGGATATAAACCAATAAAATGCCTGCAAGCAGAGGAGCGAAATACGCAATGGTGTGAACTTTTCCATTGTGTCCCGCGGCGATAATAATATAAAAATAAGTAGAAAGCCCGAAAAATAATGCTCCCAACAATGCATATTTCCAGTTGCGGACGGCTACATAACCCAAAAGAAAAAATCCTGAAAAAAGGAGAAACAGATAATTGACAGGTTTTGGCAGAAAATTCAGGAGATTATCGATCTGTTTAATCACATCTCCACGAAACTGCGAACCCATCTGATAAGTTGGCATTCCGCCGAACATACTGTTGCTCCAATAGGTTTCTTTTCCGTATTGTGCGCGATAATCTAAAAGTTCTTTCGCACCACCTTTGTATTGAACAATATCGTGCTGAAAAAGCTGCTTGCCGGAAAGTACCGGATAAGCGTACAAATAGCCGATTACCATGAAGAAGACGAGGCAAACAATACTATAAATCAGGTTTTTATTCTTGGTCATCGTTTTGATTTTCAGAAAATTATTGGGTGTTTTTTGGATCTTTTATTTCTTCATATTCGACCGTTTCAGCATCCCATTTCACTTTTTTATCAATTTTTGATTTTTCTTTTTTCTCCGGTTTTCCAAATGGATTCTGGTGGATATTTTTATAAAACTGTTTGAAAAACAATCTTTTAAGGATATTCCAAACGAAGAAAATAATAATGGTACTTAATATGGTTAAAAGGATGAATTTCATCGGCCTTTATTTTTTTGGATTTACAATAACATAAGAATCGGAAGTATTGGTCATGGTTTCGGAGTTTTTGCCGTCGCTGAATGTCTGGCTTTGTGATGTTTTCACATGAATGTTCTGATTGATGATCCAACCGGAATGTACATCAAAAGTATAGGTTCCGTTTTGAGTAAGTTCAGAACTCAAAGTCTGGGTAACACCTTCCTGGGTTTCTTTGTTGGATTGTTTCGGAATTCCTCCGGTAATGGTAATTTCTGCTATCCCGTCCTTTACTTTTTTCAAAGTGTAATGAGACTGAATTTTTATTTTTCCATCTGGCGAAGCGTTTTCGGAAACCGTCCATTTTTCTCCGATTTTTGCACCTTTTTTCGGGATGATAAAGATATTTTTGGAAAACTGATCCTTCAAAACTTCCTCACTAAAAGATGCTTTTAGCTGCGCAAGAAGTGCTTTTCTTTCATTGGCGTCTTTCGTAAGGCCATTTACTGTAGTTGTAAATTTGGAATAAATCGGGTCAAATCCTTTGATAGAAATAATATTTCCATTCTCATGAATCTTCATGTTCAGCTTGTTACCGGTCATGGCTTTATCAATCGTCCAGCGGTTTTTCAGTCCTTCATCTTTAGGTGCAGGTTGTCGCGTGTCAATCGTTTCGGTTTTTCCTTGTGCTGATTGAGAAGTTTTTTTAGCAACAAAATTGATGGTTATATCGTAAATTTTATTTTCAAAATTATTTACGGTGAAAGTAATTTCGTCGGTGTTTTCTCGGGTCATGCTCTGCGAACTTCCGTCCGGCAATTTAGCCGTTGCCACATCTTTCTGATGGGTAGTAAAAGGATAGGTTTTTCCTTTTTCCAGTTTCAGGGATTGGGTAAATATCCCTGCCGAATCTTTTATAGCAGCGTTTTGTGCCATTTCTTTCAAAGTTTGAGCAGAATCTGCAGCAGGAACTTCAATGGAAATGGTATCACCGGTAACAGGATCTATTTTAGTGATGGTTTTACTTTCTTTTTTACAGGCTGCCAGTGCGATGGAAACCAGCACCAGGGCTGTTATTTTCTTCATATAATTATTTATTTTTTAAGTCTTTACTATTTCTTTCGTGAAACGCTTTCTCGAAGGCTTTTGCATCTGCCAGATTCCATATTTTCTCAGAAAAAAACTGTATCAATTGTTTTCTCAACGGGTGGTTTTCTGCAAGGCAATCATTTCTTTTGGAATCGAAAACACTTATCGATGCATATTTTTCTTTCCATTCGCTGATACCTCCGGCAAATACGGTGAAGGTTTCTTTGGAATTTTTGAGTAATTTAATATCTCTCCACACCAACATAGGTTCTGTTCCTAGAATTTCGATTTCATTCTGCCATTTTCCAAAATTGTCGAACATCAGCTGTCGGGTGTACATCGCTGAAACAACGTGATGAAAGCGAAGTTCATGAAATCCGGTTTCTTTCCCTTCCAGTTTTTCTACCGTATAATTTTTAAATCCGTTAATGTAAACATAGTGAATGTACGGATTAGCGGTTTTCTGAAAACCTTTGCTTTTCACTTTGGTAGGATCTTCGGTTTCCGCTTTCTGCGCATTCATTTGCTGAAAAGCGCTGAAAAAAAGAATCAGCAAAATAAATTTTGCAGACCGGAGTATTTGGAATTTTTCCGAAAACATTAAACGATATTGTTTTTATTCAGTTTCTGCCTCATCGCTTCATACATTATCGCTCCACACGCTACAGAGACATTCAGCGACAGCGTTTTTCCTTCGATAGGGAGTTTCATTTTTTCATCTGAATGATGCATTACTTCTTTGGAAATTCCGGTTTCCTCATTTCCCATTACGATCGCGCAAGGTTCTGTAAAATCAAGTTCGTAAATCAGTTTCTGTGCTTTTTCGGTGGATGCAAAAACCTGAACTCCACTTTGTTGAAGGAAATCAACCGTGTGTGCCAGGTTTTTTTCTTTACAGATTTTAATATTATACAATGCGCCAGCCGAGGTTTTGATCGCATCTGAGTTAATGGGAGCGGCTCCTTTTTCCGGAATAATTACCGCATCAATTCCTACACATTCGGCGGTTCTGCAAATCGCCCCGAAATTCCGAACGTCCGTCAGCCTGTCCAGCATCAGAAGAAAAGGCGTTTTCCCTTCTTCAAAAAGTTGAGGCAAAAGATCTTCGATTTTATAAAACGGAATATCTGAAATAAACGCTACAATTCCTTGGTGATTTTTACGGGTGAAACGGTTTAGTTTCTCAATAGGAACATAGTTAGGCCGAAGTTTGTTTTTTGCCAAAAGCACTTTCAGATCTGCATAAATTGAACCTTGCAAACCGTTCTGTATAAATACTTTATCGATGGTTTTTCCTGCTTCTATCGCTTCGATGACCGGCCGCAAACCGAATACAAAGTCTTCTTTTTTTTCTGTCATATTTAATATTTTTCTCCCATGATTGCTCTTTTTTGAGCCATTGCATAACCGAAATGGAGGCTTTCATGCATATTATTGAAAATAATAGCGTCCTGAATATTCTTCAGATCCAGGCCAAAACTGGTGGTATAAGGTGTATATTCAGAGAAAAAATCTGCATCGTAATCTTTCATCAATATTTTGGAAGTTTCACTGAGCAAGAATTCCAGATCTTCTATTTCGCTTGCTGCCACCTGCAGATTCGGGAGGGTTCCTTTTTTATAAGTTTCAATCCAGTATTTATCAATTCTGAACGGATTGCCGCTTAGGTAATAATGCAGTAATTGCTGGGTAGCTACAGTATGGGCAATATTCCAGTATATGTTATTATTAAAACCATCGGGAATTGCAGTCAAATCTTCGGGAGCAGTGTTTTTCAGAAGCTCCAGAAGATTGCTGCGCACCTGACGGTGAGCCTGAAAATGATAATTCATTTTTCAAATTTTAATTTTCAAAAATAGTTTAATTAACTGAGAACGGCAAAAAGTTAATAACGCAAAAAATGTATAAAAATTGGGCTTTCAACAAGAAAAACGGAATCTAAATCCCGTTTTCTCTATTGTGTTCAATAAAATCTGATTTATCCTATTTCTATTCCGTTTTCCACAGGTTCTTCTGGAGTTACAAAGCTCAGCTTTCCGTCTGGTTTTGTAGTGAGCAAAAGCATTCCCTGAGATTCGATGCCGCGGATTTTTCTTGGTGCAAGATTCAGCAGAATCATCACTTGTTTTCCAATGATTTCTTCAGGGGTAAAACTTTCAGCAATTCCCGAAACTACAGTTCTCACATCTACGCCGGTATCCACTTTCAGTTTTAATAGTTTATCGGCTTTTTCCACTTTTTCAGCTTCCAAAATGGTGGCAGTGCGAAGATCTATTTTCGTAAATTCGTCAAAAGTGACTTCTTCTTTCATAGGATTGGCGTTAGGATTGGTTTTATTATTATTTAGTTTGGTGTTTTCTAATTTTTGAATTTGAGTCGCAATTACTTCATCTTCTATTTTTGAAAAGAGAAAGGAAGCTTCGTTGATGCGATGGCCTGTTTTTATCAGAATTCTGTCGGTCTCAAGATCTTGCCATTTCATTTGCGAAATATTCAACATTTTCTGTAGTTTATCTGCACTGAAAGGCATAAATGGTTCGCAAAGCTGAGCCAAACCTGCTGCAATTTGTGCGGAAATGAACAACGAATGCGCCGCTTTTTCCGGGGCGTCTTTGATGGTTTTCCAAGGTTCTTCTGTCTGTAAATATTGATTTCCAAAACGCGCCAGATTTATAAGTGCTGAAAGAGCATTTCTAAATTCAAACCGATCGAGATAAGTATGAATATCTTTAGCTGCCTTAGAAATTTCTGCTAATTCTGAAACTTCAGCGTTTCCTTCCGGGACAATTCCATCATAATATTTATGAATCAACACCGCAACTCTGTTGATGAAATTCCCGAAAATTCCCACCAATTCTGAATTATTTTTGGTTTGAAAATCTTTCCAGGTAAAATTATTGTCTTTCGTTTCCGGCGCAGAAGACAAAAGTGCATAACGCAAAACATCCTGTTGTCCGGGAAACTCTTCTACATATTCGTGCGCCCAAACCGCCCAGTTGCGGGACGTGGAAATTTTATCGTTTTCCAGATTCAGAAATTCAAAAGCCGGAACATTTTCTGGCATAATATAATCTCCGTGAGCCTTCATCATCGCAGGAAAAATAATGCAATGAAATACAATATTATCTTTCCCGATAAAATGAATCAAGTCGGTATTTTTGTTTTGCCAATAATCTTTCCAGTTTTTACCGTTCTTTTCAGCCCATTCCTGAGTAAAAGAAATATAACCGATGGGAGCGTCAAACCAAACGTAGAGTACCTTTCCACCTGCATCCGGCAAAGGAACCGGAACGCCCCAATTCAGGTCGCGCGTCATTGCTCTGGGTTTTAATCCGTCATTTAACCATGATTTCACCTGCCCGTAAACATTGGGTTTCCAGTCATCCTGATGTCCTTTAATAATCCATTCGTCGAGAAAATCTTCATATTCATTTAAAGGAAGATACCAATTTTTGGTTTCCTTTAAAACGGGTATATTGCCGCTCAACATGGATTTTGGATTTATTAATTCTGATGGCGAAAGGGTAGAGCCACATTTTTCACACTGATCTCCATAAGCACCCTCATTACCACAATTTGGGCATGTTCCGGTGATGTATCGGTCGGCAAGAAATTCATTCGCTTGTTCGTCAAAATACTGTTCTGAAATTTCTTCGGTAAATTTACCTTTTTCATACAGTGTTTTGAAAAAATCCTGGCTTACTTCATAGTGTTTTGAGGAAGTTGTGCGGGAATATTCGTCAAAAGAAATCCCAAGATCGTTAAACGATTTCTTAATGATTTCATGGTATTTATCGACGATATCCTGTGGAGTTACACCTTCTTTTTTTGCCCGAATAGTAATCGGAATTCCGTGTTCATCCGAGCCGCAAATAAAGGCCACATCTTTTCCCAATCTTCTTTGAAACCGTGCATACACATCGGCAGGAATATAAACTCCGGCTAAGTGTCCAATATGTACAGGCCCGTTTGCGTAAGGCAATGCGGCGGTAATCAATTTTCTATCTGACATCTGTTTCTAAAATTACATTTGCAAAGATACGGCTTCTCTATAAAAATATCACCTGTCATTTTTAACTTAATTAAAATGTTGATTTATAGTGACTTATTCGATACAAACGATTACAAACGATATTAAATAATTCTTAACCGGATAATTTTCAGCTTCTGTCGAATCTTTGCAGTAGAAATCTGAGAAACACAGAACGACTCAGAAAATGTTCAACTTAAATTTTTAGTATTATGTCACTTAGAAACAAAGTTACCTTAATTGGTCACACAGGAAAAGAAGTAGAAATCACCAATTTCGAAAAGGGAGGAATGAAAGCAAGCGTTACTCTTGCTACCAACGATTATTACACTAATGGGATGGGCGAGAAAGTAGAGGAAACGCAATGGCACAATCTGGTTGCTTTCGGAAAAACGGCTGAAATTATGCAGAAATATGTTCCGAAAGGTAAAGAGATTGCTGTGGAAGGAAAGATTACTTATCGTTCGTATGAGAAAGAAGGTAAGAAGGTGTATATAACCGAAATTCGTGTAGAAGAAGTCGTACTTTTAGGAAGTAAATAAAACAATAAAGACGATCATGATGAAAGTAAAAATCCTCAAAATAAGGCTTTCTGAAGAATTTCAGAATCATGATGAGCAGCAGCTGAACAGGTTTCTTCGCCAACATGAAGTTATCAAGATTACCAGCAGCATGATCAACGGAAGCGAGAATTTCTGGTCGGTAATAATTTATTATGATGAAGGATATCCGACGGTACACGAGAAAAAAAATAAATATACCGCCGATTCCGAGTTGCCACTGAACTCCGACGAAGTAAAAATTTTGGACAGCCTCCGTCTTTGGAGAAATGAAAAAGCGAAACAACAGAATCTTCCTTCTTATTTTATTGCTACCAATAAAGAACTTCTTTCAATAGCGAAATATAAACCCGCGAAAAAGGAGGAACTTTCTGACATCAAAGGTTTTGGCAGGCACAAAATAGAAAATTACGGAATGGAGATTATAGGATTGTTAGAAAACATTTAAAAAAACACATCACTATATTTTGAAGCTTTGGCAGAGCACGTCTTTGTCAAAGCTTTTTTTATAAGTATTTTTGCAAAGGTGCAATAAATGACACCTTATTGATACGAAAAGAAATGAAGCCAAATTTAGCAAAAGGAACCCGTGATTTTACTGCTGATGAAGTAGTAAAAAGAAAATATATCATCCAGATTCTTCAGAATAATTTTGAACTTTTTGGTTTTCAGCCCTTGGAAACCCCAAGTTTTGAAAACCTTTCCACGCTCACCGGAAAATATGGGGAAGAGGGCGACCGCTTGATTTTCAAAATTTTAAATTCAGGCGATTATGCATCCAAAGCAAAAGAGGAAGACTGGAATTCCCGAAATTCACAAAAACTTACTGCCCAAATTTCCGATAAAGCTCTTCGCTATGATCTAACGGTGCCTTTTGCGCGTTTTGTAGCGATGAACTACGGACAGCTTACTTTTCCTTATAAAAGATATCAGATTCAGCCCGTTTGGAGAGCAGACCGTCCACAGAAAGGGCGTTTCAGGGAATTTTATCAATGCGATGCTGATGTAGTAGGAAGTGAAAGTCTGTGGCAGGAAGTAGAACTGATTCAGTTATATTTCAAATCTTTTTCTGAACTTAAAGTTCCGGTGCATATTCACATCAACAACCGAAAAATACTTTCCGGACTTGCAGAATTTGCCGGTATTTCAGAACAGCTTATTGACTTTACCGTTGCGCTGGATAAGCTTGATAAAATCGGAAGGGAAGGAGTGATTAAAGAACTGAGGGAGAAAGGAATCCCGGATTTTGCTATTGAAAAAGTTTCTTTTCTTTTTGATACTAACCGTCCTTCAGAAGAAACCTTGCAACTTCTGAAGAAGCATTTTGAAGGAATAGAAACCGGAATTGAAGGTGTGGAAGAATTGGAATTTGTGATTCAACAATGTAAAAATCTGGGAATTGTGGACCAACTTGTATTTGATATTACGCTTGCCCGCGGACTGGATTATTATACCGGAGCAATTTTCGAAGTGAAAGCTCAGCAGGTTGAGATGGGTTCTGTGGGCGGCGGCGGAAGGTATAACAATCTCACCGAGGTTTTCGGTGTGAAAAATGTTCCGGGGATTGGAATTTCTTTTGGTTTGGACCGTATTTATCTCGTGATGCAAGAGTTACATTTATTTCCTGAAAATACCGTTTCCAAAGTACAGTTTCTTTTTACAAATTATGGTGAAAAAGAGACCACAGAAGCCATCAAAGTAATGACTAAGTTAAGAGATAAAAACATCTCATGTGAGCTTTATCCTGAAGCTGTAAAGCTTAAAAAACAATTTACTTATGCAGAGAAAAAAGAAATTCCCTTCATCATTTTTTATGGAGAGCAGGAAATTAAGGAAGGAAAGATCTCGATGAAGAATATGGAAACCGGAGAACAAAACACCCTGACTCTCAATGAATTTTATGATATATTGTAGTGTTTCGTTTTTTATAATTTTGGATGAGATTGTTCATTTGTTTAATGACTTGGTAATCAATTAAATATACGGATTTTTATCCAATTGAATAATCTCTTTTTTATTCTTATTTCCTAAATGCACAACAGGTAGAAAGAAAATAAACGAAGACTTCCACCGGGATACACTTTATTATAATGAGGAAAATGATCAATACATCTGTCTGATGGGTCAGCCCATGAATAAAATAGGCGAGCGCGGAAGAAAAACAAAAAATGGTTATATCCAAACCAGTTCATATTACCAAGCCAGAATTCCAACGGCTGCCCTGTGCATGGTACTTGTTTTAAAGCTAAAGGCAACAGAATAGTAGAATGCAACTACAACCTGGAGCGGCACAAAATCAAAATAAGGGAAAATCTTTTAAGCGATATAGGCGAAATAAAACGAAAACAGCGAACCCCTGATGTAGAACTTGTGTTTTCGCACTTTTCTGAAGAAAGCAAAATCACTGCTGAAACCGAACGAAAAAATCGTATTCGATTCCTGCGATGTCGCTTATATGTATGAAGATATTCCTTTTCCCGAACAATATTACGGCGAAGTGGAATGCCGCTACTAATAGCAGGGCGAATTCACAGACTGGTTCGGCTGGCTTTATATTGATCAACACACCATGAAATCTGTTGCTGAGGAAGAAGGTTGGATTTCGGAAATTGTTTTCGAGGACGACCGAAATCAATATTTAGCAGAACTTTATTTGAACGAATAAGTTAAATTAATTATTAATTCTATTATTAAAATAAACAATGCAACTATCTGTTAATATTAAACATATAATAATTTATTCAACCAAAAATTTAATAGTTGTATCAACTCTTCACCCACTAAAAAGTAAAATCCCGGAACTGAAAAGCGCCGGGATTTGTGATATAGTAATTTTACTTTATGCCATTTTCTTGCTGTCCTCAATAAACTGCGCAAGGCCGTTTTCTGTCAAAGGATGTTTCAGCAAACTCAGAATCGGAGCGAGAGGAGAAGTGATAACATCTGCACCCACTTTCGCACAATCAATAATGTGCATGGAGTGGCGAATGGATGCTGCTAGAATCTGAGTATCAAAAAGATAATTATCAAAAATCAAACGGATTTCTTCTATTAAACTGATGCCGTCTGTTGAAACATCATCCAACCTTCCCAAAAAGGGAGAAACATAAGTAGCGCCGGCTTTAGCGGCCAATAGTGCTTGTCCGGCTGAGAAAATTAAAGTACAGTTGGTCTTAATTCCTTTATCGGAGAAATATTTTAACGCCTTAATTCCGTCTTTAATCATCGGGATTTTCACCACAATATTAGGATGAATTGCAGCCAGTTCTTCACCTTCTTTGATCATTTCTTCATAAGTCGTAGAAAGAACTTCGGCAGAAATATCGCCGTCCACAATCTCGCAGATGGTTTTATAATGACTGTTGATTGCTTCCGTACCCCGTATTCCTTCCTTGGCCATCAGCGAAGGATTGGTGGTTACGCCGTCCAGAATGCCCAGGTCTTTCGCTTCTCTGATTTGGTCTAAATTGGCAGTGTCAATAAAAAATTTCATTTTTCTTCTTTAAAGTTTTACAGTGACAAAGTTAACCAATTTGAATGAAGAGATACAGTCGGTTCGGAACAATTTCTCTATTTTTGTTCATGGCTCCTTTATGGAGAAGGATACCCTTAAAATATCACACACCTATGAATGTACTTCTCGCTTCTACATCTACCTTATACGGGGGAAATTATCTGGAATATCTGAAAGATGAAATAAAAACCCTCTTTCAGGGAATTGACGAAATTCTATTCATTCCTTTTGCCCGGCCTGGCGGTATTTCTCATGAAGAATATACGGCGAAAGTTGCAGTATTTTTTGAAGAACTGAACATCAAAGTCCGGAGCCTTCACGAGTTTGAAGAAATGCCGGAAGCCATTCAGAATGCCAAAGCTTACTTTACGGGAGGTGGAAACACCTTCCTTTTGGTAAAAACACTGCTGGAAAAAAATCTGATGCATTTTCTGAAAGAAAATATAGAAACCGGAAAACCTTACCTTGGAACCAGCGCAGGCAGCAATATCGGAGGAATCAATATGAAAACTACCAACGATATGCCCATCGTTTATCCGCCGGGATTTGAGTGTATGGAACTGGTTCCCTTCAACATCAATCCGCATTATCTTGATCCTGATCCTTTGCTTAAACATAATGGCGAAACCCGTGAAACCCGCATTCAGGAATTTCTGACCCAAAACGACATCATAGTAGTAGGTTTGCGGGAAGGAAACTGGATTCGCAGAATCGGAGATAAAATAACCGTGGAAGGTTCCCAAATGACCAGAATTTTTGAAAAAGGAAAAGAACCTTACGAAATCGAAGCCGGATCTCAGATAGGATAAGAAAAATGAACCGTATGGATAATTACAGAAAAAGTCCCATTTTCCAAAAATCTGAAGAGATTTTCCAAACACTTCGCACGATTACAAGCCTTATTCCCGAAGATGATGAAATTCTGCAGGATATCAAACATCAGATTATGGGAAATATCATGATGATTCAGGCAAAATTGGCCGCTGCACACGGCGCACAATTGTGGGATATCCGCATGGAAAATGCCGCCATCATCCGCAAAAATGCCCGCGAACTTATGATTCAAAATCACACTTTGAAAGCTTTTGGTTTCCGGGAGGTGAAATATTACGATATTGTGCGGGAGCAACTGGAAGAATTCCGCTTGTTATTTCGTGAATGGGTGGCTGGTTTTGATCCCCAAAAATACATTGTGGATGAATGGGTACTTTTCAACCCTCCCGGAATTCCGCAGGATTATGAGCAGCGCAGCGATGAACTTGACTTTCTGGATGAAGACGATTTTTATGAAGATGAGAATGATGACTGAGAATTCTGCAAGGTAGAGAAGGCTTTTCGGACTTACCAAACAGATATTTGTCATGTTTGTTGTGCTGTTGACGAAATTTATCTAACTTTAATGTGATAAAAAAATGTTTAACAATTAAAAACCAACAAGCTATGCACGATAATGTAATCGTTAAGCAGCGGGTAAACGCACCTGTTGAAAAAGTTTGGGATGCCATCACTGATAAAACTCAGATGAAAAAATGGTATTTTGATATTCCGGATTTTGAACTCGCTCTGCACAGTGAGTTTAATTTTTATGAACCCGGAAATGAGCAGAAGTTTCATCATCATGGAGAAATCTTGGAAATCATTCCCAATTCCAAACTCAAACATACGTGGACGTATCCTGAGTTTTCAAAAGAAAAAACCTTGGTAAAATGGGAACTGAAACCTGATGGCGATGGAACAGAAGTGACGTTAACCCACAAAGGTCTGGAGAATTTCAACCATCTTGGAGCGAATTTCAGGCACGAAAGTTTTGCAGAAGGCTGGAATGAGATTGTAACCCAATCTTTGAAAACGTATTTGGAAAACTAAACTTTATCGGAAAAAAATGCAGAGAACGTACTTGGTGCGTTCTTTTTTATGCCTATTTTTGATGCATTGATGTACGGTTGTTTACTGGATTGAAGAGCAAAACCGTATCTTTGAAAAAGAAAAAATTAAAAATAAAATGAAGAAAAAATTATTGGCCGGATTGTTGGTGCTGGCCCTGATGGTTTCCTGTAATAAAGACAAAGAAATTCTTGATTCTCTCAGCAGCTATAACCTAGAAATGCAAAGCAAAGGCTATCATTTCGGCGATACGATTTTGCTTCCGGAATCGGTTACCAAAGAATCAGAAAGCATCTCCATCAGTTTTGGCGGCAAAGAAACAGATCAACTCATTGTGGATCCGGAATTTTTCACTTTAGGCGACAATGCTGTTACCTTTGTTATTAAAAAGAAAAACGGCGAAGTGCTGCAACAGGATGCTACCATCAATGTATTTGCGAAAAATCCTGAAGCACAACTTTCATACAGCATTATCAAAGAATATCCGCACGATACCCGCAATTTCACTCAGGGTTTTCAGCTGGAGGGAAATACCATATACGAAAGCGATGGGCAACACGGAAGTTCGAAAATTATAAAATACGAACTGGGAACCACGGAGCCGAAGGCATCTACGCCGCAACCCAATGATGTTTTCTCTGAAGGCGCCACCATTATCGGCGATAAAGTATATCAATTGACCTGGCAGAATAAAAAAGGATTTATTTACAACAAAGCCGACTTGAAACTCATCAGCGAATTTCCTTATCCGAACATGATGGGCGAGGGTTGGGGATTGACTTATGATGGTAAAAACCTGATCGCATCAGACGGAACCAAAAATATTTATTTTCTGGATGTGAATGACCCTTCCAAAATCGTGAGATATATTTCTGTGGCAGGAAACACTCAGGCTTATGATCAGTTGAACGAACTGGAATACCACAACGGATATATTTACGCCAATGTCTGGCAAAAACCTTTCATTTTGAAAATAAACCCTGCGAATGGCGAAGTAGCCGGCAAATTGGACCTTTCTGAAATTGCAGCAAAACACACTACCGGAAATGACGACGTGCTGAACGGTATCGCTTTCAAAGGAGACAACATGCTGATCACCGGGAAAAACTGGCCTTTAATTTATGAAATATCGGTAAAATAAACATCGATATATCGTGTTATAGAGAATGGCGCTTTCCTGCGTCATTTTTTTTATCTTTGATTCAAATTAACATCTTGAAAACAGATTTCCTTTTTTCCATGTTGATCTTCATGTCCTGTCTGCTTTCGGCGCAGAGAAGGCTTCCTTTGGACAGTGCACAAATTTTGGGTACCACTTCGTTTTCCGCAGATGATTATGGCAATATTTATTTTTATAAAAACAAAGAGCTGAGCTTCACCAAAGTAGATTCTCTGGGAAAGCTGCACGGCAGAATGTTGCTCATCACACCCTACAAAGTGCAGAATGTTCAGAATCCGATGAACATCACGCTCTTTTCGGAAAATGCCCAGCAAATCAAGTTTATAGACCAGAACCTGAATGAAATCCAGAAAATTGACCTTCGCAGATTCGGGTTTATAAAAATGGCTTATGCAGAAGATCTGCAGCAGATCTGGCTTTTGGATGAAAGTACCAAAAGGCTGTTGCAATACAACTTTCGCGAAGACAGAATTATCCATACCATCCCTTTTCCTATCAGTTTTGATGAGATAAAAGAGATGTTGATTTTCAATAACAAAGTCTATTTCATCAGAAAAAATCAGTTCTTGGTGTATGATCTCAAAGCCCGTCAGCTTTTTGCAGAAACAGTGGATTCTGCGGTCAAATTGCGTCGTGAGAACGACCGTATTTACATTATCGGCGCCCAACAGATTTTTCAATATCTTCCGGATAATCCTCACTTGAAAACTGTTTTTCATGCACCAAAGGCAACTAATGTGGATAAAAACTCATCGGCATATTTTGAAATCAGAGGAAACAACGTTTATCTTTACCTGCTCAAATAAAAACAGCTTTATCATTGCAGTTTCGGTCTGCATCAGTTCCCGATTTTTAAACTTTTTTCATTATGCATATTGCGATTACAGGAAATATTGGCGCAGGAAAAACAACGCTCACCACCATGCTCTCCAAACATTATGGCTGGCTGGCCCAGTTCGAAGATGTGGATCAGAATCCCTATCTGGAAGATTTTTATGCGGATATGAGCCAGTGGAGTTTTGCCCTTCAGGTGTACTTTTTGGGCAGCCGGTTTCGCCAGGTAAAGGAAATTCGGGAAAGCGGAAAAAATATTATTCAGGATCGTACAATCTATGAAGATGCACATATTTTCGCAGAGAATCTGTATGACATGAACCTTCTGACAGAGCGGGATTTCAACAATTATTCTTCCATTTTCAACCTGATGAAATCATTTGTTTCAGCGCCGGATTTACTGATTTACCTGAAGTCTGATGTTCCCAATCTCGTGAAAAAAATCTACAAGCGAGGTCGCGACTATGAAGCCAGTATTTCCATCGAATATCTCTCGAAGCTTAATGAGAAATATGAAAAATGGATCTCTGGATATGAAGAAGGAAAACTCCTGATCATAGAAGTGGATGATCTAGATTTCGTGGAAAGGCCGGAAGATTTTGGCTATATCCTGGAAAGGATAGAAGCTGAACTTCACGGATTATTTTAGTATCTTTATTCAAAATAACTGGAAAAATGATTAAAGTACTTCATAATAACACCTGTTCAAAATCCCGCAGTGTGCTGGAATATTTAGATGAAAACGGTGTAGCTTTCGAGGTGATCGACATCGTAAACCATCCGTTGTCAGAAGATGAAATACGTACCGTTCTGAAAAAACTGGACATGAAACCTGAGGATATTTTGAGGAAAAATGAATCGTTGTATCGGGAGAAATATGCGAACCAGCACCTTAGTGATGATGAATGGATCAGTATTTTATCTAAACATCCCGAACTGATTCAGCGCCCGATTCTGATCAAAGGGCCTGTTGCGCTAATTGGCCGTCCTGTAGAAAATGTGAGATTTTTTATCGAAAAGTAATATTCAGTTTTACTTCCGGATTTCTACAACATAATCACTCCTTCTATTGCAGAAACTTTTTTATAGAGTTCAATTACTTGATCGGCATCCAGAACAAAAGCGAGCATACTTGCGGAAATGTACTTGCCATTTTTGCTTTCGCGGGTACTGATGGTGTATTTTATCCGATCGAAAATCTGATACAGTTCAGTGAGTTTCAGATTATCATTCGGAAAGATAAACTTGTAAAGATAATCCTCCGGAAAATTATGATTTTCTTCCAGTTTGGCTTTCAGCGAAAGGTAAAATTCTTCCGGATCTTCGCCGGTGGTATCTGCAAATAAATGATTCATAAGGGTATCAACAGCTTATATAAAGACTTTAAAAATAAAGAAATTCGATATTCCGGATTTTTCAGATGTAAATATAAGAAATATCCGGTAAGTAAACGCCGATTTCTAAAGAGGGAAAGTTTTAAAAATTGAGCAAAACGATCTTTACTTCTTCCTGTTCAAATTAATTTCTGATCCATTTCCAGAGTTCTTTCAGCGTGGCTTTGTTTCCGTACATCAGGATGCCGACACGGTAAATCTTAGCGGCAATAAACACCATAAGTAAAGAACTGAGGATGAGCAAAACCATCGAAAGGAATATCTGCCAGCCCGGAACTCCAAACGGAATTCGTGCGACCATGGCTACAGGAGAAGTAAAAGGGATCACCGAAAGCCAGAACCCGAGCGGACCGTCGGGATTGTTAATGATGGTAATACTTCCGTACATTCCCACCATAAGAGGAATAATAGCAAATAAGGTAAACTGCTGCGTTTCGGTTTCGTTGTCCACAGCGGAACCAATAGCGGCATACATAGAACTGTAAAAAATATAGCCAAACAGGAAAAAGAACAGGAAAACAAAAATGACCAGCGGCACGTTCATTTCCAGTAAAATATGGGATATTTCTCCCGCCATTTGCCTTATATCCAATTCTTCTACCATCGTCTCGCTGCCTGCCGGAAGGGTATCCTTCATGGTGCTGAATCCGGTATTGAGGACTAATGCGCCGGCAAGAGCCATTGTAATCCAGACCATGAACTGGGTGAGTGCCACCAAAGTAACGCCGAATATTTTCCCCATCATCAGATCAAAAGGTTTTACCGAAGAAATGATGATTTCCACAACACGGTTATTTTTTTCTTCCAGAACGCTGCGCATGACCCGAACGCCATAAATAATGATGAACATGAAGGTAGCATACATCAGAATCATTCCCAAACCGTATTTTACACCGAAATCCAGATCGCTGTCTATTTTTTTTGTATCGTGAATATCGCTGCTTTTCAGCTTGAAATCGGCATCCAGTTCTGCGATGCGGCTTTCGTCAATATTCATTGCTTTTATTCGGGCGGTGCGAACAATATCGGAGAGGTCGTTCACGATGCGTTGGCGGGTATCAAGCCCAATTTTATTGTTGATGATCAGTTGCGAACCTTTTTCCATTGCCTCAAAATTTTCCGCTTGAAGCGGAGCAATAATGAGAAGAGCATCTACGGTTTCGCTGTCTTTCAAATTTTTGAGATGCTGTTGCTCCTTGTCGGGATTTACACTCAAGTATTTTAACTTGCTGTCCGACTGTATTTTATCGGCAAACAGGCCGCTTTTATCCAATACCTGTACGGTGTATTGCGTTTCATTTGCTTTCAGCATCACGGCGATAAAAGCTCCAAAAGCGATCATCAGCACCGGCGCCAGAACAGTGAGAACGATGAAAGATTTCTTTTTTACTTGGGTCAGATATTCACGCTTGGTGATAAGGAGGATATTCTTCATGATTTTTTTTAAAATATTCAGCACTATTTAGTGCGGTTCCGTATTTTACAAAGCACCGGTATTTCCTACCGCGTTGATGAATACTTCGTTCATGCTTGGGATTTTTTCCTGAAAAGAACGAATCTTACCTATTTGAACCAATTGGCTGATGAGTGCATTCTGATCGTCATGCCTTGTGATTTCAAAAGTGGAAAGATTGTTATCCGAATGATGTTGCTGAACGCCGTTCATCTGAAGGAAATTTCCCAATTTTTCAGGATCTGCATCAGCCAAAGTAATACTGAAGATGTTCTTTTTAAACTGTTCGCGAACATCAAACACTTTTCCGTCCAGAATCTTCCGGGAATTATTGATAAGAGCTACAGCGTCACACAATTCTTCTACACTTTCCATGCGGTGAGTGGAGAGAATAATGGTAGTTCCGTTTTTCTTCAGGTTCAGAATCTGATCTTTTATCAGATTGGCATTAACAGGATCAAAACCTGAAAACGGTTCGTCCAAAATTAACAGTTTCGGACGATGAAGAACCGTCACCACAAACTGTATTTTCTGCGCCATTCCTTTGGAAAGTTCACTGAGTTTTTTCTTCCACCATTGGTCAATATTCAGTTGCTCAAACCAGTACTTCGCTTCGTGAAGGGCATCGTTCTTAGACATTCCTTTCAGTTCTCCGAAATACAGAATCTGATCGCCGACCGTCATGTTTTTATAAAGACCTCTTTCTTCAGGCATATAACCGATATCCCGGATGTGCGCGTTTTTCAGTTGTTCTCCACGGATCAATACCGTTCCGGCATCGGGTTGCGTAATTTGATTAATAATTCTGATAAAAGTGGTTTTGCCGGCACCATTCGGACCTAAAAGACCGTAGATACTGCCTTCAGGTACATGAATACTGAAATCCTGAAGTGCGGTTTTCTTTCCTGCGTTGTATGTTTTGGTAATATTTTCTGCTCTGAGCATAGTAGAGTAGGAGTCTGATTTTAGGAAGCCGAAGATACGGAAAAATTGCGGTTTGACGAGATTGTTTTATTCAAGATGAAAATGTTGTTTGTACTTATAATTCTTTATCGTAATATTGCAATATAGAAATAAGAAGATGGAAACAGAACTTACAAAACCAAAGGACTTTACAGACAGCCAACACGAAATGGCTCATATTATAAAAGCATTGGGACATCCTGCACGGGTGGCGATAATAGAATATTTATTATCTGTGGATACCTGTATCTGCGGAGATATTGTTGATGTACTTCCTTTGGCACAGCCCACTGTTTCAAGACATTTAAAAGAACTTAAAAATGCCAAACTGATCAAGGGTACCATTGAAGGCAATACGATTTGCTACTGCATTGATGAAAATACGATTGAAGAGCTACAAAAATATTTTACGAATATTTCGGCAAAACTCACCCTGAAAAACCAAAATTGTTGCTAATAAAATAATACAAACATGAAATTATCACAAGTAAAAGCTCTGTTGCCTACCTTAGAAACTGTAAGTTTCAAACTTGAAAATGGCTCTTTCGTTCCAGAACATTTTCACGTTACTGAAGTTGGAATGGTAACCAAAAATTTTATTGATTGTGGCGGCGTCATTCGCACAGAAAAAACGGTAAATTTTCAACTATGGAATGCCAATGATTTTGAACATCGTTTAAAACCCGCTAAACTTTTAAACATCATTAAACTATCTGAAGAGAAGTTAGGCATTGAAGATGCAGAAATTGAAGTAGAATATCAAAGCGACACGATTGGGAAATATTCGTTAGCGTTTGACGGAACAAATTTCATTTTGCAAAACAAAACAACTGCTTGTTTAGCCCAAGACCAATGTGGAATGCCACAAGAAAAACAGAAAATAAAATTGTCGGAATTGCAAACGGCTCAAACATCTTCTTGTTCGCCAAATTCGGGCTGTTGCTAACCACAAAACAAAATACGATGTATCAAAAACTAATCGAAGTCATTAACAACAAAATAGACGTTCACCGCATCAGTGAAGAACGTAAAACCATAGTACAGCCGTTGATAGATTTTATACAACAAAAAGTAAATAGCCAACAGGATATCATTATCAATTTCATCTGTACCCATAATTCTCGAAGAAGCCATTTATCCCAGGTTTGGGCACAGGTAGCATCAGCACATTTTAATATTCCAAACGTGTATTGTTATTCAGGGGGAACAGAAGAGACAGCACTATTCCCGAAAGTTGCAGAAACATTGACAGAACAGGGATTTACTATTTTCAAAATTGCAGATACCCACAACCCTGTATATGCCATAAAGTACAGCGATAATGCTTTGCCTATCATCGGATTTTCAAAAAAATATGATAGTCTTTTCAATCCTGTATCAGCCTTCGCAGCCATTATGACCTGTTCGCAAGCAGACGGTGGATGTCCGTTTATAGGAGGAGCAGAACAAAGAATACCTATCACATTTGAAGACCCGAAAATTTCTGACGGTACAACAGAACAGACCAAAGTTTATGCAGAAAGAAGTTTGCAGATAGCTGCCGAAATGTTCTATGTTTTTTCAATGATTAAAAAGTAACAGATGCAAGCAAAACTAAAATTTCTTGACAGATATCTAACCTTATGGATATTCCTTGCAATGGCGTTTGGTGTGGGGTTGGGGTATTTCTTTCCTAATATTTCAAATATTACAAATTCTCTTTCTGTTGGCACAACCAATATTCCCTTAGCTATCGGATTGATATTGATGATGTATCCGCCTTTGGCGAAAGTGGATTACACCTTATTGCCTAAAGCTTTAAAGGACGGAAAAGTAATAGCTATTTCCCTTTTGCTGAACTGGGTTATCGGTACCGTTTTGATGTTTGGATTAGCCGTTTTATTCTTACGCAACGAGCCCGAATATATGTCGGGATTAATTTTAATCGGTTTGGCACGGTGCATCGCAATGGTTATTGTGTGGAGCGATCTGGCAAAAGCAAACAGAGAATATACCGCATTATTGGTCGCTCTAAACAGCATTTTTCAGATTTTGACTTATAGTTTTTTCGTTTGGCTGTTCATCAACATATTGCCCAATACATTAGGTTTAGCCAATTTCAGTGTCAGCGTTTCCATGAAAGACGTTACACAAAGTGTTTTGATTTATTTGGGCATTCCTTTTTTTGCTGGTTTCGTAAGCCGTTATTATCTCGTAAAATCGAAAGGTATTGAATGGTATAATAGGAAGTTTGTTCCAAAAATATCGCCTATTACATTGTATGCTTTACTATTTACCATCGTGCTGATGTTCAGTTTAAAAGGCGACAAAATACTGGAATTGCCTTTGGATGTTTTAAAAATAGCGATACCCTTAATCATTTATTTTGTAGTGATGTTTTTCCTGAGTTTTTTCATCAGTAAATTTCTAAAAGTCCCTTACGACAAGAACGCATCTATTGCATTTACAGCTACTGGTAACAACTTTGAATTGGCCATTGCAGTGGCTATCGCAGTTTTCGGGATTCACTCGCCTCAGGCATTTGTGGGTGTCATCGGCCCTTTGGTAGAAGTTCCTGTTTTAATTTTACTGGTTCGGGCAAGCCTGTTTTTAAAACGAAAATATTACAAATAATGACAACGAAAATTTTAGTGCTCTGCACAGGAGTCTGTTGCAGACGTAGATAGGTAAGGGTTATTTACACCAAAGATTCGCCGTGCTTGGTTGATTCAATATGTTTACAAGTATTTGTCAATTCTTTTAAAAATAATTTCGTGGTTTTTAATAAGATTGCTCATGTATTTAATCGATTGGTAATCAAATAAATATACGGTTTTTTAACCAAATGAACAGTCTTTTTTTATCTAATTCTCAAATGCGCAATAGGTTAATCATTTAAACATTTAACCGATTAAAACAATTAATCATTTAAACAATTAACATTTTCCTTATTTTAGCCGTTTAATCGAGGGTTCAGCGAATTATAAAACTGAACGATTTGCGAATCGAAAAAACACAATAATGAAACCGGAACTCATAGAGGGAAGCATTCATAAAGATGCCCGAGGGAGCATCGCGTACAATAATATCTTTAGTGAATGTCTGACAGATCAGGGAATTAAAAAGGTATTTACCCTGCGGAATACTGATACCGTGTCCGTAAGGGCATGGCAGGGCCATGCAGTGGAACAGCGCTGGTTTTCTGCATTGACTGGAAAGTTTAAAGTCCTCCTCATAGAAATTGACGATTGGGAAAACCCTTCTCCGGACTTGCCTCAGTTAGAGTATGTTCTGACCGCAGATCAGATGGACATATTACATATTCCTGCAGGGTATGCAAGTTCCATTCAGGCACTTGACGAATGCTCAGTCCTGCTGGTTATGGCGGATTACGCACAGGGAGAATTGCAGGATGAGTACCGCTTCCCGCCGGAGTACTTTAAAGAAAAACAGAATGAAGTTTCAAAGCAAATTTGCAAATAAGCAAAGCAACACAATCATCTGTGGAATCTGTGCGCAAAACAATCCCTCAGCTTGCAACACCCTTCGAGGGTGAGAAAAATTGATGAGTTTATAAAACCTGAATTAGCGCCATTAGACTCACACATCCTTTATGAAATCCTCATACTCCAGATAGAAGCGTTCGAAGCCGTCCATTTTTTCGATAAAGAATTCAAAGATGTCCCGCCAGGAAGTTTTGTTGAAGATGGAAACTCCGGTTTTTTCGGCCCAGATTCGGCTGATCACTTTGCCGTTATCTAACGTATAAAATTCGTCTTTCTGGAATTGGCCGATATATTCCTCAAGAATCTTTTCCAAGGACCATATTTTTTCATAATACGCATTCCGGAACAGTTCATCTTTCATTTCAATATCCAATGAAACTTCTGCTTTCTTATTATCTGCGCTGAATTTGAATGAAAAATCCTTGATTTTGGTATCATACAGAATCCATTTCCTCGGAAAACTTTTTCCAAAAGCAGTCCAGAATTCTTTTTTCAGTTGGGCGGCTTCTTCTTTGCTAAACATGAATGAAGGCTTACTTGTTCAGAATTTCAAAGCGGGCTCCAAACACATCAATGAAATGCTTTTTGATTTTCTCTTTAACTTCAGCAGTTTCTTCTTCAGTAAAATTCCGTTCCAGTTCGCGAGCGAGGGAAGTGACCGCTTTGTCTTTGATACCGCAAGGAATGATGTATTCAAAATACCTCAAATCGGTATTCACGTTCAGCGCAAATCCGTGCATCGTCACCCATTTGGAAGTTTTCACACCCAGAGCACATATTTTTCTGGCATAAGGCCGTCCTACATCCAGCCAAACGCCGGTTTCGCCTTCACTTCGTTCGCCTTTCAGACCGTATTCTTCAATCACGCGGATGATGACTTCTTCCAGATTTCTCATGTAGAGGTGGATGTCCGATTTAAAATTATCCAGATCGACAATAGGGTAGCCTACAATTTGTCCGAAACCATGATAAGTAATATCGCCGCCACGGTTGGTTTTCACGAAAGTAGCGTTGATTTCCTTTAATTTATGTTCGTTGGCGAGCATATTGTGTTCATCCCCAGATTTCCCTAAAGTATAAACATGAGGGTGTTCTACAAAAAGAAAATAATTGGGAGTTTCTTCGATATTTCCATCAGTGCGGTCACGGTTTGTGGTTTTCAGATCGATGATGGATTTCATCAGCTGTTCCTGCTTCGCAAAGGCGTCCATATAATCGGTAATTCCAAGATCCTGAAATTGTATCGTTTTATTTTGGGTAATGGTCATGAGAATGATTTTGACGGACAAAGGTACAAAATAATGTTCTTATGCAGAGAATAACAATTGTGTAAGTAGCAGTTTTTATTTCAGAAAATTGCTCAGAATTGTTTTCCCAAAAGGTGTGAGAATGCTTTCCGGGTGAAACTGTACACCGTGAACAGGATATTTTTTGTGTTGCAGAGACATGATTCTGCCTTCAGGATCCAGTGAAGTAATTTCTAGTTCATCAGGAAAATTTTCTGTCGTTACGGCCCAACTGTGATATCTTCCGACGTCAAAAGAGTCGGGAAGGTTTTTCAGCAACCTACATTCTTTTATTCGAATTGCTTTTGTAGCTACGCCGTGAAAAGGCTGTTTCAGGTTGATCAGGCTTCCGCCAAAAACTTCGGCAATAGCCTGCATTCCGAGACAAACTCCCAAAATTGGTTTTTTGTGATGAAATTCTTGAATCACATCAAGAAGATTTCCCGCTTCAGAAGGAACTCCCGGTCCTGGTGAAAGGATGATTTTGTCGAATTCCTCTATTTCTTTCAGGCCGATTTCATTATTTTTAGCGACAAAAATAGGGTGGCCCACAATCTGTTCTGTCATCTGAACCAAATTGTAGGTAAAACTGTCGTAGTTGTCTAAAACAAGAATTTTCATAACCATTCCTGCAGCGAAAGTAAGAAACTTTTTGCAGGATCAAAACGCAGGATTTTAAACTCATCAGAAATCCGTAAATTTGCCACCTTTAAAGCTATACAAAATGTCGTTATCTGAACAGGAGATCATCCGCCGCGAAAAATTACAAAAACTGACAGCCATGGGAATTGATGCATTTCCGGCTGCTGAATACACCATTTCCGATACCACCAAAACCATCAAAGAAAGTTTTGAGGAGAATAAAAAGGTGAAAATTGCCGGCCGTCTGATGTCGAGAAGAATTCAGGGAAAGGCGAGTTTCGCAGAACTTCAGGATTCCGAAGGGAGGATTCAGGTTTATTTTAACCGCGATGAAATATGCCCGGGAGACAATAAAGAGCTTTATAATGAAGTCTACAAACACCTTTTGGATATAGGTGATATTATAGGAATTGAAGGTGAACTGTTTAAAACTCAGGTCGGAGAAATGACGGTGATGGTGAAAAATTTCACCCTTCTTACCAAAGCATTAAGACCTTTACCACAGGCGAAAACCGATGAAAATGGTGTAGTTCATGATGCTTTCAACGATCCTGAACTGCGATACAGACAGCGTTATGTGGATTTAACGGTAAATCCGCATGTGAAAGAAGTTTTTGTGAAAAGAACAAAAATGTTCAATGCCATGCGAACTTTTTTTAATGATGCCGGATACTTTGAAGTAGAAACGCCTGTTCTGCAACCGATTCCCGGTGGTGCTGCAGCGCGGCCGTTTATTACGCATCACAATGCGCTCGATATTCCTTTGTATCTAAGAATTGCCAACGAACTGTATTTGAAAAGATTGATTGTAGGTGGTTTTGACGGGGTTTATGAATTCTCAAAAAACTTCAGAAATGAAGGAATGGACCGCACTCATAATCCGGAATTTACGGCAATGGAAATTTATGTTGCCTATAAAGATTACCACTGGATGATGGATTTCACAGAAAAACTGCTGGAATTTACCGCTAAAGAAGTTAATGGAACTACAGAATCACAGTTCGGGGAACACACTATTAACTGGAAAGCACCGTATCCGCGGATTTCCATGACAGAAGCCATTCAGAAATTTACAGGTTTCGATATCACCGGAAAAACCGAGCAGGAATTATTCGATTTTGCAAAATCTATCGGTATTGAGGTAGACGAAACGATGGGGAAAGGCAAACTGATTGATGAAATTTTCGGTGAAAAATGCGAGGGCAATTTTATACAGCCTACTTTCATTACCGATTATCCGATAGAAATGTCGCCGCTCACTAAAAAACACCGCAGCAAAGAAGGCCTGACAGAACGTTTTGAGCTGATGGTATGCGGAAAAGAAATTGCCAATGCGTACTCCGAGTTGAATGATCCTATAGATCAGCGCGAACGTTTTGAAGAACAAATGAAACTTTCCGAAAAAGGAGATGATGAAGCCATGTTCATTGATCACGATTTTCTTCGCGCTTTGGAATACGGAATGCCGCCGACTTCAGGTTTGGGAATCGGGATGGACAGGCTCATTATGTTTCTTACCAATAATGCGAGCATTCAGGAAGTGCTGTTCTTCCCGCAAATGAAGCCGGAAAAAAACACGTCGCAAATTGAACTTGGCGAAGATGAAAAAGTGATTGTCGAAATTCTGAACTCCCAGTCGGAGCCTATGTCACTATCAGAAGTGAAGGAAAGAAGCCAGCTTTCTGGGAAGAAATGGGATAAAGCTTCCAAAAATTTATCCAAACACAATCTGATGAAAGTGGAGAAAAAAGATGGAGATTTGTTAATGATGTTGATATCAAATAATTAAGATAAAAAAGTTCCTGATTCGGGAACTTTTTTTATATTCAGTTTTCATTATTTTTCATCATTTTCCTGTGTGATTTCGCTTTCATATCTCATTAATTTTTCCGATATTTGCTAGTCTTTTCATTAGCGGGATTTCACGCCTCAGACTTTAGATTTCAGACATTTTTTGAAATTTTTTTTAGTGTTGGGGGAGCTAAATCTCATTTAATATCTAAATTTAATTATGAGCAATAAACAATATACAGCAAGCAGTATTCAGGCACTGGAAGGAATGGAGCACGTTCGTATGCGGCCTTCCATGTACATAGGTGATGTAGGTGTAAGAGGTCTGCACCATTTAGTTTATGAAGTGGTGGATAACTCTATCGATGAGGCTTTGGCAGGACACTGCGACACCATTACAGTAACTATTAAGGAGAATAATGCCATAGAAGTTACCGATAACGGACGGGGTATTCCGGTAGATTTTCACGAAAAAGAGCAAAAATCTGCATTGGAAGTCGTTATGACGAAAATTGGAGCAGGTGGGAAATTCGATAAAGATTCTTATAAAGTATCCGGCGGACTTCACGGTGTTGGTGTGTCTGTCGTTAATGCACTTTCTACAGAAATGGTCACCACAGTGTATCGTGACGGCCACGTTTATCAGCAAATGTACTCACGCGGAAAAGCCAAGGCTGATGTGGAAAAAATTGGCGATAGCGATAAAAAAGGAACTCAACAGTACTTTCAGCCGGATGATACTATCTTTACGGAACTTGTGTATAATTATGATACCCTGGCCAGCAGAATGCGCGAGCTGTCTTATCTTAACAAAGGGATCACCATTACTTTAACCGATGAAAGGGAACGGAATGAAGACGAAACTTTTAAATCTGAAACATTTTATTCCGAAGGCGGACTTAAAGAATTTGTAGAATATATTGATGGAAACCGCGAGGCCATTATGGACAGCGTGATTTTCATGGAAGGTGAACGTGAAGGAATTCCCGTGGAAGTGGCGATGCGTTACAACACTTCCTTCAACGAGAATCTGCATTCTTATGTTAATAATATTAATACCCATGAAGGCGGAACACACTTGGCTGGTTTCAGAAGAGCTTTAACCAGAACTTTAAAGAAATTCGCAGATGAATTGGGACTTCCTGCCAAAGAAAAAGTAGAAGTTACGGGTGATGATTTCCGGGAAGGATTGACGGCTGTAATTTCCGTGAAAGTGATGGAGCCTCAGTTTGAGGGGCAAACCAAAACAAAACTCGGAAACTCTGAGGTTTCAGGAGCAGTGGATAAAATAGTAGGCGAGATGCTGACCAACTTTCTGGAAGAACATCCCAACGAAGCTAAACTGATTGTTCAGAAAGTAGTATTAGCCGCAAAAGCCCGACAGGCTGCCAAGAAAGCCAGAGAAATGGTACAGCGCAAATCGCCGATGGGCGGTGCGGGGCTTCCCGGTAAATTGGCCGACTGTTCTTCCAAAGATCCTGAAATTTCAGAACTATTTCTGGTAGAGGGGGATTCCGCCGGCGGAACAGCGAAACAAGGCCGCGACCGACACTTTCAGGCCATCCTTCCCTTGAGAGGTAAAATTCTGAATGTGGAAAAATCCATGCTTCATAAAGTGTATGAAAACGAAGAAATCAAAAATATCTATACGGCACTCGGCGTTTCCATAGGAACTGAAGAAGATAGCAAGGCTTTGAATATTAGCAAATTAAGATACCATAAAGTAGTAATTATGACAGATGCTGATATTGACGGATCTCACATTTCCACCTTGATTCTTACTTTCTTTTTCAGATATATGAAAGAATTGATTGAACAGGGTTACATTTATATCGCTTCTCCGCCGCTTTATCTTTTGAAAAAAGGAAATAAAAAAGTGTATGCTTGGAACGAAAAAGAAAGAGAAGAAAAAACGCTGGAAATGTCTGCTGATGGCAAAGGAGTAGAAGTTCAGCGGTACAAAGGTCTTGGGGAAATGAATGCAGAACAGCTTTGGGAAACCACCCTGAACCCAGATAACCGAACTTTGAAGCAAGTTACTATCGAAAGCTTGGCAGATGCAGATAATGTATTTTCGATGCTGATGGGAGATGAGGTTCCGCCAAGAAGGGATTTTATTGAGAAGAATGCCCGCTACGCTAGAATTGATGTGTAAGCTTCAACTCTAAATAAAAGCCGTCAAAATGGACGGCTTTTTGTATATTCAGCCAATTCAAAATTGATAAAAATGAAAAATCTCAGTCTTTTATTTCTGGCGTATCTTCTGATGTCCTGTAATCAGAAAAAGATGGACATCAATGAAACTTTGCAGGATACAGATACTATTCCGGTCGCAAAAATGATGTCCATGGATTCCCTGAGCGTAGGAGATACGTTGAAGATTTCCAATACTCTGACTGTTGAATACCGTCAAAAAGTTTTGGTATTCACCGGGATAGATAAAGTAGTGTTGGACAGTCTTTATATAGATGTTCTTCCGAAAAGTAAAACGTTGACATCTTATTCACGGGAAGAAGTGCAAGCTGCATTACACAACGATTTGCAGGAGTATATGAATGAGATGAAAAAAGAAAGCAAGTCCTATATGCCGGAATTCCCCCAAACCTGGGACCGACATTCCATCATGGAAATTTTTTCTGATCAAAATTACTACCTCACGCTTCGTTATACCGGATATGGATATACCGGCGGTGCTCACGGTTATGCCTACGAAATTTATAAAACCGCAGATGTTAAGGAGCAGAAATATGTAGAGCTTTCAGATATTTTGAATCCTTCGCAGATAGACTGGAACACATTGCTTTTAAAGTATGCAGGAGAAAGAAAAGCTGAGTTTTTTGAACCCAATTCTGTTTCGTTCAACCGTAATTTTTATTTCAATTCAGATTCAATTACTTTCGTCTACGGACAGTACGAAATTGCTCCTTATTCCTCAGGCATTATCCATATTACCATTCCTTTTAAAGAACTTTCAACTGCCTTGACGCCTGAATTTAAAAAGAGAATGCAGATTCCATAAGCAAGAAACTTTAGTTAAATATGCAGCACGTTGCTTTTATCATCAATCCACACTCGGCCAAAAAAAATTATCAGCCTTTCCTGAATGAACTTCAGGAGAAAATAGATCATCCTATCTATTATATTTCCGAATCTATTGAAGGAACCGATCGTTTTATTAAAGAACATTTCAATTCGATAGAAATTTTTGTGGCAGTAGGTGGTGACGGCACCATTTCTTCCGTTGCTCAACATCTTATTCATACCGATAAAAAGCTCGCAATTTATCCCGCAGGTTCGGGAAATGGCTTTGCCAATGAAACGAATTTCGGAAAAAACCTGGACCAGCTTTTGGAAAAGATTAAGAAGAATAAATTTCAGAAAATAGATACAGTGACGGTAAACGGGCGTTTATCCATTAATGTTTCAGGAGTGGGGTTTGACAGTAAAGTAGTGAAGGAATTTGAAAAAACAACGCGGGGTTTTTTAAATTATATTAAAGTCAGTCTTGCTGTCTTTTTTCGGTATCAACCGGTTCATTTATCATTTCCTGAAGAGCAGTTTAAGAAATATAATGGCCATTATCTGATGCTGAACGTCGCCAACACCCGTCAGTTTGGAAATCACGCTTACATTGCTCCAAACGCCGACAAAACTGATGGTCTAGCAGAAGCAGTTTTGGTGAAAAAGTTCCCATTTACATACGGGTTGCTGTTTGCGTACAGGATGTTTACAAAACGCCTGAAAGAAGACAGTTATGTTTCGATTGTTTCCACGTCGGGGATGAACGTGAACGCAGATACGGAAGACTGGCATTTGGACGGGGAATATCATGCAATTCCTTCGCCGGTCAACATCAAAGTAGTGCCCGCGAGCCTGAAAGTAATCATTTAAGACATTATTAGTTAAAAAAAATACTGATCAATTATTCTTTTTTTAGGAATAAAAACTGTGTCAGAAATAGGATTAAATCTTTAAATTTGTATAAAATCAAAATATGATCATGGAGTCTTCCACGGAAAAAATACTTATTACCGGTGCTTTAGGACAAATCGGCACCGAACTTACCAACAGGCTGATTGAAATTCACGGAGAAGAAAATGTAGTGGCTTCCGGGCTGGATCGTTGGGATAGTACTACTACCAATGCAAAATATTATGAAAGGATGGACGTTACCAATACCCAGTTGGTGCGGCAGGTAATTCAGGATTATCATATTACTACAGTGTATCATTTGGCTTCATTGCTTTCCGGAACTTCCGAAAAACAGGCGCTTTTTGCATGGAAACTGAATGTGGAACCCTTGATTAATTTTTGTGAAATGGCCAAAGAAGGCCTCATTAATAAAATATTCTGGCCCAGTTCCATCGCTGTTTTTGGGAAAGGAATTCCCAAAGAAAATGTTGCTCAGGAGGTGGTTTTGAATCCTTCCACAGTATATGGAATTTCAAAACTCGCGGGTGAAAAATGGTGCGAATATTATTTTGAAAAATATGGTGTCGATGTAAGAAGTATCCGTTATCCCGGCCTCATTTCCTGGAAAACCCCTGCCGGCGGAGGAACGACAGATTATGCTGTAGAAATTTTTTATGATGCTGTAGAGAAAGGAAGTTACACCAGTTTCATCAGTGAAAATACGGCGATGCCGATGTTGTACATGGAAGATGCGATCAATGCCACTTTACAATTAATGGAAGCTCCGAAAGAAAATATTACGATTCGTACCTCGTACAATTTAGGGGGAATGTCTTTTACACCTGCAGATTTGGCGGCTGAAATTAAGAAAGAAATTCCAGGTTTCACCATAGATTATAAACCGGATTTCCGTCAGGCAATTGCCGATTCGTGGCCCGCTTCTATCGACGATTCCGTTGCGAAGCAGGATTGGGGACTGAACTATGAGTTCGGTTTGCCAGAAATGACTAAAGATATGATTGATAATTTGAAAATAAAACTCGGGAAGGGCATGGTATAGAGTTTTGGGTTATTTTTATTATTACCCTTGAGTTTTAAATGAGCCGGCTTCCCTGAAACCGGCTCTGTTTTTGTCAAATTTTATTATTAGCTCAGTTCAAAAACCGTAATTTCGGGTAATATTCCAACTCTTCCGGGATAGCCGATAACCCCGAAACCACGATTCACATACAGGAATTTGCCTGCGCTTTCGTACAGGTCTGCCCATTTTTTGTAACGGTATTGCACAGGGCTCCATTTTATATTTTTTAAATCGAGGCCAAACTGCATTCCGTGGGTATGCCCGGAGACGGTAAGCTGAATATTGGACGGATGGTCTTTTACTTTTTCATCAAAGTGAGAAGGATCGTGGCTCATCAAAATTTTTGCGGCTTCCGGTGGAATGCCCTTTGTCGCTTTGTCCAAGTCACCATATTGCGGGAAAGGTTTCAAACCCCAATTTTCCACGCCAATGAGGTAAAGCTTTTCACCATTTCTTTCAATAATCCGGTGTTCATTTCTCAGGGTTTCAAAACCCGCTTGACTTTTCAAACGAATCAGCTCGGGAACATTCCGGTCTTTGGTTGCCTTGGAGTGCCATTCTGCATAATGTCCGTAATCATGATTCCCCAACACCGAAAATTTGCCGTCTTTCGATTGTATTTTGGAAAGAAGCGGAATAAAAGGAATGAATTCTTCAGCATAATTATTGACGGTGTCGCCCGTAGCCAGAACGAGATCCGGATTCTGTTCATTAATCAAATCTATGGCCGGGTACAGTTTTTCAGGATTCTTGAAGCTTCCGCTATGAATATCTGAAATCTGAACGATTCTGTATCCTTTGAAACTTTCCGGAAGCCCTGGAATTTTTAATTTCACTTTTCTGGCAGTGTGCCGGTATTTTCCAAACAGGATGCCATCCGTAAACAAAATAGCGAACAGTCCCGTAAGCCCAAGTCCGGCAAGGCCCAAAAATTTTCTTCGTCCGGGATATCCTTTGTCTGAATTTCCTGATAAAGAGTGGGTTCCGAATTCCATCAGCCGGAAAAGATCATCAATCAGAAGAAAAATAACGGCTAAAAGTTTAGGAACTACAAATATTAAAAAAAGCGAAACGATGAACTGAATACGATAATGTCCGCCTTCTGCTTTGCTGAAACTAAGGATCAGATAAACGAGAAGGGCATAGACGGAGACGGTAATAATCCAATAGGCTGTTCTCGCCCATTGTTTTTCGGTAACCATTTTGAAAGCCTGAAACACATAAAATTCCAGGACGAATATAATGGCGGTAAAAATGAGAAGGTTTTTCTGCATATTAAAATAAAAAAGCACAGAAAATTCTCAAATTCTGTGCCCTATTCTGTATTTGTGACTCATTTACGGAAACCGGTAAACAATCGCGTTGATGTTCATTCCTGCTCCTACAGAAGCAAAAACGATATTTCCTTTTTCTTTGAATTGTTGCCCTTCCATTTGGCCGCTAACAATAAGATCATACATGGTAGGAATAGTCGCTACGGAAGAATTTCCAAGCTCCTGAATGGTCATTGGTGCCACGATTTCATCATATTTTTTTTTGCCATAAAGTCTCATCAGCCTGTCAATAATGGCATGATCCATTTTTGCATTCGCCTGATGCAGCAATATTTTGTCGATATCTTCAATACTCAGTCCGGCATCATCTATCGTGGTTTTGATGGCATCGGGAACGTTTTTCAGCGCGTATTCATATATTTTTCTTCCCTGCATGCGGATGTAGAGTTCATTCTGATCCGCTTCTTTATTGAGAGAAGGCGCACTTTCAAGATAGGTGATTTCAACATCATTGTCGCAAACGGTATTGCTGGCAATAATTCCGACATTTTCCTCTTCGGTTGCCTGTACTATGGTAGCTCCTGCGCCATCGGCGAAAATCATTTTATTCCGGTCGTAGGGATCAGTCACTCTGCTCAGTGTTTCGGCTCCGATGACGAGAATTGTTTTGGCAACTCCGGCTTTAATGAGATGATTGGCCAGAATCATTCCTTCTACCCAGCCGGGACATCCGAAGACCATATCGTAGGTGATGCATTTTCTGTTTTTGATTCCCAGTTTATTCTTGACCCTTGAAGCCAGATTCGGCATCAGATTCGGGCGGGCATCCGAGGTAGCGTCTCCGAAATTACTGGCGTAAATAATGTAATCCAGCGTTTCAGGATCTATTCCGGCAGAAGCAATGGCTTTTTTGGAAGCTTCATAGCCTATGTCAGAATTCATTTGATCATCATCAATATATCGGCGGTTTTCAATCTCGGTAATTTCAACAAACTTTCCAATAATCTCTTCTGCAGGCTTATCAATTTTCTCACCGCTGTCCGTGAAAAAAGTGGTATCCATAAAGTGTTTGCGGCCAATGATGTTAGGCGGTAAATAACTGCCTGAGCCTATGATAACTGTATTGGGCATTTTGTAAAAAAAGTAAAAAAAATTAATTGCAAATGTATGAATTAAAATCTATAAGGCAGAATGAAAATTATTATTAAATTTGCAAAAATCTCCATAACGGATATGAAAATGAGTCCTGCCTTAAAAGGTTTCCTTATCTCTGTTGTTGCCGTTCTGATGGCTTTCGGAATATACTTCCTGTTTCTGGCCAAAAAGGATGCTTATTTGGTAGATAATCCCACTTCAGAAACCTATTATTTTAAACTCAATAAAGGTGCAGAGAAAATTATTTCCGGTGGGCAATATGTAGAAGTGGATCTGAATAAAGGCCAGAACAGCATTCAGGTTTTTGATAAACATAAGAAATTGCTATATGATTCTGCGTTTACTGTCGCGAGGCAACGCGGAATGGTGAATATTGCACATCAGGATTATTATATCCATACCCAATATTACGGATATGATGTTGATAAAGATTCCCTACTAATGACATTGGGAACGACGACGATTGATAATGAAAATTATTTCGGAGCGCCAAAACACTTCAAATCTTTGTATGCGGAGGATTTCTATTATAATGTTAATGAAAATTACGACCGCATTATCAAAAATATTCAAAAGACAGAAACCCGGACGAAAATATTCCGGAAACAGGATTTTTTAAATTATTATAAAGAACATTATCAATTTTAATGAGCAATACAGATCCGGTGAAGCCGTATAATTCCGAGGCGAGCAAAAAAAGTGAAGTGGAGGATATGTTTGATAATATCGCTCCCAAGTATGATTTGCTCAATCATGTTCTTTCTTTGAAGATCGACGTCATCTGGCGCAATACGCTGACCAAATGGATGAAGAAAGATGATGTAAAAGAAGTCCTGGATGTGGCAACAGGAACCGGCGATTTGGCCATTGCCATTCAAAAAGGAACCGGTGCGAAGGTTGTAGGATTGGATTTATCGCAACAAATGTTAAATGTTGGTGCTGTTAAAATAAAAAAACTTAATTTAGACGGCAGAATTTTACTACAGAAAGGTGATGCTGAACAGTTGCCGTTTGAAGACGATCGTTTTGATGCGGTATCCGTAGCATTTGGAGTCCGGAATTTTGAAAATCTGAACAAAGGATTGGCGGAACTGAGAAGAGTGGTGAAGAAAGAAAAAAGCGTTTATATTTTGGAATTTTCCAAAGTGGAAGGCCTTTTGGCACCGCTGTATATGTTTTATTTTAAAAATATTCTTCCGATGATTGGAAGATTGGTTTCCAAGGATAACCGCGCGTATACTTATCTGCCCGATTCGGTAAATGCATTTCCGTTCGGAGAAAAAATGAAACAGATCCTGCTGGAAACAGGATTCAAAAAAGTGGAATATAAAAAACTAAGTTTAGGGATTGCCACCATTTATAAAGCCACCAAATAGTACGGCGTTAAAGAAATGGGTAAGAAAAATTAAATATACACATGAATAAAATTTTATTAAAATCACTGGTTTTAGTATCCTTTACATTTGCGACACTGGCTGATGCTCAGTTCCGAACCAGAGACAGAATGGACAGGTTGGAGAGTTTTGATCATCAGAAATTCAGCTGGGGCTTTTATCTTAACGGAAATTTGTTTGATTTCCATACGGTTTTGCACCCAAGATACGGGATGAGTGGCAATCATAATCTGGTTTCGGCCAAACCGATGGGTGGTTTTGGTGCCGGACTTATCGGAAAAATGAGGCTGAATGATTATTTTGATCTGAGGTTGGAGCCAGGATTACAGTTTGCTGAAAGAGAAATTGTTTTCAATACCCAGTCCAATGATCAATATGCGGCCGGAACGCTTACCAATCCTCCTTTTATCCCTTTTCCAATGGATGAAGATGATCGGGTGAGAAGAGTAAAATCTACCATGTTGGATATTCCAGTACTTGTGGAAATGCACGGAGAAAGATGGTACAATACCCGCCCTTATGTTGCTGCCGGAGTTAATTATGTAGTTAATTTACAATCAAATGCCAACAGTGATGATGATAATCTTCAACAGGTTTTTCGTTCTACCACGCATAATTTCGCATGGTCTGCCGAAATCGGAATTCAGATTTATTTCAATCGTTTCAAGCTGACTCCGGGAATTCGCGGTACCTTTTTCATGAACAATGAAATGGTAGCCGATAATCCGGCAACGCCGCCATATTGGGCAAAAGCAGTTTCTACATTGCAAACCAGAGCGTTTATGTTCACGCTGAAATTTGAATAAAAATCAATACAATATCAAGATAAAGAGAAAGTTACCCACGCTTTCTCTTTTTTATTTTCGTAGTAAAACAAAAAAGAAGAGGTTTTGTAATTGATTCATCATTTAAATTTTATATTTTTGCTTAAATGTTAGAATTTTAAAAACCTGAAATGCTCAAAGATTTAGAACAACATTTTTTGGAACTGGAAAACAGAATTGCGGCAATTAGCAAAAATTATCAGTCGCTTTCCAAAGAATATATCGCTCTAAATGAAGAGCTCCAAGAACTGAAGGAAAAATATGATGAAGAGAGAAAAAAAAATCAGGTATTAGCAGAAGAACAAAAAAATATAAAACTTTATTCAGCAATAGCAGGAAATCCGGAACATAACAGGCTGATGAAAAACCACCTGAACCGCCTCATCAAAGAAGTAGATTTCTGCATTGCCGAACTTCAAAACAGCGGATTGTAATGGATGTAAGACGAATTACCATTAATATTGCAGGAAGAGTATACCCGCTGAATGTTCCCGCAGCAGAAGAAGAAACACTGCGCAAAGTCGGGAAGCAGATTGAACTCATGATTAAAGATTTTGAACAGAATTTTGATGTGCGCGACAAGCAGGATGCTCTTGCGATGTGTGCACTGAAACTGGGAACCAATGCAGAAGTAACTGCGCTGGCCAATGAAAACAATATTAAAGCTTCCTCCGAACGGCTGAAAAAAATCAACCAAAACCTGGAAGCACTGGAAAAGTAGATTTTTCTTTTCCAAAAAACTGCCTACAATAGTTCTAACACATTAAAGGTAAACTCAACGCTAAACAATTACCGAACAAATGTCCTTTGAATGGCGTGCCGCATTTTGCGGATTACAGACAAAGGAAATCAGTTCAAATCGTGTTGATTAGGAGTTTACTCTTATCACCTGAACTGTTGTAGGTTTTTTTATGAAAAAATAGGGACCATCGTGTGATCCTTAAGAACTTAATATCAAAATATTTAGAAATAAAAACTTAATATATATGACACTTACCACTATTATTATCGGCTTTGTAGCCTTGGCAGCAGGAATTCTCATGGGGCTGTTATTTTCCAGAAGCAGCCTCAATACAAAAGCTAAATTTATTATAGAAGATGCCAAGAAAAACGCTGAGAATATCATAGAAAACTCCAACGTAAAAGCAGAATCCGTAAGAAAAGAAAAAGAAGCTCAAGCCAAAGTGAAATTTTTGGAACTGAAATCACAGCATGATACCGAAATTCAGAATCGGGAAAAGAAAATTCAGGAAATTGAAAAACGCATCCGCGATAAAGAACAAAAGCTGAATGATGAATTGAGCAAAACCGGAAAGCTGGAAAAAGATCTGGATAGACAAATTGCCGATTATGCCAAAAAGCATGAAATTCTGGAAAGAAAACAGGAAGAATTGGAGACCATCACGACGCAGAAAGTGGAAATCCTCGAAAAGCTGTCACATTACACTGCCGAAGAAGCCAAAGCCGAATTGGTAGAAGCCATGAAAGCAGAAGCCAAGACCAGAGCGCAGGCACACGTGCAGGAAATCATGGAAGAGGCTCAACTGAATGCGAAAAGTGAAGCCAGAAAAATAGTAATTCAAACCATCCAAAGAATCGGTACAGAGCAAGCCATTGAGAATTCTGTTTCTGTTTTCAATATCGAATCGGATGAAATAAAAGGAAGAATTATCGGAAGAGAAGGGCGGAATATCCGTGCCTTGGAAGCCGCAACAGGCGTAGAAATTATTGTGGATGATACTCCGGAAGCTATTTTGCTTTCCTGTTTCGATCCGGTGAGAAGGGAAGTCGCCAGGCTTTCACTCCACAGATTGGTGACAGACGGAAGAATTCACCCTGCAAGAATAGAAGAGGTGGTGGAAAAAACCAGAAAACAAATCGAAGAAGAAATTATAGAAGTCGGGAAAAGAACGATTATAGACCTCGGAGTTCACGGGTTACATCCCGAACTAGTGAAAATTATAGGGAGAATGAAATACCGTTCCTCTTATGGACAAAACCTGTTGCAGCACTCCCGCGAAGTAGCCAATATCGCTGCAACGATGGCTGCAGAACTGGGATTAAATGTGAAACTCGCCAAAAGAGCCGGGCTGTTGCATGATATAGGAAAAGTGCCGGAACAGGAATCCGAACTTCCACACGCACTTTTGGGAATGCAGTGGGCAGAAAAATATGGAGAAAATGCAGAAGTCGTCAACGCAATTGGTGCGCACCATGACGAAGTGGAAATGACTTCTTTATTATCACCGCTGATTCAAGTTGCGGATGGTATTTCCGGAGCAAGGCCGGGAGCAAGACGTCAGGTTTTGGAATCGTATATTCAAAGACTAAAGGATCTGGAATCCACTGCCATGAGTTTCGACGGCGTTTCGAGTGCTTATGCCATTCAGGCCGGGCGTGAACTGCGCGTGATGGTAGAAAGTGGAAAAGTGACTGATGAACAATCGCACCAGCTTTCCTACGATATTTCGGAAAAAATACAAAATGAACTCACCTATCCCGGACAAGTGAAAGTAACGGTCATCCGTGAAACCCGTGCCGTGAATATTGCAAGATAGGCAAACGTAAGAATTTTATATAAAGCCAGAACAAAAAAGTTCTGGTTTTTTTGTGGAATAATAGTGCCCGAATTAATTCCAAAAATCTTATTGAGCCAACTATAGTGGAGACGTTATAAAGATTGAATGATTATCATTTCAGCTGATATAATAAGAAAGAATAAAAGAACAAATCAGTGTAGAAGTGATTTATTTCAGCTTATTGTCGGCTCTTTTTCAAAAAAAAGAAATGTACAACCCTCTATTTTGCTCAAAAAGTTTACATTTGTAATACTGGAATAAAGCGATTCAGTGGTGACTAAAAAGAACTGTTTCGTTTCCTTTTCATCACTTCTTGCCAATTCCCTAAAACTTTTTTTAAAAATAAAATTATAACCTTATTAATTAATAATTATGAAGAAAACTCTGTTTCTTTTTTTAAGCTTAGCACTCTTAAGCAATTGTAAAACAAAAGAATCTGTTTCTGTTGACAGCATTTATTACAACGGAGACATCCTGACCATGGAAGGCGACGAACCACAGTATGTAGAAGCTGTGGCCGTGAAAGACGGAAAAATTCTTTTCGCCGGAAGTTTACAGGAAGTGAACCAATATAAAGGTTCTGAGACTACGATGAATGACCTGCAAAACAAAACCTTGTTGCCAGGATTTATAGATGCTCACGGCCATATCTGGAATGCCGGATTTCAGGCTGTTTCTGCAAATCTTCTTCCGGCTCCGGACGGAAACGGTAACAGCATTGACGATATTGTCAGGTTGCTGAACGAATGGAAAGGAAAAAACAAGAAAGCGATAGGAAAATACGGATGGATTATAGGATTTGGATATGATGATGCGCAGTTAAAGGAAAAACTTCCTCCTACAGCAAGAGATCTGGACAAGGTTTCTACAACGGTTCCGGTCATTATTATTCACCAGTCCGGACATTTGGCAGTCATGAATCACAAAGCACTCGAATTGTCTGATATTAATGAAAATACTCCGGATCCTGCCGGCGGACTTATCCGAAGACTCCCCGGAACTACGAAACCCAGCGGTGTATTGGAAGAAATGGCGGCCTTCATTCCTTTATTCAAAATGTTGGCTGTTTTGGATGCAGATGCGAACGAAAAAATTGCACTGGCCGGTTTGAACGCCTATGTTCGTTTTGGATTCACAACAGCGCAAGAGGGCAGAGCGACAGTTGATGCATCCAATACCTGGTCGAAACTGGCTGATGAGGGAAAATTGCCAATAGATATTGCGGTGTATCCGGATATCCAAACGCAGATGGAATATATGAAGAAGCACGGAGTGAGCAAAGATTACAAAAATAAATTCAGGATTGCAGGAGTGAAAATTTCTTTAGACGGTTCGCCTCAGGGAAAAACAGCTTGGCTTACTCAGCCTTATGTAGTTCCGCCACCGGGACAACCCGACACCTATAAAGGATATCCTGCATTTCCAAAAGAAGATGATGCGATTTCGCTTGTAGACGCTGCTTACAGCAACAATTGGCAAATTCTGGCTCACTGCAATGGTGATGCTGCCATTGATGAACTGATTGCCGCTGCAGATGCTGCTGGAAAAAAACACGGAAATGAGAACAGAAGAACGGTGGGTATTCATTCCCAGACTGCGAGAATGGATCAGTTGGACAGCTATAAAGAATTAGGAATCATTCCTTCTTTCTTCGGAATGCACACGTATTATTGGGGAGATTGGCATACGGATGAAACTTTAGGAAAAGAAAGAGCAGACAAAATTTCTCCGGCACAATCAGCTTTGAACAAAGGAATGATCTTTACCCAGCACCATGATGCTCCGGTTGCATTGCCGAGCAGCACCATGATTTTGTACTCTGTGGTGAACAGAATCAGCAGATCCAGTAAAGTTATCGGAGCGGATGAAAGAATAAGTCCTTATTATGCACTAAAATCTCTTACAGAATGGGCTGCATACCAATATTTTGAAGAGAATTCAAAAGGAACCATCAAGAAAGATAAACTGGCTGATTTTGTGATTCTGGATAAAAATCCCCTCAAAATAAATCCTGAAGCACTGAAAGATATTGTAGTTTTGGAAACGATTAAAGAAAGAAAATCGGTGTATTCTGTGAAGAACTAATATACAGTAACCTGTTTTATTACTACTCAATCAACATTGCCAAAGTTTCAAACTTAGGCAATGTCTTTTAAAAAAAAGATTATAACAAGAATAAATTTACTATTTTTCGGACAAGGCATAAAAAAATCATGTTGGGAATTTCCAACATGATTTTTTTATCTGCTAACATTTTCTGTTACATTGGCGGCATTTCATCGTCGCCACCTTCGAGGTTAGTGTCGCGTTTTCTTCTTGGCTGTTCTACTTTATCACCCTGTTTGAAACGGTAAGTAAGACTCACTGAAAAAGTTCGGGGTTGCCATTGCATGAAAGATTTTCTTTCGAAGCCATCTCCAAAGGTGTAATAAGACCTGCTTCGGGTATCAAAAATATCCTGAATATTAAAATTAATCGTTCCGTTGCCATCCCAGATGGTTTTGGAAGCTCCCAGATTGAGGGCATACATCGGCTCGGTTTTAGAGCTGCTCGTTTCCGTTCCTCCCCGATAGAAACCTTGCAACTGAACATTAAATGTTCGGTCAATCCGGAAAGTTGTGGTAAGTCTGGATCTGGTTGAAAATCCATTTCCGTCAAATGATATATTGGCGGGAGCTGCCACACCATTGATGAGTGTCGTATATTGATAATCGCCCTCAGATTTATAGCCAAATAAGTCGAGATTTCCCATCAGTTTTAACCAAGAAAATGGATCGTATGTAAAGTTCATATCCAAACCATAACGCTGCTCTGACCCAATGTTGAAAGGTTTGGTCTCGAATCGGCTTTTCTCGAAATTATAGAGGTTAACCATTTGAGTTTCATCTTCCTCATGATTGAAATAGACGGTAGGGTTAATGGTGAATTTTCTTTTTTGAATACTATATCCGAGTTCAAATGAATTAACAAAAGAAGGATTCAAATTTGGATTTCCGCTAAAGATATTATCGTTATTGCTATAGCTTCGCATAGGAACCAAAAACCATGACCGTGGACGGTTAATTCTTTTGGAATAATTTAGTAAAATTTGGCCGCTGTCTGAAATATTATAACTTAAAAAAACAGAAGGGAAGATATTGTTATAAGCTTTATCAATAGCAGGTTCCTGATCTACCAGGTTTTTGAAGTCTACATCTACTTTTGAAATTTCATCCCTCAATCCCAATTGGTACGCAAATTTTTCACCAATTTTACTTTTGAACTGAACATAAAAAGCGTTGAACATTTCACTATAATTTGTAACGCTGGTGAAATCAGGATTTACAATTCCGTTATTCCACACAGCATAATCGTAATCATTTTGGTTCCTGTCAAAGCGGTAGCCGGCTTCAATTTTTGAATTTTCACCAATGGGAAGCTCATAATCTATCTTTCCTATGATTGTATTACTTTCGGTATTGTTAACGGTTTGATCGAATCCGTAATTGGCATTATTGCGTAATTCGGTAATGCCACTTTCTCCCTCTGAAAGGTTCTTTTGAAGGCTTAATGACATTGAAATCAATTGTCCGTTGTCATCAATTTTATGATCTAATCCAAAATCTCCCTGAAAAGATTTGTTCTGGTTAGTTCCTATAGTGTTTCGTAATTTGCTTAGGGGAAAATCAAAATCGGTATTGTTGATATCAATACCATTATAAGTCATTTTGTTATCTACTGAGTCATCAGAATCATTCTTATAAGTTCTGAAAGATATAGAAGCATTAGCAGAAGTTCTGTCGTTGAAATCATATACCATCCCTGCAGTTCCGTTGAAATTGTTCATTTCATTTTTGCTTTCCGAATCAGAAACCTGTGTCAGCATTTGTTTCAATATCCCTCTATCTTCAAACCGTGCATCGTAATTATTGACCCCTTTCGATCTTCTGTAACCACCACCACCATTCAGAAACCACGTCAGGTTACCTCTTCTCCAGCTCAAGTTGGTGTTTAAACTAGTATTCGGAAGATATCCAACTGATCCCGTAACACTTCCGTTAAAGCCCATTCTTCTTGATTTTTTCAAAATAATATTCAGAATACCTGCCGTTCCGGAAGCTTCAAATTTGGACGATGGATTCGTGATGACTTCAATTCTTTCAATCTGATCTGCAGGAATGGATTGCATCGCATTGGCACCATCATCAATTCCTAGCATGGAAGAAGGTTTTCCATTAATTAAAAACCGCACATTTGTATTTCCTCTCATGGATACGGTACCGTCGGTTTCCACAGATACGGACGGAACATTGCTGAGAACATCCTGTAAATTTCCGCCTTTGCTGATGATATCCTGAGAAGGGTCGTACACTTTTTTATCCAATTCTACACGATAAGGGCGGGATGCAGGCGCAGAAATCACAACTCCCTCAATATTCTGAGTAGGAGTGAGCGTGGTGGAACTTTCCGCTTCCACACTGATGCTGCCGATATTTCCAGCAGTGGAAATCTGCTTGTTCGCAGTTCTTCTTTTGAAATCAATCGCTTCCACAGTAACATCATAATTCCCCGGCACCAGTTCCAGTGTGTAAAACCCGCTTTCATCCGTAAGCGCAGCATCATTGAAAGCAGTGTTGGCTTTGTTGGAAAAACTGACAGAAGCATAGGGAACAGGATTGTTTTGCTGATCCACAATACTGCCGGAAACATTGATTTTCTGTTGAGCAAATGCCATGGCGGCTGCTGAAAGTACGAAAGTAAGCCCGAGAGATTTTCTCGTAAGAATTCGGGTGATTTCAGTTTGAATCATTTTTTCTTTTATTTATTAATTACAAAAGGGTAAACTTTTGCCTCATTTATTTATTAAGAATTTTCAAAAAAAGGAAGCATAAAACTTCAGAACGCTATCGTATTAGACGCTGAGAAACGCATTTTGTTAAACTTGCAAGTGTTAAAAGTTTATTAAAAATATTAACGAATGTTTTTTGAATTCAACCATTCCTGATAATCTTTTGCATTGGCAGCATGTTCCGTATCGCTGGCAGTAAAGCGGTGAAGACCGGGTTTGTCGGGATCTGCAGCCATAAAGATATAAGAATGTTGCTCCGGATTCAGAACAGCGTCCACAGAATTTTTATCCACAATACAGATCGGTCCTGGTGGGATTCCTGCGTTTGCATACGTATTATACGGTGAAGGATGACGCAAATGTTTATACAAAACTCTTTTAATATTCTGATTAAATCCACTGTCCTGATTGATGGCATAAATGACCGTCGGGTCACTTTGAAGTTTCATTCCTTTACGTACCCGGTTCAGGTACAATCCGGCGATTGTCTTTTGCTCATCGGGTTTTCCGCCACTTTCTTTGTAAACAATGGAAGCCAGCGCATAAATCTCGTCGCGTGAAAGTCCGCTGCTTTTTTCTTTGGCAACACGTTCCGGAGTCCAGAATTTCTCATATTGATCCTCAAATCTTGTGAAAAACTCCGAAGGTTTTACCGTCCAGAAAAAATGATAGGTATCAATAAAAAAATATTTCTTGAGGTCTTCTGCATTCTTATATCCTTTTTCCTGTGCAATTTTATTGAGTTCTGAGATGAACTTTGCCGAATCTATTTCAGTTTTTCTGGAAACTCGGCCAATCATTTGGTAAACATCGCCAAAATCCCCGATCCTAAAAACATGTTCCGACTGATTTCCTGCTTTTATCATGTTCACCAAATCGGTATTGTTACTCCCTTCTTTGATCTGATATCTTCCGGGATGGAAAATGCGGTTCATGTTTTTATCTCTCGCCACTTCCTCAAAAGCTTCCCTATTCTTCACATAAGGCGCCACAGAATCGAGAATTTGCTGAAAAGAAGCACCGGTAGGAATGTGAAAATACCCTTCCTTCTCTACATTATTTCCGTAATATTTCTTGTATTCGCTGTAGCCCCAAAATAATCCTAAAGTCAATAGAATGCCTACAATGAGGAATAAAACGGTATGTTTTTTATTCATTTTTTTAAAAATTAAACTTTGGAAAAATTAAATGAGGATTTCACCTTTAAATACCTGTTTTGCCGGACCTTCCAGCCAGATATTGATGAAAGTGCCCTGAAATTGCTCTGCATATACAGAAAGAATGCCACCAAGAGTCATGATCTGAACGGAATCCGCTTCTTTATTCCGAAGCCAGGTGAGTGCTGCCGCTGTAACTCCGGTTCCGCAGCTGTAGGTTTCGTCTTCTACGCCGCGTTCGTAAGTTCTCACGAAGATTTTGTTTTCATCCTGAACTTCGACGAAATTGACATTAATGCCATTTTCCCGAAACTTCTCAGAATTCCGTATCGCTTTTCCTTCATTGAAAACTTCAAAATTTCCAAGCTCTTCTACATATTGTACAAAATGTGGCGAGCCTGTATTGAGAACAAAACCGTTTTCTGTTTCGGAAATGTGATCTACATCTTTCATTTTCAGCAATATGGTTTCATTTTTTATTTTCGCTTCATGAAGTCCGTCCACCGCATTGAAGGTGCATTCTTCCTCGAAAATATTCAGAAAAGAAGCAAAAGCCACGATACATCTTCCGCCGTTTCCGCACATCGTACTTTCATTTCCATCGGCATTGTAATACACCATTTGGAAATCAGATTCAGGGTCGTTTTCCACAAGAATCAGTCCGTCACTTCCTATCCCGAACCGCCGGTCGCACATTTCTTTGATAAGTTTGCTGTTTTTGGGAAATTCCAAATTCCGGTTGTCGATCATAATGAAATCGTTTCCGGTTCCCTGGTATTTATAAAATGTAATGCTCTTCATGAATCAGGCTTTTATTTTGGAGTATTTCGGTTGGCAAAGATACTCATTCCGCCGCTTTCCTGATTTTAATGTTTTCCTGAAATTACACTTTCTGATTCCGGTTCCATTCGCGGTAACCGATAACGGCCAATACGGTAAATATTAGGAACTGCACGCTCGTAATTCCAAGTCCTTTGTAGAGATAAAGCGGCACAGAAACCAGATCTCCGATAATCCAGAAAATCCAGTTCTCAATTTTTCTTTTCGCCATCAACCACATTCCTACCAAAAAAATGGCCGTTGTAAGCACATCCAGCCAATTGGCCCAATCCAGATAAGCCAGTCCGGGAGTTGCATGATCGTCAAAAACGGGTTTCCAATAATAGATGAGTGTCACCAATATCAGACTGAATATAAACAGAATAGCACTCTGCAGCCATTCTTTTTTATTGGTTTTGGAAACTTTTACATGGATATGGTCATTTGTGTTTTTAGACCATAATATCCAGCCGTAGATGCTCATCGCGGTATAATATCCGTTGATCATCATATCGCCCATTAACCCAAAAGCATACAGAATATACACGTAAAGAACAGTAGAAATAATTCCGGTCGGGTACACAAGAATGTTTTTTCTGATGGAGAAAAGTACGCTGATCAAACCAAAGAAAGTGGCAGCAGCCTCCAGAAGAATCTGGCTCGTTTCGTAACTTTCATAAGGTTTCAGGAAGAGGTCATACAAATTCATGCACCAAAGATAATTTTTTCTGAATCAAAAATATACGATATTAAATGGGTTGAAACAGGAACATTTCTTTGGTGTTTGTTTCCGAGAATCACAACCGTATTGTTGAAATAAATTGCTCCGCTTCAAACTTGAGCTTTTCTGTTCTGTTTAAAATTCTTGTAAAAAACTTACTGACACCTTCTATACCGTGAAATTCGCTTTTAGGAATTACCTGCGTTCCATGATAAATCCAAACCGTATCTTCAGAAACCGTTTCTTCGATGGCATCAACGTTTCCTTCTGCAAAAGCGCTCAGCATCTTATCTACTAATATTTTGGGTGAATTTCCATATTTGATCTTTTTTAAATTTAATTATTGAAGTTTTGTTTAATTCTTTTTTACGTTGACAGTCGCCTTCCAAATATCCTAAAATTTCTGCACACATGCAATGGAATATAAACCCCAAATCTCTCATGAGGGTAATGACTACACTAAATTATATGAACGTAGCTCTTTTAACTTCAAAGCATTAACGTTCATCGTATTTTGATACTATTATTTCTATTCCTTCTCATGTAGGTATTTCCAGATAAGTTAAATTGACAAAAATCATTTTGCAAATTCGCTTTTTAAATTAATAGAATGTATTTTTGCACATCATCCAAAAAATAATTCGGACTTCATCGTCTGAAATACGTTCTCTTCTTATGAAAAAACTTCAGAACATCCTGATTTCAACCCGTACAATGGCAGTTCTACTCTTGGTGTATGCCGCAGCAATGGGATATGCTACTTTTATTGAAAATGATTATGGAACGCCCACAGCCAAAGCGTTGGTTTATGAAGCCAAATGGTTCGAGCTTGTGATGCTGCTTCTTATTTTGAATTTTATCGGAAATATCGCTCGCTATAGACTTTGGAAACGGGAAAAATGGCCGGTTTTGGCTTTTCACCTTTCTTTCATTCTCCTGTTTATCGGCGGTGCCATTACCCGATACATCAGCTACGAAGGTATCATGCACATCCGCGAAGGGGAAACTTCTAACGAGATTATAACCGATAAGAATTATTTTAAAATTCAGATTGAAGAAAACGGAGATGTCCTGAGTTACAAGGAAATTCCATATCTCATGTCGCCGCTTCATAAAAATTTCAGTGCCAGTTATGATTATCACGGTAAAAAGATTTCTGTAAAAACACTGGATTATGTGCAGCGAAAAAAAGACAGTTTAGTGGCTGACAATTCCGGAACAGAATACCTCCATTTCGTATCTGCCGGTGAAAGAGGCAGAATCAATTATTACCTCAAACCCGGAGAAAGTAAATCTTTGGGTGGAACTTTGGTGAGCTACAACAGGCCTATTGAAGGAGCGATAGAATTTAAAAGCGAAAACGGAAAATTGTTTATCAAAACTCCTGTAGATGCCAATTACATGGTAATGGCAACCCAAGACAGCGGGAGTGTAAAACAGAATGTCTACGAAGAACTTTCCCTGAGAAGTTTATATACGATAAATGAAACCAGAATCGTGGTTCCTGACGGACTCAAAAAAGGAAAATTACAGGCTTTTGAAGGCGATAAAAAGAAGGATGAAAACTTACCTGATGCGATGATGGTAGAGGTTCAGGGTCCGAAAACAAAACAGAATGTAGAGTTGGTAGTAGAGCGGGGAAATCCGAATTTATTCAAGCAGATTACATTGGACGGAATGAATATTATGGTAGGCTTCGGCCCGAAAGTGTATACCACGCCTTTTGCACTAAAACTTGATGATTTCGTGATGGAAACCTATCCCGGAAGTTCTTCTCCCAGTGCTTATGAAAGTCACGTGAAGATTATTGATGAAGGCAAAGAAACGCCCTATAAAATTTACATGAACAACGTACTTAATCATAAAGGGTATCGTTTCTTCCAGGCCAGTTTTGATGCCGACAGACAGGGAACTGTACTTTCTGTAAATCATGATTTTTGGGGTACTTTGGTGACCTATATCGGTTATTTTTTCCTGTTTACAGCGATGTTTATTGTCTTCTTCTGGAAAGGAACCCACTTCTGGAAACTCAATTCGATGCTGAGGAATATGAACAAAAAGAAAACGGCAACTGTTATTGCGCTTCTTTTTACCCTCGGTCTTCACGCTCAGATTATTGAAACGCACGGAACTTCTGATGGAAGCAGGGATAATACCACCATGACTGCGGCACAACCGGGAACGCATGTTCACAGCGACGGAACCGTGCATGATAATGATGCGCATGCTCATGAAGAAGCAACGGCGTCTCCGGCGGAAGTACAGCCTCAACAAAATTCTGTAGCACGTTCATTTTCTGCCATGAGAACCATTTCTGCAGATGAAGCCATTTCAAAAAACAGGATTTCCCGGGAACATGCAGATAAGTTTTCTTATCTCCTGGTGCAGAATTATTCAGGGAGAATTGTTCCGATGAGTACGCAGGCTTTGGATGTTCTTCGTAAACTTTATAAAAAGAGTAAATTCACTGGTACTGACGGTAAATATCTTACTGCAGAACAGTGGTTTCTTTCTGTGAATACCGATACACCGAGCTGGACGATGGTTCCTCTCATTAAAGTAGGGACAAAAGGAGGCGATGAATTGAAGAAAAAAACAAAAGCCAACGACGAAGGCTATACTGCACTCATGAATCTTTTCCCTTCCGATGAAAACGGCAACCTGCATTATGTTTTGGAAGAGGATTACAACATTGCTTTTGCCAAGAAACCGGCTGAACAAAGCAATTATGATAAAGAAGTGATTTCCGTGAACGAAAGAGTTCAGATTTTTAATGAATTTTTCAGCGGCCAGTTTATGAGAATTGTACCTGTGAAAAATGATCCGAATTCCACATGGCATTCCTGGCTGGATCAGAATTTTGAACCGGATATGGAAAGCCAGAAAGTAATGGGGCCTTATTTTTCTGCAGTTCTCGATGCACAAGGTAGCGGCAACTGGGCTAAAGCCGATGCGGAACTGGAAAAACTGTCAGATTATCAGCAAACCTGGGGAAAAAATGTAGTTCCATCCGATGCTCAGGTGCAGGTAGAAGTATTCATGAATAAAGTGGATATTAATTTCAGGCTTTTAATTTTCTATACGCTTATTGGAGGTTTACTGGTAGTGTTAGGCTTTGTGGAACTTTTCAGGCCAAGCCGAATTCTGACGAAGGTTATTACAGCGATTATGTATATTGGGGCTGTAGGCTGGTTTTTACAGTTATTAGGTCTTATCGGAAGATGGTATATTTCCGGCCACGCTCCGTGGAGTAACGGTTACGAAGCCATCGTGTTTATTTCATGGGTCGGAATTACCGCCGGATTTGCATTGTACAGAAACTCCAACGCATTGATTCCTGCAGCAGGCTTTATGGTCGCAGTTATTATGATGGGCTTTGCACACGGAGGTTCAGCACTAGATCCTCAAATAACGCCGTTGGTGCCGGTTCTGAAATCATATTGGCTCATTATCCACGTAGCTATTATTACGGCCAGTTATGGATTCTTCGGACTTTCGTTCGTTATTGCAATAATTTGTCTTATCTTTTATATTCTGGCTTCAAAAAAACTATACAAACAACACAACGACAGAACGATAAAAGAACTCACAATTGTTTCTGAAATGTCGCTTACCATTGGATTGTATGCTCTTACGGTGGGAACTTTTCTGGGGGGAATCTGGGCAAATGAATCATGGGGAAGATACTGGAGTTGGGATCCAAAAGAAACCTGGGCTTTTGTTTCAGTCATGGTGTATGCATTTGTCTTGCACATGCGTCTGGTTCCGGGATTGCGAGGAAGATGGGCTTTCCACGTAGCCGCCATGGTAGCGATTTCTACGATTATTATGACATATTTTGGGGTGAATTATTACCTGAGCGGACTGCATTCGTACGCTGCTGGTGATCCGATTCCTGTCCCTATCTGGGTTTACCTCGGAGCTGCCGGAATGCTGATATTGGCATTAGCCTCTTATCTGAAGTATCGAACTTTCATCAAAAAATAATACAATAAAAAGCCCCTTCAATCGGGGCTTTTTTCATTATTTATATTCTGTTCTCAGTAACTCATCTGTACTATTTCTTTTACATCCTGAGGACTGAGCTTTCGGTATTCGCCCAGCATCCAGTTTCTTTCAGCAAAAGTTTTTTCTATTCTTTCCGCGCATCCTTCATAAGCTGTTGTGTATTCTGAAAGTCGGGTTGGGATTCCGATGCTATGGAAAAAAGTCTCCATTTTCTGAATTCCTTTTTCTGCTTTCTCCTCCTCTGAACCTTCCGTAATCCCCCAAATCCTTTCCGCATATTGCGCTAATTTTTCTTTTTTGGATTCTATATTAAATCGGTAATGTGAAGGCGCAATAATAGCCAAAGTTCTGGCATGGTCAATTCCAAATTGTGCTGTAAGTTCATGTCCCATCGCATGTACAGCCCAGTCGGTAGGAACTCCTTTTGAAATTAGTCCGTTCAGTGCCATCGTGCAGCACCACATGAAATTGCCTGCAACATCATAATCAAAATCTTCATTGAGCATTTTTGGCGCAATTTCCTGTAAAGTCTGCATGATGCTTTCAGAGAAACGATCCTGCAACGTGGCAGAAGTAGGGTAGGTCATATATTGTTCCAGCACGTGAGAATAGGCATCGGCAATACCGTTGGCAATTTGTTTTTTGGGAATGGAACGAACCACTTCAGGATCCAGAACAGACACTTGTGGAAATAATCCCGGACCTCCGGACGACAGTTTTTCTCCGGTTCCCCTTCGGGATATCACATATCCGGAATTCATTTCAGAGCCTGTTGCCGGTAAAGTGAGAACGGTGGAAAAAGGCAATGCCATCCCTTCAAAAATACGCACTGGTTTTTTGAGAATTTCCCACGGATCTCCTTCGTACATAGCCGCAGCAGCTAGAAATTTAGTGCCGTCAATCACCGAACCTCCACCAACTGCCAGGAGATAGTTAATGTTCTTTTCTTTAATAACTTTCAGCGCTTCCAGCAATACTTCATATTCCGGATTAGCTGGGATTCCGCCAAATTCCTCTATTTGTAAACCCTCCAATGCAGAAAGTACCTGTTCGTAAATCCCATTGGTTTTGATACTTCCTCCTCCGTATAAAATTAAAACACGGACATCTTTAGGAATTTCATTGTTAAGTTTCTGTATTTCTCCTTTCCCGAAAATAATTTTCGTTGGATTTTTAAATTCAAAGTTGAGCATAAGTAAACGATTTTGTACAAATTTAAGGATAAAATGATTGAAGAGTAACGTTTTTGTGTCAACTGAATTTAATGTAAAATATAAATGCCGGAAAAATCGCTCCGGCATTTATTGAATTTAGATTTTAAAATTTACGAAAACGCGTTGATGCCCGTAATATCCAAACCGGTTATCAACAGGTGAATGTCATGAGTTCCTTCATAGGTGATGACAGATTCCAGATTCGCAGCGTGGCGCATCATTGGAAACTCGCCCATAATTCCCATTCCACCCAGCATTTGTCTGGATTCTCTGGCAATATCAATGGCCATTTTCACATTGTTTCTTTTCGCCATAGAAATTTGTGCCGGCGATGCTTTGTGATCGTTCTTCAATGTTCCTAATTGCAGACAAAGCAACTGCGCTTTGGTAATTTCCGTTAAAAATTCAGCCAGTTTTTTCTGCTGAAGCTGGAAAGAGGCAATAGGTTTTCCAAATTGCTTCCGTTCTTTGGTATACTGAACCGCAGTGCAATAGCAATCCACAGCCGCACCGATAACACCCCATGAAATTCCATAACGAGCAGAGTTCAGGCAGGAAAGCGGCCCTTTCAAACCTTGTACGTTGGGTAAAATATTTTCTTTAGGAATTTTAACATTATCAAAAACTAACTCTCCGGTTTTGGATGCTCTCAAACTCCACTTATTGTGTGTTTCCGGTGTGGTGAAGCCTTCCATTCCGCGTTCTACAATCAGGCCGCGCACTTTTCCGTTTTCATCTTTGGCCCATACAACGGCAATGTCGCAAAGCGGGGCATTGGTAATCCACATTTTGGCACCATTCAGAAGATAATGATCACCTTTATCAGTAAGATATGTTTCCATAGAACTTGGATCGGAACCGTGATTAGGTTCTGTTAATCCGAATGCGCCAATCAAATCACCGGAAGCCAAGTGTGGCAAATATTTCTTTTTTTGTTCTTCTGAACCAAATTCGTTGATCGGGAACATCACCAAAGAACTCTGAACCGATGCAGCAGAACGTACTGCCGAGTCGCCTCTTTCCAGCTCCTGCATAATGATTCCGTAGGAAATCTGATCCAAACCGGCACCGCCATATTCTTCCGGAATATAAGGGCCTAATGCACCGATGTTTCCCAATTCTTTCATCAATCCCGGAATGTCGGTGTGATTTTGTGCAGCTTCGTCTATTTTTGGCATGACGAAACTTTCCACCCATTCGCGGACGGATTGGCGTATAAGTAAGTGTTCCTCAGTAAGTAAGCTGTCCATTCCGAAATAATCGGGAATGCTGCTCAGCGGATAATATGACATACAATTTTAGTTTGTCCGAATTTACAGCTTTTTAAATTTTTGGAGAAATATAAACGGTGAAAAACATATTTAAGTTGGAAACAGAGACATAGATTTGGATAAAAAGATACAGTTTGAGTTTGCAAATTCTATTTTCAATGAATGTTTTCAGAATTAATTTTTCCTTTCATCTTCAGAATCTACGAAAAAAACCGCTCAGCTCGCTGAACGGTTTTTCGTTTATTTCAAGTTTATTATTTTGACATTTCTTCGTAAATGTCCATTACTTTCTGGGAAACTCCTGTGCTGCTGAATCCACCGTCGTGGAAAAGGTTTTGCATGGTAACTTTCCGAGTGAGATCGCTGAACATCATTACGCAATAGTCAGCGCATTCATCTGCAGTAGCATTTCCGAGCGGCGACATATCATTGGCATAGCCAAAAAATCCGCCGAATCCTTTCACGCCGCTTCCTGCCGTAGTATTGGTAGGAGATTGCGAAATGGTATTCACCCGTACTTTTGACTTTTCGCCCCAGTAATATCCGAAGGTTCTTGCAATGCTTTCGAGGTAAGATTTATTATCTGACATATCATTATAATCCGGGAAAGTACGTTGTGCAGCAATATAAGTAAGTGCCAAAATGGAACCCCAATCGTTCATGCATTCTTTATCCCAAGCTACGCGCATCACTTTGTGAAAGGAAACTGCCGATATATCCCAACCTGTTTTCAGCCATTCATAATTCATTTGGGTATAATGTTTACCTTTTCGCACGTTTACTGACATGCCGATGGAATGCAGAATGAAATCCAGTTTGCCAAATTTGGCTATGGCAGCATCAAAAAGTTTCTCCAGATCTTCCATAGAAGTGGCGTCTGCACCGATAACTTCTGAACCGGTTTTTTCTGCAAGTTCATTCAGTTCGCCCATTCTCATCGCAATAGGAGCGTTGGAGAGGATGAATTCCGCGCCTTCTTCATGGCATTTTTCTGCTACTTTCCACGCAATCGACTGACTGTTCAGTGCACCGAAAATAATCCCTTTTTTACCTTTAAGTAATCCGTAAGACATAATAATTTATTTAAGAAACAAATGTAAGGAAAATCCGTGTTTTACAAACTACAAGAAGGCCGAAAGTTCAAAACTTCCGACCTTCCTTCCATGAATAAATTATTCTTTAGTTGGTAGCTTTATTGATTTCATTATTCACATCACTGGCTGCATCTTTTGTGCTGTCCCAAGCATCATCTGCCCAGTCCTTAGTTTTTTCCCAAGCATCAGAAACAGCATCTTTAGTGTCTTCCCAAGCATCAGAAACATTGTCTTTCGCTCTTTCATACCATCCTTCCTGTGTAGGTTCCTGGTTTTTTGCTCGTTGATCGCGAATATAATCTTTTGCACGGTCTGCATATTCTTCTACTTTCCACTTTACATTGTTTACCGCATCTTCTGCACGGTTATAATTCCGATTGTCCATAATTGTTATTTTAAAATTAATATTTGTGATTTGGTTACTGGTTTAAACACAATTTTTATTCCGCCCACCTGTTAAAAAGATGTTAAAAAGCTGGTATGTGGGAATTATATAAATTTCGTAGATTTATTTAAAATTTAAAATGAATAATAATTTAATTCGTTGTGGCTGGTGTGAAAAGGACGATCTTTATCGTATTTACCATGATTATGAATGGGGAAAACCGGTGTATGATGATAAAATTATCTTCGAATTTCTTGTATTGGAAAGTTTTCAGGCAGGGCTAAGTTGGCACACTATATTAAAGAAGCGGGAGAATTTCAGAAAAGCTTTGGACGGTTTTGATTTTCATAAAATAACAAAATATGATGACAAGAAAGTAGAAGAACTGATGAACAATTCCGGAATTATACGCAACCGGATGAAAATTCTGGCTACTATTAATAATGCTCAAAAATTTATAGAAGTGCAGAATGAATTCGGAAGTTTTTCGAAATATATTTGGAGTTTTGTAGGCGGAAAACCGATCATTAATCACCCGAAAACCCTAGAGGAAGTTCCGGCAACTACGGAAGTATCAGATAATCTTTCAAAAGATTTAAAGAAAAAAGGATTCAAATTTCTTGGTTCTACGGTGATGTACACTCACATGCAAGCTACAGGAATGGTGTGTGACCATCTGGTGGATTGCTATCAAAAAAATTCGATGAATAATTTTCCTTAGGCAACCTTTGGAAACAGATAATTCAGGAAATGTATTTCGGAACTCTTTTACTTTAAATAATTGTTTAAAATTGAAAATTTCGGGTTCGTATTTTATCCTCATCCAGTCTTTCGATCAGCTTTTCCATGCTTTCAAATTTAATTTCTTCATGAAGAAAATCCCGGAAATGAACCGTGATTTGCTGCCCATAAATATCCTGATCAAAATCCAGAATATACACTTCAATACTTAGCGGATTTTCACCCACAGTCGGGTTGTTTCCAATGCTCAGCATTCCCTTGTATTGCTCATTATTTACCAATGCTTCTACAATATAAGCTCCTTTTTTTGGAAGAAGTTTCAGTTCGTTTACCTTAATATTTGCGGTTGGATATCCGATGGTTCTGCCGATTTTTTTTCCATCAATTATAGTTCCGGAAACGGGATAATGATAGCCAAGCATTTCGTTGGCTTCCATAATGTTACCTTTTTCAAGCGCAGCTCTAATTTTTGTTGATGAAATATTTTTATTGTGAATATTCACTGCTTCCATTTTTTTTACCTCAAATCCGAATGCAGGTGCCATTTTTTCAAGAAGTTCAAAATTGCCTGAACGGTTTTTCCCGAACACGTGATCATAGCCAACCATCAGGTATTTCACATTGAGTTTTTCGACCAGAATTTTCTCTACAAACTCTTCTCCGGTCAGATTTCTGAAGGCTTCATCAAATTCTTTCAGAAATAAATGTTGAATACCCAACTGCTCCAGAAGCGCCGATTTTTCTTCCAGTGTATTCAGCAAACGAAGATCTTCATCAGGATTGAAAACCAATCTCGGATGAGGCCAGAAAGTAAGTACGGCAGACTGAAGTGATTTTTTTTCAGCAATAAGATTCAGTTCAGAAATAATCGACTGGTGTCCGAGATGCACTCCGTCAAACATACCCAGGGACAGTGCCAGAGCTTTTACTGTATCTGTTTTACTGAAATTCGTGTGGATAATCAAGAGAGAAAAATTTGAGTGCAAATATGATAAAAATCTTCTTTTGAAGCAATTGCAGGATCAGTAAATATCCCTATATTTGCACACAAGAAAAAATTTAGTAATGGCAAACCAAATTAAAGGAAAAATTTCTCAAATTATTGGCCCGGTAATCGACGTTGTTTTTTCAGAAGTGGAAGAACTTCCGAGCATTTATGATGCACTGGTGGTGACAAAAAATAATGGTGAAAAACTCATTCTGGAAGTAGAACAACATATTGGAGAAGACGCAGTAAGGTGTATCGCAATGGATGCTACAGACGGATTGCAAAGAGGTCAGGAAGTGATCGCATCCGGAAGACAAATCACGATGCCTACCGGCGAATCTGTATACGGAAGACTCTTCAATGTAGTGGGTGATGCGATTGACGGACTTCCCGAAGTTTCAAATAACAACGGTTTGCCGATTCACAGAGAAGCTCCAAAATTTGACCAGCTTTCGACTTCGGCTGAAGTACTTTTCACAGGAATTAAAGTAATCGACCTTATTGAACCTTATGCAAAAGGAGGAAAAATCGGTTTGTTCGGTGGTGCCGGTGTAGGTAAAACCGTATTAATTCAGGAGTTGATCAATAATATTGCAAAAGGCCACGGTGGTCTTTCCGTATTCGCAGGAGTAGGGGAAAGAACCAGAGAAGGAAATGACCTTTTGAGAGAAATGCTGGAATCCGGCATTATTAAATATGGCGAGGAATTCATGCATTCTATGGAAAATGGCGGTTGGGATCTTTCCAAAGTTAATCTTGAAGAAATGAAAGATTCTAAATGTACTTTCGTTTTCGGACAGATGAACGAACCTCCAGGAGCAAGAGCAAGAGTGGCACTTTCTGGCCTTACCATTGCGGAAAATTTCCGTGACGGTGACGGTGCTGGACAAGGAAGAGACGTGCTTTTCTTCGTAGATAATATTTTCCGTTTCACACAAGCCGGTTCTGAGGTATCCGCACTTCTTGGGCGTATGCCTTCTGCGGTAGGATATCAGCCAACGCTGGCGTCAGAAATGGGTGCGATGCAGGAAAGAATTACTTCCACAAAAAACGGTTCTATTACTTCCGTACAAGCGGTTTATGTTCCTGCGGATGACTTGACTGACCCCGCTCCGGCAACAACATTTGCCCATTTGGATGCTACTACAGTATTGGACAGAAAAATTGCCTCATTAGGAATTTATCCTGCAGTAGATCCTCTGGCTTCTACTTCAAGAATCCTTACTCCGGAAATTTTAGGAGAAGAGCATTATAATACAGCACAAAGAGTAAAAGAAATTCTTCAGAGATATAAAGCGCTTCAGGATATTATTGCGATTCTGGGTATGGAAGAACTTTCCGAAGAAGATAAACTGGTAGTGTACCGTGCAAGAAAAGTACAGAGATTCCTTTCTCAGCCTTTCCACGTTGCAGAGCAGTTTACAGGAATTCCGGGGGTTTTGGTAGATATTAAAGATACCATCAAAGGATTTAACATGATTATTGATGGAGAATTAGATCATCTTCCAGAAGCAGCTTTCAACCTGAAAGGAACCATTGAAGCAGCCATCGAAGCCGGACAGAAAATGTTAGCAGAAAACGCATAAACTGCTTCTGGCTTATTGCCAATAGCGATTAGCCAAAAGCCAAAAGCAATTTATAATGAATATAAAAATTTTAACTCCTGAATTTGTAGTTTTTGACGGCGATGTAAAATCTGTTTTACTGCCTGGAAAAAGCGGTGAATTTCATGTGATGAAAAATCACGCAGCCATTGTTGCTTCATTAAAAAACGGTAAAATAAAACTTTACACTGATAAAATTAATGAGAAGTTCGCTGAAAAATTCAAGAAAGAAAATGAAAAAGAAAGTGTATTTTCTTTCAAAATAAAAAGTGGAGTCATGGAATTCAGCAATAATAAAGGAATTATCCTTGCTGAATGAGGAGATCCAACTACTGATCAAGAAGAAGCTGCCCGATAAGAGCAGCTTCTTTTATTTTGGCCTAAAATCTTTCTCCATCAATCGGTGATAGAAATAGGATTTTTCAAACCGTAAAGTATCGGGATACTGATAATTTTCTTTGGTGTTTTTAATCAAATTATATTTAATAAAAAACGGAACTTTCTCATACGTATTTCCTAATACTACCGCTACCGAATCTCCCTCCCAATATCCTTCCTCTATCCGAAACGACGGTCCGAAAAATCCGATTTGTTGCACTTTTTTTTCGGGAATATTCACCAGATTCACCTGTTGATCGGCTTCAAAACTGGGAGTTCCTCTTCCGTCCAATTGCCAGTGATAACTGTCGAAATCCAGATATTGTGTTTTACTTTCATTATACACTAGAAATGGCTCATAGATTTGATTGAACTGAGTTTCGAAATTTCCCGGTACATAGCCTCTCGTAAAAGCGATTTCCGAAGTTCCAGAGAGTGAGAATTTATCAAAAGAAAAGTCGGGATTGGTAGTCTTATAAAAAGAAATCCATCGCTGAAGTGTTTCGGATTCAGTCTTTTTCAAGGTATCAGTTTTGGTTGGAACGATAGCCGTGGAGGAAACCTGCTCGTTTTTCTTGTTGCAGCTGCTCAGGAGAATACCCAAAGCCAAAAAAGTGGAATATCTCATTTGATTTTTTTTAAACTTTTTAATTATGAGTGAAATTACAAAAAAACACAGACATGAATGCTGTTCGTTTTCTTTACAAAAAATTAATTTCTGTACATTTGCCGCATGAAAGATGCGGGTTTCCGTACCAAATTCTAAAAATTCACTGTTCATGAGTACCACCTTTGCTGATTTTGATTTGCCCGAAAAAATTCTTGACGTTTTAGCAGATTTAGAACTTTTCGAACCTACACCTATTCAGGAAAAAAGTTTCAAACCCATCCTTTCTGGGCGCGATATTATGGGAATTGCCCAAACTGGAACTGGAAAAACCCTAGCTTATCTGCTTCCCGTTTTGAAAATGTGGAAATACAACAAATCAGGAAATCCTACGGTGCTTGTTTTGGTTCCAACGCGAGAATTGGTCGTTCAGGTATCCGAAATTTTGGAAAATCTTACTCAATATCTTAGTGCAAGAGTAATCGGAATTTATGGTGGTAAAAATATCAATACCCAAAAACTTCTCTTCAAAGATGGCTGTGATATCCTCGTAGGAACACCTGGAAGAGTGATGGATCTGGCGATCGACAACGCTATTTCGCTAAAGGAAGTTCAAAAACTTATTATTGATGAGTTTGATGAAATGCTGAACCTCGGATTTCGGCCGCAGCTCACTCATATTTTTGAAATGATGAAGGCAAAACGCCAGAACATTCTTTTTTCGGCAACCATGACGGAAGCAGTGGATGACATGTTGGAAGAATATTTCGCTAATCCAATAGAAATTTCTCTTGCAAAATCGGGAACTCCATTGGAGAAAATAGAACAAACGGGATATCGTGTTGTTAATTTCAATACTAAAATCAATTTGCTGAAATATCTTTTAGAAACCAATGACGATATGTCTAAGGTTTTAATTTTTACCAATAATAAAAGACACGCCGATTTGCTGTTTACCAAAATTGATGAATTTTTCCCTGAAGATTTCGACATTATTCATTCCAATAAATCCCAGAATTACCGGCTGAAAGCCATGAAAAAATTTGAGGACGAGGAAATCCGTGGATTAATTACTACGGATGTGATGGCCAGAGGATTGGATATTTCAAATATTACCCACGTAATTAATTTTGAAATTTCCGAAGTACCGGAACAGTATATCCACAGAATCGGAAGAACTGGACGTGCAGACAAAGACGGAAAATCTCTCGCATTCATTACAGAGAAAGAAGAACCATTGCTTTTAGAAATTGAGGTATTGATGGATAAGGAAATTACGCTGCTTCCGTTTCCTGAGGAAGTGAAAATAAATCCCCAGAAAATCGCTTCTGAGCAAGAGGAAGTCAAAATGAAAAATGCGCACACTGTGAAAATTATTGAAGGTGGCGGTGCTTTTCATGAGAAAAAAGATAAAAACAGGAAAGTAAATCTTGGCGGACCTCACAAGAGAAATCCACCAAAAAATAAACCAGGAAGCAACCGTGCACAAGCCAAATCACGAAGCAAAGCGAAACGGAAAAAATAGAGACAACCTACTTTCTCAATTTAATTTGCGTTCTGATCTTACAATTTAATTCCGATAATTATTCCGTAATTTTGCAAAATTCTTGGTTTCAGAAAAACCGGGAATCATTTTTACAATGGCAGAAAATAAAGAATATATAGAAGTTTACGGTGCCCGTGAACACAATCTGAAAAATATTGATGTAAAGATTCCACGAAATGAGCTGGTGGTCATCACCGGTTTATCGGGAAGTGGAAAATCTTCTTTGGCTTTCGATACCATTTTTGCTGAAGGCCAGCGCCGGTATATCGAAACTTTTTCAGCCTACGCCAGACAATTTTTGGGCGGGTTGGAACGCCCTGATGTGGATAAAATTGAAGGCTTGTCGCCGGTGATTGCTATCGAACAAAAAACCACCAACAAAAATCCACGTTCTACAGTGGGTACTGTTACTGAACTTTATGATTTTCTCCGTTTGCTGTTTGCCCGAGTTTCCGATGCGTATTCCTTAAGCTCCGGGAAAAAACTGGTGAGCTATACCGAAGATCAAATTCTGGAGACGATTAAAGAAAATTTTAGAGGTGATAAAATAATGCTTTTGGCTCCGGTAGTGCGTTCCCGGAAAGGACATTACCATGAACTTTTCGTTCAGATGGCCAAAAAAGGTTACGGACAAGCAAGAATTGACGGTGAAATTCAGGATATTGAATACGACCTGAAACTCGACAGGTATAAAACCCACGATATTGATATTGTGATCGACCGTTGGATTATCGGCGAAAATGCTACCGAAACGAGAATGGAACAATCTCTTCGCACAGCAATGGATATGGGCGAAGGCATTATCGGAATTCAAAAGCTGAACAGCGACGAAGTTCATTATTTTTCGAAAAATCTAATGGATGACGATACAGGACATTCTCTCGCCCTGCCGGAACCCAACACTTTTTCTTTCAATTCCCCGAAAGGAAGTTGCCCGAATTGCAAAGGGCTGGGAACCATAAAAAAAATCAATACCGATTATTTTGTGGGAAATCCCAAACATTCTATCAATCAAGGTGCGCTGTTGCCGTTGGTGGATATAAAAGGCAATAATTTTCTGCTTAGCCAGATTAAAAATATTCTTGAGATTTTTAACAAAAATCTCTCTACACCTTTTCAGGATATCCCCAAAGAAGCTTTGGATCTCATTTATTACGGAGCCAAAAGAGAAGTAGGAGTAGAACTGAAACACGCAGGAATTACTAAAAAAATAAAAATCAATTTTGGTGGATTGGTTCCTTTTCTGGAAGACATTATTGCAGATAAAGAAAGCTATTATAGCACTTCGTTGGCGCGCCAATACACCACAGAAGAAATTTGCACCAAATGTGGAGGAGCCCGTCTCCATCCCGAAAGTTTAAGTTTTAAAATAGACGGTAAAAATATTGCCGAAGTAAGTGCACTTTCTCTGGCCGATTTCAAGGAATGGTTACAGGAAGTAAGGCCTAAATTTTCAAAGAAAAACAGCATTATCGCTCATGAAATTTTAAAAGAAATTGAAACAAGGCTTCAGTTTTTATTGGATGTTGGTCTGGAATATCTAAGTTTGAGCAGAAGTTCCAGAACACTTTCAGGCGGAGAATCCCAGCGAATTCGGCTGGCTACACAAATCGGCTCACAATTGGTGAACGTGCTCTATATTTTGGACGAACCTTCCATCGGACTTCATCAGAGAGATAATGAACGGCTGATTGCATCACTTAAAAATCTGCGGGATATTGGAAATTCGGTGATCGTGGTAGAGCATGACAAAGAGATGATTCTGGAAGCGGATCATGTGTTGGATATCGGCCCTAAAGCAGGAAAATACGGTGGTGAAATCCTTTGGCAGGGATCTCCTGATGAATTGGCAAAGGCTGATACCATCACTGCAGATTATCTGAACGGCAGAAAAAAAATTGAAGTTCCGACAGAGCGCAGAAAAGGAAATGATAAAAAAATCGTACTGAAAGGAGCTAGCGGCAATAATCTTAAAAATGTAAACCTCGAAATTCCTTTGGGAAAACTCGTTGTTGTTACCGGTATTTCGGGAAGCGGGAAATCGTCGCTTATTAACGGAACGCTGTATCCCATTTTGAATCAACACTTTTACCGAAGCATTCAGGAACCTTTACCTTATAAAAAGATAGAAGGAATTGACAATATTGATAAAATTGTAGATGTGGATCAAACTCCAATCGGAAGAACACCACGATCGAATCCAGCTACTTACACCGGAATGTTTTCAGTGATTCGGAACCTGTTTGCAGAACATCCCGAAAGTAAAATACGAGGCTATAAACCGGGAAGATTTTCATTTAATGTAAAAGGCGGACGCTGCGAGACTTGCCAGGGTGGAGGTCTGAAAGTAATTGAAATGAATTTTCTGCCAGATGTATATGTCCACTGCGAAACCTGCAATGGTAAACGTTTCAACCGCGAAACGCTGGAAGTTCGATACAAAGGAAAATCGATTTCTGATGTGCTGGAAATGACCATCGATGAAGCCGTTCAATTCTTTCAGCCCATTCCGAAAATTCACAGTAAAGTAAAAACACTTCAGGATGTTGGTTTAGGTTATATCACTTTGGGACAGCAGTCTACAACGTTAAGTGGAGGAGAAGCACAACGTATTAAATTGGCAACGGAACTTTCCAAAAGACAAACAGGAAATACACTCTATATTCTTGACGAACCTACGACTGGTCTTCACTTTGAAGACGTCAAAATACTGATGGATGCCATCAATAAACTCATTGATCTCGGAAATTCTTTCATTATTATCGAACATAATATGGATGTGATAAAACTGGCAGATCACATTATTGATATCGGACCCGAAGGTGGAAAACACGGCGGAACTATAGTAACAAAAGGAACTCCGGAAGAAATAATAAAAAGCAGAAAATCGCTGACGGGAAAATTTTTGAAAAAAGAATTGTAACTTTCTGCCACTTCGTTTGTCAGTTTGGCATCAACATTGAAATCTTGATGAGAACTTTAAAATTTGTAAAATGAAAAATGTTTTCAAAATATTATTAGGTGCAGGATTGCTTTTTGGGGTTGCTTCATGTGGCACAGTCAATGATCCTTACAACAATAACGGAAGAGTTTATCGCGCACCGGATGGCACAGTGTACCGACAAGGCGATGTGTACACCGATAGAAACGGAAGTGTGTATCAAAACGGGCGTATTGTGGCGAGAGCACACGGAAATCACAAAACTAAAAGATTACCACCCGGACAAGCGAAGAAAATTTATGGTGGGAAAGCAACAGATTATGCTCCCGGACAAACAAAAAAGCATAAGAAATTCAAGAAAAATAAAAAGAAGTATTAAAAAATGTACACGAAGCAGCGGATTATTTCGCTGCTTTTTGTTTTTTGAATGTGTTACTTTTGGGATTTAGAAGCGTGCTGAAAACCATTACTTCTGTACCAAATTTTTTTGTAATTCTTTCTTCAATATTCAGCAGTTCACTTTCTAAGAAATCCCGGCGAAGCGTTTCAGTGGAAAAAAACAGAAGCAAATTCGTATTATTACCTTCTCTAATCATCTCGCTTTCCACTTCAGAAACAATATATTGTTCTACATCCATCAGGTTTTCCACCAAATTCACGAGTTCGTTTTCTGTATATTCCTGCCATTGGGCAAAAGCGTTTTCAGTACTGTGAAACGTAAGGCTTAAGATGTTCATTTTCTATAAAATTTTATGATCCTTGTGGATAAATTATAGCACAAAAATCGGTATTTTTTCGTAAATTCGTGCGTTATTATAATTTTAAAAAATAAGGAAAATTTTCATAGATTTTAATCTGTTGAAAATCATTTAAAAAAAGAATATGAATACAGAAGGAGAAAGGTTAATTCCGATCAATATTGTTGATGAAATGAAATCTTCTTACATCGATTATTCGATGTCGGTGATTGTTTCCAGAGCACTTCCGGATGTGCGCGACGGGCTGAAACCTGTTCACAGAAGAGTACTGTACGGAATGTACGGATTGAATGTTTTTTCCAATAGAAAACATTTGAAATCAGCAAGAATTGTAGGGGATGTTTTGGGTAAATACCATCCGCACGGCGATAGATCCGTATACGATGCCATGGTAAGAATGGCGCAGCCCTGGAGTTTGAGATATACTCAGGTGGACGGACAAGGTAACTTCGGTTCTATGGACGGAGATCCGCCTGCAGCGATGCGATATACCGAAGCCCGCCTGAAGAAAATATCTGACGAAATTCTGGCCGATCTGGATAAAGAAACCGTGGATTTTCAGAACAACTTCGATGATTCCATGACGGAACCAACCGTCCTTCCTACTAAAATTCCCAACCTTCTGGTGAATGGCGCCTCCGGTATTGCTGTAGGAATGGCGACCAATATGGCTCCTCATAACCTTTCTGAGTCCGTTGATGGGATTTGCGCTTACATCGATAACCGCGATATTACCATTGATGAACTGATGCAGCATATTATTGCCCCGGATTTTCCAACCGGCGGCATTATTTATGGTTATGACGGCGTTCGTGATGCGCTACATACGGGAAGAGGCCGAATCGTAATTCGAGCAAAAGTTAATTTTGAAGAAGTAGGAAACCGAAATGCGATCATTGTTACTGAAGTTCCTTATCAGGTAAACAAAGCAGAGATGATCATCAGAACTTCTGAGTTAGTAAAAGAAGAAAAAATTCCCGGAATTTACGAGATTCGTGACGAGTCCGACAGAAGAGGAATGAGAATCGTTTATGAATTGAAAAACGATGCTATCCCCAATGTAGTACTCAATCTTCTGTATAAATATACAGCACTTCAAACGTCTTTCAGTGTGAATAATATCGCATTGGTTCATGGCAGGCCGGAGCAGCTGAACCTGAAAGATATTATCAAACATTTCGTGGCACACCGACATGAAGTTGTGGTGCGCAGAACAGAATTTGAACTGAAAAAAGCACAGGACCGTGCCCATATATTGGAAGGCTTCATGAAGGTCATTGCGACTCAGGAAAGCCTGGATAAAGCGATTGCCATCATCCGTAACAGTTCCAATCCTCAGCAGGCAAAGGAAGGCCTTATTAATGAATTTGAACTTTCTGATATTCAGGCTCAGGCGATTCTGGACTTGAGGCTTGCCCGACTTACGGGAATGGAACTCGATAAAATCCGTGCTGAATATGAGGAAATTATGGCATTCATTAATGATTTGAAAGATATTCTAGCGAACGAAAGCAGAAGATATGAAATCATTAAGGAAGAGATGCAGGAGATCAAAGAAAAATATGGTGACGAAAGAAGAACAGAAATAGATTACGCTGGTGGAGACATGTCCATCGAGGATTTTATTCCTAATGAAAATGTGGTGGTTACCATTTCTCACGCCGGTTATATTAAAAGAACTTTGCTTTCAGAATACCGTATCCAGAGCAGAGGCGGCGTAGGAAATAAAGCGGCAACAACCCGTGAAGAGGACTTCCTGGAATACATTGTTTCCGCAACGAATCATCAGTATATGCTTTTCTTTACCGAAAAAGGAAAATGTTACTGGCTAAGAGTTTTTGAAATTCCTGAAGGTTCGCGTACAGCCAAAGGACGGGCGATTCAGAATCTCATTAATATTGAGCCGGATGATAAAGTGAAAGCTTATATCCGGACCAATGATTTGAAGGATGAAGAGTATGTAAATCAGATGAATGTGGTGATGATTACCAAAAATGGAACGGTGAAGAAAACCTCTCTGGAAGCCTATTCCAGGCCTCGTACCAACGGAATTAACGCCATTGAAATCAGGGATAATGACCAGCTTTTGGGAGCCAGACTGACCGATGGTAATTCAGAAATTATGATCGCAACCAAAAATGGAAAATGTATCCGCTTCCCGGAAGAAAAAGCACGTGCTGTCGGCCGTGGTTCTATCGGAGTTCGGGGAATTACATTGGAAGATAATGATGAAGTAATTGGAATGATTATCGCAGAAGATGTGGCCAACGAAAGTGTGCTGGTAGTTTCTGATAAAGGTTACGGAAAAAGAACTGCTGTGGAAGATTACAGGATTACCAACCGTGGCGGAAAAGGTGTTATCACGCTTAATGTTACCGAAAAAACAGGAAATCTTATTGCGATCCAGAATGTAAAAGATGGCGATGGATTAATGATCATTAACAAATCCGGTGTAGCGATTCGAATGAGTGTGGATGAACTACGGGTAATGGGAAGAAATACCCAGGGAGTGAAATTAATCAACCTGAAAAACAACGACGAAATTGCCGCAATTGCTAAAGTAGAAATGGATAAGGAAGTCGAAGAAGCAGAACTTGAAACTCCTGAACTTCCCGTAAATAATGTGGACAGCAGCAATCCTGAGTTTAAAGATGCACCACAATCGGGTGACAATTCATTTACCAATATGGGCGATGAAAATTATATGAAAAAGATAGAAAAAGAAGAAGAAAAGGAAAATAAAAAAATAGAAGAAAACCCGGAGAACGACGATGAAGAGTAATCGACGATCTCAAAACAAATTTTAAAAATATAAAGCAATGAAAAGAATAATCTTAAGCCTGACATTGATTTCTGCGACCTTAGTTTTCGCTCAGAAAAAAGAAATCAATGCCGCATTCAAAGCTATCGAATCCGGTGATGTAGGCACAGCACAAGCTCAAGTGGCCGCCGCAGAAGCTCAATTAAACGGCAAATTGGAGCTGCTGGAGCCTGAACTTCTTGAAAATTATTATTTTGCCAAAGGACTTTCACTTCTCCGATCAGGGAAAACCACTGAAGGCGCATCTTATCTTGTCAAGATCAATGATTTAGCAAAATCTAAAGTATATACCGGCAGAGATGCTGACAAAAACAGAGTGCATTTCGTAGGAAAATCTGCCGCAGATGCATCAGGAATTTCTGGCCTGAAAGAAGAAAGTTACACTCCAAAAAATACAGCAAAGTTAGCCGCAATCCTGGATCCTGTTATTCAGGCTGCTAATAAAACAGCGATGGATTCTTACAATGCTAAGAATTATGGATTAGCAGCCGACAAATTCAGAGAATCCTATAATCTTCTGAAAGCGTTCGGTCAAACCAGCGGACAGTTGCTTTACAATTCCGGATTGAGCTATATTTCTGCGAAAAACAACAGCAAGGCCATCGAGGTTTTCAAAGAATTAACAGACAGCGGATATACGGGCGTTGAAACTACTTATACTGCAAAAGAAAAATCAACCGGAACAGTGCAGCAATTCGACAAAGCAACCTGGGATGCACTGAAAAAAAGTAATGAATTTACTGACTTTAAAACTGAAACATCCAAAAGTATTGAACAGGAATTGCTTGAAACTTATGCAGCACTTCTGGTAGAAGAAGAAAGATTTGATGAAGCTCTGGCCGTATTGGATAAAGCTGTTACGAAGTTTCCAAAAAATAACAAATTGGCAGAACTGCAAAGCAATACGTACTATAAAGCAGGAAAAACCGATGAGTTTACAGCAGCCCTTAAAAGAAATCTCTCATTGAATCCCAATGATGCAGTGAGCTGGTATAATTTAGGAGTTTTGCAAAGCAAAGATCCGGCTGCGAAAAAAGACGCTGAAACGGCTTTTAGAAAAGCTCTAGAATTGGATCCTAAAATGTCAAGTGCTTACATGAATCTCACTTATTTGATTATGGGTGATGATGAAAAAACCATAAATGAATACAAAGCTTTGCGGGATTCCGGAAAAACAGATCAGGCAAATAAAGTGATGGATGCAAGACGTGAAAGATTCGAAAAAGCAATTCCAGTAGCTGAAGCTTGGTATGCGAAGGAACCTAATAATATTGACGTAGTCACTTTATTAAAAGGAATGTACCAAACCACCCGTAACGAAGCTAAGAGAAAGGAATTTAAAGAAAAAGAAGATATGTTGCTGAAAGCTCAGGGAAAATAAAAATACACCAAAAAAGAAAGCCGTTTCAGTTTTTGAAACGGCTTTTTTATTTTAAGGAATGATCCTTTCCAACACCCATTCTATCATTTTCTTTTCAGAAGCATGATGATCAGAAGCAAATTCACCGCGCCTTCTGTTGGCGATTACATTATTCACTGTCAATGCTTTATGTCCCAAAAGTTTTGATAAACCGTAGATTGCGGAGGTTTCCATTTCAAAATTACTGACTCCTAAATCGTTGAGCGTTTCCAGAAAACGGTCATCCAAAGCTTTCAGACGCAGCTGCCTTCCCTGTGGTGCATAGAAACCCGGAAATGTAGCCGTATTTCCGTGGTATTTTGCATCCTGATAGTAATCGGAAATATCCTCAGCCCAATCCGAAAAATACAGCATTCCTTTGATATTTTCATAAGGAAATTTAGCCATAAAATTTCGTGAAAATGAATTTTCAAACTCATAATCCGCATAGAAACGAAGCAGTCCGTCCAGTCCCACCACATTTTGTGTCACCAGCATTTGATCCACTTCCACATCAGGATTTACAGATCCGCAGGTTCCCAACCGGAAAAGTTCCAGTGAAGTGTGCTCAGACTTGAATTCTTTGTTTTTCAAATCAATATTTACCAAAGCATCCAACTCGTTCATCACGATGTCAATATTTTCGGTACCAATTCCGGACGACATCACGGTGATTCTTTCTCCGCGTAAAATTCCTGTGTGAGTATAGAATTCTCTTTTATTTTTTTTGATTTCAATTTTATCAAAATATTCGGAAACTTTCGGAACCCTGTCCGGATCTCCTACCAGAATGATCTTCCCGGCAATATCCTCAGGAAGAAGATTCAGGTGATAAACGCTTCCGTCTCCGTTCAGTACGAGTTCAGAAGCTGCAAGTTTATTCAGCATAATTATATTTTTATTTTTTTAAAAGATGATTTTTATCCGCCTACGCGTTTCGTTTTATAGCCCAAATCCTGAAGTATTTTCATGATTTTATCACGGTTATCACCCTGGATAATAATAATTCCGTCTTTCTCTGAACCGCCGATTCCGAGTGTCGTTTTTATTTTTTTTGAAAGATTTTTCAAGTCTTCATCTGTGCCTTCAAATCCTTCTATCAAAGTGACGGGTTTTCCATTTCTTCCTTTTTTTTCAAATTTACAAATGAGGGCTTCTTTCTGCTCGAATTTTTCTTCAGGAATTTGAAAATCCTGCTCTTCATGCTCAGGAAAAAGGTTTTTCAGTTGGTCGCGTAAATCCATTTTTTATTCACTACTAAAAAGTAAAATTAAGAATTATTATGATGAGTAAGAAATAATAAATGTTTTAATATTCTTAAATTTGTCTGAAAATAATTTGAATGGCTAAGAAAGCGTTACTGGCAATATTGGATGGTTGGGGTTTAGGAACAGATCCTCAAATATCAGCAATTGCCGCTGCGAAGACTCCTTTTATGGATCGTTGTTATCAGGAATTTCCACATACTACACTGGAAGCCAGCGGACTTGCGGTAGGATTGCCATTTGGGCAAATGGGAAATTCTGAAGTCGGACACATGAATCTGGGCGCGGGCAGAGTGGTTTATCAGAATCTTGTCCGGCTGAATATGGCGGTTGATAATGCTACTTTAGGAAAAGAAAACACCATTACACAAGCGTTTGAATACGCATTGCTTCATAATAAAAAAGTCCATTTTATCGGTTTAGCTTCCGATGGCGGAGTTCATTCTCACATTAATCATCTGAAAGGGTTGTTGACGGCGGCTCACGAATACGGAATTTCTGACCGGGTTTTTGTTCATGCTTTTACCGACGGCCGTGACTGTGATCCACATTCGGGGAAAGGTTTTATCGAAGATCTTCTGAATCACATGAAAATTACTGGCGGAAAATTGGCCTCAGTCATCGGAAGATATTATGCGATGGATCGGGATAAACGGTGGGATCGTGTAAAATTAGCTTATGATGCGATGGTGAACGGAATCGGGCACATGACTCACGATGTACTTCAGTCTATTAAAAATTCTTATCAATTAGATGTTACTGATGAATTCCTGAAACCAATTATTCAGCTTCGCGAAAGCCGTTTACCAATGGCTACTATTGAAAACGGGGATGTTGTTTTCTGTTTCAATTTCCGCACAGACCGCGGAAGAGAAATCACCGAAGCTTTAACGCAACGGGATTTTCCTGAGTTCGGGATGCACAGATTGCCTCTGTATTATGTCACTATGACCAATTATGATAAGGATTTCTCCGATGTAAGGGTTGTTTTTAATGAAGATATTCTTACGGGGACTTTAGGCGAAGTTCTGGAAAAAAATGAAAAATCACAGATTCGGGTTGCAGAAACTGAAAAATATCCACACGTTACTTTTTTCTTTTCCGGAGGTCGGGAAGAACCTTTTGATAATGAGAAAAGAATTCTTTGTCCAAGTCCGAAAGATGTGCCGACGTATGATTTCAAACCGGAAATGTCTGCTTATGAAATAACAGCGCAAATTCTCCCGGAAATCACTGGCGAAACAGCTGACTTTATCTGTTTAAATTTTGCCAATGCAGATATGGTAGGACATACCGGAGTGTTTTCAGCAGCTGTGAAAGCAGCGGAAACCGTAGATGAGTGTATAGAAAAAGTGGCTTCCACAGCATACGAACACGGATATACGGTTTTCATCCTTGCCGACCACGGAAACAGCGATGTCATGATCAATCCCGACGGATCGCCCAATACACAACATTCTACCAACTTGGTTCCGCTGATTGTGATGGACAAAGAAAAACGATGGAACCTGAAACCCGGCAAACTGGGAGATGTTGCGCCTTCTATACTTCACGTGATGGGATTAGAAATCCCGGAAATCATGACCGGAGATGTCATTGTATCGTGAAAATTAAAGGTAAATATATGATTTAAGGATAATTTTATAAGCCCAATCGTTTCTTTTGATGTATTTTTGTAGCTAATAATAATTCAATTTATAATAGATGTATAACCAATTAGTTCGGCTGGAGGTGATGAAAAACATTGGGAAAGAAGTTGATTCTTTCATGAAGAAATACCTTACTCCGGTAGAAAAAATATGGCAGCCTTCTGATTTTTTACCTGATCCGTCAAGTGAGGAATTCAAACATGACTTGGAAGAAATTCAGACTTTTGCTCATGAAATGGATTACGATGTTTTTGTAACTTTAATAGGCGATTGTATCACGGAAGAAGCCCTTCCAAGCTACGAAAGTTGGATTATGGGAATAGACGGTGTAGATCAGGAAAACGGAAACGGATGGAGCAGATGGGTGAGAAGTTGGACTGCTGAAGAAAACCGCCACGGCGATCTTCTGAACAAATATCTATATCTCTGCGGCCGTGTGAATATGCGTGAAGTCGAAATTACCACACAATATCTTATCCAGGATGGCTTCGATCTCGGAACCTCTATGGATCCGTACCGGAATTTTGTTTATACCAGTTTTCAGGAAACTGCTACCAATATTTCTCACCGTCGGGTGGGTACTTTTGCCAAACAAACAGGAAATAAAAAATTAGCGAAAATGTGTGCTGTAATTGCAGCTGATGAAGCCCGACATGCCAAAGCTTACAAGAATTTTGTAGAAAGAATTTTCGAATTGGATCCATCAGAAATGATGCTGGCTTTTGAAGATATGATGAGGAAAAAAATCGTAATGCCTGCCCATCTGATGAGGGAGAGCGGACAAAAAGCCGGTGAACTTTGGTCACATTTTTCCGATGCTGCACAACGCTGTATGGTGTACACTGCTCAGGACTATATTGATATTTTGAAAGAGTTGCTGGAAGATTGGAAAATAGAACATATTGATGGTTTAAATGTTCAGGCACAAAAAGCCCAAGAGTATTTAATGAAATTACCTGGAAGACTTCAAAGGGTAACCGACAGAATTTCTACACCAGATCTTGAGTATCAGTTTAAATGGATAAAAAGCTAATTAAGTTAAAGCGATATTGAGCCGGAAATTGTCCGGCTCTTTTTTTATCTTTGCAAATCTGAATAATATAAAATGTTGAAAAGCAATAAGAAACTCGCTATAGATTTTGACGGAACCATCGTAGATGATGCATATCCGGGAATTGGAAAACCCAAAACCTTTGTTTTTGAAACCCTCCGGAAACTCCAGAGTGAAGGTTATCGTTTAATTCTTTGGACGTATCGTCATGGCGACAGCCTGCGTGATGCCGTAGAATTTTGCCGAAAAAACGGAATTGAATTTTATGCTGTGAACTCCAGTTTTGAAGGGGAAATATATGATAGCGAAAACGCATCTAGAAAAATAGATGCTGACCTCTTTATTGATGACAGAAACTTAGGCGGATTCCCGGGTTGGGGCGAAATTTATAATATTATCAATGAGCGAATAGAGTTCCGTGTGGACGGCGGAGAAGTTCTGGCTTATTCCAAATTAAAAAAAGAAAAGAAAAAAGGCTTGTTCTGGTAAAATTTTTTATTTACATTTGATGAACTAATTAAAACATAATACCAATGAAAACAAAAAAATTATTCAGCACAGCTCTGTTGCTTTTACTGGGTTGTTTACTCGTGTTTAGTGTAGGATGCCGGCCAACCGATGATGATGATGATGACGATGATCTTGATCATATTGAACTTGTAAAAGGACAATCCCTTATCGAAGCCCAAATTACAGGTCACATGACCGCCAACTTTAAGTCTCATGTTAATTTCAGTACTGCTACAGTTTCCTCCGGCTACATTACGTTAGCAGGCTCCGATGGTACCAGTACCGCTTTTACAATTATGCTTCCCCAAAACATTGGTGAAGGTTCCTATACCATGAGTGATAATGCGATTGGAATAGGTACTCAATTTGGATACGTGAGTCCTAACTTTAGCTATGTGGCGTCCAAAAATCTTAGTTCCAACATCAATATTACCATCACAGAGTCCGGTAATGGTATTATAGAAGGTTATTTCTTTGGGGAAATGAAAAATTTAGACGGAGATATTATTGACGTTGATGTAGATTTTATAGGAGCTTATTAACGAATTATTAACGACCAATATGATGATATTTGCCTGCAGCATTTTCTGCAGGCATTTTTTTATCTTTGCATTTATGATTATTTTAAAAACAATGGAAGAACTTCGGTTGATGCGTGAAAGTGCTCAGCTTGTTTCCAAAACTTTAGGAATGGTAGCTAAGGAAATAAAACCCGGAGTTACTACCAATTTTATAGATACCATCGCTGCCGAATATATTCGGGATCACGGTGGCGAACCTGCCTTTTTAGGAATGTACGGGTTTCCAAAGAATCTTTGTATTTCACCTAACTCGGAAGTCGTCCATGGCATTCCCAATGATAAACCTTTGGAAAACGGAGACATCCTTTCGGTAGACTGCGGTGTGTATATGAATGGATTTTACGGAGATCATGCTTATACTTTTGAAGTAGGAGAGACAGATCCGGAAACAAAAAAACTTTTGAAAATAACAAAAGAATCTCTTTATAAAGGCATTGAACAGTGTGTTCGGGGCAAAAGAGTGGGCGATATTTCTTTTGCTATTCAGTCGCATTGCGAAGCGCAGGGTTATGGTGTTGTTCGGGAGTTGGTTGGACACGGTTTGGGAAAAAAAATGCACGAAGATCCACAAGTTCCCAATTATGGAAAAAAAGGAAGCGGAAAAGTCTTGAAAGACGGCATTGCCCTCGCCATAGAACCGATGATTAACCTTGGAACCGAAAAAGTAAAATTTCATGATGACGGTTGGACAGTAACGACTCTTGATGGGAAAAATTCTGCACATTACGAACACAATGTTTGCATTATTCAGGGGAAACCGGTTTTGTTGTCCACTTTCAAATATATTTATGAAGCACTCGGAATTCAAAGTAATGAAGAAGATGCGTTTACAATGGAATTTTAGATGAAAAAAATCATTAAATTCCTTTTAAACAAAATTCCGCGGCCGTGGCTTATTTCCGCCAGTGTTATTGCGCGTCCTGTTATTTATCAATTTTATAAAGGAAATAATTTCACCGATCCTATTGATGGAAAATCGTACCGAAAATTTTTATCTTATGGATATGGAAAACAACGGGAAAATGCCCTTTCTCCCGGAACTTTAAGCCTGGAAAGACACCGCCAGATGTGGCTTTACCTGAAAAATGAAACCGATTTTTTCACTAAAAACTACAGGGTTTTGCACATCGCTCCCGAACAGGAATTTCTTCGGAGATTTAAAAAAATGAGGAATCTTGATTACATTTCTGCCGATCTCTATTCACCGATTGTGGATGTAAAAGCCGATATTCTTAACCTTCCTTTTCAGGATAACAGTTTTGATATTGTCATTTGCAACCATGTTCTGGAGCATATCGAAGACGACAGAAAAGCGATGAGTGAACTGTACAGAGTCATGAAAAAAGGAGGTTGGGGCATTGTTCAGGTTCCTATGAAAAATTCCCTGAAAAAAACTTATGAAGATTTTACAATAAAAGATCCGAAAGAAAGGCGGAAACATTTCGGGCAGTACGACCATGTCCGATGGTACGGAATGGATTATTTTGACAGGCTCAAAAGTGTGGGTTTCGAAGCAGAAGCCAACTTCTACTCCAGAAAATTTTCCGAAGAAGAAATAAAGCGTTTCGGGTTGTTGAAAAATGAAATTCTGCCTTTGGTTTTCAAAAATTAATTATTCTTTCAGGAAAAACTGTGAAGGGTAAGACTCAATCTTCAACAGGTATTGTCCTTTCGTGAAGTGCTGAATGTTAATGCTCATTTTTTCCTTACTCATTGAGGATTCCAGCAGTTTCCCTGATAAATCAAAGATCTGAACTTTCTTGTTTTTTTCTACATTTTCAATATGAATCTCTTCAAGTGCAGGATTGGGAAAGATCCGAAACCCTGGTTTCATTTCAGCTTCCCTGTTGCTCAGGTAATAATTGTTGTAATACACTTTATTCCCGTTATTCGGATTTGAAATGATTAATGTTTTATTGGTTCCGTTGTTAATAATTTGGTAAGGATGGGTGGTGCTTCCTCCTAGAATTTGGCAATGTTTGTCATCAAAATCATTTACCGCCACGTAATTATTTCCAAAATAATACTGAAGCGTACAGGAAAAACCGTTCGCTGTAGTAAAAGTGTCGGTGGATACAAAGGTTACGTCATTTGCAGCTGAGGTGTTGAAATACTTACTGTAAAATTGATACTGACCGTTTCCACTCGGAGTGAATTGAGAAGGCTGTAAGGTGTGGTCACTTACAGGCCTTATAATGGTTTGGCCGCTCCATTCTATTTGCGAAACGTACCAGTCATTCGTTACCAAGTCAGGCTGTTGTGCGAAAAACATCTGACTGAACAAGAGAAATAATAAAGTTTTTTTCATAGCAAATTTTTCATAAAGTTAATAAATAAAGTAATCGCTTTGCCAATATTGTTGACTATTTTTCATTCAACCGTTTTGTTTCATTAACTTTGTATTTTTACAATGAATATGCATAAATCAGGATTTGTCAATATAGTCGGAAAACCCAATGCAGGAAAATCTACGCTCCTGAATCAGCTGATGGGCGAGAAATTGGCCATCGTTACTCAAAAAGCGCAAACCACCCGTCATAGAATATTTGGAATTTATAACGAGGAAGATCTTCAGATCGTTTTTTCAGATACTCCGGGCGTTTTGGATCCTAAGTATGAACTGCAGGAAAAAATGATGGATTTCGTGAAGGACAGCCTTCAGGATGCAGATGTTTTTCTGATGATTATCGACATCAATGATCGAGGTGAACCTTCCGAATTTCTGATTGAAAAACTGAACAAAATTCCCGTTCCGGTGCTTATTCTCATTAATAAAATTGATGAATCTAACCAGGAAAGTATGGAGAAAGTCATTGAATTCTGGCATGGGAAAATTCCAAAAGCTGAAATTCTGCCCATCTCCGCATTACAGGGTATCAATACCGATTTAATACTGCCTAAACTGAAATCTCTGCTTCCAGAAAATCCGCCGTATTATGACAAAGACCAATTCACCGACAAATCTGAACGTTTTTTCGTAAATGAAGCCATCCGCGAAAAAATTCTTTTGAATTATGAGAAAGAAATTCCTTATTCTGTGGAAGTGGTAACAGAACAATTCAAGGAAAAAGAAGGAATTATTTTCATAGATTCTATTATTTATGTAGAAAGAGATACCCAAAAAGGTATTGTTATAGGACATAAAGGTGAGGCCATCAAAAAAGTGGGAATACAGGCGAGAGAAGACTTGGAGAAATTTTTTCAAAAAAAAATACATCTCAATTTATTTGTGAAAGTAAAAAAAGACTGGCGAAAAAACGATCGGGATCTGAAAAACTTCGGTTACAGGTAATATTTAACGTCTCACGTCTTTTTTAAAGGATTTTTATACATTTGTTTAAACTTTTTGTACGCATGAATTATTTTACATCAATCAGATCTAACCCTCAAATTACAGACATAGTGCTGTTGGTGGTAAGGATTTTCATTGGATTTGCAATGATTTCGCACGGTTATCCTAAACTGGATAAGCTTTTAGGAGACGAGGAAGTCCAGTTCTTTAGTTTCATGGGTCTTAGTCCGGCGGTATCTTTAGGCCTCGCTATTTTTTCAGAATTTGTTTGTTCTATATTCATTATTTTAGGTTTGTTTACAAGATGGGCGGTGTTTTTCCTCCTTATTACCATGGCTGTTGCGGGACTTATTGTTCATGGTGCAGATCCGTTCAGCGACAGGGAAATGGCTTTGCTGTATCTTGCTAATTATCTGATGATTTTCGCTTTTGGGCCAGGAAAATATTCCATAGATTCTATGATTAGCTTAAGAAAACAAAGCAGATGGTAAGCTTTAAATCTTTGTTTTTATAAGTTATTTACCTTATAAAGACCCACAATAAGCAAATCACCTTATATTTTTAATTCATAAGTATTTTTACTTATATTTGCAGGATGATTGCGGTAATTACCGGAGATATTATCAACTCTCAGCAGGCTGAAGCGGAGCTTTGGATGCAGAAACTGAAAACACTGTTCAGAAGTTGGGCGCAAACTCCTTCTGAATGGGAAATATACAGGGGAGACGAATTCCAGTACAAATGTGCTATAGATGAAGTTTTCACCAAAATCATTCTGATAAAATCCCTCGTCAAAACTTTTGAAAATCTGGATGTTCGTCTGGCTGTAGGAATAGGAACGGAGATTTTCAGTTCAGAGAAAATTACAGAATCCAACGGCTCAGCGTATGTTAATTCCGGAAGATTGTTGAATGAAATAAAACTGAACGGACGAACCCTCGCCATTAAAACGCCTAACGAAAACATCAACACAGATCTTAATATTCTCTTCCAGTGGACGTCACTGGATTTTGATAGTTGGACGGCGGTTTCCGCAGAAATCATTCATATTTTTGCACAGGATTCTACCCTCAGTCAGGAACAGGTAGCCAATCAACTCAATATATCTCAATCTTCTGTCAGTCAGCGTCTCAAAAGAGTAAATTATGATTTAATCACGATGACTGATAGGTATTTTAGAAAAAAAATTTCGCAGCTTTAACGGATGATTTTTACACAACTTATACTGGCTCATATCATCGGAGATTTCATCTTACAGCCGGGAAAATGGGTTGTCCGCAAAGAAGAAAAAAAAACAGCAAGCAAGGAATTGTACTGGCATGTTTTTATTCATACAGCACTGAGTTTTATTCTTCTGTGGAATCTGGAGCTGTGGTGGATGGCCGTGATTATCGGAATTTCTCATTTCATTATTGATGCGCTCAAACTTCATCTTCAAACCAATAAAACAAAGAAAGCAGCGTTCTTTTTAGATCAGGGTGCTCATCTTTTGGTTATTTTAATGATCTCCTTTTCCATCGGAGAAATTGATTTCAATTTTCTTCACGATCCGGAGTTCCTGAAAACCCTCACTGTGATGGTTTTTCTCACTTTTCCGGCATCGGTAATCATCAAAATATTGCTCTCCTCGTGGATTCCGGAAACGCAGGAAATTAATAAAGTACAGACCGAAAGTCTGGTGAATGCCGGAAAATATATCGGTATCTTAGAACGTTTGCTGGTTTTTACCTTTATCGTTACTGAGCATTGGGAAGGAGTGGGATTTATGATTGCGGCGAAATCCGTTTTCAGGTTCAGCGATCTAGCCGAAGCCCGACAGAGAAAGCTGACCGAATACGTACTGGTAGGAACATTGCTGAGTTTTGGAATTGCCGTGATCGCAGGAATTATAGTGAAATTATAATATAAAAATTGATAAAAATTAAATTATGATAAACAAGGGGAATATGCTTTATGAAGGAAAAGCAAAACAAGTGTTTGAAACTGAAAACCCTGAAGAAGTGATCGTACGTTTCAAAGACGACGCAACGGCATTTAACGCACAAAAGAAAGGCCAGTTTGACCTGAAAGGCGAAATGAACAATGCTATTACCACGTTAATTTTTGAATACCTCACGGAAAAAGGAATACCAACCCATTTTATCAAACAGCTGAATGAAAGAGAGCAACTGGTAAAAAAAGTGTCTATTATTCCTTTGGAAATGGTGGTTCGCAACTATACCGCCGGAAGCATGGCACAAAGATTAGGCGTGGAAGAAGGCATTAAATCACCAGTAACCATTTTCGATATTTGTTATAAGAAAGACGAACTCGGAGATCCGTTGATCAATGATTATCACGCGATATTTCTGGGAGCAGCAACCCGCGAAGAGCTGGATGAAATGTACAAACTGACAGGAAAAATTAACGAACTCCTGATAGAACTTTTCGGCAAAATGAATATCATACTGGTAGATTTTAAAATTGAACTTGGAAAAACATCAGACGGTAAGATAATTCTTGCCGATGAAATTTCTCCCGATACCTGCAGGCTCTGGGATAAAGATACAATGAAAAAGCTCGATAAAGACCGTTTTCGGAGAGATCTGGGCGATGTTACAGAAGCGTACGTTGAAATCTACGAACGTTTGAAAAAAGTACTTAATAAATAATAGAGATTTGCAGCCTGAATAAATAAGCCTGCATAAAAAAATGAAAAATTCAGAACAATTACAGAAAAGTAATTATTTACAACAGTTTCAAAACCGGCCCTATGGAAGGAATCTGTTTCGGACCGAAGAAGAAGAAAATACGGATGGGCCTGAAGAAGAATGTGGAATTTTCGGATTGTATTCAGAGCATGATGTAGATACATTTTCGCTTTCCCAGTTTGGCTTATTTGCCTTGCAACACAGAGGGCAGGAAGCCTGCGGAATTTCGGTGGCTAAAAATGGAAAAATATTCAATATAAAAGATGAAGGCCTGGTGCTGGATGTTTTTAAAGATATTGAAAATCCTGAAAATTTCATGGGAAATTCAGTCATCGGACACACAAGATATACAACGGCCGGAGACAAGAAAAAATACAATTTCCAACCTTTTTTTGCGAAAAATGAATATGACCAAATTATTCTATCCATCGCACACAACGGAAATCTCACCAATGCCAAACAACTGAAAAAAGAGTTGGAAGAAGAAGGCGTTGTTTTTAAAGCTACGTCCGATTCGGAAGTCATTCTTCGTTTGATTCAGAAGAATCTGGATCTTGGATTGCGGGGTGCCATCAAAGAAACCATGGAAAAAATTCAGGGTGCGTATTCGGTAGTAGGAATTACCCGAAATAAATTTTTTGCTTTCCGGGATTTTCATGGCATACGTCCGTTGGTTTTGGGAATGATGGATGACAAAACCTTTACTGTAGCATCCGAAAGTGCTGCACTGGACGGAATCGGGGCGAAATATGTACGCGATATTAAACCTGGCGAAATTGTTTACACCAGCGATCATGAGAAAGGGCTTCAGAGTTTTATGGTAAAAGAAAACTGCGAACTAAGAATCTGTTCCTTTGAATATATTTATTTTGCAAGGCCCGATTCACAATTGGAAAACATCAACGTATATGATATTCGTGAAAAATCAGGCGAGAAAATTTGGGAACAGGCTCCGGTAGATGCAGATATCGTCATCGGTGTTCCGGACTCCGGAGTTCCGGCAGCCATCGGTTTTTCCAGAGCATCAGGTATCCCGTTTCGTCCTGTTTTGGTGAAAAATCGCTATATCGGACGTTCATTTATTGTGCCGACACAGGAAATGCGCGAAAGAATTGTTAATCTGAAACTGAACCCAATCATTTCTGAAATTCGGGGCAAAAGAGTAGTGATTATCGATGATTCCATCGTTCGCGGAACAACGTCTAAACGTCTTGTAAAAATTATGAAAGACGCCGGAGTGAAAGAAATTCATTTCAGAAGCGTTTCTCCGCCCATTATCGCGCCGTGTTTTTTAGGAATTGATACGCCTTCAAAGGATGATTTAATTTCCGCTAACATGACAAAGGAGGAACTTAGGAAGTATCTGGGTGTAGACAGTCTGGAGTTTCTGAGTATGGAAAATCTCAAAATTATTTTAGGCTCTTCAAACCATTGTTTTGGTTGTTTTACCGAAAAGTATCCAGTGGAAAAAGGAGAAGATGAAGGATTATTCCAATAAAATATTAAGCGAAAAACAGACCGGCCAGGAAAAAATCCTGGCCGGTTCTTTTATAGAGATTGTGTTTTAGAATTTATAAGCTAATCCTACTTGAAAAGCGTTGTTCTTAACAGAACTTCCTGTCGGACGGTCTTTCGCAATGTCTGTAAATCCTGCTACATATCTTGCCGTCAAACCAATATTTGGGGTGAAGTAATATCCTGCACCTAATCCTAATCCGAAGTTGAAACTATTCAAATCATCTTTGTAATTTCTTGATTCATCAATTACGTTGTTGGTATCTTGATTCGTAAGCTTATTTTTAGCACTTACCAACAAACCAAATTCAGGCCCGGCTTCTAAATAAAACGACGGAGTAGCGTTGTATTGGAACATTACGGGCAATGCGATGTAATCCAGATTTCTGGTGAATGAATAATTGTTTCCTAAAACATTGGCGTTGTACTTATCCCCGTATTGGGTGTAAATAAGCTCTGGTTGTATACTGAAATTTGCTGCTATCGGCGCATTCATAAACAAACCTGCATTAAATCCAATTTTTGATTTCTGATTTTCTAAACCTTCTTCAGATGAAAGTGATGATACATTCATTCCGGCCTTAATTCCAAACTGCTGTGCAAATGTTAAAGAACTCATTGCGATGGCAGCTCCTAAAAATAACTTTTTCATAATTTTCAATTTTAGTTAATCCAATTTTTAAATTTTACTGTAGTCCTGTAAAAACCTCAAGGTTCCTTTTATTCAAGACGCTTGGTAACTTTCAAATTGTTTGCCAAACCAAAATTATAAGCGATGTTATGCTTTGTTTTAGGTATTCAAAATGCTGTTAATCAGAAAGCTAAATCGCATTAAAATAATTATGAAATGAATCCGATTTTGATAGTTTTAATACAGGTTTTTATAGTAATTCAAGCTTTTGAGGATAGAATTTTCTGAACATTGCTGATTAAAAATACAACTTCCGATTCCATTAATCAAACTAAAATTAAACGTAGAACCTGAGTTCTTTTTGTCCTGTTGCATCAGTCTTAACAAGTGTCCGAAATGGTTTTCTTCAATAGAAAGCTGAGGGAAATATTTTCTGATTTTTAAACTTATTGAATCTAACAGTGTTTCAGAAATAAGATTTTGCTCAAAAGAAAGGTATATTTCGCACAACATCCCTGCTGCTATGGCTTCACCGTGGGCAATGGGAGTCTCTTTCTGTAGAAAAAAACTTTCTATCGCATGTCCGACAGTATGGCCAAAATTTAATGTTTTCCGAATATTTTCTTCGTGAAAATCCTGCTCTACAATCCTGTTTTTAATGGCGGTGGAAGCACTGATAAACGGAGTTATTCCTTCTGAAGTCAAGTTTTCAAGCGAAGTTAATTGTAACCAATGTTCAGCATCAGCAATTAAGCCGTGTTTCAGCATTTCGGCAAATCCGCTTCTGAGTTCGCAGAAAGGTAGCGTTTTCAGAAAATCAGGATAAAGAAATACTTTTTCTGGCATCGCAAAAGTACCGATCATATTTTTTAAAGAATGTAAATCGACCCCGGTTTTTCCGCCTACTGCAGCATCGCACATGCCTAATAATGAGGTTGGAAGATTGATAAAACGAATTCCTCTTTTGTAAGTTGAAGCCACGAAACCACCTAAATCTGTGATAACGCCGCCACCGAGATTAAAAAGCAAAGATGATCTGTCGGCTTCGTATTCTGCGAGAATTTCCCAAAGTTGAAGCGCAGTTTCTATGGTTTTCATTTCTTCGCCTGGATCTATTTCAATAATTTCAAAAGGAAGATCGGTTTGCATATTTCCCAATAAAACAGGCAGGCAATGATGGTGCGTATTTTCATCCGTAAGAATAAAAATTTTGCTGATGTGCTGCTGTTTTAAAAACACATTGAGTTGGGAAAATTCATGGTCAAGAACAGAAATCATATTGTATTTTCGTACAAAATTAAACATTATAGTTATTGAAAATGCAGTAAGGTTCCCGTTTAAATTAATTATCTTTGCACGAAATTAAATGATATAAAATGAGCCGAGATAGAGATCGATCAGAAAGGCCGAAGAGACCGAGAATTAACAAAACCGGTTCAGGTGAAGCAGGATCTCGGAATAGCGAGCCGAGGCTGTTTACCAAAGGTGAAGCCAAAGAGTTTGACAGAAATTCCAATAATAAAAGGTCAGGAAAATCCTTTGACACCAGAGATAAATACGAAAAAGGGGATTTGAAATATAACAAGAAACCCTATAAAAGACCGGAAACTCAGGAGGACAGAACCCGAAGTTTTGTTCAGAAAAGACGACTTCAGAAAATAGAAAAGGACATTCATAAGGATACCATCCGACTGAATAAATATGTCGCCAACGCCGGAATTTGCAGTAGAAGAGAGGCAGATGAACTGATCCGTCAGGGATTGGTACAGGTGAATGGAGAAGTGGTAACCGAAATGGGTTATCAGGTACAGAAAACCGATAGGGTAGTGTTTGACGGTCAAGGAATTACACCGGAAAAACCTGTTTATGTTCTCTTGAATAAACCAAAAGGATATATTTCTACCACCAAGGATGAAAAAGCCAGAAAAACAGTAATGGATTTGGTAGCGAATGCATCTCCGTACCGTATTTTTCCGGTTGGAAGGTTGGACAGAAGCACGACAGGCGTTATTTTGTTGACGAACGACGGGCATCTTACCAAAAAGCTGACACATCCTTCTTTTCAGATGAAGAAAATCTATCACGTTACCCTCGACAGAAAATTGGGTCAGGACGATATGAAGGCCATTGCCGAAGGAATAAGATTAGATGAAGGGATCGCAGAAGTTCACAGTATTTCTTACATAGAAGGAAAACCCAAAAACGAAATCGGCGTTGAAATTCACATCGGCTGGAACCGTGTGATAAGACGAATTTTCCAGAAATTAGGCTACGAAGTAGAAGCATTGGACAGAGTAATGTTTGCTGGGCTTACCAAGAAAAATATCAAACGCGGACACTGGAGAATCCTTACCGATCTGGAAGTGAATACGCTTAAAATGTTATAGAAAAACACAACATTTCAAATAAAAAAAGCGGAAATTTTTCCGCTTTTGTCTTATCCTAAAATTGTGACGCTGTTCTCAATCATCTGATAAATTGCGTCTCTTCCGTTCTCCGGTTTTGCATTCACCGCTTTGGTTCCGTTAAAGTGAAGGCAGGTAACATATCCGTTTCGGGCCGCATCAATACAGGTGTGTTTCACGCTGTATTCCATCGCGAGGCCTACAATTTCCACCAACTGAATTTCATGGAATTTCAAGAAATCATCAAGTCCGGTTTTCATAAAATGATTGTTATCCTGAAAAGCACTGTAACTGTCAAATTCAGGATTTTTCCCTTTTTGAATAATATGAGTGGCACGATCTGCTTCCAGATCCGGGTGAAATTCTGCGCCGAAAGTATTCTGAACACAATGGTCCGGCCACATAAACTGCGGTGCTCCGTTTCGGGTGATGGTTTCGCCCACTTTCCGTCCGTTGTTGGAGGCAAAAGCTTTATGATCTGCCGGATGCCAGTTTTGTGTCAGGACAATTTGATCATAATGATTTTCCTTCATGATGAGATTAATATAGGGAATAATTTGATTCGCTTCTGGTACGGCAAGGGCACCTCCTTCACAAAAATCATTCTGGACGTCGACAACGATGAGTGCTTTTTTCATTAAAATTATTTTAAAAATCCTGTAAGATCATATCAAAACAGAATTGTAAATTTACACATTCAAAACGCAAAAACACCGCCAAAAGTTTGAACGTGTCAAATCGTCCGATAATTAATTAATTCAAAAACAAACGATGAGTTTTTTTAAAACATTATTTACTCCTTCCGCCGCTGAAGATCCTGCTGATTTCTGGAAACTGATTTCTTCCGAAACAGATGTAGAAGAGGCACTGGCAGATTCTTACGGTAATAAAGTTGTGATTTTCAAACACTCTACACGGTGTCACATCAGTAAAAGAGTGTTAAAAAATTTTGAAAAACAGGTAAAAAAAAGCGATAAAGAAGCCATCTATTATTTTCTTGATCTGCTGAGTTACCGCTCAATTTCTGATGCTATTGCAGAGCGGCTGGAAGTGCAGCACCAAAGTCCGCAAATGATTGTGGTGGAAAACGGCATTGCAGTTCGGAATGCTTCACATCAAAATATTTCCCTAGATATCCTTTGATATGTAGAAAATATTTCTATTTTTGCAAAACTTTTTGGGGGATTGGCGCAGTTGGCTAGCGCGTTTGACTGGCAGTCAAAAGGTCACGGGTTCGAATCCCGTATTCTCCACGTAAACCATTTGCATCTGCAAGTGGTTTTTTTATTTCCACTTCTTAAATTATTTGTACCTTTCTTAAAATTTCAAAATGCAGATCCTCCTCAAAACCTTATATTTATACGAAGTTCAGCTTGCACAAACCAAACTGGAATCGCGCGGAATTCCTTCTTATATCCGCAACGAATTTGTGAATAATGTTGCCGTAATGCCCGTTGCTGAAAATTACATCCTCGCAGTAAACGAACTGGATTATGAAAAAGCATTATCCATTTTACAGGAAGCTGAAGAATATCAACAACCGGATGATGAGGAGTGAAAATCCTTGTTTCCCGCCTCATTTTTTCCTATTTTTACCGAAAATTTGACGCTATGACAGACTGGAAAACAGTTGGGAATTACGAAGATATTACCTATAAAAAATCTAACGGTGTTGCCCGGATTGCCATCAACAGGCCGGAACTTCGCAACGCATTTCGTCCGAAAACAACTTCCGAATTGTACGATGCTTTTTACGACGCTTCTGAAGATTCCTCTATCGGTGTAGTATTGCTCACCGGCGAAGGGCCAAGTCCTAAGGATGGCGGACATGCTTTTTGTAGCGGAGGCGATCAGAAAGCACGTGGACATCAGGGATATGTGGGAGAAGACGGCCGGCATCGATTGAATATTCTGGAAGTTCAGCGGTTGATCCGTTTTATGCCAAAAGTGGTAATTGCGGTGGTCAACGGTTGGGCAGTTGGCGGCGGACATTCACTTCACGTTGTTTGCGATCTGACTCTGGCCAGCGAAGAACATGCGATTTTCAAACAGACAGATGCCGATGTGACCAGCTTTGACGGTGGTTACGGTTCTGCGTATCTTGCTAAAATGGTGGGACAGAAGAAAGCCCGAGAAATTTTCTTTTTGGGGAGAAATTATTCCGCAAAGGAAGCTTTCGAAATGGGAATGGTGAACGAAGTAGTTCCGCATGCAGAACTGGAAAAAACCGCCTATCAATGGGCACAGGAAATTTTGGCAAAATCACCAACTTCTATTAGAATGCTGAAGTTTGCCATGAATTTGACGGATGACGGAATGGTTGGGCAGCAAGTTTTTGCCGGCGAAGCGACGCGTTTAGCCTATATGACTGAGGAAGCAAAAGAAGGCAGAAATGCATTTTTAGAAAAAAGAAAACCGGATTTTGGAGAGAACAACTGGATTTCTTAATTTTTCAACCACTGTTTCTAAAAAAAATAAATGTCTGATTTTCAAAATGAGCCGATAGCTTTGTCGCAACTTCCCGATTTCGAGGAAGTAAATCTGGAGCCTGTCTCTAAAAAATATCTGAAAGTATTGATTTTCAATGCTTTTATTTTTTCAATGGTGCTCATCGTTTCATATTTTGTTTCGTTATTTTTCTTTTACGAATTACTCGGAAATGTGATGATTTATATTGGAATCATTATTCTTTCTTTGATCATTCTGAACATTATCTGGACAGTCTTTGAATTTATAAACCGAAAATTTGCACTTCGCGAAAAGGATTTGATTTATAAAAGAGGGCTCCTTCGCCACACCACTTCCATTGTTCCTTTTAACAGAATTCAGCATGTCACGGTTTTTGAAGGTTGGTATTCCCGAAAATTAGGCTTGAAATCGGTGGCGGTTTATACTGCAGGCGGAACATGGGCGATGATGAAAATTGCAGGATTGCCAAAAGAAACCGCCGATAAAATAAATCAATTGATACTGAAGAAAATTGATGAAGAAGAAAGAGAAAATCTGAAAAATATAACAGAGCCTGAACATGATTAATCCGGGATTTTCTGAGCCGCAACGCCAGTCTCCGTTGGGGATTGCTATTCTTTTTTTGTCAGTTCTGGGAAATCTTTTAAGAAATTTTGGAGTTGTTCTGGTGATTATTTTCTTTCGCGAAAATACGGGTTACAAGCAGTTGATGCTGAGTGGTATTCTGCTTCTTGCACTTCTTTTCGCAATAGGAATAGCGTATTTGCGTTACCGTAAATTCACTTTTTTTATTAATAGCGACACGAACGAATTTATCCTTACAAAAGGAATAATTAATACTTCCCAGACCAATATTGAAAAGAGGAAAATTCAGGAAGTGATTATTAGCCAGCCTTTTTTTCATAAAGTTTTGGGAATTTATCAGGTAGAAATTGATTCTCCGGGAACGGATAAAAAAGATCTGAAAATAGAGGCAGTATCTTATGAAACAGCGCAGGAACTGAGGGAAATGCTGGTGGTTGCAAAAGCCGATCCGGAATTCGTAAGTGATTCTTTTGATGCTGCGGAAACCATATCAAAACCAGTTTCAGAATTTAAAATTTCTCCGTTATCATTGATGAAATGGGGATTTACTTCAGATTATATTTACAGTATTTTCGCACTCATCGGAATTGTTTTTTATTTGTTTGATAAACTCAATGATTTTTTCATGGATCAGATAGAAACTGCTTTCGACGAGGAAATGTGGCAGGAATATCTTCTTTTTTCCAATGTTCTGATTGTAGCGGCAGTTATTTTATTTTTCTGTACAGCAGTATTTATCAATGCATTAAGAAAAATTATCACCTATTGGGATACCCGTGTTCAGTGGGAAAATAAAAGAGTAAGAGTTTCATACGGGCTTTTCAACTCCCGTGAAGCGGTGATCAATCCTGATAAAGTGCAGCAATTCATTTCAACTCAAAATATTCTTCAGAAAAAAATCAATATTGGGGGGTTGAAGATCACTCAGATTGGCGAAGATGAATTTGACCAGAACACAAGCACCATCATTCCGGCCTGCAATAATGAGGAAAGAGAAAAACTTCAAAGTTTCTTTTTCGGAACAGAAGTTACCTTTCAAGAAACCGTTCGCATGGTGAAATTCCGATTGGTGTCGCGCTTGTTGGTGTGGGCAGTTGCAGGATCGGGTATTGTAGGTTTTGTCTTGTATTTTTTTGAAATTCCTGTGTATTTTCTGCTATTCTACACTATCTTTGTTAGCATTCTTGTGGCACTTAAATTTATAAATTCCAGGCTTTATTTTGGCGAAAAATTCATGAAAGAACGTTCAGGAATTTGGGATGTGGATGAGAAAGTTTCCAGAATTCAGGATACGCAGATGATCGAAGTTTCACAATATTTTTGGCAACGCAAACGCGGAATTGGCAGCGTGAATGTTTATACAGCAGGAGGCAGCATATCGCAGGGAAGCAGCAAAATGAAAACGCTCAAAAAGTGGGTAAATTACATCGTATACCAAACGGAAATTAGAAACTGGAATACATAAAAAATAAAATGACAAACTGGATAAATGCAGCACGATTAAGAACACTTCCGCTTTCGTTAAGTGGAATTATTACAGGGTCTTTCATTGCAAGATGGAGGCTGGATAAAGAAGGCCAAACCTGGGATTGGACGGTCTTTGCTTTGGCGGTTTTGGTAACATTGCTGTACCAGATTCTGTCTAATTTTGCCAATGATTATGGCGACGGAATAAAAGGAACCGACCAGAAAAGAAGCCATCATGCTGAAGAAAGAGCGGTTGCTTCGGGGAAAATTACAGCCGGACAAATGAAAAACGCGGTGATTTTGTTGTCGGTTTTATCGCTGGCTGCGACGGTCGCTTTGTTATATCAGGCCTTTTTCCGCCACGGATTTATGAATGAATTTTATATTTTTATAGGCCTTGGCGTTTTGTGTATTCTTGCAGCGATAGGCTACACCGTAGGAAAAAAACCATATGGATACTTGGGTTTGGGTGATATTATGGTATTTATTTTCTTTGGACTGGTTTCCGTGGGAGGAAGTTATTTTCTCTTCGTAAGAGAAATCCATTGGGATATTCTGTTGCCGGCTGCAGCCATCGGAATGATGAGTACGGCAGTGCTGAACATGAACAACATGAGGGATATAGAAAATGACCGGGATTCCGGTAAAAAAACCCTTGCTCTAAGGTTGGGATTTCGCAATGCGATGATTTATCAAATGGTACTTTTGCAGTTGCCGATGATTCTGATTCTCATTTTTCTGTTGATCAATAAACTTCATGAAGCAGGAAATTATTACGCTTTTATTGTCATGATTCTCCTCTTTCCTTTGGCGGCCATCAGAAGAAGAATGTTGCAGACCAAAAATCCCGAAGAACTCGATTCCTTTTTGAAACAAATAGGCATGATGACCTTCATGATGAGCCTAATGCTGGCCATAGGGTTGAATTATTTTTGAATTTCTGAATAGAAACATATTCTAATCCGATTATCTTTCCATTATTTTTTATAATTTTAACAGTTATGATTCCAGACTTTCAAACTTTAATGTTGCCGCTTTTGAAAGTGATTTCTAATGGTGAGTTAAAAAAGTTTGATTCTGATTATTTTGACAACGAATATCTTTAATTAAAAACAATGAAAATAAAATTTTTAGGACAAAACTGTTTTTTGTTCACTTACAAAAATATAACGATTCTTAGCGACCCTTTTTACAATTTTCAGGCGGAGAAATCATCGTTTGATATTTCTGCACAGAAGATAGATTATGTACTCATTACCCACGCTCACGGCGATCATATTGCGGATGTGAAAGAAGTGTTTTTGAACCATCCTGATGCCACCATTATTGGGCAACCGGAAATCTGTGGTTATTTCAATCATGAAAATCAAATAGATCTTAATTTAGGAGGTACGGCGTTTCTTGAAGGCCTCGAAATAACAATGCTTCCGGCTTCTCATACTTCCAGTTTTCCGGATGGAACGTATGGAGGACAACCCGCAGGATATATGTTTCGTATTGATGGGGAAAATCTCTATTTCGCCGGTGATACCGGATTGATGGCGGAGATGAAATGGTTTCCTGAAAAGTTTGGGAAAATTAAAACCTCAATTCTTCCGATAGGCGGACATTATACAATGGATGCTGAAACAGCGAGCTTTGCAGCAGCAGAATTTCTGAAAACGGAAAAAGTAATAGGATGTCATTTTGATACTTTTCCTCCGATTACGATCAATCATGATGAAGCAAAACATTTTTTTTCTGAAAGAAATGTTGTATTAATCTTACCAAAAATAGGAGAGGAAATTGAATTTTAGAAATAAAAAAACGGCAAGCGATCTACATCACACCGCTACAACCGATTACCTTTGCTGCGTTCCCACCCTGGAGGATTCTCAGGAGCTGGTTGTGTAGGACTTGCCGGTTGCAAAGATAAGGAAACAATTCATAATTCAAAATTTGAAATTCAAAATTTTAAAGACAATATGTTTAGAAATGTGTACATCGTTGGTTTAATGATATTTGCAGTTATTATCACTGCCTTTTTTATTACCAATATCTTCTTTAGAGATATGGAATATTACCGGACTTCTATCAAAATGAATGCTTTTTTTATACCTATAGTGATGGGAATCGGGGCGTTTTTATCGGTAACTTCTTACAGCCGCTGGAAAAAAGTACTCACGTTCAGAGAAGCTTACGGACGGGCTTTTATTCCAATGTTTGTGGGCGGCCTGCTGTCGATGGCGGTTATTTTTGCCTATATTTCCTTTGATAAAGATACCAAAGACTTGCTGAATTATCAATATATTGAAAGTTACAGACAAACTTTGGAAGAAGAATACAGCAATGCCAAACAGATCATAAAACCAGAAACTGAAGAAATGGAAGAACTGGAGCGGAAATATGCAGAAGGCAAAATGAGGATTGCAGAGAAAGTAACAAAAAATGAAGATATGTTCACAGCCAAATATTTCATGTATGTTTTTGCCGGATATAACGCATATTTTTTACTTTTGTCGCTCTTTTTTGGAAGCTTTTTCAGAACGAGATTGTCTGAACGGCCAGAAAATTTATCTTAAAAAAAATAAAATCATTGAGAAACCCTAATATTTCTATCATCATCCCACTCCTCAACGAGGAGGAATCGCTCGAGGAGTTGTTTTCAAGAATTGATAACGTGTGCAGAAGCAACCATCTTTCTTACGAAGTCTGGTTTATTGATGACGGCAGCACCGATCTTTCCTGGAGCATTATCGAAAATATGAAAATCCAAAATCCACAAATTCACGCGATTAAATTTTCCAAAAATTACGGAAAATCACAAGCCCTTCATGCTGCGTTTCAGCGTGCAAACGGTGATGTGGTGATTACCATGGATGCCGATCTTCAGGACTTTCCCGAAGAAATTCCTGAGCTGTACCACATGGTGAAAAATGAAAATTACGACATCGTTTCCGGCTGGAAAAAGAAAAGATATGATAATGTGATGACGAAAAATCTTCCGTCAAAACTCTTCAATTCTGCTGCCAGAAAAGTTTCCGGGGTGTATCTGCATGATTTTAATTGTGGACTGAAAGCCTATCGAAAGCAGGTCGTTAAATCTATCGATGTGTATGGCGATATGCACCGATATATTCCTGTTTTGGCTGCTAATGCGGGTTTCCGAAACATTACGGAAAAGCCGGTTCAGCATCAGGCAAGGCCTTACGGAACTTCAAAGTTTGGAACCGAACGTTTCGTGCGCGGATTTTTAGATCTGGTGACACTTTGGTTTGTGAGTCGTTTCGGAGGCAGGCCAATGCATTTTTTTGGTGCTATCGGAACACTCATGTTCATCATCGGTTTTCTTTCCGCTATTTGGCTCGGAATTTCTAAATTGATCGATGTTTCCAGAGGAGTTTATGGTAATCTGATCGCGGAAAATCCGTGGTTTTTTATTGCCATGACCATGATGATTCTCGGAACTTTATTATTCATTGGTGGATTTTTAGGTGAACTCATCATCCGGTCCAACAGAGAAAGGCAGAATTATCATATTGAAGAAGAAATTTAATGAAATGAAAAAACGCATACATTTTCCACTGAGATTAACTACACTGTTTATTTTTCTGTTTTCCCTTTTCATTTCCTGCGGAAAAGTTAGTCCGAAAGGAAATATCGAAAGCAAAGTGACAGAAGTAAAACCTTTTGTGAATGTGAATCTGGAAGGGAAATTCAGGGTTTTTTACCTTCGGGGAACAGAAGATGTTGTGGAAGTGGAAACCTATGGAAATGTGGCAGATAATTTAAAAATCAGTGTCAACAACAAAACCTTGGAAATCAAGGAAAAAAGGGAAACCAAAAACGTAGATTTCTATAATGTAACTATTTACTCGCGCTACAATCTTGAAAAAATCTCGATTTCCGACAGTGTGGAAATGAATACTTCGAGCGAAATAAAAACGGATAATTTCCGGCTTCAACTCAGGAATCATGCTAAGTTCATCGGTTCTGTAAATTCCAGGAGAGCCGAACTCGATATGTCAGGAACAAGCCGTGCAAACTTTGCAGGGCAAACAAAAGACGCTTTCATAAAAATTTCGGACACAGCCCATTTAATTGCACCGTATTGGCTGATAAAAAACCTGAATATAGAACTGAAAAATGGCGGTTACGGCGAAGTAAACGTGAAAGATTCCCTGAAAGGAAGTATTAAAGATTCACCAAATTTTCTGTACTATAATGATCCCGTTCGCGCTTTTACAGTGGACAAAACAGCCAATGTTCGCAATCAGAAATTAGAGTGAGAATGTGAAAGTGTTTCTTAATTTTGAATAATAATAACTAAAACCGAAATAATAATGTCAGAAATATCAACCCTTGAGAAAGCCAAAGTATGGTTATCAGATACTTTCGATGAAGAAACCCGCAGAGCAGTGGAAATGCTCATCAACTCAGCTTCTCCGGATCTGGAGGACAGTTTCTATCGCGAACTGGAATTCGGAACCGGTGGAATGCGCGGAATCATGGGTGTGGGGACCAACAGGCTGAATAAATATACGCTTGGCCAGGCTACACAAGGATTGGCCAATTACCTTCATCAGCAGTTTTCAACTGAAGAAATAAAAGTTGCCATTGCATACGACGTCCGGAATAATTCCCGGGAATTCGGAAAACTCGTTGCGGATGTCCTCACAGCCAACGGAATTAAGGTGTTGCTTTTTAAAGATCATCGCCCGACTCCCGAACTTTCGTTTACGGTAAGAGATAAAAAATGCCATGCCGGAATTGTGCTCACTGCCTCACACAATCCGCCGGAATATAACGGATATAAAGTGTATTGGAACGACGGTGCGCAGATTGTTCCGCCGCACGATGATGCAATTATTAAAGAAGTTTATTCGGTTCAGTTTAGTGAAATTAAATTTCAGGGAAATGATGATTTAATTGAATGGATCGGTGCCGAACAGGACGATGTGTATATAAATGCTTGCATTGAGAATTCGTTATATCAAAAGGATAAAATCGGCTACGAAAACCTCAATATTGTGTTCACTTCCATCCACGGAACCACGTACGCTACGATTCCGAAAGCATTGGGAAAAGCGGGTTTCAGAAAAATTGATCTGGTTCGGGAACAGATGATTCCGAGTGGGAATTTCCCAACCGTGGATTCTCCCAATCCTGAAGAGCCTGCAGCGTTGGAAATGGCGCTGGATCTGGCAGAATTAACCAATGCGGATATTGTCATTGGAACAGATCCTGACGGCGACAGATTGGGAATTGCAGTTCGAAATCTGGAAGGAAAAATGCAACTGCTGAACGGAAACCAATGCAATACGATTCTGACTTATTATATTTTAGATCAATGGAAAAAAGCCGGAAAAATTACAGGAAAAGAGTTCATCGGATCCACGATTGTAACTTCAGATATTTTCTTTGATATCGCTGAAAAGTTCGGTGTAGATTGTAAAGTTGGGTTGACGGGATTCAAATGGATCGGCAAAATGATCCGGGATTTTGAAGGTAAAGAAAAATTCATCTGCGGTGGCGAAGAATCTTTCGGATTTATGACCGGAGATTTTGTTCGCGACAAAGATTCCTGCGGTTCCATTTTATTGGCCTGCGAAATTGCGGCGTGGTGCAAAGCCAACGGAAGTTCTGTGTTTCAGTACATGATTGAGATTTATAAAGATTTGGGAATGTATTATGAAGGCCTCATCAATGTAGTGAAAAAAGGCAGGGAAGGTGCCCTCGAAATTGAACAGATGATGAAAAATTTCCGGGAAAATCCACCGTTGGAAATTGCCGGTTCGCCTGTCGAAGAAATTAAAGATTTCAAAGAACAAACCTGTCATGTGGTTTCTTCAGGGTCAACTAAAGTGATGGATGATATTCCAAAATCTAATGTTCTTATTTACTATACTCAGGATGGAACCAAGGTCTGTGTACGGCCTTCGGGAACCGAACCGAAGATTAAATTTTACGTTTCTGTGAAAGACACCATTTCTTCTGAAGCGGAATTTTCGAAGAAACTCGACATTCTTTCTGAAAAAATAGACAGTGTAAAAAAGGCACTGAACTTATAAACCACAAGCTGATTCTGAAAAAATCAGCTTTTTTATTTTAATCAGGCAACCTTTTTCAATTCTTATCGTCTTTAAAGCAGAGAGTCAACCATGAGCCATTTGTTGGAACATCATTTTATAGAAGCAAAAAAACAAAACCGTAACGCCCAAAAAGCATTGTACGAAATGTTTTCCGGAAAGATGCTCTCCATTGCTTTATCGTATACCGGAAACCTGCACGATGCCGAAGATGTTTTGCAAAACGCCTTTTACAAAGGATTTACCAAAATAAAAGATTGTCAGGACTGGAAAACTTTTCCGGGTTGGCTCCGGAGAATCGTCATCAATGAGAGCATTAGTTTCCTTCGGCAAAATCAGAAAATATTTTTCACTGATCTGTCGGAAATGGAATCGGAAATAGAAAATGATTGCTGTCGTTCCGAATGAAGAAGTGATTTCAGAACAACCGGAAAAAAATTATATTAAAGCGAACGATCTTCTTTTCTCACGAAAACTGGAGAAAACAAAAAATCATGATCATGAAAATGATCGAAGAATGGGCGCGCGTGGAAATAATATAAAACCTGATTTCATCAGTGTTTTGGGTGCGAGAATATATAACGGCGAATAATTTTAAACTACATATTTATGAAAACAATTAAACTGGTACTGATTGCCTTTCTGGTATTGCCTTTGGGCTTTTGGGCACAGGAAAATCCGATTTTGAAAAAGCAGATTAGAAATTATACGCAAAAGATCGACAGCATTGTTTCGGCAGAAAAAAAATTGATGAACGCCGAACTGGATGAAGTTGAAAAAAGATTCAGCGACAATCAGATTTCGGAAACTGAAAAGCAAAACCTGAACAAGGAAATAGCTCAGAAATATGAAAAAAGCATCAACGAAAAAGTGAATGTTGAGAAATCTTTGTTGGAAGACATTACCCAAACCGCCGTCAACGACGCTGTTTTCGGGGCGCCCAAAAATAAGGAAAAGTATTTCCGCTCTTCACGCAATGCGATTCTGGAATTGGGATATGATATGAAGGAAATAAAAGATCCTGAAGATCCTAAAAATTATCTGAGTTCGTTTGGATATGTTTTCAATATTTCTTTGCTAAACCACACTTCCGAAAAAGCATTTTTTGATTTTGGAAATCACCGGCAGCTGAAGACCGGAATGTCCGGTGGAATGACGATCCGGTACGAAGGACAGCTTGGCAAATATACCAGTCCGGTGTTTTACCGTCTGGGATTGGGCTGGAGGGTGGATGAAATGGAAGTTCGGAATTCTAAAGTGTTTGCGCAGGATGAACACCGTCTGTTTATCACTGATTTTCAACATGGAGAATTGAAATATGCTTCGCTTCGCACCGATTACATTATGCTTCCCGCAGAAGTTATTTTCGTCCTGAACCCAAAATACAAATCGTATCAGGGAAGGGAGTATATCGACAATACAAAGAAACAGTTCAGGATTGGACTCGGATTGTATGGAGGCGTGAAAATCAACGACTGGATATTTACGGAATATAAAAATAATTTAGGCAACGAAATTCGTTCTTTTGAAAGCGTTTCTCCCGGTTTGTACAATTCTGTTTTCGGTGGAAAAATAAGTTTCGGATATTCTTGGTTTAATATTTATGTTACCCGGGATTTTACTCCCATTTTTAATGAAAATGCAGATGTTCGGAATAAATACGCTACTCAAATCGGGGTAGATATTATTGCCCTTACCTTTTAACAATATTCATTTTACTCATAAAAAACACACTTTCATCGGTGTGTTTTTTTTTGTAATTTGCAGGATTATTTTTTTCTCGCATGAGTCATTTAAAATCTCTTTGCATTGTTGTTCTTTTGTTGGTATTTGGGAAAAGTACAGCACAGGATCAGCTGTTTTTCGATCCTGACGTTCCCACAAAATGTGCGATGATCAAAGAAGGTACTTTTGTTTCCAATATTTATCCGTCCTCGGAATGGACTATGACGGTGCACAAAGAAATACAAACGGAATTGTATGACAATGGAAAAAAGTTTGTCAAAATAATTCAGCATTTTAACGATGCTAATCCTTGTCAATATGAGCTTGTCGTTCTTGAAGATGCTGATCCTGATAACGGAATTTCGCCGGGAGATCATTTCGTTAATACCATTATCGCAACTCAGGGAGATTTAATTCAGTTAAAGTCAGAAAGTAAAGATAAAGGAGTCATCCTTGTATTAAAGAAAATAAAATAATCAATTTTTAAAATTTACAATAGAATGAAAGAAGTATTCATCGTTTCTGCAGTCAGAACGCCAATGGGAAGTTTTATGGGAAGTCTCGCATCTGTACCCGCTACAAAACTTGGCGCAACAGCCGTGAAAGGAGCATTGGACAGAATAAATATGGATCCTGCTTTGGTGCAAGAAATTTACATGGGAAATGTACTTCAGGCCGGCGAAGGCCAGGCTCCTGCAAGGCAGGTAGCGATAGGAGCAGGATTATCTACCGAAACTCCTGCCACCACCATTAATAAAGTTTGTGCATCGGGAATGAAAGCCGTAATGATGGCAACACAAGCAATAAAAGCTGGTGATGCCGATATTATTGTTGCCGGAGGAATGGAGAATATGTCGTCAGTTCCGCATTATTTTTCTGCAAGAAGTGCTACAAAATTAGGAGATGTCAAAATGCAGGACGGAATGGTGCTCGACGGATTGACGGATGTGTATAATAAAGTGCACATGGGAGTATGTGCCGAAAAATGTGCTGCCGAATATGAAATTTCCAGAGAAGATCAGGATAATTTCGCTGTAGAATCTTACAAGCGTTCCGCAAAAGCTTGGGATGATGGTAAATTCCAAAACGAAGTAGTTCCGGTAGAAATTCCACAGAGAAAAGGAGAACCCATTATTTTTGCTGAAGATGAAGAATATAAATCTGTTAATTTCGAGAGAATTTCAACGCTTCCTACTGTTTTCCAAAGAGAAAATGGAACAGTGACTGCCGCCAATGCTTCTACGCTGAACGACGGTGCTTCTGCACTTATTCTCGTTTCCAAAGAAAAAATGGAAGAATTGGGACTGAAGCCTTTGGCGAAAATTATTTCTTATGCTGATGCGGCCCACGAACCAGAATGGTTCACTACAGCACCTTCAAAAGCACTTCCGAAAGCACTGAAAAAAGCAAACATGGAAGTTTCAGATATTGATTTCTTTGAATTTAATGAGGCGTTTTCAGTAGTGGGATTAGCCAATAATAAAATTCTGGGACTGGATGCTGGAAAAGTAAATGTGAACGGCGGTGCAGTTTCTTTAGGACATCCGCTGGGGAGTTCAGGCTCAAGAATTATCGTAACGCTAATCAATGTTTTAAAGCAGAATAACGGACGATACGGTGCAGCAGCCATCTGTAACGGTGGAGGCGGAGCTTCTGCTATCGTGATTGAAAATATGCAGTAAAATAAACGAACGGCTCAGGAATAAACCATTAAGAATAAATAACACTATTTTTCTTAATGGTTTTTATATTTTTGTCTAAACAATTCCAAAAATGAAGGAAACAACAGCGTTGAAATCCAGCGGTATCAAAAACAATCCAAAAATAATGAAAGCCTGGGCCGTGTACGACTGGGCGAATTCGGTGTATTCATTAGTGATTACCTCAACAATTTTTCCGATTTATTATGCCATTTTAACAACGATTACTGAAAAGAAAGTATTTATAAAAGAAACAGGGCTTTGGATCGATGTTCCGGTTCGCCATAAAATTGAGATCTTTGGAAATACCTATCATCCGGATGCCGTGTACGGCTATTCACTCACTGTTTCTTTTTTTATTGTCGTCCTTCTTTCGCCGTTTTTGTCTTCACTTGCAGATACTATTGGTAATAAAAAATCTTTTCTTCAGTTTTTCTGTTATCTTGGAGCCACTTCATGTATGGGATTGGCCATGTTCACAGGAATGAATAACGTTTTCCTTGGGCTTCTGTTCAGTATTACAGCAAGTGTCGGGTTTTGGGGAAGTTTGGTGTTTTACAATTCTTTTCTCCCGGATATCGCTTCCAAAGATAAGCAGGATGCTTTGTCGGCCAGAGGATATGTTTATGGATATATTGGATCGGTGGTTTTGGTGATTATCTGTCTGGTTCTTATTATGTTCGTAGCCAAGAATGAAGAACAGAGGTTAATTTATACCCGCATTAGTTTCCTGCTTACGGGTGCTTGGTGGTTTGGATTTTCACAATATACCTTTAAGCATTTGCCACAATTTGGTAAAGTAAAAGACCAGTTGCCGAAAGACCTGGTGCTTTTAAACTATAAAAATATCTTCAACAAACATAAGGAACAAGGCGGTTTTTGGGTTGTTTTGAATGACAATATCAGCTTCTATAAAGACATAGGGAAACAAAGTTTTAAAGAACTTTTCAAAGTCGGGAGGCTTTTGTTTAAAGATACTAATCTGAAATTTTTCCTTTCCAGTTTCTTTTTTTACAGCGTGGGAATGCAGACGATTTTCCTCATGGCAACCCTTTTCGGGAAAAGCGAAATTAATCTCGATCAGGGTAAACTGATTGCCACACTTTTGGTGATTCAGATTGAAGCCATTTTGGGAGCTATCATTTTCTCCAGATTATCCAGAAGAATCGGAAACAAAAATGTAATTTCCATTACCGTAATTTTATGGATTGTTGCCTGTTTGTCAGCGTATTATCTGAATAAAGAAAACCCTTATGTTGAATATCAGTTTTACGGAGTTGCGGCCATCGTAGGCCTGGTGATGGGCGGCCTTCAGGCGATGTCGAGGTCTACTTATTCCAAACTTTTACCGGAAGAAAGCAATGACAATACCACGTATTTCAGTTTTTATGACGTCCTGGAAAAGTTCGCCATCATCCTCGGAACTTTTATTTTTGCTACGCTGATTGAGAAGTTCGACAACATGCGTTACGCAGCACTTTCGATGACTTTTTTCTTTGCAATCGGTTTGGTATTGATCCGTTTTGTAAAATTGAATGCACTGAAAGACAAAGATGCTTTGTAAATCGGTTGTTTACTTAACATAAACTTAGAGATATTCTGCGAATGTTTCACAAAAAATAGAAACCTCTAATTAAAGTTGTCAAAAAGTTATTTTTTCAAGATTTTTTTATCAATTCATTAAAAAACACTATTTTTGCACCCGTAAAAATCCTTTATGCAAAATATTAGAAATATTGCGATTATCGCACACGTTGACCATGGAAAAACCACACTGGTCGACAAAATCATTCACGCCACCAGCATCTTCAGAGAAAATCAGGAATCCGGAGAACTCATCATGGATAACAATGACCTGGAACGCGAACGTGGAATTACCATTCTCTCCAAGAATATTTCCGTTACCTATAAAGATACTAAAATTAATGTCATCGATACTCCCGGTCACGCCGATTTCGGTGGTGAGGTAGAAAGAGTATTGAAAATGGCAGACGGCGTTTTACTTTTGGTAGATGCCTTCGAAGGCCCGATGCCGCAAACACGTTTCGTTCTGCAGAAAGCTTTGGAGCTAGGTCTGAGACCAGTTGTGGTCATCAATAAAGTAGACAAACCGAACTGTCGTCCAGATGAAGTTCATGATCAGGTTTTCGATCTCTTCTTCAATCTGAATGCAACCGAAGAGCAATTGGATTTCCCGACTTTTTATGGTTCATCAAAACAGGGCTGGTTCAACACCTCACTTACACCTGCAGAAAATATATTCCCGTTGTTGGACGGAATTTTAGAGTACGTTCCAGCACCTGAAGCCAAAGAAGGCCCGCTTAGAATGCAGATTACTTCTTTGGATTTCTCTTCTTTTTTAGGAAGAATTGCCATCGGAAAAATCACTCAGGGTTCCGTGAAAGAATCAGAATGGATTGGCCTTGCGCAGGAAGACGGCAAAATTGTAAAAGGAAAAGTAAAAGAATTATACGTGTTTGAAGGTCTTGGCAAAAAGAAAGTTCAGGAAGTGAAAGCCGGAGACATCTGTGCCATCGTTGGTTTCGACAAGTTCCAGATCGGTGATTCATTTGTGGATTTAGAAAATCCGGATCCGTTGCCAAGAACAGCAATTGATGAACCGACTTTGAACATGACGTTCTCCATCAATAACTCTCCGTTTTTTGGTAAGGACGGTAAATATGTGACTTCTAATCACCTGAAAGAAAGGTTGATGAAGGAACTTGAGAAAAACTTAGCCTTAAGAGTAGAACCTACAGCAGATGCCAATACGTTTTTGGTATTCGGAAGAGGAATCCTTCACCTTTCCGTACTTATCGAAACGATGAGAAGAGAAGGCTACGAGATGACCATCGGTCAGCCGCAGGTTATTTTAAAAGAAATTGACGGCGTTAAATGTGAGCCTTACGAAAGTATGGTAGTTGATGTTCCTGAAGAATATGCTTCAAGAGTGATCGATTTGGCTACGCAACGAAAAGGTGATCTTCACATCATGGAGACCAAAGGCGAAATGCAGCACATGGAATTTGAAATTCCTTCCAGAGGATTGATCGGTTTGCGTTCACAAATGTTGACTGCAACGGCAGGTGAAGCGATTATGGCACACCGTTTTATCGACTACAAACCTTTCAAAGGCTCTATTCCGGGAAGAAATAATGGTGTTCTGATCAGCAAAACTCAAGGTCCGGCCACGGAATATTCTATCGCAAAATTACAGGACAGAGGTAAATTCTTCGTAGATCCGGGTGAGGAAGTTTATACAGGAATGATCATCGGTGAACAAAATAAACCCGGCGATTTAGTCGTCAATATTGTAGAAGCCAAGCAGCTGAACAACATGCGCGCTTCCGGTAAAGATAAAGATACCGGAGTCGCACCAAAGATTTTGTTCTCTCTGGAAGAATGTATGGAATACATTCAGGCAGATGAAGCCATTGAAGTAACACCGAACTTCATCAGAATGCGGAAAAAAGTACTCTCCGAAGAAGACAGAAAACGCGCAGAAAGAATGGCAAAATCTGAATAATCGTCGAATCATTCAGTAATCAAAATAATAAAACCGTTTCGTAGTGAAGCGGTTTTTTTTAGATGTAAAAAACAAGGAAACAATCAAATTGCAAATTTTCCATCACTTAATCAAAATATTCTATTTGGTTGTCTTTAATGTCTGTGATATTGAAAACGAAAAATGGTTTTTCGTCCATCTTGTTTGGCTCCTGACTTTAGAGAAGAAAATCGAGTCGACAAAGGTTTGTTTTCTATTTTGCTACAGATTCTGTATGTTTTTTTACGATGGTTTCAAAGAAATCAATATCGAAAGGTTTTGCCAGATAATCGTTGGCTCCTGCTTCTGCAGCCAGTTCTTCGATGTTGCTGTTGGCAGAGAAGTAAACGACAGGAATGTCTTTAAGTTGGTCATTTGCTTTCAGAAGTCGAGTAGCTTCGATACCGCTAATATCCGGAAGCCAGTTATCCATGAAAATCAAATCAGGCATATAATCGGCTACTTGGTCTTCAATCCCGTTGGTCGTGGGAGAGGTTTTCACTTCACACCCCAAATCTTCGAGGATTTCCGTGCACATCTCCAGGATTTCGAGGTTGTCATCAAAAATAAAAACTTTCTTTTGCATGTTGTTGTTCATCATTATGTGTTGAGATTGTTGATATAGGAAGCCATTTCTTCGGTATCGAGAATGGCATCGGTTTCTACATGTTCCATTGCATATTCAGGCATAAAACTCACCGCTGCGGAAGTTGGTTTTTGAACAATGACGGTGCCCTCTTTTTGTTTTACTTTTTGCAGCCCGGAAGTACCGTCATTATTGGCACCGGAAAGCAATAAACAGACCAGATTTTCCTTATAAACCTGAGCTGCGCTTTCAAAAACAACATCAATAGAAGGGCGGGAGAAATTCACTTTTTCCGAAGCATCGAGCGAGAAAGTCCTGTTGTTTTCGATGAGTACATGATAATTGGGCGGTGCAATATACACCGTTGTTGGCCGAATCGTTTCCTTTTCTTCAATTTCTTTTACCGGAAGCTGGGTTTTTGCAGAAAGCAGATCGGTGAGGATACTGTCTTTTCCGGGTTTGCGGTGCATCACAATGATGACAGGAAATGAAAGCTCAGGATTCAGTTCCGGCAATACTTTCAAAAGTACATCCAGACTGCCTGCGGAACCTCCTATTACCAATGCTTCACATGCCTTCATATCAATGAATTTTGCGCCAAATTTTTACGCCTTTCAGGCGTTCATAGTTTTTGGAAACGCGGGAGAAATCTAACGTTTCCTTTGTTCCTAATGCCAGATATCCAAATTGCTGAAGGCTGCCGTCAAAAAGCTCGAAGACTTTATCCTGCAGTGGCCGGTCGAAATAAATCACCACATTGCGGCAAAGAATCAGCTGGAATTCGTTAAATGAATGATCGGTGACCAGATTATGAGTGGAGAAAATAATCTTGGATTTCAACTCATCATTCAGTTTTCCCAGAGAATAATTGGCGGTATAATAATCTGAAAAATTGGCGCTTCCACCTGCAGCGATATAATTTTCAGTATACAGTTTTATTTTGCTCAGCGGAATCATGGCCTGAGCAGCGTTTTCAAGCACAGCACTGTTGATGTCGGTAGCGTAAATCAGAGATTTGTGAAGCAGATTGAGTTCCTTCAGAAAAATAGCTACAGAGTAGGCTTCTTCCCCGGTGCTGCATCCCGCAATCCAGATTCTGATAAAAGGATAGGTACCCAGACGGGGCATAATTTCTGTTCTCAGCGTTTTGTGAAACTCAGGATCGCGGAACATTTCAGTCACATTGATGGTGATCTGCTCCAGAAAACGGTTGAAATAACCCGGCTCAGTTCTGATTTTATAACGGTATTCTGCAAAACTTACAAAACCATCCAGCTCATAAAGCCGCACAATTCTCCGTTTCAGCGAAGCCCGTGAATATCCCGTGAAATCATAACCATAGATTTCAAGAATATCGGAAAGCAGGGTTTCTATATGTTCGTCATTACGCTCAGAATTCACTTTATTTCATTAAATCATTAAGAAGAATCAAAAGCTCGTCCACATTTACCGGTTTCGAAAGATAACCGTCTGCGCCGGCGGCCATACATTTTTCCCGGTCTCCCATCATGGCCTGTGCTGTAATAGCGATAACAGGAATTCCTGATAGTTTTTCGTCATTTTTAATTTGCGCGATGGCTTCATATCCGTCCATCTGAGGCATCATCATATCCATCAGCACGACACTGATGTTTTTATTTTCTGCCAGCATTTCCAGTCCTTCTCTTGCGCTTAGTGCAGCGATACAGTTGTATTTTCTGGCTTTCAGAACAGCACTGAGTGCAAATATATTTTTGTTGTCATCATCAATGATGAGAATTTCTTTTTCGTTCTTCATACACTGTTTTTTTAAATTTTATCGTACAGCCAAACCCTCAGTAAGGAAATGAGTTGGTCAATATCAACAGGTTTTGAAATATAATCTGAAGCTCCTGCGGTGATGCATTTTTCGCGGTCGCCCATCATCGCTTTGGAAGTAACAGCCAAGATAGGAAGATTTCTGAACTGCGCATTGTTCCGGATTTCCATAATGGTTTCATAACCGTCCATTTCAGGCATCATCATATCCATTAAAACCACATCTATGTCCGGATTTTTATTCAGAATATCGAGTGCTTCTTTACCATCCATTGCCGGTAATATTTTCATACCGTGACCTTCCAGTGCTTTTGTGAGGGAAAATATATTTCGCACATCATCATCGGCAATCAATACCGTTTTATCTTTCAGGATATTCCGCAATTCTCCTCCAAACTCGGAACCTGATTTTCTTTCATTCTTTTTCCTGTTTTTTTCTTCTACGAGATGAAGGAAAAGTCCGGCTTCATCCAGAATTCGCTGATAGGAATAGGCGGTTTTTACAACGATAGAATCCGCATATTTTTTAATTCTGTTTTCTTCACCTTTAGAAAGGTTTTTTCCTGTGAATACGATGATGGGAAGCTGTTCAAGTCCTTCGGTTTGCTTAATAGTTTCCAGGGTTTCATACGCCGTTCGGTCAGGAACGCCCATATCCAAGATTACACAATCAATTTCTTTTTTATGTAAAGAGTCTATACTGTCAGAAATATTCCCGGCAACATCGGTTACGATGTTATTGGCGGATAAAAAATAACTTAAGGCTTTGGCGTGCTGTTCGTTTTCTTCTACAATCAGCACTTTCTTTGGCGAACGCGTCAGAACATCCTCAAGTTTTGTAAATATTTCCTGCATCTGCTCCAAGGCAAAAGGTTTGTCGATAAAATCTACGGCACCGCGCAGCAGACTTTCCTGTTTGAATTTCATGGAAGACATGATGTGCACGGGAATCGGTTTCGTATCAGGGTCGGATTTTAGTGCTTCCATCACCTGCCAACCGTCCATTACGGGCAATTGAATATCGAGCAGAATCGCAAGGGGTTGATATTGCTTAGCCATTTCAATACCGCTGTCGCCGCGTACGGCAACGAGTACTTTGTACCCTTTAGTTCTGGAATAATCGAGAAGAATTTTGGCAAAAGCTGTATCGTCTTCTATAATCAGAATCACTTTATCTCCTTGCTGAATATCATCCCGGTCATCCTCCACAGGAGGCGGAATTCTGTCTGAAATAAATCTTTTCGGCTGTTCAGAGGTATCTTGAACAGGAATCTTGGGAAGGGAATTTTTTGAGTCATCGTGAAAAGCGATTTTTTCAGCATGAGGATTCACCGGAATAATGAGCGTGAATTCGCTTCCTTCGCCAACGGTGCTTTTCAGCTGAATTTCTCCACCCAGCAATCTTGCCAATTCGCGGCTGATGGAAAGCCCCAATCCGGTGCCTCCATATTTACGCTGTGTAGAACCATCCGCTTGTTGGAACGCTTCGAAAACCATTCTGATTTTATTCTTAGGAATCCCGATTCCGGTATCGATCACTTTGAAATGTACTTCCTGTTGTTTTTCATCACCGGAAATATGTAGCGTAATACTTCCGTGAGAGGTAAACTTGATCGCATTAGACAGGAGGTTTTTCAGAATTTGTTCGATACGGAGTTTATCTGTATGAATTATCGATGCCGTTCCTGGATCTGTTATTACATGAAAATCTAATTTTTTTTCTTTAGTTAAAGGCAAAAACAGTTGATGCATATCAGAAGTGATCTCTTCTACTGGAATGTCTTCCATTTCCAAGGTCATTTTTCCGGCTTCAATCTTAGAAAGATCCAATATTTCGTCGATAAGAGTCAGTAATCCCTGCCCTGAACTTTGCATTACCTCTGCATATTCTATATATTGAGGATCGAGATCTTCGCTTTCTGTCATCAGTCTGGATAGCAATAAAATAGAATTCAGAGGCGTACGAAGTTCATGCGACATGTTCGCCAAAAATTCCGACTTGTATTTGGTACTTTGTTCTAAGTCGAGGGATTTCTGCTGAATCTCAATATTTCGCTGTTCGATAAGCGCGTTTTTTTCTTCGAGAAGACTGGTTCTTTCTTCCAATTCCTGATTGCTTTGGAGGAGTTCTTCCTGCTGCACCCGCAATTCTTCTTCCGAAGCCAGAAGTTTCTGCGATTGTACCTCTAATTCCTCATTGATGTTTTCCAGTTCTGTATGCTGGGTTTGCAGTTCTTCCGATTGCGCCTGTGTTTCTTCCAGTAATTCCTGAAGTTTAATTCTGTTGAGCGTGCTGTGGAAAGCCAAGCCGATACTTCCGGCTGCTGATGATAAAAATTCCAGCTGTTGTGGAGTATATTCATCTATCGAGCCCAGTTCTAACACACCGATAGGAATGGAGTGCCGCGTAATAGGAATCGCAAAAATAGTTTTGGGTTTGGTTTGTCCGCTGGCATAACTGATGGTCATTTCATGATCAGGAATCTGCTGCAACAGAATTTCCTTTCCAGTAAGGAATGCTTCACCAACAATTCCTTCGCCAATTTTCAGAATTTTCTTTTTATCGGATGCTAGCGCATAACTTCCGGCCAGATGCAGATGGTTGTCTTCCTGCAGCAAATAAATAGCGGCAACCCGGCTTCCGGTATTTTGGGTAACATGATCTAAAATATCGCGGGCAAGGTCTTCAATGCTTTTTTCGCCCATCATGCGGTCGTTCAGTTTTGCACTGGTGGAACCAAGCCATTCTTTATCCTCAAGAATAGCAAAAGAAGTCTTCAGCGACTGTGACATCCGAAGAAGAGGATCGGCTACATTGCCAAGGCTTTCATGGATTTTTTGATCTGCTAAGATATCATAATCGCCATTGGAAATTTTCGTGGCTACTTTTTCTATTGCGACCAGGCGAATTTCTGTTTCTTCGTTTTTCAGTTCCAGTTCTTGGGTAAGTTTGCTTTTTTCATTATAATCCTGAGAAATCCTTCGGAAGAAAATAAGGGTAATGGTAATGGCTAGTAAAGCAGAAAGCACGATAAGCATGGGAGTGTAAGAAGCGAAGGTATCCATTTTCTCGGTGCGCTGTTTCAGCACTTGTTGCTCTTCGTTCTGCATCGTGGTAATAGTATTCCGGATGTCATCCATGTATTTTTTTCCTTGCAGCAGATTTTCGCTTGTCACCGGAGTTCTATTTTTCTTATAGTTCAGGTTTTCATCAAGAATTTTAAGCCTTGTTTCTGCTGCAGCCTGTAACAGTTCCATATTTTTCGACTGGGCGGAAGTTTGGCTCACTTCTGAATAAAGTACATCAAGACTTTTGCTTATTTTATCTTTGGTTTGATAATAAGGATCCAAAAATCGTTCATCACCAGTAAGGATGTATCCCCGCTGTGCCGATTCAGCATCAGCCACCTGAGAGTATATTTCATCCAGATTATTGATTATTTGATTACTATGGCGAACCATCGCAGAACTGTCGATCAGATTATTGATGCTGATGAAGGAAGCCAGGGAACTCATAAATAAAAGGAGCAACGATATTCCCAGCCCGTATAACAGATTATTCTTAAAATTCATAGTTGAGTGTGTTAATTTTGATCCTTTTCAGGAGATGATGTTGGGATATAAAAATAAAACTCGGAACCTTCGCCCAAAGTGCTTTTTACTCCGATTTTCCCATGATGCCTTTCGATAATTTCTTTGCAGATATACAACCCTATTCCCAATCCCTGAAAACGTTCGGACGTTTCTTCAATTCTGTAAAATTTATCAAAAATAGATTTCTGATGTTCTTCCGCCATCCCGATTCCAAAATCTCTTACCGAAAAATATACATCATTTCCACATTTTGTGGATGTTACATGAAGTTCTTCACTGTCCGGAGAATATTTGATGGCGTTGGTAATAAAGTTGATGAGCACCTGTTCTATGCGCATTTCATCACCATAAATTTCAGTGCCTACATTTCCTTTCCTGATGATTTTAACCTGAGGATTTGCCTGTTGCATTTCCTCCAGAAGCTGGTCTAAAAGGGGGTCTACGGAAAAATATTTCATATTAAACTTCAGTTTGCCGCTTTCTATTTTTGAAATATCCAACAAATCCGCAACCAACAGACTCAGTTTTTCTACTTGATTCTGCACCTTTTGCAGACGGATTTTCGCAGTGCTGAGATCATTTTTATCCAAACTGCGTTCCAAAAGCTGGATGTATCCATTGATGGTTGTCAGCGGAGTTTTCAACTCATGACTGGCGATACTGATAAACTCATCTTTTTTTCGTTCAGCTTCTTTCCGGAACTCTATTTCTTCGCGCAGCGTGGTTTGCATTTCGTTCAATGCACGGCTTTGTTCATAGATGCGATAAAAGGTTTTCACTTTTAGCAGAAGAATGTTCATATCCACAGGCTTGCTGATGTAGTCGAGTCCGCCGGAGGAATATCCTTTGGTAATGAGGTGAACATTAGCGCTGGCTGCGGAAAGAAAAATAATAGCGGTTTCTTTGGCTCTGCTGTATCCTGAAATGGCTTCAGCTACTTCAAAGCCGTCCATTCCCGGCATTTGAACATCCAAAATAATAAGAACGTAAGATTTTTTCAGAATTTTTCTTAAGGCTTCCTCTCCGGACGATGCCGTATCTACTTCGAAATCATTTTTCTCTAGTACTTTCTTTAAGGATATAATATTTTCGGGAGCATCATCTACAATCAGAATCATAGAAAAACAGTTTATAAATTGAGTGAACAACCAAAGATAAACATTTTGGGTGGAACTGCAAAGGCTATGAACGTGCTTAGAAAAATAAATTGTTAAAAGTAGATTACTTTAAAATAGTTGCATTTGTCCTGTTTTGCTGGGTTGCAATTTTTCTATAAAATCTTCCCATAAATCTAAAGTCAGATTGAATTTATGAACTTTATTGATGTGGTTAAGCGCAGTTTGTAATTCTGATTTCTTAATATTTTTACCCAACTCCAACAGATCCATTCGCATTAAAACGTCTTTTGTAAACATCCTTTTTGCATCTGAAAAAGTGATTGATTGCAGAAATTGAACGTTGATTTCAGAATTAAGTAATAACAAAGTGTAAACAGCAAACTCCAACTTATCAAATCCAAGAAAATAGCAAGTGTCATCCAACATTAAAGGTTTTTCATTTTGAGGTAATATTAAAGTAAAATGAAAAGTTTTATAAAGTCCGGAGATAGCAACTTTGTAAGGTTTAAAAGAATAATCTCCTATTCCAAAAATGGAAAATGGAGGTTTGTTATTGTAGATGGATGATTTTCTACCATTAAAAACGTCTTGATGTTCTGTTAAATATTGATATGTTTTTGGATAATCATATTTGATATAATTGGTTTCTTGTCCTACTTTTTTTTGTGTTATGATGGTGAATTTTCTTGATTCTGAAACAACTGTATTTTTTAGATCTGAGCTTTTTAAAAGCCCATAAACTAAATCATTTTCTAATTTTATTTCTTTTTTAAGGCCGTTTACAAAATGTCCGTTTATTCTATCCAATTCCATGATGGAGGAACAATCGTGCTTTATGCCTTGTCTCCATTCAAAATTACAAGTTCCATCAATTTGTTGTGTTTTAAAATACGTATCGATGTTTGAAACAAATTTTCCTTTTATCCAGCCAAATCTTTTTCCTGATTTATCAGAATCATATAAATTCAATTCCTCACATTCAAATTCTGGTTCACTTTTCAACTTACAGGTAAAAAGAGAAGCTTCTACCGATACATCAAATTCTTTTTTACAATCAATGTAATATCGTTCGATTTCGGAAATTTGAAATTTATTGATGTTTTGCTCGTAAACAATATTTTTAATTACAGAATTTTTAATCAATAGCGCTAAATGACCTTTCATTTTCTGGAAAGTCTCAATGAGGTCTAAGGTAATAAATTCTGCAATGTCAAAGTTTCCTTTTCCTGTTATTGCATCAAGTCCGTTATGATTTTTGAAATTTCGCTTCTTCGGTAAATTTTTTGAATTTAGACTACCCAATTGTGAGTTGGTAACCCAAGGTGGATTTCCGATTATTAGAATTTCTTTCTCTGCATGTTCTTTCGCTAAGTGCTTGAAATTATAGTCAAAAACACTACTGTGAATGATGGAAATTACAGGTTTTTTTTCACGAGGATTTTGTAGGTAAAAGTCGATAATATTGAATTTACATTCCCAAATATAAGGTTTGTAAATCTCTATTCCATAGATGTTTTCTGCACTATTAAACTGTTGGATAGATGCCAAAATGAAATTTCCCTTTCCGCAAGTGGGTTCAATAATAATTTGTGGCAAACTGTTTTTGCTCCCTAAAATTTTAGCGGCATTCTTTGCTAGATTTAAATTGGTTTGAAAATCTCCGTATTCGGTTCTGTCAGGCTCAGAAATGCTGTTTTGGTTTTCAAAAATAGCAATGATTAAACTTTTTAATTCCTCCTCTGTTTCAAAAAAATCAATAATGCCAAAAGATTTGAAAAGCAAATTATTAGCTTCTTTCAAAGACACGCTTTTTTTTAGATTATCCTTTAAATAATCTAAAACAGAATGAGTTATATTTGCTTCAAAGATTTGCATTTATGTTGGTTTATTGTAGCTTATTATTTTATTAATTCCCTGAATATCATCAGTTAAAGCGACGATCCTTTGATATTGTAATCTCCATTGCAAAGCATTGGAAATGGTCAGGTAACCTTGTTCTGGCGGTGTTTGCAAAATTTGTTCTGCAACTTTAGCTAATGTTATGTCGTCCGCAGGAATATTTTTGTCCTGCAAATAAGCAATAATGTCCGCTTCGTTTGCTCCGTCTTTTACCATTTCACGTAAGCGATACGTTGTTGTATAATCTGCGGTTCGTTCTTTGTGAACAAAAGAGCAACTTACAAAATTTAAAATTGCTGTTTGTGTTGTGGGGTCGTCAGTTTTATCGTAAACAAAAACAAGTAAATTATAACCTAATCCGAAAATTTTTTGCTTCGCATCTTTGAATGGACAAGATGATTGAGGTTGTCTGATGGAGGTAACTTTAATGTCAGTTTGAATATCATCAGAAGGCAAGTCGATACCTCTTGCAGAAGAACCGACTAAAACTTCATATTTATTATTAAGATGCATTTGAAATTGATGTTCAATGAGTGTTCCTACAGCTTTTCCGTCTGTAACTCCATAAAGTTCTTTGTGTTGAAATTTTGATTGTTCAACACAGAATATTTGAGCTTCTTCAATTAACTTTTCAATCGTTAGTTTTTCCACACTATTTTCCTTTAATTTGATCGTGATTCTATATGTTTAACATTGCTGTTTTGTTGGGTAAAAATACAATTTAATTCAGGTGGTTTTTTGTAAAACATAATAATTTGCACGAGTAGAATCAAATAAAAATGGTATGTAACTCATCCTCAACGTACCAGCATTTTATCGGTTGCATTTTTACTTAGAATTTCGGTTTTGCCTTTGTGTTCCACCTGCATCGATTGGTCAAAATTTTCAATTCTCAGAATAGTAAGTTTAGAATCCAGATGAATAGTGCGCTCGTTCAGGTAATTCAGGAGACTGTCATCGGAAAAAGTAACTGCTTTGAAGGTTACGGTTTCGCCCGTTTTGCAATCGCTGAGTTTTTTTAAATCCTGAGCGATAATGTTGCCGTCCTTATCCGGAATCGGTTCGCCATGAGGATCAAGTGTTGGAAAATTCAGGATCTCATCCATTTTATCAAAAAACATTTTGGAATGCACATGTTCCAGTTGCTCGGCAATTTCATGGACATTTTCCCAGCCGAAGTTCATTTTTTCCACCAGAAACATTTCGGTAAGACGGTGTTTCCGCACGATTAAAGCGGCTTCTTTCATTCCTTTTTCAGAGATGATGAGTGGTTTGTAATTTTCATAAATTACCCAGTTTTTCTCCGCAAACTTCTTCATCATGTTATTCACGGTGGGCATTTTTACATTTAAAAATTTACTGAGATCGTTCACCGTTACCTTGTATTCCGAATCGGCAAGGTGAAAAAGTGCTTTCAGATAATTCTCTTCTGTTAAAGTATTTCTCAAAATGTTAGAAGGTTTAGCAATACAAATCTAACAAAAAATAAATGGAGTTTTTGTGAAAACGGGCAATAGACTTAGAACGTTGATTTATTTATATTAAAATTTTCACGTTCAGCGGCTTGTATTATAAATAAATTGATTATTTTTGCACCACTTTTTTGTGGACCAGGTTTGGAAAAGTAAAACATTCATATTTAACATCTTCCGTATTTTTTATTTCCACAAATAGACGATAGAAAAGAAGGAATACAAATTTAGATTTTATGTCTGAAACTAAAGACACGGTTCTTTTGAACCAAAACGTAGCACCTGAACAATTTGACTGGGATTCTTTCGAATCCGGGCTAGATGCTGAGGCAAGAAAAGAAAAAAGCGATCTGGAAGAAATTTACAAAGGATCTCTGAACAACCTAGATGACAATGATGTCTTGGTAGGAAAAGTGGTAAGACTTACCGACAAAGAAGCCATCGTGGACATCAACTTCAAGTCTGAAGGTGTGATTTCTCTGAACGAATTCCGTTACAACAGCGGCCTGAAAGTAGGCGACGAAGTAGAAGTAATGGTGGACAAAAGAGAAGACAAAACCGGACAACTGCAGCTTTCCCACAGAAAAGCGAGAACGCTGAAAGCTTGGGACAAGGTAAACGAACTTCACGAAACTGGTGAAATCGTAAACGGTTTTGTAAAATCCAGAACCAAAGGAGGTATGATCGTAGATATCCACGGTATCGAAGCGTTCCTTCCGGGTTCTCAAATTGATGTGAAACCAATCAAAGATTACGATCAATACGTAGGAAAAACAATGGAATTCAAGGTGGTGAAAATCAATCCTGAATTTAAAAACGTTGTTGTTTCTCATAAAGCGCTTATTGAAGCAGATCTTGAAGGACAGAAGAGAGAGATCATTGGTCAGTTAGAAAAAGGACAGGTTCTGGAAGGAACTGTGAAGAATATCACTTCTTATGGTGTATTCGTTGACCTTGGTGGTGTAGACGGATTAGTACACATTACCGACCTTTCCTGGAGCAGAGTGAACCATCCTTCAGAAGTTCTGGAAGATGGACAAACTGTGAAAGTGGTAATTCTTGATTTCGATGACGAAAAAACAAGAATCCAGTTGGGTATGAAGCAGCTTGATGCTCATCCTTGGGATGCCCTTTCTGCCGATATGAAAATTGGCGATAAAGTAACCGGAAAGGTAGTGGTTCTTGCAGATTATGGTGCGTTTGTTGAAATCGCGCCTGGTGTAGAAGGACTTATTCACGTTTCTGAAATGTCTTGGTCTACTCACTTGAGAAGTGCCGGAGATTTCGTAAAAGTAGGCGACGAAGTAGAAGCTGAAGTACTGACTCTGGACAGAGAAGAAAGAAAAATTTCCTTGGGTATCAAGCAATTGACTAAAGATCCTTGGGAAAATATCGAAGCTAAATATCCTGTTGGTTCACAACATTCCGGAATCGTTAGAAACTTCACCAATTTTGGTGTTTTCGTAGAACTGGAAGAAGGTATCGACGGATTAATCTATATTTCTGATCTTTCCTGGACTAAGAAAATCAAGCATCCTTCAGAGTTCTGCAACGTAGGCGATAAGCTGGATGTTGTAGTATTGGAACTGGATACTGCTGCCAGAAGACTTTCTTTGGGACACAAGCAACTTCAGGAAAATCCTTGGGATAAATTTGAAACCAAATATGCTGAAGGAACGGTACATGAAGGTAAAGCGACAGACGTTTTCGATAAAGGAGCTCAGGTTCAGTTCGAAGATGCTGAAGTAGAAGCTTTCTGCCCTTCAAGATTATTGGAAAAAGAAGACGGTTCCAAAATCAAAAAAGGTGAAGATGCTCAGTTTAAAGTGATTGAATTCAACAAAGAATTCAAGAGAGTAGTAGTTTCCCACACCGGAATTTTCCGCGACGAGGAAAGAAGAAACATGAAAGATGCTTCTTCTAAACCATCTGCTTCATCAGGCGAAGAAAAAACCACTCTTGGTGATATGGACGTCTTAGCAGAATTGAAAAAGAAAATGGAAGGCGGAAACTAATCCCGACTTGCATTCATCATAGAGCCACTTCGAAAGGAGTGGTTTTTTGTTTTCGTTAAATTAAAAAGTGTAATTTAGATTCACATTTTTTTATCATGAAGAAAATTGTTCTGTCTATTGCTTTGCTTTTAGTTTCGGGAATAACTACCGCACAAGATTATCATCAACTGTTGAAAGAGTTTCTGAAACAAAATCAGGAACAGCATTTCAGTAGATCCGGATTGTCGGATTTTACGGTGGATAATGAAGATTATTCTGAATCGATGAAAGCTTCTGTGTTGAAATTACAGCAAACTTTACATGGAATCCCAGTGTTTAATGGCGTAGCTACAGCGTTGATAAAAGAGGGTAAAGTAAGCTATTTTGCTGATAATTTTGTGAGAGAAATGAGAACGGTGACTTCTCCTGCGCCTGTTTTAGAGGTAGAATCTGCTTTTCAGAAAGCGCTGAAAATAAAACAAATTTCTGATCACAATCCGTTTGAAATTCTTCTTTTTCATGAAAAAACATCTTCGCTTCAGCATCCCGTAAAATACCGGCTTACTTATTTTTTAGAAAATCAGGAACTGAAACTGGGCTACGAATTTCATTTTCATGAACAGCAATCTTCCAATTACTGGAATATGATTGTGGATGCCAATACGGGAACTTTGCTTCACGAACAGAATCTGACACTCTCTTGTAATTTTCATGATCACAACCAGAATATCACAGAAAAAATTACTGCGAATAAAAAAGAAAATAAAAGCAATGTTTTCAAATCTGCTGACCAGGCGGCGTACCGTGTATTTCCAATTCCTATAGAAAGCCCGAATTTTGGAAACCGCTTTTTGGTGGCCAATCCTTGGTTTGCTGACGCTTCTCCGCAAGGTTGGCATTCCGTGGGGAATACTGTCTTCACGATCACCAGAGGAAATAATGTATATGCTTATGAAGATCAAAATGCTAAAGATATTCCCGGATTTTCGCCCGATGGAGGATCGGCAAGAGTTTTTGATTTTCCTTTAAATTTGGATCAACCACCAAATAATAACCTGTCAGCTTCAGTAACGCAGCTTTTTTATAGCATTAATAAATCTCATGATATTTTTTATCGGCTGGGCTTTACGGAAACAGCGAGAAATTTTCAGAACAATAATTTTGGAAAAGGAGGACTGGGAAATGATGAGGTGTTAGCGGAATCTCAGGATTTATCGGATCAGAATAACTCTACTTTTTATACACCTCCGGAAGGAACAAATCCACGCATGCAGATGTTTCTCTGGAGTTCGCAACTCATTCAGCGGCTGTTTTATAATCAGCCCGTTTCTGCTGCGGTTCGTCAGCCGGTTTCAAGGCCTGCAGCTTTCGGAACGGCACTTACTTCAACAGGAATTACGGGCGATGTTGCGATTGCTCCCGTATTGGACGCCTGTTCTCCTGTCGCTTCCGGAATTTTAGCGGGAAAAATTGGCCTCGCTGAAAGAGGAAATTGCAATTTTACTGAGAAAGTCAAAAACATCCAGAATGCGGGCGCAGTCGCCGCAGTAATTTATAACGCCGCTTCTTCTACGGATCTCGTCAATATGGGCGGAACAGATTCCAGCATTACCATTCCATCTATTTTAATTGAACATTCTGAAGGAGAATTTATTAAAAATACCATCAGTTCAGGACAAAACGTAAATATTACTTTAAAAGAAGATCCTGGAAATATAAAATGGGTGGACGGCAGTTTTGATAACGGAATTATGATCCACGAATATGGGCATGGTATTACCAATCGCCTCACCGGCAACGGATATTCGTGTCTGAATAAGAACATTTCGAAAGAACAAATGGGCGAAGGTTGGTCAGATTTTTTTGCGTTAATGCTCACCAATCAACCTGATGCTGCTGCCAGTGTTCCGAGATCCATCGGATCCTTCGCAGTGAGTCAAAATGCAGACGGCATCGGAATACGCCCGGCAAAATATTCTCCGGATTTCAGTATCAATAATTACACCTATGGAAAAACCAACGGAATGGAATTTATGGATGAGGGTAAAATGGTGCCCGATGTACATTCTATTGGTTTTGTCTGGGCTACTATTCTCTGGGATTTACACTGGAAATTTGTTGAAAAATACGGATATTCCGCAGATGTGATGGCGGATAATAAAAACGGAAGTACGAGAGTTCTGCAAACCGTCCTTGATGCGCTGAAACTTCAGGAATGCAATCCGAATTTTATTTCCGGAAGAGATGCGGTGATTGCTGCTGACATCGCTTCCACCAATGGGGAAAACCGCTGCATGATCTGGGAAACGTTTGCCAGAAGGGGAGTAGGAGCAAAAGCTTCCGCAGGTTTAAAAGCGGATATTAACGATCAGACAGAAGATTTTTCTGTTCCCTCCGAATGCGAAAATACCGCACTGCTTTCAGAAACCGAACTGAAACTGTATCCGAATCCTGCCGGAGAACGCTATTACATTCGTTTTCCGCTTAGCATGTTTGGCAAAGTTTTTATCGAAATTTATGACGCTGCAGGAAGGCGGGTTCAGTCTGAAGAAAGGCTCGTTGTGCAAATGCAGCAGGAATTTTCAACCGGCCAACTCACTAAAGGCTTGTATTACCTGAAAATAAAAGCCAATGGAAAAGAGAAAACATTGAAACTTTTGGTAGCGAGATAATTATAAAAATGAAAAAACCACCTGAAAGTTTCGGGTGGTTTTTCCTATTGTTGTTGTCTGAATTCTTATTTCTTTTTGAAAGGAACGTCTTTAATTCTCGCTTTCTTCCCTCTAAGGTCTCTGAAATAGAAGATTCTCGCTCTTCTTACTTTACCTCTTCTGTCTACTTCGATCTTTTGCAACGCAGGCATATTGATCGGGAATACTCTTTCTACACCAACATCACCACTCATTTTTCTGATGGTAAACATTTTAGTAGCACCTGTTCCTCTCACCTGAATCACGGTTCCTTTAAAGAACTGAGTTCTGGTTTTGTTACCTTCTCTAATTTCGGTGTAAACGGTGATGGTGTCACCGGCTTTAAATTCTGGGAACTCCTTCTTAGCAATGTACTTGTCTTGTACGTACTTTAATAAATCCATTATTATTAAATAAAAATAAATTGAAGCTAAACAACATTCACGGCCTTCGTCAGAGGTTGGTTAACAGGTTGCAAAAATAGAACAAAATTTACAAACAGCCAACTTTTTATTATAATTTTAGTGGAATGAAATATAGCTTAAAAATCAGTAGGTGAACTCCATACAGAAACTGCCTGCTTTCCCGAAGTCAAAGTTCGGTATTTCATAAAAATTCAGTAATTTCATCCCATTAAATTTTAGTTTTAAAATGATAGACAAACGTGTTAAAAATGCTAAGGAAGCTATTCAGGGAATAGAAAACGGAATGACGTTAATGTTGGGCGGCTTCGGCCTTTGCGGGATTCCAGAGAATTCCATTAATGCATTGGTGGAAAGCAATATTACTGACCTTACCTGTATTTCCAATAATGCCGGAGTGGACGATTTCGGACTCGGACTGCTGTTACAGAAAAGACAAATTAAGAAAATGATCGCTTCGTATGTAGGTGAAAATGCTGAATTTGAAAGACAAATGCTTTCCGGTGAACTGGATGTCGAACTGACACCACAGGGAACTTTAGCTGAGAAATGCCGAGCTGCGCAAGCCGGAATTCCTGCTTTTTATACACCAACCGGATATGGAACCGAAGTAGCCGAAGGAAAAGAAGAAAGAGAATTCCATGGTAAAATGCATATTCTGGAACACGCCTATGAAGCAGAATATGCCATTGTGAAAGCCTGGAAAGGAGACTATACAGGAAACCTGATTTTCAGAGGAACTGCCCGGAATTTTAACCTTCCTATGGCCGGAGCCGCAAAAATTACTATCGCTGAAGTTGAAGAACTGGTGGAACCGGGAATGCTGGATCCCAATGAAATTCATATTCCCGGAATCATGGTACAGCGCATCTTTCAGGGGGAGAAATATGAAAAAAGAATTGAACGGGTAACGACAAGAAAAAGAAAAGACTGATGTTAACAAAAGAACAAATAGCAAAAAGGATTTCGAAAGAAGTAAAGGACGGATATTACGTGAACTTAGGCATCGGAATTCCGACGTTGGTCGCCAATTATGTTCCCGAAAACCTTTCGGTAGATTTCCAGAGTGAAAACGGAGTTTTGGGAATGGGCCCTTTTCCGTATGAAGGCGAGGAGGATGCCGATCTCATTAATGCCGGCAAACAAACGATCACCACGCTTCCGGGTGCTTCTTTTTTCGATTCGGCTTTCAGTTTTGGGATGATCCGAAGCCAGAAAGTGGATCTCACGATACTTGGAGCCATGGAAGTTACCGAAGAAGGCGATATCGCCAGCTGGAAAATTCCCGGGAAAATGGTGAAAGGAATGGGCGGTGCTATGGATTTGGTGGCTTCTGCACAGAATATTATTGTCGCTATGATGCACACCAACAAGGCTGGTGAAAGTAAAATACTGAAAAAATGTACCCTTCCGCTTACGGGAGTAAAATGTGTAAAAAAAATAGTCACCGATATCGCCGTGATGGAAGTTACCGAAAACGGACTGAAACTTCTGGAAAGAGCGCCCGGTGTTTCCGTGGAAGATATTGTAAAAGCCACAGAAGCTACGCTGATTATTGATGGGGAAATCCCCGAAATGGTGATTGATTAAAACCAATCAATCTTCCGAAATGAAAACACTCTTTTATATATTTCTGGGCGGCGGAGCAGGAAGTGTCTTGCGTTTTCTGATTTCCGGCTATACCCAGAAATGGTGGGTGTATAATAGTTTTCCGATGGGAACTTTTCTGGTCAATGTGCTGGGATGTTTTCTCATCGGAATTTTTTCAACATCTTTTCTGAAAAATGACAGCCTTCGATTCTTCTTAATTGCAGGTTTTTGTGGCGGTTTCACTACTTTTTCAGCGTTATCAGCAGAAAGCTTTTCTCTTTGGCAAAGTGCAAATTACACCATTTTGTTGCTCTACATTTTACTCAGTATTCTGGCCGGAATAGTGGCTGTCATGCTGGGAGCGAAAATAAGCTCCTGATGATGGAATCTGCGTCAGAAATGACAAATTATCCGGACAGTTATCTTTTAATTCTGCAAACATTATTTCTACTCTGGTGAATTATCAGTTCAGGTCACCATTTAATTTCTGTTCGAGTTTGCTGTTTTTCATCCCGTAAAAGAAATAAATCAGCAGGCCGATGGCAAACCAAATTCCAAACCATAACCAGTTGTTGTGCGTCATTCCGGTCAGAAGATAAAGGCAGGAAGTTAATCCCAATAACGGAATCAAACTCAGGTTTCTGGTAACTGAAAGATAGCACAGCACTACATTAATCAACAAATAAATACATACGGATAAGCGGAATTCGCCTTCCAAAGGATCGCTCCAATGAGTAAGTTGATGAAAAAACTCTGGCTGCCAGTAATAAAACCCTGCTGCCACCGTGAAAAATAGCGGTGCGAAAATGTATTTGGAATTAACATACGGCATGTGAAATCTGCCTTTTAGTTTCTGTTTTCTGGGCATCAGTAAGATTCCGCCGTTTACTAAAACAAAAGCGAAAATGGTTCCGATACTGGTGAAATCCAGAATAAAAGATTTGTCTGTAAAAAGAATGGGAACTCCCACAGCGATTCCTGTGATAATGGTAGCAAATCCCGGTGTTTTGTATTTTTGATGTATTGTGGAAAAACGTTTTGGCAAAAGACCATCGCGGCTCATCGCATACCAAATTCGGGGTTGTCCCATTTGAAAAACCAACAATACAGTCGTAATGGCGAGAATTGCCGTCACGGAAACGATGAATTCCATCCACGGAAGATTACTGTTTTCAGGAGCGAAAATAAATGAAAGCGGATCGCCAATTCCGTCGAACTTTTTGTAATCTACCATGCCTGTTAATATCAGGGTGAGAGCAATGTAAACCAATGTGCTGATTACCAAAGAAATGATCATTCCTCTCGGTAAATTTTTCTTTGGATTTTTGGTTTCTTCCGCAAGTACACTGAGCGCATCAAACCCAATATAAGCGAAGAAAACCCCTGAAACGGCAGCCATGACACCTGAAAAACCGTTCGGTATAAAAGAAGGAATTCCTTCGCGGTTCAGCGGTGACCAGTTGTCTGTATTGATATAAAACGCACCAATTCCAATGATGAGAAGAATTACAGCGATTTTTAAAATGACCAGAATATTGTTGAAATTCTTGCTTTCTTTGATGCCAATATAAACCAATGCGGTAATCAAAATATTGATAATTAATGCCGGAATATCCGCAATAAATTTCAATCCACCCACGATGGGAGCTGTAGTCCATGCATTGATTAGTTCTCTGTTTTCAGAACCGTTTTCAAAAGCTTTTCTGGCTTCCGGATAACTGGTAGAAAGATAATCCGGCACGTGCATTCCCAGCCTTTCCAGAAAACTGGTAAAATAATCGCTCCAGGAAAAAGCGACATAAATATTTCCGAAAGAATATTCCATAATCAGCGCCCAACCGATGATCCAGGCCATCAGTTCTCCGAAACTCGCATAAGCATACGTGTAAGCTGAGCCTGCAACCGGAATTCTGCTGGCAAATTCTGCATAAGAAAGTGCAGTAAATCCACATGCAACTCCGCAAATAATATAAAGGGAAATAACACCGGGACCGCCACGGAAAATAGCTTCTCCCAGACTGCTGAAACTTCCTGCGCCGATGATGGCCGCCAAACCAAAAAAAACAATGTCCCAAACTCCTAACACGCGGTTCAAAGAGGTGGGCTTGTCGGATTCGCTGTAAATTTTCTTTCTGAAAAGTTGATTCATATCTTTAATTGAGGAAAAACAAATGTAATCATTTCAGAAAAATGATGATATTTCCCATCTGTTTTTTCTTAATTTAAGGTTAAGTTTTAACAAAAAAAAGCACATCGTTTGAAGTTATCCACATTTCCACATGATCAAAAATACTTGTCCACATCATAAGTTTTCAATATTTTTGTTAATAAATAATCCACTTTCTAAGACTCAGAAAATGAATTCAAAAAAAATCTTGACCACTGCTGTTGTTTTTTATTTTGGTGTTGCTCATGCCCAGCATTCACACTATTTCAGCGACCGCAGTCCATATACGTTTGAGCTTGCAGAAAACCTTTATCAGACGAAGGTGTACAATGCTTCGCAACACGAATATTCTCAGCAATATTTTTATAACAGCCAACTTTCAAAATCGAAAAAAGAAGCGGCGCAGTTTTTTGATAATGTCATCGGCGTTATTCTCCAGAAAAACCATGCTGAAGACGGCTTGGCAGCTTTCATCAAAGAATATCCCAATTCTGCTTATTTTGCCCAGGCCAATCTTCCGTTGGCAGATTATTATCTTGCCCAAAAAGATTTTGACAAAGCGTTGGAAACTTTAGAGAAAGTGAATCAGTACCAACTTTCACGACAGGAAAACACGGATTATATCCTGAAACTGGGGTATGCAAAATTCATGGCCGGCGACAGCAAAGGTGCGATTCGCGCTTTGGAAGAAGCTTATTTGAATGGTGATCCGCAAAATAAAAATGATGTCGCTTATATGTTGGGGCATCTGTATTATGCTGACAGACAGAATGAAGCAGCTTTTCAGTATTTTGATAGTATTAAAGAAGATCCGAAATTTTCCAGACTCGTCCGTCCGTATTACGTGCAAATGTATTATAACGAAAAAGAGTATGATGCAGCGATTCGTGAAGGAAATGCATTATTGAATACTGATATTTCCGAAGCGTATAAAGCGGAAGTTCACAAAATTATCGGCGAAAGTTATTTCATGAAAGGAAATTATACTGAAGCGTATCCTCATTTAAAATCATTCCTTGAGAGCAGGCCAGATGCAGGCGAAAGCGACTTATATCAAATGGGTTTTGTCGCGGCGCAGCTGGAAAAGTATGACGAAGCAGTTTCGTATTATAACCAATTGATTAACAGTAGTTCTGAGTTGTCTCAAAACGCGTATTACCAACTCGGAAATGCTTATTTACAAACCGGGAAAAAACAGGAAGCTCTATCCGCATTTCGTTCAGCTTATCAAATGCAATACGATGCCCATGTTCAGAAACTGGCTCATGAACAATATGCCAAAGTGAGTTACGATGTCGGGAATCCTTTTGAAAGTGCTCCGAAAGTAATTCAAGGATTTATTGACCGATATCCCGCCGATGAAAAAACTCCGGAAATAAGGAAATTGCTGGTAAAATCCTACCTTTATTCAGGGGATTACAGAGAAACACTCGCTGCAATAGATAAACTTCAGAATTCTACTGCGGAAACGGATAAAATAGACCAGGAAGTTTCTTTTTTATTAGGAACCGAGGAATTTAATAAAGGAAATTTCGATGCTGCAGAAAAGTATTTTCTGAGAAGCCTGGAATTTAATCTTAATAAAGAATTTTATAACAGAGCAGTTTATTGGCTTGGACAAACGTATTATCAGAAAGAAAATTTCCCTTCGGCAATCGCCCGTTTTGAAAGCCTGATGAATGTTTCAGCTTTTCCTGAAAAACAGCAGCTGCATTATGATTTAGGATACGCCTATTTTAAATCGAAGAAGTTCGATAAATCAAAACAACATTTCCAAAGCTATCTTCAGAATCCGAAAGCTGAGTTCAGAAATGACGCCCAATTGAGACTTGCAGATTCCTATTATGCCGAAAACCAGCTTGCTGAAGCAATTGCTTTGTACGATACTGCTGAAACCGCAAGTGATTATACAGTTTTTCAAAAGGGAATGGCACTTGGATTTCAGGGAAATAACAGCGCTAAAATAAACACCCTCAAAAATCTGATTTCTAAATTTCCTGACTCTGAATATGTTGATGATGCTCAATATGAAATTGCCGTTGCTTATGCTTCAGAAGAAGATTATTCCAATGCCGCAGATTTTTTCTCAAAAGTAATTAAAAACAGCAGAGATCAGGATTTGGTAGCGGATGCTCAAATTTATAGAGCACAGTTGTACATCGATCAGAATCAGGACGCTAAAGCTTTGGCAGAACTGCGAACTTTAGGAAATCAGTATAAAAATTCTGCTTATGCCTCAAAAGTGGTTCAGGCTTCCAGGCCGATATTCGTTAAAAACGGAGATATAGCCGGATATGAAGATTTTGCCCGAAATTTAGGAGTGAAAATTGAAGCTTCTGAAATTGATGAGATCAATCTTGCCTCTGCAAAACAATTGTATATCCAGAAAAATTACAATGCAGCGATTCCGCTTTATGAAAAATATCTGAGTCAGAATCCGACCGGAGAAGGAATGTATCAGGCGCAATTTGAATTGGGAGAAAGTTATTTTCATAACAAAAATTTCACAAAAGCATTGCTTGTTTTACAGGATGTTGCGGCGGTTCAAAATGATTATCAACAGGAATCTAAAACCAGAATTGCCCAGATTTACCTGAATCAGAATAATACTGCTGAAGCCAAAAAAATTCTGGAAACCCTCACTTCATCTACGCAGGTGAACATCAGGAATTTTGCCAACACAGAACTGATGAAGATTTATGCCGAAGAGAAAAATTTTGCGCAGGCAGAGAAATTTGCTGATCTGGTACTTGCCAATTCAAAAAATGCAGCCGCAATCCTGGAAAGTGCGAAATCGATAAAGGCGAGAAGCCTGATGAACAGCGGAAAAGATAAAGAGGCGCAAACCGCTTATGCAGCACTGGAAAAATCTGCGAATCCTGAAGTTGCCGCCGAAGCGTTGTTTGCAAAAGCTTTTTATCAAAATAAATCCAAATCCTACAAAGCTTCCAACGAAACTATTTTCAGGCTCGCCAATAATTATGCGTCCGAAGAATATTGGGGTGCAAAAGCGCTCGTAGTAATGGCTAAAAATTACTTGGGACTGAAAGACAATTATCAGGCAAGTTATACCGTGGATCAACTGATTGCCAATTATAGTGATTTTCCCGACGTCGTAGCAGAAGCTAGGGAAGTGAAAAAACAAATCAAATAAAAACAATTCAATTTCGACACAGAAACCTGAACTCGTTATGAGCAAAAATATTCAAAAAATATGGGTACTGGGAATGGTACTTTCTTCAGCAGCTTTATTTTCTCAGATTAAAGAAGAAAAACTGATCCTGGATAAGAAACGGGAACCCGAAGTAAAGAAAATAGAAAAGAAAAAAACTTCTGTTGAAACCATCAAGAATTATCCGCCCGAAGAAAAGTCGCAAAATCCCGTTCAATATCAGATTACCAACGTTCCTGCGCTATCGGATTTTCAAACTTCTACCATTCAGGGAGAGGATATTACTCCGAAAATAGAGGCCGACCAATACCAGAATTATGCACGGTTCGGGATGGGAAACTACGGGAAAGTGCTTCTGGACGGTTATGCAACGTATCAACTGAATCCACAAACGGAAATCGGTTTGGATGCGCATGTTCTTTCCACGCACGGTTTAAAGAATGAATATCCCTGGAACAGCCGGTCTTCACAGGCAGATCTTAGCGCATTCATGAACGCTTATACCAATTCCGGAAAAATAAATGTAACGGCAGGTTTTGGGTCTCAGGATTATAACTATTACGGAATTTACGCCTTAGAACCCGCTCCGGATGCCGTCTTGAAACAGCAAGTCCAAAATTTTTCCCTGAACGGATTTTATGACCATTATTCCAATAAAATTCTTAACAGTGCTCAGGTGAAAACGGGTATTCTGAATGATCATTTTAATGCAAAAGAAAGTGTAGCTTCAGTAAAAGTAAATCTGTCGCAACATGAAATGAAATTTCCTTTGCCGGATGTAACTCTGAATGCGGATTTGGGAGTTGGGTTCGAGTCGGTAAATTCCCGTTTCGATTTATTGGAACAACATGAATCCAATTATTTCGAAGGAATTCTGGAACCTAAAATAACTTTTTTCCGTGGAAAATCTTATCTGATGATTGGTTCAGGATTCAGCTTCTTGGGTGCAGAGCAAAATAATAATCTGTTGACAGACAGATTAAAAGAAAATAAAACATATTGGTTCCCAAAAGCAGAAGTATTGTTTGCCAGTTCACCTTTAGCGAATCTATATTTGGGTGTTGATGGAGGTTTACAACATAATTCCTATACAGAAATGCTTCAAAGAAATCCGTTTTTGGTTTCGGATCAGGAAGTTTTACCAACAGAAACAAAATACCGTTTGTATTTCGGAATTAAAGGCGATGTGAATGAGCATGTAAAATACGATGTTTCCGCAGGTTTTTCAGAAGTCAGAAATATTATGTTCTTCAAGGCGAACGGACTTTTTGATCACATCAATACCCTGAACCGTTCAGCTTACAACTACGCCAATACTTTTTCAGCAGTGTACGACAACGGATCTGTGAATGAAGTGAAAGCTTCTGTTCAGTATTTTCCTTTGCAAAATCTGTCTCTGAATGCAGCAATGAATTATAATTTTTACCGTCTGGATAATCAAGATAAAATATATAATATTCCGGAGTTCAATGCAGAATTTGGCGGACAGTACCGACTTTTGGATCAGAAACTTCTGCTCGGTTTTAAAGCGTTTTTCATCAGCGAAAGAACCACGAATTCATTTTCTTATACCGAAGATCCGATTGCCGGAATTTTTATTCCGGAAGAAAATACAGCAGAACGGCTTTCCGGTTATGCGGATTTTAATCTTTCTGCAGAGTACAAATTTCATAAAAATTTCAGTGTTTTTGCCATTGGAAATAATCTTACCAATGCACAATACCAAAGTTATAAAGGATATAAAGTTCTCGGCGCGCAGGTTTTAGCCGGAGTAAAAGTATCTTTCTAATTTAAAATTTATTCTTTCAAATAAAGACATTTCGGAATCCTGAGATGTCTTTTTTTTGAAGTGGAAATAGCGTATTTTTGTCAATAAAACTCAGCATAATGGAAAATATTTTTGATGCTAAAGTTGCACAGAATTATATTGACAGGATCAACCAACTAACAGCGGAAACCCAGCGAAAATGGGGATCTATGAGCGTTGATCAGATGTTGGCGCATTGCAATGTGGCATACGAAACCATTTATGAACCTCAGAGGCATCAGAAGCCAAAACCGTTTACAGCTTTATTATTAAAATGGTTTGTAAAACCCGGAGTTGTCAGCGAAAAAGCGTATAGACAAAGTATTCCCACACCACCGATGTTCGTCATCAGATCCGGGAAAAATTTTGAAGACGAAAAAAAGAGGCTGATTGGTTATATTCAGAAAACGCAGCAATTGGGAAGTGAAGCTTTCGATGGAAAACCATCTCATTCATTCGGGAAACTCAGTGCAAAACAATGGAATAATATGCTGGCAAAACACCTGAATCATCATCTGGCGCAGTTTGGAGTTTAATTTTAATTTTTCTGAATTAATTCTTTCTCATAAAAATAGTTTTTATTTCAGTCGAAACGGTTTTCCATAAACTTTTGATCTTAACCTATATCAATGTGTGTTTTCGTTCAGAGCTGTACCTTTGTCCTTAAAATCACACGATATGAAAACAACACTTCATAAATCCCAAACCAGAGGTTACGCCGATCACGGTTGGCTGAAAAGCCATCACACCTTCAGTTTTGCCAATTATTACAACCCGGAACGAATGAATTTTGGCGTTCTCCGCGTATTGAATGATGATACCGTCGCTTCCGGAATGGGTTTCGGAACGCATCCACACCGGGATATGGAAATTATTTCTATTCCACTGGAAGGCGATTTGGAACACAAAGATTCACTCGGAACTTCGGCTGTGATTCGCAAAGGAGAAATTCAGGTAATGAGTGCCGGAACCGGTGTTATGCACAGCGAATACAACAAAAATAAAGATGAGAAGGTGAAATTTCTTCAAATCTGGATTGTTCCTAACAAGAAAAATGTAACGCCTCGCTATGATCAGATTGACATTGAAAAAGAGAAGAAAATTAATGATTTTCAGCAAATCCTTTCACCCAATCCTGAGGATGAAGGCGTTTGGATTCATCAGGATGCTTGGTTTCATATGGCCCGTTTTGAAAAAGAATTCAGTAAAACCTATTCGTTGAAGAAAAACGGAAACGGTGTCTATGTTTTTGTCCTTTCCGGAAGAGTCAGAGTTGGAGATATCGAACTTTCCGCCAGAGATGGATTAGGCATAGAAGAGGTCAACAGTTTTACGCTGGAAGCTTTGGAAAAATCCGAAATACTTTTGATGGAAGTACCGATGGAATTGTAAAAAATATACACTACATTTAATTTTAAACTTTGCCAAAACCCCAAACTTTGGCAAAGTTGTATTTAATTTTATTTTATGAAAATATTGGCTTTTGCGGGAAGCAACTCGGAGGTTTCCATCAATAAAAAATTAGTCACTTTTGCGGCTTCTTTTTTTTCGGAATATGAAGTAGAAATCATTGATTTGAACCATTTCGAAATGCCCATTTACAAAAATGAAAGAGAAATAGAGAGCGGAATTCCGCAGTTGGCATTTGATTTTGCAGAAAAAATAGACGAATCAGATCTTCTTTTGATTTCCTTGGCCGAACACAACGGAAGTTATTCTACAGCTTTTAAGAATATTTACGATTGGGTTTCCAGAATAAAAGGCAGAAAAGCATACGGCGGAAAACCTGTATTTCTTATGGCTGCTGCGCCGGGAAGAAGAGGCGGGGCGAGTGTTCTGGCTGCAGCTACAGCACGCTTTCCTTTTGATGGTGCCACGATTTTGGAAACATTTTCGTTGCCTTTTTTTAATGAAAATTTCAGTGAAAAAGATGGAATTTTAAACGAAGAAAAACGCGCCGAATTACAAGCAAAGTCTGCAACAGTACTCCAACATTTTCAGTGATTAAGCGAGAATTCTAAGTCAGTTTCTAATAGCTGCGATCAGTTTTTTTCCACCTAAAAAAACAGGAACCATCAACAATCCTGCGATCGTTCCGAACAGAAGTTGTTTTATCATTTCATTCCAATTCGGTAGAAGGTCATGCAGGAATTTGATATTATGGTCAAAAATACCGCCGGAAACCAACAATAAAGCAATGGTTCCGATAACGGCTAAAGATTTGATAACGATAGGCAGGGCTTTCACAAGGATTTCACCCAGCGTGTTCAGAAATCCTTTATTACCGGATTTCTGCATTAGTCTATATCCCGCATCATCCATACGCACAATCAGCGCAACAATTCCGTAAACCCCAACGGTAGCAATAATGGCAACAATAGAAACCGTGATGATTTGAATGGTCAACGGTTGATTTAAAACAGCTCCCAAAGCGATAATAACGATTTCAATTGAAAGAATAAAATCGGTGAGTACCGCAGATTTTATTTTCGCTTTTTCAGCAGCTTCATCATTTTTTATTTCGGCAACAACTTCTTGCCCTTTTTTGTCGCGGTGAAAAAGAAATTCAATAATTTTTTCCACACCTTCAAAAGCCAGATAAAAACCACCCAAAACCAGAATAATCGTGATGGCAGGAGGATACAAAGCCTGAAGCAGAAACGCTACAGGAACGATGATGAGTTTGTTGATAAATGAACCTTTCATAATGGCTATCAATACAGGGATTTCCCTCGACGATAAAAAACCGGTAGCTTTTTCTGCATTCACAGCCAGATCATCACCCAAAATTCCCGCTGTTTTTCGGGTTGCCAGTTTAGCAGTAACTGCTACATCATCCATCAACGCAGCAATATCATCTAGTACAGCAAAAATTCCTGAGGCCATATCAATTTATTTTTATGGGACAAAAGTAATTATTTCACAATTGATTTTCTAAAAAACCTACAGCTATCGTGATATTGATTTTTAAGTATGTTAAAAATGTTGTAATTTCGCAGAACAAATTTTGTGAAAGTTGAAAATGCAGAAATTACATTCTCCCAAAGCGTTTTTCCAACCAAATGGAAACGTAATTTACGCTGAAAAATAATGAAAAAGCCGACGGTTAGAAATACTGTCGGCTTTTTTCTTTCCGTTAGGAATCAAATTCTTTCCTGAACGAAAAAGAATAAAAAAATTTGAAATAAATCTGAAAGAAAATGAGCAATACGTACAAATCCGCCGGCGTGGATAAGCAAGAAGGATACAAAACGGTGGACAAAATAAAATCTGCCGTAGCGGAAACCCATAATAGAAATGTTCTGAATAACCTGGGAAGTTTTGGCGCATTCTATGAAATTGCCGGTTATAAAAATCCGGTTTTGGTGTCCGGAACCGATGGAGTAGGAACCAAACTGAAAGTGGCTTTGGATACCAAAAATTACGATTCTATCGGGATCGACTGTTTCGCCATGTGTGCCAACGATATCGTTTGTCACGGTGCAAAACCTCTTTTCTTTTTAGATTATCTGGCTTGCGGAAAACTGGATGCCGATATTGCTGCAGAAATTGTCATGGGAATGGTGAAGGCCTGCAAAGACAACGAATGTGCGCTTATTGGTGGTGAAACTGCCGAAATGCCGGGAATGTACCAGCCCGGAGATTATGATGTAGCAGGTTTCTGCGTTGGAATTGTGGAAAAAGATGAAGTGATTGACGGTTCTAAAATTAAAAAAGGCGATAAAATTATTGCTTTGCCCAGCTCAGGCTTCCACAGCAACGGATTTTCTTTGGTGAGAAAAATTTTCCCCAATTTTAATGAAGAGTTTGAAGGAAAACCGATTCACGAAACGCTTTTAATTCCTACCAAACTGTATTATCAGGACATCAAAAAACTGATGGAAAACATTGAAGTCAGCGGAATCGCCCACATTACAGGCGGCGGGCTGATCGAAAATGTTCCGCGAATTATTCCGGAAGGACTTTCTGCAAAGATCACAGAATATGATATTAAAGTTCCGAATATTATGCTTGAATTGGAAAAACGCGGAAATATCGACCGTATGGAAATGTACGGCACGTTCAATATGGGCGTTGGAATGACGGTGGTAATCGATGCAAAATTCGTTGATCAGGTTCGTAAGTTAATTCCTGACGCGTATCTCATCGGAGAAATCGTGGAAGGTGATGAAAAAATTCAGTTAGTTTAATTCTAAAACTATTGGGATTTCCATCGGTTTAATATGAAGAAAATTGTTGTTTTGATTAGTGGTTCGGGAACCAATCTTCAGCGGATTATCGACTGTATCCAAAGCGGTGAAATTACGGATGCCCAGATATCCCTCGTTGTTGCAGATCGCGAATGTTACGGGCTTCAGCGTGCGAAAGATGCAGGAATTCCAAACCGGATGATCAAGCGTGGATCTTCGTTTTCTGAAAATCTAGAAAAATTAATTCCCGAAAATACAGATCTCATTGTTCTTGCGGGATTTTTGTCCATTTTAAGTGACCGGTTTTGTGAAAAATTTCAGGGAAAAATCATCAATATTCATCCGGCATTGCTGCCAAAATTTGGTGGTTTCGGTATGTGGGGAATGAATGTTCATCAGGCTGTTCTGGAAGCGGGAGAGAAGGAAAGTGGCGCCTCAGTTCATTATGTGACGTCTGGAATAGATGAAGGCGAAATTATTCTTCAGGGAAAAGTACATGTTGATGAAAATGATACCGCGGAAACTCTCGCTGCCAGAGTTCATCAGGTGGAATATGAGATTTTTCCGAAAGCGATAATTAAAGTGTTGGGAATTCCCCTCTAAAAAGAGGGGTGTCCGCCTTAGCGGACGGGGTGTGTACTCAGAAATAATATGGATAAACATCGACATAATGAAAAAGCTACCATTAACTCATATCGATGGAATTGAAATATTTCGAAGAAAGATTGATGTATTACCCAAAAATAAAGATCTTTTGTCAAAAGCAAGAAGTCTGCGCAAAGGATATGTGTTGTCAGAAGTGATTTTTTGGAAACAAGTAAGAAACGGATCATTCCATCAAATAGATTTTGATAGGCAGCGAATTATTGGAAATTATATAGTAGATTTTTACATAAAATCATTAGGTGTCATCATTGAAATAGATGGATCAAGCCACGATTTTAAGGAAAATTATGATGATGGAAGAGAACAATATTTAGAATCTCTGAATTTAGTGGTTTATAAAATTTCAGATTACAGAGTTAAACATGATTTATTAAATGTGATGAAAGAACTTAAAGAGTTTATCATGAAGAATTTTTCATCATCAGTCTAACACCCCGCCTGCGGCACCCCTCTTTCAAAAGAGGGGAATCACACAAACAATAATTTATAAAAAGTAAAAATAAAATGTCGAAGAAAAGAGCATTGATCAGTGTTTCCGATAAAAACGGATTAACTGATTTCGCTAAGTTTTTAGAAAGAAACAATTACGAACTTATCTCTACGGGAGGAACTTTTAAACATCTGAAAGAAGCCGGACTGCATCCAATCCAGATTGACGAAGTAACCAACTTTCCGGAAATGCTGGACGGAAGAGTAAAAACGCTTCATCCGAAAGTTCACGGAGGCCTTTTGGCAGTGCGTTCCAATGAAGAACACATGAAAACCGTTCAGGAGCATGAAATTGGTTTGATCGATATGGTGATCGTGAATCTGTACCCATTTTTTGAAAATGTTAATAAAGATATCTCGTTGGAAGAAAAAGTAGAGTTTATCGATATTGGCGGGCCTTCCATATTGCGTTCAGCAGCTAAAAACTTTGACAGCGTTACAGTAATTACCGACGTGGAAGATTACGAAAAAGTGCAAAAAGAAATGGCTGAAAATGGCGATACTGTTTTAGAAACCAGAAAAAAGCTGGCCGGAAAAGTGTTCAACCTTACTTCAGCTTACGATGCTGCGATTTCGAGAATGCTTTTAGACGAAGAATTCCCAACCTATCTGAATGCATCCTATAAAAAAGTTGCTGATCTGAGATATGGGGAAAACCCTCATCAAAAGGCAGCGTATTACGTTTCGACTTTTGAAAACGGAGCGATGAAGGATTTTGAACAGTTGGGCGGTAAAGAATTGTCTTTCAATAATCTCCGAGATATGGATTTATGTTGGAAAGTTGTTCAGGAATTTAAAAGTGAAATGGCTTGTTGCGCTGTGAAGCATTCGACACCTTGTGGCGTTGCCATCGGAACAACAGCTTTGGAAACTTACAAAAAGACTTTTGAATGCGATCCGGTTTCCATTTTTGGCGGAATCGTCGCCATGAATTATAAAGTGGATGCGGGAACAGCAGAAGAATTGAACAAATCATTTCTGGAGATCGTTATGGCGCCGGATTTCGACGAGGACTCATTAGAAATTCTGAACCAAAAGAAAAATTTAAGAGTTATTAAAATCAAAAATTCCGTTTCAGACCAACATACCTGGGTAAAAACGGATGGTGGAATGCTGGTTCAGGACAATGATTCACAATTTTCAGAAGATATAAAAGTGGTAACGGAAATAAAACCTACTACTGAACAGGAAAAAGCACTACTTTTTGCGCAGAGAGTAGTAAAATATGTAAAATCCAATGCCATCGTGGTTTCCAACGGAATTCAGGCTTTGGGAATCGGTGGCGGTCAGGTCAACAGGATTTGGGCTACACAACAGGCGATAGAGCGAGCAAAGCAGAAATTCAGCGGTGATCTGGTTTTGGCTTCCGATGCGTTTTTCCCTTTCCGGGATGTCGTAGATTTCTGCGCACAGCAAGGAATTAAAGCCATCATACAACCAGGCGGCAGCATGAAAGATCAGGATTCGGTGGATGCAGCCAATGAACATCAGATTCCGATGCTGATGACCGGAATGCGCCATTTTCTGCATTGATTTTGCTGAAAAGGCCATGTTGAGAAACAAACTCTTCTTGTTATTCGCTTCATAAATCATTAAATTTGTACATTAAATATCAAAAGAACATCATGAGAATATTGATCATAGGAAATGGTGGCAGGGAAGCCGCTTTCGGGAAAAAACTCGCAGAAGACAGCAGAGTTACCCAACTGTATTTTGCCAAAGGCAATGCCACTACGGAGAAATTGGGAAGAAATATTTCACTTACAGACAACCAGGAACTGGTAAATTTTGCCATTGATGAAGCAATAGATCTTACCATTGTAGGGCCAGAAGCATTTCTGGTAAGTGGAATTGTGGACGATTTCCGAAAAGCTGGTTTAAGGATTTTTGGTCCTGAAAAGAAAGTAGCGAAACTGGAAGGAAGTAAAGCGTATTCAAAAAAATTCATGCAGGAATACGGAGTGAAAACTGCCGAAGCCAATATTTTCACCTCTTACGTGGAAGCCAGAAATTTCCTTGAAAAACAGAAATTTCCTTTGATTATCAAAGCTTCCGGGCTTGCACAAGGAAAAGGAGTGGTTCTCGCCAATAATAAAGATGAGGCCATGAAAACCATTCATGATTTCATGATTGCCAAAATTTACGGAGATGCCGGAATAGAAGTGGTTATCGAAGAATATTTGAGAGGATTTGAAGCATCCATTATTTGTTTTTCCAATGGGAAAGAACTCTATCCTTGCATTGCTGCAAAAGATTATAAAAAAGCTGGAAATGGCAACAAAGGTTCCAATACCGGCGGAATGGGAAGTGTGGCACCGAGCCCGGAATTCTCGGAAAAACATTTTGAGGATTTCAGAACCAATATTCTTGAACCAACGGTCAACGGGTTGAAAGATCAGTATTTAATGTTCAGAGGATTTATCTTTTTCGGACTGATGGTGACGGACAAAGGCTGCCATTTGCTGGAATATAATATGCGTTCCGGCGATCCTGAAACGCAGGTGATTCTTCCGCTTCTGGAAAACAATCTCTTAGATACAATCAATAATTGTATTGACGGTAATGATATTGAATTGAAATTTAAAGATGAAAAAGCGGTTTGTTTGGTAATGGCTTCTGGTGGTTATCCCGGAAAATATGATACCGGTTTTGAAATTCGAAATCTAGACAAAACAGAAGATGTAACCGTTTATTTGTCAGGAGCTTCCACTAAGGCGGGCACGGTTTATACAACTGGTGGGCGAGTAGTGAATCTTGTGGCAACAGCTTCAACTTTCGGTGAAGCCCGTGAAAAGGTGTATGCTGCCGCTAATATTATCCATTTCGACTACGCATTTTACAGAGAAGATATCGCAGATTTTTAAATCGATGAAAGCGTGTATCATGCACGCTTTTATTTTTTTCAATGCTGTTTTACATCTGACGGCAATTTTCAGCAATAGTATTTATTTAACTTATAATTTATAAAAAAGTATGACCAATGGTATAGTGATATTGGATTTTGGTTCGCAATACAATCAGCTCATCGGGCGCAGAATTCGGGAAATGGAAGTGTATTCCGAAATTGTCCCGTACAATACTCCTTTGGAAGAAATTCTCTCCAAAAAACCTGCAGGAATTATTTTATCCGGAGGACCCAGTTCTGTGAATGCAGCGGATGCCCATCTTGTGGATCGGAAACTTTTTGATGCCGGAATTCCTATTTTAGGCATTTGTTACGGAATGCAGCTCACCGCACATCTTCTTGGCGGAAAAGTAACCAAAGGACACAAAGGCGAGTATGGGAAATCCGAGCTTGAAATCTTGCGAAGTAATCCTTTGCTGACTGGGGTTTCCAGAAAATCTAAAGTATGGATGAGCCATTTCGATGAAGTTGAAGAAGTTCCGGAAGGATTTGAGGTTTCTGCAAAAAGCGGTGTTATCGCAGCCATGGCCAATGAGAAAAAAAATATTTTCACCCTCCAGTTTCACCCTGAAGTAACGCATACGGAAGAAGGAATAAAGATTCTTGAAAACTTTGTCCATAACATTTGTAAGGCTGAAAAAAACTGGAAACTTGCTGGCTATATAGAAAGAACTATTGCAGAAATACGCGAAAAAGTGGGTGATGAGAAAGTGATTTTGGGCCTTTCAGGCGGTGTGGATTCTTCGGTTGCAGCCGTGCTTATTCATAAAGCTATTGGCGATCAACTAACCTGTATTTTCGTAGACACCGGACTTCTGAGAAAGGATGAAGGCCGGAAAGTAATGGAAAACTACGGCGAACATTTCCACATGAAAATTGATATGGTGGACGCATCCGAAAGATTCCTCAGCAAATTGAAAGGAATTTCTGATCCTGAGGAAAAAAGAAAGGCCATCGGAAATGAATTTATTGCTGTTTTTGATGAAGAATCCCACAAGTTTGAGGGTGCTAAATTTCTGGCTCAGGGAACCATTTATCCGGATGTTATCGAAAGCCAGTCCGTGAAAGGACCTTCTGCAGTAATTAAATCCCATCACAACGTAGGCGGACTTCCGGAAAACATGAAAATGAAACTGCTGGAACCGTTGCGTGAACTTTTTAAAGATGAAGTGAGAAAAGTAGGAGAGGAACTGGGTATTCCGCATCATTTAGTGTACCGTCATCCTTTTCCGGGTCCTGGTTTAGGAATCAGGATATTAGGCGAAGTGGATGCTGAGAAAGTCAAAATTCTCCAAGAAGCAGATGATATTTTCATAGAAGAACTCTATAAAAATAATTTATACGAAAAGGTTTCTCAGGCTTTTGTGGTGTTGCTTCCCGTGAAATCGGTAGGAGTGATGGGCGATGAAAGAACGTATGAATATACAGCGGTGGTGCGTTCCGCAAATACTATCGATTTTATGACAGCAGAATTCAGTAAGCTGCCTTGGGAATTTCTGGAGCATGTTTCCAGCAGAATTATCAATGAAGTACGCGGTATCAACAGGGTTGCCTATGATATTTCCAGCAAACCACCTGCAACGATAGAATGGGAATAAAGATAACAGAGAGATCTAATTAAAAATAAAGCCGCTTCATTCGTGAAACGGCTTTTATTTTTATTGAAAATAAAATTATTGGGTAATGGCTCTGCCGATCACCAGTCTCTGGATTTCAGAGGTGCCTTCTCCGATAGTACACAATTTACTGTCGCGGTAATATTTCTCTGCAGGAAAATCCTTGGTATATCCATAACCACCGAAGATCTGCACTGCATTATTGGCAATTCTCACACAAGCTTCCGAAGCATATAGTTTGGCCATAGCACCTTCTTTTGTCATTTTTTCTTTCGCATTTTTCAGCGTAGAAGCTCTTTGAATCAGAAGTTCAGCAGCGTCAATTTCTGTTGCCATATCCGCCAGCATAAAGTTAATCGCCTGAAAACTGGAAATTGATTTTCCAAACTGATGTCTTTCCTGAGCATATTTCAAAGCAGCCTTGTAGGCACCACGAGCAATTCCCAGAGAAAGTGCCGCGATGGAGATTCTACCTCCGTCCAGAATTTTCATGGCTTGTTTAAAACCTTCCCCTACTTCGCCGAGTCGGTGGCTGTCCGGAACCCTCACCTGATCAAAAATAAGTTCAGCTGTTTCCGAAGCTCTCATCCCCAGTTTATTCTCCTTTTTTCCGGATGTAAAACCAGGCATTCCTTTTTCGAGGACAAATGCTGTAGAATTATTTTTTGCGCCTTTCTCTGCTGTGCGGGTCATTACCACAGCAATATCACCGGAAATAGCATGAGTAATGAAGTTTTTTGCTCCGTTGATGATCCAATCATTTCCTTCTCTCACCGCGGTGGTACTCATACCTCCGGAATCTGAACCGGTATTATGTTCTGTAAGTCCCCATGCTCCGATCACCTGACCGGATGCTAGTTTTGGAAGCCACTTCTTTCTTTGCTCTTCATTTCCGAACTCATAGATGTGGTTGGTACACAGGGAATTGTGTGCTGCGAGGGAAAGACCGATAGAAGGATCTACCTGAGAAATTTCGTCTAATATCGCAACATATTCGTGATATCCAAGTCCGGAACCTCCATACTTTTCTGGTATCACTATGCCCATAAAGCCCATTTCACCCAGTTTATGAAAAAGTTCGACAGGAAAAGTTTGGCTTTCATCCCAATCCATAATGTGAGGACGGATATTTTTCTCGGCAAAATCTTTTGCCGTATCGGCAATCATCTTAATATCGTGGTTCATAAATTTTGTTTGCCCAAAGATAGAGAAAATGAAAAGATTATGAAAAAGGAATTTGATCAGTATGGAGATTATAATGAATGCAAAATATTATCTCGGCTGTAATTATGTTTCACAAAAACAAGCTATTTTTTGTTCGACAAATGAATAGTAATTGTTAAATCAGTTTTATTGTCGTCTTTATTTTCGTTGTCATTATCGTCTTCTTTATTTCGGGAACAGAGATATATCTAAACCACTCAATAATAAACCGATTATACCCAGACAACATCCTGTCGTGAGGAATATGCCAAAGATGTCCTGAAGGATTTCTATAATTTTTAAAAATTTTAAATCATTTAAATATTCCTAAAATAAATACTGAAATGCATCCTACTGCGGAAAGTACACAGAATCCGAGCGGAATATGCAACAGCAAATGAAGCCAAAAATTCCATTCCCTTGCTGCTGTTGCGAGATAAAAGAAACCAATGGTAAGAAAAACCAAAACGAGAAAAGTAATGAACAATCCTTTTACTTCTGATCTTTTCAACCTGAAAGGCTCCTTCTCATCAGCAGGTTTTTTTTTGCCTTGCAAACTGAAATAAATTGCCAAAAGTAATGTGTCGTTCATCGTTCGAATATAAAAATAATCTCTTAGTCAATCCAAAATAATACGATCTGACGGAATTTTCTTACTTATTTGTTCCAATATTTTTTAAACTCAGTTGCTCACCTTTACATTTTCCAAACACGCTTTGATTCTTTTCATTGCTTCCCGAAGTTCTTTTTCAGATGCCGCATAAGAAAAACGGATGCATTCCGGGCTTCCGAATGACACGCCTCCTACGCTCCCAACGTGCGCCTGATCCAGCAGAAACATGGCGAAATCATCGGAGTCATTGATTTTCACTCCGTTCAATGTTTTTCCAAGATAAAAGGAAATGTCCGGGAAAAAATAAAAAGCAGATTTGGGCAAAAGAACTTTGAAACCGGGAATTTCACGGATCAGTTCATAAACTATATCTCTTCTTTTTTTAAATTCGTCAATCATATAACGAAATTCAGAAGGATCTGTTTTCAATCCGGTCACCGAAGCTTTTTGAGCCACAGTATTGGCACCGCTCGTCATTTGACCCTGAATTTTTTCGCACGCTTTGGCCAGCCATTCAGGGCATGCTGAGTAACCAATTCTCCATCCTGTCATCGCAAAACCTTTAGACATTCCATTGATGACGGCCACTTGCTCGTAAATTTCCGGAAAAGCGGCGATGGATTTTGTCGTCGTTTCATAATTGATAAATTCATAAATCTCGTCTGAAATCACTGTAATCTGCGGATGTTTCGCTATCACTTCAGCCAAAGATTTTAGTTCGTTGTAAGTATAATAACTTCCGGACGGATTGCAGGGTGAACTGTAAAGCAGCGCTTTGGTTCGGGGCGTGATGGCTTCTTCCAGCTGTTCGGCAGTCATTTTAAAATCATTATAGAAAGAAGTTTTTACAAAAACTGAAGTGCCGCCCATCATTTTCACCATTTCATCGTAACTCACCCAATAGGGAACAGGAAGAATTACCTCATCACCATCGTTGATAATCGCAGCCAAAACATTCAGTATGGCTTGTTTGGCACCGTTGGAAACGCAAATCTGATTGGGCTGATAACGAAGTCCGTTGTCTCTTTTCAGTTTCTCACAGATGGCTTCTCTCAGTTCTAAAAAACCTGACACCGGAGAATAATGGCTAAAGTTCTGATGAATGGCTTCTATCGCGGAAGTTTTGATGGGTTCCGGAACATCGAAATCCGGTTCGCCCAAGGTTAGGCTGATAACATCAAGTCCCTGTGAGCGCATTTCGCGCGCTTTATTGCTCATAACGAAAGTCTGCGAATATCCTAAGCGTTGGAGGCGGTCTGATAATTTGTTCATAACATTCTTGGTAAACGAACAAAGATACTATTTTGATCAAAATATTTGGGATTCCACCTTAGGAAAAGTACTTTTGCAATAATATATTACGATGTCAACAGCACTTATTTTAAAATATTTTCCTGAACTTTCAGATCTTCAAAAAGAACAATTTGCCCGATTAGAAAACGTCTATCGGGAATGGAATGAGAAGATCAATGTTATCTCCCGCAAGGATATGGATTCTTTATATGAAAAGCATATTCTTCATTCGTTGGGAATTGCCAAAGTAATGGCATTCGAACCAGGCACGAAGGTTCTGGATGTGGGAACAGGAGGTGGTTTTCCCGGAATTCCGCTGGCCATTTTATTTCCGGAAGCTCATTTTACCCTGATTGACTCAATTGGTAAAAAAATCACTGTGGTAAAAGCCGTTTCAGAAGAAATTGGACTTCAGAATATAGAAGCCGTTCATGGCAGAGCTGAACAGTTGAAACAGAAGTTTCATTTTGTGGTAAGCCGCGCAGTCACACAAATGCCGGAGTTTCTGCGTTGGATGAAAGGAAAGTTTGAAAAGGAACAATTTAATTCCCGACACAATGGCGTTCTGTATTTGAAAGGCGGAGATCTTGCTGCCGAACTCGCGGGATTACGGTGTGAGATCTTTCAGTTGAAACATTTCTTCGAGGAGGAATTTTTTGAAACCAAAAAAGTAGTATATTTATCAAAAGGAAATTTTCATTCTTAGTTTTTCAGCACAGCCGTTTCATCAATGAAGTTTTTAAATAAAATCATTACCGAACTATTAGCTGAACACCCTGATTTATCAGGGTTTACTATTGTTATTCCCGGTAAAAGGCCTGCGGTTTTTATTAAAAAAATACTGGCTGAAAAACAATATTCCGGTTTTCTGCCCACCTTTTGTACGATTGAAGAATTGATCGCCGAAATCTCCGGAAAGCAACCTGTTCAGGGCATTGCACTTTGGCTAATGGCTTATGATTCCTATCAGCAGCTTGATTTATCGCCAAAAGATGATTTTGCTTCTTTTCTGAAATGGTTTCCCACAGTACAGAAGGATTGGGATGATATGCTGAAATTCTCAGACGATGATCGGGCGATCTTGGAATTTATGTTTGATGAAGAACGGATCAAAAACTGGGCGCAAAATCTGGGCGAGGAAACGGAAGAGGTTCCCCGGAAAAAATTCCTGAATTTTTGGAAGAATATGAATGTTTTTCTTCCATTTTTAAAAAAACAATTGCAGGCCAAAAATCTCGCTACCGCAGGAATGATTCATGAAGCGGCAAGAAATCAGATAAATTCCTTCGCTGATCAATATAAGAACCGGCTCGTGTTCTGTGGTTTTAATGCTTTTACTCCCGTGGAAGAGCAGTTGGTTCGGCAGTTTCTGCAACGGGACAAAGCTCAGATTTATTTTCACGGAGACCGTTATTATACCGAAGACGAACGGCAGGAAGCCGGAATATTTTTGAGAAAATACCAAACCTGGAAAGAGTTCAATAAAAGCAGAAAATTCCGATGGATTGAAGATGATTTTTCGAAACCGAAACAAATTAAAGTGTATGAAGTTTCCGGAAATGTGAGCCAAGCGCAGTTACTCCCGAATATTCTGAATTCTATGCAGAATGTTTCAGGAACCGAACTTTCGGATACCGCCGTGGTTTTGTTGGACGAACATCTGCTGCCTGCCGCGCTGGATTCATTGAGCACCGTGGAACAGCTGAATATCACTATGGGTTTCCCACTGAAAAACATGGCATTCAGCAATGCGGTAAAGCATTTTTTCCATCTGCAGAAACAACTTGCAAAAAGACCAAATTCATATTATTATAACGATGTGCTGCCGATTCTGGAAGAGCTTCCTAATACTTCGGAAGAGCTAAAAACGGTGGCGAGATTCAAATCATTAATTGAAGAACGCAATATTGTCTATTTTTCTGAAGCATTTTTAAGGTCTGCGTTGGATTCACTTTCTTATTTTCCTTTACTCATCAAGGCTGAGAGCAGTGATCTTTTTTTGAAGCAGATTTATAATTTCTGTTACGAATTGAAGTTCAGAGAACTGGATGATCTTCAATTTGAAAATATCGCTCATTTTGAAAAGACTTTTAAAATCATCAAAAATCAGACGGCATCCTATCAGTTTGATATCACCATTGAAACCTTAGAAGTATTGGTGAATCAGGTTATTTCATCTGAAACTATAGATTTTCAGGGCGAACCTTTGCAAGGATTACAGTTGATGGGACTTTTGGAAACCCGACTTTTGAATTTTAAAAATGTGATTATGCTTTCCGTAAATGAAGGAAAACTGCCGCTCGGAAATACCCAAAATACTTATCTTCCTTATGATGTCCGGCAGCATTTCGGTCTGCACACTTTTCTTGAAAACGACAGCATTTATGCTTATCATTTTTACCGTTTGATTCAGGAATCGGATTCGGTACATCTGCTCTTCAATGCGCTGAGTTCCGGAGTGAATACAGGCGAAAAAAGCCGCTTCATTACGCAACTGGAATTTGAAGTCCAGTTTCATAGCATTGAACATACAATAATTGAAAATTTATCTGCTTCTGTTGAAGCGCAGCCAATAGAAATAGAAAAAACAGCAAAAGTAATGGAGCGCCTTCGCGAATGGAAAAAACGCGTTTCCGCTACCCATCTCACCAGTTATCTTTACAATCCGATTGATTTTTATCTAAATAAAGTATTGGAAACCCGAGCTGTGAATGAAATTGAGGAGCAGCTTTCGGTTAAAAATTATGGTAATTTAGTTCATTATGCGCTACAGATTATTTATGACACCATAACAGAAAAAGTGCTGACATCCGAAGATTTGAATATTTCTGATGATAGAATAAACGAAGCGATGAATCAGTCCATTGCTCAGCTCAAACATCAACCGGAATTTTATGAAAGAGGGATTAATTTTATTCATAAATCCATTGCCGAAAGAGTTGTGAAAAATATTATTTCCTACGACCGGAATCTTCTGCTGGAAGGACATTCGCTGAAAATTATCGCCTTGGAAAGAAAGTTTGAAGAGGTAGATTTTTATCTGGATGAAGCGCGATTGGAAAAAGTTTCGTTTTATGGATTCATCGATAGGATTGATGAACTGGACGGAGTTCTGAGAGTCATTGATTATAAAACAGCGAAAACCAAAGACCTGACGCTTAGCATTGATGAGAAAAATATCGATGAATATCTGATGAATGATTTAAAAAAACAAGCACTTCAGCTTTGCATTTATCAGTATGTGTTGGGACAGCTTCCTGAATTTGCCGGTAAATATACAGAAACCGCAATCTGGAGTCTCACGGAAGTGAACAAAGGTGCTGTTAGCCTTCAATTTACGAAAGGAAACTTGGAGGATGCGATGGTGAGTATCAGGAATCTTATTCTGGAAATTCTAAATCCTGAAGTTCCGTTTACAGAGAAAATAAGGCCGGTTTTCGACTAATCTAAAAAATACAAACAGGAATTAACAGCATTTTTATATCAATATTAATTAACGTAAATTTACAGCATAATAGATTTTGTATGAAGAAAATTCAGATGGTTGATTTGCAGAGTCAGTACTATAAAATAAAGCCAGATGTGGATAATGCAATGCTGAGTGTGATGCAATCTGCGGCTTTTATCAACGGCCCGGAAGTTAAAAGTTTTCAGCAGGAATTGGAAACTTATCTTGATGTACCCCATATCATTCCGTGCGGAAACGGAACCGATGCACTTCAAATCGCCCTGATGGCGCTAGACCTGAAAGAAGGAGATGAAGTGATCACAGCGGATTTTACATTCGCTGCTACCGTAGAAGTCATTCATTTGTTAAAATTAAAAGCCGTTTTAGTAGATGTTGATTATGACACTTTCACGATCGATACTGAGAAACTGAAAGCAGCTATTACACCGAAAACCAAAGCCATCATTCCCGTTCATCTTTTCGGTCAGTGTGCGCCAATGGAAGAAATTCTGAAAATCGCAAAAACCCATAATTTATACGTAATAGAAGACAACGCTCAGGCAATAGGTGCCGATTATACGTTCTCTGACGGTTCTGTGAAAAAATCCGGAACCATGGGAACCATCGGAACAACTTCTTTTTTTCCCTCGAAAAACTTGGGCTGTTACGGAGACGGCGGCGCAATTTTCACTCATGATGATCACTTGGCGCATAAAATCCGCGGTATTGTAAATCATGGAATGTATGAACGCTATTATCACGATGAAGTCGGAGTGAACTCTCGCTTGGACAGTCTTCAGGCGACGGTCTTGAGAAAAAAACTTCCGCTTTTGGATTCGTATAATGAAGCTCGAAGAAAAGCTGCAGACTTTTACGATGAAGCACTTTCAGGGCATCCTCAGATTTTAATTCCTAAAAGAGCTGAAAACTCTACTCATGTATTTCATCAGTATACACTCAGGATTTTGAACGGAAAAAGAAATGCTCTTCGTGATTTTCTGGCAGAAAAAGAAATTCCAGCCATGATTTATTATCCTGTGGCACTTCGCAAGCAGAAAGCCTATTATCAGGAAAGCAACGACGAAGATTTCAAAAATACGGACCAGCTTCTGGAAGAGGTTATTTCTCTTCCGATGCACACTGAACTGGATGATGAACAACTGAAGTACATCAGCGATGCAGTTCTCGAATTTATGAATATGGAATCTTAAACAAATAAATCTTCGATAAGAAATATTTCAATTATTATTTAAAACGATAATAAATTTCAAACAATTTATCATAAATTTTGTGTTGATTGTTGTTTAATCCACAAATTATTATTAGTTTTGAATATGTGTCTTCTTAGACTTTTCCAAATGGCGATAAAATAGAAGTACATTTTTTTTTCAATTTTTTTTATTTTTTTTGGAGTGCCTGACCCCGTTTAGGCACTGCTTTTTTTGTAGATTTGTGAAAATTAATTTCTATGGCAATATTGGTAACCGGAGGATTGGGCTACATAGGTTCTCACACCGTAGTGGAACTTTTGAATAATGGATTTGAAGTCGTTATCGTGGATGATCTTTCCAATTCTGAACGGTTTATTCTGGACAATATCAAGGAGATTTCCGGAAAATCACCGGTTTTTTACCCTTTTGATTTGAAAAGAAGAGCACTCCTGAACCAGGTTTTGGATGCACATTCCATAGAAGGATGTATCAATTTTGCGGCTTTCAAAGCCGTAGGAGAGAGTCAGGAGAAACCTGTAGATTATTACGAAAACAATCTTTTTACCCTAATCAATCTGCTTCAGGAATTTAAAGAAAGAAATATTTCCAACTTTATTTTCAGTTCATCTTGCACCGTTTACGGACAGGCAGATGAGATGCCCATTGATGAAAACACCCCGATGAAACGTCCCGAAAGCAGCTATGGGAAAACCAAACAAATGGGAGAGGAAATGCTGATGGACTTTGCTAATGCTCATCAGAAAAGAGTTTCTTTGCTCCGGTATTTTAATCCCATTGGCGCACATTCATCCGCGAAATTGGGAGAACTTCCCATTGGAGTTCCCAATAATCTGGTGCCGTATGTAACGCAAACTGGTGCCGGAATCAGGGAAAAACTTTCCATTTGGGGCGCAGATTATCCCACGCCCGACGGAACAGCAATCCGAGATTATATTTATGTAGTGGATCTGGCCAAAGCTCATGTTGCTGCATTAAAAAAACTGCTTTCCGAAAAAAACGAAATGGTAATTGATATTTATAATCTTGGAACAGGAAAAGGATCATCGGTTCTGGAAGTGGTGCATGCTTTTGAAAAAGCCAATAATGTAAAAGTTCCTTACCAGATTTGTGGTAGAAGAGCAGGCGATATTACCATTGCTTATGCCAATGCGGACAAAGCAGAACGGGAATTGAACTGGAAAGCAAATACTTCGCTGGAAGAAGCACTGAGAACCACTTGGGAATGGCAGAAATATCTGGAATCCCGGAAAGTTCACTAAAATGGATAAACCGATTTAAATCAAAAATAACTAAACTTTTAAATTTATTTTCTATGAAAAAACTTTTATTCATGAGTGCGGTAGTTGCTTTCAGCACCGCTCATGCACAATCTGCAGGATTGGAAGGAACCACTTACATTACAGGACAAGCCATGGTTTCTACCTCTAAAGACAACAATACCGGAGCTACAGCTACTGAGTTTTCGGTGGTGCCGATGATGGGACATTTTATTACACCGACTATCGTTATTGGTGCAGGTCTGGGTTACCAGGGAAGCACAATGTCTATTGATACGGATATGTTAGGATTTCCTGCTTCTGCAAAACTGACCAGTTCTGCTTTTGTGGTGATGCCTTTTGTGAGAAAATATTGGGATCTTGGAACAAAATTGTACATCTTCGGACAACTGGACGTTCCTTTGGAATTCGGAACAGTGAAAACTGAAGCGAATGCTGCTCCTCTTGGTTCATTTTCTTCGGAAGATAACTATACTGCCTATGGCATCAACATCAGGCCGGGATTGGATTATATGATCAACAATAACTGGACTGTAGAAGCGACTATCGGAGCAATTGGGTACAACAGCGTAAATCCTAAAGATGGCGAAAGCATGGATAATTTCACTTTCGGTGTCAACCTGAATCAGGTGACTTTCGGAGTAAAATATCTTTTTAAATAATTGAATATCTTACAAAACAGAGCCGTTTCATAATTTATGAGCGGCTTTCTTTTTGTTTTTACTCAGATGACTTTGCAATAAATAAATTGAAAGACTTAACTCAATGCAACTAGAACGAGTGTTTATTATATGGATTTTTTGAATATTTTCTGGTACCATTTCGTTTCTTCTAATCTGATTTTTTCTTCATTACATTCATTAAGTAAAATATTTAGACTGTCGATTTCTTTTTGAAGATCTTCCTTGTCTCTTATAGTTGTTTTTACTTTCTGGCTTATTTTCTTATTTTTATTTTCGAGATCCTGTTTGAATTTTTTCAAAACTTCGTTTTCATTTTTATATTCATTCGTTCTTTCGTATAGTAGTTTTATAGCATCATTTTGTCTTATTTTTTCTTCATTTAACTGTTTATTGTTTTCAATAAGCAAATCCAATTCGAACTGGAAATTATTAGTAGAATTCAGATTGGAATTAATCTTTGTTTTAATTGTTTGTTTACTTATTCTCTTAGCAATCCGAATTAAATTTTCCTTAAATGCATCAGTTTCTATATCATTTCTTAGTCTAATACCTTGAAGTAAGTCATCGAAGCCTTCTTCAAAATCATGGTTTCTAAAATTAATTTTTGCTAATCTATAAAAATAGTCAGCTTTTCCATTCCTTAATTCTGTCTGCAATATCTCGGAAGGAGTTTCATTTTTAGAATAGTCTAATGCTAGTGGATTAGTTATAATGGCCTTTTTCTCAATTTTTGATTTTAAGATTAAACCTTCGAATGATGTACACCTACTTAATGCCACATAAACTTGACCCGCTGCAAATGATTGAGATAAATCAGCTATAACATTTTCGAATGTTAACCCCTGACTTTTGTGAACAGTAATAGCCCAAGCAAGTCTTAGAGGATATTGAGTAAAAGATCCGAGAATTTCTTCTTCTATTTTTTTTTCGTTTTCATTCCATTTATATTTTATATTGTTCCAAACATTTCTTTCAATTAAAATCTCATCTTCATTGCTCAATTTAATTAGAATTCCTTCTTCATTAATTCTCTGGATCACTGCAATTTTCCCGTTGTAGTATTTTTTTCCTCTGTCATTCTTAAGAAACATTATTTGAGCACCTTCTTTTAACTTCAACTCCTTTTCCGTGGGAAATAAGTGTTCAGGGAAGTCTCTTTCAATTACAGCTTCATAATTATATTGTTTTGTTTCGAGTTCCGATAATTTTATATCATTAGTGTTTTGCACAAATTTGTTATGCGTTGATAAAGTAATATAATTAGAATTGTTTTCTGGTATAAAAAGAGGATTATATTTTGAATTTAACAATTTAAAATCGCTGTCCGACAGTTGGTTTTTCCTAACTTTGTTTAGTAAATCTATAAAACTAAGGTCATTCTGTCTATAAATTTTCTTAAGTTCAATGTAAAGAGGTTTATTTATCTCCAATATTTTTGAGCTGAAGAAAAAGGGGCTGCTATATACTGTTTTTAAAATCTCCCATTCATCAGGTTTCGTTATTGGTGACAATTGAAACACATCTCCAATTAGAATGACTTGTACCCCACCAAAAGGCTCGAATTTTCTTCTACGAAAGGTTCGTAATAATTTATCTACTACATCCAATAGATCACAACGTACCATTGAAATTTCATCTATAATCAATAACTCAAGATTTTTAATGATCTCAATCTTTTCCTTAAAATATTTAAAATGATCATATATTGTACTTCGATCGACATCTCCTATAGCAGCGGTGGCTTGAAGTCTTCTATCATTAGGAAGATAAATGCTAGGTTTTATTTGAAAAAAAGAGTGAATAGTTTGCCCGCCTGCATTTACAGCAGCAACACCTGTCGGAGCCAAGATTATTGTGTTTTTTTGCGTATTTTGCTTTAAATATTTTAGAAATGTAGTCTTTCCTGTGCCTGCTTTACCTGTAAGAAAAACTAATTTATTTGTATGCGAGATAATTTCTAAGGCCATATTAAACTCAACATTTGCTTCATCTAACGGGACTCCCTCTACGATTTTCTTTGTATTCACCATCTTGTAATTTTTTTGAAGAAACCTTAAACTCTAAAATATAATATAACTTGAGAATCAAATTGTCATCCAATTTAATCCTCATACTGTTCCAGATAATAGCTGAAACTGAAACCTTCCACTTCGTCTTCTGCTTCTTCCAAAGTGATAAGTACTTCTTCAAAATCTTCCAGTTGATCCACTCTCATGTTGACAAATTCTAAATGAAGCGGCAACTCCAAGTGTCCTGAAATAACGTCGTACAGCGCATCCAGATTGTTCCCGAAATGTTCAGGAAGTTGTATTTTTTCTTTCAACTGAAGGTAAAAATCCTCAACGTCGCCAATATCTGTAAAATCGATATATATTGTTTTCATAAGATGAAAGTGATTTTCTGTTATTGTTTATCAAAACTTTTGTAATGATCATTAGTGAGCCATATTTCGCCGGAATCCGTGTATACGATACGGTCAGCATTCCGCTTCCCGCAACGGTAATTTACATCTGCTTCGTAATATATTTTTTCGGCAGGAAGTTTTTTTTCTCTGTTTCCAAAACGGTCGCCACCAATCGCTTTTCTCGGAAGAACATCGCAGAGATTGCCTTTTTCAGGAATCCATCCCTGAGTTCTTGCTTCAGCTTTTGTGAGGTAATAATCGGGCAGTTGATGATGTTTTTTCACATAATTGATAACCGTCGAATCTTTGGTAAGTTCATCAATAGCAGCATGAGAAATGGAAGGTTCCGAAATTTCAATGGGTTTTGCAGAGAGTGCAGTTGCTGTTTCTTTCGGTTCCGATTGATACTGTGAGTAGGCAAACATCAGCAAAATTCCGATAAGTCCGCCGATCAGAAAGAAAAAGAAAATTTTAATTTTTTCAGAATTCATACGAAATGGTTTCAGGACTCAGTGTTTTTCCATTCTTCAGGAATTTCACACACCGGAATCGGGGTAATTTTATGCTGAGTAGCCTTGTGCATTTTAGAGAATATTCTGTATACCTCAAGATCACGACCAGTATAGTTGGCTGCAGTTTTCGTTCCCCATTCTTTTTGAATTTTTTCCAGTTCAGGATAACTTGCTCCGATCTGCTGTTCATCTGTTCTTGCCGTATCCCAAAGTCCGTCTGCGGGTATCGCATTGCGAATACTTTCAACCAGATTTAAAGCATTGGCCAAAGCGTAAACTTCAGTTTTATAAAGATCCGCAATGGGAGAAATGTCAACGCCACCGTCACCGTATTTGGTGAAAAATCCAATTCCAAAATCCTCTACTTTATTCCCCGTTCCGCATACCAACAGGTCATTGGTTTGCGCATAATAATATAAAGAAAGCATCCGAAGCCGGCTTCTGGTGTTCGCCAAAGCAAGCTGTTGATTGGAATTTTGATTTTCAGGAACATCAAACGTATTTTCAAGTTCCTCAAATGTTGCTGTGAGATCTACCCGCTGCGCTTTTGCATTGGGAAAACGCTGAGTAATGAAATTCATATGTTCCCATGCTCTGCTGATTTCGTCCTGTGTTTGTCGGATGGGCAATTCCAACATGAGAAGTTCGAGATCTGTCATCGCACAAAGTGTCGAAACCACAGCCGAATCTACGCCTCCCGATACTCCGATGATATATCCTTTCGCTCCCGCATTGTTAGCATAATCGCGGAGCCATTGCACAATATGATGAATGATTTTTTCTGACTGCATACTATTTTCTTAAGGTGAGGAAGCAAAGGCTTCATTTAATTTTCCTTATTTTTGTCCCTCTAAACAGGATGTAAAAATAATGAAGTTTTTTAAATTATTCATGCTTGCAGTTGCCGTAGCTTTCGCCATCACTTCATGCCAGAAAGAAAAAGAAAATATCTGGGATATAAAGGTGGAAACTCCCGCTGAAAAAGTGCCGATTACCGATATTTCCAAAGAATTTTTTGATGCCAATGTTCCTATTGAGCAGTTTAAAGAAAAATATCCGTGGTTTCAGGGTTCTGTAAAAGATGAAGATTTTATTAAAAGAAAAAATAATCCCGAAGAAATAAAGCTTTACAAAGAAGCTGCTTCCAAAACAGATCTTAATAAATTGGCCACGGATCTTACTGAGCTTTTTGCCAGAATAAGACATTATTTCCCAAATTTTAAAGATCCTAAAGTGTACACTTTTTCTTCCAGCACACAGATGTATGAAGAACCCGTGATTTACGATCCGCAACAGGGATATTTGTTTATAGATATTTCGGGATTTATGGGTGAAAAAAACGAATACTATAAAGGAATTGAAGAATATTTCAAAGTCTCGATGAATCAGGAAAATATACTTCCTAAAATCTCAGAAGCCATTGCGTTTTCTGCAGTTTCCTATGACCGGAATTCTCAGAAGTTCATTGATTTAATGGTTTTTTACGGAAAAGTAATGATGCTTCAGGATGCTTTTATTCCGCAACTTCCGGATCATCTCAAAATGAATATCAGTGAAAAACAAATGACCTGGAACAAAGCTAATGAGCAAAATATTTGGGATTATTTCGTGGAGAATGATTATCTCTTTAGTGCAGATCCGCGTCTTTCGGAGCGATTTATTGCGCCAGGGCCGTTTTCTAAATTTTATACCGAAGCCGATAAAGAATCGTCGCCACAAGTTGGCATTTTCACAGGGTGGCAGATTTGCAGAAATTTTTTCGATAAAAATAAAGAAACCTCATTACAGGAATTTCTAAACATGAGTGCAGGAGATATTTTTAATCAGTCTGCCTATAAACCTACTCTTTAAAATAAAAATATGCGTACAACAAAGATACAACTGGATGTGGAACTAGATGATAATCACGTTCCTGAAACGATGACCTGGCATGCCGAAGACGGCGGAATAGAAAATCAACCTACCAAAGCTACTGTGATGGCAGTTTGGGATGATGCTGCAAAAGAAGCACTCCGCATTGATTTATGGACGAAAGATATGCCTGTCGATCACATGAAAATGTTTCTGCATCAGATCTTGCTTTCGCTCAGTAATACCTATGAAAAAGCGACCGGAGAGGAAGATGTAGCCGACTGGATGGAAATGATGGCCGAAGAATTTGCGGTAAAAGCAGCCATTAAAATGTAAAATTAAACCTCCTTTGTTCTTTATCATTAATTAGAAAATTACACATTATGAAATTTAATACGAAAGTGATCCATGGCGGACAACAACATGAGCCTCATACGGGTTCTGTTAATGTTCCTGTTTTTCTTACTTCTACCTTCGCACAGCGCACTCCCGGTGAACTGAAAGCGGGTTATGAATATTCGAGAGCAGCCAATCCTACGCGACAAGCCTTGGAAGATGCCCTTGCAAGCATAGAAAACGGAGCTACAGGTTTGGCGTTCGGATCAGGTTTGGCAGCTATGGATGCTGTTTTAAAATTCCTGAATCCCGGCGATGAAGTGATTGCAGTAGACGATCTTTACGGCGGATCCTACAGGCTTTTCACCAGATTATATGAAAAATATGACCTTAAATTTACGTTTGTCAGTTTTCATGATGTTTCCAAAATTGCTGATATTATTACGGATAAAACAAAATTGATATGGCTGGAAACGCCAACCAATCCTTTGATGAAACTGGTAGACATCAAAGCAGTGGCTGATCTTATAAAAGGAAAAGATATTCTGTTGGCAGTAGATAATACTTTTGCTTCCCCATATATTCAGCGGCCTATAGATTTGGGTGCGGATATTGTGATGCATTCGGCAACGAAATATTTGGGCGGTCATTCCGACGTTATTGCCGGAGCTTTAATCACCAAAACCAAAGAACTCGGCGACGCTTTGCATTTTATTCAGTTTGCCAGCGGTGGTATTTTAGGACCTCACGATTCGTATCTCGTGCTGAGAGGAATTAAAACTTTATCGCTCAGAATGCAAAGGCATTCAGAAAACGGAATCGAAGTCGCAAAATATCTTGAGCAGCATCCTGCCGTGCAAAATGTTTTTTATCCCGGATTGCCTTCCCATCCTCAGTATGAATTGGCTAAAAAACAAATGAAAGAAAATGGCGGAATGGTTTCCTTTACTTTTAAATCTGGAAAGAAAGAAGATGCTGTAAAGTTGCTTGAAAACCTTAAAGTATTTACCCTTGCTGAAAGCCTGGGAGGTGTAGAATCGCTTGCCAATCATCCGGCTAGCATGACGCATGCTTCTATTCCGGCGGAAAAACGTGCTGAACTCGGTATTACTGATGATCTCGTCCGTTTAAGTGTAGGAATAGAAGATTTGGAAGACCTCATTTCTGATTTGGAAATAGCTTTTTCATCTATTTAATAATAGTAGGATTATCCACTTTATTGAGAGGTTTTAAGTCAAAACACAGTATATTTTTCTCCGAATATGGATCATATTGTTGAAATTCTGAAATCCGGCGGAACCTTGTTGTATCCTACCGATACCATTTGGGGAATAGGCTGCGATGCAACGAATGTGGAAGCTATTAAAAAAATTTTTGAAATAAAAAAACGGGATGCCTCCAAATCAATGATTGTTCTGGTAGAAAGCGAGCAGCGTCTTCAGAATATTGTGGATGTGCCAGAAATGGCTTGGCAAATCATGGATCTTTCGGATAAACCCGTAACCATCGTTTATGATCTTCCTAAAGGAATTCCTGATGAACTTCTGGCGGAAGATGGCAGTATTGGAATACGGTTGGTGAAGGATAATTTTTGCAAAAAATTGATTTCAAAACTTAATAAACCTTTGGTATCTACATCGGCAAATTTCAGCGGAGAAAAAAGTCCGATGAAATTTTCCGACATCAATCCTGAAATTATTCAGGAAGTGGATTACGCTGTGGAAGAACAGCGCAACCGAATCTCTAAGTTTTCGGGTTCTTCTGTCATCAGAATCTGGCCGGACAACCGCATAAAAATTTTAAGAGAATAAGAGAGTGATCCGATTCGTATCTTTACACACCACAACACTTACAACAACGCTTGTTGGTGACGTTTATTTTAGCCCATGCACATCAATTTAATTCAAAATAAAAATTACAGACTTTTCAAAATTATTTCTGAAACAGCCTTCCTGCATGGACAGTCCGTCTATATCATCGGCGGCTATGTTCGGGATTTATTAATGAAAAGAGCCACACCTTCAGATATTGATTTTGTGACCGAAGGTTCAGGAATTGAACTCGCCCAAAATATTGCCAAAACTCTCAGTCCAACACTGAAAGTTTCCATTTTCAAAACCTATGGCACAGCGATGTTTCGTTACCATGATCTGGAACTGGAATTTGTCGGAGCGCGAAAAGAAAGTTATTCCGAAGAAAGCAGAAATCCTGAAGTAGAATCGGGAACATTGCGAGAAGATCAACTTCGTCGGGATTTCACCATAAATGCGATGGCCATTTCTTTGAATAAAGAAAATTTCGGAATGTTGGTAGATCCTTTTGAAGGAAAACAAGATCTCGAAAATAAAATCCTCAGAACTCCATTGGAACCTCATCAAACGTATTCCGACGATCCGTTGCGAATGATGCGCGCCATCCGGTTTGCCACTACATTGAATTTTCGTGTTGATGAACCTTCGCTGGCTGCCATTCGACAGGAAGCCGGCCGTATTAAAATTGTTTCCATGGAGCGGATTATGGTGGAATTTAACAAAATAATGCTTTCGCAAAAACCATCATCAGGTTTAAAACTGATGGAACAAACCGGCCTTTTAAAACTGATTATTCCTGAACTTACTGCATTGAAAGGCATTGAAGAAGTGGAAGGGCAAACGCATAAAGACAATTTTTATCACACCTTGGAAGTGGTGGATAATATTTCTCTTCATACGGAAAACCTCTGGCTTCGCTGGGCTGCATTGCTTCACGACATTGGAAAAGCTCCAACCAAGAAATTTGCAGAAGGAACAGGCTGGACTTTTCACGGGCACGAATTTTTAGGTTCCAAAATGGTAAAAAATCTCTTTCAACGGCTGAAACTTCCTTTGGGCCAGGATATGAAATATGTACAGAAATTGGTGAAACTTTCTTCACGGCCAATTGCGCTCGTTACAGATGATGCATCAGATTCCGCATTGAGACGTTTGCTGTATGATGCCGGAGAAGATCTGGAAGATTTGTTTACACTTTGTAAAGCAGATATTACCACGAAAAACGCGAAAAAACAGCAACATTTTAAGAAGAATTTTGATTATGTGGCTGCCAAAATTAAAGAAGTAGAAGCCAAAGATCATATCCGTAATTTTCAACCGCCTATTTCCGGTGAAGAATTGATGGAACTTTTCGGACTGAAACCTGGACGTGAAATTGGTGTTTTGAAAGAAAGTGTAAAAGAAGCAATTTTGGAAGGAAAGATTTCTAATAGCAAGGAAGAAGCTTTGCATTTTGTCCTTTCCGAAGCTAGAAAATTGGGCCTTTCTCCCGCTTGATCTGTTTTTATTTTAAGAATTATTTAACCTTTATCTTAGGAAGATTCTGTCATAATTTGCTTATTTTTGATAAAAATAAAATAGTATGGCACATATTAAATTACACGGTAATGACGTTCAAACCGTAGGAAATCTTCCTGAAGTAGGAAGCTCGATCAAAGATTTTGCATTGGTAGACACCGATCTGAATGTGAAAACAAAAGACGATTTTAAAGGGAAAAAGAAAATATTCAGCATTTTCCCAAGCGTAGATACCGGCGTTTGTGCTGCTGCAGCCAGAAAGTTTAATGAAAAAGCGGCGGATCTGCCGGATACAGTAGTGATTAATGTTTCCAAAGATCTTCCGTTTGCACTCAAGAGATTTTGTGCTGCCGAAGGTTTGGATCATGTGGAAACACTTTCCGATTTCAGAGGAACTTTTGGAGATGATTTCGGTGTCGGCATCAGCGACAGCCCGATGAAAGGGCTTCTCAGCCGTGCGATTATTGTAACAGATGAGGAAGGAAAAGTGCTTTACACAGAGCAGGTTCCGGAAATTACTGAAGAACCCGATTACGATGCTGCTTTACAAGCTTTGAAATAATAAAACTAGAAATTTATAAATTAAAAAAGCGCAATTGAGTTTGCGTTTTTTTGATTTTGAAAAATGAAACGCTCAGGATCTGCAAACCTACCGCTCCATTATGGATATGTTCCACAATGGTTGTACGAACGGATGTCCAAACTCGGAATTTCCATTGTCGAGGTAATTCTGGCAGATTATGGTAAAAATGAAATCATCAGAAGGATGAGTGATCCTTTCTGGTTTCAGAGTCTGGGTGCAGTGATGGGAATGGATTGGCATTCTTCGGGGGTCACCACTTCGGTGATGGGTGCGTTAAAACGAGCCATCAATCCGCATTCGCGTGAACTCGGAATTTATATTGCCGGTGGAAAAGGAAAATTTTCCCTGGAAACGCCTTCCGAACTTTTAAAAATTGCAGAAACAACCGGCCTCAACGGATCAGAATTGGTTCGCGCCAGTAAATTATCAGCAAAAGTGGATAATACGGCCATTCAGGATGGTTATCAATTGTACACCCACAATTTTATGGTGAACGATGAAGGAAATTGGGCAGTGATCCAACAGGGGATGAATGTTAAAAGTAAAACAGCGCGTCGGTACCATTGGCATTCTGAAAATATTAAAAGTTTTGTCGAAGAGCCTCACACAGGGATTTGTGGAATTCATCAGGGAATTATTCTGGATCTTACTGCAAAATCTGCCAGCCAAAACAGAAACGGCATTCTGAATATTTCCCATGAAAGTCCGGAAGCAATGATGAAGGAAGTTTCACTCATTCTCCCTGCTCATCATGATATCCGTGCATCTGATTTGAACTTGAAAAGACTGGGCGCCACTTTGGCTATGACTCGCGAAATGCAGCCGGAAAATTTTGAAGAACTGCTGTTGTTAAAAGGGGTCGGGCCACGAACGATGCAAAGTCTGGCGTTGGTTTCGGAAGTGATTCACGGTGCACCGTCAAGATTTCAGGATCCTGCGAGATTTTCCTTTGCTCATGGCGGAAAAGACGGGCATCCGTTTCCCGTTCCTACCAAAATATATGATGAAACGATCGAAATTCTGAGATCAGGAATTCAAAAATCTAAATTGGAACATTCTGAGAAACTGCTGGCCATCAAGAAACTTCATGAAATCAATGTACGATTAGAGGAAAATTTTGAACCCGATTTTGATGTTCAGGATGTCATTGAAGAAGAACGAAAAAACTCGTGGAAGTACGGAGGAAAAACAGTTTTCGGAGATGCAAAACCACCGAGAAATCTTCCCCGGAACGGCGGTATTCAGCTGTCTCTTTTCTGAATCGTAAAAAACAGAGCCTTAGATTGATATATTTTTTTTAAATTTAATCGCCGAATTATCATTCAACAACCAAATTATAAACTATGAAACTAAACCCTTACCTTAATTTTAACGGTAACGCCGAAGAAGCCATGACTTTTTATAAAAAAGTTTTCGGGGTAGATTTTGCCGGCAATGGCATGATGAAAATGGGCGATTTACCTGATGCGGATAAAATTCCTGCTGAGCTTCACGACCGTGTGATGCATGTTTCGTTGCCTTTGGGCGATGAATTTCTGATGGCGTCGGATACCATGCCGGGAATGGGTTTTGCTTACCAACAAGGAAATAACAGCTATATTTGCATTTCCCCGGACACCAAAGATGAAGCAGACCGCCTTTTTCAGGAACTCTCTGAAGGTGGAAAGGTAGAAATGCCGATGTCACAGGAATTTTACGGTTACTTCGGAAGTTTTACAGATCGGTTTGGCACACCTTGGATGATTCATTTTGAAGAAAATTCAACGTTTTAAACAATTATGGAAAATATTATACTCAATACCACCATTTTGAAACCTGTACACGAAGTATGGGAATATTATACGCAACCTGAACATATTAAAAAGTGGAATATTACCAATGAAAATTGGGTTTGTCCGAGAGCAGAAAATGACCTTCGGACCGGAGGAAGATTTAATTACAGAATGGAAACAAAAGACGGTAGTTATGGGTTCGATTATGCAGGAACTTTTGATGAAGTCATTCCTCAGCAAAAACTCAGTTATACGCTTGATGACGGCAGAAAAGCAGAAGTAATTTTCAATAAAGTGGATGAAACAACTACCGAAGTTTTTCTGGATATAGAAGCGGAAACCAAAAATCCTGTGGAAATGCAGAAAAATGGTCTCGATAAAATTCTTCATAGTTTCGAATTGTATTCTGAAAATCAAAACAGTAAATAATTATTTGATTTTCAGGTAGTCTAAAAATATATAAAATGGAAACAGTAAAATCAGAAATACGGCTGCTCGCACCTGTAGAAAAAGTATGGACTTATTTCTCGGAACCTCACCACGTTCAGAAATGGTTTTTTGCTATCAAAGATTGGCGGTGTGCCAGAGCATTGAATGAACTCCGAGCAGGAGGGAATTTCAGCTACCGAATGGAAAACAAAGATGGCAGTCATGGTTATGATTTTGTAGGCACCATCGATTCGGTAATTCCCATGGAAAAAATCTTATCAACTTTGGATGACGGCAGAAACTTGGAATTTCATTTCGAAAAAAAAGACGATACCACCACACATTTCATCATGTTTTTTGATCCGGAAACGAAAAATACCCGCGAATCGCAGAAACGTTTCTGGGATATTGTGCTTTCCAATTTTGAAAAATATGTAGAAAACTCACGATAATGTCAATTTATCAATCTTAACTTAAAACTTATTTAAAATGGCTACCATATCATACGAAATAGAAATTGCTGCTCCGGCAGAAAAAATATGGAACATTCTATGGGATAAAAGTTCATATAGCCAGTGGACGCGTTTTTTTTCCGAAGGTTCGCAGTACACGTCTGATTGGAAAGTTGGAGGCAGAACTCTTTTCTTAGATAGCAGCGGAAAAAATGGAATGATTTCCACCATCGATAGCTTGAATGAACCCTACGAAGTAGTCTTTCAGCATATTGGATTTCTTGAGAATGGCGAAGAAGTTTTCAATACCCGGGAGATTGCAGAGTGGAGCGGCGCTCATGAGAAATATTTTCTCACAGAATTTCACGGATATACCAAGTTGGCAGGTGAATTACAAACCACTCCGGAATATGAGGAACCTATGTTAGAAGGTTTCGAAAAAGGTTTTGCAGTTGTAAAAGAACTTGCGGAACAGGCATAAGCATTTCAACCAAAAAAGACTACAGGAAGGCAAGCGCTTTCCTTTTTTTTGTCGTTGAAATCCCCGATTTTTAGAAAGAAAATGTGAAAAATTCCCGATATTTGCAAATGATGAATCACCCAAAGGAGATAGTTCCCCTTTTTTAAATTTCAAAATTAAAGAATGAAAATTTCAAACAGCTGGCTGAAAGATTATCTGAAAACTGACCTGAAATCCGAAAAAATCGGAGAATACCTTACCGATATCGGACTGGAAGTAGAAGGTATTGAAAAATATGAAACCATAAAAGGCGGGCTGGAAGGCATCATTGTAGGAAAAATTCTTACTTGTGAACAGCATCCCAATGCGGATAAACTAAAAAAAACCACCGTAGATACAGGAAACGGAATCATTCTGAACATCATTTGCGGCGCACCCAATGTAGCTGCAGGACAAACGGTACCTGTGGCGACAGTCGGCACGAAAATCTACAGCAAGGACGGAAGTTTTTTCGAAATAAAAGAAGCAAAAATTCGTGGTGAGCAATCTCAGGGAATGATTTGTTCCGAAGATGAACTCGGGCTGAGCGATCATGCAGACGGTATTATGGTTTTGGAAGAAAGTATTTTTACAGTCGGAACTCCTTTGTTAGATTATTTTGAAATCGTTCAGGATGATGTTTTTGAAATCGGGCTCACTCCCAATAGAACCGATGCGATGTCCCATTACGGTGTAGCACGAGACCTGAATGCCTTCATGTCAACCCATGGAATTTCCTGTGATTTTGAGAAAATTAAAGCTAAAGACTTGCGTTTTGAAGGAAATTCAGAATTTACTATTGAAGTAGAAGACAGTGGATTGTGTCCCCGATATGTGGGAGCTGTCATTCAGGATGTTCAGATAAAAGAATCGCCTGCCTGGCTACAGAATCGTCTGAAAGCGATTGGTTTGGCACCCGTGAACAATGTGGTTGATATTACCAATTTTATTCTTCATGGATTAGGGCAACCATTGCATGCTTTTGATGCGGATAAAATATCAGGAAATAAAGTTAAAATCGGACTCAGCAAAGCCGGAGAAAAATTTAAAACACTCGACGGGACAGAACGTACCTTGAATGGTTCTGAACTGATGATAAAAGACGGAGATAATTCACCGCTCTGTATTGCAGGCGTTTTCGGTGGTGCACATTCCGGAGTTTCAGAAACTACAAAAAATATTTTTCTGGAAAGCGCTTATTTCAATCCTGTTTCAGTACGTAAAACAGCTAAACTTCACGGATTAAGTACCGATGCTTCATTCCGTTTTGAAAGAGGGGTTGATCCAAATATCGCCAAAACAGCCATCACGCATGCCATTGAACTGATCACTAAAATCACCGGCGGAAAGCTGGCTGAACCATTGCTGGAACATTATCCTAATAAAATAGAAGATCATTACATTATTCTTCGTTTTTCAAAAATAGAACAGATTCTTGGAACAAAAATTCATATTGAAACTGTCAAAAGCATTCTGAAATCGCTAGAAATTACTGTATTAAATACGATTGCGAACGGACTTGAAATTTCGGTTCCGGCATATCGAGCAGATGTCACCCGCGAAATTGATGTCATTGAGGAAATCCTGAGAATTTATGGATATAATAAAATTGAATCTCAGCACAAAATGGCTTTTACTCCTGTGAAATTAACGCCTGAAGATCAGGATGAACTTGAAAATTCATGGGCGAGAACGCTTCAGGGAAATGGTTTTTTTGAAGTGATGAATAATTCACTGACCTCATTGGCGGATCCTACCGATGCTGTGAAACTTCTGAATCCGCTGAGCAGCGATCTTGCTTTTATGAGAACTTCAATGCTGGAAGGCCTCTTGGAAAATGCGGCTTATAATATCAATCGGAAATCACCGGATTTGAAGTTTTTTGAACTGGGTAAAATTTATCATAAAAAGGAAAATTATCTGGAGAGAAAACAATTGGCATTGCTGATTACCGGTAGAGAAAAAGCGGAAAACTGGCTTCAGCCAAAATCTTCTACAGATTTCTATTATCTGAAAGGTTATGTAAAACTGCTTCTGGACAGATTGGGAATTAAAATTGAAGAAAATGCGCTTGAAGATTCCCGATTTTCAGATGCGCTTGAAATGTCTTCTGAAGGCAAAACCATTGCAAAAATGGGTAAAGTTTCAAAGAAACTGGCACAGCATTTCGATGTGGATCAGGATTGTTTCTATGCAGAAATCGAGCTGGAAACGGCACAGAAACTTCGTGCAAAAGGAAATTTTAAATTCAAAGAGATTCCGAAATTCAACAAACTCAGGAGAGATCTGGCGTTGTTGGTGGATAAGGAAATCAGTTATTCGGCTTTGCGAAGTGCAGCCCGAAAGAACCCGTCGCCATATCTGAAATCAGTTCAGCTTTTCGATGTGTATGAAGGCGAAAAACTTCCTGTAGGAAAGAAATCGTATGCCATGAGTTTTGAACTACTGAATGAAGAAAAGACCCTTGGGGAAAAAGAAATTTCTGAAGTAATGAATTCGCTTATTCACCAGTTCCAAAAGGAATTTGGTGCAGAACTTCGCGGATAAAGTTGCGATGATCGAAATATTGTCTTCAGTTCATCGTTTTTAAACAAAGTTTAAATTATTAAAAAAATGAAAAAATATATTTTTGCCGCTATGGCTTCTGCCGTTTTGTATTCCTGTGGAGCAGTAAGCACTCAAAATCAACCTGTTCTGGCTAATACACAATGGCAACTTTCGGATCAGGTAAAAGGAAATCAGCCAACTCTTGTTTTTGAAAACACAAGGGTGAGCGGTAACGGTGGTTGCAACAATTATTTCGGTGATCTTCAGGCAGATCCCGCAACGGGGAGTTTTTCTGTTAAAGGCATCGGAGCAACCAAAAAAATGTGTGAAAATATAGCAGGAGAAACCACTTATTTCAATATGCTTCCTAAAGCAAACCGTTATAGAATCTCAGGATCTACACTCGAATTGTATCAGAATGATCTCTTGCTGCTGAAATTCAGTAAAATAAAATAATGTCTAAAAGGTTTTTCCTTCTTTTAACCTAAACAAAAACGCTCCAATTCATTTTGGAGCGCCATTTTTTCTATTTTTTTTGGTTGCTTAATACGATCCTTTTTCTACAAAATGTGCGGCAATTCTTTCAGTAAGAGCTACCACATTTGGAGTATTGGTATATTTTGTAAATCTTCTCAGCCCGGAAAGCATCATTCGTTGCTCATCTCCTTCGGCAAACGAAACAATTCCTTCTTTTGCTGCTTTAATAATGGCTTCGGTCGCCTTATAAAGGTTCAGTTGCGCCATCTCAGCTTCTACAGAATCTGCAGAAAAATGTTTTTCCGCTCTTAGAATTGCGGATTCAGCCATAAAGATCTGATTCAGAATTTCCGAAGCGTTCAGCAAAAGATGCTGCTGTTTTTCGATTTCGGTCATATATTTTTGAAGTGCAGCTCCGGAAACCATCAGAAACACTTTTTTCAGATTGGCAATCAGGGCTTTTTCTTCTGACATAAATTCAGAATAATCCGGAATTTCGAAAGAGGGGATTCCCATCAGTTCTTTTGAAATGGCCATCGCAGGAGTCAGAAGATCCAATTGTCCTTTCATCGCACGTTTGATGAGCATTCCGACTGCTAAAAGACGGTTGATTTCATTGGTTCCTTCATAAATACGTCCGATTCGGGCATCTCTCCAGGCAGCTTCCATTGGCGTATCTTCGCTGAATCCCATCCCACCATAAATCTGAATTCCTTCATCGGCAGTATGCTGTGTTAAGTCTGAAACAAAAACCTTCAGAATAGATGCTTCCACGGCATATTCTTCAACACCTTTCAGTTCTGCCTGCTGATGATTCATACCAGCGGCAACCAGTTCTGAAATTTTATCTTCTACATCTTTAGCCACACGATAGGAACCGGCTTCAGAAACAAAAATTCCGGTCGCCATTTCTGCTATTTTTTTGCGGATAGCGCCAAAAGTAGAAATGGAAACACCGAACTGTTTTCTTTCGTTTGCGTACTGTACAGAATGATTGAAAATTCTACGCTGTCCGTCCAGATTTGCCGCAGCAAGTTTAATTCGTCCGACGTTTAATGCGTTCAAGGCGATTTTGAAACCATTGTTTCTTTCTCCCAGAAGATTCTCTACCGGTACTTTCATGTCATTGAAGAAAACCTGTCGGGTAGAAGAGGAGCGGATTCCCAGCTTGTGTTCTTCTTCGCCGAAAGAAAGCCCTTCAGTTCCTGTTTTTTCTACAATAAAAGCTGTGATGTTTTTATCGTCATCAATTTTGGCAAAAACGATGAAAATCTCTGCAAAACCTGCATTTGAAATCCACATTTTCTGTCCGTTGATAATGTAATGTTGGCCGTCTTCGGAAAGTTTTGCTCGAGTTTTTCCTGAATTGGCATCTGAGCCAGCATCAGGTTCAGTAAGGCAATACGCACCAAATTTAGCTCCTGTAGCCAGATCCGGAAGGTATTTTTTCTTTTGATCTTCGGTTCCGTACAGCAAAATCGGTAGTGTTCCGATTCCGGTGTGTGCACCATAAGCGGTCGCAAGAGATCCGTTGGCACCGGAAACAATATCGCAGGCCAGCATGGTGGAAACGAAGCCCATTCCCAAACCACCGTATTCTTCAGGAACGGCTACACCCAGCAGTCCGAGTTCGCCAAGCTGGCGCATTTTTTCCTCGGTCAGTTGGTAATCTTTTTTTTCAAATCTCTCGTGGTGAGGGATTACTTCTCTGTCGATAAATTCTTTGGCCGAATCACGAAGCATTTTTTGTTCTTCGGAAAAGTCTTCTACCGTGAAGATGTCTTTGGCTGGAGTTTCGGTAATTAAGAAATCACCTCCAATTAATGTGCTCATATATTTATTCGTTTATTTTAAGTGTTATCTTACCTTTTAAAGCAATTCAAAAATACTCGCAGCTCCCTGTCCCGTTCCTACGCACATGGTCACCATTCCGTATTTGTTGCCGCGTTTTTTCATTTCATCCAGAAGCTGAACGGTCAGTTTGGTTCCGGTGCAGCCTAATGGGTGTCCCAGTGCAATCGCTCCTCCGTTCACGTTCAGAATTTCTTTATTCAGATCCAGTTCTTTTTGGATAGCAACTGATTGTGACGCAAATGCTTCATTCATTTCAATAAGTTCGATATCTTTCAGTTGCATTCCCGCCTGTTTCAATGCTTTCGGAATGGCATACACTGGGCCCATTCCCATGATGCGGGGTTCCAATCCTGCAGCAGCGTAAGAAACGAGTCGCGCTTCAGGTTCTAGACCTAATTCTTTTACCATTTCTTCGCTCATCACGATAACGAAAGCGGCACCATCAGACATTTGTGAAGAATTTCCTGCTGTAACCGAACCTCCATTGGCAAAAACTGGGCGAAGTTTGGCCAAACCTTCTAAACTGGTATCTTTTCTTGGGCCTTCATCCACAGAAAAATCGAATTTCTTCGTCTGCATTTTCTGGTTTTCGTCCAGGAAATTATATTCTACTGGAATCGGTACAATTTGATTTTTAAATCTTCCTTCTTCATTGGCTTTCAGGGCCTTCATGTGAGAATCAAATGCAAACTGATCCTGCTCTTCTCTGGAAATTTTATACTTATTGGCCACCGCTTCAGCAGTGTAACCCATTCCCCAATAATAATCGGGATTGGACTTTGCAATTTCCGTTTCGGGAACGGGTTTGTAACCACCCATCGGGATATAACTCATGGATTCGGTACCGCCTGCAATAATACAGTCGGCCATTCCCGCCTGAATTTTTGCGGATGCAATGGCTATCGCTTCAGAACCTGAAGCACAATAACGGTTCACCGTAACGCCCGGAACTTTATCGGTATGCAATCCCATTAATGAGATCAATCGGGCAACATTGAGTCCCTGTTCTGCTTCGGGCATTGCGTTTCCAACGATCAAATCGTCAATTCTGTTTTTATCGAGCTGTGGAACATCTGTGATTAGTTTTTCAATAACAGTTGCCGCCATTACATCGGGACGTGTAAAACGGAGTGAGCCTTTCGGTGCTTTTCCGACTGCTGTTCTGTATCCTTTTATGATATATGCTTGTCTCATATTTTTTGTATTATTTAAAATTAATTTTTGGTTTCGGCCTCGTAGAGGGCGGCTGTTAATAATCTTTGTGGGATTTTAAAGGGGAGCTCCGTAGGAGCGACCTGTTAATTATCTTCAATCCATTCAAACAAATATTCGGAATTATAATTAATATTAAATTTTTCCAGAAAATCCAGGTATTCAGTTTTGAACGATTTAGTTTTATGATGTTCTTCCTGATTTAAAATATATTTCACTACCAAATCTACACTACTCTTAGAATAGGAAAATGCCCCATAACCTTCCTGCCAGTTGAATTTGTTGTTCATCCATTTTTTATCATTGATGAATTTTGAAGATCCAGCTTTTATATCTCTGACTAAATCTGAAATTAAGATAGTAGGTTTCACACTTACCAGCATATGTATATGATCAGGCATAGTAAATACAGCAAATAATTTTTGACCTCTATGTTGAACCATTCCTGTAATAAATTTATGTAACTCTCTGTTTTCTACCGGAATAAGGTTTTGCCTTCCTTTCACTGCGAAAACAATTTGGATAAAAATCTGTGTATAGGTGTTGGCCATAAAATTAACAGGTCGCCACTACGTGGCTCATAAAAGGAGTTTTTATTACATTGCTATTAACAGGTCGCTCCTCCGGAGCTTTTCTAATTTCTCAATGGTTTTCCTTTTTGCAACATGTATTGAATTCTCTCCAAAGTTTTTCTCTCGCCCGTAAGGGAAAGGAACGTTTCTCTTTCTAAGTTCAATAAATATTGTTCAGATACTAATGTGGGTTCGGATAGATTTCCGCCCACCATAACATAACCGAGTTTGTCGGCAATTTTTTTGTCATGTTCAGAAATGTAATTTCCGGCAAGCATTTGATCGGTTCCCACATAGAACATTCCTAAAGCATCTTTGCCAAGCACGGTAACTTTCTGTTCAATAGGTTGGGTGTATCCTTGCTCCGCGAGCAGTTTTGCGACTTTCTTAGCTTCCGCAATCTGACGGTTCTTATCAACCACCACGATATCTTTGTGCTGTTCTAAAATTCCCATATCGTAAGCTTCATAGGCAGAAGTGGCTACTTTACCCATGGCGATATTCATGAAAGCATCCCGCAGACGGTTGGTTTTCACGTCGTCTTTTTCAAATTCTCTAGAAGTTCTTAAGGTCATTTCCTTTGTTCCGCCACCGCCGGGAATTACGCCAACACCGGTTTCTACCAATCCGATATAAGTTTCTGCAGCAGCTACAACACGGTCGGCATGCATCGTCATTTCACAACCGCCGCCCAAGGTCATGCCAAAAGGCGCAACGACAACAGGAATGGAAGAGTAGCGAACCCGCATCATGGATTTCTGGAAATAGCCGATCGCCATGTTAAGGTCATCCCAATCCTGGTCAATCGCCATCATTAGAATCATTGCTAAATTCGCTCCCACAGAAAAATTACTTCCCTGGTTTCCAACAACCAGCCCGTCGTATTCCTTTTCTGCAAGATCGATGGCTCGGTTTAAACCATCCAAAACACCTCCGCCCATAGAGTTCATTTTGGAACGGATTTCAAAGTTGATAATTCCGTCGCCCAGATACTGAATAGCAGATTCCGAATTGTTCCAAAGGGTTTTATCTTTTCTGATATTGTCGAGAATAATGAAAGCATCCTGTCCGGGAATATCTGAGTACTCAGACTTGGTTTGATCAAAGAAAATTCTGTGTCCTTTTTCGTTCACTTTGTAGAAAGATTCCACATTTCTCACCCAATCTGAAACCTCGTATCCTGCATCTTTTGCGAGCTCAATTCCTTTTTGAATACCGATGGCATCCCAGATTTCGAACGGGCCGTTATCCCAGCCAAAACCTGCACGCATAGCGTCATCTATTTTGTATACTTCGTCGGAAATTTCCGGAACTTTATGCGATACGTAGGCGAAAAGTGCTCCCAATGACTTTCTGTACAATTCTCCCGCCTTATCTTTTCCGCCAATTAACACCTTAAACCTGTCGATAGGTTTATCGATATTTTTTGTCAGTTCAAGAGTTGGAAAACTGGATTTACCCTGAAGTTCATACTCCATGGTATCCAAGTTAAGGCCATGAATTTCTGATTTTCCTTCAGCGTTTTTTATTTTTTTATAAAAGCCTTGTTCTGTTTTTGAACCAAGCCATTTGTTGTCCACCATTTTTTGGATGTAGTCCGGCAATTCGAAAACATTATTAAAATTATTGGCTTCCACACCGCTTCCGTGAACGCCTTTTGCCACCATCACCAAAGTATCCAAGCCCACAACATCTGCGGTTCTGAAAGTGGCAGATTTCGGACGGCCAATGACGGGACCGGTTAATTTATCAATATCTGTGACACTCAGGCCTAATTCTTTTACTTCGTGAAGCAGATTCATCATCGAAAAAACACCGATTCTATTGGCGATAAATGCAGGAGTATCTTTTGCAAGAACCGTGGTTTTTCCTAAGAATTTAGCACCATAATCAATATAGAACTGTGAGATTTCAGGGTCTGTATCTTTTGTTGGAATCACTTCCAAAAGAGGTAAATATCTTACCGGATTGAAGAAGTGTGTTCCGGCGAAATGTTTTTTGAAATCTTCGCTTCGCCCTTCTACAAGCATATTAATCGGAATACCGGAAGTATTGGAGGTAACCAGGGTTCCCGGAGTTCTGAACTGTTCAATTTTCTCATACACCTGTTTTTTGATGTCGAGTCTTTCAACAACGACTTCAATAATCCAGTCAGTATTTTTGATTTTTGGTAAGTCATCATCAAAATTCCCTATGCTGATTCTGTCGGCAAATTTCGGAGTGTAAAGCAAAGCCGGGCTCGCTTTTTTCAGTTTTGCAAAGTTTTCGGAAGCAATTCTGTTTCGTACGGCTTTGTCGTCTTTGGTAAGATTTTTTTTCTGCTCCGCTTCGGTGAGTTCAAAAGGAACAATATCTAGCAAAAGCACTTCTACACCAATATTGGCAAAATGCGCTGCGATACCTGAACCCATGATCCCGGAACCGAGAACGGTAACGTGTTTGATCCGTCTTTTCATATTACTTATTTTTTCTTGTTGAGTTCATTAGCGGTTTTTAGGATGATATCCATTACTTCCTTGAAAATTTCGAGTTTTTCAGGAGATACTTTATCGATCACGGCTTTATTAAAATTCACCACGACATCCTTTGAAATATTCCTGTGTTTCAATCCTTTTTCAGTCAGCTTTATGATCACTTCACGCTTGTCTGAAGTTGTTTTTTCTTTATAGATATACCCATTATCCTCAAGAATTTTAATAATCCTAGTGAGGGAAGTTGGTTCGATGGCCATCTTCGGACCAAGATTGGTACTTCGGGTACCTTCTTTGGGGTCAATTTTTAATAAAGTTAAGGCCTGAACTGCAGTGCTGTCGTATTCAGAAGCCATTTCAGAATACATCTTTGAAACTGATATCCAGGTTGATTTTAAGAGTAAATCAATGTTATCCACCTTTTCTGTATTATTCTTTTCCATTATCTAAATTAGTTTGCATAATCATCAAAGATAGAAATTATTATGCATGCATAGTATGTTTATTTTGTTAATCTTTTGTTAATTGTTGTACATCAGCATGATTAACGGTATGAATAGCATACTGTCAGGGTATATAAAGAGAAAAGATTTAGATAGACTTTAAGACCTTTTCCGAAGGAAGTGAATGATTTCTTCAAATGAATGGCACTGGTGTACAAATTCAGAAGTGGAAATTTCCCAGAAAGGGTTTTTGTAGGAAAACTGGAAACTGGAAAGGTCTTTTTTAAAATTTTTCTGAAGTGCGGAATAAAGAAACTCTTTTTCCAAAAGAGGTGCTGAAATAACGGGCGGAATGAAATATTGATCCATATTGAACAAAAAAGGAGCCGCTAAATCCTGATGGGAAATCAATATATCTTCTGCAACTCCGGCGTGAAGGGTTTGATCTTTTATAAACCATATTTTGTCTGCAAATTCCTTTGCCAATCGCCAGTCATGAGAAGAAAACAGGACAAGTTTGTTATATTTCTCTGCAAAATCTCTCAGCAGTTTTAGGATGATAATTTTATTTTCTTCGTCCAAATGCGTGGTAGGTTCGTCCAGAATCATCACAGGTGCATTCTGAGCAAAAGCTCTCCCTATAAATGCTTTTTGAAGGTTTCCATCGGATAGTTTCTGTAAATTCCAGTCTTTATAAGGCCCCAGATTCAGATTTTGAATGATATGCTGAACATCTTCTTTATCCTTTTTTTCAAGTTCAAAATAATAGGGATAATGCACATACTTTCCCAAAGATATCAAATCCTCCGTGGTATAATGTGCCGGAACCTGAGGTTTGGAAAATACCATCGCAATATATTTCGCAATTTCTTTGGTTGAAAATGTTTTTATATCTTTTTTATCGATACGGATATTCCCTGAAAGTGCAGGAATCTGATGGAGAATCGTTCGGAATAAAGTTGTTTTTCCCACGCCGTTATTCCCGATTATAAGGCAGACTTCCCCTAAAGACAAGGCAGCATCCGCATTCTTTATTAATGGAGATTGGTATCCAATAGTTATATTTTCTAATTCCAGAAACATGTCAGCGGCGGGATTTTATTAACATTAAAAGAATCACAGGAATACCGAAAAGAGAAGTAATTACGTTCATCGGAAGCTGAATAAGTTCCGAAATGACAGAGAATAATTCCATAATGAAAATTCCTAAAAGCATATTCAGAATCCACTGATGCCACAGTTGTGCCGGATTCCAGATCATACGGCAGAAATGCGGAACTACAATCCCGATGAATAAAACTGGCCCTAAAAATGCCGTTATAGAAGCAGAAAGCAGGGAAGAAGAAATGATAATCAGATATTTAAGCTGTGTTAAATTAACCCCGAAACTCTGTGCGTATTGGATTCCCAGCGTATTTCCGATTAAAGGTTTGATCGTTCTGAAACTCACCATCAACCCGATGAATACAATAACAGACAGAATTATTAATTGATAATTGCTCACCTGTTGATTGGCACCGTAACTCCAGAGAATATAATTTTTCAGACTTTGATTGTCCGCATACAACTGCAAAAGTGCAACCACTGCACCTGCAAGCGCAGAAACCAGAAACCCAAAAATAATAAGAAATGATTTATCCTGAAACGTATTGGAAAAAGAAATCAGAACCAGCATCATCAGGATACTTCCTGTCACCGCTGCAATACTGATGAATCCGTTCTGCAGGAATTCAGGTAGAGCAAAATCATGAAAGAAAAAAATGTAAAAAGCCACACTCAGGCTCGCTACTGAGGTGATTCCGAGCACCGATGGTCCTGCTAATGGATTTTGAAAATATTCCTGAAGCAGAAATCCGGAAGTGGGAATGGAAATTCCTGCCAAAGCCATTACCAGAATTCTGTTCATCCGGATTTGGGCAATCTGAGAATGGCTGCTGTCCGAAAAAAAATCTGCCAAGGAAAGACTGATAAACCCAACATTCAGATTCACCATAATAGTAATAACAGCTAAAATAACAATGGCTGCACAAAGAGGTTTAAATCCCGGTTTCAAATCGGTGTCAATAATCAGTTTGCCCTTTTCGAAATGCTACTTTCCATTTTTGCTGAAGCTGTTGATTTTTTCATCCAGCTGTTCTTTCGTCATCATACTCATGTATTCATCTGTCCTGTTTTTCTTCCTCATAAAAGTAAACGGAATCCCGCTGCCATCCCAGCTTTCAAAATTTTTGGCAAAAAAGTCTTCGTTCAGAAGCGTTCCGTCTAAAAGAATAATATTCTCCGACAGTTCTTTTTCTTCGGCAAAATCCTTCACCTTCGTATCCCAGTCGCTTTTCTGATCAAGGCTGATGAAAGTAAATTTTACTGGCTGACCTTTCAGCTCCTCCATCTTTTCTTTAAAATGAGGGATTTCACGGATACAAGGACCGCACCAAGTGGCGAAGAAATTGGTAACATACAACGTGTCATTCTCTTTCGCAGAAAGAAATTCTGTCACCTGTTCCGGAGAATATTCAATCGATTTAAAAGCTGAAACCGGAGGAGTATCTGCTACTATACTGCTGTCGGTATCAGAAAATTCTGTTTCGGCAACGGTTTCTTTTTTAGTACAGGAGCCGAGCACAGCAATGGCAAACAGAGATAGAAGGAATTTCTTCATAAATTTTTATTATTTTTGAATGAAATATGGAAAATCAAATACACCATGCAAGGCAGTACACATTTCACAGCCTAAAATTAGCGAAAAAGCAGCAGATCACCAAAAATACCTTTACATTAGCGTTTGAAATTCCTGCCGATCTCAGGAAGAATTTTCAGTTTGAAGCCGGCCAATATGTAGGGTTGAAATATTATCATCAGGGTGAACTGTACATTAAAGATTTTTCAATGACCAATGCTCCTCATGAAGAAGGCATCGTGTTGGGAATTAAAATCAATTCCGAAGAAAGTTCAGTACGTGAGCTGTTTGAACAGTATTCTGAAGGCGATTTTATAGAAGTCTCAGAACCGAAAGGAAGATTTACGATTGTTTCCAAACCGCATGAGTTCAGAACCATCGTAGGTTTTGCTGCCGGAATTGGAATTACGCCATTACTCAGCCATTTCAAACATATTTTACATACAGAACCGCGAACAAGGCTTTTTCTGTTTTACGGAAATAAAGACAGGGAAAGTGTCGCTTTCAAAGATGTTTTAGACGATTTGCAGAAACAGCACAGCGAAAGACTGGAAATTCATTATTTTTATTCCAGAGAAAAAATTGGTGACCCGTTATCAGAAGGGCGGCTGGATGAAAAAAAACTTCATCTTATCATCAATCAGATTTTGCATCTGGACGATACCGACGAAGAAAGCACGGTTTGGGATGCGGTGGACGAAGTCCTGATTTGCGGAAAGGGACCGATGATAAAGTCGATTGCCAATGCTTGTCATCAACACGGTATTCTCAAAAATAATATTCATTTTGAGCTTTTTGAAGAATATAATGAAGATATTTATCCTGTAGAAGTGAAATTTCCGTTGGTGGAAAATATTCGCGTTTCTTTCCGGTATAATGGAGAACAATATGAAACCGTGTTGGAAAATAATAAAAATAAACTGCTGCAAAGCCTTTCTATACTGAAGTTTCCGGTACCTTTTTCCTGTAAATCGGGAATTTGTGGAAGCTGCGAATGTCGCCTTCAGGAAGGAAAAGTAGAACTGCTGGAAAATGAATATCTTACTGAAAATGAAGAGCAAAAAGGAAATATTTTGGCCTGTATGTCGTATGCTTTGACCGATACCATCAGATTAGATTTTGACAACGTTTGAGAAGACTCATCAACATAATAAAATCTTTTTTTGTGATCGCAGAAATCTGCGTTCTACTGATTATTTTGGCCAATATTTGGGTGTCTTCAGAAACGAACGGCAGAACTTTTAACAGAATTTCAAAGATTCCGCCGCGGGAAACAGCGCTGGTTTTAGGCACTTCTCCCAGAATGGTTTCAGGAGCCGCAAATCCTTATTTTCTTAAAAGAATGGAAGCCGCTGCTTTGCTTTTTCATCATGGAAAAATTAAAAAAATTATTGTAAGCGGAGAAAAGAGCCAAGGTTATGATGAACCAGCCGCCATGAAGAGATTTTTGGTGTATCAGGAAGGTGTACCAGAAAATATTATTATTGAAGATCCGGAAGGTTTCAATACTCACAGAAGCATTTTACGATGCAAAGAAGTGTATCACGAAAAGAATATTATCATTGTTTCGCAAGGTTTTCATAATCTGAGAGCACTGTTTTTCGCCAGAAATAACGGCATGGATGCGCTGGGGTTTGATGCACAGGATGTCCTGAAACCCGAGAGTTTCTACCGTAATCAGGCTCGGGAAATTCTCGCAAGAGTTTTAGCCGTGGTATATTTCGTTTTCGGAATTTCTCCAGATTAGAAAGGATATCCGAAAGCAATGTTTACCGTAGGTTGCAACGGTTTTATTTTACTGATTCTCCAGCGTTCTCCATCAGGTTGGTTTGGATCATAAATTTTGTAGGCGAAATCTGCACGAAGCGTGATATAGGCAATATTCAGCCTGAGTCCGATGCCACTTCCTATTCCCATTTGTTTCCAGAATTTATTGAATTTGAAATCATCTCCAAATCCGGTATCTTTCAAACTCCAGATGTTTCCCATATCTGTAAAAACAGCGGTTTCATACAGGTTGGTAATGGGAATCCGATATTCTACGCTGGTAGTGAGTTTCACGTTATCCATGGCAAACATTCTGATTCTTTCATCCAGCTGCGAATCTGCAGGACCCAAACCGCCGTAAGGCCTCCACGCCCGAATATCATTGGAACCACCATTAAAATAAGACCGGACAAAAGGCATTTGATTTGAATTTCCATAAGGAATTCCCAGGCCAATAAACTGTCTCAAAGCCAAGGTTTGATTGCCAAAAGTGAAGTATTTTCTGACATCAAAATCAAATTTTACAAATTGGGAAAACGGAACTTTAAAAATGGTTTTTTGTTCACCCGTCGTGATTCCCTGTTGCGAAGCATCTTTCACAAAAAGATCAAGAACATTTCCCGCTACTTCTATTTTTCCATTAAAATAGAAAGGATTCAGATATTCTTTTTTCCCGATTTCGTTATAAATAAAATTGTAAATAAAAGAGGAAATAAGTACATCCTGAGTCTGCCGGTCTTTGTTGATCAATGATTGCCGGAAACTGTTGTAATTGTTCAGCTCACCTCCGGAAAGACTGTTCACGTAGGCTTCATCTTTAATAATCATAGAAGAAAGCTCGTCTGACGAAATTTGTCCGTTCAGAAACTGTTGATACAACATCGGGGAATAATTCTGGAAAGCCTGATCTCTGAAAATCTGGTCTTTGGTGAAATATTCATAATATAAATCCTTGTTTCTTGTCAAACTGAGTTGGGTATTAAATAAGGTAAGCCGGTGCGAAACGATATCATTCACATTGGCTTGATACGAAAGTCCTGTATTGAAATTAATTCTTTCCAAACCGATATTTTTCTGAAAACCTACACCCAGATTAATGGATGAAGTAGGAGAGTACCGCTTCGGAATGAGTTTGTAATAATTGAACGGCAACAATAATTTCGGGAAACTGAGCGCGGCATTGGCAGAAAATTCATGAGCCCAGGTTCTGCTTCCGGGATCTTTGGTATCCTGCACCAATCCCGTAATCCAAGAAACCGAAGTGTTAAGGTTTTGTGCACCGCCAAAAAGATTTCTCGTGGTGAGATCTACGGAAGGCGAAACTGCAATACTCATCAATTGGGAATAATTAATATCGCCTGAGATTTTCAGATCATACTTCGGAAGCGGAGCCAGATAATAACTAACGTCGATGATGCTGTCGCTTTGCTTGCGAAGTCCTTCCCGGTAAGAAATAATGCTGAAATTGTTCATCGCCTGAAAGTTTCGTCGGGTAAGATCCAGGTTTCTCTGGTCGTAAACCTCACCTTTTCTTAAAATAACCGGCCGCCACAATGTTCTGGTTTTGTATCGTTCATCCTGTTTAAAGAAATTGATTCCAAGTAAAGAATCTTTTTTGGCGGTGAGTGTATCAGCAATTTTATCTACTACAAAAACCCGTATATCGCCGATGGTGGCAACTTTGTAAGGAGAATCTAAAGAATCCTTATGAATTTCCATTGTTAACGGAACCTGCTTTCTGCTGTTCAGGGTATCTGCAGTGAAATAAATTTCCTGTCCGCTGTTGTTAAATTCATAATATCCCTTGTCCCTCATCAGAGTATTGATTCTTTTCACTTCCTGTTCCAAAACGGTCTGATCCAGAATTTCGTTGGATCGTATTAGGCTTTTATTCAAATCGATTTCATAGATATTTTTAATATTTGGATCAGGAATGTTATAATACGATTCGCTGATATAAGTAGGATTTTTGGGAGTAATCAGATAATTTACCTCGGCTTTTTTTGCAGCGGAATCCAGATCGTGGCTGTATTTTGTTTCGGCATCCCAATAGCCGCGGTACACCAGTCTTTTCCTGATGGAATTGGCGCTGGTTTCACTTTTCGACTGATCCAGAATCACCGGAGCCTGTCCTACAGTATGAAAAAAGCGGTTCCAGAAAAGATTTTTTCCGACATATTCTTCATGGCCGTACTTTATAAAAAGAGAATCCCTCAGTTTCTGATTTCTCATTTCGCTGGGATAGGTCATGTATTCGTTCAGAATGGTATCGTATTTCGGATTCGCCATATTGTACATCCAAAGTCCTAAGGGAAAAAGAAACAGCTGCTTGGAGTTCGGTTTTTGGGCTACATAATCGTGCAGTTCGTCCTCATACACTTTTTCATTTTCAAACCTGAAATTGTTTTTTACAAGCAAATATTCCCCGTCAGGAACTTTTTTAGTTGTACTACAGGCATAAAGCAAGAAAATTGCGGTTGCGAGAGATAGAAATATATGATATTTTTGAAAATATTTTCCTGAATGCTTACGGCTCATACAATAAAGATATTACAGTCTCTGGATAGAAAGAAGTTTCGCCAAAAATACAATTTGTTTCTCGTGGAAGGAAACAAAAATATACGGGAACTGTTCTCTTCAGAGTATAAAATTAATGAAATATTTTCTATAAATCCCACCGAACTGGACTTTCCGGAAGCTAATATATTGGAAATCAGCGCTCGCGAACTGAAAAAAATTAGCTTTCTTCAGCACCCAAAAGATTCCGTTGCAGTTTGCGAAATAAAAGGAAATACCTTTTTGGAAAATTGCGCTATACAGCTTATTCTGGACGGAATTCAGGATCCCGGAAATATGGGAACCATCATCCGGCTTGCCGATTGGTTTGGAATTGAACAGATCATTTGCTCGGAAGATACGGTGGATTTCTACAATCCTAAAGTCATTCAGGCCAGCATGGGATCTTTCACAAGGGTTAATATTGTTTATCAAAATCTGAAAGAGGTTCTTGAAAACTCCATAAACGTCAATCTCGGAACAGATATGTCCGGCGAAAATATCTATACCTTCCCGTTTCCAGAAAAAATAAATTTGCTTTTAGGTAACGAAGGCAACGGAATTCGCCCTGAAACTGAGCAACTTTTGCATCACAAAATCACCATTCCCCGGTTTGGAAATCATCAGTCTACCGAAAGCCTAAATGTTTCCATGGCAGCAGGAATTATTTTGGGACAGATTTTTTCAAAGAAATCACCCTAAAAGTCTTTTGATCCACTTCAATTTATTTTCTGAATACGGCGGATATTTTAAGTTCGGTTCGCCCCACCATTTGCGATGTAATACCGCTTTTTGATGTGAAAAAGTTTCAAAACTGAACCTGCCGTGATAATGGCCCATCCCTGAATTTCCCACACCTCCGAATGGAAGATGAGGATTGCTCAGATGCATGATTACATCATTGATACAGCCGCCGCCAAAGGAAACGAGAGAAGTAAATAATTTCTTTTCGTCTTCCTTGTTGGTGAAAAGATAAGCAGCTAGCGGCTTCTCTCTGCTCTGAATTTCGGTCAGAGCTTCGCGGAAATATGGATAGGTGAGAACAGGCAAAATAGGGCCGAAAATCTCTTCTTCCATCATCTTGTCATCCCAAGAAATGTTGTGAAGAATGGTAGGTTCTATAAAGAGTCGGGAACGGTCATGATTTCCGCCGGTATAGATTTTTTCAGGATCGATGAGCTGAACCAGCCGATCAAAGTTTTTTTCATTAATAATCCTTGTATAATGTTCACTGTCAGGTTGGTAATTAAACTGCTGAATATAACTTCGGAGATATTCCAGGAATTTATCTTTTATTTTTTCATTCACTAATACATAATCCGGAGCAACGCAAGTCTGGCCACCGTTCAGAAATTTTCCCCAAACGATTCTTTTGGCCGCGATTTGAAAGTCGGCACTTTCGGTGACAATCGCAGGCGATTTTCCTCCGAGTTCCAGAACAATGGGCGTTAGGTGTTTTGCCGCTGCTTCATACACGATTTTTCCAACACGGGTACTTCCGGTAAAGAAAATCTTATCGAACTTGAGTTGGAGAATTTCAGTGGTTTCCTCCACGCCTCCTTGGGCAACATGCAGCAATTCGGGATCAAAATTTTCGTTGATGATTTTTGCCATAGCCACCATGGTGTTTGCTGCTACTTCGCTGGGTTTGATGATGCAGGTATTTCCTGCAGCGATGGCTGCCACCATCGGTGAAAGCGAAAGTTGATATGGATAATTCCATGCTCCGATCACCAGAACATTTCCCAAAGGTTCAAAATAAATCCGGCTGCGCCCGGGAATATTCGCCAGGTTGGTCGCCACTTTCCGGGGTTTTGAGAGTCGTTTCAGATTTTTAAAAAAATACTCGATATCGTTTAAAACTAAAGAAATTTCAGTGGTAAAAGTGTCAAAACGGGATTTTCCGAAATCCTGATGAATCGCTTCATACAGCATTTCCTCATGTTCTTGGAGTACCGATTTCAGTTTTTCAAGCTGCTGAATTCTATAGCTCACATTTTTTGTTTTATGAGTAGCAAAGAAAACTTTCTGCTGATGCAGAATATGATGGATATTCATTACTTTTAAGTTTAGTAAGAGAGTGGATTTTCAGAAACAAATGTAACTGAAAAAAGGCTTTGCTTTAGGTTAAACATTTCAAAAATAGCGTTAAAAACTTTATAAAAATAATGGATTTTAAACATAAAACTTTGTTGGTCACCGGCGGCTGTTCGGGAGTCGGAAAAATCATGGCAAGAAAAGGGTTGAAAAAGGGGTTTCAAAACTGATCATCATTGATATTAATGAATCCGTGCTGGTGCAGACAAAATCGGAATTTTCACACTGGGAAAAAGAGATACTGATTTATCCCTGCGATCTTGCCGATGTTACCCAAATCCGTGAGGTTTCAGAAAAAATAAAGAATGAAGTAGGAAATGTCGATATTCTCATCAACAATGCAGGTGTGGTTACCGGAAAATACTTTCATGAACATACCCATGAAAATATAGAACAATCCATGCTGATCAATTCATGCGCACCGATGCATTTGACGCTGGAATTTCTTCCGGAAATGATGGTAAGAAATCATGGTGCTGTGTGTACAGTGGCGTCTTCAGCAGGGCTGATTTCGAATCCGAAAATGTCAGTATATGCTGCGTCAAAATGGGCTGCAGTAGGGTGGAGCGACAGTGTGCGGCTGGAAATGAAACAACTGGGAAAAAATATTTCCTTCACCACGATTATGCCTTTTTTCATCAATACGGGAATGTTCGATGGCGTGAAATCTAAAATTCTGCCGATGCTGGATCCTGAAAAAACATCAGAAAGGATCATCCGTGCTATAGAAAAGGAAAGGAAAATGCTCGCGATGCCGCTTCCGTATTGGTTTATCAGGTTTTCTCAGGGAATTCTTCCACTCTCCGTATTCGATTGGGTGATGCGCGATGTTCTGGGAATTTATGACACGATGAAGGAGTTTAAAGGAAGAGGTTGATTAAAGAAGAAATGGAAACAAAGTTTGCTGTCATTATAGTTTTTGCTTAGTTACTCATATTTTTAATTTGGGGATACGCACCAAGAGGAATTACTTGAAAAGCAGAGAGGATGATTAGGGAGAAATTGTAGAACTATGGATCGCTATTGTTTTTTCAATTTTAGCAATCATATTCCTTTTGTTTTTTCAATAAAAAAAACCGGCTCATGCGAACCGGTTTTATCTTTAGTGACGGGAAAATATTAAGCTTCCTCAGTCTTGGTTTCTTCTGCAGCAGCTGCTGGTTTTGCAGTTTCCTTAGGAGCCGGAGCTTCTACAGGAGCGTCGGAGATTACATCGAACTCATAGTTGTATTCCACATCTCTGTGAAGTCTTACAAGCGCGGTGAATTTACCTGTTCTCTTAATATTGTTTCCTGGAATCTTGATGTATTTTCTGTCGATTTCTACACCCGCTTTTGCCAGTTCTTCAGAAAGATTCGCATTGTTGATAGAACCGAAAAGCTTGTCGCCGGATCCTACTTTGGTAGCAATCGTAAGCGGAGTTTTTTTCAGTTGCTCTACTTTTGCTTGTGCATCAGCAACTAATTTTGCTTCTTCTTCTTTTCTGGATTCCAGAGTTGCAGCAAGGGTAGCCTTGTTTTTTGGTGTAGCCAGAGCAGCATACCCCTGTGGAATCAGGAAGTTTCTTGCGTATCCCGGTTTTACTTTTACAGTATCAAACTCAAGTCCTAAGTTTTCTACGTCTTTTTTTAGAATAATTTCCATTGTTGTCCTTTTTGTTTTAAAGTTAGGTGCGGTTTTTTCGCAACCAACAAATTAATAATGTTGTGAACCTTACTTTTCGGTTCTTTTAAGTCTTATTTCAGCATATCTGCCACATACGGCATCAGAGCGAGGTGTCTTGCTCTTTTGATGGCTGCGGATACTTTTCTTTGGTATTTCAAAGAAGTTCCTGTATATCTTCTTGGAAGAATTTTCCCTTGCTCGTTTACGAACTGAAGAAGGAAATCAGCATCTTTATAATCTACATGTTTGATTCCGTATTTTTTGAATCTACAGTATTTCTTTTCAGATTTTGTATTGATGTCCAGCGGAGTAAGGAATTTTACTTCAGATTCTCCTCCGGCTGAGGCTTGTTTTGCCATTTCATCTATTGCCATTGTACTATTTTTTTTAGGATTAAAGATTAAGCTTTTGCAGTTCTGTTTTTGGTTCTGCGGGTTACAGCATATTCTACTGCGTGTTTGTCCAGTTTTGTAGTCAGGTAACGGATCACTCTTTCGTCACGCTTGTACGCAAGTTCCAGATCTGCCACTACAGTACCTTCACCTTTGAATTCGATCAAAGTGTAAAATCCGTTCTTTTTCAGTTGAATAGGATAAGCCAGTTTCTTCAGTCCCCAATTTTCTTTGGCAACGATTTCGCAACCTTTTTCTTTTAAAAGGTCTTCAAATTTTTTCACTGCTTCCTCCACCTGTGCGTCAGATAGAACGGGAGTTAAAATGAAAACAGTTTCGTAATTGTGCATAATGTTAAAAAATTAATTAATTATTTCGAGGTGCAAAAATAGGCAATCATTCTGAAACTCACAATAAAAAAAGCTTTGGGTATGAAGAATTTGTAAAAAGGAGTTTGCAGCGAAGTGAGGGAATGAAAGGGAGATTAGCGACGGTCACAGGTTTCGCATTTCTGCTTCTAAAACTATATGAAAAAGTTAACTTTCAAATTCCAGTTGATTTTCATGACCTAACCAATAACCAATTTAATCCATATGGGTATTTTTTTAAGGGTGAATATCAAGCAAGCTTAGAAATCTGTATTCAAAACAATATGAGTGAATATTTAACAACTTCCCAACGTAAAAAACAAAAAAAAATACCAATTGTATTCATTTCCTATAATAAGTAATCAATTATACTTAAAGAAATGAAAAATTAATTTTTTAATCTTTCCTGTGTTTACTATAACCACCTGAGTCTTCCCACCAAGGTGAGGATAGAAGGATTTAACAAAAGTGTGACCTACCAGTACAGAGCCGACGGCACCAAACTGAAAAAGAGTTTTATTATGACAAGGGTGACGGGGCTTTATATTTCTCATCTACAGAATATCTGGATGGTTTTCATTATGTTTCTCCTACATGAGTTGTGGTGGGCATTTTATGAGGAATCCGGCAGTGCCTATGAGCCTGAGGCATTTGTGAATATGGTGAGCGCTATGGATTTGGAGAATGTACTGAAGTTTCCAATCGCAAAAAAAATTATCGATCCATTGATTCTCTGTTCATGACCTTTTATAAAAAAAACCGCTCCAATACTATATTGAAACGGTTTTTCTGAAAACAAATTGATTATTTATTGGATACAAGATTCATTTCAAGATCAACATCCTGAGAAATCATCCAGTCTTTTGGATCGCCTTCTGTACCGTAAGTCAGTCCCCAATCCTGTCTGTTGATGGTGAATTTCGAAGCCAGACTCATCTGATTTTCTGTTATATCCACTTTTGCAGGAAACGTAACGTTTACCGTTTTGTCTTTTATCGTAAGATTTCCGCTCACGATTTTGTTGGCTCCTTCCGTTTTACTTTCGGTACCGGCAGCCAAATCTTCCACTTTGGTGATTTCAAATTTCACGGTAGGATATTTTTCAATATCGAAGAAATCTGCATTTTTAAGATGGGCATCTAGATCCGCGGAAGTTTTCCCGTCCGTGATCGCTGGATCAACTGATGCAGGATCTGTGAGTAAAGTAGTAAGATCAGAGATCAGCGTTCCGCCGGTCAACTGGCCGTTATCAACAGTAAAGTGGCCTGTAGTTTGTGTGGTTCCGAATCTTGGATTCAGCCCGCCTTTATGATAAGCAACCCATTTTACGGTGCTTCCTTCGGTGCTGACAGTGAGCGTGTCACCGTTTTGTGCTCCCACTTCTTGCTCTGTTGCAGTTACTGCGTTATCGGTTTTTGATTCTTTACAGGAAACCGCAAAAAGCGTGGCTGATAATGCCAGAATAAATAATTTTTTCATTGTTTTAAATAGTTTAAAATATACAGGTGCAAAGCTACAGCAAGGCGCACCGCTATGCGTTGATCTATGATAAGAAATGAGAAGATAATTTTTTAACCGAAAATGAGTCTGGCTGCTCTGATTTGATGTGGAGCAAAAGTTACATTGAACTTTCCAGCGATTTCTTTAAGGTGTCAAATTCAAAAGTAAATCCTCTTGAAAGAAGTTTTTCATTGCTGACTTTGGAGCCTTCCAAAAGCATGACAGACATTTCCCCGAAGATCATTTTAATAATAAATGCCGGAGTGTTCGGAAGCCAGCTTTTCTTTCCGAAAGACTGAAGCAAAATTCTTGAAAATTCGTTCATCGTGATATGTTCAGAAGAAACGGCATTATAAATTCCTGATATTTCATTGTTGGCCAGAATAAAATCATACAACCGGATCACATCCCGCACATCCATCCACGGTAAAAATTGTTTGCCGCTTCCTAATGAAACGTTGATGCCTAATCGCGCCAAAGGAGATAATTTCTGCAGCATGCCTCCGTCTTTTCCGATAATCACTCCTTTTCTTAAAATCACGATTCGGGTTCCTAAGGTCTGATACTGCATTGCAGCTTGCTCCCAGGATTGACAGACTTCGGCTAAAAAATCTTTGCCGGCAGCAGATTCTTCAGTGAAAATATTATCGGAAGTTACGGTGCCATAATATCCGACAGCAGAGGAGGAAATGAAAGTTTTTATCTGAATATTATTGTGTTTTACAAAATTGTACAACAGATTGATCGAGGTAATTCTACTGTCAACAATCTCTTTTTTTCTTCTATTTGACCAGCGTTGTTCCCCAATGTTAGCACCGGTAAGATTGATGATCACATCCACTTCTTCAAAAGCAATTTTATCTATAAACCCTGTATCTGTGTCCCATTGGAAATAGTGGAGCTGTGGTTTCGAACTGCGCCGTGGCTTTCTCGACAATGCATTCACAAAATATCCCTTTTCCAATAAAGAAGCAATCATCTGTTGGCCAATAAAACCGGTAGCTCCGGCAATCAGAATTTTATTCATTTTCATGTTCCTCAATATAGGAAATTATTATGGAAAGATAAGTTAGTAAAATAGCGTCATTTAGATACCTGATTATCAAAAATGCGTAATCAAAAGTAAGGTAAATTCCGTCAGGTTAAAAAACAAAAAATCCCTAAAACTTGCTATTCAGAGCTTGTTAGGGATTTTAAAAGTGGTTTCTCCAGGAATCGAACCAGGGACACACGGATTTTCAGTCCGTTGCTCTACCAACTGAGCTAAGAAACCATTAACTTTGTTGTTTAAAGTGCTGCAAAAATAATATAAATTTCCATACAACACAAGTGAAATTCAGCTTTTTCTTTTATTTTTCCTGAACCTGCTGATTTTCAGATGTATGTTTTTCCTGTTCCTGTCGCATCTGGTCGCTCATCTCTTCCAGTACAGGTTTTATGGTGCTTTCCGGGAGTTCGCTGATGCGGATATACATCAAACCATCGATAGCATCATTGAACTTAGGATCCACATTAAAAGAAATTACCTTTGCGTTTTGCTTGATATATTTTTTGATCAACACAGGAAGCCTTAGTTCCGGCTCCAGGTCATCTATAACCTTGTCCAGTTTGTTCAGATCCGCATCCATTTCTTCCAGGAAAATATGTTTGTCACGGTCGCGCACTTTTATTTTAAATTCTTTCTTTGGATGGATATATTGCGCCACGGCAGAATCGTAGTAATGCGAACGCATAAATTCTACCATCAGCGATTTGGAAAATTCCGAAAACTTATCGGAAATACTCACGCCACCCATCAGAAATTTATGATCAGGATTCCGCAGACAGACATGAATAATGCCGCGCCATAAGAGGAAAAGGGGAAGTGGTTTCATCTGATATTCAGGCAGAATATAGGCCCGTCCCATTTCAATAACTTTCCGGAAAAAAGGATGAATTTCCTGATCAAATTCAAAAAGAGAATTGGTGTAGAAGCCGGTAATTCCCTGTTTTTTCATAATATCTTTCCCAAGTCCCATTCGGTAGGATCCCACCAGTTTCCGAGCTTCGCTGTCCCAAAGAAAAAGGTGGTTGTAATGTTTGTCAAATTCGTCCAGATCATAGGGTAGATTGCTTCCTTCGCCAATTTTTCTGAAGGTCAATTCGCGCTGTCTCCCGATTTCTCTCATAATAGAAGGAATTTCATGATAGGCTGCAAAATAAACCTCATAATTGCCGTTGGAAAAAAACATTTTATCGCTTTTTTTCAGCTCATTAATCTCCTTTACAAGATCTTCCTGCGGCGTTTCTTCAATAATATTCTGAATAATATTGGACTCTTTTAGTATTGGAAATTTAATATTCAGGTTGGGAAGTTTTAGAATTTCCGGCAATGATTTTCTCCGGTCATAATAGGATTTCATCATATACACTTTCCTTTTCAGGAATTCTCCCAGTTCCTCAATCGATTCCTGCTCTTCAATCATACGCAGCGAAATACTTTTACCGATTCTCAAACGGATCGGTTTGTCGCGGTTCAACATCATTTCCGAAGGCAACATCAGGGTCTGCAGATTAGGATGCAGTTTGGAAAGCTGATAAAATTTCTGGCTGTTTTTTGCATGAAAATACATGGGAATGACAGGGCATTTCGCTGCCCTGATCAGCTTCAGAGCCGGAGTCTCCCAGGTTTTATCCAGTATTTCACCATACGGATTATTGGTATTGGAAACTTCGCCTGCCGGAAAAATCCCTATACAGCCACCGTTTTCCAGATGTTTTAGTGTCGCCCGCATTCCGTTGGCAGAATTGTGAAGCTCTTTTCGCCCTTCAAAAGGATTTACCGGAATAACATACGGTGCCATCGGTTCAATTTTCGACAAGAGAAAATTTCCCATTATTTTAAAATCAGGGCGTATTGCCGAGATAATTTTCGTCATCAAAATCCCGTCGATTGCGCCCAGAGGATGATTGGACACTATAATAAAAGGCCCGGATTTGGGAATTTTGCATAGGTCTTCTTCAAAAACAATGTATTTCAAATTCCTTTCCCGGACGAAAGCGTCAAAGAAATCTTTCCCTTTTTTGTCTTTCAGTTTATCATATAAGGCATTCACCTCATTAATCTTGGTAAGCCACATCACTGCAGAAGCAATCGGGCTTTTCAGAGGCCCCACCTTGTCAAGGCCGGCAGCTTTTATCAGATCTTGTCTGGAAATTAAACTCATTTTTAGTTAAAAGTTTTTTTATTGTGTAACCATCTGAAGCGTATTCCTTGAAATTTGCTCCAGCAGTACTTTTTTATTTTTATAAAATTTATGAAGATCTTTCAGATCGGTATTTCGAACAGTAAAAAGCGATACATCTTTTACCAGTTCTGTATGAAAATCACGCGAAAGTTCGGCATGAAAAGCATCGATATTTCCGAAAGGATCCTCCAGGCACAAAGCTAATGAAATTGCTGAGTTCTGCATGAGGGATACCCGAATTTTAGACTGGTTCAGAAGCTGGAAAATATGACTGATATGATCTTCAGCAATGAATGAAAAATCGCGTGTCGCAATCCGAATCAGGGTTTGTTTATTTTTCAGAATATAACTTTCAGTAAGTTCATTCTTCGCAGTGAGGCTTATTTTGGTTCCTTTTTCTTCCGGTTTCAAAAAAGATTTCACAAAGAACGGAATATTCTTCTGTTGCAGCGGTTGCAGGGTTTTCGGATGGATGACCGATGCACCGTAATAGGCCATTTCTATGGCTTCTTCGTAAGAAATGTTGGAAAGCAGCGAAACATTTTCAAATTTCCTGGGATCGCCGGTCATCACGCCGGGAACATCCTTCCAGATCGTCATCGCTTCCGCGTCGGTACAATAGGCAAAAACCGCAGCAGTATAATCGGAGCCTTCTCTGCCAAGCGTCGTGGTAAAATTGTTGGAATCGGACCCGATAAATCCTTGGGTCACATAACTGGCGTTTTCAGGCAGCGCACGTATCAGTTCTTCGGTTTGTTGCCAATTTACTTCGGCTTCCTGATAAGTATCGTCTGTTTTAATAAAATCCCTCACGTCCAGCCATTGGTTGGTAAATCCTTTCTCGTTCAGGTATTCGCTGAGGATTTTTGAGGAAATCAATTCTCCGCTGCTAACCACCTGATCGTACACAAAACTGTAATTCGGTGATTTATTTCTTCTCAAAAAAGCTTCCAGATCATCAAAAAAAAGAGCTATTTCCTGAAAGACAGAATGTTGATCACAGAAAATTCCTTTAGCGATATCAATATGATTTTGTTTTATAATGTCAATTTCCTGTTTATAATTGCCTTTTTGAAAATAGAGTGCCACCACCTTTTCTAACGCATTGGTGGTTTTTCCCATCGCAGAAACGATGAGAATACAGTGCTCAAAACCCTGGCTTTCCAGAACCAAAGCAACATTTTTTACACTCTTAGCATCCTTCACGGATGCACCTCCGAATTTAAAAACTTTCATTTAAAAAACTAACAGTCAACAGAATATAATTATTTTTCCATCCGAAAATCACAATAGAAAAAGTTTTCAAAAATAGTGTTTTAACACGAGAAATAAAAAAAGCTGACAACTGGTAAAGCAAAGCCTAAAACACAATGCTTTATATTGCGAAGAATCCGCTTCTTTATGTGATAGAAAATTCCGAAATTTGTGCAGAATCAAAATATTACAAATGTCAGAAAAAGTATTACAAACTCTGGGGGAATTTATTATCGACAAACAGGAAGATTTTCAGTACACCACAGGAGAACTCTCCAGACTGTTGAGTGCCATAAGGCTTGCGTCAAAAGTCGTGAACCGTGAAGTGAACAAGGCAGGTATTGCGGACATCATCGGCAAAGCCGGAAATACCAATATTCAGGGCGAAGATCAGCAGAAACTGGATGTTCTGGCAAATGAAATATTTATTGCAGCACTTTCTCAAAGGGAAGTGGTATGCGGAATCGCTTCCGAAGAAAATGATGATTTCATCGATGTCAAATGCGGCCCGAACGGCCACATGAGCAAATATGTAGTATTAATAGATCCTTTGGACGGTTCTTCCAATATCGACGTGAACGTATCCGTAGGAAGTATTTTTTCCATTTACAGAAGAATTTCCGAACCGGGAACTCCGGTAGAACTCCGCGATTTTTTACAAAAAGGAACCGAACAAGTTGCTGCGGGATATGTGGTGTACGGTTCTTCCACCATGATTGTGTATACCACAGGAAACGGCGTGAATGGTTTTACGCTGGATCCGAGTTTGGGAACGTATTATCTTTCTCATCCGAATATGACATTTCCGGAATCGGGGAAAATTTATTCTATTAATGAAGGAAATTATCTCAAATTCCCTCAAGGCGTCAAAAATTATCTGAAATATTGCCAAATGATAGAAGGCGACAGGCCATATACATCACGTTACATCGGATCTCTGGTCTCTGATTTCCACAGAAATATGATCAAAGGCGGAATTTACATGTATCCGTCGTATGCCAACGCACCGCACGGGAAACTTCGCTTGTTATACGAATGCAATCCGATGGCGTTTCTGGCAGAACAAGCCGGTGGAAAAGCAACCGATGGTTTCAACAGAATTCTGGATCTGGAACCTACAGAATTGCACCAAAGAGTTCCTTTTTTCTGCGGAAGTAAAAATATGGTGGAAAAAGCAGAAGAATTCATGAGGATAGATGCTACACAAGATTAAATATTGCAAAGGCGCCCAGGCGTCTTTTTTCTTTAAATCAATACAAAAATGAAAACGGCAATTTACCGCCAGCACATTTTACAATTCAAAACTCCCGGCGGAACTTCGCGCGGCGTTCTTAATACCAAGGAAACCTACCTTCTTGAAATATTTGAAAATGGAAAAAAAGGAATAGGAGAGTGCGGGCTTTTCCGCGGATTGAGTTGTGATGATGTTCCAGAATACGAATCAAAACTGCAATGGCTTTGCAGTAATATTAACGAAGATGTGGCGGTTCTCCTAGAGGAATTGCGCAATTTTCCTTCGCTTTGGTTTGGGTACGAACAGGCCATGCTGAACCTGAAACACGGCGACAGTCTGTATTTTCCCAGTGAATTTACGGAAGGTAAAAAAGGCATCAGAATCAACGGACTCATCTGGATGGGCGATGCGGAATACATGCAGGAACAGATCCGGGAAAAATTGCAGCATGGATTTGGTTGCCTGAAACTGAAAATCGGGAGCGATTGGGAAACGGAACACCAAATTCTGAAAATTCTCAGAACTCAATTTCCCGCGCAGGATCTGGAATTGCGGGTAGATGCCAACGGTGCTTTTTCTCCGGAGCAAGCTACAACAGTATTAGAAGAACTCGCTAAACTTAAAATTCACTCCATTGAACAGCCGATAAAATCCGGAAACAGAACTGCGATGAAACAACTCTGCAGCCGGACTCCCGTACCCATCGCGCTGGATGAAGAACTGATCGGAATCAATCAGGTCCCGGAGAAGCAAATATTGTTAGAGGAAATCCGGCCACAGTTTATTATTCTGAAACCCTCATTGTCAGGAGGTTTTTCCGGAAGCGATGAATGGATTTCTGCGGCTGAGAAAACCAAAACCGGATGGTGGATTACTTCCGCGCTGGAAAGCAATATCGGCCTGAATGCCATCGCCCAGTACGTCTACACCAAAAATAATCCGATGCCTCAGGGACTCGGAACCGGAAATGTTTTCACCAATAATTTTGAAACGCCAATTGTGCTGGAAGGAGATGTGTTGATGTATGATTCTGAGAAGAGATAATGTTCTCGTAGGACAAGAACTGGAAATAATGAAACCAAAGGACCATCATACTGCTGAAAAAAGCTCCCGAAGCTTCCGTTCAACAGAAATTTATCTCAGCGTTTTTTATTTGCTATTTTGTTTCGATGGTTTTTCAATTCGTTGTTGGGCTTGAAAGACCAACAAAACTCTGGTAATTAAACCAACAAAACCAATGTTCCAGTATTTGAAGGTGAAGGACAGCAGGAGATTCAGCTGGTGAAACCTAAACTAGCCGATGCCGGTATTGAAAACACGGTTGAAAACAAATATATGACCTTCACCACGACGCTGACGGCGAACACTTTGAAAATAATGGTAAGCCTCGAAGATGAAAAAAAGGCATTTGAAATCATTGATGCCTGGCTTCAAAAATCGGATAATATTTAACCCAAAACAATTGAATAATTTTAAGTTTTACTACTTTGACCGGAACATTGGGTGTTCCGGTTTTTTTTGACATTTGTCAAAGGAATCTATTTTGCAGCGGCCGAAATTTGCACGTTCAATTTTACAAACAAACAGAAAATGAAAACTATACACAAATTGCTTATGGGCGCAGCTTTTTCGCTGCCGCTCACGCTTTATGCGCAACAGGCACCTACGCTGCAGGAACTCATCAGCAGTGCGCTGCAGAATAATGAAACGCTCAACCAGCAGGTTTTAGAAAACAAATTCACCAAACTCGATGACGAAAAGCTGAATGATGTGTTTCTCCCAAAAGTGGAGATTACCGGGAAAACAGGTTATATGTACACTTCGGCGCATATCAGTTCACCGGAAATAAAAGTTCCGGCAGTGCCGGCGGTTTTTCCGGGAGCGGTGGTGCCTGAAGGACAGCTGAGTAATAATCTTAACATTTCGGGTCTTTCTGCCTCTGCAAAGGCCGAAGCAAGTATGGTGATTTATTCAGGCGGAAAGGTGAAATATCTGAAGGAAGCCAACCGCGAGAAAAATCTTTCGGAAGAAGTGATGATGCAGAAAACCAAGGACGACGTCATTACCGAAATTTCCAAAGCATACGACCAGTTGGCCTTGGTTTACGAATCCAAAAATGTTCTGGATCAGTCCAAAAAACGTTTGGAAATCAATAAAAAAACGGCCGACAAAGCTTTGGGTTATGGTTTGATTACGCCTTACGACCACAAAAAAATAGAACTTGCACAGGCCACTTTGGATTCTAAAATGGTGGAATATGAAGGTAAAAAGGATCTTCTGATCACTCAGATCCATCTTTTGACCGGCATTGAAAGGGAGCGTATTGCCATGATTGAACACGATCTTCAGCCGATAAACTACGATGTTCTGAACGAAACCGTTGAAAACAGGGCAGAAGTGAAAGCGCTTCAACACGGCATTAACGCGACATATTTCAAAATTAAAGCCGAAGAGAGATGGTGGGTTCCGAAAGTTCAGGCGCAGACTTCGCTCTCGTATTTCGGGCTTTACAACAACCGCATTTCAACCTCGGATGAAATTTTTCTCGGCACTGGAAAAAAACTCGATTTGCATCCTCGTGCCATAAACGTATTTCCCATGTTTACCGCAGGAATTGGCTTTAAATGGGAGGTTTTCGACGGTAATGAAGGCAAACATGCCATTGAGAAAGCCAAGATAGATAAGGAAATTCTGGAGAGCAAACAGAAAGACGCAATTAAAAAATTGAATTTAAACCTAGCCAACAACCAAACCAATTACAACATCGCGAACGCTCAAATCAAACTAAAAGAAAAGGCAAGACAGATCGCGGCCAAAGGTTTGGAACAGTTGGAAAAGGAATTCAGATACGGCACCAGAACCTCCGCCGCGCTTATCGAAGCGGAAACGGATTTACAGAATGCCGAACTGGAACTGCACACCGCGATTTTCAATCAGAGAGTTTCCGCCATTGAACTGATGAAATCTACACAAAACCTTAATCCTGAAAATCTTTAATTATTTAAAAAAATTAAAAAACAAACAAACGAAATGAAATCTACATCAAAAATACTTTCTGTTCTTACCCTGTTAACTTTGGTCAATTGCAGCGAAAAGCCTGCAGAACGTGCCATTGAAGGTAAAACGAGAAAAGAACTCGTCACTTTTTCACCAAAAGTAACCGGCCGAATCCTGGAGATTTATGTGGAAGAAGGGCAAACCGTAAAAGCCGGGGATACGCTTGCAAAGCTTGATGTACCTGAAGTCTCTGCAAAAATCGCACAGGCAAAGGGTGCAACTTCCGCAGCCAAAGCACAGGCTCAAATGGCAAGAAACGGTGCTACCGCCGACCAGATGCGACAGTTGAGAGCCAAGCAAAAAGGGCTTCAGGAGCAGTTTCAGTATGCGCAGAAAGCCTACGACAGGGCTAGGAATATGTACCGCGACAGCTTGCTTTCGCCACAAAATTATGATGAAGCCTTCGCGAAATATCAGGGCGCCAAAGCACAGTTGGATGCTGCAAACGCCGAACTGCACGACGTTCAGATCGGTACGCGGTACGAAAAAATAGAAATGGCGGAAGGACAGGCGAATCAGGCGATGGGCGCATTGCAGGAAGCGAATGTGGCTTATTCTGAACGATATGTGATCGCTACGAACGATATGGAAATCGAAACGGTTTCTTTGAACAAAGGTGAACTCGCGACCGCCGGTTTTGCGCTTTTTTCAGGCTATATTCCCGACACGACTTATTTCAGATTCACCGTTCCGGAAAGTAAAATTTCAGCTTATGAAAAAGGGAAAACCGTAAAAATGGTCGTGAATTACAACCAAAAAGAAATTACCGGGCGCATTGTTTCCATCAAACAACTGGCAAAATACGCCGATATCACGACGGCTTTTCCGGATTATAATCCTGAAGATGCGGTTTATGAGATTAAAGTAATTCCGGATAATCGGGCCCAGTTGGGTAATATTCTGGTGAACTCCAATGTGGTTTTAAAATAAGTGACGGAATTCTTATTCTATTAAAAATGAAACAGTTAAGATATTTACTGAAAAGAGAATTCCGGCTCTTTTTTACCAATAAAACCATGCTATCGGTGTTTTTTATGGCACCGGCATTCTACGCGTTGCTCATCGGTTTCACGTATAAAAAAGGGAAGGTTGAAAACATTCCGGTGATCCTCATCAACCACGATAAAACGCCGCTTTCCGACCAGGTAACCCAAATGTTTGAGGACAACCATACCATAAAAGTCCTGAATTATATTGATGAACCGGCTCCCTTGAAAGATGAGGTCATCAAGACCGAAGCTGCCGCTGTAGTCATCATTCCGGAGCGGTTTGAAGCGCTGATGCTTCAGAAAAAATATCCGGAAATTACGGTTTACGTCAACACGTCCAATGTCCTCACCGCGAATTTTGCTACGAAAGCGATTCAGCAGATTCTGGGAACATTTTCGGCAGGTGCAGAGATCAAGGCGCTGCAGAAAAAAGGCATGAATGTAGAAATTGCGAAAACCCAGTACGAACCGTTTAAAGCCAATTACATCACGCTGTTCAACACCACGAGTAATTACCTGATTTTTATGTGGCCCGCGATGATGGCGGTGGTACTGCAGCAGGTCATTTTGATGGCAATGGCAGTGACTTTTGCTGAGGAATTCAAGCGCGACAGTTTTAAACGTGATTTTGCCGGTAAACACAAATATGCGGTTTTGGTGATGGCTATAAAATGTCTTCCGGTGTGGATTTTCGCCAATTTCAACATCCTGTTTTTCTACCTGTGCAGCCTTTATTTTAAAATTCCGTCACCGGTGAATGTGCCCAACTTCTTCCTGCTGACCGCAATTTTCGTGGTGGCATCAACCAATTTGGGCGTGCTGTTCAGTATTTTGGTTCCTGATGCGCTGAAGGCGACACAATATCTGATGGTGATAGCTTCTCCGGCGTTCATTGTAAGTGGATTTACGTGGCCAACATCGGCGATGCCTCAGTTTGTGCAGTATTTCAATTCCATTATTCCCTTGACCCCTTATCTCGAGGCATTGAAAATCATGGTTGTGGAACGTGGTTCAGATTATTTAACCCAAAAGTACTTCTTCCATCTTTTGATTTTGGCGTTAGTGTATTTTGTATTAGGCTGGATTGCGCTTAAAATTAAAATCAATTCACTCTACAAAAAGTACCAGCTTTCAGAAGATGATGAAAGCGATGATTTTGATGAAATTACAGCATCAGAAAATAATCTCAACGAAAACGGCTCAACACCGCAAGAAATATAAAGTTTTCATTTCTTTATAGTTTGTTTGTTCGTCCGGGAAATTACTTCCCGGACGTTTTTTTTGATAAATGTCAAAGCCAAAGTTCAAAAGAAGCCGGAACTTTGCGTTAACAAACAACTGGACAATGAAAAAGAACTTTATACTGCTGCTCATTTTCCTTTCGGGGTTTTTGTACTCGCAGGCATATTCGCCGGATATTTTGGGAAACGGTTTTGAGCAGAAAACATTGAATTTTCCCAACGATTACGAAGGAAAAGTTACCGCAACAGTCATTCGCAAAAAAGCGGAAAGTCCTACCCATAAAGCTGTGTTGTATATTCACGGGTTTAACGACTATTTTTTTCAGGCGGAAATGGCTGAAAAATTCAATGAAAAAGGGTTTGATTTTTATGCTTTGGATTTAAGAAAATATGGGCGTTCATATTTGCCGCATCAAACTTTTAACAATGTAAGAAATCTGGACGAATACAATGCCGAAATCGATGAAGCTTTAAAAATCATTACTGCTGAAAATCATCACGAAATTCTGTTGGCAGGTCATTCAACCGGCGGGCTGATCACGACACGTTATATGAAATATCACACGGAAAACCCTAACATTGCCGGACTTTGGGTGAACAGTCCCTTTTACGATTTCAATATGGGGTTTCTGGCGCAAAAAATTGGGATTCCCATCATCAGTGGTTTGGGAAAACATTATCCTGACACGAAAATTGACGGTGGATTTTCCACTTTCTACGGTGAAAGCCTGCATAAAAATTTTAAGGGCGAATGGAATTATGATTTAAAACTGAAACCCAATGCCAACGGGAAAGTAAATTTTGGCTTTATCCGTGCTATTCACCGTGCACAGAAAGACATCCGCAACGCAGAACTCAACGTTCCGGTATTGGTGATGCATTCTGAAAAATCGGGCTATCCAAGAGTCTGGAATGAGGAAGTGACTTCCACCGATATCATCCTGAACGTGAAGGATATTCATAAAAATGCTGAAAATTTAAAGGGAAATGTGACGATAATTCCCTTTAAAGGCGGCATTCACGATTTAGTGCTTTCCAAAAAACCGGTGCGCGAAAAAGTGTATGACGAACTTTTCACTTGGCTACAAAAGATTGATTTTTAATAGTTTATTTTTAATGTTCGGTTTGTAAATAATACCTCATTTTTGGGGCATTATTTTTATTTTTGTACAAATTGAATCCTGATGACTTTTCCCGAAATGCTTGCCACATACATCACCATCGACGATGATATCCACAGTTTTCTGAACACCCAGACCGAAAAAATATCTGTGAAAAAAGGAACCGTTATCAGCGATCAAAACACTCTAAACCGCAAGGTGTATTTTGTAGAAAAAGGGCTTCTGCGCTCGTTTTATTTTGAAAAAGGAAAAGACATCACCACCAATTTTTACCCCGAAAACAGCATTCTCGCCAATAAAGACACCATCTTTGAGAAAATTCCGGCACGGCATTCCATTGAAGCTTTAGAAGACAGTGAGATTGTCTTTTTCCGGTACTCGAAAATGGAAGAGCTCTGCGAAACTTCGCTCACCATTGCCAATTTCAGCCGCCGTGTTTTGGGACTTCTGATGACGAATATGGAAAGGCGCATCAATTCCTTGCAGTATATGACGGCAAAGGAAAAATATATTCAGCTTTTAGAAGATAATGCTGATATCCTTTTGCGTGCGCCGCTTGGGATGATAGCTTCTTATCTTGGCATTTCTCAGGAAACTTTGAGTAGAATCAGAAGTGAGGTTTAGAAAAGTTATTAAAGTACAGACAGAGATGCGGCTTGAGTGGCGGTGCGAAAAATAATTGTACCTTTTGCAAAGATTTTATTTTTCAGGCGGGATAAAAGAATAACCAGGAACAAAAAAAAGAGACTTTTCTACAAGTCTCTTCAGTATTTTTAAAAACTTTTTACGATAAATTAATAATGTTGAAAAAGCTGCCGAAGTTTCCGTTCAACAGAGTTTTCATTGTTCGTGCTTCGCACGCAACGAAAACTTAGCTATTATGCGACGTTTTTAATTGATAATTTTTTTTTCATTTTTTTCATAAGACAAAAATAAATATTCAGCTATTGTTTTTGATAAATTCACAGTTAAAATTGCGTGTCTATCATCAATTTTATAATTTTTTCTTGGAGAATTACCGTGTGAATCGCTAAAATTGTTTCTTAATCCTGAAACTCCATTTATAATACTAAATACTCCAGATAAAATTTGCTTAAGATATTCATCTGAATGATCTGAAGGGGTCATATTTAAGGTTTGACTAACATCTTTATAAAGTTTAATTAAATTCCCTTTATAATCATATTCTCCAACTTTCATTTCATAAATATAAAGACAAATTGATTCTAATAAAGTTCTTGAATTTGTTACAGCTCCTTCAAAATCTTTTTCTGCAATTTTTTGATTACATTTTGTTATTTGCTCTTGGATATATTGAAAATCAATTTTTTCTAAATTTTTAGCATCTACCAATTCGTATTCGTCTTCTAAATCAAAGTCTGGATAAAATTCAATATCAACTATTTCAGGTTCATTTTCTTTTATGGGATAAATTAACAAAATAGCCTTATGTAATTCAGACTTATCTTCTTCAGATAGACTAATTAATTTTTCATTATTTCTTGCTGGGGAATAAATTTCAAAATAACTAATTATAGAATACCACATACTTCCATAAGTTGAGGTCTCACGAATGTTAGAGCGTGAGTTTTTAAGTAAATCGGCTAAATCATTTCTATTCTTATACTTAAGAACTTTTTGAAGTCTTTTAATGTCTTTCATTTAAATTTATTGAAATGATGTTATGTTTTCTAAATCGCTATTTAGCAGTCAGGTCGTAAAATGTCGCATAACAATCCGGGTATTGCCGAAGGCGGGGATTTTTAGCACAAAAGTTCAATCGAAGTACAAATGTTGAACCTTGCTCAAATGCTCAATCAAAGCCGTTCAGCCCTGCTTTTGGCAATACCTTGTTGAACTAAACCTTCGGTAGCTTTCCCAATCGCATAAATCAGTTACTTGTAAAGTTAATTAAAAAATCAATAGAGTGGCAACAAAAAAAAGAGTTCAGACGAGCTCAGAGAAAACAAAATCATCAATCAGGCAAAGCGCGAAGTGCCTGGTTTTACAGAACTTTTAGGCCGGTTTGAACGTACGGTTTCGGTGCTTGGAACAAGCCAAAGTACGTTCAGTAATTACTCCAGACACCTGGCTGCGGTGTCGCTGCATTTCGGGAAAATCCCGACAGAATTAGATCCTGAGCAAATCCACGATTACCTTTTTTATCTTCAGAAAAAATCAAAATCACCCTCGCAATTAAACACACGGTTTACGGACTTCGGTTCTGTTGAAATCGGAAGGATTGAGCTACGATTTTCTAAGTCTTCCGGAAATTAAAAAAGAGAAAAAACTTCCTGTAGTGCTCAGTAAACAGGAGGTTTGGCAGATGTTGTCCGGCTGTAAACTTTTAAAACATAAAATCTTAATCGGGTTGCTTTACGGCTGTGGATTGCGCTGTTTGGAAGTCAGAAATCTTCGTCTCTGTGATTTGTTCAGTTACAAAGATTACCGCCAGAAAGGTATCAGAAAGCAGATGGTTTTGAGCCACAAGGAGTTATCCGCCGTTTTGCGATGCATCTTTTGCCGAAAAGATTTGTAAAAATCCGTTATTATGGTATTTTAAGCAGCAGCTGGAAGCGTGGAAAACTTCAGGGTTTGCAAGAAAGTTTAAAAGTGGAACGGAGCGTTTTTGTTCGCCAGACTATGCTCAGAAAATGCAGCTGTTGCAAAAAAGGAAACCTGGTGACCATTGCCATTTTCGGGCAACGTGGTCCGCCACAGGATTTTCTTTTCGTCACCCAAACTTTCTCTGCGAAATAAACTTTGCGGGTAAGGGAAATTATATGCTGAAACGAAAAATCACAGCATTTAAACCCTACAAAGTGCCACTTCTGCCCACAAAAAAAGCAGTACTTCTAAAAAAACTGCTTTGTGTATCTAAATTCTAAAAACGATAACTCCATAGACTGCCAAAAAAGCCCCCGAAGGTTCCGTTCAACGGGCTTTCATTGTTGGCTTTTCAAGCCCAACGAAAGCTTAGTTATTAGCGGTAGTACTTTTATTTTGTAAGCCATTCTTGAAGTTTTGTATAGTAAGAAACTCCCTCATTATTTGTTGGAGTAATAACATAATATCCTTCATCAAAATAACCACCAATCTTTCTTAATACTGAATTTTTAGTTACAAATTCAATCCTAGGATAAATTTGAAGATATTCACTTCCTGAGAAATTTTCGTAATCATTCCTTATTGGAAAAATCGCAATATCTTTATCGTATTTGTTTACATCGCCTAAACCTAGTTCCCAGTTACACCATTTAGATGAAATTGAACCTTCAGTTGCTAATAGAATAAATTTTTTATTTTCTACAATTTTTTCTTTAATTCTAGCAGCTGTGACTCCTGAAGTATTTTTAGGCATTCCACTATCGAGCCAATCAACGTAAACATTTACTCCAATTTTTTTAAGTAAGGATATTACCGAATCCAATTCTGCTAATTCATCATGTTTATGCGATAAAAATATAGTTGTTTTACCTAGTTGACTTTCTTTTCTAAATTCACTTAAACTTTCATTAATTGATTTTGAGAATACTCTAGTTGTATTTCTAAATTCCAATAATTGACTTTTACTTAGTATACTCATATCAATATCTATTTCTAATATTCATTGCTTCTTCGATCCAATTTTGAATATTGTCTTTAATATAATTATAAGCGTCTGAACTGTTTTGGTATGGTGGATTATAAGATTTGACAATATTAGCGAAATTTACACCGTTAACATCAAATTTTTCAAAAGGATTTTTCCCTTTAATACTTTGATTTCCATTGCTATCTTTTAATTTATTAATATAAATACCAACTATTCCACGTTTCTCTTTCCAAGCTTTTTTTATCTCATAATCAATCCATTTTCTATTGGATGTTTCTGAACCAATTAATACGATTACGCAAGATTTACCATGCATGTTATCGTCAATCCATTTTTCTATAGCTTTATCACCACCTTTTGTAACTTCTTCCCAATTATTGGTTGTTGCTATTGGATTTCCTTCTATTTTACCCATGTTTCGAACCTGAGAAGCTCTCCAATTATCTGCACTATAATGAAAACTTGTAAAAACTTTTCTAGACATACTTATTTTTTTATTTTGTTTAATAATTCTTGTATCACTTTTAAAATTTCATCTAAAGATAGACTAGTGTCATTTAGCTTTACAATGAATGGAAAAATAGCTTCGTAATTGTCATAATAATTTTCAGGATTTTTTGATATTTCTTCAAAAATAATCTTTGAAGCATACTGTGTGGTTCCAATTGGTATGCAAATACATTGGTTTTGTTTTGCAATTTCAAACTCTTTAATTACACCATCTGCATTAATTATTTCACCCTTGTCATTTTTGTTCCCAAAAATAAAAATGCAAAGACCACATTGAGAAATCATATTTTGTCTATACTCCTTCCATAATTCAGGTAATTTCTTATTACCACTTTCAAATTGAGGAAATGGTTTCATTATAAGTTGAGATTCAGAGTGCTTTTTTGGATTTTCATAAATTTGTTCTAATGCACCATTTATTACTGAACTACCAATTCCCCAACCAAAGCCATTGACGATTTTATATTCGTTACGAATTAAAAGTTTGGATAGTTTGTGGACAAATCCAAGAGCATCATTTTTTTCATAAGGTTCATACGTTTCAGCACTACCTGAAATAAAAACTGTTTGCTTTTTATATCGAATCTCAATCTCTTTAAGTACTTCAGTTATATCTGAATATTTCTCAATTTTCAATGACTTTATTCCATATCGTTTAAGGTCATTAATAATTAAATTTTGTTTCTTGATGCTGTAATCAAGACTAGCTTGGTCAGGAATGTTATAGTCTCCAATTTTAGGAGTTTTTACAAAGCAGTAATGTTGTCTCTGTTGCTTTCTAAACCTAAAATTTAACCTACTAAGAACATAATCTAAATTTGGGTCATTAAAACTAAATCCAATAAATAGAAATGTTTTAGTAGTTAATTCTCCGGATAGTGCATTTATAAAAGGTTCGTGTGTTTGGTAGTAATGTTCATATTGCTCTTTAGTTAAAATTGCATCATTTGGATGTGAAACATCACCATGCATTTTGTAAATTACAATATCTCTCTTAGGTTTTGTAGTTAGAAGCTGGTCATTTGTATATTTTACATCTATAACTTTATATTCTTTTTCAAAAGATTTTTCAATTAATTGATCATAATTTGTTGTCCAAATTGAAGATACGGGTAATCTAGCAACAATACGATGATTATCAGTTTCCGACACATCTTCTGTAAATTCTTCTAATATTTTTCGATTAATTTTTGTTCTATTTTGATTTTCATTTACATGGAATTGAGCAATAGAAACTAAATCTTTTTCAAGATTTAGATCTAATCCTAAATCTGTTGCTATTTCACTCATTAAATCTGTCCAATTGACAAAACCAGCTGGAATTGACATTCCAGCACCTGCAAAAATAGACGCTGTTCCAGAGTTTAAATCCTTGACATAATCATTTATGAATATATCAATTTCGTTAGAAAATTTCATGGTTGTTTTTATAAAATGGTTATTGTATGTATAATGATTATATTCGATGTGTTATCGAAGTATTACCGCTAACGGGCCGCGTATTGGCGATAGTGGCGGATTAGAAAGCCTAAACTTTCAATCTTGCACTAAGCTAAGCAACAGCCTTTTATTATTTTCTAAATTTATGAAAAAAGGAAATATAAAAGGCTGTTGCGACAAAAAAAGGAGAAACTTTCAATTTCTCCCTTAAACCGCCATTTAGCCAATGCGATGTTGAACTAAACCTCCGGTAGCTTTCCCATTCACCGTTTTAGTAATTTTGTTTTTATTAAACCCTAAAAAACATATAAAATGGCTACAAAAAAAAATCTCCGGAGGAGTTAAGGACTAACAAGTTTCTCAATCGTGCCTCTAG
>NZ_QPIE01000006.1 GCF_003336205.1 Chryseobacterium lacus
ATAGTTCTCACAGATTTCACAGATTTTCACAGATGAATTTAAAGGAAAAAGGTAAAAGTAAAAGGCAAAAGGTAAAAGTTTAAAAGGGAAACTGGTTAGTTGTTTAAGGAGCAAATTTGCTTATTTGCTTATTTGCTTATTTGCTTATTTGCTTATTTGCTTATTTGCTTATTGACGGTTAATCGATTAATCGGTTAATCGGTAATTGTTTAGAGAAAGTAAATGTGTTCGCTCCGGTACAAAAGAGGCTGAAATATTCCCCTCCTCCGGAGGGGTGGCATCCGACGAAGGAGGATGACGGGGTGGTTTTTCGCCGGTGAATTTCATGGTCTCTTTTTATGTTTTATCATTCTTCAAGCTCTTATACCAATAGAAAAACGCTTCCGGATTGGTCTTTTTTAACTTGTTCAGTTTGTTGTAGGTTGGGTCTTCAATCAGCCAATCTTTAATTTCTAACGGATTTTTAAACCGTTCTACTTCCTGATTTTCTTTATTCAGTAATGAAGTCAGATAGGCAACTTTAGATGAAGCTGTTATGGCTTCTTCGATTGAAAAACGGTCAATAATGAAATTCGTAAAGTTCTTAATGCCTAACTGCAGGTGTTTGAACTCGTCTGACTTCATATCTCTTTCTGCTAAGGTATAACAAGCATTCCAAGTGTCTTTCAATACCTCGTCAACATCAATATGTAACTTTCGATAGCCGATTTCCTCCCGTACCACCCTCGCATAGCTTTCTTTTACCACGTTGAGATTAGTGAGTTGGTCAAACAAGAAGCCTATATCATACAATTGTTTAATGATTTCGACAGGTCTGTTTTTTGAATACAATATACCTGTGGTTTTGGGTGCAAAAGCGGTTAATTTATCTCCCAAAATAGCCTCGAACGTTGGTAATACAACCATCGTATTTTCACCCGACGTGGCTAACCAACTATGATTTATCAGATATTCTCTTGTTTCAGGATATGGATTAGGCGTGTAGAGCAAATCTAACAGTATCGGTTCTTCGTGGCCATCTACGACACTTTTATAGAAGACCTTAAAATGCCCGAGAGGGGCGTCAGGTGTATGTTTTCGATCGTTATCCTCTTCCCAACGGATAAACATTTCCAATTGAGTTACCTTTTCTATGACCTCCTTGATTTTATCTTCTGATTCTTCTGTAATAATGTCAATGTCTATCGAAAACCGTTTCGGTGTTTCCGTTGCTAAAAGTAAAGCGGTTCCGCCCTTAAACACAAAATTCAGATTATGCAATTGCAATTGCTCCAAAAGTGTTAAAGCGTATATTACTTTTTCAATCAGTTTTGGGTCAATGCGTTTACCCAACGTGTTTCGTACGTTGGTAATCCATTCTATTGTATGTGACTTTGTATGTATCATAATTTATATAGAATTGGCATAAGCAAATTTATTTTGCCAAACCTATATTTATCAGTTCATTAATTTCTCTTGCTCTGTTTCTTCGGATAGCATATCTGCGCATTTTTAACTCATTTAAAGTGTATTTTTCCACCACACTCCGCATAATAAATTCCTTTTCGCTCTGCTGTGCCGAAAAAAGTGCCGTGTCAATTAGCATATCCACCAATAATTTTTCCAATGAGGGGATAATGACTTTTTGTTCTTCTATCAAAGGAGCTTCAGAAACCATATTTTTTACGATAACAACACCGTCAAGATTGTTGATATAACGGTCAAATAGTTCTTCATCGGGATTTAGAAAAATATTTTTCATCGTTTCACTTAGATACCCAAACACTGATTCACAAGCGTCTTTCTCAACTTCTAAAACGATATAATGTTTGAATGGCTGATGACGCATAAAATCATGCAACCACACAGTATCCCAGACACAAAAAGCGATATAAGGGAATTCCCGCTTTATCTTATTGAATATTCTTTTCAGCGTAGTTGAAATGTTCGGTTGAAAAGATGCATGACGATCCAATTCATAAATCCCTCTGGACGGAGAATGGATAACTCCCTTCTTTTTTAGCCTGGATAGATACATATTAATGGTATTGTCAGACCAATCAGGAAAATCTTTTTTGATTGAACCGACAAGCTTCTGCTTGGAAAGCCTCTCGTTTCCCTTGAAATAACGACCAATATATTTTTCTAACGCTGCTGCCAAAATCTTTTTTACGGCAAATGTACTATTAGTTTATATAAGTTCGGCACAAAATCTATATTTTATCAAAGTTATATTTTCGGTAGCCAGAAAAAATCCCGGGACAGCTCCTTCTAGGGTTGGGGTAAAATCGGTTAATCGGTTAATTGTTTAGAAAGAGCGAATTTGCAAATTTGCTGATGAAAGGTTTAATCGTTTAATCGTTTAGCCAGAGTGAATTTTTCCCTCAGTACAAGAGAGGTTGAAATATTCCCCTCCTCCGGAGGGGTGGCATCCGACGAAGGAGGATGACGGGGTGGTTTTTGCTTAGTGACAAAAAACTTCGTTTGTCATTCCGTAGGAAGCTCAACGGTTAACGGCCATCTGAATGGCGAATTGATTACTCGATTAAGCGATTAATTGGTTAATCGTTTAGACAGAGTGATTTTGCTGATGAAAGGTTCAATTGGTTAATCAGTTAATTGTTTAGCCAGAGTGAATTTGCTTATTTGCTTATTTGCTTTTTTGCTTTTTTGCTGATTAAAGGTTTAATCGTTTAATCGTTTAGCCAGAGTAAATTTTTCCCTCCAATACAAAAGAGGCTGAAATATTCCCCTCCTCCGGAGGGGTGGCGTCCGACGACAGGAGGATGACGGGGTGGTTTTTTGCTTATTCGCTTATTTACAAATTTGCTGAATCGCTCGTTAATTGTTTAATCGGTTAGGTGTTTAGAAAGTGAATTTGCTTATTTGCTAATTTGCTGATTTGCGAATTTGCTGATTTGCGAATTTGCTTATTCGCTTATTTACAAATTTGTTTATTGATGATAGCAGAGATTTTTACCATACATTTTAGACTTTGAACAATTTACTCTTGTTTCCTAAAGAAGAAACTTTTACCTTTGCTTTATCAATAACATTGTTTGAATGGATTCATATAAGTTTCGGGTTGAGTTTTTAGAAGAGGCAAAAAGCTTTTTGGACGGACTTGATGAGAAATCAAGGAATAAGGTTATTTACAACATCTGGAAAGCCAGAAGCACAAGTGACAAGGAACTTTTTAAGAAACTACAAGACGAAATCTGGGAGTTCAGAACAAAATATAACAAATCGTATTATCGCCTTTTTGCGTTTTGGGATAAAACTGACAAAATTGACACAGTGGTTATTTCAACCCACGGCCTGATTAAAAAGACGGATAAAATTTCCAGAAGTGAAATCGAAAAGGCAGTTAGATTAAGAGAAAAATATTTTAATATTAAAAAGAAATGAAAACATATAGCTTAGAGGATTTGACCGACCATTACATCGGAAAGAAAGGAACAGAAAAGCGTGACGAATTTGAAAACGAACTTCGTCTTGACCTGTTAGGACAAGCCATTAAACAAGCAAGACTGGAACGTCACCTGACACAACAGGAATTAGGAGACCTCGTTGGTGTGAAAAAGGCACAGATTTCTAAGATTGAGAACAGCACAACGGATGCGAGGCTTACGACTATTCTGAAAGTGTTTGAAGCTTTAGGAGCAAAAGTGAATTTTAATGTAGAACTCAACAATAAAAGAATAGCATACTGAATAATGCCTCTTTCTTTTACGGGTTTACAGAAGTGCTGATTGCTGGTTAATTGGTTAATTGGTTAATCGGTTAGTTGTTTAGAAAGAGTGAATTTTTCTCTCCAGTACAAAAGTGGCTGAAATATTCCCCTCCTCTGCGGTGGCTGAGGCTCTCGAAGCCACTGCAGAAGATCGGTTTGCGTTAATGGTTAAACGATTAATCGATTAATCCTTAGAGGAGCGAATTTGCTTATTCGCTTATTTACAAATTTGCTAATGGCTGATGGCTGATGGCTGATGGCTGATGGCTGACTGCTGATGGCTTACAAAGTGAATTTTTCTCTCCGGTACAAAAGAGGCTGAAATATTCCCCTCCTCCGGAGGGGTGGCAGCCGACGAAGGAGGATGACGGGGTGGGTTTTTGATGGTTAAACGATTAATCGGTTAGTTGTTTAGAAAGTGAATTTGCTGATTTGCTGATTTGCGTATTTGCTAATTTGCGTATTTGCGTATTTGCGTATTTGCGACTTTGGATGATACCATTTATTTCCATTGATTATTGAGAAAACTTCTTAGGTCAATAATCTGAATCCCTTCAACTGAGTTTCCAGAGAAAGTATCCATTGTAACCATCATTTTGGGATAATTATCCTTTATCTTTTGCAGATTTCCGAATTCTCTCTCCAGCGTTTTTTCTTCAAGTAAAGTTAAAGCAACCTGAATGTATAGTTTTTCTCCTTTATTCTCGGCCAGAAAATCTATCTCGTATTCACTAAGTACGCCTGTTTTTACGGTATATCCTTCCACCAAAAGATGATTGTAGACCACATTTTCCAATATTTTGCCCCGATCTTCCAGACGATAGCCCCATAAAGCATTGCGGATACCCAAATTCTCAAAATAATATTTTTCCCCTATTTCAAAAAGACGCTTTCCTTCTATATCATAGCGCTTTACCTGATGGATCAGAAAAGCATTCGTAAGATGCCGGATATAGAGCTGCACCTGATTAGGGGCAATATTTATTTTTTGAGACTTCAAAAAGTCGCTGATCTTTTTTGCTGAAAAAATACTCCCTGTATTGGACACTAAAAAGAAAACCAACTGCTCAAGAAACACCGTATTCCGAACAGCATACCGATTGATGACATCGCGAAAAACGATGGTAGAATAAATATTTTTAAGATATTCGAAAATAATATGATCCTCAAAAGGAAGGTGCTTTAGATAGGGCAATCCACCATACTGAAGATATTTTTCCAACGAATCAGGATCATCTTCTAACTCATGAAACAATAAGAATTCCTGATACGATAAACTATATACCGTAATCTCAATAGCCCGGCCGCTCAAATGTCCGGAAATATCTCCTGATAAAAGATTCGCATTGCTGCCTGTACAATACAGATCCAGATCAGTATCTAATAACAACGACCGAAGGGCAGATTCAAAATCCTGAATATCCTGTATCTCATCTATGAAAACATACGTTTTACTGTTGAGTGATTTGTTTTGCAATACGTATTGATGTAGATCTGCTGCATTTTTAATTTCTGAAAAAGCCAAATCTTCTTTATTAATATAAAGGATTTTAGCCCTGGGATGCTCTGCCTGAATAAGCTGCATTAACTGAAAGAGGAGATAACTCTTTCCGACCCTTCGCTGTCCGGTAAAACATTTTATCAAACTTTTCCCGATGAAGGGCTGCACCCTGTCAATATAAATCGGCCGAACAATAGTATCTTGATCAAACATTATTATAATTGTAATTATAAGTTCAGGCAAATATATAAAAAGTTATCATCATACTTTAAAGTTTGCCTTGATCACGAAAGTCGAAGTAAGTGAAAAAGAAATTTGCTGATCCATTGTTAATCGGTTAACTGTTTAATCGGTTAATCGGTTAATGGGTTAATCGATAATCGTACAAAAGTGGCTGAAATATTCCCCTCCTCCGGAGGGGTGGCATCCGACGACAGGAGGATGACGGGGTGGTTCCTCGATGGTGGTTGAAGTTTTCTTATTTTTATCCAAAAAAACATGGAAATAATAACCCATATCCGCGATATTCCCATTCTGAAACCAACGGCACCCCATTTACCTTATAACAAAAATCTTAAAACTTTACTTTCAGGTAAACGAAAAGCCGGAATTCTCTGTGAAGTGCTCTTTTGGCAGCAAGTTCATAAGAAAAAATTTTACAAGATTGATTTCGACCGGCAAAGAATCATCGGAAATTATATTGTGGATTTCTATGTCAAAAATTTAGGGTTGGTGGTTGAAATTGATGGATGGACTCACGAGGATAAAGTTGAGTACGATCGGCAGCGACAAAGGGAGTTGGAAAGTCTCGGCCTCAAGGTTTTCAGGATTTCCAATTATGACGTATTGCATCATCTGGCCATTGTTATGAAGGAACTGGAGGATTTTATTATTCTGCATTATGGTGCAAAAGAAACGTAAAGAAAGGTTGAACCACCCCACCGCTTCGCTGACGCAAAACGGCACCCCACCGGAGCAGAGGAATGTACATTTTTAGGTTTTTTGGGGAAAGAGAATGGGCATTATGGAAACGGACGACCAACCACCCCACCGTTTCGCTGACGCTAAACGGCGCCCCTCCATGGGAGGGGAATTGTGACCGCGGGTCAACTTAGTTCTCCAGTACAAAAGAGGCTGAAATATTCCCCTCCTCCGGAGGGGTGGCAGCCGACGAAGGAGGATGACGGGGTGGTTTTTTGATGGTTAAACGATTAATCGGTTAGTTGTTTAGAAAGAGTGAATATTGAGATCTGTTCTTGGTAGACAAAAAAATCCCGGGACATCTCCTTTTAGGGTTGGGGTAAAATAGACCGGGGTTTTTGCGAATTTGCTAATTTGCGAATTTGCTGATGGCTGATGGCTGATTGCAGATAGCTGATTGCTGATGGCTTACAAAGTGAATTTTTCTCTCCAGTACAAAAAGTGGTTGAAATATTCCCCTCCTTCGGAGGGGTGGCATCCGACGACAGGAGGATGACGGGGTGGATTTTTGATGGTTAAACGATTAATTGGTTAGTTGTTTAGAAAGAGTGAATATCGAGATCTGTTCTTGGTAGACCAAAAAATCCCAGGACATCTCCTTTTAGGGTTGGGGTAAAATGGACCGGGATTTTTGCGAATTTGCTGATTTGCGAATTTGCGAATTTGCTTATTGACGGTTAATCGGTTAATGGGTTAATCGATTAATCGTACAAAAGTGACCGAAATATTCCCTCCTCTGGAGGGGTGGCATCCGACGACAGGAGGATGACGGGGTGGTTTTTTTGCTGGTGAATTTTAGAAAGAGCGAATTCGCTTGTTTACAAATTTGCTTTTTTGCTTTTTTGCTTTTTTGCTTTTTTGCCTATTCGCTTATTCGCTTCTTTACAAATTTGCTTATTGACGGTTAATCTTTAGAGGAGCGAATTTGCTCCGGTAGCGTCTGGGGTAAGAAGGGAAATAAAAAAAGCGGCCCGGAGGCCGCTCATGGTGTCATAAAATTTTACATTTTATTTCTTAATGACTTTTACTGTTTTTACAGTTCCGTCTTTGTAATCCAGTTTCAGGATGTATAAGCCTGATTTCAGGTCGCCGAGTCTGATCTGAGCCTGAGGGGAAGCGATGGTTTTCACCATTCTTCCTGAGGCATCGATCACGGAAACAGATTTCAGATCTTTTGCATCAGAAATATTGATCACATCGGTGAACGGATTCGGATACACTCTTACGTCCTTCGCATCTGCTTTTATTTCGCTGGTGCTCAGTGCCGAAGCAGTGACCTGAATATCGTCCAGATACAGATAGTATTCATTCGCATCAGAATACGCATGGAATCCTACATAATATACACCGGAGGTTGTTGGTGTGAAGGTGAGGTTGTTCACACTTACCGCCTGACCCGTCATGATGCTCGGATAATCTGCGATCTGTGTTCCTCCGTTCGCCGGTAACATGGCTGAAGGTGATGCTCCGTTTCCTACTGCTACTTTCATTTTTTCTTCAAAGAAAGTAGAATTATTTCCGTATTTATAGGAAATATAGTACGTAGTTCCGGCAGTCATGTTGATTCCCTGCGTAAAGAACCATGCATCAGCTGCCTGCGTGCTATGGTAGGCATACCTCAATACTTGAGAATTGAATCCGGAACTATCGGTAGGAGCCGCTGCGGTAGTCCAGTTGTTTCCGGTACCTCCGTTAGCCACAATACCACAGGCTGGCATGGCTGGAACTACAGCATTGTTAAAATTCATTTCATAAGGAACGCCCGTTGCATTACACAACGTTGAGAACGTAGCCACATTCGACCATGCACCCTTCTCTGTCGGAGAACACACTGATCTCACCCATACATAATAGGTAGTCGCAGAAGCCATTCCTGTTGTGGTCATTCCTACTGTAGGAGACGTAAATGAATTGGATGCATCCAGTACCGTAGACGCCGTAGGAGGCGTAGCTAAAGTACTGTAGTAGATTTCATATCCGCCTGCAGGTGCCGTTGAAGGAGCCGTCCACATCAGATCTGCACCGTTTAAGGTAGGATTAGACGCAGTAAGTGCTGTAACATCTCCACAACCCGGCACTGGCTCATAGATAACATCATCTACCAGAATACTGTAGGCTGGTGCACCGGTGTGCCTTAATGCCAGGGTAGTAATTCCCGCAGGAACTCCTGTAATATTCAGAGAATAATTATCAATGGCTGTATTACTGGAAGAAGTATAGGTTCCCAGTGCAGTGAAGGTCGTATGATCTGTCGGATTGGACATATATCCTATTTCCAAGATTCCCCCAGCTGTAAAATTAGCTCTTGCCTTGAATCTCAACCTGTAATTTCCGGAACTCAGGGTGCTCACCTGAGGCATGGTCACATACACATTGCTGGAACTGCTGTCGCCGTACACATACAGGGCATTCGGGCTGCTCATGGCAGTACTTGCTTGTACATACGCATTAGCAGACGCTCCTGTAGTCAATTTGGCCCAGCACGATGGAAGAGCGTTAACAGCAGTTGCGTTAAAATTCTCCGAAAACTCTGTTACCAGAACACATGAAGTAGTAAAGGATGATGATACTGACCACATGCTGAGGTTTCCTCCCCCACAATCTGATCTTACCCAAACGTAATAGGTGGTCGCAGGATTTAAACCTGTCAGGGTAGCCGGAGAAGTCGGAGCCGTTACAGAATTGGTTGCATCCAGAACGGTACTTGCCGTAGGTGCAGTATTTGAGGTACTGTAATACACTTGGTAACCGTTGCCCGGAACTACCGAAGGTGGAGTAAAGGAAATAGAAGCTCCGCCTGTAGTAATTGCAGAAACGGTGACTGCCGTGGGTTCTATACACGTTGGCGATTCCATAATAAGAATATCATCAATGTATAAATTATACTGATTGGAATCAGAATAAACATTAAACCCTAAATAATATACACCGGAAACGGAAGGCGTAAAATCATGATACGTCTGAACCGCTGAAGATATATCGGGAACGGCAGTATAATCATGAATGACATTGGTTTGTGTAGCAGCATCCTGAGCGGTACCGTAGGTTATTTTCAGCTTTTCGGTATAGCCGGTCGTGTTTTTTGCATACTTGAAGTAGACACGGTAGCTGGTTCCGGCAGTCAGGTTCACACCACCGGTGTGGAACCACGCATTGGCAGGATTTGAGCTATTGTATATATAGGTCAGCACTTTGGTTGTAAATCCATAAGCATTAGGGGAAGAAGTGGTCCAGTTGTTTCCGCTGCCTACATTTTCCCGCACGGTACACACCGGCATCTCCGGTATGGTGGCATTTTCAAAATCGATGGCATAAGGCAGCGAAAATGTGGTACACGGTGTCGTTACCATATACGGAATTGACCATGGGCTTTTATCCGATGCCGAACATACGGAACGTACCCAAACATAATATTGAGTACCGGATGAAAGGCCGTTGATGGCTGCAAATAACGATGTGGAAGTCGCCGAATTGGTAGCATCCAGTACCGTAGTGGCTGTTGGTGCGGTATTGGACGTGCTGTAATACACTTCATACCCGTTGGCAGGAGCGGTAGCAGGTGCCACCCAGTTTACAGTTACACTACTGGTGGTGTGGCCTGTAAAAGTAACTCCGGTCGGAGGGAAACAGGTTGGTGTCGCCTCCCATATTACATCATCCCAATAATAGGATTTATCATCTGAAGGGTTCTTCACAGCAAGTCTGGCGTTTGCCGGAATGAAGTTGGGAATTACGACAGAATAATAACTGCTGTTGTATGATGTATTGGTAATGTCCAGCGTCTGGAGGTTCACAAAACTACTGGCATCTGTGGGATCCGTTACATATCCGACTTCCAAAGCTCCGGGTGCTGTTGTCACTCTCGCTTTAAATTTGAGCCAGTGTGTACCCGCCGCCACGTTGCTGTATTCAGGAAGCACCACAATAACAGGATTCTGTGAAGTGGACGCATACTGATAAATATTTCGGAGACCTGACGCCGGAGTGGTAGCGGTAATCGTCTGGCTTCCGGCATCCGTCGCAGGTACTATTCTTGCCCAACAGATGGGTACGATAGAACCCGTAGCATAAGCATCAAAATTCTCGCTCATCGTCGTTAATGGTGCACACATCGTGGTAAAGCTCACGGGACCTACCCAGGCACTTTTAACCGTAGCGGAACACGATGATCTTACCCACGCAAAATAAACGGAGGAAGGAGACAACCCTGTAAGATCGGCTGAAGGAGTCATAGAAGTTGTGGAGTTGGTCGCATCCAGTACAGTAGTTGGTGTAGGCGGCGTATTGGAAGTGCTGTAATACACTTCGTATCCTTCGGCTGGCGCTGTAGAAGCTGCGGTCCAGGAAAGGGATACCGTAGTAAGCCCTGGAGTACCGGCTACTGGCGAAGAAGGCACCCAACAAGCAGGTGCTGTTACCATCAGGGTATAATCGTGTGCTTCCCCATATCCATCCGTATTACAAGGAACAGGTTGCGAGGAGTAGCGGTTTCCTACCCTCATGCGGTAGGTTCCCGGTGCTACAGTTCCCGGAATAGTAATGGATCCAGTAGTCGTATTGACTCCGCCTACCGAGGCAGAAGATCCCATAGCAATTAATTCAGGCGCAGCGTTCGTGAAAATCTGGTCATTATCAAAATCTGCCCAGATCCTTACCTGCTGGCTGCCGAAGTTATGGGTTACCGTAAAGGTATACGGTGTCCCAATTTCCAGCGTAATGGTTTGGGAAGTATAATCGCCATACGCTCCCGGAGAGCATCCGGTATTCAGGTGGCTGAATCCAGCTGAAGGAATGGAAAAACTGTTAATTTCATCTCCACCTCCACATCCGCTGGCAAAAGCCGGGGTGCAATACTGTGCATTGACCTGCCCTATGAACATGAGCAATGCGGTTAAAAAATAAATTCTTCTCATAATAAAAACTTTTTTAGATAATGGCTAAATTATATAAAATATATTAAAACGCAAATGGATATTCAAAATTAATTAGAATTTATCATGAACTCTTCATAAAATAAAGAGCAAAGATGAGGAGATGGCGGCAAAGACAGGCATGACAAATTTGCTGATTAATTGGTTAATCGGTTAATTGTTTAGAAAGAGTGAATTTGCTGATTTGCTGATTTGCTGATTTGCTAATTTGCTAATTTGCTGATGGCTGGTTAATCGATTAATCGGTTAGTTGTTTAGAAAGAGCGAATTTGCTATATGCGACAGTGAAAAATCCCGGAATGGTTACCTTTAGAGTTAGGGTAAACGGACCGGGATTTTTGCGAATTTGCTGATGGCTGATGGCTGATTGATATTTTTCTCTTGTTCTTTTGTCTTGACACAAAAGAACCAAAAAGTCAAGACTGGATCTTTTTGCTAAAAAATTCCAATTTCTTTTTATTAAAAATCCGAACTTGCGCGATAAGATGCCCTCGCTTCGGTTTATACTTTAGTGTCGCGCTTCAGACACCGGATTTTTAGCTGTAGTCCATGTATGCTGTGTGTGTAACAAGAAATTGAAATTTTTATTAACGCAAAAAGCTCGTAGGTCGTGGCTTTCCTTTGAGCTTTACGTTATAATTAAGTGGGTGGAAATAACAGAGCGGTGGCTGAGGCTCTCGAAGCCACAGTTGAAAGATCGGTTTGCGTTAATGGTTAAACGATTAATCGGTTAATCTTTAGAGGAGCGAATTTGCTTATTCGCTTATTTACAAATTTGCTAATGGCTGATGACTGATGGCTGATAGCTGACTGCTGATAGCTTACAAAGTGAATTTTTCCATCCAGTACAAAAGAGGCTGAAATATTCCCCTCCTCCGGAGGGGTGGCATCCGACGAAGGAGGATGACGGGGTGGTTTTTTACTTATTTGCTTATTCGCTTATTTACAAATTTGCTGATGGCTGGTTAATCGATTAATCGGTTAATCGGTGAGAGGAGCGAATTTGCTTATTTGCTTATTTGCTTATTTGCTTATTTACAAATTTGCTGATCGCTGATTGCTGATCGCTGATTGCTGATGGCTGATGGCTGATTGCTGATGGCCGATTGCTGATTAATTGGTTAAACATTTAATCGTTTAAACGATGAATCGATTAATCTCAGCTGATGAAAAATATTCCTTGTTTTATCGCAGGATTGTTCGTAAATTTCAGGTGATAAAAGACCGATATTATGAAAACTATTTTAGTTCCTACCGATTATTCTGATAACTCAAAAGCTGGATTGAAGTTTGCTCTTCAATGGGCTTCCAGGGAGGAAGTGAAGCTTCTGTTTATGCATGTCCTGCAGGTGAACAGGGAAAGCGGAATGTCTGAACAGGAATTCCATCATTTTATTGCCGGAAAAATAAGACACGAAAAACAGGTACTGGAAACTTTTATCCAGACTGTTTTTGCAGAGTTTAACGTACAGCCAAAGCATTACGCCGTGGAAGTTGTGGAAGGTTTCAGTGCCGACACTTCCCTGCTGGCCTATTGTGACGAGCATCCCGAAATCAGTTATATCTGCATCAGCACACGCGGTGCCAGCGGAATAAAAAAAATGCTGGGAACGAACACCGGCAACCTCATTACCACTTCGGAAATTCCGGTCATGGCCGTACCTTTTCATCATCAGGAAAATGATTTGAACAGGGTTCTATATGCTTCCGACCTGATGGATTACCCTCAGGAAATAGAGAAAGTAATGGGTTTTGCCAGACCCTTGAAAGCGGAGATTGAGATTCTGCATTTTTCCTGGCCTTATGAGGATTATTCCGACGATTCTCCATTGCGAAGAGACTATGAATACGGGTTTAAACTGAGTTTTCCAGCGCATGATGTGACGCAAAGACTGATGACCAATCTTCATGATGAAATCCGCGAAAAAAGACCTTCGGTAGTGGTCATGTTTACCCATCAGGAAAAGAAATTCTGGGAAAAGATTTTTTCACCCAGCAAAACGGAACAGCTTTCTTTCCGGCTGGATGTGCCGCTGTTGGTGTTCAGGAAGGAAGGGAAAAATAGAAAAAATGGTTAGTTGAGTAATCGGTTAATCGTTTAAGGGTTAGCAATTGAGGAAAAGTGAATCTGCTGATTTGCGAATTTGCTGATTAATCGGTTAGTGGTGTAGAAAGAGTATATGTCTTGTCTCCGCTACAAATGTGGCTGAAATATTCCCCTCCTTCGGAGAGGAGGCGTCCGACGACAGGAGGATGACGGGGTGGTTTTTGCAAATGAATTGTATAATCGGTTAATCCTTAGAGGAGTGAATTTGCTTATTTGCTTATTTGCAAATTTGCAAATTTGCTGATTAATGGGTTAATACGGCTTTATGCAACTGCGCACCCTGGAAGATCCGGACGGACATACGTGGGAATTATTTTATATGGATATGGCTAAAGGCCAGTGTGAAGAAACCCACCATTAAATTTTTATGATGAAATCCTTATTAAATAAACTAAAATAGAAATAAAACAAAACGCAGTATGCTGGTTGGAAATCTATGTGGATGACATGGACCGAGCCAGACAATTTTACAGTACCGTTCTGGGAGTACCCCTTGTGAAGGCTCCGGAAATGGAAGGAATGCCGGACATGCAAATGGCTTTTTTCCCTTGAGTAGAAAACGCTCCCAACGCCAACGGAGCTCTGGTGAAAATGAACGGAGTTTCTCCCGGAACAGGAGGAACCCTCGTGTATTTCCAGTGTGATGATTGTGCTGTAGAAGAAAGCCGCACAGAAGCTGCCGGCGGAAAAGTGGAACAGCCCAAAATGTCGATCGGTGAGTATGGTTTCTGTTCCGTGTGCATCGATACAGAAGGAAACAGATTCGGACTGCTTCCATGAAATAAAACCTACCGGACCGGAAACCTTTTTTTTCGGGTTAGAAAATTCCCTTTACCTCATCTTAAACTATTTGTTATGAAAACATTAAAAAAAATTCTTCTTATTCTGCTGGCCATTATTGCCCTTCCGCTGATTGCAGCACTGTTCATCCCCAATCAATCTTCCAGCGAGGGCCAAATCATCATAAACAAGCCAAAGCTCGAAGTTTTTGATTATATAAAACAGGTTAAAAATCAAGATCATTTTGGCGTTTGGCAACTTTCAGATCCCGGAATGAAGACCACTTCTGAAGGCATCGACGGAACAGAGGGTTTCCGATACAGGTGGGACAGCGAGAAACTGGGCAAAGGCGCCCAAGTGATCACCCACATTGTAGAGGGCGAACGGATGGAATCGGATATGTTTTTTTTCGATGTCGATGATTCGGCCAGCAAAGCCTACTTCACTACGGAAGAGCAGTCTCCCAATCAAACGCTCGTCAAGTGGGGAATTTCCTGGAGGACACCTTACCCATGGAACATCATGAATGCTTTTTACAATATGGATGACGACTTTCAGCAGGGACTGAAAAAACTGAAAGAAATTGTAGAGCAACAGAAAAGCCCAAAGCCGGAAACTACTTTTGCACTCTCCTATTATCAGGAAACCATGGCAAATCTACAAAAGCAGGTGGCAGGCCTGAGCCCGGATCAGCTTCATTTTAAACCTGCTGAGAACGCATGGTCGGTAAGCCAATGCCTGGAACATATGGTTGTCACAGAAAAAATGATCTTCGATATGGTTCAGGAAACGATGAAAAAGCCTGCCAACCCGGAGCGCAGAAAAGATCTTCAGTACACCGATAAGGAGATTATGGCTGCTGCTACTGACCGCAGTAAAAAATACAAAGCACCGGAAGTTCTTATCGGAAAAGGCAAATTCAACGACCCCGAAACGGCAATCAATGAGTTGAAAAAACAGCGGGCTGTTGTTCTTGATTTTATTAGGAGAACGCCGCCTGAAGAGCTGAGAAACCGGATCAGCGATGCTCCTTCGGGAGTGGCTGATGCGTATCAGTCCCTGTTGTTCATGGCAGGTCATACCGCAAGACATACGCTGCAAATTGCCGAAGTGAAAGCAAGTGCCGGGTTTCCGAAATCTTAAGAGTAGTTGCGAGGAGAAGCGTGAATGGGAGTGAATGGTGAATGAGTGAAGGGGTTAAGCGCTTAATCTGTTAGTGGTGTAGAAAGAGTATATGTTTTGTCTCCGCTACAAATGCGGCTGAAATATTCCCCTCCTCCGGAGGGGTGGCGTCCGACGACAGGAGGATGACGGGGTGGCTTTTTGCTTATTCACTTATTTACAAATTTGCCGAATAGCCGTTAATCGGTTAATCGGTTAGTTGTTTAGAAAAAGTAAATGTTTTGTCTCCGGCACAAAAATGACCGAAGTATTCCCCTCCTTCGGAGAGGAGGCGTCCGACGAAGGAGGGGGGGGTTATAGAAGCTCTTACCGGATACCGTGCATCAATTTCTTCATGACCGGACTCAGCAGAATAGCGATTAATCCCATTCCCATCGGTACGACCGTAAATATGAGAAAGAAGGTTCCGATGGAATATTCATTTGAAATTTTATCGATCATTCCACCCATGGCTCCTGCCGATTTCTGCCCTACTGCTATGGCAAGATACCACACCCCGAACATAAACCCGATCATGCGCGGCGGCACGAGTTTGCTGACATACGACAGTCCCAACGGCGACAGGCACAGTTCGCCCATGGTATGAAACAAATACGCCAGAATAAGGAAGATCATGCTCACTTTTGCCGTCATGGCTCCCTGCGGAATTTCCCACGCGCCGTATGCCAGAATACCAAAGCCGATACCCAAAAGGATGAGCCCGAAACCGTACTTCATTCCTGCACTTGGATTGTATTTGCTTTCCCACCATTTGGAGAATAAAGGTGCCAAAGAAATAATAAAGAAGGAATTGAGGATCGCAAACCACGATGCGTCAATGGTATTGCCCGGTTCGGAAAATTTATTGAACAACCTGAACAGTACCAAAGCCCAAATGCCGATGAAGGTAATTCCCAAAATGATATTGGAAACGCTGATTCTTTTAAAGGTCTGCCCGAAAAGTTTTAGCAGTACCCATGAAACGATGATGAGCGGAACTGTGGTGAGCAATGCATCGATAATTTTAAAGATCATAGCGGCAGAACCTTCCAGTTCGCGGTTGGTATAGCTGTCTGCGAAAATGGTCATGGATCCCAATGATTGTTCGAAAGCCATGAAAAAGAACACGGTAAACAATCCACAAAAGCACACCGCGATAATTCTGTCACGGGTAATGGCGGAATACCTTGCGATCCGCGAAATGAGCAATATAAGGAAAGATACCAATGCGAGCAGCACCACAAAACTGGTTCCGCTCAGGTTTCCTACGGTGAAAGGCAACAGGTTGATTTTTTCAATTTTTTCCAGCGGATCATTAAAAAGATAGAGCAATCCGCCAACGGCTGAAACAACGATAAGAACATAATCCAGCAGTTTGAAAGGATTTCTTTTGTCCGTAGCTTCGTTCACTACCACCGGGCCTCCTGCAATATCCGGAATTTCGTCGGCCACATCTTCTGCCTGCAGCATCTTGAGTTGTGACGGAGGCGCACCGATATTTCCAAAAATGGGTTTTGCAAGCCAGAACTGAAGGCATCCCAACATCATGAAAATTCCAGCCAGACCGAATCCCCAGGACCAGCCGAAGTTTTCACCCAGATATCCGCACAGCATCATTCCGAAAAACGCTCCGGCATTCACACCCATATAGAAAATGGTGTAAGCACCGTCTTTTTTCTCGTTTTTCCCTTTGTACATGGTGGAAATCATGGACGTAATATTCGGTTTAAAGAAACCTGTCCCAATCACCAGTAAAGCCAATCCAAGATAGAAAAAACCTTTGGTTTCCACCGCCATGGCAGCATGTCCCAGCGTCATGACAACACAGCCAATGACCACCGCCATACGATATCCCGTAAACTTGTCGGCAATATATCCTCCGACAAGTGGCGTTAAATAAAGAAGTGATCCGTAAGTTCCGATGAGTGCCAGCGCATTTTCGCGCGGCCATTCCCATCCCGGATTATCGGAGAGCAAACCTGCGGTAAGGAATAATACCAGGAGCACCCGCATTCCGTAGAAGGAAAAACGTTCCCACATTTCGGTGAAAAACAATACAAATAATGCCGAAGGATGGCCCAACACCTGAGAATCGAAAACAGAACCCTGCTGATTTTGCATACTTTTAATTTTAGAAAAACCGAAAATAAAGAATTTTTTTGGAACAGAAAGAAAGAATGTGGATTTATAAAGCAATGCCTTCCGGTTAAGGGTATCTTACTTCTTTTGTAAAAAAGATCCCACACCCTTCGTTTCTCAGAAACAGCGGATGAGGGAATATCTTTTTTAGTATTTTTTTAGAGCCTGTTAGAATTCAAAAATAAATCCGAAATACGGCAGCGGTGTTGAGCCGTCATTTTCGCCATAATTCAGCTGATACACCTGATCATTCTGCGGCGCTCCCGGATTGGCAATAATTCCGTTTCCATCAGCACCTCTTTCGAGCGCAATAACAGGCAGCCTGCTCGGGCTTTTGGAACCGTAGGCATTCACCACATCAACATAGAAAGTCATCTGCCATTTGCTGAAGATCCATTTCTTTTCAGCTCTGATGTCGAGCTGATGCACCACATTTCCGCGTTGGGAATTCAACAGCGCGTAATTGGACACCGGCGCGTTGGCAATATTCCAGACGTTCACCAGCTGGCTTCTGGCGATGTCGTACGGTGTTTCCGGAAGGCCGGTCTGCATTCTGAACCTTGCGCCAATATTCCAGTTGCGGCTGAAGTATTTTCCACCTGTAAGGGAAACAATATGGCGACTATCCCAACTGGAAGGCTTCAAACTGCCGTTGATATCACTGAATCTGGAGTGTCCGAAAGTATAAGATGCGATTCCGTAGAAATCGTTCAGGGTTCTTTTCTGTGCGAGAATTTCAACACCATAGGTTTCCCCCACTCCTCTGCTGTCCAAAGGTTCGGCGCCTACTACTCCGAAATCACCGCCCACATTGGCAAGGGAAATCCCGTTGCGAAGCGAGAAAGGATAGTTTTTGTATTTCTTGTAATAGGTTTCTGCCGTGATGCGCAGGTTGTTTTTTCCGTTAAATTCAATTCCTCCGACGATCTGCTCGTTTCGGATGTATTTCAACGTGTTCTGATTGATGAGATTTCCATTCTGAATAAATCCTAACGCCGTATAGGAAGGCAACATGTGGTAGATTCCCCCGTTCAGGTTCAGGGCAAAACGCTCTGCAAAACGATATCTGGCGGAAATTCTGGGTGAAAACTGTTCCAGAGGATTGGACGTGAGTTTTGAGTAATCGCTTCCATCGATTCTGAGTCCTCCGGAAAGTTCCAGTTTATTATCAAGCAGTTTCCGTGAACCCTGCAGATAGAACCCATATTGTGTCAGGTTGAGATCGGAAAGATAGTTATCGATCACCGGGCCGCTCTGGGTAATGATCCGCAAATCAGAATCATTGAAATAACGGGCAAAGTTCACGTTCGTTCCGGCACTCAGCTGAAAATCGCCAAGGCGGAAGTTGCGGTCGACACGGATTTTATTTTCACTTTCCTGGGAGTGGTAACGGGTGAGGAGATTCGCTGGTGTTTCGATATTCCGGTAGTATTTCGTCGCCTTATTGTCCAGCATATTTCTGCTCCAGGTGAAGAGCCAGTTTCCGTTTTCTGCCAGGTGACGGTATCCGGCGCCAATGGTATAATTCCACTGCGGCGATACGGGAAGTCTTTCAATCAGAGTCTGATTGTTCAGCGTAGCTTTTGCATTTTCATTAAATTTAAACTCGTCCAGAGCGCCTAATCCAATGAAATACAATTCATTTCCGTTTTTGAATTTCTTTGAAACCTTGAAAGTGGAATCATAATAACTGGGCAGAAACGGCAATCCGATCGCTTTGAAAAGCAACTGGAGATTGGATTTCCTCACGCTGAAAAGCCCGGTCCAGCTTTGGTCTTTAGAAAGCGGGCCATCGGCCATCAGCTGCATATCATCCAGACCTATCACTGCTTTGTAACCGATTTTATCCTTACGCGCCTGTTTTAAATTAAATTCGAAAAGCGAAGAAAGCGTTCCGTTGCGTTTGGCGGGAAAAGCTCCGCTGTAGAAATCCACATCTTTAATAAAATCAATGGTAATCAAACCCCGCGGACCGCCGCTCGCTCCCTGAGTCTGAAAATGATTGATGACCGGAACCTCGATGCCGTCGATATAAAATTTATTTTCTGCTGAACTTCCGCCGCGAATAAAAAGGTCGTTTCGGAAGGTTGCCGTGGATCCTACTCCGGGGAGGGAAAGAATGGCTTTTGAAATATCACGGTTGGAACCGGCATTTTTCTGCACTTCTTCGCTGGTAATGTTTCGAAGGGACACCGGGCTTTCCGCTGTTGTTTTGTATACTCTGGCCGTGATGACCACCGTTTCAATTTCCTGTTCACTCGTGGTAGTTTTCTGAAGCCCGATGGAAAACGTAAGGTTTTGGTTGGGAACCACGGAAATATCGTTCAGGGAGCCATTCTGATATCCTTCGGCGGAGATCTGAAAACTATAATTTCCTGCGGGCAAATCCGGTAGCAATACATTTCCTTCACCCGAAAATTCCTGTTTGGAGGAAGTGACTGTAACCGTCGCTGTTAAAGGTTTTTTCGAGAAATCATCAAAAACATTGATGTTCAGGCTTCCGGTTTGGGCAGAAAAAATCGCTGCAAAAAATAGTGACAGGATGAATACCGTCCGGGTAAAAAGTGCAGTCATAGGTGCTTTTATTTAAATGTAGGCAAAATTAGGTGATCCTGATGAAATAATAAATATAAAGCACACAGGAACTTATTCGTCGGTTAGGGATTCGTAATTATCGTCAGGATTTTGAAAGTTTTGGAGGATGCGGACGATATGAAGTGTGTCGTTTTCAATCCTGTAAATAAGCGTGTTGTGTCTTGTAATAAGTATTTTATGATATGGAGTATCTTCATATTTCTGAAAAACAACAACTCCTTCTATAATGGTTCTTATGCAGTTTTCCAAGGCCACCCCAAAATTCATAAGCACCGTTTCATTCCATTTATATAACAGAAAATTTTCAATCGCCTCCAAATCCCGGAATGCGGTTTCGCTGTACTTAATTTGCATTTCTGTATGCCTCAATTCTTTTCCTCATCCTTTCCATTACCTGCTCATGGGAATACACTCTTCCGTTTTTAAAATCTTCTTCCGCTTTTTTCAGTGATTCCAGGATTTCTTCTTTGGTTTCGTTGCGCCATTCTTTTACTTCCACGGCTTTGGCGATTTCCAGAAGTTCCTCCGGAGTGAATTTTTTCTCTCTCAGTTTTCTGAAGAAAGTCGGTTTTTTAATGCCCGATTTTTCAATGATATAGTTCATTTTGAACGGAGACTCTTTCAGAATCCGGTCGATATTATTCTGTATAAATATGAATTTTTTAATATCCGCTATCATTTCATTTACTTTTAAAGTCAGTTTATGATACAAATATAGCTATTTATTGATACCTGAAACATTTATTTTTACCTTGATAAGCTCAATTGATTAAAATTACAGCGTCTCTTTCAACACTTTAAGCTTATTACTGCATCTTGTTAAAAAAGACTTTCGTCGACAAAATTGGGCATCGTCACTTTTAAGTTCGGTTCTGCTTCCATCGCCCGATTGATGGCGAAAATGGCTCCTTCAATTCTCGCCCATGATCTGCGGGAAATTCCGTTGTTCACGTCCCAGAACAGCATTGATTTTTTTTCGTTTCTTTTAATTGTAAGTTAGTAACTAATAGAAAACCATTAGGATTAGAAGATTAGTCAATCGTTAAAGAATTTCTAAAAGTTTCAAACTTTACCAGTTCAAATAATTTTTGCCAGTTTTCCTCAAATAAATTTCCACTAATGAAAATACCATTTCTGATTTTTGACGATATATTCAGATTAGATATAAATTCAGAATTATCTGCAATAAATATTTTTTTTCCAATATTTTGTTCAGAAATATTACTGAAAATTTCTTTTCCTTGGTCATCTGTGAAAATACTTAAATAAAAGTAATTATCTTTATAGATTTCTTTGTTTTGTTTAAAACTAATATTAAAACCAGTAATAGAATTGACCAAGTTTTTTTCCGAGTTACTGCTTTCACTAACAAAAAACAATTTTGAATAAACATCGAAATCTTTGCCATTATCTAACAAAAAGATTGTTTTTTTTGTATCAAGACATTTTGATTGTTGGTATGATTTCTCAAAAAGCTGCGTAAAATCTTTGTATACTAAAAGATAGTTTTTCTCTTTTTTCAAATAATTGTTTTCGAACATTTTATAATTTTCTTTAATAAAACAATTTTGAATAACTTCTAATTCATTTTCCTCAATTGCGTCGTGAAAAGACAATCGGTTTTTTTGAAAAATAATCTTTGCTTTTTTTAACTCTACTTTGTTAGCAAAACTAATTGAAAATTGATTATAATCTTTTGTAATAATTTTAAAATCATTGATTGCAGAATCCAGTAATATAGTTTCTAAAAATTCAGAATTATAATTTACTTGGATTGCTTTTTTGAATAGGTTTAGTAAATTACCATTTTGCATTTCCAATGATAATGAATCATATTGTTTTTTCTCTAAATCTGAAAAATTGTTCTTTTCTTTTATACTAATTTTAAATTCATCCTTTAAAACTGTATCCAAAACATTTAAATAATCACTATTAGGTGATTTTTGTATAACAGAGTCAGCTTTTCTGAAAGCATTTAGAACAAATTCATTTTTTGTATTATTCCGGAAAAAGTTGGAAAGAAAATATTTTTCATTGAATTTCATTTTCAAAACATAATTTGTTTGAGAGAAAAAAACATTGAAAACAAAAAATGTACTTAAAAAATATATTTTTTTCATTAGTAATTGTTTTATAACAAACTCTCATCCACAAAATTCGGCAGCGTCACTTTTAAGTTCGGTTCGGCTTCCATCGCCCTTTTGATGGCGAAAATGGCTCCTTCATTTCTCGCCCAGCTTCTGCGGGAAATTCCGTTGTTTACATCCCAGAACAACATGGATTTCAGCCTTCTGCCGGCATCGTCACTACCGTCCAGCAACATCCCGAATCCGCCGTTGATCACTTCGCCCCAGCCTACTCCGCCACCGTTGTGAATAGACACCCAGGTAGCACCGCGGAAACTGTCGCCAATAACGTTGTGAATGGCCATATCTGCCGTGAAGCGCGAACCGTCGTAAATATTGGATGTTTCACGGTAAGGTGAATCGGTTCCGGAAACATCATGATGATCGCGGCCTAAAACCACGGGACCAATTTCTGCGTTTCTAATGGCTTTGTTGAATGCTTCCGCAATTTTCATCCGTCCTTCGGCATCCGCATAGAGAATTCTGGCCTGACTTCCGACGACCAGATTATTTTCCTGAGCGCCTTTAATCCACTGGATATTATCCGCCATTTGCTGCTGAATCTGTTCCGGTGAATTTTTCATCATTTCTTCTAAAATCTCACACGCCATAGCATCGGTTTTTCTTAAATCTTCCGGCTTTCCGCTGGCACAAACCCAACGGAACGGCCCGAAACCATAATCAAAACACATCGGACCCATGATATCCTGAACGTAACTCGGATACCTGAATTCCCGTCCCAGAGTGGGATTTTCTGCCATCACATCTGCTCCGGCACGGCTTGCTTCCAATAAAAAAGCGTTTCCGTAATCGAAGAAATAGGTACCTTTTTCTGTATGAAGATTAATCGCGGCGGCATGTCTCCGCAAACTTTCCTGCACTTTTTCTTTAAACAAATCCGGATTCTCAGCCATCATTTTATTGGAGTCTTCAAAAGAAATTCCCGCAGGGTAATAACCGCCTGCCCATGGATTGTGAAGTGAAGTCTGATCCGATCCGATGTCGATTTTCAATCCCTCCTCTGCAAATTTCTCCCAGACTTCCACCACATTTCCGAGATAGGCCAAGGAAACCGTTTCTTTATTTTTCTGTGCGGTTCGCACTCTTTCTACCAATACCTCTATATCTTCATGAATTTCATCGATCCATTTCTGTTCGTGGCGAATGCGGGTGATTTTGGGATTCACTTCAGCGCACACGGTAATACAACCTGCGATATTTCCTGCTTTTGGTTGTGCTCCGGACATTCCGCCCAATCCTGAAGTCACAAATAAGCCGCCTTTTGGTTCTTTACTGATTTTTCTGAAGGCATTCAGCACGGTAATCGTGGTTCCGTGTACGATTCCCTGCGGACCGATGTACATATAGCTTCCCGCGGTCATTTGTCCGTATTGTGAAACACCCAGTGCATTGAATTTCTCCCAGTCGTCGGGTTTTGAATAATTCGGGATGACCATTCCGTTGGTTACCACTACTCTGGGTGCATCCTTATGCGAAGGGAACAATCCCATCGGATGACCGGAATACATAACGAGAGTCTGTTCATCGGTCATTTCCGACAGATATTTCATCGTAAGGAGGTATTGTGCCCAATTCTGAAATACGGCGCCGTTTCCTCCATACGTAATCAATTCGTGGGGATGCTGTGCGACGGCGTAATCCAGATTGTTATGAATCATCAGCATAATGGCTTTTGCCTGTTCTGATTTTCCCGGATATTCGGAAATGGGTCTGGCTTTCATCTCATACTCAGGCCGGAAACGATACATATAAATCCTTCCGTAATCTTCCAGCTCTTTTCGGAATTCCGCTATCAGTTCCGCATGAAATTTTGGTTCAAAATAGCGCAAAGCATTTCTGACGGCCAGTTTTTTCTCTTCATCAGTAAGAATTTCCTTGCGTTTCGGAGCGTGGTTGATTTGCGTTTCATACGGTTTGGGCTGTGGCAATTCGTTGGGAATACCCTGTTTTATCTGTTCCTGGAATGTCATATTCTAAATTAATTTGAGGGCATAAAGATACTAAAATGAATGTACTCCTGTACGGATTCCACCGGATCTCAGAACAAAATTGGAAGGGAAATTCACCTTTATGTTCCGCTTTTTCGTATAAATTAATATATTTGAATCATAACATTTTTATTTCCGAAACCCATTAAACAAAATCTATGAAAACCAATTTATCCACTGAGAATTCTTTAATTATCAATCAGAACACGTATACGATTTTGCTGGAAGCAGCGCGCTGGAGCCGTCTGATTGCAATTTTCGGATTTGTCAGCATCGGACTCATGGTAGTGGCGGGAGTGGTTATGGGAACTATTTTTACCAGCATGGGTGTTATGGGAATGCAATCGCTACCGTTGGGAATTTCCGGCAGCATTCTTACGTTCTTTTATCTTCTGATGGCGGCACTCTATTATTTCCCGATCAAATATCTGTACGATTTTTCCAGAAAGATCAAGAAGGCATTGTTAGAATCAGACCAGATGCTGATGAATGAGGCATTTCTAAAATTAAAAGCGCACTATCAGTACATCGGCATCCTTATTCTGGTGATGCTTTGTGTGTACGCTTTCAGTTTATTTGTCGGTTTGATGGGAGCAGTTTTTAATATGGTGTAATATTTCCTCAGCATTTAACTTTCTTTCTATAACTCCTGAAATTTGTTTTTAAAAGGGAAATATGGTATATTACAGCTGATTCATTTCATCAAACAGAATAATCATTCCAATAGATTTTATTAATTGATATTCATTTTATAATAGATGAACCTGTAGTATATTTGCACTACAAAATTCAAGTATCAACCATAAAAAATATAAAAGTATGTCATTAGTAGGAAGGAAATTTCCAAACATTACCGTAGATGCAATGTCCGAAATGGGAGACGATTTGAGAATCAACATTCTGGACGAAGCTGTAAAAAACCAACAAAAAGTGCTATTGTTCTGGTATCCGAAGGATTTTACCTTTGTATGCCCTACTGAACTCCACGCTTTTCAGGAAGCTTTAGGCGAGTTTGAAAAGAGAAACACCAAAGTGATCGGCGCATCGTGCGATACCAACGAAGTCCATTTCGCGTGGCTCAATACTCCGAAAGACAACGGAGGAATTGAAGGTGTAACATATCCAATTTTAGCAGATACCCACAGACAGCTTGCGAATGCGCTGGGTATTGTAGATCAGGATTTCGATTACGATGAGGAAGGAAATGAACATTTCACAGGATCCAACGTTACGTACAGAGCTACATACCTGATTGATGAATCCGGAAAAATTTTCCACGAAGCAGTGAACGATATGCCACTAGGCAGAAATGTAAAAGAATTCATGAGACTTATTGACGCGTACACCCACGTTCAGAAGCACGGCGAAGTTTGCCCTGCCAACTGGGAAGAAGGCAAAGAAGCGATGAATGCGGACAGAAATTCTACCGCAGCTTATTTATCAAAACATTTAAATTAAGATTATCATGTATTTGGAATTAACAGAAGACACCTTACAGGAATTGGTGGCACAGCATGAAAAAGTTGCAGTACAGTACGGCGCCACCTGGTGCGGAAACTGCAGAATCATGAAGCCCAAGTTCAAGAAACTGGCTTCTGAAAATGAAGATGTGGCTTTCTATTATGTGGATGCTGAAAAGCTTCCTGAAAGCCGGAAATTAGCCAAAGTTGACAACCTGCCCACCTTTGCTGTTTTTAAAAACGGACAGCTGGTGAATCAGGTGCAAACCAACCAAGCGGAAAGTCTCAACACATTATTCAGCGAATTGAAATAATCACCCAAGGCCTTCCCGAAACGGAGGGCCTTTTTAAAAAAATATATCAGTATGAAATTACCTGTTATCAGACAATTTTATCAGCAACAGAGTGCAGAGAATCTGGAGAAAGCAGTGGAAGTATTAGAAAGCTTTTGCGAATTCAGAGGTGCTACCGAGGACGACCTGAACGTGGTTGGCGAACTGATCACCAATATGCTGGGCGCGGTGGAAGTTCACGCCAATGTACAAAACGGCATGAGTGAGAAAGACGCTCTCAACGGTTTTGCCCAAAAAGTAATGGGCAGTATCGACAAAGCCTGACGCTGAAATCTATAAAATAAAGCGCTGTCCTGATGAAGAACAGCGCTTTTTATTGAAGCTTATTGAGCTTATATCAGTTCCAGAAACCGCATGGTGTCGGTCTTATCCGCATAATCGGTAAGAGAGGGTTTCTGGGTTTCTCCAAAATAGACCGATTCCATCTCTAATTCCGGCTTTGCCACCACGCACTGGATGTTCTCAGTATTTTGTTCCAGAAAATCGTGTACTTCCTGCTGGTTGTTGTACCTTGAGAAGTACAATACGGAAAGCGGACTGAACAACTGTGTTTCTTCCTTCATCATCACCACATTATTGTCCCAGAATTTCTCCTGATTCAGCAGGTAAATCGCCTTGTGATAATCGTAATTATTAGCATAACTGTTATGGTTGATGATGTCACCGAAAGCAGTAAAATTCTCAAAAATCCTGTCGAGAGGAAAATCTTCAGGAATCAGCAACTGTGTCACATTGCGACAGCCCATTCCGAAATAGCGGAACACATCTTCTCCCAACAATTTCAGTTCCTCGTCCGTTTCATTACCACTTAGGACCGCCACAGAGGTTCTGTTCTTCCGGATAATACGCTGCGTATCTTTAAAATAATACTCGAGATAACGGGCGGTATTATTGCTGCCAGTCGCAATTACGGCATCATAGTCATGCAGTCTTTCCACCAGTTCATATTTTATATTTCCTTCAGAATAGAGGCTCCATTGTTTCAGAATAAAAGGCAACAGCAGCCTGTCTTTGGAAGACATTTTGATCATCGGAATATTTCCGCTGAGAATAACAGAAAGCACATCATGAAAACCGACGATGGGAATATTTCCTGCCAGAATAAGGCCTACTTTTTTGGGTATTTTCGCAATTCTGTAGTTGCTGAGCCACGCTTTGATGTTTTCCCTGGTAAGAAGTTGTGCCCACTGTTCCAAAGCGAATTTCACGTTTTCCTGAGTGAACCAGGGATTTTCCTGCTTTGCTCTCGTGAGCACGGTTTGAAACTCTTCCTGCAATGCAGGTTCTGCAGCCGCTTTATGCAACAGATTTTGTATTTCTTGAAAGGCTTTTATCAGCCCTGAGATTTGTTTTTCGGTATCCATCATCCCTTTTCAGTTGCGGAAGACGTTGTGTCTTCCTATTTGCGGTGCAAAGGTACAGTTTTTTGGATTTGAGAAGCATGATGCACAAAAATTGGTAAAGTCAAGCTGACAGGTTTTGAATTTTCAGTCTTCAAATACTTTTCATCATATTGAAAAATATATCCTTCATCATTTTCAGTAATGATTCCTGCTACATTATTTATACCTTAATGATTTTATAAATTAACTATACCCGAAAGGGTATATTGAGAAGTGAATAAATTTATTCTTCGTAAAAATGCAGTGATTTAAGTGTATCGCACTTTCAAGTAAATTGGAGTGTTTTGAATTTGTGGATTACTTTCCGATACAAAACTTAGAAAAAATATTGCCCAAAACTTCGTCATTGGTGAATTCGCCAGAAATTTCGCCCAGGTGTTCTAAAGCGTAGCGAAGTTCGTAGGCCAAGAGTTCTGTGTGGAAGCTCTGGGTGAGGGCTGTTTTCACATTGCGGACTGACTGCAGGGATTTCTGTAGTGCTTCGAAATGACGCTGATTGGTAATCACCGTACTTTCGTCTGTTTTCAGGTTTTCGACATAAGAGGAAAGTTCCTTTTTTAATGTCTCAATTCCGGTCTGGACCTTTGCCGAAATGGGAATAATGGTGGTGGTGAACTCCGGGATTAAAGCATTCGACAATATTTGATCGAACTCATTTTCATTACTTTTGCTGAGGTCGATTTTGTTATGAAGTAAGATAACTTTTAAATCCTCGCGCCAGAATTCTTTTACAAAACCAATGACTTCTTCAGGCGTCGCATCCCATTCGTCATAGAGGTACAGTAAGATTTTCGCCGTTGCAATCTTCTCTTTTGCTCTCTGAACTCCTATGGCTTCAATGGCATCGGTGGTTTCCCGGATTCCGGCGGTATCAATAAAGCGAAATGCCGTTCCTTTGATGTGCAAAATCTCTTCGATGGTATCGCGGGTTGTTCCGGCAATGTCTGAAACGATGGCGCGTTCCTCTTTCAGCAAGGCATTCAGGAGGGTGGATTTGCCGGCGTTTGGCTTTCCGATAATGGCCACATCTACTCCATTTTTAATGGCGTTTCCGTACTGAAAACTTTCCATAAGTGCATTTAATTTTTCTTCCAGCCGGTTCAGGAGCATATTCATGGCGGTACGGTCGGCGAATTCCACATCTTCTTCTGCAAAATCCAGCTCAAGTTCTATGAGAGAAGTGAAGTTGAGCAGGTCTCCCCGCAACACAGAAATTTCGTTGGAAATACCGCCTTTTAGCTGGTTCAACGCCACTTTTCTGGACGCTTCATTTTCACTAGCAATCACATCGGCAATGGCTTCTGCCTGCGAAAGGTCGATTCTTCCATTCATAAAAGCCCGCATCGTAAATTCACCGGCTTTGGCCATTCGGGCTCCGTTTTTCATCAAAACCTCCAGAATTTTCCGGGCTATATGCGGAGAACCGTGAAAGGAAATCTCCACCGAATTTTCCGTAGTAAAGGTCTTAGGCGCTCTGAACACCGAAACCATCACCTCATCAATCTGCTCGTCACCGTCCTTTATAAACCCATAATGGACTGTATGAGAAGCAACTTCTGTAATATTTTTTCCTTCAAAACAACGGTTAACAATCCCTAAAGCTTCATTTCCGGAAACTCTGATAATTCCTAAAGCTCCCACTCCGTTGGGTGTAGCGAGTGCGCAAATGGTTTCGTAATTCATGATGCAAAAATAGGTTAATTTGCGGATTTGCAAATTTGCTTATTTGCTCAGCTGCTTGCATTTTCAGGATTCTGAGGAAGGTTTATAACTTTTGCAGTAGTTGTTCTATGCGATAAAATTCGTGTATATATTTGCGGAAAATTGAAATAAAATGAACGCTCTTCATCAAATAAAAGCTGACCATATCCTGAATGCGGAAGACCGGGAACTCCTCACTTCACTGAATGATAAATTGAATCTGGAAGTGATTATTATAAAAGAAGAAAAAATGTTTACCAATAAAAGAGCTTTTAAACAATTGCGCAAAGACCGTTATCAGAAAAATATTCTTTTCAGGTTTGCCAAGCGGCTTCAAAATCAGTTTGGAGATGAAATTAAGCTGCGCATCATCCGAAAAGACGACTGCCAGAATTTCATTCTTGAAAAGATTAATTTTAACTAAGAAAAAGGCCGGTTCATGCAGAGCCGGCCTTTATTTATTATAATGGTTTTACCTGATCCAGAAACCAGTTTTTTACGTCTCCACTCAGGTCTTCTTCCAGCATTTCCTTGCACCAAGCGTGGTATCCATTGAGCCAGTTGATTTCATCCTCGCGAAGCAATTCTTTTTTAATCACCGATCTGTCGAACGGGCAAATGGTCAGGGTTTCGAAAGCGTAGAAAGTGCCGTATTGTGTATTTTCCCATTCTCGGACGGCGATCAGATTTTCGTGGCGGATTCCGTATTCATTTTCCACATAAAATCCTGGTTCATTGGAACAGACCATTCCGGGAAGCAGTTCCTGAAAATTCATATCTTTCCGGATGTTCTGCGGCCCCTCATGAACATTCATAAAGCTCCCTACACCGTGTCCTGTACCGTGAGCATAGTCTTTTCCTTCGTTCCACAAAGGCATTCTGGCGACTGCATCCAACTGAACTCCGCGGGTTCCTTTTGGAAATCTCACCATAGAAAGGCGGATCATCCCCTGAAGCACCCGTGTAGAATCTTCCCGGAACTGTTCTGAAGGTTGACCGAGAGACAGCGTTCGTGTTATATCGGTGGTTCCTTCAAGATACTGTCCACCGGAATCAATAAGGATCGTCCCCTCATTCGTCACCTCTTTGCAATCTTCTTCTTTTGCGGAATAATGAACAATAGCGCCGTTGCCTTTATATCCAATAATGCTACCAAAACTTTCTCCTACGAAATTCTTTCCTTGCTGCCTGAATTCTTTCAGTTTTTTTCCGATCGACACCTCGTTCATAGGTTCTTTTCCAGCATGGGTTTTCAGCCAATGGATAAATTTTACCATCGCTACGCCATCCCGACGCATTACCGTGCGGAATCCCTGAAGTTCCACTTCCGTTTTTCTGGCTTTCATCAGATTTCCGGGAGCTGCAGCCAGAATGAACGTGTTACTTTCCTGCAGCGCATTGAAAATGGCCTGATTCGTATTCGGAGAAATAAGAATTTTTTTGTTTTTAATATTATTCAATTCGTCATAAAAGGAATCATAATCATGAACAGTAACGCCGGCCTCTTTCAACTGTGCTTTCGCTTCATCATTCAGTTTGTCATTGCCGATAAACAATTGTGTTTCTTCAGAAGACAGGATCAGATATGCTAAAAAAACAGGATTGTACTGCACATCGCTTCCCCTTAAATTCGTGGTCCACGCAACATCATCCAACGCAGTGATGATATGTACGTCGGCATTCTGGTCTTTCATTTTCTTTCTGATCATGTCCAGTTTATTGCCAACAGAAAGGCCGGCTCTTTCTACCGGATGAACAAAAACCTTCGCTGTTTCCTTTTCCTGAACCCGGTTGACCCACAGGTTTTTCAGTAAAGGCTTATTGATTATTTTGATATTCTTTTCAGCCAGTTGCTGTTCCAGATCGTTCCAGTGCAGATGGGAAGTGGCGAGTGCATTCAGTGCGATGGTGCTGTGGTCAGGAAGTTCCTTTTTCAGCCAGTCGATATAGTTGGGTGTTCCCTCCACGCCTTCTTTCATCAGTTCAAAATCTGATCCTTCCAATTCCTGAACTGCCTGTACGAAATATCTTCCATCTGTCCACAAAGCTGCTTTCTCACGGGTAATAACAACAAAACCTGCGGATCCGGTGAACCCTGATATCCAGGTACGTTCCAGCCATTCTTCCGGCAAATATTCGCTCATGTGCGGATCTGCAGAAAAGACAATAAAAGCGTCTATATTTTCTTTTGCCATTGCTTCTCTCAGCAATGCTACTTTTTGTTTTGAAGTCATATTACATCCATTTTGAGGGTTTAAAAACCTGTTTTAGTTTCATTGAGATCTTTGGTCTTTCAATCATTAAAAAATTAAACAGGCTCTAAAATTACGAAAAAAGAAGCTTTTGGCTGTCGGAATTTTTTGTTTTGATATAAAATTGATGTGTCGGGAATTATTTATAAAGACTAACCTGAGAGGTTCCTTTACTTAAAAAGGGCACAATTTATTAACAGGTCGCAGCTACGCTGCTCGATATTGAAAGAAAACCAATTTTCTACAGGCATTTCGCAGCTACGGCACTTTGAACCTAGGCTCTTTATTACAAATAAAAACGAAGTCTTGTCGCCTTATTAAAATTCAGTTTGATGTTTTCGGTTGGGGTCTCTTCCTAATAAGGTTAGAGCAGGAATTGCCAAATATTTTTTATCTTCGCTACTGCAAAAATGCAAAATAACATGAAGAGAATACTCCTCCTCCTTATCGTCACCTTCAGTTTTTCTGGGTTTGCACAAGATGGCATCCAATTCCGGAAAGAATCTTTCAGCCAGCTTCTGGCGCAGGCTAAGAAGGAAAACAAACTGGTTTTCATCGACGCCATGGCGGTATGGTGCGGCCCGTGTAAGATGATGGACAAGAATGTGTTTCCACAAAAATCAGTCGGCGATTTTTACAACACCCATTTCATTAACGGGAAATTTGACATGGAAAAAGGCGAAGGCCGTGAAATTGCTGCGCGATACGGCGTTCAATCTTATCCCACTTTTCTTTTCATTAACGGAGACGGCCAACTGATTTCACAGAATATGGGTTATCTTCCGGAAAGTACTTTTCTGGAACTGGGACGTGAAGCTGCGGCTGTTAACAGTAAATTCGGCTCGATGAAAGAACGTTTTGAGAAAGGCGAAACCGATCCTGAATTTTTAATCAACATTATTAAACTTCATTCCAGCACCGATTATGAGTTTGCAAGAAAAGCTTCGGAGCGGTATTTTAAAAATAAGAAAACCAAGGAATTCACTAAGGATGAAGTCGGTTATCTTCTGTTTTTCGTAAAATCTGTGGACGATGCCAATTACAAAATTTTTCAGGCCAACCGTGAAGCGCTGAATCAGCATTTTACTCCTCAGACTTTTATCGATTTTGACAACCAGCTTCAGATTCAGAAACTGTGGGAAAATGCCGTTAATACTACAACTAAATCGGTGAACGAAAATCAGTTTCTGGAAAAAGCCAGTATTTTAGTCGGAAAAGAAAACGCACAACAAATCCTGAATCGACTGAAACTTAATCATTACGAACAAACCGGCCAGTTTGCGGAATACGAACGAACCGCACTGGCGCACTATCAAAATCCTGATGCCCACGAAAGCACTGAATTACTGAAAGCAGCGTGGGTTTTTCTAGATAAAGCCAGCACTCCAACTTCATTCGCGACTGCGCTGATGTGGGCCGAAAAAACCGTCATGCGTTCAGAAAATCCTGAAAATACATATATTTTAGCACGGCTTTATCAAAAAACCGGCAAAAATGCAGAAGCGCTAATGTACGCTGAAACCTCAGCACGACTGGCCAAACAAAGAGAAACTGATGCGACTGCCGCAGAACAGCTGATAGAAGAACTAAAGAAAAACCAATAATGAAGAAAACAATAACTCTTACAGTTTTTTTGCTGCTCTGCACCACTGCTGCCGCACAGGAAAACGTGGAAGTTCCAGAATCTAAAAAACTATATCTTAAAGCCAATGGTGTATTTCTGCCCGTCGGTATCATCAATGCAGGCGCAGAATATCAGTTAAGTGAAAAAATGACCATTCAGGGCGATGTTTTCATCTCGCCATGGAAATCTGTTTTAGGTAAATATGCCCAAATGTATATGCTGGGATTTGATGCGCGGTATTATTTTGAAGGTGCTTTTAACAAATGGTATGTCGGAGCCAATATTAGCGGAGCCAAGTTTATTATGCAGAAATGGAACTATTGGAGCGATGGTCCTTATCAGTATGCAGAAAATTCTCCTATTTATGTAACTTCGGATCTCTATCAGGACGGCTTCGCTTTTGCATTGGGAGCAACGGTGGGCTACCAGTTCCCTATTAGCGAGCGATGGAATATGGATATTTTTGCCGGCGGAGGATTTTTCAACAGTTACTATAAAGGCTTTCACAAGACACTGGATGTGCGGTATGATGAAGTAACAGGATGGAATAAAAGCAGCGAATGGATTCCGTACCGTGGCGGAGTTATGTTTTCTTACAAATTAAAATAATGAATATAAAGAGTACCCGATATTTAATCATCGCCTGTATCACTTTCGTCGTTCTTTTTCTGATGAATTACATTGGAAATTCTGCAGATGATAAACTGGAACGTGCGCTGATGACAGCAGCAGCCGGAGTAGTGGGCCTGACCGCCGGAATGTGGCTGGTGTACCGTAACCGGAATGACGATACGCATCAGGATTTCGATTAATCAGGATAAACAACGTATTTGGTTCTGATTTTTTCAAAATTTTCCAAATCCCTTTTCCAAGAAGCTTTAATTTCTTTCTCAGTTTTTCCGGCGATGATCTGTTTGCGCAGTACATCCGTTCCAGCCAGTTTATCGAAAAACAGGTTTTTCAGAAAGAAACCCTGCTCAGTATTTTTATAATATCGATACGACTTCAGCAACCATTCCAAGTTCAATTCCCGAAGGTCTTCTGAAAAACCCGAAAGGTTTTCGCCAAAGCAGGTTTGACCGTTGAGGAAAGGATTTTTTGCGCCATAGTTGGGTTTTGGAACAAACTGATATGGCAAACTTTTCGTCCAGGGAGAACCATAAATCTGAAACGGCAAATCTGTACCACGACCTACAGACACCTGAGTTCCTTCAAAAAAGCACAGACTTGGATACAGATTTATTGATTGGTCATTCGGCAGGTTGGGAGAAGGCCTTTCCAGCATTCCGTAGCGTTGTTTTTTGTGATAATTCGCCATAGGAATCAGCGTATATTTAGCTTTCTTTCCCTTTTTCAGCCAATTTTCTCCATTCACCATTTTTCCATATTCTCCAATAGTGAGCCCGTACACCACCGGAACAGGATGAAGCCCGACAAAACTAGAAAATCCTGATTTTAAGACGGGACCGTCGGTATATCCATCGTGAGGATTCGGGCGATCGAGCACCATCACTTCAATTCCTTGTTCTGCGGCAGCTTCCATAACGTAGGTTAATGTAGAAATATAAGTGTAAAAACGCACACCAACATCCTGAAGATCAAATAAAATCACTTCAATTCCATAGAGCTGTTCCGGCCTTGGTTTTTTGTTGGCCCCATAAAGAGAGACAATCGGAATTCCTGTTTTCGCGTCTGTTCCGTTTTTGATATGTTCACCGGCATCGGCATCCCCACGAAAACCGTGTTCCGGCGCGAAAATGGTTTTGATGTCTACTTTATTTTTTACAAGAAAATCTACAAGATGTGTTTTATCACTCAACAATCCTGTCTGATTCGTAACAATACCGACTGTTTTTCCTTTGATCAATGGAAGATACAGTTCATGACGATCCGCTCCGGTCTTGAATCCGGTTTTCTTTTCCTGTGATTTTAAACTATTGATTCCTAAAAAAATTAGGGAGATAAGAAGTAAATTTTTAATTTTGAGGCTTAAACCCATCAGTTTGAATTTTCCATTATACTTTTCCAAAAAAATCGCGCTTTCCAAAGATAATAAAAATAACCTTTCCCGGGTCATTATCTTTATTGGACGGCTTTCCGTGGCATTAGGCATCATTGTTTCCCTGATCACGGTATCGGTAGGTCTTGGCTCCAAGGAAGCGATCAAACTGCGTATGGCCGATTTCAGCGGACATATCAATATTAAATCCAAACGTTCCAATTCGTCTTACGATTCTTCGGTATTAGATCAAAAAGGATTACAACTCAATAAAATAAAAGCACACCCCGACGTTGCCGGAATGCAAGAATACGCTACTGTTTATGGGATTTTGAGAAATGAGCACAACTTTGCAGGAATTGTTTATAAAGGAGTCGGGAAAGATTTTGACCATCAGCGTTTTGAAAAATTCCTGATTGCGGGAAAAACCCCTGAGATTACAGAAAAAGGATTTAATTCCGGCGTTGCCATTTCAGAGAAAATCGCCGGCGACCTACACCTGAAAGTGAAAGACAGCATTGTGGCCATCTTTTCCAAAAACGGACAAGAACAGCCTTTATACCGAAAATTCGAGGTTACAGGGATCTATAAAACGGATATTAAAATGATTGATGATCAATTCATCATCGGTGATATCAACCATGCGCGCCGTATTTTGGATATGGAAAAAACGGATGTTGGAGGTATCGATGTTTTTTTGAAAAACGTGAATGATATTGACAAGGATCTTCCTGATATTGAGAAATATACGGGTGTGAAAAACTACACTGAGAAAGCTACAGATAAATATCCTCAGATTGTAGACTGGATCAATATTTTTGACAATAATATCGCTGTAATTATCGTGATTATGCTTGTTGTAGTTGTGATCAACATTATTATGGTCTTGCTGATTCTCATTATCGAAAGAACCAATTCTATCGGGCTTTTAAAAACGCTGGGTGCTCCTAATACGCAAATCCGGACTATTTTCATCAATTATACACTGATGATTATGATTCCGGGGCTTGTTTTCGGGAATTTAATCGGCATCGGACTGTTGGCGATTCAGCATTTCTGGGGCGTTATCCGTCTGAATCCTGAGAATTACTACATCAGTGTAGTTCCCGTGGATATGAATCCGCTGATTCCGCTCGTTATTTCAGCAGGAATTCTCATTATTTCAGGGTTTTCATTGATTTTCCCAAGTTATCTGATTAGCAAAATTTCACCGGTGAAGTCCATCAAATACAATTAGATTTCCGGAGCAACTTATTTTTAAGTAGTATATTTGCAGTTCTATAATTACTATATGAAATTCGCAAACAATATTCTGGAAACCATTGGAAATACACCAATGGTAAAACTTAATAAAGTATTAGGAGAAGATTTTCCTGCTTTGGTTTTGGCCAAAGTGGAAACCTTTAATCCCGGAAATTCCGTCAAAGACAGAATGGCGGTGAAAATGATCGAAGATGCCGAAAAAGACGGCCGCCTGAAACCGGGCGGAACCATCATTGAAGGAACCTCTGGAAATACCGGAATGGGCCTTGCACTGGCTGCCATTGTAAAAGGCTATCGCTGTATCTTTGTTACCAATACCAAGCAGTCTAAAGAGAAAGCTGATGTCCTGAAAGCTCTGGGAGCAGAAGTAGTTATTTGCCCGACCGATGTGGCTCCAGATGATCCGAGATCTTATTATTCCGTTTCGCGCAGACTGGCAGAAGAAACGGAAAACGCGTGGTACGTGAACCAATATGACAACCTTTCGAACCGACAGGCTCATTATGAAGAAACCGCTCCTGAAATCTGGGAACAGACGGACGGACGACTCACTCATTTCATTGTAGGCGCAGGAACGGGAGGCACCGTCACCGGTTGTGGAATGTTTTTTAAAGAAAAAAATCCAAATATAAAAATCATTGGGGTAGATACTTACGGATCCATCCTGAAGGAATATCATGAAACCGGCGAACTGCATCCCGAAAATGCTTATACGTATATTACCGAAGGTATTGGCGAAGATATTATCCCGGAAAACTATGATATGTCCGTTATCGATCATTTTGAAAAAGTTACCGATAAAGACGGCGCACTGTATGCTCGGAAATTAGCCAAGGAAGAAGGCATTTTCTGTGGTTATTCTGCCGGAAGTGCCATTGCCGCTATCAAACAGCTTCAGCATCAGTTTACCAAGGATGATATCATCGTCGTGTTACTTCATGACCACGGTTCGCGGTATGTTGGAAAAATTTACAACGACGAATGGATGAAGGAACAAGGCTGGATTTAATTCAGTTACTGAACTTATTTTAGACATAAAACAGCCGGGTGATTGCTAATCTCATCCGGCTATTTTATTTTAGTCATTATTCTGTTTGATCAGGATTTCGAGAATCCGTTCACCCATTTTTCATAAGCTCCCATCCAGTCTTTCAGGAATTTCTGGGTTTCTTCCACAGCCGTTCCGTCATCGTTCCAGATTTGTGAAGAATTTCCGATGTATGCTTCAGGCTGCTGCATCAGCGGAACATCAATGAATACAAAAGCCTGGCGAATGTGATGATTGGCCGCCAAACCTCCCAGCGAACTGATAGAGGAAGTAACTACAGCTCCGGGTTTCCCTGGCCACACCGAACTTCCGTAAGGCCTGGAACCGACGTCAATTGCATTTTTCAGCGCACCCGGAATCGTTCTGTTGTACTCTGGTGAAACTACCAGAATACCATCCGAATTTTTAATTTTCTGACGGAAATCTGTCCATTCCTGTGGCGGGCTCTGATCGAGATCTTCACTGTACAATGGTAAATTTCCGATTTCTATTATTTCCAGATCAAATCCGTCTGATGAAAGGCGGCTCAATTCATTTGCTATTTTTCTGTTAAAGCTCTCTTTTCTTAAGCTCCCTACTAACACTGCGATTTTTTTTGCCATAATTTTTATTTTAAAATGTTAAATTATCACTTTGATTTTTACCAAAAAGTTAATCACGAATTACCATAGATATTGCTTTCACCGCCATCGATAGCGATGACCTGACCGGAAATATATCCGTTCTGATCACTTAGGAGAAATGCCACCAATGAGGCAACATCAGAAGATTTGCCAAGTTTTTTGGTTGGGTTTCGGGAGGCGTATTCATCCTCAGCAGCCTGTGGATTATCGGGATTTACCTCTCTAAAAGCTTCCGCCACCATAGGCGTTTTGATGGCACCCGGAGCAATGGCGTTGGTCAGAATTCCATATCTTCCGTATTCCAAAGCTGCATTTTTGCTCATTCCGGCCACCGCATGTTTCGTGGCTACGTAAGGGGTTTGATTCATCACACCCCGAATACCGCCCACCGAGGCTACATTTACAATTCTTCCGCCGCCGTTTTTCTGCATCACCGGAATTACATAACGCAGTCCGTAATAAACTCCCATCAAATTGATGTCCACCACCTTTTTGAATACATTAACGTCATATTCCGTTAATGGAGCCTGTTTGCCTTCGATACCGGCATTGTTATAAAAACCATCAATTTTTCCGAATTCCTTTACCGTAGCATTCACATACCCTTTCACTGCTTCTTCATTGGAAACATCAGCCATTACTGTTAAAAATTTTGCATCGGGATATTTCCCTGACAGTTCATCTTTAGCTTTGTTTAATGCATCCTGATTATAATCTACCAACGCTAAGTTGGCACCTCTTGATGCAAGTTCCTCCGCAGCTGCAAGGCCTAAGCCCATTGCTGCTCCCGTAATAATTACCGTTTTGTTTGTAAAATCTGACATAAAAATATTTTGTTTAAAGATGTTGCTTAAAGAATCTGTTCACATGAACTTCTTCTTCTAAGTGTTTTAGTTTTGTATGATGCCTGTTACCTTTTTCTCATCAATATCACTAACTAACTTTTCTGTTTTTTAGGGAAAAAGCACAGCAATGAATTTAATTATTGCCACTTTGTTTCTATTGTTTTATGTTTTTCAATGATTATTGGATTAAGGAAAAGTAAAATTACATAAAACCAAACCAATTATTCTTCCATAATTTAGCTTTTCTTTTAATGTATGGAAACAAAAAAGCCGAAGATCATATTCTCCGGCTCTTGTTTTATCTTATTTATTTTCTTTTATACATTAAATCTGAAATGCATGATATCGCCATCCTGCACAATATATTCTTTGCCTTCCACGCCCATTTTCCCAGCTTCTTTCACTTTCGCTTCGGAACCATACCGGATGAAATCGTCGTACTTAATCACTTCGGCACGAATGAAACCTTTTTCAAAATCGGTATGAATAACGCCCGCAGCCTGCGGTGCCGTCCAGCCTTGGCCAATAGTCCAGGCACGAACTTCTTTTACTCCGGCCGTGAAATACGTTTGGAGATGAAGTAAATCGTACGCTTTTCTAATTAATTTGTTAACGCCCGGTTCTTCTAAGCCGAGTTCTTCCAGAAACATCTGTCTTTCTTCGAAGGTTTCCAGTTCGTTGATGTCTGCTTCTATCTGTGCAGCGAGTACTACTACTTCTGCATTTTCTTTTGCGGCCATTTCTTCAATTTTCGAAATCCATTCATTGCCGTTTTTAATGGAATTTTCATCAACATTGCACACGTAAAGAATTGGTTTTTTCGTTAAAAGCTGAACCTCATCAATCATCGCCTGAGCGAGATCATTCGTGTGAAACTCTCTTGCATTTCTTCCGTCTTCCAGAAATTTCTGAAGTGCAAGCAATGTTTCGTAGGCCAGAATATCATCTTTCTTTCCAGACTTGATGAACTTTTTTGCTTTATCTACGGCTTTTCCTATCGTTTCCAAATCTTTCAACTGAAGTTCGATATCGATAATTTCCTTATCCCGCAACGGATCTACAGACCCTTCCACATGAATGATATTTCCGTTTTCAAAACATCTTAGCACGTGAATAATCGCTTCACATTCGCGGATGTTGGCAAGAAACTGATTTCCCAAACCTTCTCCTTTTGAAGCTCCTTTCACCAGGCCGGCAATATCCACAATTTCTACTACTGCAGGCAGAACGCGCTCAGGATTGACCAGTTTTTCCAGTTCAAAAAGTCGCGGATCCGGCACAGAAACTGTTCCGATGTTGGGTTCAATCGTGCAGAAAGGGTAGTTTGCCGATTGTGCTTTGGCGTTGCTTAAACAATTAAAAAGAGTTGACTTGCCTACATTCGGAAGCCCTACAATACCACATTTCATAGATGACGAATTAGAATATTCCGGGCTAAGAAAAACGATGTTCCTATGCCCTTTTGTTTTAGTGAGCGCAAAGATAGTGATATGGATCGTGACTGGAAAATAAAGATATGAAGGAATGGGGAAATAAATTTCCGCTCTTTATATACCTCATCTTTACCCACAAAAAAAGTCCAGGAAATTCCTGAACTTCTTTTTTGGTAAGATATTTAATATTACCAGTCTCTTCTCCGGTCGTTGCCGCCTCTGTTGTAGCCTCCGCCACCTCCGTTTCCACCGAAGCTTCTTGGCTTCTGCTCTTTCGGACGTGCTTCAGATACATTCAGCACTTTTTGCTTGAATTCCTTTTGATTCAGTTCTTCAATTGCTTTCAGTGCGTCTTCGTTTTCCGGCATTTCAACGAAACCGAATCCACGGCTTCTTCCCGTTTCACGGTCGGTAATGATTTTTGCTGATTCCACTTCTCCGTAGTTTTCGAAAAGTGCTTGTAACTCGCTCTCAACTGTATTGTAGTTAAGATTTGAAATAAAAATGTTCATAATAAAAAATTAAAAAAAATTTGATTAAATAGTGGAAATCAATTGAACGGACATATGAACATTGATTGAATTTCTCATTAAATAACTGGGTGCAAGATACAATTATATTTTAAATCCGCAGAATTTTTATGTTACGGCAATAATAAATCTTCAAGACCCTGGTTCTCAACCTATTTGAACTGGAATCAGTTGTTGAGGGAGATACGTTTCGGCAAATATTTTCCTAGCTTCATCCGTGAAAACCGACAGATCCTGATAACGGTTGGAAAAATGTCCGAGAATTAATTTCCCAACCTGCGCTTTCCGAGCAATTCTGGCGGCTTCCAGCGCAGTACTATGACCGGTGTGTTGCGCCATTTCGCTAAGATCGTGCAGGAAAGTAGCTTCGTGATACAGGACATCTACATTCTGAATAATGGGAATGATCTCTTCTGAATAACGGGTATCACTACAAAAAGCATAGGAAACAGATTTTGTAGGATCGGTGGTCAACACTTCGTTTTTCAACACATAACCATCTTTCAATATAAAATCTTTTCCCAGTTTCAGATTGTGATAATCGCAGGTTTCAATTTCAGGATATTTTATAATTTCCTTTATATTAAGATGGCGTGGTTTCTGTTTTTCCCGAAAAAGATAACCATTACAATAAATTCTGTGTTTCAGTGGAATCGTGAATACTTCTACCCTCTGGTCTTCATAAATTTTTTCTGATTGTTTACTGCTCAGCTCATGATAGATTATTTCAAAACCTCGATGGGTTTCCGTCAATCTGAAAATGGTTTCCAACATTTCAGCAATTCCTTTCGGGCCATAAATATGCATCGGCGTTTCGCGCCCCAACAGCCGGAAAGAAGCGATAAGCCCGGGCAATCCGAAACAGTGATCGCCATGAAGATGAGAAATAAAAATATGATTTATTTTCGAAAATCTGCTTTTCGCTTTTCTAAGTTGCACCTGTGTTCCCTCGCCACAATCTATCAGAAAATGCCGTTCCTCCATTTCCAACAATTGAGCTGTAGGTGCAGAATTTACCGTGGGTATTGCGGAATTAAAACCGAGAATGGTAAGATGGGTACTCAAAAAATAGTATTTTCTCTATTAACAATTCCGTAAAAATAGGAAAAAAAAGACTACGGCAGGAATTACAGATCGAAAGCATGGAGAAATTGATCCAGTGCTTTTTTCCGGTGGCTGATTTTATTTTTTTCATCCGGCTGCATTTCGGCAAACGTCATCTGAAAGCCATCCGGAACGAAAATCGGATCGTAGCCAAAACCCTGAACTCCTTTATTTTCATCCAATAAATTTCCAAATACTTTCCCTTCAAAATAAACCGGGCCCTGTTCTGTATAATAACACAGCACGGTGACAAAATAAGCTGAACGGTCGGTTTTCCCTTTCATTTCTTCCAGAACTTTCGCAATATTTTTCTGAAAATCATGATCTGACGCATATCGTGCGGAATAAATTCCCGGTCTTCCGCCCAATTCATTTACCACCAATCCGGAATCATCGCCCACACTCGGGATTCCGGTCTGTTCAAAACAATACTGTGCTTTGATGAGCGCATTTTCATGAAAAGAGGTTCCATTTTCTTCAATTTCTTCATTCAGGTGATAATCCGTCAGGCTTTTGACCAAGAACCGGGAGCCGAGAATCTGCTGAATTTCTTCTTTCTTATGAAGATTATGAGTGGCGAATAAAATTTCTTTCATTTTATTAATTATTATAAGGTGCTGCTTCCTGAGAACCGTATTTCTTCAACAAAAATCCAAATCCCGCCACCATCAACAATCCGATGGCCAACAGGATATATTCTGAAACCGAAAATGCGTCGGCAAAACTTTCTGTTCCTGTATATACAATGATTAATGTAGAGCCGAGGTTATTGAAAGCGTGCAATAAAATAGGCATCAGCAGCGACCGAGTTTTTTCATACACCCATCCCAGAACGATCCCCAGCAGCAATGCACCGGCAAATTGCCATGGATTAAAATGTACCAAACCAAAAAGGAAAGCACTGAATAAAATTGCAGGTCCAGGCTTCATTCCTTTATTAATCAATCCTTTTTGTATAATTCCGCGAAATACAATTTCTTCAAAAACGGGTGCCATCACTACCGCCAAAACAATCATAACGGAAATATCGTCGGAAAGCATTTCCATTTGCAGCGAAAACCATTCGTACATCGGACCAAATACGGGTCCGGTAACAGGAATTTGCGAAGTGATAAATTCCGCTGTCAGCATCATTCCGAACATCAATGGAAATATAATCAGATACGCTTTCAGATCCGGAGAATGCATGGGGAAATTAAGTTTCCTTCCCGTTTCGGGTCTGCAAATAAAGAAATCAAACGCGAGGATCGCTCCCAACCATAAAACAGCATTGGAAAGTAAAAGAAAAAAGAAGTTATACTGAAGATTCTCGTTCTGCAGCAACATGAACATGACATTCAGCATCGCCACCGCAAAGGTCGGAATAACAGCACCTGCGATTAAGATGAAAAAGCCCTTCCAATCGAAGGTAAAAACAGGCATATTTTTTTCCGGAGCCATTTTTTGATTTGTTTCCGGGCAAAGATAACAAACTTTGGATATTGAAGTTTTCTGTTCTCATGTAAAATACCGATTTTTGCAACCATAAATTTCAATATGTCAGACCTTATCAAAGAAATACAAAAACGTAAAACCTTCGGTATTATATCGCATCCCGATGCCGGAAAAACCACCCTTACTGAAAAACTCCTTCTTTTCGGAGGTGCTATTCAGGAAGCGGGAGCTGTGAAATCCAACAAAATAAAAAAAGGCGCTACCTCTGACTTTATGGAAATTGAAAGACAGAGGGGAATTTCTGTGGCGACCTCGGTTTTAGCATTTGAATATAAAGGATTTAAAATCAATATCCTGGATACACCCGGACATAAGGATTTTGCTGAAGACACCTATCGTACTTTAACCGCAGTAGATTCTGTGATTGTGGTAATAGATGTGGCCAAAGGTGTAGAAGAGCAGACCGAAAAACTGGTACAGGTGTGTCGGATGAGAAATATTCCGATGCTGGTATTTATCAATAAATTAGACCGCGAGGGAAAAGACGCTTTCGATTTGCTGGATGAAGTCGAACAGAAACTCGGGCTTACCGTTACGCCATTATCTTTGCCTATCGGAATGGGTTCAGATTTTCAGGGCATTTATAATATCTGGGAAAAGAATATTGAATTTTTTCTGGAAGAGAAGAAGCAGAAAGTAGGAACTTCAGTAAAAATTACTGATATTCAGGACGCTGAAGTTGATGAAATGATAGGCTCAAAAGCTGCTGCCACGCTTCGTGAAGAGTTGGAACTTGTGGAATCTGTTTATCCGGAATTCAACCGGGACGATTATATGGAAGGAAATCTGCAACCGGTTTTCTTCGGCTCAGCCCTCAATAATTTTGGAGTCCGGGAACTGCTGGATGCTTTTACCGAGATCGCTCCGATGCCGCAGCCCAGGGAATCTGATATCCGACTGGTGCGCCCGGAAGAGAAAGATTTCACAGGATTTGTTTTTAAAATTCACGCCAATATGGATCCCAAACATCGGGACCGTCTTGCTTTTGTAAAAATTGTATCGGGAACTTTTAAAAGAAATGAAAATTATCTGCTGGTTCGAGAAGGAAAAAAAATGAAATTTTCGGCGCCCAATGCTTTTTTTGCTGATAAGAAAGAAGTGGTGGAAGAAAGTTTTCCCGGTGATATTGTGGGGCTTCACGACACAGGAAATTTCCGGATCGGCGACACGCTGACGGCAGGAGAAAAGCTTTCCTTCAAAGGAATTCCAAACTTCTCGCCGGAACACTTCCGTTATATCAACAATAACGATCCTCTGAAAGCCAAGCAATTAGCGAAAGGTATTGATCAATTGATGGATGAAGGTGTGGCACAACTTTTCACGCTGGAAATGAACGGAAGAAAAATCATAGGAACAGTGGGTGCACTACAATACGAGGTCATCCAATATCGTTTAGAGCATGAATACGGTGCAAAATGCACCTATGAACCGCTCTCCATCCATAAAGCCTGCTGGATAGAAGCGGATGAAAAATCAGAAGAATTTAAGGAATTTGCAAGGCTGAAACAACGATTTATGGCTCGGGACAAATACGGACAACTGGTTTTTCTAGCCGATTCTTCATTCACAATTCATATGACTCAGGAGAAATTTCCGAATGTGAAATTGCATTTTATCAGTGAGTTCAATCAATAAATAAGAAAAGAATCCGCTTCAATTGAGGCGGATTCTTTCTTGAAGTGTTACAAAAAAATTATTTCTTAATGAATTTTGCTGACGCAGAACCTTGGTCAGTTTCAATTGCGATCAAATAGCTTCCCGGTTTCAGATGACGGACTTCCACCGTATTTCCAGCTACCGGAACGTTCATTTTTCTTCCTGAAAGATCGTAAATACTGATGTTTCTCAGCTTGTCTTTTACTTCCACGGTCAAAATATCAGCAACTGGATTTGGATAAATGCTCAGGCTTGGTGATTCCAGTTCTGTTTCGTGGGTACCCAGTTGTTGTGAAATGCTCACTGTATCAATAAAGACATAATTCGTGGTCGTAATTCCTGTTCTTGCCGGTGTATTATTATGGAAACCAAGGTAATAATTGCCGGACGTACTTGGAGTAAATTGCACGTTACCCTGAACATAAGTCAAGTTATTATAATCCGGATGATTTGCTAAAATAGTGGCTCCTGTTCCTGTTTTTGAAGAATTAATTCCCACAGAAAAACTCACTGATGCGGTGGTAGCTGCTGTACTGAAAGTACGGTAATAATAACTGATGTTATAAGTATTTCCTGCTTCAAGTTGCAATGGCGGAGAGAAACTCCATGCATTCTGTGCTGTTGTAGCAATAGAGCTTCCTATGAATGAAACAGGAGAATGCGCAAAATCGTTTGTAGGATCGCCATCCGTAGTATCGTCTTTGTACCAAGACCAACCACCAACATTACCAACAGGATTATTATCCCAGCCCAAATTAAATATAAAAGCTTGATCTGGAGCAGTCTCAAAATTCATTGAATAGGGAAAAGATGTGATAGGAGCTGAATTGGATGTTCCTACCGTTACTTTTGTCCAAGCACTGTACACGCCACCGCCGCAGTCTTTTCTTAGGTAAACATCATACGCTTTACCCGGCATCAAACCAGATATAGTTTGAGAAGAGGAAGAAGTGGCCGTTGCTGTAGTTCCGCCGCTGCCCTGTGTATAGGGAGATATTCCATATTCTATCTGAGCGTTCAAAACTCCAATCCAGCTTATAGTGGCTGAATTATCCGTATATGCGGTCATCGTTGGGCTAAGCAATGTAGCACAAGCCACTGCTTTTGCCAAAAATGTTTTAGGCCTCCAGTTAGACGCCGTTAAAGTAGTTGGTAGCGCAGAGTTGCTCTGAGCCCCTTTTAGTCCGCCAGTCAATGTAGTGGAACATAATGCAGTATTCCCTGTTGTAGCAAGAGCACCCGAAGGATTCTGGTATTCAAAAGCTACATAAAGGCCTCCACCAGTATAAGTGAAATTACTACCGCCTGAAAAAGCGTGAAAAAGTGTGGCAGCAGCGGGAATCGTAATAGATCCGTTACTGGCTTCAGTCATTCCGGTTACCGCAGTAGCCCAAGCGGTGCTTTTGTTATTGGCAATATCTGTTGTATTCTGGAGGTAGATTTTGATATTACCACTTATTGGGGCCGTCAATGGTATCGTATATTCAAAACCAATTCCTCGAAGTATATCGCCATTCACAAGGCCAGAAGCTGCCATTTCCGTAGCTGTAATCAAGTAAACAGAACGCTGGTATCTTTGAGATCCCTGTGGTGCTCTTGAATTTGCGGAGGTACTTCCGTTATCCATCAATGCAGTCTGATATTGTAGATCCTGAGCTCCTGCCAGACCGAAAGCCATTAACCAAATGGCCAGAAAAAATAGTTTACGTTTCATATTACACAAATTTTAATTAAGTTAGACATATATTGAAGTAAAATTAAATAAAAAAAACATTAGTTTAACAAAGTCAGCTAAAAATTCATAAATTAACAGTTTATTGTCATTCTGTATCCTACATAATATCTCTTAACCCGCCATATCACAGACTTTTGTTAATGTGCTGATTTTAGTAACTTTGTGCTTAAGTATGATAAAAAAGAGCTTTTTTCACTTTTTGTTGATGCTAACATTTCCACTTCTGTTGCTTTCCTGCAACACCAAACACCGAATTTGGGTAGGAAAAGGAATGGAACAGAAAATTTTCAATCTGAAATACGGCGAACACCGGAAACAGAATATGGATATTTTTCTGCCCGCGTATTACACCCCGGATACTCCTGTGGTGTTGCTTATTCATGGTGGTTTCTGGAAATTCGGACGCAAGCAGAAAATGATACAGATACAGAATTTTCTCCATCGTCACCGTATTCCGACTGTCAATATTAATTACCGTTTGGTAAGCAAAAAACAGAAAATATCTTATCGTGAACAGCTGGAAGATATTGCACTATCGATCGAAAAATTTAATTCTTTGTCCCGGAATGCAGGCCTGATGAGTAATCATTATATCCTTCTAGGGGAAAGTTCCGGTGCGCATCTGGCCTTATTATACGGTTACCGAAACCCGAATCAGGTAAAGAAAATTATTTCTCTGAGCGGACCTTCCGATTTTTATACCTCAGGCTTTCTGAACTCAGTCTATTCCAGATATACTTCCCCTACGATTGAAGATGTGGTAGGAGAGAAATTCAACAGAAAAAAACTTTCAGAAAAATTCAAAGAAGCGAGCCCTATTTCGCAGGTTGCGGCCGTTCCTACGCTTATTTTTCAGGGAGATCGGGATGTTTTGGTTCATAAAAGTCAAGGTATTGCTTTGGACAGTGTGCTGACTGCAATGGAAGTACCGCACCGGTTTATTTTCATGAAAAAAACAGGGCATACACCGCGGCTGTACAGCAAAAAAAAGCGGGATAGTATTATACTTCCCGCTATATTAGATTGGATTCAAAACTAACCATCTGTTTACGTTTTACTGAGAAAATTAAACAATTCTAAGGTTGATTCGGCATATCCGGTTCTTCATGTTTTCCGAAAACGATTTTGAAAAGTACCGGCAATGTGGTAAAAACAATGAGGATGAGGATGATAAGCTCTAAATGTGCTTTCAGATCGATTCCAAATTGGTCTATAAAAAGCTTATCCAGATAATGTCCGGCAAACACCAGAGAAAAAGACCAAAGAAGTGCTCCCAGAACATTGTCAAGAAAAAAGCGTCCTTTATTCATGCCTACAATTCCTGCCACAATCGGAACGAACGTTCTTACAATCGGAAGAAAACGAGCAAGAATAATGGCCAAACTCCCATGCTTAGCGAAAAAATTATGCGCTTGATACAGGTATTTTTTCTTATAAAAAAAGTTGTCATTTTTCTTGTAAAGTGCAGGTCCGGCTTTTCTTCCGAACCAATAACCTACTTCATTACCAATGATTGCTGCGGCGGCGATAGAAAGTGCCAACAAGGTTGTATCGAGAAAGTCGCTGCCTGTGGAACCATACGCGGAACTGATCATTTCGACAGAATAAATTCCGGAAATAAATAAAAGACTGTCTCCCGGAAGGAAAAAACCTACAAACAAACCTGTTTCTGCAAAAATAATGAACAGTATCAGCCAGTATCCACCAAGCTTAATATAAAATTCAGGATTTAAAAGATCTTTCCAGCTATCAAAATGCTCCATTAATTATCAGATTTGGGCAAAAATAATGTAAATACAGTTTCCATGAAAATAATTAATACTTTTTTAACAACCCATTTAATAAATGTAAAAGCTGTCAGAAAAAGAAAGATTCAGAATAAAAAATCGTGAAAATAAAAAAATCCGTCTCAATTTTTATCATGAGACGGATTGTGGTCCCACCTGGGCTCGAACCAGGGACCACCTGATTATGAGTCAGGTGCTCTAACCAACTGAGCTATAGGACCCGAAGAACATTTGTTCTTTTGTTGGGTTGCAAAAATAATCTTTTTTACAGAATTTCAAAACTAATTAAGGCTTTTCTTGGCATAATTCCACCAACACTCCATTGGTAGATTTGGGATGAAGAAAGACAACGAGCTTGTTATCAGCACCTTCTTTGGGCTCTTCGGAAATGAAAATAAACCCTTCTTTTTTCAACCGTTCAACTTCTTTTGCGATATTTTCAACCCCCAAAGCGATATGATGAATACCTTCGCCTCTTTTTTCGATGAATTTTGCGATAGGACTTTCGGCATTGGATGCTTCCAGAAGTTCGATTTTACTCTCTCCCGTTTTGTAAAATGAAGTCGTGACGCCTTCCCTCTCGACGGTTTCGTGCTTATATGGTTCAGCTCCCAGAAGTTTTGAAAAAAGCAAATCTGCATTTTCCAGCGATTTCACGGCAATTCCTAAATGTTCTATTTTCATATGTTGTTAAAAAATTAATCTAACTGTTTTGGTTCATCACCGAGACTGTAGATTTCAGACAAAAGTACTAAATTTGCATTATGAACGAAAGCAATAGACAGAGAAAAATAGCTCAGATTATTCAGGAAGATTTCGCGGAACTCTTCAGAAAGCAGGCTTCAGAAAGCAAACAGAATTTTCTGGTATCGGTTTCTGATGCTAAAGTAACTCCAGATCTGGGTATCGCAAGAATTTACCTCAGCATTTTTCCGCAGGAGTTTAGAGGTCCTGTGATGAAAGAAATAGAAACCAATAAAGCGCAATACCGCAACTATTTGGGACAGAAAATGGCAAAACAGGTTCGTATAATTCCTGATCTTCAGTTTTATCTGGACACTTCTCTGGACGATGTGGAAAAAATAGAACGCGAACTGCGGGGCGAAGGAGATAATCCTGTTTTATAGCATAAATCTGCCGCTTTGAAAAACACACCTCTGTACATTGCAAGACGTTATCTGATTGCCCGAAAAGGCAGTACAGCGGTTACTTTTATTACCTGGCTTGCCGCAATTGCCATGACGGTGGCTGTGGCTGCGATGTTCATCATTGTTTCTGTATTTTCCGGATTGGAAGAACTGAACCGGGAACTCATCTCCGACCTTCATGCTGACCTTACCATAAAAAGCAAATCAGGAAAAACCCTGAAAGATATTCCTGCACTGGAATCTGTCCTGAAGAAAGAGCCGTCTGTTGCAGCATATTCCAAAGTAATTGAGGAAAAAGTTTATATAGATTATTCCGGCAAAGGGGATATTGCAGTTCTTCGGGGAGTGGATTCTGCTTATACCAGTGTAAATCCTATTCATAAAAATGTTTTTTACGGCACTTATCCCAGTTTTAAATATTCCAATGAAGTGCTTATGGAGCACAGCTTGAACAACCGGCTCGCTGTTCCTGTAGGCGACGGACTAGATTTTGCCACGGTCTTTATGCCAAAAGCAGGAACCGGTCTGATTCAGAAAGAGGAAGATATTTTCAATAAAAAAGATGTGTATGTGAGCGGTGTTTTCTCCGGAAACGATCAGCTGAACAATTATATTATCGGCCCTATCGAAATCACACAGCAACTCTTGGAACTTCCTAAGAATGCGGCTTATCAAATCGTCATTCAGCTGAAAGATCCCGCTGCTACAGATAAAATAAAAAAAGAACTTCAGCAGAAACTGGGAAGTCCGTACACCATCACCACGAAAAATGAAGAAAACGCTGCTTTCTGGAAGATGATTAACATCGAAAAACTTTTTATTTATCTTATTTTCGGATTGGTCATTCTCATCACAACTTTCAATCTGGCGGGCGCAATTATTATCCTTCAGCTAGACAAAAAGAACCAGTCGCTATCGTTGATCTCTCTTGGTTTTCCGCTGCATCATCTCCGGCGCACCTATTTCTTTACCGGCCTTCTGATTGTGTTTGCAGGAATTGTCTCCGGGTTGATTATCGGAACACTCATCTGCCTGCTACAACTGCATACGGGCATTTTCATGGCCAACCCGACCCTTCCTTTTCCTGTGAAAATAGAACCGATTAATTATGTCTTGGTTACCCTTACAGCGGGAGGTTTTGGATTTGCCGTTTCGTGGTTATTTTCAAAAATTAACAGGAGATATATCATCCGTTCCTGATCTGTTGCCTATTTATTTTTTCGTAATTTTGCCGTTTATTTTTTATGTCACTTATAATGAAAAAAATACTCATAGTACTTTTGTTTATTCTGGCTGGGCACTATGCCGATGCGCAACCTCCAGCGGGATATTATAATGGGACTGCTACCCTAACCGGTGCAGCCTTGAAAACGAAACTGAAACAAATTATCACCAACGGACATTCCGATCAGGGATATAACGGACTCTGGACTGGTTATATGACTACCGACCGTGATTATTTTTATGAAAACGACGGAACTGTTCTCGACATTTATTCAGAAAACCCTAATGGTCCAGATCCTTATAACTTTACTCCTGGACAAAAACAATGTGGAAATTATTCCAATGAAGGCGACTGTTATAACCGCGAACATATTGTTCCACAAAGTCTATTTAACGAAGGCAGCCCGATGAAAAATGACATTCATACTGTACGTGCTACCGACGGAAAAGTGAACGGAATGCGAAGCAATTATCCTTTTGGGAAAGTGGGCAGCGCATCTTTTACTTCCCTCAACGGATCAAAAGTGGGCAGTTCTATTTCCCCGGGATATTCAGGAACTGTTTTTGAGCCTATCGACGCTTTTAAAGGTGACGTAGCGAGAATGATTTTTTATTTTGTAACGCGTTATGAAACGCAATTGAGCGGTTTCAATTCCGGAAATATGTTGGGAGGAAGTGCTTATCCTGGACTTCAAAACTGGCAGCTTCAGCAGCTGATGCTGTGGCACATTCAGGATCCTGTATCCAATGCAGAAATTTCCAGAAATAATGCTTCCTATACTTTTCAGGGAAACCGGAATCCTTTTATTGATAATCCGCAATGGGTAAATGACATTTGGGGAACACCGGACAGTACGCCCCCAACAGCACCAACAGCACTAACCGCGACCGGAACTACTACAAATTCTGTTTCGTTAAGCTGGACAGCTTCTACAGATAATATCGCTGTTGCGGCTTATGATATTTATATGAACGGAACCTACCACTCTACCGTAACAGGAACTTCCGCTAACATTTCCGGACTGACAGCTTCCACTACATATTCTTTTTATGTTATTGCCAAGGATAGTTCAGGAAACTCCTCCGCTGCCAGCAATACCATTTCTGCTACCACCCTTGCCGGAACTCCGGGAGGAAGTTGCGGTACAGAAGATTTTGAAAATATTCCTACAACAAATTCCGGAAGTTACAGCAGCAGAACCTGGACCAACAACGGAATTACTTGGACGGCGACCGATGCCAGAACCGACGAAACTATCAACAACAAAGCAATTACCATTCGCAACGGAAGCCTTACCTCTTCCTCAATTTCGGGAGGAATCAGTTCCATCACCTTGACAACGCAGTTGAAATTTTCCGGAAGTGGCGGAAATTTAAATGTAGAAATCAACGGAGCCAACGTTGGAACCATTCCATACAGCTCAACAGTTACTACAACTACTTTGAGTAATCTGAATATTACAGGAGATGTGGTGATTAAAGTTATTCAACCTAACTCTGGAGAACGTGTAGCAATAGATGATCTTACATGGTCATGTTACACCTTAAATACCGCTGAAAACAATGTACAGGAAACTATAAAAGTGTATCCTAATCCTGTAGTAAACGGCGTATTGTATGTAAAAGGAAAATATCTCAAGAAAATAATGAGTGCTGAGATTTATAGCTTGGAAGGACGTTTGATGCAACGCATTGCGCATCCGTTCAAAACTTCCTCTGAAATCCATCTTAATCATCTTGCAAGAGGAACTTACTTGCTGGTATTAGACGGAAAATCTCATAAAATTATTGTTCGATAACTTTAAACATCGCAAAAATCATCATCAAGGGCTCAGTTTTACTGAGTCTTTTTTGTATTTTTGAAGGATGAAGCCACCAAGAATTTTCGGGCTGATCGGCCGTAATATCTCCTACTCTTTTTCCCAAAAGTATTTCAGCGATAAATTTGACCGTCTAATGCTGGAAGACACCTATCAGGTTTTTGATCTCAAAGATATTCAAGAAATAGACAAGATTTTCAGAATAGAACGACTTTCCGGGCTGAATGTCACCATTCCTTATAAAGAACAGATTCTTCCTTACTTAGATGAGCTGAGTGAAGAAGCACAACAAATTGGAGCTGTGAATGTGATCGCGATCCGAAACGGGAAGAAAACCGGATACAATACCGATGCTGTAGGATTTGAGAAAAGCCTGCTCCTTCTAAAGAAAGATTTTCACAACAGCGCATTAATCTTAGGAAACGGCGGTGCAGCAAAAGCAGTACAGTATGTTTTCAGACAAATGGATATTCCTTATGAAACAGTGAGCCGGAAAGGAAATCTAAATTTCGAAAATCTCAGTCCGGAGTTTGTTCAACAACGCCGGATTATTGTGCAGTGTACCCCTGTCGGCACGTTTCCGGCGACGGAAGATTGTGTACCTTTCCCTTTTGAGAGCCTAAGTCCACAACATTTGGTGATTGATCTCATCTACAATCCTCCGGTTACGCATTTTTTGAAAAAAGCTGGAATATCCGGCGCCACTACGCTGAACGGCCTCTATATGCTTGAACAACAGGCAGAAAAAGCTTGGCAACTCTGGAACCGTTGATGCATGCTAAAAAAAGTAAATCCCAAATGAGGTTTCAAAAAAAAATTATTATATTTATTGCCTGATTGTGGCACCATCGCCATACTCTGTATATATTGACCTTTATCTCAAAAAGATTTGCTATGATTACGGACCAGCCCAATTCCGAAAACCAAGACATGAACGCTGAAAATAAAGCGGCTCAACCGTCAACGTCTGAAAATAAGATCCAACCCAATTCTGAAAATGCTGAAAAAGAGATTTCAGCTCCGGAAGATTCTCAAATAGAAGCTGTTTATGAAGAAGGAAAAGAAACTTCCAATGAACCGAAGTCTGAAGTTTCTTCTGAAGAAGAACCTGACACTAAACAACCTGAAGAAATTCAGGACAGTTCTGAAAAAGAACAGGTTCAGCCAGCATCAGAAAATCAAGAAAACAACACTGAAAACCAAGCTGTTCAACCAATCTCTGAAGATCAAATTCAAACTTCTTCTGAAAATGCAGAAGAAGAGATTCCGGCTCATGAAGATCCGAAGCCTGAAATGGCGCCTGAAGAGCTGAAGCAAACTTCTGCTGAAGAGAACAAGCTGGAACCGAAATCTGAAGTTATTTCTGAAGAAAAACCTGTAGCTGAAGAATCTGAAGAAATTCACGAAGCTTTGGAAGACGAACATAAAGAAGACGAACTTTCCGGACTTACTCTGCCACAGATCATGGAGCGAATGGAACAGCTGATTAATCTAAATAATGCCGGAGCTTACCATAAAAAATTCCACCAACTGAAAGAACATGCTTTCAAAATCATTCATGATGAATCTGAAGAGCATAAAAATCAAGCTGCTGATACAGAACTTCCGGAAGAGCGAGTTCATTATGAACACCCTTCTCAGGCCAAACTTTCCGGATTAATTTCCATTTTCAGGGAAAAACAAGATGCTTTTCACCAACAGCAAGATGCGGAACAGGCAAAAAATCTGGAACAACGACAAAGTATCATTGAGAGGTTGAAAAATCTATATACCAATTCGGAACCGGGAGTGAATCTTTTTAAAGAAATCCGGGAAATAAAACAAGAGTGGGGAAATGCCGGACAAGTAGCTAAATCAGAATTTAAAATACTGAATAACAATTACTTTCATCATCTGAATCAGTTTTATCAGATGCTGGATATGAACAAGGAATATCTGGAACAGGAATACAGCCATAATCTTGAGAAAAGACAACATATTATTGAAAGAGCTCAAGAGTTGGAAAAAGAATCTTCCGTACAGAAAGCATTGAACGAACTGCAGTTTCTGCACAAATTGTGGAAAGAGGAAGCTGAACCTGTTGCAGAAGAATTCAGAGAAAAAACATGGGAGGTGTTTAAAGAAATTTCTAACAGGATACATGAAAGAAAGAGTGAGTTGAACGCTCAAATAGAAGCGGAGCAACAAGAGAATCTGGAGAAAAAGAACAACATTATCGAGGAAATTAAGAAACTGGCTTCACCGGAGAAGGAACCCAATCATCATTATTGGCAAACCGCCATAAAAACTATGGAAGAATTACGGGCCAACTTCCTGAAAACCGGAAATGTTCCCAGAAAAATATCCAATCAGAACTGGAATGATTTTAAAGAAACCATCCGGAACTTTAATTCCGCTAAAAATGAATTCTACAAAAATCTGAAACACAATCAGCAACACAATCTGGATGAAAAAATGAAACTCATCCAAACTGCCAAAGATAATATGCATTCTGAAGATTGGGATACTGCTGTTCCGCTGTTCAAAAAACTTCAGGATGACTGGAAAACGATCGGGCATGTTCCCAGAAGTATGGCCAATAAAGTGTGGGACGAGTTTCGCGAAGCTTGCAATGTTTTCTTCAACCAATACAGAGCAAAAAACAATGTGCAAAATGATAACTGGAAAGAGAATTTTCAGCAGAAAAAAGCACTTCTTGAAGAATTGAAAAACGTGACCGATGAAGAAGGAAGCGTAGAAAAAATAGAACAAATCAAAACTTCATGGAACAATATCGGGAAAGTACCGAGAGAAAAAATCAGCATCAACTCTGAGTTTAACAAAACCATGAGAGAAAAGATGAAGCTGAACAAAATCCATGATTATGAACTGAAAGAAGATGGATTGAGCGAAGGTCAAATTACCGATAAAGCCCGAAAAATCAAGAATCAGATTGGAGATCTGGAAGCGGAGATTGTAAAACTGGAAAACAACATTGGATTTTTTACCAATCCTTCCCGTGAAAATCCGCTTTTGAGAGATACTTACAACACAATTGATCAAAAAAAGGCTCAGTTGGAATCTATGAAACAAAGCCTTCATCAAATCATTGGAGGCGAATAAATTTACATCCTATTAAAAAAAAGTGGCGGAGCATCAAGACTTCGCCTTTTTTAATCCTATGAATCATGATGAAATCTACCTTCACCGGTGTATAGAACTTGCTGAAAAAGCAGCAGGAAACACTTTTCCGAATCCTTTGGTTGGATGTGTTATTGTGCATAACGGCGTCATTATCGGAGAAGGGTATCATCAACGGGCGGGAAGCCCTCACGCCGAAATTCATGCTATCGCGTCAGTTAAAAATCCAGAACTTTTGCGGGAATCTACGCTGTATGTTTCCCTTGAACCCTGTTCCCATTACGGAAAAACACCACCCTGCGCTGCGAAACTCGTGGAAATTGGTTTCAAAAGAGTGGTAATCGGAAGTACAGACTGTAATGAAAAAGTTTGCGGACAAGGTATAAAATTACTGAAACAAGCCGGAATTGACGTAACGACGGGAGTTCTTGAAAAAGAATGTCGGGAGTTAAACAAAAGATTTTTCACTTATCATGAGAAAAAAAGACCCTACATCCTTCTGAAATGGGCACAGTCTGCAGACGGTTTTATGGACAAAAATTTCCAGCCGGCAGCAATCTCCGCCCAAATTACCCATCAATATATGCATCAGATGCGCGCCGAGGAACATGCTATTTTAGTGGGAACCAACACTGCTCTGAACGATAATCCCAGCCTTACAGTTCGTCAGGTTTCGGGGAAAAACCCAATCAGGATTCTTATCGATTTTGATTTGAAAGTTCCTTCTGATTTTAATATTTTTAATGCTGAAGCGAAAACGTTTATTTTCAACTCTGTAAAAGAAATGCAAGAAGGTCATCTTACTTTCATTAAAACAGAAAGACAACATTTTCTGAAACATCTGATGGCCACTCTCTTTGAGGAACAGATACAATCGGTGATGGTAGAAGGTGGCAGAAACACCCTTCAACAATTTATTGACAGTTCTCTTTGGGACGAAGCCGTGGTGATTCATAATGAACACCTACATTTCAAAAAAGGAACAGTAGCTCCGGTTCTGCCCGTTGCTCCTGATGGGAAAAGCGTAATTTCTGAAAACACGATATATCATTATAAAAATCATTAATTAAAACTGAAGTATCAGTAATGTATGAATTCACCACAATTGAAACTTCTGTTGATTCCGTTCTTTTAAAAGAAAAAGGAAGTAAATTTATCGGTTATGCGTTTCCGGTTCATGATGAAAACAGCATGAAAACCTGTCTGGAAGCTGTAAAAACGGAACATCCAAAGGCTACACACCATTGTTATGCTTTTCGAATCGGACTTGAAGGTGAATTGCACAGAGCCAACGATGACGGAGAACCTGCAGGAAGCGCTGGACTTCCGATTTACAATCAGTTGTTAGCACATGCAGTTACCAATATTCTTCTGATCGTTGTCCGGTATTATGGTGGCACAAAACTCGGTGTTTCAGGATTGGTAAAAGCGTATAAAGAAACCGCAAAACTGACGTTGGAATCTTCAAAAATTATTACCCGGGAACTTGAGACAGAACTTTCTGCAAGTTTCAGTTTCAGCCAGCAACATCTTATTTTCACCCTTCTCAACAAAGCCGGAGCGCAGATTATCGAGTTTGAAAGTGAACATAACTGCCGTATCCGTGCCATGGTAAAATTGTCGCAAAAAAAAAGCATTTCAGAACAATTGTCCGAAATGCTTCATGTTTCTTTTAGTTTTGCAACTTAATCGCTGCTTCTTCCTGTAAGCAGTGAAGCAAAATAAATGAGCTGTGCAAGCGAACCTAATGCCGCAACAACGTAGGTTCTGGCAGCCCATTTCAAACTGTCCTGAGCGCCTTCATATTCAGCATTATTGGCCAGTGTCCCAGAACTTCTCAGCCAAGCCAATGCCCGGTTGCTCGCATCATATTCCACAGGTAAAGTAACGAAAGCAAAAAGAGTGGTGACCGCAAATAGGATAACCCCTGCCAGAAGTAAGGTTTTATTTCCGCTGGTGGCCATCACCAGAATACCAGCCATCAGTACGAACTGAAGAAGCCTAGAAGAAATGTTGACCGCAGGAACCATTTTGGAACGAAGTTGCAGCATGGAATATCCTACTGCATGTTGTACTGCATGTCCTGTTTCGTGAGCTGCCACTGCTGCGGCAGCTGCATTTCTCTGCATATAAACACCTTCAGATAAATTAATGGTTTTATTTTGTGGATTATAGTGGTCTGTAAGCTGTCCAGGAACAGAGATGACCTGCACATCCTGAATCCCGTTGTCTCGCAGCATTTTTTCAGCAATTTCTTTTCCGGACATTCCATTCTGCAAATGAACATTCGAGTAATGGGCGAATTTTGAACGGAGCCTGTTCTGTACGATCATACTTATGATAAAAACAGCTCCGATAATTAAGTAATAACTCATTGTGTTTGTATAAAATTTTGATTATTTTTTTCTTAACATTTTATGTAAAAACTATGCCAAATAAAGCCCATTATGACAAGTTTCAGCTATATTTGTGTATTGAAATCCAAAAGCCTGAAACATCATGTCCGAGATCTCAGTTATTGAAGTAAAATCCGCCAAAGAAATGATGGCTTTCATTACATTTCCGATGGAACTTTACAAAAATAACAAAAATTTTGTTCCGCCACTCATTGCGGAAGAGAAAGAAATTTGGAATCCCCGTCATAATCCCGCTTTACAATATTCTGAAGCGCGACTATATCTCGCCTACAGAGATCAGAAAATCGTTGGAAGAACTGCCGCAATCATTAATTTTAAAGAAAAAGAAGAACTTGGCATCGATAAAGTCCGGTTCGGATGGATCGATTTTATTGATGACCCCGAGGTTTCGCAAGTGCTGATCGAAAAAATAAAAGATTTTGCCAGGAAAAAAAACATTCCGAAAATAGAAGGCCCGATGGGATTTACCAATCTGGACAAATCAGGTGTGCTGACCAAAGGTTTCGACCGTTTGGCCACCATGATCGGCATTTACAACGCGCCCTATTATGCTGAGCATTTTGAAAAAGCAGGATTAGAAAAAGAGAAAGAATGGGTTGAATATGAGCTGGTATTTCCAGAACAACTGCCGGAAAAAATCATCAGGTTTAATGATCTCATTCTCCAAAAATATCAACTTAAAGTCCTTAAATTTAATTCAAAGAAAGAAATTCTTCCCTATGTAGAACCCATGTTCAAGCTATTGGACGAAACTTATAGACATCTCTCCAGCTATACTCCGATTACGGATGAACAAATTCACACCTACCGTGACAAATATTTTAAATTTATTGACAAGGATTACATCGTCGCCATCACAGATTCTCAGGGAAAATTAATTTCGTTCGCCATCACCATGCCTTCGTATTCAAAAGCACTTCAAAAAGCGAACGGCAGACTGTTTCCTTTTGGTTGGTGGCATCTGTTGCAAGCTGGAAAAAGAAACGACAGAGCAAATTTTTATCTTATTGGCATTCATCCCGATTATCAGAAAAGAGGGATTACTTCGGTTATTTTTAAAGAAATCTATGAGGTTTTTAAACAAAAAGGAGTGAAATATCTCGAAACGAATCCTGAGTTGGAAGAAAATAAAGCCATCCAACTTCTTTGGCAAGATTATGAGCCGATAAATCATAAAAGAAGACGAACGTATTCCCTCATACTATGAAAAAGCAACTCTATATTTATGCCGTTTTGATCGCAATTTTTATCCTTTACAACCAATTTTTTCAGGTAGAGGACGAAAAAACAAACACCATAATCAATATTTTGTTTGCCAGTTTTCTGTTTCTTTACATTGGATACCTTGCTTTTCTGGCGCTTCGGAAGATTAAAAAAACTTCCCGAAAATAATTATTTTGAATTATTATAAATTACCTAAAGCTTATTTTTATCACCTTTGATTTTTAAGGTTTAGATTCTGTTTTTAAGGTAATAATCATTAAATTTGCAGACTATGGAGTGCGGAAATGATAGAAATAAAAGATTCATCATTCCGTTCTAAACTTATACTGATGGATAAAATCAGCCATCCCGGAAAGTAAAAAAAAGATTATGAATTTACCTGAAAATTACATTCCCATTATTATACAGGCAGCTGTAGGGTTGGGTTTTGTATTACTCTCTCTTGCCGGCACTCATTTTCTGGGCCCAAAACAAAGTAAGGCCAAGAATGCTAAGAATGACACGTTTGAATGCGGAGTGGAAGTAGAAGGCAATGCAAGAACTCCTTTCTCGGTTAAATATTTCCTCACCGCTGTGCTCTTTGTATTATTCGATGTGGAAATCGTATTCTTCTATCCTTATGCGGTTAATTTCCGGGAATTTGGAATGGAAGGATTTTTAGCGGTTCTTACCTTTGTTTCTGTTTTTTTCCTCGCATTTCTTTATGTGTGGAAACGCGGCGCATTGGATTGGGATCGATAAAATTTTAATTTTTAAAAAGAAAAAACATTATGTCAGATAATAAACCAACCGTAAGAATGGATGCCACTCCACCCGATGGCTTGGAAGGAGAAGGTTTCTTTGCTACTAAATTAAGCAGTGTTATTGGTTTGGCAAGAAGCCATTCACTTTGGCCACTACCCTTTGCCACTTCATGTTGCGGTATCGAATATATGGCTTTCCTGAATCCAACTTTTGATGGTGCAAGATTCGGAATGGAAAGAAACTCTTTTTCACCGCGCCACGCCGATATGCTGATGGTATGCGGAACTATTTCCAAAAAATTAGGTCCCGTTTTGAAACAAGTTTACACTCAGATGGCAGAACCTAGATGGGTAGTTGCCGTAGGAGCGTGCGCCAGCAGCGGAGGAATTTTTGACACTTATTCTGTATTACAGGGAATTGACAAAATAATTCCTGTAGATGTATATGTACCGGGATGTCCGCCAAGGCCCGAGCAAATCATAGAAGGTGTAATGCAAGTTCAGGCACTCGCTCAGAGCGAGAGCATCAGAAGAAGAGATATGCCACAATACAAAGAACTTTTAGAATCTTACGGAATACAATAATTTCAGATTCAACAATCTTGAATTTTGAATGAATAATATGACCAACAAATTTGTTTTAGAAGCCCTCAGCAGAGAATTTCCCGAAAGCATTCTGCACAGTTCAGAACCTTATGGCATGCTGACCTTGGAAATAAAAAAAGAAGACATCAAAAAAGTGATTCATCACCTTCGCGATTCTTCTCTGGAATTTAATTTTTTGACAGATGTTACAGGTATTCATTATCCTGAACAGCCGGAAAAGGAATTAGGTGTTATTTATCATCTTCACAATATGAAAGAAAATTTCAGAATCCGACTGAAAGCTTTTGCAAAGAGAGAGGAAGCGGAATTTGAAACTCTTACCGATCTGTTTGCAGGCGCCAACTGGATGGAGCGTGAAACGTATGATTTCTTCGGAATCATCTTCAAGGGACACCCGGATCTGAGAGTTATTCTGAATATGGAAGACCTTGGGTATCATCCGATGTTGAAAGAATACCGCCTTGAAGACGGCACCAGGACTGACAAGGATGATAAAATGTTCGGAAGATAAATGCTGCACCCAAAGCCAAAATTATGAAAGACAACAAATTATCAAATATCATCAGCCAATATTCTTCCGAAGAGCATGTTGACGGACAGTTGTACACCCTGAATTTAGGACCTACGCATCCGGCAACGCACGGTATTTTTGAAAACGTCCTTACTATGGACGGCGAAAAAATCCTGCATTCGGAGCAAACTATAGGTTATATACACAGGGCGTATGAAAAAATCTGTGAGCGAAGAAATTTTGCTCAAATCACCACATTAACAGACCGTATGAACTACTGCTCAGCGCCCATCAATAACTTAGGATGGCACATGACAGTGGAAAAACTCATCGGTTGCGAAGTTCCAAAACGGGTAGATTATATGAGGGTTATCATGATGGAAATCGCCCGTATTGCAGATCACCTCGTATGCAATGGCGTAACCGCTATGGATGCGGGAGCTATCACCGGACTCACCTATCTTTTCCGCGAAAGAGAAGCTATTTATGAGTTGTATGAGCAGATCTGCGGAGCAAGAATGACCACAAATATGGGAAGAATCGGCGGTTTTGAAAGAGATTTTTCTCCAAAATTTCATGAACTTTTGCAAGCTTGGCTCAAAAAATTCCCGAAAATATGGGGCGAATTTTGTGCCTTGAATGAAAGAAACCGGATTTTTATGGATCGCTGTATCAATGTAGGAGGAATATCAGCCGAAAGAGCTTTAAGCTACGGATTTACAGGGCCAAACCTTCGGGCAACAGGCGTAGATTATGATGTACGGGTAGCCAATCCTTATTCTTCTTATCAGGATTTTGATTTTATTATTCCGGTTGGAACTTCTGGAGATACTTACGACCGTTTTATGGTGCGCCAGCAGGAAGTTTGGGAAAGCTTAAAAATCATTGAGCAAGCTTATAAAAACTTACCTGATGGAGATTTCCATGCAGATGTTCCCGAATTTTATTTGCCCGAAAAAGCCGATGTTTACAATAATATGGAAGCGCTGATTTATCACTTCAAGATTGTGATGGGTGAAACAGACGTACCGAAAGGCGAAGTTTATCACGCTGTGGAAGGAGGAAATGGCGAACTTGGATTCTATCTGGTGAGCGACGGCGGCAGATCTCCATACAGGCTGCACTTCAGAAGGCCGTGTTTTATTTACTATCAGGCTTATCCGGAAATGATCAAAGGATCCATGATTTCGGACGCTATTGTAACCATGTGTTCCATGAACGTGATTGCCGGAGAACTGGATGCATAAAGCCGAAAGTCAGAGAAAAAGAAAAAAAATTAAAAAAAAGAAAAAAATTGGACAAAAACTGTAGAGTATATTCTCTTTTGTTCTTTGTTTTTTAATCTAAATAAAGATGAGCGAAACGATTGCTTTCAAACCTGAAACTTTAGAACAGGTCAATAAAATTATCGCAAGATATCCGGAAGGAAAACAAAAATCTGCCCTTATTCCGATTCTGCATATAGCACAAGATGAATTTGGAGGCTGGCTGGATGTTCCTGTCATGGATTACGTTGCTGTAATTTTGAATATTAAGCCCATTGAAGTGTATGAAGTAGCTACTTTCTACACGATGTTCAATATGAAGCCAGTCGGAAAATATGTTCTGCAAGTATGCCGAACCGGCCCTTGTCTTACAAGAGGGAGCGAAAAAATCCTGAATCATATCCGTACTCAACTTAACATCAAAGACGGAGAAACAACTGCCGACGGCCTTTTTACGCTGAAACCTGCGGAATGTCTCGGAGCCTGCGGTTATGCACCAATGATGCAGCTGGGCAAGTTTTATCAAGAAAATTTAACGATTGAAAAAGTAGATGAAATCCTGAATCTCTGTAGACAGGGTACTTTTGCTTTGGATTAACTGAATAATAAAATGAGTAAAAAACTTTTACTTAAAGACGCTAACGTAGAGGGAATCCGTCATTTCGAGGTGTACAGAAAGCGAGGCGGTTACGAAGCTCTGGAAAAAGCGTTGAAAATGACTGCCGAAGAAATTCTGGAAGAGGTGAAAATTTCAGGCCTTCGCGGTCGTGGCGGAGCAGGTTTCCCCACCGGTTTGAAATGGAGTTTCCTTGCGAAACCCGAAGGCGTACCCAGACACCTTGTTGTGAATGCCGATGAATCAGAACCTGGAACTTTCAAGGATCGTTATTTAATGGAATTTATCCCCCATCTTTTGATTGAAGGGATGTTGATTTCATCCTTTTGCTTGGGTTCTAACACTTCCTATATCTATATCCGCGGTGAATATACATGGATTACCGACATTCTGGAAGAAGCAATAGAAGAAGCCAGAAAAGAAGGATTCTTAGGTAAAAACATTCTGGGAACCGGCTTCGACTGTGAGATTTATGTGCAGCGCGGTGCCGGAGCTTACATTTGTGGCGAGGAAACTGCCCTTCTGGAATCTTTGGAAGGAAAAAGAGGAAACCCAAGGCTGAAACCACCTTTTCCCGCAGTAAAAGGACTTTGGGAACGGCCTACCGTAGTGAACAATGTCGAATCAATTGCGGCAGTAGTTCCTATTATCAATATTACCGGCGAAGAGTATGCTAAAATCGGAGTAGGAAAATCTACAGGAACCAAACTTATTTCAGCTTGTGGAAATATCAATAAACCCGGCGTTTATGAAATAGACATGACCATTACTGTAGAAGAATTCATTTATTCAGACGAATACTGCGGCGGAATTCCTAATGGTAAAAGACTGAAAGCCTGCATTCCGGGGGGTTCTTCCGTTCCTATCCTTCCCGCCAATTTATTGTTGAAAACCATCAACGGCGAACCCAGATACATGAACTACGAATCCTTGGCAGATGGCGGTTTTGCTACAGGAACCATGATGGGATCCGGCGGTTTTGAAGTGCTGGATGAAGACCAGTGCATTGTGGAACACACCATGACTTTAGCAAGATTTTATGCCCACGAAAGTTGCGGCCAGTGTACACCGTGCCGCGAAGGAACACCATGGATGTATAGAATTCTGAAAAAAATAGAAAAAGGAGAAGGAACCTTGGAAGATATTGATTTGCTTTGGGACATACAAAGAAAAATTGAAGGAAACACCATCTGTCCTCTGGGTGATGCCGCAGCGTGGCCCGTAGCAGCAGCTATCAGACATTTCAGAGATGAATTTGAATGGCACGTGAAAAATCCGGAACTCTCCCAAACACAAAATTACGGTTTGGCCAATTACGCTGATCCAATTCCTGCTCCGGCAGCCAATTAATTAAATACAGAAAGCATTTGCTTGATTGAAATATGAGCGAAGAAGTTAAAAAATTTAAAATCACCATCGACGGTCAGGAAACCGAAGTTGCACCAGGAACTACCATTCTGGAAGCTGCAAGACAAATCGGAGGAAAATCTGTACCGCCTGCAATGTGCTATTATAAGCCGCTGGAAACCAGTGGCGGACGATGCAGAACCTGTCTGGTAGAAGTATCCAAAGGTTCGGAAGCGGATCCAAGGCCAATGCCAAAACTGGTCGCCAGTTGCAGAACCGGAGTAATGGACGGAATGGAAGTGAAAAACCTGAATTCCGAAAAAACCCAGGAAGCAAGACACGCCGTGACGGAATTCCTTCTCATCAACCACCCTTTGGATTGTCCTGTCTGCGACCAGGCAGGAGAATGCCATCTTCAAGATTTAGGGTATGAACACGGCCTTGAACGTACAAGAACCGAATTTGAAAGGAGAACTTTCGAACCGGAAGATATTGGTCCTTACATCAAACTTCACATGAACAGATGTATCCTGTGTGCAAGATGCGTTCTTCTGGCGAATCAACTGACTGAAGAACGGGAACACGGAATTCTTTTCAGAGGTGAACAGGCAGAGATTTCAACGTATCTAAATAAAGCCCTGGACAATGATTTCATCGGAAACGTGATCGATGTTTGCCCTGTAGGCGCATTAACCGATAGAACTTCAAGATTTGCCAGCCGCGTTTGGTTTACAAAACCTATGAACGCCAGCTGCGAATGCGATAAATGTTCAGGAAAAGTGGTTCTTTGGATGAAAGGAGATGAGGTTATTCGCGTAACCACAAGGCAAGACCAATACGCAGAATCTGAAGAATGGATCTGCAACTCTTGCCGTTGGGATAAAAAAGATACCAAGTTCTGGAATATCGAAGGACCAAGACATATCGACAGGCATTCGGTAATTTCACTGAACCACTATCAAAAACCAGTGGATGAACCTGTTCTATTGGACAATCCATTTGCGAAACAACTCAGCAATAAAGACGAACATCAAGCGGAAGAACAAAAATAATTTGGAAAATGTGGCAATTTGAAAATTTAAATAAGAGTGCATCTCCATCATCAATTTTCGAATTTCAAATAAAAATTTTATGGATTTAATTACTTTTAAAATCATATTGGTTGTTACGCTTTTTGCGGTATCGCTGGGTATTGCAGCCTACTCTACTTGGGGTGAAAGAAAAGTTGCAGCGGCTTTACAGGACAGAATCGGGCCCAACAGAGCCGGGCCTTTTGGGCTTCTGCAACCTTTAGCCGACGGTGGGAAATTATTTTTCAAAGAAGGATTTATCCCTACGGGTGCAGATCGATTTCTGTTTATACTGGGACCTTCCATCACTATGTTTATCGCACTTATTACAGGTGCTGTTATTCCGTGGGGACAATCAATAAACATTGGTGGCGATTCTTTCAGTTTGCAAGTGGCTAATATTGATGTGGGCGTGCTTTTCCTGATTGGAATGGTTTCGATAGGAGTTTACGGAATGATGATTGGAGGCTGGGCTTCCAATAATAAATATTCATTAATTGGTGCTATTCGTGCGTCTTCGCAAATGATTTCATACGAATTGGCGATGGGACTTTCCCTGCTCTCCATCATTATGATGAGCAGCAGCCTGAACCTGAACACTATTGTTGCTGATCAGGGAAGTGGAAAACTTTGGGGACTTTTTGAAGTGGATGGTTTCAATTGGAACATTCTTTATCAACCCTTGGCATTCATCATCTTTTTTGTTGCTGCGATGGCAGAAACCAACCGTCATCCTTTTGATTTGCCGGAATGTGAATCGGAACTCGTCAACGGTTATATGACAGAATATTCTTCCATGAATTTCGGAATGTATATGTTCGGGGAATATGTGAATATGTTCATTTCCAATGCTTTAATTGTGGTCTTATTCTTCGGTGGTTTTAATTATCCGGGAATTGGCTGGGTAACAGATAATTGGGGAGAAAATATTGCCAGTGTACTCAGTATTTTTGCCATGTTAGGAAAAACGATCATTGGTATTTTAATTTTCATGTGGATCAGATGGACGATCCCGAGATTCCGATATGACCAACTGATGCATTTGGGTTGGAAAACCTTAATTCCATTGGCATTACTGAACCTTGTGGTTACCGGTGCCGTGATTTTATTATTCGGAGCCTAAAAAATTTAATTGTTGAAAGCAGCGTGCTATGGCACAAAGCAAAAAATATAGTCAATGAAACTTACAAACAGGTCAAAAGTTGTCTCTAATAAAGAAATGACCTTTATGGAAAAGCTTTACCTTCCGGAAATTCTGAAAGGTATGGCCATCACTTTAAGACATGCGCTTGAAGGACCAAAAGGAAAAGTGTTTTCGTATCCGGAAGTTGAAAAACCCCGGGCTAAAGTATGGCGCGGACTCCACGTTCTGAAAAGAGACGAGGAAGGCAGAGAACGCTGTACCTCATGCGGATTGTGCGCGGTTGCATGCCCTGCAGAAGCCATAACCATGATTTCTGCTGAAAGAACTAAGGACGAAAAACATCTTTACAGAGAAGAAAAATACGCTTCGGTTTACGAAATTAATATGCTTCGCTGCATTTTCTGCGGCATGTGTGAAGAAGCCTGCCCGAAATCCGCCATTTATCTGACAGACAGACTAGTAGATGTGGAAACCAACCGCGGTTCTTTCATTTACGGAAAAGACAAGCTGGTAGAAGATGTCAACAATCGTATTGATATCACCGATCGCCAAAGTGAATTACAAAAAAAGGCAGTTAAATAATGGAACAGATTTTATTTTTCCTGATCGCATTTATAGCCATCGCAAGTGCTACTTATTTCGTATTTGCCCGAAGCCCGATTTACTCTATTCTCGCCCTGATTGTTACCATGTTTTCCATCGCGGCCATGTATATTCTTTTGAATGCGCAATTTCTGGGAATTGTACAGATCATCGTGTATGCGGGAGCTATCATGGTTCTTTTCCTCTATTTATTGATGATGTTGAATCTGAATAAAGCGGACGAAAGTAAGAAACAAAACACTCTGAAATTCATCGGAGTTTTCAGTGCGGGTATTTTATTTATTGGAATTCTCGGTGCCTATCGTGGTTTGCAACAGGATATTTTTGCGGAAGAAGGTATTGATCATTCTGTGGGGTTAACAAAAAATTTAGGCCGGCTTCTATTCAACGAATATGTACTGCCTTTCGAACTGGCTTCTATTCTTATTCTTGCAGGTATTGTGGGAGCGGTATTAATTGGTAAAAGAGATTTATAAAATTATGGGAGAAGTAAATACATTTATACAAAGTGTCCCGCTGAATTATTTTATAATTCTGTCGACAGTATTATTCTGTCTGGGTGTTTTGGGCGTTCTTTTAAGGAAAAATGCCATCATTATTCTGGGTTGTGTAGAACTGATGCTAAATTCTGTAAACCTTCTTTTGGCAGCATTTTCAAGCTACAATGGCGATGGACACGGACAAATTCTGGTGTTTTTCATCATGGTAGTAGCGGCGGCCGAAGTAGCTGTTGGGCTGGCCATCATTGCGATGCTCTACCGGAATACGCGATCAGTGGATGTTGGAATTTTTAACAAATTAAGAGGATAAGATGATGGAGAATTTAATTTTTGCTATTCTATTGTTGCCGTTAGCCGGATTTATAATTAACGGGCTTTTCGGAAAACAACTTCCCAAAAATGTGGTTGGTGGTATCGCTACGTTGGTGGTTTTTATTTCCTTCTGTATTGCCGGTTATATTTTCCTGAATTTTGATAAAGACTCTCAACCTGTTATTGTCCGTGCTTTTGAATGGTTTCGGATCAACGGTGTTCAGGTGAATTTCAGTTTTCAGATCGATCAGCTTTCATTGATGATGGTGATGATCATTACCGGGATTGGCTCCCTGATTCACCTTTATTCTATAGGATATATGCACAATGACAGTGGTTTCCACCGTTTTTTTGCCTACCTGAATCTTTTTATTTTCATGATGCTGCTGCTGGTGATGGGAAGCAACTATGTGATCCTTTTTATCGGTTGGGAAGGTGTCGGGCTGTGTTCTTACCTTCTGATAGGATTTTGGTATAAAAATGCAGAATACGGAAAAGCGGCGAGAAAAGCATTTATCATGAACCGTATTGGAGATTTAGGGCTTCTGATGGGAATTTTCATGATCGCCTTTCATACCAATGCCTTGGATTTTCTTTCTGTGGCGCAAAATGCTTCAAAATTTGAACTGAACGGTACCATCATTATTTTTATTTGTGCTTCTTTATTTATTGGCGCAGTAGGGAAATCTGCGCAGATTCCCCTGTTCACCTGGCTTCCTGATGCGATGGCCGGCCCTACTCCTGTATCCGCATTGATACACGCTGCAACGATGGTAACAGCCGGAATTTATTTGGTTGTTCGATCCAACTTCCTTTATGTTCTGGCACCTACTGTAATGGACGGAATCCTATTTACCGGACTTCTGACCGCACTGATAGCCGCGTTTTTTGCATTAAGACAAAATGATATTAAAAAAGTATTAGCTTATTCTACCGTTTCGCAGCTTGGTTTTATGGTAGTAGCTCTGGGCGCAGGTGCTTATACCGCAGCCATGTTTCATCTGATGACGCATGCGTTTTTCAAAGCGTTATTGTTCCTAGGATCAGGTTCTGTAATTCATGCGATGGGCGGCGAGCAGGATATGCGTTTCATGGGCGGACTGAAAGACAAAATAAAAATAACTCATATCACTTTTCTCATCGGAACCTTTGCCATTGCCGGAATGCCTTTATTCTCGGGAATGATTTCCAAAGATGAAATTCTTGTGGCTGCATGGGCGAAAAATCCGATATTTTGGGTGATTTTATTCTTGATAGCTGCATTGACGGCGGCGTATATGTTCAGGATGTATTACCTCACTTTTCACGGATCTTTCCGGGGATCTGAAGCGCAGGCAAAACATATACACGAAAGCCCTTTGAACATGACAGTTCCTTTGGCAATACTCGCAGTTTTGTCTGTGGTTGGAGGATTAATTAATCTTCCTCATATTATTGCTCACGGAGATTATTCCCGTTTGCAACATTGGCTGTCGCCCATTCTTACAGAAAGTGCGAAAAGCCAGATGGAAGCCAATCTGAAAGGAATTTCCATCACCACCGAATATTTTCTGATAGGAATTACTGTTTTGATGTTCTTTGCGGTCTGGATGTTTATTAAAAACAGATATGTTAACAAAGGAAAACTTCCTGTGGACGAGAATGCTTATACCGGTTGGGAAAGGCTTTCTGCAAAGAAACTTTATATTGATGAACTCTATCACGCCATCATTGTACGAACTGTGGAAGGTTTTGGCCGGGCAGGTAAAATGTTTGATAATAATGTGCTGGACCGTGTGGTGCATTTTATTGGGGACGGGGCTGAAGAAAGTGGGAAATCCATGAAGAAAATTCAAAACGGAAATGTGGAAAATTATGTTCTGATCATGACTTTAGCGATCGGATTCATATTGATTGTTAACTTTATATTACAATAATAATGTCGTATCATTTATTAGCATTATTACTTATACCTCTTGTAGGTTCGGGATTGCTGTTTGCCTGGAAGGGCAAAACCGGTAAATATGTTGCTCTGGTCATCGCACTTTTGCAAATGCTGGTTACTTTTTTAATTCTCAACGGATTTGACAGTAAACTGACTGTGGACAGTGTTCTGCAGCATGAGATCAATTATCCGTGGTCACAGTTTATAAAAAGTACACTGCATTTCGGTGTTGACGGGATGAGCATGTTGTTGCTGCTGCTTACCAATATCCTGATGCCGCTCATTATTTATTCTTCTTTTAATGAAAATGTAAATTACAGAAATTCCTTCTACGCACTTATTTTGCTGATGCAGTTTGGGCTTGTTGGGGTATTCACCGCATTAGACGGACTACTTTTTTACGTTTTTTGGGAAGTTACATTGATTCCAATCTGGCTGATTGCCGGACTTTGGGGACAGGAAAACAAACGCATCCAGTTCACAACCAAGTTTTTTGTTTATACTTTCGTAGGATCTCTGTTCATGTTGGGTGCTTTCATTTATGTGTATCTGTACGCACCTTCTTTCGGGGTTACCGATATGTATAATGCCGAACTGAACATTAATCAACAGACGGTAGTTTTCTGGTTTATTTTCTTTGCATTTGCAGTGAAGTTGCCTGTATTTCCGTTTCATACTTGGCAACCGGACACGTATACCTATTCTCCAACGCAGGCTACGATGATCCTTTCCGGTATTATGCTAAAGATGGCGATATATGGAATTTTCCGGTATCTGCTGCCTGTAGCTCCGGATGCGATTGCAGGAATTTCCGGTTCTATTGTTATCATGTTGGCCATTATTGGAATTCTTCATGGTGCATTAATCGCTTTGATTCAAAATGATATTAAAAGAATTTTTACCTATTCTTCGTTTTCACACGTAGGTTTGATGGTAGCCGGAATCTTCGCCACGGCAATGCTGGTGATGAACGGAACTTTCACCATTGAAGGTGGCGAAGGCGCTTTGGTTCAGGCTTTTGCGCACGGATTTAATATTGTAGGGCTTTTCTTCTGTGCCGATATTCTTTATAAAAGATTCAAAACAAGAGATATTCGTCAAATGGGAGGTTTGGCGCGTGTTGCACCAAAATTTGCTGTGCTTTTCATGGTCGTACTTTTGGGTTCTGTAGGATTGCCATTAACTAATGGATTTATCGGAGAATTTATCCTTTTAAAATCAATTTTTGATTTCAATATACTGGCTGCGATTATTGCAGGAATTACCATTATTCTTGCTGCTGCTTATCTTTTCAGAGCTTATGGATATTCAATGTTTACAACAGGGGAAGAAGAAGTTCTCGCTTCTGCAAAAGATCTGAGTGGTCCGGAATTTACGGTAATGCTGAGTATCGCATTCGTGGTGATCTTTTTTGGGGTTTTCCCTCAGCCGGTTATAGATCTGGTCAGTGGTTCGTTAAAGTTTATCTACCAATCAATGGTAAGTTAATATAAAAAAAATGAGTGTTTTAATTATTATATTCCTCACTGCGGTAGCTTCGTTATTTTCCGGTGTATTTAATCAGGGAAAATATGCCCGGTATATTGGGATCGCAGGTTTGCTGGCTGCTTTGTATGTAAGTTATCTTCCGGAAGCCGAATTTTTCAGTCAGTATCGCGAAATGTTTGAATTCGGCTCTAATGCGGCATTGTTCACAAAAATATCTATCGTTACGACACTGCTTCTCTTTTTCTTGGGAGGATTTGCTTTCAGTAATCACAGAAGCCATCAATCCGAATTGTACGCACTGATGCTGTTTGCTTTATGTGGTGGAATCGTTTTGTTCGGGTATCAAAATCTTGTAACATTATTTTTGGGAATTGAAATTCTGTCCATACCTTTATATGTAATGGCGGGTGCGCAGAAAACCGATCTCCGCTCCAATGAAGCCTCTCTTAAGTATTTTCTGATTGGATGTTTCGCTACAGGTTTTCTTCTTTTCGGGATTACGTTAATCTACGGAAGCACCGGAAGCTTTGATCTTTACGAAATTCATTCTTTTGCGGTGGAATTTCCTGATAATTTTATGTTGATTATGGGAATGATCATGATGATTGGAGCCATGGCTTTCAAAGTGGCTTTAGCACCGTTTCACATGTGGGCTCCCGATGTGTATCAGGGCTCGCCGTCGCTTATCACTGCTTTTATGATGAGTGTCGTAAAAATTTCAGGGTTTTACGCCTTCTTCAGATTAATGACCATCGGATTTATCGGAGTCTATGATGAGTGGTTCAATATTTTAGGCGTATTGATCATCATAACTCTTTTCATCGCAAATACGATGGGTCTTGCCCAAGGAAATGCCAAAAGAATGCTGGCTTATTCTTCAGTTTCACACGCCGGATACGTCGGACTTATTTTTTATGGACTTAATAATCTTTCTACCTATCATCTGGCTTATTATCTTTTTGCCTATGCATTGGCAACTGTGGGAGTAATGATGACTCTGATTTGGGTAGAAAAACTCAAAAGAGAAACTTCTTTCAGTGCTTTCAAAGGTTTGGCATATTCGGAGCCGTTGCTGGCTGTTGTAGGTGCAATTTCAATGTTGTCGATGGCAGGTATTCCTTTGACGGCAGGTTTTATCGGGAAGTTCGCGCTCTTTGCACAAGCGATGAACGGTGCTTTGTTTCTTGTATTAGTGGCTATTTTGGGTTCTGCTATTTCCATTGCGTATTATTTGAGACTCATCATTGCTATGTTTTTTCACAAAGAAAGCAGTTTCAAAACTTCAGAAAAAGTAACCCTCACATACAATATTCTGGCAGTATTCATCATTGTTGCGATTATCGTATTGGGAGTTTATCCGGATTTGTTCGCAATGCAATTTGCAACCTAAAACGATTTTCATAAAAATAAACAACCCTTTCAGTTCTCAGGAAGGGTTTTTCGTTTTTAATTTTTTTGAGTAAATGACAAACCGTTTCTTTAGACTCATTCTATATTAATCAAATGATTAATTATTTTGTTTAAATCAAAAAATTAATATTACTTTTGCTTTATTAAATTAGAAATGAAATGGAGAATCAAGAAATTTCAACCGAAGACAAAATCCTGATTGCAGCATCAAAAGTCTTTACAGAAAAAGGATTTGCCGGAACACGAACCAGGGATATCGCCGATGAAGCGGGAATCAACCTTGCACTACTCAACTATTATTTCCGAAGCAAAGAAAAACTTTTTGAACAAGTGATGAAGGTAAAAGTGGTTTTACTTTTCGGGCAAATCATTCCTATTGTTACCAATCAGAAAACTTCGCTGGATGAAAAAATAGCATTGGCAACCGAAAAATATTTTGACATTCTTTCCAAAAACCCGAATCTTCCCTTATTTATCATCAGCGAGATCCAAAAGAAAAATTCGGACATCACTTCCTATTTGCCGATTGACAGAGTCGTGAAAGATACTCTTATCATCCGTCAGATTCAGGAGAGAAATCCGAGTATCAATCCGTTTCACTTCTTTTTGAATTATCTGAGTATGACAGTTTTTCCTTTTGTCGCAAGGCCTGTTTTGAACGGATTTAACGTCATGAACGAAGATGAATTCAAAATCTTCATCAACGAACGCAGAACACTGGTTCCGGTTTGGATCAAAGCTATGCTCGACAATTAATTGCACTTTTTTCGTTCAAGATAACGCTAAATCAACTTCTAAAATGAGAAATTTAAACTATTTGTTGCTTCTCACATTTTTCTCAGCAAGTTCCCAAACGCTGACTATAGATGAAGTATATTCATTGGCTAAACAGAATTATCCTCTTATTAATCGTCACGATTTAATTGCTAAAACCAAACAATATAATCTTGAAAACGCGTCTAAAGGCTGGCTTCCGCAAATCAATATCGTAGGACAGGCAACCTATCAAAATGAGGTAACGCAACTTCCTTTTTCGCTTCCCAATATGGCCATAGAACCTTTAACCAAAGATCAATACAAGGTTTTTGCTGACGTTCAACAAACAATTTACGATGGTGGAATGATTTCAAACCAGAAGAAAATCGCTCAAATTAATTCTGAAATTGAAATGCAGAAAACCGAGGTGGAAACCCATAAACTGGAGGAACGCATCAATCAGATTTTTTTCGGAGCCTTACAAACCGATGAACAGATCGGACAAAACGAACTCACCATATTCGATATTCAGAATGCGTTAGAAAATGCAGAAAACCAGCTGAAAAACGGGGTCATTCTGCGAAGTAATGTTGATGTTCTGAAAGCCCAGCTCATCCAACTGCAACAGAAGCAGATCGAACTTCAAAATATCAAAAAAAGTTTTCTGGAAATGTTGTCGGTATTTATCAACAGAAATCTGGATGAGCAGACCAAACTTCAGAAACCGGAAAGGATTTTAGTTGAAAACGTGAACAATCGTCCGGAATTGAAACTTTTTGATCTCCAAAAACAAGCATTAGAAACGCAAAAATCTGTTATCAATTCCAGAAATATGCCGAAGTTGGGCGCATTTGTTCAGGGCGGATACGGGAAACCGGGTTTCAATATGTTAAAAAATGAATTTGATATGTTTTACATCGGCGGCGTTCGTCTCAATATTCCGGTTTCAGGATTTTACACTAAGAAAAATGATCTCGCTTTGATTCAGCTTCAGCAAAATGAAGTAGACATTCAAAAAGAAAATTTTCTTTTCAACCAACAGTTTCAAACCTTACAAAGCAACAACGAACTTGAAAAAATCCAGCAATTAATCGACAAAGACAGCGAACTGATTGTCCTCCGCGAAAGTATCAAAAAAGCATCCTTGGCACAGCTTGAAAACGGTGTCATTACTACCAACGATTACCTTCGGGAGGTGAACGAACTCGACCGCGCGAGAACCCAGAAAATCCTCCACGAAATCCAATATCTGCTTACACAGCACAATCTGAAAGCACAATTGAATAATTGAGAACTGGAAATCACAAAAAAATTTAAAACCGAAAATGACCATTATGAAAAAATATATTTTTCCGCTGCTTATGATGACAATAGTCGCTTGTACAACGTCAGAAACAGAGTATGATGCATCAGGGACTTTTGAAGCCAACGAGGTGATGGTAACCGCCAAAGCCAACGGAACCATTCTGCAACTGAATGTGGAGGAAGGAATGGAACTTACAAAAGATCAGAAAGTTGGCATCATCGATCCTAAAAATGTAGAACTTCAGAAAGAACAAATCCAGGCAAGTCTCCGCGCCATTGAACAGAAAACCAATTCCGCAACGCCTCAGATTCAGGTGTTGCAGGCACAAATTAATTCGCAGCGAGCCAATATTTCAGTTTTGCAGGAGCAATTAGAAAATACAGTTCGCGAAAGAAACAGAACGGCAAAACTTGTAAAGGCCGATGCGGCAACCCGAAAACAGCTGGATGATGCCAACGGACAGGTTGAAGTTATTCAAAAACAAATTACCGCCGCGCAAACGCAACTTGCTACCTTGAGCCAACAAATAAATGCGGCAAAGGAAAATGTTTCCATTCAGAACCAAGCAGTTTTAAGTGAGATAAAACCAACCGAAAAAAGAGTGGAGCAAATCGACGAGCAATTACAAAACAACAGCATAGAAAGCCCGATTTCAGGTACGGTTTTAACGAAATATTCCAATGCTGGCGAATTTGCTACCGTCGGAAAACCCATTTTCAAAATGGCCAATATGGAAGAAATGACATTAAAAACTTTTATCACAGGCGATCAACTGTCTAAAGTAAAAATTGGACAGAAAGTGACGGTTTTGATTGACTCAAAAGACGGAAAAACCAAAGGACTTCCGGGAACTGTATACTGGATCAGTTCTAAAGCTGAATTCACCCCGAAAACCATTCAGACTAAAAATGAAAGAGCAAACCTCGTTTACGCCACAAAAATCCAAGTAAAAAATGATGGGTATTTGAAAATAGGAATGTACGGAGATGTTAAATTTTAATTGAAAATAAAAGTCTGAATACCGAAACATAAAAATGAAAAGCATCAAAGTTCATCATCTCACTAAAACCTACGGCAAGAAAAAAGAAAAAATTATTGCAGTCGATGATGTAAGTTTTGAAGTGAATTCCGGAGAAATTTTCGGGCTCATTGGTCCCGATGGTGCCGGTAAAACCTCCATTTTCAGAATGCTGACCACGGTAATCCTTCCAGACAGCGGTTCTGCTATCATCGAAAGTTGGGATATGCGGAAAGACTTTAAGGAAATAAGAAAAATATTGGGATACATGCCAGGGAAATTTTCGCTGTATCCAGACCTTACTGTAGAAGAAAATCTGGAATTTTTTGCGAGTATTTTCAATACTACTATTGAGGAAAACTACGATTTGATCAAGGACATTTACATACAGATTGAACCATTCAAAAACCGGAAAGCCAGCCAACTTTCGGGCGGAATGAAGCAAAAACTGGCTCTTAGTTGCGCATTGATTCACAAACCGAAAGTTCTTTTTCTGGACGAACCAACTACGGGTGTGGATCCCGTTTCCAGAAAAGAATTCTGGGAAATGCTGAAACGCCTGAAAAAACAAGGGATTACCACGGTGGTTGCCACGCCTTATATGGACGAAGCTTCGCTGTGTGACCGGATTGCATTGATTCAGAATGGAAAAATTCTGCAGATCGAAACGCCGGAAAATATCAGCAACTCCTTCCCTGACTTGCTTTTTGAGATAAAAGCCGGACGTACTTCTGAGGTGTTGCGCGCTTTGGAAAGTTTTGAGAAAAAGAAAAATATGTATGCTTACGGAGAATTTGTTCACCTGACAGCAGATCAGGATTTTGACATAAAAAAACTGGAACTTTTCTTACTGAGAAAAGGATTTGAACACATTGAAATAAAAGCAGTAAAAGCAAGTATTGAAGACAGTTTTATACGTTTGCTTTTTGATAATTAAAAATCTGAAAAGTGAAAACACCAAATAAACTTTACGTTTAAAATAAAATGAATTTCGGGGAAGAACATATCGCCATAAAAGCCGAAAACATCACCAAAGTTTTTGGGGATTTCACCGCTGTTGACCATATCAGTTTCGAAGTAAAAAAGGGGGAAATATTCGGATTTCTAGGAGCTAACGGAGCGGGAAAAACAACTGCGATGCGAATATTTTGCGGGCTTTCTGTACCCACTTCGGGAAGTGCAACTGTAGCGGGTTTTGATGTATATAAGGAAACTGAAAATATCAAAAAAAGCATCGGATATATGAGTCAGAAATTTTCACTTTACGAAAACCTTACCGTGAAAGAAAACCTGGAATTCTTCGGTGGAATTTACGGAATTAAAAGAAAAGAACTGAAAGTAAAAAGTCTGGAACTCATCCAAAAACTCGGTCTGGAAAACGAAAAAAACAAACTCGTTTCGGAACTTCCTTTGGGCTGGAAACAAAAGTTAGCCTTCTCCGTAGCCATTTTTCACCATCCGGAAATTGTTTTTCTGGATGAACCGACTGGCGGCGTTGACCCTGTCACCAGACGACAGTTTTGGAACATGATTTATGAAGCCGCAGACCGTGGAATTACCATTTTCGTCACTACGCATTATATGGACGAAGCGGAATACTGCGACCGTGTTTCCATTATGGTTGATGGAAAAATTGCCACTCTCGACACGCCTGCGAATTTGAAAAAAAAGTTTGAAACCGATACCATGGATGATGTATTTTATCAGTTGGCACGAGGTGCAAAAAGAAGTGAATAGGAAACACATTTGAAATCTATAGAAATAAAATGAAACAGTTATTCACCTTCGTTCGGAAAGAATTTTATCACGTTTTGCGCGACAGGCGAACGCTGCTCATTCTCTTCGGAATGCCAATCGTGCAAGTGCTTCTGTTCGGATTTGCCCTCAGCACCGAAGTCAAGAATACAAAAATCGGAATTCTGGATTACGAAAAATCTCAGAATTCATTGGAACTGGTTTCAAAAATAAATTCCAATCAATATTTTGAAGTGGATAAAAACCTGAACGCTATCCACGAAGCAGAAGACGCTTTCAAAGCCGGGCAAATCAATATGATTGTGGTGATTCCCCACAATTTTTCTGAGAATTTTATTCATGGGAAAAAAGCCCAGCTGCAATTGATTACAGATGGTACCGACATCAATATGGCCAACCAGATCATTAATTTTATGAACAATATTGTAAACGACTTTTATGTAGAAAACCATGTACAACAGCTTTCCGGTGCAATTCCTGAAATCCGAATGCTTTATAATCCGCAACTGAAAGGTGCACCCAATTTTGTTCCCGGCGTTATGGCTTTGATTCTGCTCATCATCTGTGTTTTGATGACTGCCATTGCCATTGTACGCGAAAAGGAAACCGGAACCATGGAAGTATTGCTGGTTTCGCCCATGAAGCCTTCAATAATCATTTTAGCCAAAACGATTCCGTATTTCATTCTTTCAATGATAATTTTGATTTCCATCATCCTGCTGAGTGTTACGCTGCTCGATTTGCCAATAAATGGAAGTTTGTTACTACTCTTTTTCGTAAGCATTATTTTTATTATTACCAATCTGCTCATCGGGGTATTAATCTCCATAATGACCAATACGCAGCAAAATGCGATGCTTATTTCCCTGGTTGGAACCATGTTGCCAACGGTGATGCTGAGTGGATTTATGTTCCCTATCGAAAATATGCCAGTTCTGCTGCAAGCCGTGGCCAACATTATTCCGGCAAAATGGTATTATGAAATTGTAAAAAACATCATGATTAAAGGTACAGGAATCGAAGTCATTTGGAAACATATTTTAGTCCTCACAGTATCCATGATCATTCTTTTCGTATTGGCTGTGAAGAAATTTAAGATAAGACTCGAATAAACTGGAAACTGGAAGAATGAAAATGCTTCTCACTTGGTATCAAATCAAAAAAATGTTCAGAACACTTTCTATATTAATCCGTAAAGAATTCCTGCAAATTTTCAGGAACCGGGCGATCTTGGCAATTATTTTCGTGATGCCCGTGATGCAGCTGCTCGTACTTCCGCTGGCTGCGAGTTATGAAATCAAGGATGTAAAAATTGCTGTGGTCGATCATGATAAATCCACTTATTCGAGAGAACTGATTCGTAAAGTAACCGCTTCAGGGTATTTTAAAATTTTAGAATATGGCGAAAATTATAAGACAGCATACAGCGCCATCGAAAGTGAAAAAGCCGATCTCATCCTTGAAATTCCAAACAATTTTGAGAAAAATCTGGTGCTAGAAAATAAAGAAAAAGTCCTGGTGGCTATTAATGCGATCAACGGCACAAAAGCCGGCCTTTCAGGAAGCTATCTTGCACAGATTTTACAGGATTTCAATCAGCAAATTCAGGTGAAAATGATGCCGCAAACCGAAACAGCAAAGAAAACCTCCGGACTCGAAATCGTTCCTAAATTAAGGTTTAACGAGCAATATAACTACCGTTTGTCGCTGGTTCCGGGAATTTTAGCCTTTCTTGTTACCCTCATTGGTGGCTATCTCACAGCATTGAATATTGTGGAAGAAAAGGAAATCGGCACCATCGAGCAAATCAACGTTTCACCCATCAAAAAAAGGGATTTCATCTTGGGAAAACTTATTCCGTTCTGGATTTTGGCCATGCTTGCTTTCACCCTCGGATTAGCGGTAACGGTTTTTATTTACAATATCGAAATGCAGGGCAGCATCCTCCTGCTCTACACCTTTATTGGAGTGTATCTCATCACGCTTTTAGGAATGGGACTGCTGGTTTCCGTGTATAGCGAAACGCAACAACAATCGATGTTTGTAGTGTTTTTCTTCATGATGATTTTCATTCTTATGAGCGGCCTTTTCACCCCGATTGAAAGTATGAACGAATGGGCCAAAATCATCGCTTATGCCAATCCGGTAACTTACGGAGTAGATGCTGTTCGACTGATTATGCTTAAAAATAGTGGCTTCAGAGATGTCGCACTTCATTTCTCAGTTATTTCTTTCATGGGTTTTATCATGATTACCTGGGCCGTTTTGCGGTACAGAAAAATAAATTAAAAAGAGATTACTAACAACATTTTTTATCCAATCAAAAGATAACAAACCAATATCATATGATTTAATTTTGAAAAACATGAGATATTTAATAACTTACAAACTATCAAAATATGATTAAAACACTTTACATCAGCGTACTTTCGCTTTTAGGCATCGCTTCTGTGTTCATGGGCGGTTCAGTTATTTTTGATCTTTTCGGTATCCGCGAAATGGAAGGCAATTATGTACCGTTCATCGTTTGGGCAAACTTCATTTGCGGCTTCCTTTATCTTTTGGCTGTCTATGCCATTCTCAACAAAAAGTCCTGGCAAAAAATACCATTAATGATCGCTTTCACAGTTCTTATGATGGCCTTTAGCGGATTAATTATTCATATACAAAACGAAGGTGTTTATGAACATAAAACCGTCAAAGCTATGATCTTCAGAACAGTACTGACTTTAATATTTCTATTAACCCATAAAAAAATCTTTAAAATGAAAAAATTCATGATTCCGGCAATCATTGGTATTGCCATGCTCACTTCCTGCGACAAAAAACAAACTGACGCGGTAGACCATTCTGAACATACAGCGCAAACTGAAAATGCTGCCACAGAAAACCATGACGATCATGCAGATCACGCTGACACCAGCGTTGGACTGGTTCTGGACAACGGAAATAAATGGAAAACGAATACCGAAATGTTGCCTTTTATTCAGGAACAAGAAAGACTTTTGGATGCTTACGACGATAATAAAGATGATTACAAAGTGTTGGCTGCCAATCTGAATTCAGCGAACGAAAAGCTGATTAAAAGCTGTACCATGACAGGTAAATCACACGATGTACTGCACGTTTGGCTGACGGATCACATGAGAAATATCGATCTTTTGGCGAAAGCAACGACCAAGGAAGAAGCTGATAAAGTGACAGATGCGTTAGAACATTCTATGGAAACGTATCATCAGTATTTTGATTAAACTTTTCAATTCCATATTTTAATTACCAAACCTTCAGTATTTTACTGGAGGTTTTTTTTAAACAAAAATTCAGTTTTTTAAATTATAATTCGTGATGTAAAGTATGAATTGATAGACGATTATATTTTTTTTGCTTCTTCCCAAAGCAAATCCATTTCCTCCAGATTCATATCCGAAAGACTCAGGTTTTTCTTCCGGGCCAGTTTTTCCATTCTCTGAAAACGAGAAATAAATTTATTATTGGTTTTCTCCAAAGCAGAATCCGGATTAATTCCTGAAATTCTGGCGTAATTAATCAACGAGAAAAAAACATCGCCCAGTTCCTGCTCTTTCTTTTCCAAATCGGTTTCCGCATGAAATTCTGCGAGTTCTTCGTCTACTTTTTTCCAGGCATCTTCCGCATCGTGAAACTCGAAGCCGACTCCTTTCACCTTTTCCTGAATTCTGAACGCTTTCACCATACTTGGAGTTCCTTTTGAAACGCCCGATAATACTGAAGAATTACCTTCTTTCAACTTCAGTTTTTCCCAATTCTGCTTTACCTCTTCTTCATCCTGAACTTTCACATCGCCATAAATATGCGGATGGCGGAAAATCAATTTTTCGTTTAATGAATTGATGACATCAGCCATATCAAAAGCATTTTTCTCTGATCCGATTTTGGCATAAAAAACCAAATGCAGCAACACATCGCCCAGTTCTTTTTTAATTTCCTGCAAATCCTCCTCCAGCAAGGCATCTGAAAGTTCGTACACTTCCTCCAGTGTTAAATGTCTCAGGGTTTGCAAAGTCTGTTTACGATCCCAGGGACATTGTTCGCGCAGGTCATCCATGATGTCCAACAGTCGTCCGAAAGCTTCTAATTTCTCCTGTTTGCTGTTCATTTCTTTAGATTTATTAAACAAAAAACTTTGCTGAAATTCAGCAAAGTTAAAGTGTTTTTCATCGGATTACTTCAATTGTACCATTTCAGCAATTTCCACATCATAACCGCTTACGATAGGTTTCTGATCGGGGTTTTGAGTAATCACACGAAATTTATTTATTCCCAGTTTTTTCAGAATCTGCGTTCCGATTCCGTATTCCATATAATTGGCAGTGATGGTAGGTCGTTTTTCCTGTCCGTCCTGAAAATTCAGAAACTGCTGAAGTTTCCTCATGGTTTGTTCGGTATTGGAAACGTTATTAATAAAAATAAAAGCACCTTTTCCTTCTTTATTGATCATCTCTGTCACCTTTTCCAATAAAGGATTTTCACCGTTTACCAATCTGGAAAGCACATCAAAATAAGCTGTAGAACTTTGTACTCTTACCAACACGGGTTCATTCAATTCCCAAGTTCCTTTGGTAATCGCGAAATGAATTTGATCGGTCGGTTTTTCCTGAAAAACATGGAAGTTAAAATCGCCGTAACGGGTTTTGATAGGACGTTCTTCGATCTTGTGAACCAAATCGCCTTTTTTTAGTAAATATTGGATCAGATCCTCAATGGAAACAATTTTCAAATCCAGTTTTTTTGCCAGTTCCATGAGTTGCGGAAGCCTTGCCATACTTCCGTCCTCATTCATGATTTCACAGATCACTCCGCCTTCTTTCAATCCGGCAAGTTTTGTTAAATCAATAGCAGCCTCAGTATGTCCGGCGCGTTTCAAAACTCCACCCTTTTTTGCGCGGAGTGGAAAAATATGACCGGGACGCATAAAATCGGTAGGTTTTGTTTTTTCGTCCATTAAAGCCAGAATCGTTTTGGAACGGTCGCTGGCAGAAATTCCGGTGGATACCCCATCACCTAAAAGGTCTACGGAAACGGTAAATGCTGTTTCCTTCGGGTCGCTGCTTCTGGTGACCATAATATCCAATCCCAGTTCATCACATCTTTTTTCGGGAAGCGGCGTACAGATCAAACCTCGGCCGTGAATGGTCATAAAGTTGATGATTTCAGGCGTTGTCAGTTCCGCTGCGGAAAGAAAATCACCTTCGTTTTCTCTGTCTTCATCATCTACAACAATAATTACTTTCCCTTTTTTTAGCTCTTCAATAGCTTCGGGAATCGTATTCAATTTTATATCGGACATCGTTTTCTGTTTGTTCGTGCAAAGATAACAATTTTAAAGGCGGAAGCCGAAGAGAATGGAAACATCTTTAGCCTCTCCTTCGCAATTCCTAAAACTCGGATTTAACATTATTTAACATATTTTTTTATCTTTGTCCACCGCAGTTGTAAAATTGGGAAAATTTTCGATTTTCACTTGACGAAATGGGCAGCAGTTTTTTTATTGAATAAGCTATAATTATTATCATTTATGAACGATACAAAGCACTTTTTCTGCCCATAAATCTATACCAAAAAAATGAGCGTAGTAGCAAGACAGGGTTTTAAATATACCATTATCGGTTATCTTGGATTTATTCTTGGGGCGCTGTCCACTTATTTTATATTTCCATTTAATTTCGAGTTTTACGGAAAACTCCGGTTTGTACTTACCTCTTCTGAGATCCTGGTTCCTATCGTGGTTTTCGGGTTGTCTTACGCCAATGTACGTTTCTTTCATCAGGCTCAAAAGGACGGCAAACATCAGAATCTTCTTTCGCTTTCGCTATTGGCGGTGGTTTTAAACTTCATTGTTTTTGTAGGTTTATTCTTTCTTTTTCATTACTTCTTTCCTCAATTTAAGAAAGAAGAATGGTGGAGTTTAAAGAACCTGATTCTGCCGTTGGTTTTGGTGCTCTCGCTGTCACATGTTTTCAACAGATATGTTTCCAATTACAAAAGAATTGTAGTCCCAAATATTTTTGAAAATATTTTCCCAAAACTGGCCAATCTGATCGCATTTTGTTTCTTTATTTTTCTTGGAATGACGGAGGCAACAGCGTTCGGACTTTTCTTCGGGATGTTTGTTCTGTCATTAATTGGCTACGCTTCTTATGCAAATAAACTGGAAAAAATTCAACCTGATTTCAGCACGGGTTACGTTCGCGAAAAGAACTTATGGAAATCCATTCTAAATTACAGTTTCTTTGGATTTTTGGGGAATATCGGAAATTATATCGCCATAAAAATCGACAATGTCATGATTGGGGTAAGTTTGGGAATGGAGGAACTGGGTGTTTATGCCACACTTTATGCCATTATTTCGCTCATCTCGATTCCGCAGCTGGGACTGTTTAATATTTCGGCACCCATCATCAACAAAGCGATTGCTGAAAAAAACATGGAAGAACTCGACCGTTTTCACAAAAAAACCTCGCTGAGTTTATTTTTCCTGGGCGCCGTTTTATTTTCCTGTATTCTGGCAGGATTTCCGTTTCTGGCGAGTTTCATCAAAAACGGAACGATGCTTCGGGAATCTGAACCTGTGGTCTGGATTTTAGGCTCGGCGATATTAATCGATCTGGCAACGGGGTTCAACGGAAACATCATTTCGATGTCCAAATATTATCGTTTCAATATCGTGATTATGCTTTTTCTGGCCGCTCTTACGGTTACACTCAATTTCTATTTTCTGGAAAAAACCAATTTCGGAATTGTAGGCGTAGCGATGGCTACAGCGATTTCACTTACGATCTATAATATCATAAAAGTTCTTTTCAATTACATCAAATTCAAAGTGCATCCTTTGACAATTGAAATGATTTTCGTTTCCATTATTTCCACGCTTGCCATTACGGTTGCCATTGTGCTGCCCAATTTTGAAAGCAATTTGCTGAACCTCGTGTACAAACCAGCCGTAGTTCTAGTGATGATTGGTATTGGAAATTATTTTCTGAAACTTTTTCCTGTAGAAGAATATATTAACAAGAAATTTATCCGGAGTATATTTAAGTTGGGCGGTTAATCGCTTAAACACTTTCTGAGAACGTGATGCAGCGATTCACTCACTTTTTTTCGAGAATAATGAGCCTGAAAATCGTATTGTAAACATGAAATTTCTTCAAATTTTTCCATAACATTTTCGGTCTCCGAAACTACAAAAGGCACCTCCGACATGAAACCTTCAGGAAAAATCACAAATTTTCCAAAGTTGATGGCATCGCCTATATTTCCGGACATTTTTGTCATTCCATATTGTTCTCTATTGCTGAAAAACGAGGTTTCTAATTGCACCGGACACCAAAGAACATCCGCTTTTTTCATCCAAAAATCGAATTCACTTTTAGGTACTTTTTCATTAAAGAAAACGAGGATATTTCTTTTAACTTTACGCTTCAATTCTTTCAAAATCTGCAATTCTTCACCTGCCGCTTTTCCCAGGAAAACAAAAGTTTTTTCCGGATGTTCCGAATTTAATTGCTCTTTTTTTTCTAAAAGTCCAACGATCTTTTTATAATCTCGCCGGGATTGGGAAACGGTTCCCGGAATTACAATAAGCAGCGAATCTGACATTTTTTTTTCATTAGAAAACTTGTTATAAAAAACAGGCAAATACTGAAAATGAGAATCAACAGCAAGCGAATTTTCCAACACGAACCGGTGTGAAGCCTTTTGAAAAACCTCAGGCATTTTCAGCAAACCTTCCTTCAACAGTAATTTCAGCCGGTAAAGTGTTTGGTCAACGAAAATTTTATGTAATAATTTCCCTTTTGTAAGTTTTGTAAAATTGAGATTATGAACAATAACCGCAGTATTGAAATGCTTTGTAATCTGATGAAAAACATTGAAATACCGATGAACAGTTCCGATAATAACCAAATCGAAATGCCCTTTCTTTAGCTGACTAAATATCATTTTCGGGTTGGAAATCTGAACAATTTTATCTTCACGATAATTCAGTTGCCGCATTATTTTTTCAGCAAAGAAATATTCAACCGCAAATTCTGCTGAATCTTCCATCAATTCCCGAAAATTACCGGCAATTTCAGCGTGGGTATCCAACTCGATATAGGCAATACGTTTCAAACCAACGTTAGTTTTTAATACATTTTTTCACCGTTCAGATAAGTTTCCAAAACCCGGATTTCCGAAAGTTCCTTCACAGAAATTTTGTCAATATTCCGGTCTAAAACAATAAAATCTGCAAATTTCCCAACCTCAATGCTTTCTGTTTCTCTGCCATTTTCATTGGAATTTATTGTCGCACGAGATACCCATTGTGAAGTATTTCCGAGCGCACTTTTGTTTTTTATCGCTTCAAAACGAGTAATGACGGGAGTTCCGAAACCCAAAACCGGAGCGTAAACATCTACATAACCCGGCACAACGGTGTGTCCATTAAAATTTAAAACTTTAGGAGCTTTAAATTTGGCCAAAATCTCAGCATTATTTCCGACAGCAAATATTTTTCCGCGATAAATCGCCATCGCTTCGGCTGTTTTTATGGAATCGTTTGCCGTATAAATATCTGCCTGATGGATAATAAGATCCACATTAAATTTAATCTGTGCAGACAACTGGCTGCCGATTAGAAGAATAAAAAATAAAATGGTTTTTCTCATGATTTTTTCCTTTTCAACATTTGATTCCAGCGGTGACTTCGGATGAACTTTATTTCATCTGAACTGAGATCACGAGGATGATTTTGGTTCATGAAAGTTTTCATCGTTGTTATAAATTCTGAAAACGAGCGGTTTTTAAATGAAGATTTTGCAGAAGAAATTATCGCCAAAGGGCAGTTGAGTCCAATATTATAAAAATATTCGCCTAATTTTTCCGCCTTCTGTTTTTGATATTGAAAAGCAGTTGGCCGAAGATGTTTCACCCAAAGATCTTTCAAGGTCAATACTTCCCAACCGTACATTGCCGACAGCATTACATCGATATTATCCCATCCCAACACCGGCCGCAGTCCGTTCATCGCCTGAAAACATTCTATTCTATAAGATTTTATGGGCCCACGAACATGATTTTTAGAAGAAATATTTTCGAATTTCCAATGCTGTTCTGCATCTTCAAAATCATAAACTTTTGTTTCATCAAATCCTGCGTTAGCAATTTTAACAATTCCGGAAACCATTCCCGCTTTGGGATTATTTTGGTAAATTCTATTGATTTCTTCCAGATAATTTTCAGGGAAAATAATGTCTGCATCAAATTTACAGATTATATCAAACTCCTTCAAATCCTGCGTTTCCAAGCCTTTATTAAAAGTACGAACTACTTTAGCACCGGGTTCGTGCCGGGATTTCAGAAGGCTAACAACAGACATTTTACTTCCGATTTTCGAGTTTTCTTTAAAATCCTGAACGATTTCCAAAGTACTATCTGAAGATCCGTCATCGACCACCACCAGATGAAAATCTTTGTATGTCTGGTTTTCCAGCGAGGACAGACAAAAACTGATATTCTGCTCTTCGTTGTGAGCAGGAATAATGATTAAAAATTTCAAACGATTTATAATTTATGAGGCTGCAACATTTTTCTCGGATCTAATATATCATCCAGTTGTTCTCTGGTTAATAACTGATGTTCAAGAACCAGATTATAGACACTATTTCCGGTTTCCAGAGCTTCTTTGGCAATATGGGTAGCATTTTTATAACCGATATAAGGATTGAGTGCGGTAACAATTCCGATGCTGTTTCTCACCATATTCAGGCACACTTCCCTGTTGGCCGTTATTCCGTTAATGCATTTTTCGCGGAGCGTATCCAGCGCGTTACACAAAAATTGATTATTTTCCATAATCGCGTGGGAAAGAACAGGTTCCATCACATTCAGTTGCAATTGTCCAGCTTCGGCAGCAAAAGTAACCGTAAGGTCATTTCCGATCACTTTATAACACACCTGATTCACCACTTCCGGAATCACAGGATTCACTTTTCCCGGCATAATAGAAGATCCGGGCTGCATAGGAGGAAGATTTATTTCGTAAAATCCGCTTCTCGGGCCGGAAGAAAGAAGCCGAAGATCATTACATATTTTAGAAAGCTTCACCGCGAGTCTTTTCATGGCGGATGAATAAATCACATACGATCCTGTATCCGGAGTAGCTTCCACCAGATTCGGTGCTGAAACTATGGGATAGCCTGTGATTTCAGCGAGATTTCCCGCACAGCGTTCTGCATAACCCAAAGGTGCATTAAGGCCTGTTCCGATGGCTGTAGCCCCCATATTTACTTCCACAAAAAGGTTGGCATTGTTGTTCAGTTTTTCAATATCTTCTTCCAATGTGGCCGCAAACGCTTCAAATTCCTGTCCCAAAGTCATGGGAACTGCGTCCTGAAGCTGAGTTCTTCCCATTTTGATGACATCCTGAAACTCTTCTCCTTTTTCCCGAAATGCAAGAACGATTTTTTTCACTTTATCGACCAAAGTTTCATTCATCTGCAGTAACGCCAGTTTTATTGCGGTCGGATAGGCATCATTCGTTGATTGAGAAAGATTGATGTGGTCGTTTGGTGAACAGAACTGATAATCGCCTCTGTTCTTCCCCATTTTTTCAAGAACACGGTTGGCTATTACTTCATTGGCATTCATATTCACCGATGTTCCGGCACCACCCTGAATCATGTCAATCGGAAACTGATCATGCATTTTTCCATTAATCAATTCGTCACAGGTTTCAGTAATTTTCAAAAAAAGCTCTTCGTTCAGTAGCCCGAGTTCATAGTTGGTCAACGCAGCCGCTTTTTTCACAAAAGCAAGTCCTCTGATCAGTTCAGGATAAGAAAACAGGTACTGTCCGGAAATCCGAAAATTTTCTATAGCTCTCTGTGTTTGTACTCCGTAATAGGCATCAGCCGGAACGAGAAGTTCGCCCAGCAGATCACTTTCTCTTCTGAAATTCTCCATGATAATTTTTGCCTGAAAAGTTAAGGCTTTTTGCTGCAAAAACAAGCTTTTCCGCAAAAATGAATTGATAGAAAATCAAATTGTTTTTATGGATATTTCTGAATAAGAGCCTGTAAAATTGCCCAAGTTTCCCTATCCACAATCCCATCATGAACTTCGGGCCGGAAGCGATACTGAAAAGCTTCCACTACTTTTAAATTTTCTCTGTTCCAAACTCCGGTGGGAACAATATCGTAACCGAATTTCTTGAGACCATTTTGAACTTTCGTGACGAAAGGAATGCTGTTCTGTTCAAATGCGAAAGATTCATTTGTGGTTTCATTCATGAATTTCTGTTTCATTTCTTCATCGTACCACATGCCGATATTATATTCATCATACAACTTCTTCCAGGGGAACATCGGGCCCGGATCCTGTTTTCTGGTAGGAGCAATATCTGAATGCGCCAAAATATTCACCGGAGGAATCTGGTATCTTTCCACAATATCCTTCACCAAAGCCGCTACTTTTTTGATTTGTGATTCATCATACGGCGAAAAAACTTTTTTGCCAACAGAATCTAAGATATATCCTGTATTGACGATTTCAATCCCAATGGAGGTGTCATTCAAGTTTTTATCATTCCGCCATGCACTGACTCCGGCATGATATGCTCTTTTGTTTTCATCCACGAGTTGATAAATTTCCCTGTCGCCAAGATTGTTCACCAGGTAATGGGAACTTACAGCTTGTTGCGTCAGCACCCTCACCGATTTCTCTTCGTCCAGTGCTGTATAATGGAGAATCAAATACCGCTGTCTGAAGTTTTGTGCTACCGCAGGAAAAAAAGATTTTGATATAACATATCCTTGCGGTTTAGCAGAAACGATAGAACCATGGCTGATGGTATTGTCATTTTTAGTGATATCTCCAATATTCTGTCGGTAAAATTCCACGCCGTGACTTTGGGTAATGGCAGGTTTTGGAGCAGTTCGGGAAGGTTCTGCATTGGTTTTGGGAGGACCAGCGGTCGGTTGCGGTTCAATTCTTTGGGCGGAACATGAAATCATGAGGCTACTTAAGCCTATGATACACAAAATCTTATCTATTTTCATAATGAGCGGAGCAATAATTACCCAAAAATACGAAAAAAATTAAGTAAAAACTTTTGGTATCTATCTAAATCGTGCTTATATTTGCACTCGCAATTAGAGAAAAGCAGTTCTTACAAAAAATTGCAAGGAGGGTTGCCGGAGTGGTTAACGGAGCAGTTTGCTAAACTGTCGACGCGCAAGTGTCGCGTGGGTTCGAATCCCACACCCTCCGCAACCGGTTAACTTCGGGGTGTAGCGTAGTCCGGTCATCGCGCCTGGTTTGGGACCAGGAGGTCGCAGGTTCGAATCCTGCCACCCCGACAAAAAAACCGTCTGAAATATGACGGTTTTTTTAAAAATCAAAGTAAACATTTTCCAACGAAAATTGGAAAATGTCACACACAAGGGTGCGTAGCTCAGCTGGATAGAGCATCTGCCTTCTAAGCAGACGGTCCCAGGTTCGAATCCTGGCGCGCTCACTTGATAATCAGGCATTTACATTAATTTGTAAGTGTCTTTTTTTATTAGGTGCATACAATGTGCATATTTTTTGAATATTAGCTGCATTACTGCGCAAATAAAATTTCTTTTTAAAACTTCATTTCCTACACTAACTACATTTTTTATATTCAATATTTTTATACATTTGAGTAATCTATAAATATTTAAGGATGGAATTAATTGGAAAAGGAACAAATGGAACATTAATAGTAAAAGAAAATACTATCGAATTAGTTAGAACAGGAATTACAGCCCGGCTCTTAGGTCTAAGAGGTAATAAAGAGATTTTAATAAAAAACATCACTTCTATCCAATATAAAAAGCCCGGCATGTTAACAAATGGGTTCATACAATTCGCTTTCTCTGGCTCAAAAGAAAGCAAAGGTGGTGTAATTGATGCAACTAAAGATGAGAATAGTATAGTTTTTGAAAAATCAGCACAAGCACAATTTGAAAAACTTAAGGACGTTATTAACGAAAAAAGAAATGCTTCTGAACTGAACCATAGTATTCTGCAACAAGCATTACCCGAAAATGATATTTATAGCCAAATTGAAAAACTCAGCGCACTTAAAGAAAAAGGTATTATAACACTATCCGAATTTGAAGCTAAGAAAAAACAACTATTAGGAATATAAAAAAGCAGTCCGTTAAGAACTGCTCATTTACTATCTAGTATTCATTTTACTTTATCTTACCAATCATCATTAGACTTTTTAGACTCTCCTAAAATGTAAGATTTTAAATCATTATTCAAAGCATTCAAAGCATCGGGTAAACCTCCGACAACAGCAGGCTTTAATTCCCCTTTTTTATTCCAAGTGTAGATTAAATCCGTCCACGGATTAGAACTGAATTTTGGGAAAAGTGAGTTTTTTTGCTCTAACTTTACAATTTCAAATTTATATTTTCCATCCTTCACGCTAATTTCAATATGATGCCGAAATGGTAAGCAGGAAAAAAAAAGTTTATTTTGCGGGTTTTGGCAAAGACTCTTTTCATCAATTCCTTGAAAACGTATGTAATCGTCTTTTACTTCTCCTTGAATAACAACATCTGCACGTTGATATGTTTTATTAATCCAATCTATTGTTTTCTGATAAATTTCAGATGCTGATTTTCCTGGTACTTCTGTCACAATGTACTTTGTAAGCCCGTTTTCTTTTGATAATGTTATCTGCCCAAATGCAAAACTGCTGATCATCACTAATATTAAAAATATTTTTCTCATAATCTTTGTATTTGGCTTCAAAGTTAAGTAAAAAAACAGCCCTTTCGGACTGTCACACTATTATTCAATTACCTCAGCATCTGAAACACTGTGCAAAATCTGTTCTATTTGCTTCAACTGCTCCGGTTTCAACCTGCTCAGCTTTTCTTCTTCAATCAAAATACCGTTAATCTGAAGATAGTTGTTTTGAGTGTTAATTTTGGTTTTATCTTTTGGGCCGGAAACTACATCAAAATAGATTTTTGCTGCTTTCATATCTCCATTTATTGCAGCTCTCAAAACCTCACCTAATACCTTTGGAATCATAAATTTAAACTGCTGCTCAATTTCCTTGTATAAAGGGTTGTTTTGTATGTCTTTAAAATGCTTATCTACTGTTTGCCTGCTTAATCCCGTAGCTTCTGCAATTCTTATTTTAGGCGGCATACCTCCATACTGTTGGACGTACTGCATTATTGCATTCATTATATTCATGTTATTAATTTCCCAAATGTTATTGCGCTCAGCTTCGGGCAAAATATCAATAACCTTATTTAAAAGTTTATCTTTTTTTTCTGCTTTAGCTTCATTATAAAAAGCTGTAAACTTCTCATTCAATAAGATCTGCTGTCTTTTAGTAAGTTTATTTACATCTGCATCACTTATTTTTGACTGTTTTAGCAGATTATCTATACACTCAATATCTGTCAACTTTTGTAAACTTTCTTTTGTACTCATAATAATCACTTGTCTGTTAAATTGTAGTTTGGATATTGCACCGGCTCTATAATTCTCTGAATATTCAGAATATCTACAAGATCTGAAACATCATTGCCCTGCAGACCGGTACTTTCTAAATATCCTGTTATATCGTTATAGCTTATTGTTTCCGAACCTCTGAAAATATCAGCTGCAAGTGCTTTAAGTTCCTGTACCGTGAACAGCTGCAGCCCGGCCTTTATCCTTTCCTCATAAGTATATTGCTCATAAGGCTTAACAACTTTGGGCCTAAACTCTTTAGGGTTGAGGTTCGCCAGTACATCTGCAATATCTGCACCCAGTAAGCGCTGCCCCGGTGTGGCGTGCTGCTCCAACAGGTCTGAAAAAATAAACTTTGTTCCGGGCAATCTTGCTTCAAAATCCTTAGCCTTGCGCTGCCATTCCTGAAAGGTGCTTCCATCTTTTGAAAGGTCCGGGAAAACAAATACATCTCTGCCCTTTAACGCCTGCACCTTATCAAAACTGAAACTGCTTTTATTGTAAACCGCTATCCAAATTAAGTTGTTTGGTATCTCAGGACTGCCAAAATACAAAGTGCCATAAATAGCCGTTTTAGGCGCTTCAACCAATGCAACCGGACCGAGTGGAAACCTGCTCAATAAATGTTCACCAAATAGGCATGAAACCCGCTTATCTTGCTTTGTGTACGCTTCCAACCATTCAGGCAACGGCTTATTGTTTCGTGTGTGGTGCTTTTCAATTATTGAATGTAAAAAATCCGTTCCTGTGGTGTGGTTCTGCTCATCAAATTGCTTTACCTGAACCGTTCTAACATTCCCGGAAACATCAATAAATGGAAAAGTAATTGCACTTGCTCTGTACCCCTTTGTAACTGTACCTAACCTGTATAACTCAATAATTTTTATAACATCTGCTGCATCAAAAGGGAATGCAACCCGGTGCAATAGGTTCTGAATAAATGTATTTTGCTCATAGCCCTTTAGCGTACTTTTAAAGGTGTTGAAATCAAAATAAACCGGCTGCTGTACTTCAACTTTTTTAACCGGTATTTGCACGGCCGTTCCGTTTCCCTCTTCTGAAAAAAACTTTTGCTCATTCTCATTATATTTCAAACTGCATTTGTATTTACTATCCTGCAGAAAGTAAGCTGCAATAAAAATTCCTGTTGGCAACTGCTCAAAGGCAACTTTCTTAGGTATTATCATTTCAACTGTTCCCTGCTTAACTAAAAAGGCTTTTGCGGAAATATCTCTAATGCTGTCTGTTGTTACAAAATAGCACAATGTTTCCGCTGGTGGTGCTGAATGATAACCACACTTACTTTCACGATCACAACGGCCGTACTGCTCAGCAGCAAAAGTTGCTGTAATCTCATCGAAATAGCGCACAAATCTTAGTTTATTACAGGCCGGGCATCGGTGCTTCTTACTGCTGCTGTCTAATTTATATCTGTAACTCATCGTAAAAAAAAGTTTTGTTTACAGGTGCATTTTCTACACAAACTACACAACTATTAGTAAAAATTGTTTTTAACAGCATTTACAGCCATTCCGTAACTTTTGCGCTCAGCAACAAAACCTAAATTCTTTAGCCGGTCTGAAAATGTTTTAAGTGAACAGGCTCTGAAACCGCTTTCAATACAATAGGTTCTATATTCTGAAAATAGATCTTTCAATTTACTCTCCTCTGTGGCAGAGGTCGTATATTCAAAATCTGTTAAATACATTTGCACGCTGTCACTCTCTAACCTATACTGCTCAACCGCTTTCTGCACGGCAATACTCTTAGTGAATTTCTTCTGCTTCAATAACCGGTGCAGGCCTTCTAAAACCCAGTTAAAAACCCCTGAAAGTTCCTTATCAATTATCTTATTATGCAGCTCACTATCCTGCTCATCTTTTGGTATCGTGACTTCAAAAGGAATTATTACCCAACGTCTAAAAAATGCATTGGTATGCTCAACATCTTTTGGTAGCTCATTACAATTGAATATAAATTTTGCATACTGCTTTAGCTGCATCGGTTTACCGTATGGAAGCCGAGCCGGTACAGGTTCACCGGAAACCATTCTTTTGAAATAATTTACCTCCAGTTTACCGTTTATCTCACTTGCATAGTTTACCAACTTATTTGCAACCATTGCTCTGTAATACCCTGTATTGTCTGTAAGTTCCTGTAAAGAATAGCTGCTAACATTCTCACTGCCTAACATGGCATTTACTATTTCAAAAAATACGCTCTTACCGTTTGCTCCTGAACCGTACAGAATAAGTGCTGCTTCTAACTTCAACCGTGAACCGTGTTTTATGAAGATATACCCTAAGTATTCCGCTAAAACTTGTTGGCTGTCCTTATCCGGCAAAACTCTATTTAAAAAAGCTGTAAATATGGGTGCTGTTGCTTTCGGGTTGTACTCAAAAGGCAATTGATAAGTAATGAAATCTGAACGGTCAAAAGGTCTTAACTCAGTACCGGTTTTTGTTATTTCAAAAGTTCCGTTTTTAAGATTTATTAAAACCGTGTCTTTGTCGCTTTCCGGTGTGGGCAGATACGCTGTTGCTAAGAATTGTTTAAATAACTTCTCTCTGAATTGATAATATCGGGCAGAAAATTTAGCGACTCCCATTTTTTCTGCTGCTTCACCTAAAAACTTTTGAAATTCCTCTTTATCAATTTGCTGCCAATAAGTGCCATTATACAGATAAATGAAATCATCATTTTTGCATAAGCCCCAACGGTATCGCTCAGCTAATTGCAGTACATTTTCAATGGTTATAATTAAAAAATGTTTTTCTCTTAATTGTAAATCCTCTAACTGCTCTAATTTTCGGCTTAACTTCTTTCTTTCATCTGTGGAAATATTAGCAGATATTTTCAGGCTTAGGTCATTTTTCATTTGCTCTAAATTTGAAAAAGCTATCTTTTCAAAATCTACTTTCTCAACCTGATTTAATAACTTATTTAATATTTCGGTATGTGATACAGGTTCACTTTCCTTTTTTAGGCTCTCAATATGGTTTATAGTCTTTTCAGGGCTGATGAGGTCTGTAAAATCAGGTTCTAATCTCATTGGTCATTGGTTTTAGCGTTAAACAGTTCCGGGTTGGTGGTGTAAAATCCTGCACGGTGCTTAGATATTAGGCAGATCCCCTTTTTCTGTACCTGCACCCTGTCTTGCTTTCTCCATTTAGCAATGTACCGGCAGATATTAGCCCTTAAAATTCCCGTTTCAACTGAAACCATTAACATGGTCTTAGGTTGGTTTAAAAAGGCTCTAAATACCTTACTCATTTGATCCTGAAATTTCTTATCTTGCACTTGTCTTTTATGTATAAGTGCTGTATCTAATTCCCTCATAGTGCAGCACTTTTTTTATTGTTAGACAAATACAATTCTGCTTCTGCTTCAATCTCAGCAAAAGTTTTTTTCTTACCGTTTTTCAGGTATTCCGTTAATTCTGTTAGGGAAAAATACAGCCGTTTACCTTGCTTCATAAAAGGCAGTTCACGTTTGGAAACTTTGCTGTAAATGGTAGGCACAGAAAGGCTGAGAAATGCAGCCGCTTGTTGGATTGTTAGAAACTTTTCCGGCTGTTCTGCAGAATGCTGTTCTTTAGAAATTAGCAGCTGTTTCAGTTCGCTAACCTCTTTGGTTAGATTTGTTACCGCTTCGGGTAATTGTTCAAATGATAAATTCATTACAAAGTATTTTGTTTGTTACACTTTGCGAAATTATCAGTGGTATTTACGGGTTAAAAGGTGGGTTTTCGGGTTTGTTGTATTATTTGCGTTATCTTGTTAGGGCTTTGTATAGATCCTTTTCAGAATCATGTTTAAAATGATTTAGAATCTTAACCAACTTGAAAAAAGGCTTATCATTTATTAATTCTTTTTCGCTTAGATCTTTATGAATATCTCTTAAAATAGTTGCAACCCTTGTTTTCGTATTCCTCTTTAGCTTTATTTCAGTAGCAGAAATTATTTGTGGCCTGTATTCAAAAAAATTGGTTAAAAGCTGAACATAAGAACTGAAATCTTTTTCACTTAAAAAAGCATAAGCCCAACCCTTACTATGCATATCATTAAACTTTTGCGTAATAAGCCTTGCGCATTCACTCAATTCATATTTTATTGTAATAACATTAGCAACTGGTGTCAAACTTTCAATATTACTTAAATTTTCAGCACGATACTTTTCAAGTTTCAACCTATCCTCTGAATTAAAGAAAGGAAGAAAACAATCATACAATTCATCGTTAAAATCATTTAGTAAGTCGTAGGGAAGAAAGTGCTTTAAACCTATTTCCAAGTTTGCTATAATTGAAATATAGTTCTCTTTAGCTTTTATAATTTCTTCAACATCTTCTCTATCATAAGCAGCTGTGGTCACCAAAATCATCAATTCTCCGATATTATAAAAATGGTTGTTTCCAAAATTGCTTAGATCTGTAATACCAAACTCTTGTATTTTGTCTTTAATAGCATCTTTACATTCCGTACGGAAACGATCTACAAGCATATCTTCTTTTACCTTCAATTCATCTCTTTCAAATTTATGGTTAAAATAAATTTTCGGGTTTAGAGAATAATACTGCTGCCTTAAATCTGCTATTTCATCCAGCAAAGGCTTTTGCTTGTTAAAATGTGGAATATTCGAGTGTAAGAAATCAATAAACCTAAATATATTTTTTATATTCTCAGAAATCATGTTTTAGTCTTTTATGTATGTAATGTAGAAAATGTATGTCTAAAATAAACTTATTTTTTACTGAAAATCTAACAGCAGATCTGTAATTTTCTTTTTGCTGTCCTTTTCAAAACCCTTAAAATAATTCATGGTAGTTTTTATATCAGTATGGCCCAATGCTTCACCTACAAACTCAATACTCATTCCCTTGTTTATTGCAACGGTGCTGAATGTGTGCCTTGCCCAGTAGGTAGTTATTCTATCTTTAAAACCTAAGCCTTTTGCGTATTTATCAAAGTGGTCATTTATGAAACTTATAAAATTCAATTTCTTTTGGCGCTGCACCTCACTGCTCATTCCTTTTGAAAGTACAGGAAAAACGTAATCTTTTGGGCTTTGGCATTTATTACCGTACTCATCAATTACTTTTCGGGAATAGTCATTTAGATAAACTTCAATAGCTTTTACATCTGAGGTTGTTTTTTCAGTCTTTGACCGCACAAAAGTTATCTTTTCATCATCAACATCTTTGCAGCGTAATTCTATAATATCTTTTACATTCATTCCATTGCACAAATAAGAGAAAAACCAAAAGGCTTTGGCCTGCTGTTGCTCAGGTGTTTTAGGTGAACCTTGAAATAATATTTTAACCTCCTCTGCTGTTAGGGCTTTCTTGACCTTTGCTGAGGTCTTGATTTTATATTTATTCTTACCAAAAGGGTAAACTTCATTTGAAATTACTTTCTCTGTTATTGCCCTGTTAAAAACAGCCCTAAGGTTCCGGGTGTACATACTTACAGTAGTAATGCTTTTACTTTCATCATTAATACAGAATTTTTCAAAGCCCTCTAAAAATGAAACTGTAATATCTTTAAAATTCAGATCCTTACCTTTAGCATAGCGGCTAATACAGTTGTATGCATCATTATAGCCCTTTGCTGTACTTATACTGCCCTTTTTAGTAAATTCCTCAATTATCTTATCAAAGAAAAAAGCAACATTTCTTTTAGTTCCGGTACTTCCAAACATTAGGCGCTCAAAATCCTCAAAAGTAAATGTAGGCAGATCCTTTGCAACTTCCTCAGCTTTCCTTTCCAATGAATGTAGTTCAGCTTTCAGTTCCTTGTATTCTCTCTTTACTTTCCCACTTTCCCAAATATTTTTGAAATCCTTTTCAGTAAAACTAAATACTGTATTGTACAATTTCTGTTTTTTGGTTTCAGGCATGAATACCCTAAGCCTAACAGGGAAAGTTCCGTCTTTCTTTATTCTTCTCCGATCTAATACTATTGAAATGAAATACTGCTTTTGCATTTTTACTGTGGTTTTTTACAATGTGCATAAAATGTGCATACAAATATACAAAATAACACAAAGTAAACAAATAACAAAAAACTATTAATTCATTTATTTACAGTATATTTACAAAGAAATACAGGAATAATCAATAAGTAAAAATAAGGCTAAAAATCTGCCTTCTAAGCAGACGGTCCCAGGTTCGAATCCTGGCGCGCTCACAACCTTTTGATAAAGCTTTACAGAAATGTAAGGCTTTTTTTCATTAAAATTTCACCATTCTTTTTCCCTATTTTTGACACCATGAAGCATCTTGTCATCATCGGTCAGATCTTTCCGGAACCTGATTCTACGGCAGCCGGAAAACGAATGATTCAACTGATTGATTTTTTTATCCGGTATGAGTTCCGTATTACTTTTCTTTCGGCTGCCAACAGTTCTCAACACAGTGTTGATCTTTCTTCTAATAATATCGAAACTCATATTATCCAATTGAATGACAGTAGTTTTGATCATTTAATAAAGAAATTACAGCCGGATTTCGTCCTGTTCGACCGGTTCATGACAGAGGAACAGTTCGGGTGGAGGATCTCCGAAACGTGTACGGGTGCGATAAAGATTCTGGATACAGAAGACCTACACTTTTTGAGAAAAGCGCGCGAAAAAGCATTTAAACAAAACAGAAAAATAGAAAAAGGCGATCTGATTTCTGATGTTTTCAAAAGGGAAATCGCTTCCATTCTGCGTTGTGATTTATCCCTGATTATTTCGGAATATGAAATGAATCTGCTCAAGGAAAAATTTAAAATTGATGAATCCATCCTTCAGTATCTGCCTATTTTTGCTGAACCGAACTACTCTTCCAACACTTTTTCGGAAAGAAAAAACTTTATCAGCATCGGAAATTTTCTGCATGAACCGAATTGGCAAACGGTATTACAACTAAAGAAAATATGGCCGCTGATCAGGAAACAAATTCCGGAAGCAGAGATTCATCTTTATGGTGCTTATCCTTCCAACAAAGCATTTCAACTTCATCAGCCAAAGGAAGGATTTCACATTAAAGGACGTGCAGAAAACCTTGCTGAAACTCTGAAAAAATACCGTATAATGCTGGCTCCAATTCCTTTCGGTGCCGGAATAAAAGGAAAATTGCTGGACGCGATGCAATTTGGTTTGCCTTCCGTTACCTCATCCATCGGTGCTGAAGGAATGAACGGAAACCTGAAATGGAGCGGATTTATTGCAGATTCTGAAGAAGATTTTATTGAAAAATCGGTTCAGCTTTATCAGGATGAAAGTTCATGGAAAAAAGCTCAGGAAAACGGTTACCGAATATTGACAGAGCGGTTTTCAAAAGTAAATTTTGAATATTCATTTATTTCGAAAATAAAAGAATTAGCGGCAAACATCGATGAACACAGAAACAAAAATTTCTTAGGTCAGATTCTGCAACATCATCAACTCCAATCCACTAAATACATGAGCCGATGGATTGAAGAAAAAAACCACAGAGTAAATCGCACAAATTCTACAGATTAAGCGATAATATTCAGGAAAAGTATCTCGGAATTTATTTTTTCAATAGCAAACTGATCCATTCTTCGCGCTGTTGCTTGTTTTCCAGAATCAATCCCTGGGAAGTGCAGACTTCGAGAATGTCATTAACATCGAAAAAGCAAAGCCCGGAAAGCAATAATTTTCCGCCATTATTCAACACGGAAACATAGGCAGGAATATCCGAAATCAGAATATTTCTGTTGATATTGGCGAGAATAATATCGAACATTTCGTTTCCAAGGTTTTCGGCAGTTCCCTTTGAAATTTTTAACTCCACTCCGTTTCGCTGCGCATTTTCGATAGAGTTTTCTACTGACCATTCATCAATATCAATGGCGGTAACTTCAGCGGCACCTTTTTGTTTCGCAAAAATCGCCAGAACAGACGTTCCGCAGCCCATATCCAGAACTTTTTTTCCTTCAAAATCCATTTCCAGCATCTGCTGAATCATCAAATGCGTTGTGGGATGATGCCCTGTTCCGAAGGACATTTTAGGCTGGATGACGATTTCATGCATCGTGGGATCAGGATCATGAAACTCCGCACGTATCAACACTTTATCTTCTACATTGATCGGCGAAAAATTCTTTTCCCATTCCTCGTTCCAGTTGATATTCGGCATTTCGTGATAAGTAAATGATATCTGAATATCTTCACGATGCAGGATTCCGACGTTTTCCAACTGTTCTTCACTGAAAATATCTTTCTGAATATAAGCCAGAATACCTTCATTTTCTTCGGTAAAACTGTCAAAACCAATCTCTATCAGTTCCGCCATCAGAATTTCATTCCATGGGTTGAGAGGATTTATTTTAAAATCAAATTCAAGGTACGATTGCATCACAAAATTTTTGCAAAAATAACGATTCCAAAGCTTACTGTTATTTTTCATTTCAAAACTTTAAATTTGTACAAATCATGCGCACCATTATGCCCGAAAATATTCAACAGAAAATAGAAAAACTCCGCGAAGAACTGCATCAGCATAATTACAGTTATTATGTTTTGGATGAGCCGGTTATCTCAGATTTTGAATTTGATTTAAAACTGAAAGAACTTCAGGAACTGGAACTGAAACATCCGGAATTTCATGATCCTAATTCCCCTACCCTGCGTGTTGGCGGGGGAATTACCAAGCATTTTCCGACGGTTCAGCATCCGTTCAGAATGTATTCTCTGGACAATTCTTACGATTTTGATGATCTGGAAGACTGGGAAAAGCGCATCATCAAAACCATTGATGAACCTGTGGAATTTGTAGCGGAACTGAAATACGACGGCGCTTCGATTTCGATTCTGTATGAAAAGGGGAAATTGTCTCAGGCGGTAACGCGCGGCGATGGTTTTCAGGGAGATGAAATAACGGCCAATGTGAGAACTATTTCCGACATTCCGCTTACTTTGAGAGGTAATTTTCCTCCGAAATTTTATATGCGGGGAGAAATTTATCTGACCAGAAAAAACTTCGACAAAATAAATGCTGCGCGAGAAGAAGAAGGCCTGGATCCGTTTATGAATCCGCGAAATACAGCATCCGGAAGCCTGAAAACACAGGACTCCGGCGAAGTCAGAAAACGCGGGCTTTCGGCCGTACTCTATCAGTTTGTTGCTGAAAATTCACCTGTGGAAACCCATTGGGAACTTTTACAAAACGCCAAAGAGTGGGGTTTTAAAATCTCGGATCAGGCGCAATTGTGCAAAAATCTGGACGAAATAAAAACTTTTATCAATTTCTGGGACGAACAACGCCATCTGTTGCCTTTTGAAATCGACGGAATTGTACTGAAAGTGAACTCATTACAACAACAAAGAAACTTGGGTTACACGGCAAAATCACCACGCTGGGCGATGGCTTATAAATTTAAGGCCGAAAAAGTGGAAACCGAACTTCAAAGCGTTTCGTATCAGGTAGGCAGAACCGGCGCCATCACTCCGGTAGCCAATCTGAAACCTGTTTTATTAGCCGGAACGGTGGTGAAAAGAGCATCGCTGCACAATGAAGACATCATCAAAAAACTGGATCTGCATGAAAATGATTTTGTTTTTGTGGAAAAAGGAGGTGAAATTATTCCTAAAATCGTCGGCGTAAATTTTGAAAAAAGAGCATCTGACAGTGAGGAAATTCAATATATCAGCAATTGCCCGGAATGTGGTACCGAACTTGTGAAAATTGAAGATCAGGCCATCCATTTCTGTCCGAATGAAATGCATTGTCCGCCTCAGGTTGTGGGAAAAATGATTCATTATGTCTCGCGAAAAGCGCTGAACATTGTAAGCCTGGGCCAAGAAACCATCGCGCAACTGTACCGGGAAAAACTGGTTGAAAATCCCGCAGATTTTTATGTTTTAACGAAAGAACAACTGCTTCCTTTGGAACGAATGGCTGAAAAATCGGTACAGAATATTATTTCGGGTATTGAAAAATCCAAAGAAATTCCTTTTGAAAAAGTCTTGTTCGGAATCGGAATCAAGCATGTGGGAGAAACGGTGGCCAAAAAACTGGTGAAGAATTTCCCCTCGATTGAGGCACTTAAAAATGCGACCATCGAAGAGTTGTGTCAGGTAGAGGATATTGGTGAAAAAATTGCGTTCTCCATCACTGAGTTTTTCAGCAATCAGGAAAATGTACTAATGATTGAAAGGCTGAAATCCTACGGCGTACAACTGGAAAAAGGCGAATCGCAACATGAAATTTTAAGTTCCGTTCTGGAAGGTAAAACCTTTCTTTTCACCGGAAAATTGTCACTATTTACCCGCGAACAGGCAGAAGAGATGGTGGAAAAAAACGGCGGAAAAAATATTTCGGCGGTTTCAAAAAACCTGAATTATCTTGTGGTTGGCGAAAAAGCAGGAAGCAAACTGAAGAAAGCCCAAACCATCGGAACGATAGAAATTCTTGATGAACAGCAATTTCTGGATTTAATAAAGAAAGAGTGATTCAGTGAATAGGAAAAAATGTTTAGCTTTAGGAAAAATTTCCGTATGAAAAAACTCTATATTTTCTTAACATTTCTGGCATTTCATTTTTCGTTTTCACAAATTGTGAATATTCCGGATGCGAATCTCAAGGCATTATTGCTTTCTTTCAGCCCTACCAATGGAGGTGCTTTAGACATTAATAACAATTCTATAAAGATTGATACAAATAATGATGGCGAAATTCAGGTATCCGAAGCACAGCAAGTAAATGCATTAATGCTTGAACTCAACAATCTCACTATCACCAGTTTTGAGGGATTGAATGAATTTCCCATGCTGAAAAGCCTGGCTTTGTATCGCCCACACCTCACCAATGCCGTTACCAATCTCAGTAATTTTCCAAGCCTGGAGTATTTACAGATAAACCATGGACTCGTTAATTCATGGAATATCCAAAATAATATTGCTTTAAAAACAGTGAAACTACAGTCTGTTCTGGCAAATTCTATTTCCATTCAGGGCCCGATGGTAAATGATATAGAGATTGTTGGGAGTCTTATGACAATAGAAAATATTGACGTGAATAACTGTCCATTATTGAAAAAGATAAAATTACATGCATCGAAGATTTCAAGTCTTAATCTGAGTAATATGATTTTTTTGGAAGAGATTGATATTGCAATGAATTTGTTCTTATCCAATATTAATTTACAAGGTTCAAATGGACTAAAAACGGTAAGCATCACCAACAATGCTCTAACCAGTATAAATGTAGCCAATTCTCCGCTTCTTACCTTCCTTGTCTGCTCTAACAATCAACTGCAAAGTGCTACTATTTCTGGATGTATTTCCCTTGCCACCATTAATTTTGAAAATAATTTACTTACTTTTTTGGATCTAAGTAATCTTACTATGGTGCAAAACGTAACTCTTTCTAATAATTTATTGACACAAGTAAATTTGCAAAACAATAACGCTCTTTTATTCCTGAACGTAACCGATAATCAATTAACTAATCTCTCAACAAATCAAATTCCAAACCTGATTTCCCTACGGATCAATAATAATCAATTCTCAAATTTAAATTTTGCAGATATGCCTTTATTGGCAAGTGTATATTGCAATAATAATTTATTTACGAATCTGGATTTTCTTCAAAATCACAATTTGCATTATCTCACGTGTACTCATAATCCTTTTCTGGAATTACTGTTCATAAAAAACGGTATTGATAATTTTGCACCTCAAAACTTTGTCAATTTCTCGGACAATCCAAATCTGCAATTCATTTGTGCTGATGATATTGAGGTAGATGTTGTTAAAAATTTGTTATTGTCCAACGGACAAAATAACACCCAAGTAAGTTCATACTGTTCCTTCACTCCGGGCGGAATTTTTTACACAATACATGGAAATGTAAAATATGATATAAACAATAATGGTTGCGACATTAGCGACCCCGCACAACCTTTTCAAAAATTCAACATTACCAATGGAGCACTTACAGGAAGTTTAATCGCCAATGCATCCGGTAATTATTCCATCCCTGTGCAGGCGGGAACTCACACTATTACTCCTGTTTTGGAAAATCCCACTTATTTTAATGTGACACCGAGTTCTCTGATCGCTGATTTCCCGACACAAACCAGTCCGCTGACTCAAAATTTCTGCCTTACGGCGAATGGATCTCATAACGACCTGGAAGTTTTGATCATTCCCGCAACTCCTGCTGCCCCCGGTTTTAATGCACAATATAAAATCGTTTATAAAAATAAAGGAACCGGAGTCCAGTCCGGAAGTGTGACCTTCAATTACAACGATAATGTGATGAATTTTTCTACTTCTACCATAGTTCCGGATTCGCAAAGTACAGGTTTATTAAGCTGGAATTTCAGCAATTTGAATCCGTTTGAAAGCAGGGAAATGACGGTAACTTTTGTTCTCAATACTCCGACTGCCACTCCTCCGCTGAACGGTGGTGATGTGCTACATTTCACTTCGCTTGTTACAGGACTCACCGATGAAACTCCGGCAGACAATACATTCACACTGAACCAAACCGTTGAAAACTCCTACGATCCCAACGATAAAACCTGTTTGCAGGGATCGTCCATTTCACAAAGCCAAGTTGGGGATTATGTTCATTATCTGATCCGTTTTGAAAATACAGGAACGGCTAATGCTCAGAATGTGGTAGTGAAAGATGTGATCGATACTAACAAATTTGACATCAACACCCTGATTGCACTGAATGCAAGCCACAGTTTTGTAACCAGAATTACAGCTCCGAACACGGTAGAATTTATTTTTGAAAATATACAACTGCCTTTTGATGATGCAACGAATGACGGGTATGTCGCGTTTAAAATTAAAACGAAATCTACTTTGAATAACGGAGACAGTTTCAGCAATACCGCAGGAATTTATTTTGATTACAACGCGCCTATTATTACCAATACGTACGTTACCAATATTCTTACGCTTTCTACAAGCGAGGTAGAAACAGCGGATGAACTGCAGATTTACCCAAATCCAGTGATTGATGTCTTGACTTTTAAAACCAAAGAAAAAGTAGTGAAAGTTGAAGTTCTGGATATTTCCGGGAGACTGCTTCGTTCGGAAGGTGTGCAGCATAATTCCCTGAATGTATCCGATCTGAAATCCGGGAATTATTTCATTAGAATTTATTTGAAAAACAGCACCATCACCAGAAAAATGACAAAAAAATAACTGCCGGGACAGTTATGAATAAAGCAGAGCGGCCATCAATTATTTGAAAAATCAGGAATTTTTAAAAAGGCAGGCCGCTCTTATATAGAGTTAATTTGGTAATTTCACTGCGATTTCGTAGAGATTTCCACGCATCAGGTATTTGATCCTTTCACGGGTCGTCACCGTGTTTATTTCGCCATCCTTTACAATAATAATACGGTCGCCGGTAGCGATATTCTGATCATCGATCCAGTCTTCGGGCAATGTATCATCTTCCAATTCTTTCATTTCCTCCAGGATATTCTGAGCCATTTCCTGAAAACCTTCATCTTCAGAATAATAGACTGTGTACTCCGGATCCAGTCCGACTCTAAAGGGTTTTTTAATGTTCATCAGCTGAGCTGTATCATCCGCCAACGGATTATCCGAACCGTCTACAAAACCAATTTCTACCATTTCACCACCGGTTTCGGCAGCATAACGTACCGCATCTTCATAAGTTTCAAAATTCGTCACTACTTTATAATCGTCGTAAACATATTCCTGTAGTCTTTCTTTATTTTCCATAATTTATTTTTTATCATCTAAATTAATTTCTTCTTTTACTTCGTGCCATTCATTGTCTTTCAGGTTACCTTCCAATTTTTCTACTTTCAGCATTTGCCGCAATATTCCAAAACCGGTCATATAAATATTGGCTATCCAAACCAATGCGAAAAATGAAATAACATATCCTCTTCCATCGTCATACACCATTTTAAAACCGGTTACTAACAAGAGAAAAAGGGTCACATAATGGCTAAAACAATATTCGCACGTGAAAAGGTAGAAGAATTTTCGCTGGTACAGTTTGCTGCATTCTTCGGATTTTCTCTTACAGAACTCCCGTATTTCACGAAATATTTCCTCATGTGTTACCGTCCATGCAATGCACGCGACAGGCAGTGCAAGAAGAAATAAAGTAATAACCTGATGTGTGAGCTCCATTTGCATACAAATTTAATTTTGAGTACCTACTACAGCATTATAAAATTGCACGCTAATCGTATATAATTCTTAGATTAAGTGAATTTGACAGCATTTTACCGAAATTTTGCGGCTTTCATTTTTCAAATTAATTTTTGACATTTCTCAGCTACGCAGCTTTTCGATATCTTGTTACGAATTAAAAACTTAAATCTCTTTGTATTAAATATCTCCATTTTTCTTTCCTTTGATGCTCAAATTTTGTAGGAGAGCGGTTTAACATAAATTCCGTATTTTTAGGCAAATTTTTTACGAATGAAAATAAAACATATCTTGCTTTCCACGGTGCTTCTGCCATCAGTAATGGCTTTTTCCCAGCAACACGGCGGAATGTGGATCCCGACAGAACTGAATGAAAAAGAAATGAAAGAAATGGGTATGAAGATTTCTGCCAAGCAGATTTTCGATGCCACCAAACCCTCTATTAAAGACGCCGTTGTCCAGTTTGACGGCGGCTGTACTGCAGAAATTATTTCCCCGAAAGGGTTGTTGCTCACCAACCATCACTGTGGTTACGATGATATTCAGAAACATTCAACGTTGGAAAATGATTTGCTTACCAATGGTTTCTGGGCAAAAAACATGAGCGAAGAACTTCCCAATCCCGGAGTAACAGTAGATTTTATTGTTGACATTAAAGAAGTAACCACGCAAATTCTTGGAAATACTGCCGGACTTACGCCGCAGCAAGCGGAAGATGTCATCAAAAATAATATCGAAGTCGTTTCCAAATCTTTTACCACTTTACCCGGACAGAAAGTAGTGATTCGGCCTGTGTATTACGGCCATAAATATTACGCCTATATCATTGATACTTTCACAGATATCCGAATGGTAGGCGCGCCGCCGAGTGCTATCGGAAAATTCGGTTCCGACACCGACAACTGGGTTTTTCCCAGACATACAGGAGATTTCATGATATATCGAGTGTATGCGGACAGGAACAACCGCCCTGCCGAATTTTCTCCGAATAATGTTCCTTACAAGCCAAAACACTTTCTTCCAATTTCCATTAAAGATAAAAAAGAAGGCGATTTCACTTTTGTATTCGGGTTTCCAGGAAGAACGCAACAGTACCTTCCGTCAATAGCCGTAGAAAAAATAGTGACTGAAATAGATCCGGCAATGATTGCAGTTAGGGAGGTAACACTGAAGGAACTCGACCAAAAAATGCGCGAGGATAATGCCACAAGAATAAAATATGCATCCAAATTTGCGAGAATTGCCAACGCCTGGAAAAAATGGCAGGGCGAAATAGAAGGCCTTGAAAAATCCGATGCCGTTTCTAAAAAGAAAGCTTACGAACAGAAACTGGCTTCCCAAAATCCGGCAGTGAAAACCACGATTGATGAATTCAACAGGCTTTATACCGCACAGGCACCATACGCACTGAACCGAGCCTACTATGGTGAAGTGGTGAGAAACGCAGAAACGCTTACTCTTGCAAGCAATTATCTCAGCTTCATGACGGCAGTAGAAAGCGGGAAAATGGATTCTCAAACAGCCGAAAATTTCAGAGACAGGCTTTCAGGTTTTTATAAAGATTACGATGGCGAACTGGATGCGAAAGTAACAGCAAAAGTTCTTGCATTATACGCCAAAAAAACACCGGAAAATTTTCTTCCTCCAGGCTTTAAAAATGAATATTCCGATGAAAACAAGAATTTATTTACCATTGAAAACTGGTCTAAAAACTCAGTGATTTCCGGAAGAGGAACAATGAACGGAGCCACTGTGTACAATGACATCAATAAAGTATTTGCTGACCGGAATGCTTTGGTTCAGAATCTGAAAAACGATCCGCTTATCAAGTTATTCGCTTCTCTGCGCGAAGCATATATGAAGAACACCAATGATCAGTACAACACATATCAAACACAGATTGACGAGCTTCAGAAAACCTATATGGGACAGCAAATGTCGACGGATAAAGACAAAACGTTCTTCCCCGATGCCAATTCCACCCTGCGCGTAACGTACGGAAAAGTGGCAGGATCCAATCCGAAAGATGCGTTGTATTACGGTTATCAAACTACACTATCCGGGGTGATGGAAAAATATATTCCGGGAGATTACGAATTTGATGTTCCACAGAAACTCATCGATTTGTACAACAAAAAAGATTACGGAATGTATGCCAATAAAAACGGCGAAGTTCCTGTAAACTTCACTGCAACCAATCACACGACCGGCGGAAATTCGGGAAGTCCGGCACTGGATGCGAACGGAAATTTAATCGGTTTGAACTTCGACCGGCAGTGGGAAGGAACCATGAGTGATATTAATTTCGATCCGCGTTTCAGCAGAAATATCATGGTAGATTCCAAATACATTTTGTTTATCATTGATAAATATGCCGATGCCAAATGGCTCATCAACGAAATGAAAATTGTTAAATAAAACATTACAGCCTTCAGATGACCTGAAGGCTGTTTTATTTAAAACCCGAACACTTCTTCCAGACTCAGTTCCTCGAAATCTCCCATTTTCTGAACCGCTTTCATATCCAGATTTTCACGTTTTCCAAGCAAAGCAACATTAAACCGGAGTGGTTTTACTTTCGAATTGTAAAACTGCGTCAGCTTTTCCAGAGACAAATTCTGAATTTCATCGTACATATCTTTTCGTAAATCATAATCTATTCCCAATCTTTTCAACTTTAGATGGTTAAAGAAAACATTGGTTCTGGTAATTCTTGCGGACGCCAGCTGTTTCAGTGCAGTATTCTTCGCATTACGGAACTGGATTTCCACCTGAGGAAGTTCATTCATGAGTTCCTGCAAGGTTTCCACAGCCGTCTGTAATTTATCAGGCTGCGTTCCGATGTACGCCGTAATATAATCCGGGTGCTGAAGTTCGTTATTCGCCTGATAAGCGACATACGCAGAATACGCCAGACTCTTGCTTTCGCGGATTTCTTGAAAAACGATCGACGAAAGTCCGCTTCCAAAATATTCGTTGAAGACATTGATCCTGCCGAAATCCTTTGTATCCACTGCGGCACCCTTCCCTACTTTTGCCATTTCCATTTGCACCATATCATAGTTTACAAAATACACTTTGTCCGTCGTTTCGGGTTCAGGATATTCTTTTCTCGGCGGTATTGGCGAAGATTCAGGTTGAATAAACGGTTCTATGTTGGTTTTAAATTCCTCAAAACCTTTTCCATAAAAGAAGATTTCAAAAGGAAAACTGAACAACGCCTTCATTTTATCCGTCATTTCAGTGCATTGAATTTCTTCCAATCTCTCTTTCGAAACAACATCCCTTGACCGCGAATCCTTCCCAAATTTCGCATACTGCTGCAAAGCGTGCATGATCTTATTCTTATCTTTTTTGGCGGCTTCACGGCTTTCCAGAATCGTCTGCACATATTCCGAGTAAACCTGTTGATCCGGAATCGCATGAGTAATCCAATGATGGAGAAGCTCCAGGCCTTTTGACATATTTTCTTCTAAACCAACAAGGGTGATCATAAGCTGATACGACGAAGTTTTAAAATCGTGACTGATTCCGATTTTATAGAATTCCTGCTTCAGTTCTTCAGTGGAAAACCGGTCTGTTCCCAAATATTGCATCAAGTGGGTTGCAAGAGAAAGTTCCCGGTCATGATCACTTCCTAACGGGAATATAAAATGCGTTTCAGCCAGTTCGTTGTATTGATTCCTTACAAAACTGACTTTTCTTCCCTTGATTTCTGACACCGTTATTGCTTTCTGATAATCAATAAAAACAGGTTCAATGTCTACTGATTTCTCCGCCAAGATTTCCTTTAAAAATTCAGATTTATCTTCACGGTTTATTTTTACAGGTGTAATTCCAGGATTGTCAACGCGGATCAAGTCTTGATTCTCGCCTTTTTCCTTGTACACAGCGACATAATTTTCTTTAAAAAATTCCGTGGCAAATTTCACCACATCGTGTTTTGTAATCTGCTGATAACGCTCCATTTCCTGAAGTTCTTCTGCCCAAGTCTGTTTTCTGATGTAGGTCTGGTATAAATTTGTAGCCAAACCGTTGGCTGTTTCCAGGCCTTTGATACGCTGCAGTTTAAAATCGTTGATAATGGCAGTTAACAACCAATCGGGAAAATCACCTTTCTTGATATTTTCGATTTCTGCAAGCAACAATTCTTTGGCTTCATCCAGTGTTTGATTTTCTTTTGGAACAATGACCGCTGAAAAATAACCGTATTCGTTTAAACCTAATGAAAAAGCCGTGGCGTACAGCGCTTTCTGAGCATTATTGATATGTAAATCGAGAAGTCCTGTTTCGCCGGAATTGCTTAAGATATTTGCCGTAATGTCCGCAAGAAGCGACTCCTGTGTTCCGTAACTGTCCGTTCTCCAAGCAATCTGAATTCTGGGAACGGTCGGACTTTTCACCGTACGTTTTTGGATGGAAGTGATCGGATTTTCCACGATTTTTACTTTTGGAGGCAATGCTCTGTATTTCAGAGAGCCAAAATAATCATCAACTAACCGGATGGTTTCATCAAAATCGAGATCACCGACAAGAATTATCGCATAATTATTGGGTACATAATACTCCTCAAAGTACTTGTGAATCGCTTTCATTGAGGGATTTTTAAGATGTTCCGCTTTTCCAAGCGTGGTTTGCTGTCCGTTGGGATGCGTCGGAAACAGAAGTTCCATCAGTGCATAATTCACCAAACGGGCATCATTATCCTGAGCCCTGTTAAATTCCTCATACACGCTTTCCAGTTCGGTATGAAAGAGCCGCAAAACCATTTCTGAAAACCGTTCTTTTTCAATTTTAAGCCATTTTTCCAGTTCATTCTTCGGAATATTATTTTTATAAACTGTTTCATCGAACCAGGTATGAGCATTTGTTCCGCTTGCACCAAGCGATGAAATGCATTTATCGTACTCATTTGCGATGGCGTATTTAGCAGCTTCCTGCGAAAATTCATCTATTTTTCTATAGATTTCTTTCTTTTTTTCAGGATCGTTTTCAGCTTTGTGTTTCTCAAAAAGTTCAGCGATATGGTCTAAAAGTTTGCTTTCTTTTTCCCAATTTATTGTACCGATTTTTGATGTGCCTTTGAACATCATGTGCTCCAGATAATGCGCCAAACCGGTGTTGTCTTTTGGGTCATTATTGCTCCCGGTTCTTACCGGAATATAGGTCTGGATTCTGGGTGCATCGAAGTTCTGGGCGAGATAAACTTTCAGTCCGTTATTCAGTGTATAGATGCGGACATTATTCTCATCGTGAGCAATGGTTTCATACGAGTAACCGTTAGCATCCTGATGTTGTTCTGTTATATGTTTTTTCAAAGCGTTTAATTTTTTTATGTGAATTTCAAATTTCTTCTGATGGCAGATAAATTTAATGTGTGTTTTATTTTTTAAAAACTCAGTATTTAAGTAATTTATAATTTTATAAACGTAACCCCTCTCATTCCATGTTTGTTATAATAATTACTTATAAACCACATTTAAGTCATTCTAAATAATATTCTTAGTCTATTAAGTGCTCAGTATTCATTTTATGAAGGAAGCTCATCTTTAATTTAAAATTAAGAAGGAAAATCAGCTATGTCTGTTTAATTCTAAATATTGAATATCATAACGTCTTTGTTGAGATTCTTCCGTATGACAAATGTAGTTTTGTCTCATGCTGTAAGTATCTAAATAACCATGTTTCAAAGAGCATTTTTTTTCGTTGAGATTCCTACGTAAATGACAAAATAATCTGAAAAAACAGGATGTTTGTCATGCAGTAAACATCTAGATGAGCTTTTCAAATTGCAATTAACCGTTGAGATTCCTACGTAATGACAAGCAAAGTTTTTCTCATATATTACAAACTCCTAATGCGCTTCCAACCAGTTTTTGCCCACCCCTACTTCCACTACCAACGGAACCTTGGTCTCGAAAGCACTTTCCATTTGGGTTCTGATCAGTTCGGTGGCAGATTGCACTTCCTCTACCGGAGATTCGAACAGGAGTTCGTCATGAACCTGCAGCAGCATTTTGGTTTCTAGATTTTCTTCGTCGAGTTTCCTGTCAATATTGATCATGGCTATTTTGATGATGTCGGCAGCGGAACCCTGAATGGGAGCATTTACAGCGTTTCTTTCCGCATGACCTCTCACTACAAAATTATTAGAATTAATGTCTTTTAAATGGCGTTTACGACCCAATACAGTTTCTACGTAACCAATTTTCCGCGCTTTGTGAACCTGTTCCGTCATCCATTCTTTCAGTTTAGGATATGTTTCGTAGTAAGCGTCAATCATTTGTTTCGCTTCAGAACGGGAGAGTCCGGTCTGTTCTGCTAACGCAAATGCACTCTGACCGTACACGATACCGAAATTGACCGTTTTCGCCTGTGAACGCTGGGTTTTCGTGACCTCTTCCAAAGGAATTCCGAACAGTTTGGAAGCCGTGGAAGCATGAATATCTTCGCCATTCTGAAAGGCCTGAATCATATTGGTTTCATCGGATATTTCAGCAATCAGCCTGAGTTCTATCTGAGAGTAATCTGCAGAAATGATTTTCTTTCCTTCAGTTGCTACAAAGGCACCCCGAATCTGCTGTCCGCGCAGGGTACGGATTGGAATATTCTGCAAATTCGGATTTACGGAAGCCAACCTGCCCGTTGCTGCGGTGGTCTGTGAAAAATTGGTGTGAACGCGGTGGTCATCTTTATCAATCTGTGCAGGCAAAGCATCCACATAGGTGGATTTCAGTTTCTGATACGTTCTGTACTCCAGAATATACGGAATGATTTCGTGTTTTGAAACCAGCTTCTGAAGAATATCTTCCGAGGTTGCGTATTGGCCGGTTTTGGTTTTCTTCGCTTTCGGATCGAGTTGCATTTTTTCAAACAAAATTTCTCCCAACTGGCGCGGCGAATTCATATTAAACTCCTCACCACAAAGTTCAAATATTTTTGTTTCCAGCTGTTTAAGATCATTTTCAAGGTCGATACTTTCCTGTTTCAGCCAGGCTTCATCGAGAGAAACGCCCTCCAGTTCCATTTTGGCAAGCACTTCCATCAATGGCATTTCGACTTTATAAAATAAATCTTCGAGGTTTTCTTTTTTTAACTGCGGTGCAAAAATCTGATACAGCTGAAAGGTAACATCCGCATCTTCGGCAGCATAAATGGTTTGGGTCTGCAAATCTGCCTCACGGAACGACAGCTGATTTTTTCCTTTTTTCCCAATAATGGTTTCAATGGACACCGGCTGATAATTGAGATAGATTTCTGAGAGATAATCCATTCCGTGGCGGCCTTCAGGGTTCAGTAGATAATGAGCAATCATGGTATCGAAAAGATTTCCCTTGATTTCAACACCATAAAGCCTGAGAATTTTATAATCGAACTTGAGGTTATGAGCAACTTTCAGGATGCTTTCTTTTTCAAAAAAAGGTTTAAAAATTTCTATAGTTTGCAATGCTTCGTCACGGTTTTCCGACAACGGAACATAATACGCCAGTCCTTTTTTATAGGAGAAACTCATTCCCACAAGTTCGGCTTCCATTTCGTTCAGGGAAGTGGTTTCAGTATCGAAACACACCGTTTGCTGCTGCAACAGATTGTTTACGAGCATTTTTTGCGCTTTCGGCTGATCCACAAACTGATACAGATGATCGTTTTCCGCAATAGTGGATTTGGTGGAAGTCGCCTGTTCCAGGTCTTCAAAATTGGCAAACAAATCCAACTGTACCGTTCCGGAAGCATCCTTTGGAATGTTCACTTTTTCATATCTGGAAATTTTGCCAGGATCCGCTATGGCAGGATCTGCAGCTTCAGATTTGAAAGCCCGGTACAGATTTTCATACAATCTTCGGAATTCGATTTCATCAAAAACCTCTCTTACTTTCTCAAAATCCGGATCTTCCAGATCGTATTTATCTTCATCAAAATCAATAGGCGCATCGCAGATGATGGTGGCCAGTTTTTTGGATAAAATTCCGCGCTCCGCACTCGCTTCTACTTTTTCCTTTAATTTTCCTTTTAACTGATGGGTGTTTTCCAAGAGGTTTTCGATGGATCCGAATTCTTTCAGAAACTTCATGGCTGTTTTCTCGCCTACACCGTCTAGGCCGGGAATATTATCCACCGCATCGCCCATCATAGCCAAAAAATCAATGACCTGTTTGGGGTCTTCGATGCCGTATTTTTGTTTTACCTCTTCAACCCCCAGAATTTCCACATCGCTTCCTTTATTTCCGGGTTTATAGATTTTTATATTTTCGGTAACCAGCTGGGCAAAATCCTTATCTGGAGTTACCATAAAGACGTTATAGCCGGCTTTTTCAGCTTTACAGGCAATGGTTCCGATGACATCATCCGCTTCATAACCCTCCACACCCAACACGGGAATATGCATCGCCTCCAAAATCCTGTGGATGTAAGGAATAGCAATCTGGATTGCTTCCGGAGTTTCGCTGCGGTTGGCTTTGTATTCTGTATAATCTGCAGTGCGGACATTTTCTTTCCCGATATCAAAAACCACAGCCAAATGACTGGGTTTTTCTCTCCTGATGAGTTCAATAAGAGAATTCGAAAATCCGAAAATGGCAGACGTATCCAAACCTTTTGAAGTCAGTCTGGGATTCCGAATCAATGCGTAATATCCGCGGAAAATCATCGCATACGCATCGATGAGGTATAATCTTTTATCTTGATCTTTTGACATGAAAGCAAAGATAAGAAAAGACATCCACCTGAAACAGAATTTCCTTTCCCGCAATTTTGTAATTTCAGAATTACTTCGTGGCGTTCTATAATTTACACTTCAGATTTTGTTGGTATATTTTTGTGTAGTTCTTAGAAAATTCTTGAACCATGAGTCAGTTGGGCAATTATGTAAAATTCTTCTCTTTTATTCTGAAATATTATAACAGTTCTGTCTTAAAATCAGCATCTGATACGATTGTGAACGATACAGTTATTGATGTTCAGGAAAATTACGACCGCAAACCTCAGGAACTGGTAGAAGATTTGAAACAAATGGGACCCGCTTACGTTAAACTCGGACAGTTGCTTTCCACGCGCCCTGATCTATTGCCCGACGATTATCTTCTGGCTCTTTCTGAACTTCAGGATGATGTGGAAACCATCTCCTTTGAAGAAATAAGAAAAATATTTGAAGAAGAAACAGGCGCAAGATTATCGAAAGCATTTCAAAGTTTTGATCCGGAACCGCTGGCAAGTGCATCCATTGGGCAGGTTCACCGTGCTGTATTACCATCCGGAAGGTGGGTTGTTGTGAAAATTCAGCGGCCGGATATCCGAAAGAAATTTATTGATGACCTCGATACCCTGAGAGAAATGGCTGCGTTGGCGGTAAAACATTCCAAAGAAGCAAAGAAATACGATCTCACCACGATTATCGAAGAGTTGAGAATTATTTTACTGAATGAGCTCGATTACACCAAAGAGTTTCAAAATTTAGAGCATTTACGGTATAATCTAAGAAATTTTCCAAGGCTTATTATTCCGGAGCCGGTGCAGGATTATTCCACTTCCCGGGTTTTGACCATGGATTATATTCAGGGAAAAAAAATCACTGAGATCAGTCCGCTCACCAAAACAGAGACTGATTTCACGCCGCTTATCGACGAACTCACCGAATCCTATATGCAGCAGATTATTGTAGACGGATTGGTACATGCAGACCCTCATCCGGGCAATATTCATGTTACAGGGGATGGAAAAATGGCACTGATGGATCTGGGAATGGTAGCACGGTTTTCAACTACGATTCAAGAGAAAATAATGAAACTGCTGATCGGAATGAGCCGGAAAAACGGCGATGAAATTACCGATGCGCTGCTGGAAATGAGTGAATATGACAGCCATGAAGCCGATGTAAAAAGTTTCAGAAAAGAAATTAACCGGCTGGTGATGAACAGCACTGCAAGTCATGCAGAAGATATGCAAACCGGGCGAGCGCTGATTCACATGAACCGGGTTGCCGCGAATCATTTCATCCGCATCGCTACTGAACTAAATATTTTGGGTAAAATTATGCTGAATCTGGATCAGATTATCGCAGTGCTCACTCCGAAATATGATCTTCAGCAGGCGATCCAGAAGTTTATGGATAATATCGTCAACCAGAAAATAAAACAGGATCTGAACTCGGGCAACATTTACAGTTTTCTCCTGGACAACAAGAAGCTGGCGGAAAATCTTCCTTACCGATTGAATAAAATCTCCGAAAACCTCGCCAACAATGAATTTGAACTCCGCATCAATGCACTGGACGAAAAACGGGTGACAGACGGCTTTCAGAAAGTAGCCAACCGGATTACTTCCGGACTCATCATCGCAGCCATGATCATCGGCGCTGCCCTGCTCATGCGCATTCCGTCTTCCTACACCATTATGGGATATGGAATTTTGCCTTTTCTTTTTTTTATGATTGCCATCGGCCTCGGATTGTACCTTATTTATAATATTCTTTTCAAAGATGAAGATCTGAAAAAGAGAAAGTAACTTTTACACTCAGCGCCGGTTTACTTTCATAAATATGTATCTTTGTCCTATATGCAAGACCAATCCCTATCACTCCGTACTGTTACTGTAATGCGTTATATTCTGCCGTTGCGCGAAGGAGGAAGTTTGCCTGCGTTGGCAGAAGCTGACGATAATTTCAAATATGTCGTTAAATTCCGCGGTGCAGGACACGGCGTTAAAATGCTGATTTCGGAACTTCTGGGCGGCGTTATCGCGAAAGCTTTAGGACTGCAGATTCCCGAACTTGTTTTTATTCATCTCGATGTTGATTTCGGGAGAACGGAAGCTGACGAAGAAATTCAGGATTTGCTGAAATTTTCCGAAGGGTTGAATCTTGGGTTGCATTATCTTTCCGGAGCTTTAGCTTATGAACCAGGAATGAAAACAGATCCGTTGTTGGCTTCCAAAATCGTGTGGCTGGATGCGTTTATTACAAATATTGACCGTACTTTTAAAAACACAAATCTGCTTCTTTGGAACCGTGAACTTTGGCTCATCGATCATGGTGCATCTTTTTATTTTCATCATTCGTGGCAAAATTTTGATGCTGCTGCCAAAACGCCTTTTAAATATGTGAAAGACCATGTATTGCTGGGTCAAGCTACTCAGTTGCAGGAAGCGGACGCTTTTGCCCAAGCTGTTTTGAACGAGGATCTTTTCCGGAAAGCCGTCAACCTGATTCCGGAAGACTGGCTGAACTGGGAAGATGCCGACGAAAGCCCGGAAGAAATACGGGAAGTTTATTTTAATTTCCTGAATACCAGACTGAAACATGCAGAACTTTTTGTAAAAGAAGCCCAAGATGCAAGAAGATAAGCTCTACGAATACGCTGTCATACGACTGGTTCCCAAAGTGGAAAGGGAAGAATTTTTCAATATTGGGCTGCTGATGTTTTCTAAGAAAGAAAATTATCTGCGAATTGCTTTTCATGTTTGTCCAGATAAATTCCAGCTGATGTATCATACTCTGGAATACCGTGAAATTCAGGAACATCTTGATCGTTTTCGAAACATCGCAACAGGCGCATCAGATGGGGGCCCGATCGCACAATTAGGCGTTCCCGAACGTTTCCGCTGGCTTACCGCGGTGCGGAGTGCGGTTTTACAGACGTCGAGGCCGCATCCCGGCAAAACAAAAAATCTGGACGCTACTTTTGAGCGGTTATTTGAAGAACTTGTGAAATGATGAAAGGTAGTGCGTATTTATTTTTTATTTTTCTTACACTGCTTTTAACAAACTGCAGTAAAGACCAATTGAGTAATGATGAATACGAAATCATCAATCTTTTAATTTCAGAAATCAGATATCCTCCACCTCCTCCCCATCCTTTCTTGAGTGAACTGGACAAACTCTCGGATGCGGAATACAACCGAAAAATAGATTCACTAATACGAAAAGACTCCATTGAGCAGTTAAAAATCAAACTTGTTATTCATTTCGAAGACTCTTTAAAAGGGCTTTCAAAGAATTTTAAGAATATGCTCTATGAAGAAAATATTGGCTTTGAGGAGTTTTATCTTATGGACATTAATGAGGAATACACCCATTCTAAGAAAATTGACATGAGAAAACTTCAGTTTCCAAAAAATGTCGTCCTGTGGAAACCTAACAAAAATGAAAAGGCGAACCAGATTGAAAAAGTGACTCAATATTGGATTTCACGAATACTATTTAATAAAGAAAAAAATAAGGCCGTGGTAGAATTTAATTCGCTTTCCGGCCCACTTTCTGGCGGAGGTTCTAAAGTTTATCTTATGAAAACTGATGACAAATGGAAAATAATCCTTTTTTTTGACTCGTGGGTGTCTTAGAATTCATTCCCGCAAACCTTACTGTCTATCGCTTATTTGAAGAACTTGTGAAGTAAATTTTAAATATAAAAGCTCCTGTTATTCAGGCTTCACATACTCGATCTGCCGAAACATACCTTCTGCTTTGGTCTTTTCTCTGTCTATTTTCTTTTGAATCCGTTCCAGTTTGCGATCGCTTTTTACGAGTTCGCGGTTTGCTTTCTCAGCCCGGTTCAGAAGCTTGTTGGTGTCTTTAGCCTTATCGGCTACTTTCTGTGGATTATTTGACACAGTGAAATTATCACTTTTATTTTCTGCTGTTTTGCTTAAAGATCTGGCTTCCTCTCGAAGTTTATTGTTCGCCGTTCGCTCTTCTTCATATTCCATCTTCAGTTTGTTTAACTTTAGATTTTGTTCCAGAATTTCTTGGCGTGCCTCATACTTTTGCATTTCAGGAGTTTTTACGGTACCACAGGAAACAGTACCGAAAAGCGTTGCTGCAACAACAGCTGTAGAAAATTTTGTGTTTATCATATTTGTATACCTCTCGCTAAATACGCATTCTCTTAGTTTATAGTCATAACATTTAGAAATAATACGATTCATGTCGAGACTTGGATCAAGAAAAGATTACAAACCCACTAAGGCATGGACTTTGCTGCCTATTTTACCCAATTAAAATTCTGTCATTCAATCTATTAAATCACAAATTAAAATATTTTTATTATGAACATGATGCTAAGAAGGCTGAAAAACATTATTTCAGAAAATGCCATTACCATTATTCTCAACACGCATCGAACCCTGCCTGACAATCAAAAGGATTCATTACTGCTTAAGAATCTGATCAAAGAAGCAGAAACCAGACTGTTGGCTGATATGGATAAACGGGAAGCTGAATCATTGATCCAACGGTTGCGTGATCTGGAAGAAACTATTGACCACCGACAGAATCTGGAAAGCCTTATTCTTTTTGTTAATGAAGATACCGCTGAATATGTCCGTTTGCCCATTGCTGTGGAAGATCGTGTAATTATCGACAAGACTTTTGCAACTCGGGATCTCATCCGGGCGATGCACATGGAAGCCAGTTATCTGGTTCTGGTTCTCAGCCAGCAGAAAGCAAGACTTATTAAAGCTTCGAATGACAAAGTAATACAGGAATTTGGCGATCCGTTTCCGATTGAAAATAATCAAATGGTCAACAGAGCTGAACTTTCCAATGCGAGCCGACTAACCAATCTGATCTCTGAATTTTATAACCAAGTTGATAAGGAAGTGAATCATTTCCGAAAGGAAAATAAACTGCCTGTTCTGATTTGCAGTGAAACTTCACAATACCATGAATACCTGAAAGTAGCCGATGAGAAAAACAGTATTTATGACCAATGCCTGAGTGGAAACCACGACACTGCAAAAGCGCATCACATTGTGACGGAAGCGTGGGAAATTGTAAAAAAATATGTTATTGAGAAAAATAATGCGAGAAAAGCTGAGTTGCAAAAAGCGATCAGTTCCGGCAAATTTCTGAGCGATACCAACGAAATATGGCAGGGAATTCAGCAGGGATCTGTACAAACCATCTTCATAGAAGAAGGAAATTTCCAACCTGCGAAATGGATTGACGGACACATCACGTACGTTTCACCAGAAATGAGAAATGGAAAATCGGTGGTGGATGATATTTACGATGAATTAATAGAAGCCAACCTGCGACAAGGCGGCGATACGGTATTCCTGCCCAAAGGAGAATTGAAAGACTTTAACGGTTTCGGTGCCGTAACACGATATTGATTCCAGATTTATAGAAAATCTCAAGCTAATTCTCCCATTGAATCAATGAAAATACCTCACGATTCACTGGGAGAATTTTTAATACTATTCTGGAATAGAGAAAACGAAATTATTCTGCAACCACTTGTTTATTCACATAGTCACAGTTCATCAGGCGAAGGATTCCCATATAATTCAAATTAAATTCGATGAGATTGCCGACATTATAACCGGATACATTTTCTCCCAAATCCACCACCATCATATCCGAACTCGAACCCACAATTTTCAGGGAATCATCGGCAGGCTCAATATGGCTGTCTTCCACATCCAACAAGCCAATATCAATAATGGCTCTGTGAGAACTGCTGTTTTCTTCCTCGTCAAATTCCAGCGTATCGCCGGTAAGATTTTGTCCCATATCGCCATCCGGAAGGCTGGGTTTTTCCCGCAATTCAATAATTTCCGCATACAGTTTGAAAACATCCTGATGCATTTCCGGATTGGGTTTGCTGCTGTACACGTCGGTACCCAAAAATAAAGTTTCCCCTACCCTGAAATGATTCACATCTTTCGGCAGCAAGCCGCGAGAAATTAAAGGAATCGTCACCGAAGTTCCGCCGCTGATGTAGGGGATTTTTCTATTAAACCTCGCTTCTATCAGCTGTGCGTAAAGACACAGCTGCAACAGCTTGTCCTGATTCGGCAACACGCCGTACATACAGGTAAGATTGGTTCCCAAACCTGCGACTTCAATATTGGGCAGGTGAAATACTTTTTCATAAAAATCAATCACATCTTCCCGCATCACACCTTCACGAAGTTCGCCTAGCTCTATCATGATGATAATTTTGTGTGTTTTGTTCTGTCTCACAGCTTCATCGGAAAGCATTTTAATGGTTTCATATTCTGTATTAAAACTGGAATCGGCGTACTTTACAATACTGGAAATATAGCGTTTGGCTGGCGGTTTAATAAATACTGTTTCGATATTCGGATCCAGAGATTTAATGATTTTAAGGTTGGTAATTCTGCTGTCGCACATCTGTTTGACGCCCAAAGCCATGATTTCTTTCAGGTACACTTTAGAACCACAAAATACTTTGGAAACCACCCCCCATTCGATGTTGTTTTCCCTAAAAAGCTCATCAAGAAACCGATAGTTTTCCTGCAGTTTTTTTCTGTTGAGAACTATATGTGCCATGTTATCTGTTCCATCTCATTTCGAGATATTTATTGGTGAAGCCCATTTTTTCGTAGAGTTTCTTTGCCGGATTGTCCGGTTCTACGTGCAGTGCGATATTGCCTTCGGTATTTTCCAAAGCCATTTCCATGAGTTTTTTTCCAATTCCCTTGCCGCGATAGTCCTGATGTGCAGCAATATACACCAGAATATTTTCCGGTATATATCCTTTCATGCCTGTAAAATTAATAATGACTGCACCCACCATCTTCTCTTCATCTTTGGCCGTCAGCAGAATTCCGCCACTTTTTCCGTCGCGATAGAGCGCATAATCCAGGCATTTCTGAATATCGGTTCGGGCATCGCCGTACTGATCGAGATGTTGGAAAAGGAAATCTGCAATCTGCTGTTCTGTATCGGCAGAAACGTCGTTGGGATTTTTGTAACAGGTATATTGTATCATAAAAATAAAATTAAAAACCACGCTCCAAAAGGCGATCAGGTTAGTTTAATTTTTTCTGATTAAAGAACAGTAACTTTTACTGAACGAGTATGGGAAATATTCCCAGATCAAAAATAGCGACGAGATTCATTGAATTTTTCTGAAATATCGCTATGAAAATATGAACACAAAGATACGGAAAAATAAATAAAAGTGATTTTAAAGCTTGTTTTTCAAAGCCATAATCTCAATATAATACCCTGATAATCAACTTCCTTTATAATCCATACCATTGGATTTATTCACACAATGAGTACAATGATTTAAAGTCAGTTCTTTTTGATATTCAAAAAACTATTATCTCTAACCCAAAACTTGAAACCGGAGAAATTACACTTTTCAAAAATTATTAGCTCCAATGTAGAAAATTGTTTAATTTAATCCCGCTGAAACATGATGAAATAATTGAAAAAATAAATGACATTAGAACAATACATTGACAACTTAGACAAAAGGCACAGACTCGGAAACGCAACCGAACATACTTTCCGTGGCGACTTGCAACAACTTTTGGAAAGTTTGGTACCGACAATAAGAGCAACCAACGAACCGAAAAGACAGAGTTGCGGAGCACCCGACTATATTTTGACTAAAAAAGAGATTCCTGTTGGCTTTATAGAAGCTAAAGACATTGGCGACAAAGACCTTGATGGCACAAAGAAAACAGGAAACAAAGAGCAGTTTGACCGATATAAAGCCTCTTTAAATAACCTGATTTTTACGGACTACATCAACTTTCATCTGTATCGAGAAGGAGAATTCATTACCAAAATTGCCATTGCAGAAATTACCGACAAAGGCATAAAACCTTTGCCAGAGAACTTTGGCAACTTTGAAAATATAATCAAAGACTTTTGCGTTCACGTTGGACAGACAATAAAAAGCCCAAAAAAATTAGCGGAAATGATGGCAGGCAAAGCACGCCTTCTTTCTGATATTATAGGCAAAGCTCTTACAAGCGATGAAATAAACCACGAAGACAGTACACTGAAAGACCAAATGTTGGCTTTCAAGCAAATTCTGATTCACGACATTACGCCACAGGGTTTTGCAGACGTTTACGCTCAAACCATTGCTTACGGAATGTTTGCGGCTCGTTTACACGACCCGACTTTGAAAACATTTAGCAGACAAGAAGCAGCCGAACTGATTCCAAAATCAAATCCATTTTTAAGAAAGCTGTTCGGTTACATTGCCGGACCCGATATTGACGACCGGATTAAATGGATTGTAGATAATCTTGCAGAAATATTCTTGGCCTGTAATGTAGAAGAGATTCTTAAAAATTACGGTAAGACTACAAAAATGGAAGACCCAATCATCCATTTTTATGAAACCTTCCTGGCAGAATATGACCCGAAACTAAGGAAAGCAAGAGGCGTTTGGTACACACCGGCTCCTGTTGTCAATTTTATTGTTCGTGCAGTGGATGATATTCTTAAAACGGAATTTGGTTTGCCACAAGGCTTGGCCGATACATCAAAAACAAAAATATCTTTAAACACTCAAACGGCTGACAAACGCTCTGCAACAGGTTACAAACAAATAGAACAAGAAGTGCATAAAGTGCAAATTCTGGATCCGGCCACCGGAACAGGAACTTTCTTGGCAGAAGTCATAAAACACGTTCATAAAAAATTTAAAGGACAAGACGGAATTTGGAGCAGTTATGTAGAAAATCATTTGCTACCACGTTTAAACGGTTTTGAACTATTAATGGCAAGTTATGCTATGGCACATTTGCAATTGGATTTACTGCTGAAGGAAACAGGATTTAAGCCCACAAAAGACCAACGTACCAGAGTTTACCTCACCAATAGTTTAGAAGAGCATCATCCGGACACAGGTACTTTATTTGCTAATTGGCTGAGTACAGAAGCCAATGAAGCCAACCATATCAAACGAGATACACCAGTAATGTGTGTTATTGGAAATCCACCATACAGCGGAGAAAGTGCAAATAAAGGAGAATGGATTATGAAGTTGATGGAAGATTACAAAAAAGAGCCAGGCGGTAAAGAAAAACTAAAAGAGCGAAATTCAAAATTCATCAATGACGATTATGTAAAGTTTTTGCGATATGGTCAGCATTTTATAGAGAAAAACGGAAGTGGAATTTTAGCATACATCAACCCACACGGATTTTTAGATAATCCAACTTTTCGTGGTATGCGTTGGCACTTGCTAAAAACGTACGATAAAATTTACACGATTGATTTACACGGAAACGCTAAGAAAAAAGAAATAGCCCCAGATGGTTCGGCAGATGTGAATGTTTTTGATATTGAACAAGGCGTTTCAATCAATTTTTTCATAAAAACAGGCAAGAAAAAACCAAACGAATTAGGCAAAGTTTATCATTTTGACCTTTATGGCAAAAGAGATTTAAAATATGATTTTCTAATCGAAAACAATCTGAAATCAACACCTTATGATGAAGTTACTCTAACTGCTCCTGAATATTTTTTTATGCCTAAAGATTTTGAAGATAAAATCGAATATGACAAAGGCTTTCAATTAACGGACTTATTTATAGAATCATCATTAGGTGTTTTATCAAAAAATGATACGGTGACTATCGAATTTGAAAAATCATCTTTAAATAGGATAATTGAGAACTTTAGAAATTTAGAAGAATCTGAATTGCGAAAAATTTACAACCTAAAAAGCGATAGTAGAGATTGGATTCTGTCAAAAGCAAAGGAAGATTTAACTGAAAATTTCAGTGATAATAATTTCAAAATGATTACTTATCGCCCGTTTGATAATAGATGGACATATTTCACAGGTAAGCCAAAAGGTTTTTTTGCATATAGTCAAAACCGCATTATGAAAAATATGCGAGATGGTAAAAACTTTGCATTGATATCAGGCAGACAAGGTCAAGCAGTTGGAAGTATGCAATGGAATTTATCTTTTATCACTAATACGATTTCAGACCAAAACATTTATTATCGTGGCGGTGGAAGTGTTTTCCCACTTTACCTCTATCCAGAAACCAACGGTCAACAGCCTATTTACCAATCATCAGAAAGGAAACCAAATCTTAACCAAGAAATTGTACAGCTAATAGCCGAGAAATTAAGTTTATCCTTTACCGACGAAAAAGAAACCACTGAAAACACTTTTGCCCCAATTGATATTTTAGATTACATCTATGCGGTTTTGCATTCGCCAACATATCGTGAAAAATACAAAGAGTTTCTAAAAATTGATTTTCCGAGAGTGCCATATCCAAAAGACAAAGACAGTTTTTGGCAATTGGTAAAATTGGGCGGAGAAATACGACAATTACATTTGTTAGAATCTCCGAAAGTGGAAGATTTTATTACCACCTATCCAAAAGGTGGCGATAATGTAATTACAACTAAAGTTGCTAAAAAAGATTGGGAACTGTTTGATAAAGAAAAAGGACTTGGCAGAATCTGGATCAATGAGGAACAGTATTTTGACAACATCCCGCTCACTGCCTGGGAATTTTATATTGGCGGCTACCAACCCGCTCAAAAATGGCTCAAGGATCGTCAAGGAAGAACTTTGGAGTTTGAGGATATTCTGCACTATCAAAAAATTATTGTGGCACTTAGTGAAACTGATCGATTGATGAAGGAGATTGATAAAATTAAGTTTGAATAACTATTATGGAAAAATCACCAACATACATTATTTACGATGTGACTATAGAGCCGTAAGTTTAGATAAAACAATCAAAGGATTAAACGAAACTGTCAGTTACCTACATTTCTGTCAAATGATGCAACAACAGTTACTTAAATTCAATATACACATAGTCGATCTGCTTTTCTGTTTCCTTCAAAAATATTCCATAATCAAACTGCAATACCGCGCGAAGCTGGGAAAGATTTCTATTGGGAAGCTCGAGATTAAACCGCTCTTCTATGGATGGATCACTTTCAAAACGTATTTTGTAACTGTTGCTCAATAGAGATGCCACTTCTTTCAGGCTTACATTTTTGAAAGTTATTTTATCCGAAGTAACGGTGGATGAACTGGGCATTTCTCTATGATCCTGCACAGCGTGTTTCATCAGAATCGGTTTGGATTTTATGGAAAACATCTGCACCTTCTGACGCCTGTGTTTTATGGTCTTTCCAAAAGAGTATAGTTGCGCCAAATGACTCATAATGAGAGAATCCCTGTTGATATTCTCAGCTGAACGTCGGATATAGCTTACATTTATTTGTTGCATCAGTTGCGATTCATTATTTGTTGATATCAGATCCACATCTTTGTACGTCAAGGTCGATATGACATTTTGAAGATCTACACCCGAAATATGGAGAGAATCCTGTTGGTAATCGTGAATGATGGTTTCACCAGCACGTGAAACACCTTCTATTTTTAAAGAAAACCGATCATTGTCGATGCCGAGTTTTTGCTGCATAACCATTTCCGTGGACCATATCGCGATGGAAACAAATATGGCATTATGCAGCGCATGATTAAAATAACCCAGCATAAAATTGTACCTGACTCTCAGGTATCCGGAAAAAAGCCCGGCAATAAACTGTGGCAGAATCAATAAAGGTAAAAAATATAATGCACTGTTTTCATCTTCATAATTTAAAATATGTGCCAAAGCGAAAGCAGCTGCAGAAAGATAAAATATGACGCCATATCTTCGATTCCAAAAATGATATACTGATGACTTTGTTTTTGGAAAAACCGCTACAAAAAGCTGAAGAATATAATTTCTTCTCCAACGCAGAAACAGCCGGAAAATAAGTTCCTCAAAGAAAGGAATCACGATGACGGCTAACAAATATACCATCCATACCGGGGCGAACTGTAGAAATTGCCCAACCCGATGATTGTTGGTCTTTACCCATCCCAAATCATTTAAAAGAGCAATAATCCCGGACAGGAGCAGCATGACAGGAATATCAATCATCAAAACAGAAAACAAGGCGCGACTTTGCTGTTTCGCAGATTGATCAGTATCCTGCTGATCGGCGGGCTTTTTCAGAAAGTTCAACAAGGATTTTGCCGTAGATAGCAGCGAATAGATCATGGTTTTTTTTTTGAAATCAGTTTAAAGTCTATTGAATTCCGAACAATTTACATTTTTTTAGAAAAGATCTGGTTCTGTTTTCGCCGATTTAACACTCAGCACCATCTCCTGATAAATAAAATATTTCTGTGATTTTTATCGTAGAACATAGCTAGTGCCGAGATTCACCCTATGACATTAGGTTTTTCTTTTTAGATCTTTTGCTATTTCCTTAGCCACTTTTGCAATCCTGCCTAGCTCTTTAAATTTTCATACTGCGTTTCATTAAAAACCTGACCAGCTTTTCTGAAAACCTGACCAGCCTTTTGAAAAACCTGACCAGCTTTTTGCACTTTCGTACTACGTTTTATAATAAACCTGACCAGCGTTTTGAAATAGCTGACCAGCTTTTTTAATTTGATCAATATGATTTAGAAAAAACCTCCCGTCTTTTGGAAAAACTACAGGAGTGTTTGGAAAAAAGATCAAGCATTTATTTGTTGACCTTCTTTAAAGTTACCGTTTTCATCACCTCTTTGAGATTCGGAGAAGGTGAAAAAATAATTTTCACTTTACTGACATGATTGGCGGTGAGGAGTTCCGGAGTATCTTCTCCGCTTCCGCCCAAAGAAGGCCGAAAGTTGCCCAAATCTCCAAACTTCACGGTGTATCCGTTTTTGAGATACTTGATGAGCATGTTCTGCAGACCGTAAAGCACTGCACGCATATCCACACTGTTCAGTGTTGAGGAGTTACTGAGTTCTTCAGCGATGGTTTTGAAATCGATTTCCCCTGTTTTTTCAGCTGTGGATAATATTTCATGGGCGCATCCTTGTCCCGGGGATTATTGCGCTGAACCGGTTTAAATTGAATCATTGTTTTCGTTTTTAAAATTACACGTCACCGTAACAGATCAGCATACCTCAGTACCAATACGCATCGTTGCAGGTGCCGGCTTCTGGCGTTTCTTTATATTTTCATGATTGTGAAAATGCCATCGTCTATCAAAAATAGCATTTATTTACTTACAAAATGCTTTCTGAACCAAATAAAAAAAACCACCCCGACGATTATCGGGGTGGCATTAAATAAATTTAAAAATTATTTATAGAAACCAATAAAGGGATTTCTATCTGTTAATCAAAAATTACTTTTTGATCAATTTCACCGTTTTGGTGTTTCCGTCTGCATATCTCAGGTTCAGGAGATACAGTCCGGATTTCAGTTCAGCGAGGTTAATCTGTGCACCAGGATTGGCGATGGTTTTCACCATTCTTCCTGAAGCATCCGTTACCGTAACGGATTTCAGATTCTTGGCATCCGAAATATTGATCACATCTGTGAATGGGTTTGGATACACCTGAATCTCTTTTATGCTTTCGGTTTCGGAAGTTCCCAAGGTGCAGTCATAGGTAGCGGTCACCACTGTACGTGCGCTTTCACAAGCAGTGGAGAAGATCCAGTTGTAAATGTAATACCAATAGTTGGAACCGGATGTAAAATTGTTTCCTGTGATATTGATATTACTTGATGTGTAAGGATATGCTGCCCCTGAGGTGTTCCTGTTCAGATTAATACCCACACCCTGACCGATACGGTAACCTGTACCAACGGCTAGCGGATAATTAAGTACTACTGTTTGCGGTGTAACACCATCATTAACGGTCACTGTATACGGTACTGAAATCAGTGTCGTTCCGCTGCTGTCTCTTATTTCAATCGCAGATGCAGTGCCGATCGCTACTGAAGATACGGGGTAAACATCAATGCTTACCAGCGTTGTAGGCGAAATGACATCAAAAATCTGATAATAAGTAGAAATGGCATAGTTGGTTGCACTTATTGTACCTAATGCGGATGGACTTGCGGGACCCACATTTCCACTGCTTCCTGTTGACGCAGAAACATAATAATTGGTAGTAGCAGTTAGCACTGGTGTAGTGTAGCTCGTCCCGGTTGCCAATGCGGTTGTGGAAGTAGCATCGGCATACCATCTTACCGTAGCTCCCACATCTGCTGTTGCGCTCAGTGTTGCCGAACTGTTACATACATAGGCACCAGTAGTTCCGGTAATAGACGGGGGCTGACATTCCGTTGTAAAATCTACCGCTATTGCTGACCATGCACTCTGATCCGAAGCAGCACAGTGTGACCTTACCCAAACATAATATTTGGTCTGAGGCTGCAATCCCGAAATCGGAGTGCTAAGCGCTGCCACATTGGTTGCCAGTGGTACAGTAGCGGCTGTTGGCGGAGTATTGGATGTGCTGTAATACACATCATATCCCATCGCCGGAGGCGTTACTGAAGCATCCCAGCCAACTGTCGCAGTATTATAACCAATATTAGAAATCTGAATATTCGAAGGTGCTACACAGCTTGGTGGCGGCACTACATTCAACGTCACATCCACAAAATTACCGCTGGTGAGAGATCCGCAGGCGTCAGCCGGAATTCCCGAGTACGCTGCACCAATTCTCATTTTGTACATTCCCAGAGGTACTCCGCTCGGAATTGTAAAAGTCCCGTTGTAGCTCGCTACTTTTGTAGTAGTTGCCAGCATTACTTCGTTCGGATCATTAAAATCAAGATCATTGTTCCAGTCTACCCAAATGTAATAATGATATGTCAGCGTTCCCGAACCATCCAGGAAGATATCAAATGTCTGTGTAGAATATCCGGAAAATACCGTGGCACTGTTCACATACGATTGGTGTGATGTTGCGGTGTAATTGAGTTCCGTAACAGCACCCGTAGTAGTAGCTTCAGCTAAATAATAGGTAGTAGAGGTACCTGTTTGAGTAGGGATACAATATCCTGTAATACCTTCTGCTACGGCACTCCACTCACTTTTGTCTGTTGCTGAACATACCGATCTTACCCAAACATAATATTGCGTTTCCGCAATAAGTCCGGTGTTAATCGTTACGGATGTTGTGGTACTGGTTCCTGTAGCAGGTGTTGCTGCAGTTGGCGGTGTATTGTTGGTAGAAATGTAATATTCATAACTCTGAACCGGAGTCGGAGATCCCACTGGAGCCGTCCATGCCAAATCCAGGGAGACTACCGGAGTTATCGTTGCTCCTGTCACCATGAGATTGGTAGGCTTCAGACAAGTCGGTGTTTCTATCACATATACTTCGTCTAATAACAAATCATCATGGAAATATGGATTGGTTCCCGTATTTTTATCAACGGTAAACCTCAGCTGTATCGTAGTACCCGAATACGCAGCACCCAACGAAATTCCTTCTTCGCGCCATGCAGGATCGTTAGAAGTACTGGTGAAAATCGTAGCCCAAGCTGTTCCGTTGAAAACATCAACAGTAAGCCTGTTGTCGTCGTGGGTTGGCGCTCCTCCTGAAGTAGTGCTTGAATGATTTTTAAACCATTCAAAACGAACAAATGGATTGGCAACTCCTGTTAAGTCGATAAGAGGTGAAAGCAACTGTACCTGATGTTCGCCGTCATAAGGACTGCTGGCATCTACCCAGGCAAACTCTCCGGCTGCCTTACCATTATTGGCAGGTGTGGCACCATAACCGGGAGCACCGCTGAACTTCCAGAAGGCATTGGTACTCGTTGACGTAGTGGTAGGATTCTGATTGGTCCAACAAGGTGGCAAATCTCCACTGTTAAATGACTGATAAAACGGTGCCGTCAGCGTTGCACAAGCAGTTGTAAATTCTATTCCTCCAATCCAGTCGCTCATGTCACTCGATGAACATACAGAGCGAACCCAAACATAATATGTAGTAGCAGGCTGTATTCCGGTAGAAATCGTTGTGTTTGGAGTCATCAAACCTGTTATCTGCGGTACAGTAGTCGCATCAGGTGTCATATTGCTAGTGCTGTAATAAACATCATAACCATTAGCCGGAGATGATGAAGATGCCAACCACGATAACGATACTGAATGTGCAGTAGTTGCACCTACCATCAGCGTCGCAGGTGGCAGACATGTTGGAAGAGGTTCCCAATATACATCATCCCAATAATAGGCTTTTCCATCTGACGGGCTTTTAATGGCTATCCTTGCATTAGCAGGAATCCACGATGGAATGACTATCGAATAATCGCCATTACTGTAACTGTCATTTACAATATCAAGGGTCTGTAAATTCACAAAAGAATTCCAGTCGGTTACATCTGTAACATAACCTACTTCCAGTGCGCCCGGTGCTGAAGTGGTTCTCGCTTTAAATTTCAACCAGTGGGTTCCGGCATTTACGTTACTGAACTCCGGTAAAACTACAATGACTGAGGCATTAGCTGTAGTAGTATATTGATACAGATTCCGAGAACCTATCGCACCTGTGCTGGATATGGTCTGCGTACCGGCGGTCATTCCCGTTGGTGGAAGGATTCGCTCCCAGCAATTGGGCACTATGGATCCATTGGAATAGGATTCAAAATCCTCAAACAGAGTGACCATCGGCGCACACGCAGTAGTAACACTTCCTACAGAAAGCCAGTGGCTGACATCCGGCGCTGTACAACTGCTTCTCACCCAGACAAAATATTCCGTATTAGGCGTAAGTCCTGTAATGGTACCGGAAGTTCCTGTTGCTGTTACAGAGTTAGTTGCATCTAGCACAGTTGTCGCATCAGGTGCGGTATTGGTAGTGCTGTAATATAAAACATAAGAGGTGGCTGGATTTCCGAAAGCAGGTGCGCTCCAGTTCATTGCAACAGTATCAGAGGTTATTGTGCCAAAAGCAGGTGATTCCGGCGGGTAGCATGATGGCATCGGTTCCACAAAAACATCGTCAATATAGATCGCACTTGCTGACCCGTCAGTGGCGTTGTTGAATGCCAGATAGGTTGCAGTACCTGCCGGGAAGTTCACATCATACACAGTATGGGTAGTGGTAAGGATAATAGTTTGCAATACCGTGAAAGTCGCCGGATCTGTAGGGTCGGTCATTGTACCTACTTGCAGTTCCTTGTTTGCCGCAGTGGCTTTTGCAGAGAATCTTACCCGATTTGTTCCGCTACTTAAAGTTGGCGTTTCAGGAGAAATCAACATCACATGTCCTGTTGTAGTAGAAGTTCGGTACAGGTAATAGGCATTAGGGGAAGATACCACATTCGCAGCACTTGATGAAACATATCCGTATCCGGCAGAACCCGGTGTTTCATAATAAGTCCAACAGTGAGGAGCATTATTATTTGAAGAACTTCCCAGAAAACTAATATCAAAGTTTTGTGAATAAGGAATTGCAAAAGGAGCACATAATGTATTAAAATTATACGGCCCTTTCCATATACTATCCCCGTTAGTGCCGCCACAGTTGGCTCTTACGTAAAATTCATACTGCGTGCTGGAAGACAGTGCCGGCGAAGCGGATGGAGTGGTCGTAGTCGTCCACGTGGTGGGAATTCCTGTTCCTTTAGGCTGTATCGCATACTGCCATGAGGTTTGTGTACCTCCTGCCGTCCAGGTGATGGTAGCACCAGTTTGGGTAATTCCAGATATATCTACATTTACAGGAGCAGGGCACGTCACTACCACATCAAAGCCGATGTACGGCCTTCTCAGGTTAGATGTGCTTAAGGATATTGGTAATGTTCCTGTCGTATTGTTGCTGTACTTGCTGCCGTTGTCAGCTGCGAAGGTGCAGATAGAGTTATACTCATACGACCAGGTGATTGCATTGCTTGCAGTTGGATTGGTATATTCTACAAATAATGCCAGATTCTGATTTCCTGAGTAAGCAAATGATCCCGTGAAAGGAAACTCTTTCCAGCCTCCCGTCGTTCCAATAAGAGGTGCTGGATTTCCGTCAAACAGTAAAGTAGCTCCTGCTGAGGCAGTTGCCCAGTCCAGAGCACCGCTTCCCCAATCAGCCTGAGCTACCTCTTTCAGCCAGATTTTTAGACTTGGGGTTCCCAGCATTCCGCCGGCATTTCCCTCTCCGGTGTGAAAATACACACTGGTCAATACCTGGTCAGCCAGAGCTCCCAATTGTGAAGCGGGATAAATGGTAGCCAGTCTGTTGGTGGCATTCGCACTGGCCGTGGAATACATCGGGCCGTATGTGCTGCTCTGTGTAACAGACGGTAATCCGGAACAATAATCTATCGTCCATACTTGCGCATTCATTTTTGCTGAACTTAATCCCAAAAGGAAAAAAGCCAGAAGAATACCTTTCAGATAGGTTCGTCGAACATTGTACGACAACCCTTTTTCATAAATTTTCTTCATAATAAAAGTGTTAATTGTTGATGAGCCCCAAATATAGGAAAAATAATTTTTAACATAAAAACGAGTGCAAAATTATGGATTAACATATTTATTAGGCATAAAATTGTATTATGTTTAATAATTAAACAAACGTTTAATATAAAATGATTTTAACTTTTTTATTAATCCCCTCCCCAATATATTAAATCGAAATGCTGTTGAACGACTTGTCAACACCACTTAAGGACTAACCATTTTATGTAAAAGAATTTTTTCTGATTAAACCACCCATAAGTATACAATCGAAAATCGATTAAGGAATATGCAAAGACAAAAAAAATATTCGCCATAAAATTTTAATAAAGTGCGTATTTTAGCGGATTTAAAAAGATTTCATGACCCAGATCACCTATATTCAAAATGTGTTGCCCATTTCTGAAAAGAATATACAGGCGACCCTACAGCTGCTTGAGGAAGATAACACGGTGCCTTTTATTGCGCGCTACCGGAAAGATGTTACTGGAAACATGGACGAAATTCAGATAGAACAGATCGCCAAGCTGAATCAGCAATTCGCAGAAATAATAAAACGAAAAGAAAGCATCTTAAAATCCATTGCCGAGCAGGATGCAATCACGCCTGGACTGACCGAAAAAATTGAAGCAAGTTTTATCCTGCAGGAATTGGAAGATCTGTATCTGCCTTTTAAGAAAGGAAGAAAAACCCGCGCTGACGCTGCCCGGGAAAAAGGACTGGAGCCGCTTGCCAAAATCATCATGAGCCAGAAAACGCAGGAGCTCTCCACATTGGTTCCACGGTATATTAACGATAAGGTGACTACTGAAGAAGAAACACTTCAGGGTGCAAGAGATATTATCGCCGAATGGATTAATGAAAATTTATATGTACGAAAAGGCCTGAGAAGGCTATTTAACCAAACTGCCAACATCAGCTCAAAAGTGGTTAAAGCAAAAAAGGAAGATGAAGCTGCCCGGAAATTCTCCCAGTATTTTGATTGGGAAGAAAACCTGAGCCGCATTCCTTCTCACCGGTTGCTGGCCATGCTTCGAGCTGAAAGCGAGGGGTATGTTAAAACCAATATTAACATTGACAAAGAAGAAGCCATCAATTTTATTGAAAAGTCGGTAATTAAATCTCAAAATGAATGTTCTCACCAGATTGCACTAGCCATAAAAGACAGTTACAAAAGGCTTCTGGAACCTGCAATAGCCAATGAAACGCTTCAGGAAGCCAAAACAAAAGCCGACGAAAAAGCCATCTCTATTTTTTCTGAAAACCTTCGGCAACTCCTGTTGGCACCACCTTTGGGCGAAAAACGTATTCTCGCCATCGATCCCGGTTACCGCAGCGGCTGTAAAGTGGTTTGTCTGGATGAAAATGGAAATTTGCTGCACAATGAAACTATTTATCCGCATGCACCTCAGCACGAAACCGGCATGGCGATGAAAAAAATCCGTTCGATGGTGAGCGCTTATAAAATTCAGGCGATTTCCATTGGTAACGGTACCGCAAGCCGCGAGACTGAATTTTTTATCAGGAAAATTGCTTTTGATACGCCGCCTCAGGTTTTTGTGGTTTCCGAGGCCGGAGCTTCTGTGTATTCCGCAAGCAAAACAGCGCGGGAAGAATTTCCGGAATATGACGTAACCGTTCGTGGCGCTATTTCTATAGGTCGCCGTCTTGCCGATCCGTTGGCAGAACTCGTGAAAATAGATCCGAAATCCATCGGTGTCGGACAATATCAACACGATGTGGATCAAACATTATTGAAAAACGAACTGGATTCCACCGTGATGAAATGTGTAAATTTAGTCGGAATTAATCTCAATACTGCGAGCAAATCTTTGCTTAGTTACGTTTCAGGCATTGGAGAAAAAATGGCCGAGAACATTGTGAATTACCGTATAGAAAACGGTGCATTCGAAAACCGACAGGACTTGAAAAAAGTTCCGCGTTTAGGTGAAAAAGCCTTTCAGCAAGCAGCTGCTTTTGTGAGAATTATTCAGGGGAACAATCCACTCGACAATTCGGCGGTACACCCGGAAGCGTATCCTGTAGCCCGGAAAATCGCCAAAGATCTCGGACTCCATATCACCGATCTCATCGGGAACAAGGAAGCGATCAGCAAAATTCAGCCGGAAAAATATGTTACCGAGACCATCGGAATACTCACCATTCGCGACCTTCTGAAAGAACTTGAAAAGCCAGGATTAGATCCGCGAAAAACAGCGAAGATTTTTGAATTTGACCCATCGGTAAAAAGCCTGAAAGACCTGAAACCCGGAATGGTTCTTCCCGGAATTGTAAACAACATCACTGCATTCGGCTGTTTTGTGGATATCGGCATCAAAGAAAGCGGACTTGTTCATGTTTCGCAGCTCAAAAAAGGATTTGTTTCCGATGTGAATGAAGTGGTGAAACTGCACCAACATGTACAAGTTCGTGTAGTAGAAATAGATGAAGCCCGAAAAAGAATTCAGCTGAGCATGGTGCTGGATTGAGTCGCAAAAAGGCACGCCTGATGCGATTTATGATTTAATTCCATCCTAATTTATTTCATTTTTTAACTCTGATTAATCTCAAAAAAGTAAAAAAATTCCCAAACTTCGAAAAGTCCGGGAATTTATATGTAATAAGACAGGATTTAGAACTTGATGATTTCTTTCATTCTTTCCATTTCTTCATTCACCAAATCATCGTCTACCAGGATTTTCCCGCTGTGCTCGTCGATAATAATCTTTTTCCGCTGTGCGATTTCCATCTGCTTCTGGGGTGGCACCATGAAGAATGAACCTTTAGGCGCACCTCTTTCCAGGCCTACTACTGCCAACCCGTTTGCTGAGTTGTCGCGGATTCTCTGATAAGATTTTAATAATCTTTCATCAATTTTAGATGCAAATTCCTTGGATTTTTCCAGCAGATATTCTTCTTCTTTCTGAGTTTCTGCAACCAGTCCTTCCAGCTCTTCTTTTTTGAAAACAAGATGCTGCTTCAGCTCTTCAATCTTAGCAACAAGCTCATTGTACATTTCGGTTTTATGTTCAATTTTAGCACTATATTCCTTGATTCTTTTTTCTGAAAGCTGAATTTCAAGATCCTGATATTCAATTTCTTTTCCTAACGCTTCGAATTCCTTATTGTTTCTGACGTTATCCTGCTGGCCTTTATATTTTTCAATCAGGGATTTTGCATGATTAATGACTTCATTTTTAGTATTGATTTCATTATTCTGCTCTTTGATTTCTGCATCAAATTTTTCCGCTCTCTTTTCCAATCCTTCAATTTCGATCTCCAGATCCTCCACTTCTATCGGCAGTTCGCCACGAGTATTCCGGATCTCATCCAGCCTGGAATCGATAATCTGAAGGTCATAAAGTGCTCTCAGTTTTTCCTCCACTGAGATTTCAATTGTTTTCTTAGCCATATTTTATAAAAAATAATTTACAGGATTCGTATTTTCCTGAGATTTAGAGATTGCAAATTTAGGGAATTTTTCCGACAATAACTCAAATAATTGTTGAGTAACAAACTGTTCCGATTCAAAATGCCCGATATCACAGATCATCATTTTGCCTTCTGACTGGAAAAAATCGTGGTATTTCACATCGCCCGTCAGGTAAGCATCACATTTGTTGGCTCTTGCAGCTTTTATTCCGCCAGCACCGCTTCCTCCAAGCACTCCCACCCTTTGAATGCTGCCTTTTCCCGATTCTGAATGCCGGATTACTTTCAGGCCAAAACGCTCTTTCACCATTTGCAGAAATTCTTTTTCCGACATCGGTCTTTCAAGGTCGCCATAACATCCTAAACCCATATAAGAATGTTCATTTTCCAGAGTAAACACCTGATATGCCACTTCCTCGTAAGGATGCGCCTCCATCATCGCGCGCAGAACTGCAGGTTTTTTAAAATCTTCGAAAATAAAATAGAGCATTTGTTCGTCTGTATTTTCCCGGACGAATTCTTTTCCTTCAAAAGGATCGGAACCGGGAAGTGGCCGAAAAGTACCGCTTCCGGGAACGGAGAAACTGCACTCGTCATAAAATCCGATATTTCCAGCTCCTGCTTTGAAAACCGCTTGCCGAACCTGTTCCGAATATTCCGGCGGAACATACACCGCGAGTTGCTTGAGTATATTTTTCTTCGGCATTAATATTTTTCTGTTTTGAAGGCCAAGTTCTTCGGCAATGCGATAATTCACTCCAAAATAATCATTATCCCAAACTGTATGAATGGCATACAAAGCGATTCTATTTTCAATAGCTTTCATTACCGCCCGTTCCACATAATTGTTGCCGGTAATGGATTTGAGGCCGGAAAAAATAATAGGATGAAAAGCGACAAGAAGATTCAGGCCTTTCTCAATGGCTTCGTCCACGACGGATTCCAACGCATCATGACAAACCAAAATTCCGGTAATATCACGTTCGGGATTGCCACACAACAGTCCCACATTGTCAAAATCTTCCGCCTGTCCGCGCGGAAGACGTTCTTCTATCACAGAAATAATATGGCTGAGTTTCATTTTTAAATTTTGAGCAAATTACTAATTTTTTGATTAATTTAGCCGTCTTATGTAAGCTGATGGCGAGAAGAGAACACAATCTTATTCCCGAAAATTCGCCCTGGAAACGGAAACTTTTCAGGATCATTTATTTTGCAGATACTCCCGCAGGAAGAATCTTCGACCTTTCACTTTTGGTGCTGATTATATTGAGTACCGTGCTGGTCATGATGGAAAGCATGCCAAGGGTTGATCTTCGCTATCATTTCTTTTTAGTATATATTGAATGGATCATCACCATTCTTTTCACGATCGAGTATTTCATCCGGATTATCATTGTTAAAAACAAAAAGGATTATATTTTCAGTTTTATGGGCATTATTGATTTCATGTCCATTCTTCCTTTTTTCATCAGCCTTTTCTTCCCGTTCACGAAATTCCTGAGTATCATCCGGCTACTGAGAATTCTGAGGGTTTTCCGCATTCTGAACCTGATGGATTATATGAATGACGGGCATTATATTGTTCAGGCTTTGCGCAACAGTTCCCGGAAAATTTATATTTTCCTGTTGTTTATTATGATTCTGGTAACCATTTTGGGGTCAGTGATGTACGTTGTGGAAGGCGGAGAAAATGGTTTTGTTGATATTCCTACCTGTATTTATTGGGCGGTAGTTACTATTACCACAGTAGGATATGGAGATATTTCTCCGGTAACGGGGTTGGGAAAATTTATTTCAATGATTCTCATGCTTTGCGGTTACAGCATTATCGCTGTTCCGACAGGAATTGTTACCTCGCAAATGAAACGCGGCATGACGAAAACAAGGGTTTGCAAACGCTGCGGAAACAGTGAAAATGACGACGATGCCCGCTTCTGCAAAACCTGCGGTGAAACCATCAATCTTATTCCCTAACCATCTTTATCAGCATAAAAAAACCGCATTGCTTATACAATACGGCATAATGCGTTTCTCAGCATTTGTGTTTTCATGACTTGTTTTTCTTAGGTTCCTAATTCATTGATTTACAAATGAAAAGGTTATTAGTTTTCACTTGTAAAAGTAGAACAACTTTTTGGGATAAAAAACAGGAAAAATCCTCTTTTTTAATTGAAAAAAATTCATTATATGCGACCTGAAGTTAAAAGTTGACTTTCACATTCAGCTTTTCTGTTGAATCAACTTTATTATATCATTCAATAACCGTCTTATCCTCTTGACTTCATCGGAATCCAGTTAACAAAAAAGCTGCAATATATTGCAGCCCGTTAATTTAAAATTCAACTTCATTCTCCGGATGGATGTGCTTGTAATCTGCCACCATTTGTTCTTCGTAATTGATTTTATCATGTTTTGAAAACCGGTTTTCCAGCCTTACCACGATATAATACACTACAGGAACAATAATTAGCGTCAGAAATAATGAAGACAGCAATCCACCAATAATCACGATGGCAAGACCGTTGTTCATTTCAGCGGCAGCTCCGCTCGCCAAGGCAATCGGCAACATCCCGAAAACCATCGCAATGGTGGTCATCAGAATCGGGCGGAGTCTTGCTTTATTGGCCTGAACCAAAGCTCTTTCTACCGGTTCTCCGTGATCCATCCTGTGATTGGCAAAATCAACAAGAAGGATAGCATTCTTGGCAACAAGCCCGATCAACATAATGATTCCTAAAATAGTAAAAATATTCAAACTCTGATTGGTCAACGCCAATGCCCATAATGCGCCAATAAACGACAACGGAATGGAAAAGAGTACGATAAAGGGTTTTACAAAATCATTGTAAAGGACTACCATAATCATATATACCAACATAATCGCTGCCATCAAAGCTACTCCCAGCGTTCCGAATCCTTCGCTCTGGTTTTCCATATTTCCTCCCCAAATCCAATTGACACCGGCAGGCTTTTTCACATTCTGCATTTTGGCTTCCCATTCCGAGGCGATGGCTCCGGTAGTTTTACCGACAACCTGCGCCTGTACCGTAACGGAAGGCGACCGGTCGTATCTTTCCAAAAGAGCAGGACCGGATCCGAAACTGATGTCGGCAAACTGTGACAACTGTACTTTCTGTCCGTCGGCATTAATGAAAGCAATATTTCTTACATCATTAATACTCGTACGGTTGGCTTCATCCAGAATAATATTTATATCATATTCCGTGCTGCCAGTCCGGAATTTATTGTCGGTATTTCCACTGAAGGCGGTTCTCAGGGTTTGCCCTACTGTTGCAACATTCAGTCCCAAAGATGTCATTTTATCGCGGTCTACACTTACAGAAATTTCGGGATTTCCTTCTTCCACACTCAGTTTAATTTCGGAAGCACCGTCGATCGTTCTCAATTGTTTCTCAGCTTCCTGAGCGTAAGCCATGGCGTCTTCCAATGTTGAACCCGTTACGGTCATTTGCAGAGGCGCCATTTCAGCTCCCATAAATCCTACAGGAACGGTAGTCACCTTAGCACCGACCAACTCTTTTTCCAACTCACGTTTCAATCGGGCTGCATACACTTTGGTATCGTCTTTTCTCTCGCTTTTATCTACGAGTTCGATGTTGATTTCAGATTTATAATTGGTAGACTGCATTGCGCCCATACCACCACTCACCTGTCCTACCGACGTAATCATGCTGACCACTTCGGGTTTCTGAGACAGAAATTTTTCTGCTCTTTGCGTCATGAAATTGGTTTCTTCCAATGACGTATCTTTTGGCATTTCAATTTGTACGAGGAATTCTCCTTTGTCCGTTCCCGGGAAAAAATCGGTACCGATATAGCCGAAAACCAACAGCGTAATAGAACTCACAAATAACAATAAGGTGATTCCGAAAGTTTTCAGTTTATGATGAAGACTCCATTTCAGAATATTTTCGATTTTATGGGTAAACCAGTTAAGTCCTTCTTCAAATTTTTCGATAATTTTTCCGAAAAGAGATTTATTGCTGATGAGTTCCAGTTTCCCGTATCTTGAAAACAGCCACGGTACCACGGTAAACGATATTAAAAGTGAAAGCAAGGTGGCGATGACGACCGTGACACAAAACTGTTTAATAATATTCGATACCAAACCAGTACTCAACGCAATAGGAAGGAATACCACGACAATTACTAGCGTGATGGCCGTCACGGTAAACCCAATTTCTTTGGAACCGTCATACGCAGCGCGTACTTTATTTTTACCCATTTCCATGTGACGGTGGATGTTCTCAATAACTACAATAGCATCATCCACCAGAATTCCTACCACAAGTGAAAGTCCCAATAAACTCATCAGGTTCAGGCTATAATCCAAAAGATAGAGTCCGATAAATGTCGCAATAAGAGAGGTTGGAATCGCCACCATTACGATAAGTGCATTTCTGAAACTATGCAGGAAAAAAAGCATCACAAAAGCTACCAAACCGATAGCAATCAAAAGGTCTTTAATAACGGAGTTGGCTGCTTCCAGGGTAAATACGGACGTATCGCTCGCCAAATCCACTTTGATATTTTGGGCTTTATATTGGTTTTCTATATCTGCAATTTTTGCCTGTACCAGTTCGCTCACTTCCACAGCATTCGCTTCTGTCTGCTTCTGAACCTGGAGCATGATGGTATTCTGTTGATCAATTCGGGCGATTTTATCTGCCTGTTTCTGCGTATCCTGAACTTCAGCAATATCCGAAAGCCTGATGTTCTGTCCGTTTTTAGAAGAAATGGTCAGGTTTCTCAACTCATCTACAGAATTAATTTTACCTGCGAGACGAATGAGGGTACTGTTTTCTCTGGTTTTAAGATTTCCTGTAGGGAAGTCAAGATTGGAAAGAGAAATCACCTGTTGCACCTGAGGAATGGTAAGTCCATATCCTTCCAGTTTTTCTTGATTTAAGTTGACTCGAATTTCGCGCTCCTGTCCGCCAATAATATTCACCTGGGCAACACCGGGAATTCTGGAAAGTTCCGGCTGAATTCTCTGGTCAATGAGGTCATACAGTTCGTTTTCGGTAAGGTTGGCTGTAAGTCCCATGCTCATAATAGGCATATCAGAAAGGGAAAACTGTGACAGCGAGGGTTCATCTATATCTTCGGGCAGATCTGAACGGATGGCGTTAATTTTCCTTTGGGCCTCATTAAGTGCATAATCTACATCGGCATCTGCCCGGAATTCAATAATGACGACGGACAAACTTTCGTAAGATTTTGACTGGATTTTTTTAACGCCTTCCAATGAAGAAACCGCATCTTCCATTTTCCGGGAAACGGTATTTTCTACTTCCGCAGGTGAAGCTCCGGGATACACCGTGGCGACGGTTACTACTTTTACTTCAAATTTAGGAATCAATTCATAACTCAGCTGCGTGTAGCTGAATAAGCCTCCGATGATGAGCAATGCGAGCATTACAATCACCAGACTGGGCCTTTTTATCGATACTTCTGCTAATTTCATTCTTTTTTCTTTTACCTTTTATTATTGAAGTACCTTCACTTTTGTTTTGTCGGTCAGGTTGATCTGTCCGCTGATGACGACCTGATCACCTTCTTTCAGTCCACCAACAACTTCCACTTTGTCTCCGAAATTGGTTCCGGTCTGTATTTTGGTGAGATAAGCGGTATTGTCTTTTACAACAAACACCTGATTATCACTCACACTCCCTACGAAAGCATCTCTCGGAATGGTTAGCGTTCTGTGCGAACCTTTTCTGGTGAAAAGCGCAGTACCGTACATTCCTGCTTTCAGTTTGTTAAAGTTATTTTGAACCGTAATTTCAACAGGGAATTTTAAAGCTCCTGAAGCAGACGGTGCGATGAAAGTAATTCTTCCATCTAAGGTTCCTTCAACAACATCCGGCTTTACTTTTACCAGATCTCCGAGAGCCAGTTGACCAATCAGAGCCTGATCTACATCTACTTTTAATTTTACTGAAGAAATATCCACGATTTCAACGATGGGCATTCCCGGGCTCAAAACAGTTCCCACTTCTACGAATTTCTGATTGACAATACCGCTTACTTTTGAAACGACATTGGTATCGCCGGAAGTGAGTTGTGCAGATTGCATTTGCGCTCTTGCATTTTTCACCTGCAGCCTTGCCTGATCCAACTGAAGTGCTGTAACTCCTCCGGTTTTATACGCTTGTTCATATCGGTTCAGCGTCATTTGAGCATTGTCCAAATTAGCCTGTGCACTTCCTACATTCACATTCACTTTATCTCCGGAAAGTCTTCCAATACTTTGTCCTGCCCTTACATAACTTCCTTCCTTCACATAAAGAGCGATGAGCTGACCTCCCATTTCAGCAGAAATTTGCGCCTGAAGTTTCGGCAGAAAAGTTCCGTTTACCGAAAATTCCCCGCTGATATCTTCAGCAACTACGGTGGCTGCACGAACGGCTACATCAATATTTTTTTCCGCTACAATGGCTACTTTTTCTTCGTTGCTTTTTTTATTATTTTGAAGGATTAGGAAAAAGGCGGCGCCAATTCCTAAAACTGCCAGGATGGTAATGATGGTGTTCTTTTTCATTTTTTTAATTGTTTTCGTTTAATGTTCTGAGTTTTCCCTGAGATTTCAGCAGATTGATTTCTGCCAACTTATAATCCAGTTTGGCTTTGGTAAGATTGTTTTTTGCTTCGGTAAGGTCACGTTCAGCATCCAGAATGTCGTTCAATGTTGCCAATCCGTGCTGATAATTGCTTCGGGTATTGGCCAATACCTGTTCTGCGAGATCTACATTCCCTTCCTGCGTGGTAATCATGGTCATGTTATTGTCCAGTTGCACGAGGGCATTTTTGTGGGATAAATCCAATCCGAGATAGGTTTCGCGAAGATCAGCTTCTGCTTTTTCAATTTCAATCTGATTGAGTTCCACTCTGGATTTTGTGGCAAAACCATTAAAAATAGGAATTCTAATATTCAAACCGATGGAAGCTAAATCCGACCAGAAAACGCCATTCTCTCTACCATTCCACCAGGGCATATTTTCTCCCTGTCCCAGAAAACCATAATTAGCGGAAAGCGCTGCTGTAGGATAATATTCCGCAATCGTCGCTTTTTTCTGCCATTGTAAAAGTTCCAGCTGTTTGTCCATGAGTTTTATTTCCGTCCGGTCATCAAAATTCACTGTACGGTCTGGAAGTACGGCAGGATCAAAAGTCTGTTCCGGCAATTCTATTTCCTGATTCATAGGCATTCCGATCATAAACTTTAATGTATTTTCAGCCAAATCGAGTGTATTTTCCAATTGATGCACGCCGGAATTCACATTATTCCGAGCCACAACAGTACGGTCCAGATCTATTTTCCGAGCCAAACCCGCATCATATAGACCTTCGATAATTTTGATTGTCTGGGTGGTGATGGCGAGATTGTTTTTCGCATTGTCCAACATTTGCTCTGCCTGATACACCTGAAAATAAGCATTTGCTACTTTTTCAATAATCTGTTCTTCGGTGAGCGCAGCATTCAGAATATAAAATTCCTTGGTAGAACGTGCAGCTTTCAGCCCTGTAAATACCGACTGATTGAAAAGCACCTGTGTAAGTTGCACCATATTGCTGGAAGTCCATTTCTGGCCGAAAGCTACTTTTACCTGCTGACCCGGTGCACCAAACATTTCGCCTGGAAGTACGGTTTCCTGCAACAGCGGATTGTAGGAAGTATTGCTGTTGAAACTGAGATTAGGAAGAGCATTTGATCGAACTTCGGCGATCTGAGCGTCACCTTTGCGGATGTCGAGCCTCGCTTTTTCTGCTTCAGCCTTGTGTTCTAACGCATGAGAAATCGCTTCAGAAAGAGTAAGCCTCTGCACCTGCTGCGCAGATACCAGCGCACCCCAGAAGATGAAACCAAAGATTAATTTTTTCATTTATTTAATTTGTTATACTGTTTTATATATTTTTTTCCTTCTTCTGTTGTAATGGCATTCATATAGAATAAGACCACTTCTTCATGAAACTGATTCCGGTCGAAGATCTCATTATCGATAAAAGGAGAATTGTCATATGACATGATGAGTGAGAAGAATAACTGTGCATACGCCGTTTCATTGAAATCTGTACGATAGTAACCTTGTTCTCTTCCTTTTTTTATATTGCGGAGGAGTACGTCTGTAAACCGGTCAGAAAATTCACTGATGTGTTTGTTAAAAATAGCCGGATAATACCGCACCAACTGTCGGATAAATAAAGATTTATTGGACTTTACTGCTTCTTCAATTTGCTGATCACGACAGAACATCCTTTCCACCGCATTTTCTACGGTATCATCCAGCATATTGAGTTGTTCGATGACATCATTCAGTTTAAAAGCCAACACATCCTCCAACAATGCTTCCTTATTTTTATAATGCTGGTAAAGCGTTTTTTTGGACATACCAAACTCTTTTGCAATATCATCCATTGTGAGGGTTTTAGCTCCATTTTCAATAAAAAGCATCACTACTTTTTCTAAAAAATTCTTGTCCATGTATCAAAATTTATGGCTGCAAATATACGAAAGGAAACTTATAAACCAATAAAGTTTCCTAGTTTTTTTCTATATATTTTTATAATGGAAAATCGGAAGAGAAAAAAGCAAAGCCCAACTTTAGGTCACATAGGTTACAAATCCTCTGTTGAAGTTTAATTAAATTTGCAGTGCCAATGAACTAAAACACATCATCAGACAAATCTTTAAATATCATTCTTCAATTCAATTTCAATTTTAACATGGATAAAATAAAAAAATGGCTAAGGAACAATTGGGGAACAGCGATTATGTTTCTCTTTTTCCTTTTGCTGCTCGTAAGCCCCAATTTCAAAACGTGGGTGATGCGACAAATTATTTCCACCGGCATTATGAACGCCAAAGTAGAGAAGAAAGAAGTGATTTCAAGCTCAAAAACCCCAGCAGAAAATTTCATGGTGATGGACAATTCCGGAAATACCATCAATACTTCTGACCTGAAAGGTAAAGTGGTATTTATGAACTTCTGGGCATCCTGGTGTCCGCCTTGTCGGGCAGAATTCCCTTCTATCCAGAAGTTCTATGAACGTTACAAAGATAATCCTGGCGTGATATTTCTCACGGTGAATCTTGATGAAGACCCTGGTTTGGGCGAAGCGTATCTTAAAAAAGAACAGTTTACGGTTCCGTTTTTAGTTCCGGCCGGCAATATTCCGTCAGCTTATTTCAGCGGATCTTTGCCTACAACCGTCGTACTTGACAAGAATGGTGGAATTCGTTTGCAACACGCCGGAATGGCAGACTACAGCAAAGCTTCATTCTATAAAGAAATCGATGCGCTATTAGATGAATAAATACAAAACTTTATTTTGAACATTTAACTCCAAATCGCTATGAAGAAATCAATAATCTAGAAATAAACTACAGTTTACATTGTCAATGAACTGCGGGGAATTTTCAGCATCGCTATGGATTGAAAATGAGTTGAGAATAATCCGGTAGCGTTAATTTAATTCTGATTTGATGCTTCTTCTTCGGCTTCTTCCATGAGTTTCAGATACGTGTGGTATCTCGACTCCTGAATTTCGCCGGTCTCCAATTGAGCCATGACGGCACATTGAGGCTCATTGATATGTAGGCAATTGTAAAACCTACACTGTTCGCGAGCTTTGAATATTTCCGGGAAGAAATGCTGAACTTCTTCTTTTTCGATATCAATCATGGCAAATTCTCGAACTCCCGGTGTATCGATCACGCTTCCTCCAAAATTCCAGAAGTGCATTTGTGCGAAAGTGGTGGTATGTTTTCCTTTCAGATGGGTTTCTGAAATCTCCGAAGTTTTAAGATTCAGTTCCGGTTGAAAAGCATTCACCAAAGTGGATTTTCCTGCTCCAGAATGTCCGAAGAAAACTGATACCTTATCTTTCACTGCGTCCTGAAGCAGTTCCAAATTCTGTTGGGAATAGGCAGAAACCTGCAGCGTTTTATATCCAATATTTTCATAAATTTCCTGTATTTCCTCAATAACCGCTATCTCTTCAGAAACCAGTAAATCCATTTTGCTGAAAAGAATGAGCGTTTCAATATTATAGGCTTCACAACAAGCTAGGAAACGATCCAGAAAACCAAGCGACGTTTCTGGATGTTTCAGCGTAAAAATAAAACAGGCAACATCAATATTAGAAGCGATAATGTGTGCTTCTTTGGAAAGATTAACGGATTTTCTGATCAAATAATTCTTTCGGGGTTCAATCTTAGTAATCCATGCGATATCATCCTGTTCAAGTTGAAAACTCACGCGGTCGCCCACGGCAAGCGGATTGGTAAGCCTTGTTTTCAGAAGCTTGAACTTTCCGCGGATGCGCGCTTCGAAGACCATTTTCGTTTCCTGCTCCAGAACCTGATACCAGCTTCCTGTCGATTTAATAACCAGTCCGTGCAATGTGCCCATGAGTTCCATTATTTTTTATCATTCATAATTTTATTCTGAATTTCCACCGACTGTTCATGAATGGATTTGAAAAGTTTTTCGATAAACTCTTTCGACATTTGCGTTTCTTCAGCTTTTCTCGCGGCATATTCGGTGATAACTTTCCAGCGATCCGGTTGAAAAACCGCCGCATTATGTGCTTTCTTCAGACTGCCAATGTGCTCGGACACCTTCATCCTTTGGGAAAGCAGTTCAATCAGCTGAAAATCAATATCCGAAATCAGGGTTCTGAACCGATCCATATCTTCATCAAAAGCTGAAATTTCTGTATCTCTCACTTTCAGCTTTTCGATCATTCCGGCCAATACTTCGGGCGTCACTTGTTGTTTCGCATCACTCCAAGCCGCATCAGGATTGCAGTGCGTCTCTACCATTACGCCCTGATAGCCAATATTTAACGCTTCCTGCGCTACTGAAAACAATCCGGTTCGGTTTCCACAAATGTGCGAAGGATCCACGAGCATCGGAATTTCAGGAAACTGGTTTTTAAAATCGAGGGCAATCTGCCAGTTCGGAACATTCCGATATTTTGTTTTCTGATAGGTAGAAAAACCACGGTGAATAACGCCCAGATTTCTAATTCCCGCACCCGACAATCTTTCCAGCGCACCAATCCACAAGGCAAGATCCGGATTAACGGGGTTTTTCACCAGAACAATTTTATCAGTTCCTTTCAGGGCATCGGCAATTTCCTGTACTGCGAAAGGATTTACGGTTGTCCGGGCACCAATCCAGAGTATATCAATATCTGCATCCAATACCGCTTTCACGTGGTGCGCATTCGCCACTTCGGTAGCGGTTTGAAATCCGAATTCCTCTTTTACTTTCTGCAGCCATTTCAGTCCGATAATGCCGACTCCTTCAAAACCGTTGGGCTTCGTTCGGGGTTTCCAGATTCCGGCACGAAATACCGGTATTTCAACTCCCGTTTCTTTCATTCGTCCGGCGGTTTCCAGCATCTGAAGTTCACTTTCAGCACTACACGGTCCGGCAATAATCATGGGTGTGGGATAGGTTTTGAACCATTCGTTTTTTAACTCGGCAAGCTCCATTTATTTCGCTTAATTAAGATCAAATTTAAACAAATCATCCAGATCCGTCAGCAGAGGATTGATCTGAACATATTTTTCAAAAAGCGTGCGTTTAGTCATCACTTCTTTTTTAAGATTGACACTGTCCATAACATATTCAATACCAAAACGGTAATTATTGACTTTATGCCTGAAGTGGGTGAAGAAATCGTGGCTTACCTTGTCAAATTCAGATTTGGCGGTATCGGAAGGATAGGCAATCCGGACAATTGTTTCATCCACTTTTCTCAACCGGAATCCGGAAATGGCATTGTAAATCACCACATCTTTCTGTTGAATTTCCTGAAGAAAAACAGCCCATGCTGTCTGTAAATCCGTTTCCGTAAAATGTTGATTCGGGAGCTGTTCTTCATCCTGAGGAAGCTGAACTTCTTCGGCGACTTTGGTAGTTTCCTGAAGCTTTTGCTGAATGCTGTACCGGGAAGGTTTTATCTCTTTATTTTTCGCCAAAGGCTGCTCCGACTTCTTTATCACCACTTCTGGTAGCGGTATTTTCTCCTCTTTCTTAGGCGGAATCAGGGTTTCTGCGGCTGCTTTAAGAAGCGGTGCGAGAATCAGGAACTTTTTTTTTTATCTCCGTTACCGATGGCAGTGAGACTAGCCAACTGCATGAGGGCAATTTCGACAGTAAGTCTTGGGTTTTTAGAATTTTTATAGTTGATGTCCGCATGATTGCAAATTTCAATAGCATCGATCAGTTGCTGAGGAACCCACTTTTTGCTTTGCTCACCAAAACGCAACCGGGTTTTCTCCCCTACTTCTATCAGGTTGAGGGTAGCAGGATTCTGCGCCATCATCAAATCCCGGAAATGGCTTCCCATTCCGGCGATGAAAATATGCGGATCGAATCCTTTTTTTACAATTTCATTGAAAGCTGAAAGAATTTCAGGAATTTTATTTTCATGAGCAAGATCGGCAATGTTGAGATACTGATCATAATCCAGCACATTCAGCACTTCTGCTGCTTTCTGAAGGGTAATATTTTTTTGGGTAAAAGTCGCCAGCCTGTCAAAAAGTGAAAGGGCATCCCGAAGGGCACCATCCGCTTTCTGAGCAATGAGATACAGCGCATCGTCTTCATACTGCACCTTTTCCCGTTCCGCGATTTTCTTCAGATGCTCCTGAATATCTTCGATGGTGATTCTTTTAAAATCATAAATCTGACACCGGGAAAGGATGGTAGGAATTATTTTATGCTTCTCTGTTGTGGCCAGAATAAAAATTGCATGTGCAGGAGGTTCTTCCAAGGTTTTCAAAAAAGCATTAAAAGCAGCTTGACTCAGCATGTGTACCTCATCAATAATATACACCTTAAATCTCCCTACCTGCGGTGCAAAGCGTACCTGATCTGTAAGATCGCGAATATGTTCAACACCGTTATTGGATGCCGCATCCAGCTCATAAATATTGTAGGCAAAACCGTCCTCAGAAGTTGAGCCGTCTTTTTCATTAATTTTGCGTGCGAGAATTCTGGCACAGGTCGTTTTTCCGACTCCTCTTGGTCCGCAAAACAATAATGCCTGCGCCAACTGGTTTTCTTCAATAGCATGTTCCAGTGTATCCGTAATATGCTGCTGCCCTACAACAGTTTCGAACTCCTGCGGGCGGTATTTTCGGGCTGAAACGATGAAGTTTTCCATTTGTCAAAAATAAGGGAAATTTTGTGGAAATCAAAACGGGATTCTTCCATTCAACGGAATGAATAATCTGTCGTTTCCAATTATTTTTTGTTTTTAGCGGCTCTTTTGGCATTAATGAATTCCCATACCATCGGCAGAAGAGAAATCCCGATGATTCCGAAAATAACGGTTTCAAAATTCTCTTTTACGATGGGAATGTTTCCGAAGAAATAACCCAGCAGCGTAAGACTGAATACCCAGATTAACGCTCCGATCACGTTGTAACGGATAAAAACCGAATAATTCATCGAACCAATTCCGGCTACGAATGGGGCAAACGTTCTTACAATAGGGACAAAACGTGCTATAATAATGGTTTTCGGGCCGTTTTTCTCGTAGAAATCTTGAGTTTGTTCAATGTATTTTCTATTGACCAAAGGTTTTTCGCGAAACTTCAGGTTCAGGATTTTCAAACCGACATTTTTCCCCAAATAATAATTGAGTGTATCCCCGAGAATGGCGGCAACCGACAATAAAAACAGGACGAGCCAGAGATTGAGACTGGCCGATTCGCCATCTGCACTGATCACTCCCGCGCAAAAGGCTCCCGCAGCAAAAAGCAGGGAATCTCCGGGAAGAAAAGGCATGATCACCAGACCGGTTTCCACAAAGACAATGAGGAATAAAATAAGATAAATCCACACGCCGTAATCCAGAATCATGGTGTGCAGATGTTGATCCAGGTTAAGAAAAAAGTCGAGAACGGTTTGAATAAATTCCATAAAAGTCCGGTTGGTTAAAAAAAATAATGCGCAAAAATACAGATTAAAAATTGGAAATATGAGGATAAATTTGAGATTGTCTTCATTGTTTTGGGTGTGTTTTCTTTAAGATAAATTAAAATTAGTTTATTTTTGAAAGGGAAAACAATTAATAATTTTAAAAAAGAAAAGGAGAAGTGATACCAATAATCGCTTCTCCTTTTGTAGGCCCATGAGGAATCGAACCTCAACCTAAAGAACCGGAATCTTTAATTCTATCCATTAAACTATGGGCCCGTCTTGCGGTGGCAAAAATAGGGAATTAAAATAAATTTCCACCTCTAATATGAGATGGAAAATTATTTTTTTGTTATTCGCTGATGGTTACTCTTGTTCCCATCGTGTGTGCATTCATTTGCGGTGCGTAGTAATTTTGCAACGTTGTGATTCCGTTGCTGAAGGTTCCAGAAGCGTTGCAGATGTAATCGTATTCGAAAACGTATCTTCCTTTCGGCATGTATTCGATATAAAAATTGGTGGAAGCATCCTTGGTGGACTGATAATACCCCAAACCGTTATTCCACTGGTATCCGGATATCACGTTCAGCGGCTCAAAACCTGCGGCGCGCATATCTTTCAAATGAATGAATTCCATATTTCTGTCGGTATTCAAAATCATTCTCACCGTCACTTTATCGCCCACTTTCAAAGGGGAATTTGGTGTTATTTTGATTAATTCCTCACCGTTTTCTGTTTTTACTTTTTTATACAGTTCTTTGGTGATGGAAATGTAAGATTCGGAAGATTTTATTTTATCCAGATCTTCATAATACTGCCAGAATACACCACCCTGAACTATTCCCGGCCCGGGTTTGGTGACTGTAACCGTGGCTAAGGAAGGATCAATTCTATTTTCCTTTATACTTTTCTTCACATATCCCGTTGCCTGAGCATCCGCACTCGCTAATGGCTTTCCACCCCAAACAATGGTGGTTTTATCCGATTCCGCCGTAGTCCAGGATTTCCCGGAATTGAGAATCGTAAAAATCACTTCTGCCGTGCTGCGCGAACTTCCCCAAGAGTTGACTTCCTTTTGAGTAATGAGCCATATTTTCATTTCTTCAATAAAATTCTCATCATTGGGCCGGAGTTTTTGAAACGTTTCCAGTGCACCCGCATGATTGACAGTTTTGGAAGCATACCAACCCCAATCGTTCAGGTTTTGTTTCCAATAAACACCTTGCGTTTCAGTTTGCGTAGAAGTTTCCTTCAAATACGTCAGTAATTTATTGGAAAGGTTCGTGAGTTGATAATCATGGAATAATTTAGCTGCACGATGAAGCCCGAAGAAAGTGAAATCTTTTATTTCGGCTTTCGGTGCTTTCTGAATCACGAGGTTTTTCAAAGTTGCTCCTTTATTTTTCAGCGGATATTGATTTTCCCAATAATGGCGCGTATCCAGATAATCCAGAACGAAATTGTTCCATACATTTTCGCGTTTTACATCCCAATATTTATTCACCTCATTGTCTACATAAGTAATCAGTTTTGAAATCAGTTCTTTCTGATCAGCACTCTGATATTCAGTCACATTTCCTTTCAGCCAATCATTGATTCGTCCTAGATTTTTCAAAATATACAATGAAGTATAGTAGGAACTCGGATAGCCGGAATGCCATGAAAACCCGCCATCAGGATTCTGGAGGTTCTTCAATTCTGCCCAATCATTTTGAATGGAATTTCGCATGCTATTTGCATCAAAAAGACGCGCCAGTTTTTCCATCTGTTCCGTTTCATTTTTACTTTCCAAAACCCAAGGCGTTTCTTCCAACAGCAATTGTTTCAGCTCCTGATTTTTCTCCAGATTAGAAGTTAATAACCCTTTATTCTGATATTCCTCAAACACTGTTTTCAGTTTCGGATTCGCCTTAAAGATTTCTGAAGCCAGAACATCGGCAAACCACTTATTGAACACCACATCTGCAGAATTATTCGCATCGCTTTTGAGTGCGGGCAGTGCAAACATAATTTCCCAAATCGGATTGGTGGTCAGTTCCAGTGTATTGGCGACGTTGGTAGCAGTTTTGGAAGTATTTTTAGCCAGATTTTCCAATATAAAAGTTTTGGTCTGGCCTTCTTTCACAAAAACCGGAACCGCGTCGATGACCAGCATTCTGTTGGGCAGAACAGCAATTGCTTTCTGTTCGCCATCGCTGTAATTACCGGCTTTCGCAACAATTTTCAGAATAATTGAAGACACATCGTTCGGTACTTTTAATTTCCAACTTAGCACAGAATTTCCACTTTCTTCTAATTTAAATTCACGCGAATTATTACGAATAAGCCCAAATTTTTCAGAAATATCTTCATTGGTGAACGCATCGAGTATTTGCAGCTGCGCTGTTCCGGAAAGTTTTTCATTAATCAAACTCGACAGTTTCGACTGCAGATTCAGTTCATCACCTTCGCGCAGGAATCTGGGATAATTCGGTGTTACAGAAAATTCTTTCTGGGTGATGACTTCTTTTTCCAAAGTGGCTGCACGGGCATCTTTGGTGTGGGCAAGAAACATCATTTTCCATTTCGTTAAAGCTTCCGGCGAGGTAAACTCAAAGGTGACATTTCCGTCTTTATCCGTTAAAAGATTCGGATAGAAAAAAGCGGTTTCGTTCAGATTTTGGCGAACCTGGATTTTTTCTAATGCTTCTTCTTCTGGCAAAATATCCATCAAAGCAGCAGATACTTCCATAGCTCCAGTAACACTTTCTTTCCGCTGTACACCATAACTGACAATGACTACTTCTTCTAAATTTTTAGTCTGTGAACTTGTGGCGGCAGAATCTGACATAGCAGATTCATAATAAACCCGATTAACCATTCTTACACCATAAATCCCACCATCAAACCAATTGAATTCAGGGACACTCACGTAATTCGATTGCAGATAAGGAACTCTTTTTGAGAAATATTCCTGAGCCAATGCGGTACGGACATTATATCCAACAAAGCGGTACGGCCTGTTCCAAAGAGTTTGCCAGGAGTACTGATTTTTCGCGAACTGATCCAGGGACATGTCATACATATTCGCCAAAACCTCCGCATTGATTTTTTCGTTATCGTTTCCGAGGATTTTCACCGTCCATTTCTCTTTGGAATTCGGCTGCAGTTTATCCCGGAATGTGACGGTTTCGATGCGCAAATCTTTTTTCTCATTTTTAATTTTCAGATCTACGCTTTTAGTCTGCACCTCATTGAAGGCCACCATCTGAAACTGAAGATTCAGATTCGTAATACTTTCATCATTTGGAACTGGAATTTCATAGACCAGAACGCCGTTTTTCAATCGGTGCTGCTCGGTTTTGGTTTCGCCGTTGCCGGTTTGGAAAAACACAGTTACCCCCGCATCTGGAACTGCCGAATACACATAAATACGGGCTTTAGTTCCGCGTTTTACTTCTTCTTTCGGCGCGATGACTTCAAGGAAGGGTTTCTGAAAATCTTTTAAAAATCTTTTGTCCCACACCTGAAAATGCTGAACCGATTTGATGGTATCTTTTCCTTCAATGTTGAATAATTCAAGCTGATACGTTCCGGCATCAAGTTTCCCCAAATCAAGTTTTTCAACTACCCCGTCTTCTCGTGCCTCGAAGCCACCCCTTCTGGAAGAAGTGGAATTTTCCAGCCGATTTACTATTATTTTCTCTACTTTCCAGTTAGCTATTTCGTCATTTTTATCAAAACGGTCGTGCGGAAATTTCTGAATAAATTCGGCTTTGGAAAGCTGAGGAAGATCCTGAATCTTAGATTTAAAATTATCTCTAAAAATACGGCCAGGTTCCTGAAGTTTTGACAGTTTTACATGATACGGCTTGTTCAGATTCTGTTCATTGTAGTTTTTGGTTTCCACTTTTACCTTCGCATTATCATCGGTGAAAATATTTCCGAGATTTTCCGCCTGAATGTAATGAGAGACAGAAGCCACTTTCACGTTTTCCGTCGCACTCTGTGTTTCTCCGTTGATGTCCGTAATACTGGCTTCAATTTCATAATTATCAATCTGAATTCCATCCAAAGTTTCGTCTTTTTTCAGCTCAATCCTGATGGCAAATTCTCCTTTTTCGTCGGTTTGCACTGAACCTAAAATTGAATTTTCATTGTCATTTCCCTGCGGATACCACCAGAAATATCTCCAGCGAATATTGCGTTTTTTGATTTCATAATTCACCACAGCATTGCTCAGCGGAACTCCCGAAAACATCATCGCTTTTCCTTTCAATTCGATGGTTTCGCCGTATTTGTATTCGTCTTTTATGGGCTCGAAAGTCACTTCAAATTTCGGCCGTTTGTATTCTTCCACACTGAAGTTCTTGTGTCCACTGATATTGACCGCTGCTACAGTTCCTTTTATTTCGATATGAAAATTTCCATTCAGTTTGCCTTTGGGAAGCACAAAATTTCCGTTTACAGACCCAAAATCATTGGTAGTTAAGGTTTGTTTTGAAATTTCTTCACCATTGGCATCTTTTAAAATAACGTTCAAAAGTACTTTTTCGGCCACTTTTTCTTTCATTTCTTTTCCATTGAAAGCAGTAGCAATCGCTTTAAAATAAACGGTTTGTCCGGGACGATAAATCGCCCTGTCGAGAAAAATCTGAGCCGTCGCACGATCTTTTATATCATTCGCCGATCCGTTTCTGTTGCCGGAATGATTCACCAACTGATAATTGTTGCCGGAAGATTTCAGCAAATAACGCCGGTAATAATTTTTATTTACAGATTTTGGAAACACAAATTTTCCTTGCGAATCGGTTTTTACTGAAGCCTTTACTAATGCTTTTCCCTGAACATGTTCATAAAAATCAATATTGGCGTTGGGAATTTCCGCACCATTTTCACGCTTCACCAGTTTTTCAATGTCATCGTTTATATTGAAATCATTTTTCTGAAAATCTATGATTCTGTTTTCGGATGCGATGAAATAAAAACTGTCCTGAATTTTGTCCTCTACCACGTATTCTACCAGATAAATTCCGGAAGGAAGCGGTTTGATTTCGTAGGAAGTTTTGTAACTGCGATAGTCTTTTTTGTTCTGAAGTTCAAAATTTTCTTTTCGTACCAACGTTTTTCTCACCGACTCAAATTTATGCCTGTAAGAATCATAAACGTAATTCATGAATCCTTGCACATCTTCGGTTTGATATATATTCAGTGAAAACCGGTCTACATTTTTATGTTCTGCGACGATATGAATGGGTTTCTGGCTTTGGGTTTCTTTTTCGTAATGAAATATCAATGAAGGATTAACAATACTATTTTCACGATTGATAACATTGTTTAGAAATTTAGATTTGGGGTAGGTTTTCTTCACTGTTTCTATGAGTGAAAGTGCTTCGTTGTGTTTGTTTTTCTGAATGAGTTCTTCCGCAATATCATCGGCAATCATTATTTTATAATCACCTTCCTCAGAAGATCTGAACAGGTTTTGCAGTTGATCCAAACGATTTTTGCAATTGGTAAATTCGCAATGATAATTGATTTTCTGATGCTGAAAATACAGTTGAGAATTCCCGGAATTATGGGCAATGAGTTCATCAAAAAGAGTAATGATTTTCTCATGATTCACCTGAAGCTCATTGGGCGTGAAGAGTTGCTGGTTGCGCAGAAACTGTATTTGCTGACTGGAACTCCAATCGAACAGCGTAGGAAAATACTCCAGATTTTCAGTATTTTGAAAAATCTCTTTGTATTTCTGCATTTTAATTTGTTTCAGAGCTGCTTTTTCCTGGTTCAGTTCAGCATAATTTTTTGAAAGAAAGTTTTTAAAATCCAGTTTACTCCAGGATTCTATTTGTGAGAAATCCTGATTGTTAAGATTGGCGCGTTGGTTAATCTGCCAGGAATTGTTGTTGTAATATTTATCGAAAAATTCTCCCAAAAGAACTTTATACAATAGTTTTTCATTAATCTTTAATTCCTTTTCTATGGTCTGAAGTTTCGCAAAAAATCGCGAAGCCGAATCATTCTGAGTGTCGTCTTCCGTTTGATTTACAATACTGAATTCTGCTTTCAGCGAGCGAATAAGCTGTACCGTATTTTTATCTTTCAACGCCTGATTCTGGATTTCCTGGATTAGTGGCAGATTGCTCTTGTACAAACCACGTTCGTAGTTTTTCTCAATTTTTTTCCACTGAGTTTCGTAGTAGTTTTGTGCGCTCATGGTGATAGAAATTCCTATAAGAAGGAACATAAAAAGGATTTTTTTCATATATCTGTTTTTACTCAGCCAAATTTCGAATCATTACTTTTGTCTGTCCGTTGGATACCTAAATCAGGATACCGTTAAAATGCAGCTCCTAAATTTACTAAAAAAATACATTGTAAACAGCCAGATTTTTGTTGCTTTTTGCGGCACTTCACTGGCTGTATTTTTCATGCTGGAACAAAATCTTGTTCGGTTTCCTACGATATTTCTCATTTTCATCACGTATTGGAGCGGATACCTTTACACGAAATATCAATATTCCCGCAACTTCAAAAAGATTTTACTTTTCAATATCTTTTGCGGAATCATTTCAGCCCTATTAATTTTCCTGAATCACAACGAAATCCGGCTTCTGAAATGGCTTACCATCGTGATACTCGGTTTGCTGTACAATTCTGCATTTTTGGAAAAATTTATCCGCAAAATTCCTTTACTGAAGGTTTTTTATGTTGGTTTCACTTGGGCTTTAATCAATTCCTGGCTCATTTTACCGGAATTTAATTTCGTGATTTTCTTCATTTCGTGGCTGTTTGTCACCGCTCTTATTTTACCTTTTGATATCAGGGATATGCACGATGACAAGATCATTACTTTCCCGAAAATCATCGGCATTCAGAACACCAAATATCTTGCCTATTTTTTAATATTCGCAGCTGCGACAACAGCGATATTCTATCTGAAAACATCATTTGCTGTAGCTTTTTTTCTTACACAACTGGTCAGTTTTTCTCTTATTTATTTTTCCAAAAACACGAATGACGATCTTTATTTTTCCTTTTGGGTAGAACTATGCAGCGCACTTCCTTTGTTTTTCCTCGCTTTAGCTTGGCTTATAAATTGATAATAAAATCGGCGAAACAATACATTGAAAACTACAATCTTTTTTATCGTTACCCTGTTATTCAGCAGCAGTTTACTTCTCCGGGCGCAGGAGAAAAAGGATTCTTTGTATTATAAAATTGAAGAGTTTTCAGACAAAAGAAAGTTCACGAAATTCGTCCATCGTTTTATTTTCCGTCGCGAAGCGGACTCTGTATCTGTAGAATCTTGGGAAAAAATTCCGGCTCAGGAAATGCTCGATGGAAAAACCATCCGCAATATTACTGTTCAAACCGTGGATCCTTTTGGGTACAGTAAAAACGAAGAAAGGAAGGATGCGAAATGGTACGACCGGGTTGCCGACCGAATTCATATTGATTCCAAACCTTCCACCATCAAAAATTATTTGCTTTTCCAAAAAGGAGAACTGTATAATGCCCAAAAGATTTATGAATCGGAGCGTATTCTGCGAAGTATGCCTTTTATCAACAGGGTGAACATAAGTATTGAGGAAAATGATGATGCTGAGACTGTTGACATTCTCGTAAAAGTACTGGACTCCTGGAGCCTGAAACCCAGCATGAGTTACTCCAACGGTGAAACAGGCTTCGGCCTCACAGAACAGAATCTTCTGGGATTGGGCCATGAAATAGACCTCGGTTACACTTATAATTCCAGAGATAAACAAAATCATTTGTACGGAAAGTATACCGCTTACAATCTTTACCGAAGCTTCATCAACGCTAATATTTCAGGTGAAAAAGATTTTTTTGACAACGAACGCATCAGCCTGAGTGCTACACGGGATTTCTTTTCGCCGCTCACAAGATGGGCCGGCGGTTTTCAGTTTGAATATTTCAAAAGAAGAGTGTTGCTTCCCAACTTTACAGAAGTTTTTCCGGAAGTTCAGATCAAAGTGTACCGGCAGGATTTATGGGGAGGTTATCAGTTTCCGGTGTTCATAAGTGACGGAAAAATTTCAAGAAACATTGCCATATTAGGCCGGATTCAGAATTATCAGTACAAAGACCGGCCGGAACAGGATCAGCTGGGCTTCTTCCGCACGTCGAACAGTTTTTTAGCATCAGCGATGTATAATGAAAGGAAATTTTCGGTTCAGAAAAACATTTTCCAGTACGATCTTCCTGAGGATATTCCTTACGGAAAATCGTTCGGATTTACAGCGGGTGCGCTTAACAGAGGCAACAAATCCATTCCGTATGCAGGAATTTCAGCATCACTCGGGAGCTTCATCAACTGGGGATATTTCAATGTGAAAACAGAATTTGGAAGATTTTTCAACGGAGAAACCCAACGGGATGCATTCCGGTTGGAAGGGACTTATTTTACGCCGCTTCAAAACTGGAAATTTGCACAGGTTCGCCACTTTTTTTCGCCAACATGGGCAATTGGGACTCCAAGATATCATTATTCTTATCATGACCGCATCAATCTTTCTTCACCATTCGAGTTTCCTGCATACAGCGGCGATTATATTGGGACTGAAAAACTGGTTCTGCGCTATCAGTTGCAGATGTTCATCAACAAAACCTGGAAAAATTTTCATTTCAGTCCTTATGCTGCTGCGGCGTTCGGATGGCTTTCCCAAAACGGAAATTCCCTGTTCAAAAGCGGTACCCACAGCAAATTCGGAATTGGGGTTCTGATCAATAATCCGTATTTGGTCTTCAACAGAATTCAGGTTTCCCTGATGTATTATCCGAAAGTTCCGATGGGAAATGATTCCGTTTTTGAATTTAACGGATACCGGAACGACAATTTTCCGATGCAGTCTTTCGCTACGGATGTTCCACATTTTGTCAATTTCGGGAACTGAAATTTTCCGGATGGAAAGCTTTATCTTTACCGAAATTTTTGAAGAGAAAAATCAGGAGAAAAACTTCATTATTTCATGCATTATTGCAGCTCTGGAATTTTAATTAAAACCTGATAATCCTCAATACAGAAGCATGATTGTCAACAAAATATCCCTTATTCATTTTAAAAATCATTCGGAAAAATCATTTGAATTTTCTCCCCAGATCAACTGTTTCGTTGGGAACAACGGCGCGGGGAAAACCAATGTTCTGGATGCGATCCATTATCTCTCGGTAGGAAAAAGTTTTTTGGGAAACACGGATGTCAGTAATATTCTTTTCGGGGAAGATTTTTTTTCTATCGAATCAGAAATTCATGACGGAGAAAAAGAAAACATCATCCGGATTCAACAGCCGAAAGATCATAAAAAGACCATTAAAAAAAACAACAAAACGTATGAGCGAATTGCGGATCATGTCGGATTTTTGCCCAGCGTGATCATTTCGCCTTATGATTCGAACCTGATTTCCGATTCCGGGGAAAGCCGCCGGAAATTTCTGGATTCTATGATTTCGCAAACGGATGCGGAGTATCTTTTTAGTATTATTCAATATCAAAAAGTGCTGAAACAGAGAAATGCACTGTTGAAATATTTTCAGAAAAACAGAACCTTCGATGCCGATTCTCTGGAGATTTATGATGAACCGATGATGCGTTTCGCCGACATTATTTTTGAGAAAAGAAAAACTTTTGTTGCTCATCTCACGCCTGTTGTTCAGGAGTTTTACCGGATTATTTCAGGAGCTCAGGAAACCGTTGCCGTGGAGTATGATTCAGATTTGCGGGAAACTCCAATGCCGGAACTTCTGAAAAACAACCTGAGCAAAGACCGGCAACTTTCTTATACTTCAGCAGGAATTCACAAGGATGATCTTCTGTTTACCATGAATGGCAGGCTGATAAAAAAAACCGGTTCACAAGGACAGCAAAAATCATTTTTAATTTCCCTGAAATTGGCGCAGATTAAGAGAATAAAAGAACTTACAGGTAAAAACCCTATTCTTCTGCTCGATGATATTTTTGATAAACTGGATGACGACCGAGTTTCGCAGCTGATTCAGCTGATGAATCAGGAGAATTTCGGACAAATGTTCATTACTGACACGCATCGGGAACGTACGGAAAATGTGGTCAAAAGAATTAACGAAAAAAGCAAGATTTTCGAAATATAAAACCTGAAATAAGAGTTTTAGCTTACTTCTTCAAATTCGATTCATAAATGTTGACCCAATCTTGCACCGTCATTTTTTTCATCAGTTCTCCTATTAATTCGAAGGGAATATCTTCCGTTTTTTTGAATCGGATGCAGCTTTTTCCCATGTCCAGTTTTCGTTTGCTGTGTTTGGGATACTCTTCGGTGAACCATTTCATGACTTCGGGATCAGAATAAATTCCCATGTGATAAAGATTTACAGAGTTTTTTTGTGAAGCAATCCCTGCGAAAGGCAATGGTTCTTCAGGCTTGCAGTGGTATCCGGAAGGATACAGTGAATGCGGTACTACATAGCCCAAACCGCCATAACTGATGGCTGCTTCAAATCCTTCAGGAAGATTTTCGATAATGGTTTCGTGCAATTTATTGAAGGCTTCTGCCCTTTCTTCCGGCACATTGGCCAGAATTTCTTTTACAGTAGTTCCGTTTGCTTTCATTTTATGGTTTTTTTTTTGTAAGTATTTTAATCCATTCGGCTAACAATTTTGGGTTGATATCCGAAGTACTTTTTAATTTAATATGACGCATTGTTTTCCCGGTTCCTTGCAAAATTCCGTCCGGATCGCTCAGTAGTTCCACACCATTATAAAACCCGAAATTCAAATGGTTTTTATTCACCTGAAAATAAGAAAAATCTTTGTCTGATTTAAAAATGGGCCGTCTCCATTTGAATTCTTCCCTGACGTTTCGACCGTTTTCATGAATTAATTTCCGAAGAATCTCCATGATTTCTTTTTGATTTTGCGGAGCGTTATTGATATATTCTGTTACCTGTTCGTTCATTTCATCTATTTATCTGTCAACTTCCGCTACCTTTCCTGAAAACCAGAGTTCCAAGGCTAAAGCATGATCTCTATTGATTTCTTTGGCTATTTTTCTTAAATTGCCCAGCTTGGTTTGCGTCGTTTGAACCTGATTCAGAATCGTTTTTGCTTTTGAAAACATTTCCATCATAATACAAATTTAACAAAGTTTGAGAGATCTTCCGATTGTTATCATTTTCTGATATAAAATTCTCAACTTTGTATTTCGAGGAAAGATTTTCGAATTCAAAAAAAAGAAAAATATAAATGAAAAAAAAGCGGGAATTTCAGTCTTCTGAACTTGTGAAAGTATTTGCCAAAATCCATGGTTTTGAGGATAAACTGCTGGCTTTTGAAGTGAAAGATTATTTGGAAACGTATCTCGACAGCAGTCTTTTTGAGGAAATCATCAGCGTCAATATTCACCGGAAAGTTCTTGAAATAAAGATTGCTTCTCCTTTGTTAAAAAACGATTTCAGGCTGCGCAAAACATTTTTTCTGAATAAATTTCAGCAGGAATTTGGCGAAAATCACATTGCTGATCTTCAGATTTTATAAAAATTTTAGGGCAAACGAACATTATTCATCTGTCTCATGATCCAGGTGTGTCTTTTTCTAAGATAGGACGACGGATTATTGGGATCATATTTTTTTGGGTTCGGAAGAATGGCGGCAATCCACGCTGCTTCACTTTTGGTGAGATTCTTAGCATTTTTCCCGAAATAATAGTGTGATGCCGCTTCCACACCGAATACGCCCTGTCCCATTTCAATAGAATTCAGATACCTTTCCAGGATGACTTCTTTGCCCCAAATCAGTTCGATAATAAAAGTATAAACGGTTTCCAGTCCTTTCCGGAACCAGCTTCGGCCTTGCCACAAAAAGACATTTTTAGCAGTTTGCTGGGAAATAGTGCTCCCTCCTTTTATTTTTTTTCCTTTTTCGTTGTCGCGGTATGCTTTTTCAATCGCCTGATAATCAAAACCATTATGCGTAAAAAACTTTTGATCTTCGGCAGCGATTACTGCTTTTTTCACATGAGAATTCATTTCATCATAATCCACATAATCCCGCTCGAGCTTGCCATAATTCAAAATTCCTGAGATTTGGGTAATGGTAATAGGAGGATTGAAAAATTTTCCCCACAGAATAAAAGCGATATTGGCGAGGATGAGGATGAAAATAATTTTCCTGATTTTTTTAAACATACCGACGATTACAAGTTTTGAGTTGCAAAAGTATCTTTTATTTCAGTTCTTTCAAATAGGTTAAAGAATAATTCGGAAGAAGATGTGGGTGAAAAATCCTGATATAATCCTTCAGGATCAGATCTGCCCGAACGACGCCACTTTCAAAATAATCGTTTGATTTTCCCTGTTCCCGGGCTGTTACCGCATAAATTTTCCCATTTTGAAAGACCTTCATTTTGGCATAATTCGGATTGATGGACAATAGCGAATTTTTGTTGCGGTGATTTCCTGCGTTCATCCAAAAGCGGGCATTTTCAGCTTTTACAAACACCTCTTCAAAACTCATGGGAATGGCTTTTTCTTCCAGATTTCCTTTCAGAATATATGCTGCTCCTGCATCTTCAAGCAACTTTGCGAATGCAGTTTTTCCACCGGGCATAAACCATTGTCCGCCGTACATTTCATTGGAAATTACCACAGGTTTTGTTTCATTTTTCACAAGGCTTTTCAGCGAATCATAAGATTTTTTTATTTCCTGAAATTTAGCTCCAGACTTTTCCTCTTTTCCGAAAAGCCTGCCGAAAACCAGAAGATATTTCGATTTTCCCAAAGGATCGTTCTCCAGATATTCATCGAGGAAGATGATTTCTATTCCGTTTTTTTTCAGGAGTTCATACGTATTTCCGAACGTCGAAATATAGTTGGTGAACACAGCATCCGGCTTCAGTGCCAATATTTTTTCCACATCGTATTTCTGTTCATTTCCCACATCGGCGATATTTCCGTTTTTAATTCCATTTTTAATTTTTTCAGAATAAATATACTCCGGACTCGAAACGCCAATAATGTTGTCTTCCAAACCCAATTCTGTGAAATATCCTATCAAACTTGCATTCAGGAGTACCACTTTTTTATAAGGAAGCTTTGAATGGGGAATCTCATAATTAAATTTTCCTGATTTTAGTTTTAAGATTTCTCCATCTTCCTGGTACTGAACTCTTCCTGAGATATTTTGCCCGGAGATGGTAAGTTGCTGTGATTCTTTTTTACATGAAATTAAAAATAAAATGGCAAGAAGCGTGAATAAAGTGGTTTTCATGTTTCAAAGAAACCAAAAAAGTGTTATATTTGCAAACCGTAAAATGAATGGACGCGTAGCTCAATTGGATAGAGCGTCAGATTACGGCTCTGAAGGTTGAGGGTTCGACTCCTTCCGCGTTCACTATTCGAAAACCACCTGATTTGGGTGGTTTTTTCTTTGAGATAAAGTTACAGTAAGTTGATGTTTATGATCAATATATGTGTAGAAATAATTCATCGATTTCATATTATAGAAAGCAGAATCACACTAAATCATATCTCTTCCTTTAAATTTTACAAAACAACGCAGCACACAATAATGCATGGTTTTTTCCGTATATAAAATGGTTAATAGCCTGCTTTCTGAAAAATATTTTTTATTTTTGTTGCGGTTATCACCTGAATATGAAGATTAAAAAGAAACGAGACGCCCTCCTTTCGCAAAAAACCATTATGAGAAAAATCCATTTATTGCTTGCCTTATTCCTTTTTACTTTTTCTTTTGCGCAAATTAAAGTGCTGAAAAATGAAAATCTGGTGGAAGTAGGGAAAGAAAACGCGATTGCGCTTTATAAAAAACAAAATAAATACGTTTTTAATTATCAGGATATTAATAACAGCAACCTGAATACGTACCGGTCTTTTTATTTTCATGATTTGAACAAAGACTTCGACCAACTTTATAAAATGATTTCTGACGGTTTTATTGATATGCCACAAAGTGAAATACAGTTAGAACTTCCGAATGACATTATCGGATTAAACTTCGCGAAAAACTACGGCCAAACCACGGTTCAGTTTGTTCATTACATTAATAAAAGTAAAAAGCATATCGGGAAAAGCCAATTTCTCACGAAGAATCAGGTAGATAAAGTATTCGGGAAAAACCGTATGAAAAACCGATCGTCCGTTGCTGCTTCCAAAGCGAGAACGACGATTCAGCCTTATGAAAAAACCGATTCCGCAACAGAAAAGAGTGCAACAAAGAAAAAATAAATTTTGCAGAGAAAATACTTTAAAACTCGTTCTTCCTGAATGAGTTTTTATCTTTTAACCTGCGATAAATCATTCTACAATATGTCTTTAGAAGTCATTCATTTAACGAAAAAATTTGGCGAGCAAACGGCGCTGAACGACATTAATATTTCGATAAAAAAGAACGAAATCATCGGATTGCTAGGTCCGAACGGCGCAGGAAAATCAACGCTGATGAAATCCATTGTGGGTGTTCTAAAAATCGACGAGGGTGAAATTCATTTCAACGGAAAAAACATCACCCAAAACGAAACAGAAACCAAGAAAAATATCGGCTTTTTGCCGGAAAATAATCCGCTTTATCTGGAAATGTATGTGAAAGAATACCTTCAGTTTATAGCGAATATTCATAAAATTCCGGCTTCCAGAGTGGATGAAGTGATAGAACTTGTAGGGATTACGCCGGAAAAATCAAAGAAAATAGGACAATTGTCAAAAGGATACAAACAGCGTGTCGGTTTGGCACAAGCCATTCTTCATCAGCCGGATTTACTTATTCTGGATGAGCCAACGAATGGTTTGGATCCTAATCAGATTCTCGAAATCAGAAATGTGATCCGGGAAATCGGCCAGGAAAAAACCGTGATTTTATCCACGCACATTATGCAGGAAGTGGAGGCGCTTTGCTCGCGGGTGATTCTGATACATCAGGGAACTATTCTTCAGGATTCCCCCATTGATGCTTTTAAAGGAAAATATGAAAGTCTGGAGGAAGCTTTTGCCAGCTATACTTCATAACTTCATCAGAAATATAAAACGATAAAAGCCATCCCTTTTCGGAGATGGCTTTATTATTATTTTGATCTGAAGATCAGTTTATTAAATCTTAGTTTCCTGCATCAGCTACATCAAAATTCTGAAGACCGGTCCACCCTTTCGCCCAAGCCGGCAAAGCGGTTCCACTTCCGGCTCCGGTCGCAGTATTATCTACACCGATATTTGCGATGGTGAAGTCAGCAATAGCATCTTTGGTTTTGAAATTCGTTCCCACATTTACGAAACGAACCTGATTTACTTTAAGAGGAGCAGTTTTGAACCAGTCGTAAGTTCTGGTGGTTTCAAAATCCATTCCTACGTTATAGTTTGCAATTACTACGTTCTCGAAAACACCGTGAGATCCTGCTCTTACTTTCATTCCCTGCGATTCGGATCCTTTCAGGTTTCCGACAAGCGTCATGTTTTTGATGGTTGGGTTTGAAACTCCGTTTCCGTTGGTGGTATTCGGATCTGTATCTTGGGTATCTGCTTCTACACCTCTGTTTCCAGGCTCTGTAGAATTTGCATACGCTGCTTTTCTTGCTGCATAAATATTGGTTGCAGATCCTTGCCATCCTTCAGTCCAGTCGATGTGATCATCTCCTACTCCGATCACCACAAGATTGGAAGCATTCACATTTCCTCCGAAAAATTCGATACCGTCATCAGCACCATCCACAACGAAAATATTGGCAATTGTAGTTCCGGAACCCACACCGAACAGAGAAAGTCCGTTGAATTCTTTCTCGGGATTGTATTTGAAACCACTTCCTCTGATAACTACATAATTCAGAACTCCTGAATTATCTGTTTTATTGGTTCCTCCATACACCATCTCTCCAAGTTCTGAAGTAGAAGTACCTGATGCGCTTCTGTTGGTAGGCGCATTTCCTAAAATGACGATTCCTCCCCAATATCCCGGCGTGTTCTGAACTCCTTCAAAAACAACGGGTTTGTCGGCAGTTCCGTTGGCAAAAATCTTTCCTCCTCTATCTACAATAAGATAAGTAGATCCTTGTGTTGCTACAATTTTTGTTCCTGCAGGAATAATGAGAGTTGCCCCATTTTCCACTAAAAGTTTTCCGTTTAGAGAATAGGTTTTTGTAGCATCCAAAGTAACGGTACTTCCCGATTTGATGGTTCCGCTAAAATTCGCAGGATCTATTGCGCCGTTATCTACTATTGACGTGTCGTCATCTTTACTACAAGACACTGCGATAGTGGATGCGGAAGCGACTAAAGTTAAACAGAAAGCTGCTCTTAAAAAATTCTTTTTCATAACATTAATATTTGATTGTTTTTAAAATTTGTATGATAAACTGATGCCTAATTCACGGCCTTTTGTATAATTTATGTGGGTATATCCGGCGCCTTTTATTACTTGTTCTATTTTATTTTCAGAATTCACCAGATTTCTTGCGGTAATTCCTACTCCGATACGGTCAAACTCAAATTTGAGATTGGCATCCAGAAGATGAACAGGGTTTTCATAAAAATTACCGATCATGTTGGTTCCCAGTGCGAAAAGACTTTTCCCCACATAGGAATAAGTGACTACAAAATCCATCGACGCTTTTCCTGTTCCTAATTTTTGATGATAACCCAAGTTTACATTTGCGAGGAAGTCTGCTACACCCTGCACTTTATCGTTGGACTGTCCGTTGAACTGAATCACTTTCCCGTTATTTTCAGCGATAAATTCTTCTTCAGATTTCAATTCCTGGTCAGAATGCATATAAGTAGCGTTCAAAAAAGTATAGAATTTTGAGTGATCCCATTCGTAAAGATCTTTTCTCAATTCCATTTCAGCTCCGATTACATATCCCCAATTGGCGATATTGAAATACGTCATATCACTGGAAGCTGCTGTGGAATAAGTAGTTCTGGCAATCGGATCTAGGAGATATTTCCCGAATGCTGTAAGTGAAACCACTTCGCCCGGTTTGGCAAACCATTCCCATTTCAGATCTATATTATAGTTGTCGGAAGGCCTTAGATTCGGATTTCCATAAACGTTGGTGGTAACATCATAATAAGAAATCGGCACCAATTCTTTTGGTTGTGGTAATGTATAGGTTTTGGAAGCTGATAACCTGATGTTTTGTCTGTCAGTTAAGCTGTATTTTGCATTCAGTGCGGGTAAAAATTTATTGTACGTTTGCTTTTTCTGCCCTATCCCAAGGATGGAATCATCCCAGTTGCTGTTCAGGTTTACATAATCGAAACGACCGCCTGCTTGCACTACCAATCTGTCTGAAAACTGATAATCCAAATTCACGAAACCGCTTTGTACATTCTGTTCCAAGCTATAATTGAACGGAAGATATCTCGAATTATCCGGCCTGAACGTGTTGTAAATAATAATGCCGTTGTTGGCGGGATTGATAACGCCGTCCACATTATTGTGATCCACCGTGGTTTGCATTGTAAAATTGAGTCCGATGGTGGTATTGTCAAACGTTCTGTCTTTGTATAAACCGTTGTATCCGAAATTAACTTTCAGGTTATCGAAACTCTTGGTTAATGTTAAAAATCCATTCAGCGTTTTGTCATTCAATTCATCAAAATAGCGGTGATTATTGATGGTACTTCCGGTTATGAAAATATTATTGGTTTGATCGATCGTATTCTGAAGCCTGTCAGGACGCTGGCTGTCCATTATATTATATCCCACACCCCAATCTGCACTCCATGTATCTTTGAATTTATGATTACCATAAAGTTGATTAATCAAAGTGGAGGTTATCTTATTATCGCCTCTGTTAATGTACACATTTCCGCCAATTTCACGCATATAACCATTGAAAAATCGTGCGTCTTGTTCGGAGGTATGAATGAAATTGGAAGTAAAACCGATCCTGTTTCTGCCGTTGAATTTATAAGCAAGATTCAGCAATGCAGTATTATTTGTACTGTAAGTAAATCGTTCCACATCCAGTCTTTTCATGGCATCACCTGTGGAATCATACCAGCCTTCCTGTCCTTGGCTGTACACATAACTGTTATCAAATCCTGCATACCCAAACATCGATAATTTTCCGAAAGAAACTCCACCTTCGATATCCATGCTGGAATTGAAGGGATTATCCGCATTTTTGAAATTCCAGTTGGTGCTGAACGGATAATTTGTGTAAGGATTTCCTTTATCAAAAGAAGCTTTTTTGTAGCCGAAAAATCCCGGTCCACCGTCCTGTAGTTTAAAATTTCCTTTGTCAAAAGTCTGAAGATTCACAGCACTTCCGATTCCTAATTTCAAATAAGGGCGGCCGATGTGTTCTTTAGAAACGATATTGATATTGGCTCCGCCGAAATCACCGGATAATCGCGGATGATATACTTTGTCCAAAGCAATGTATTCAATAATAGAAGTTTTGAAGATCTCCAGATTGATATTCTTCAGCTCCGGATTGTCGGATGGAATCACGAGTCCGTTCATGGTTGTTCCGTTGTACCGGTCGCCCAGTCCGCGAATAATAATCTGGCCACTTCCTTCCTGTTTCTGTGTTCCCGTTGCTTTGGTCACCGCAGTGGCAGCATTGCTTATTCCTTGTTTTTCCAATTGTGCAGAGCCCACTCTTTCTATTACCTCCACAGATTTCCGCTGCAGGTTGATGATGTTGTTCTCCGTACCTTTTCGCGTATTTCCCTGTATTACTACAGCTTCTATCCGGCTTTCATTCGGCATCGTATCACTTCCTGTCTGCGCGTATACTACCGGAACTGCACCTATTAGAAACAATGCTCCGATACTTAGTTTACTTACTCTCATTTCCTTTTCTTACTTTAATTTCTCTTGATGCAAAGGTGGAAAGAATAGGTGCGAAGGGTGTTGACAAGGCATTAATTATTCTTTAATAAATCTTAAACAGAAATGTAGCAGTATTAATTAATTGTAAACTTTAATAAAAAGTAATTCGAGTAGGGATAAAAGTGGTAATTTTGAAAGGATAAAAAGAAGAAATGAGTTCAAAGAAAATTCTATTGATAGATGATGAGCAGGATATTTTGGAAATCCTATCTTATAATTTAGAAAAAGAAGGATATGAAGTACACACCGCTAATAATGGAAACGACGGAATTGCACTGGCTAAAAAACTGATTCCCGATATGATTCTTTTGGACGTGATGATGCCTGAAAAGGATGGTATAGAAACCTGCCAGGAGTTACGACAGATCAAAGAACTGCATAAAACCCTCATTGTATTTTTGTCTGCCCGTAGCGAGGAATTTTCACAACTCGCAGGTTATCAGGCCGGAGCTAATGATTACATCATAAAAGTAATCAAACCAAAAGTGCTCATTTCAAAAGTAAACGCCCTGCTTCAACTTACATCGCAGGTGAATGAAAGAAGCAAACAAATTGAAATCGGCGATCTGATGATCGACAAAGATAATTTCAAAGTTTCAAAAAAAGGACAGCTTTTTCTGCTTCCGAAAAAAGAATTCGACTTATTGTATCTTTTGGCTTCTAACACCGATAAAGTCTTTAAACGCGAAGAAATTCTGGAAAAAGTGTGGGGAAACGACGTGGTTGTAGGAGAAAGAACCATTGATGTCCACATCCGCAGGCTTCGGGAAAAATTAGGCGTTGATACTATTCAAACCCTTAAAGGAATCGGATACAAATTGGTGGTGTAAATTTTTTCATAACTTTATCAAAAGTTACCATTTTGAAATTCCATCAGCTTACCTTTTACGCTTCCCTGTTTCTCACTGGCGTGATGATGCTGGTTGCCTTTGTTTTTGATTTTTCCAAAACAAGCATTCTAAACATGAAAACCGGAATGGCTGCAACATTTCTTGCCAGTATTCTGCTGATGATTGTAATCAATTATTTCGTCCTCGATTTCCTTTTTAATTTTTACGGAAAAAAACAAATCAGCCGCATCCGCACCATTCTTCCCCAAGAGATGATGGGACAGGAAGAAGGAATGAACTTCACCCAATTGGGCGAAAGAGTATCTGAAATGTCCCAAAAAACAGCGACAGAACTGGATACGATGAAGGAAATGGAAACTTACAGAAAAGAATATATCGGGAATATTTCACACGAACTGAAAACGCCGCTTTTCACCATTCAAGGATATGTAGAAACCCTAATGGACGGCGCTGTGGAAAATCTCGCTGTTCGGGATAAATATCTTTCCCGAATCGACACTTCGGTAGAAAGGCTGCTGGATATCGTGAAAGACCTTGACATGATCAACCAGTTTGAATCCGGAGAAATTGACCTGAACATCACCGAATTTGACATCAATATCCTCGTTCGTGAAATGATTGACCTTCTGGATCTGGAAGCTCAGAAAACCAACGCTAAAATGCAACTTCAGGCAGCACAACAACAAATCTTTGTAAAAGCCGACCGACAGCGTATTTCTCAGGTTCTTGTCAATCTTATTTCCAACGCCATTCATTACGCTAACAGGGATAATGCACTGATTCAGGTGATCACTAAACCCCTGAACCATAAGGTTTTAATAGAAATAAAAGACAACGGCATGGGAATAAAACCCGAAGCACTTCCCAGAATTTTCGAACGTTTTTATCGTGTAGAATCGTCCAGAAACCGAAGAGACGGAGGATCAGGATTGGGATTGGCCATTGTAAAGCATATCCTGGAAGCACACCACGAAAACATCGAAGTACACAGCGTATATCTGGAAGGCACCACGTTCAGTTTTACGTTGGAAAAAGGCGAATAGTGGCCGAAAATGTAATAAAATATTTCTTGAAAAAAAAATCAAAAACTTTTAGCTCCCAATACAAATATTCTATATTTGTAACCGAAAATACATTACTAAAAGCAATACAAATAAAGAAAAAATGGTTTATAAGATCCGTGTAATTTTAGACGCCAAAGACAATATTTTCCGCGATATTGAAGTAAAAGAAAAACAAACATTGTGGAATCTTCACCTGGGAATCAAAAGTGCCTTCAGCCTGATGGGAGAAGAGCTCTCTGCATTCAATCTGTTGGAGCAGGACGGTTCCATCATCAAATCTGTTCCGCTGGAAGATATGAGTGATGAAGAAGACGGCGAAATCATGTCTGATATTTACATCCGCGAAGCTTTCCCCCAGAAAGGAGATCGCGCACAATTCCAATACGGATTTCTGGATCTTTGGGAATTCTTTTGTGAACTGATAGAAATAACGGATGAAAAACCTGCAGTTAACTATCCTATCACTGTTTTCAGATTCGGAAGTATGCCGATGAAAGCACCAAGCAAAAGCGGAGGAGCCGGAAAAAACAAAAAATCAGCAATGCCCTTAATGGATGATGATGATTTCGGTTTTGAAGATGATTTTGGCAGTTCAGACTTTTCGGATGACGATGACGGTTTCGATGATGATGAAGATGAAGGATACGAAGACGACAATTTCGAAATGGACGACGAAGATTAAAATAGTATTACCATACAAAACCCTGAGCAGTCGGGGTTTTTTAATATCAAAATTCTGATGGATAAACAGGAAATTCTGCTGTCAGCACAAAAAATCATTTCGGAGAAAATACAGCAGCTGCACCATCTGATTGCCGAAACTCGGCAATCCAACGTCGAAACCAAAAGTGCAATGGGTGACAAGTACGAAACCGGTGCGGAAATGTTGCAGCAGGAAATTAACCATTTAAATCATCAGCTTTCTGAAAATATGAAACTTCAGGATTCTCTTCAAAGACTTAACAATAAAGCCAGTATCACCGCAGATTTGGGCGCATTGGTAGAAACCAACAACGGAATTTTTTATATTTCGGCTGCCGCCGGAACACTCAGTTTTCAAAACAGAAAAATCATGTGCGTCTCTCCCGAATCTCCTATTGCCAAAGTCATGAACGGCCTCGTTACAGGACAAACTTTCACCTTGAACGGAACTTCACAAACAATTATGGGAATTTGGTAAATAATCAGTATTTTGCCGAGATTAATTTTCATTAACCCACTTTCATTATTTAAAAAATGCAGAATTATTTAGAGCTTTTACAACATATTCTCGATAACGGCAATGAGAAAACCGACCGAACCGGAACCGGAACCAAAAGTATTTTCGGATATCAGTTGCGATATGATGTATCGCAAGGTTTTCCTTTGGTGACAACCAAAAAAGTTCATGTAAAATCCATTATTCATGAGTTACTCTGGTTTTTGAAAGGAGACACCAATGTCAAATATCTCCAAGATCACGATGTCAAAATATGGAATGAGTGGGCCGATGAAAACGGAAATCTTGGTCCTGTGTACGGTGCGCAATGGCGAAGCTGGAAAGGTGCAGACGGAAATGTAATCGATCAAATTTCGGAAGTCATCACTCAGATTAAAGAAAATCCGGATTCCCGCCGATTGATCGTTTCCGCATGGAATGTCGCCGAAGTTCCAAACATGGCTTTGGCGCCCTGTCATGCGATGTTCCAGTTTTATGTTGCCGAGGGAAAACTTTCGCTTCAGCTGTACCAAAGAAGTGCCGATGTTTTTCTGGGAGTACCGTTTAATATTGCAAGTTATGCCCTTCTGCTGATGATGGTAGCGCAGGTTTGCGAACTGGAAGTGGGAGATTATATCCACAGTTTTGGCGATGTTCATATTTATAACAATCATCTAGAGCAAGTGAAAAAACAACTTTCCAGAACGCCAAAAGCCTTACCCGTAATGAAACTGAATCCTGAAATCAAAAATATTTTTGACTTTAAATATGAAGATTTCACTCTGGAAAATTATGACCCACATCCGGGGATAAAAGCTCCGGTAGCAGTGTAATGGGTCAAAATCACCATTCTTGTAACATATCCTTCACTATTGCTACCCATTTAATAAATATTTGGCATGAAAAAATTGTTATTCCTGTTCAGTTGCTTGGCTCTTTCAATGGCATTCAGCCAGAATTTTAATCAGGAAAAAATGAACGAATTCATGAATGTTCTGGAGCAACATCAGAAGTTCATGGGAAGTATGGCCATTACTCAAAACGGCAAAATGGTTTATGAGCGTGCCGTCGGTTTTGCAGATGCAGAAAATCAAAAGAAAAACACCACAGATACGCGATTCAGAATCGGTTCTATTACCAAAACCTTCACTGCAACTTTGGTGATGAAAGCTGTTGAAGAAAATAAATTAAACCTCAGCGATCGGCTTTCCCTATTTTATCCTGAAATAAAAAACGCAGAAAAAATCACCATTGAGCAGTTGCTGAATCACCGGAGCGGAATTTACAACATTACGGATTTGCCCGATTATCTGAGCTGGAACCAAAATGCGATGACGAATCAGGAAATGGTTGCTAAAATAAAGAGCAGCGGCACCGATTTCGAACCTGGCACCAAATTCAGCTACAGCAATTCAGGCTATATTTTGCTGGGCTATATTCTGGAAAAAGTGTACAAAAAATCTTACGCAGAAATTCTCGAGCAAAAAATCACCAAACCTTTAGGATTAAAAAACACCTATTACGGAGGGAAAATTAATCTACAGAAAATGGAAGCTTTTTCCTACACTCTGGAAACTCCGCTCATGAAATCCGAGGAAACAGATCTTTCTATTCCCGCTGCTGCAGGTGCGATGATTTCGACGAGCGCAGATCTTTTAAAATTCATCCAGGATTTATTTAACCATAAAATTATTTCCGAAAAAAGCCTGTCGCAGATGATCACAATGACAGATAATTATGGATTCGGGATTTTCAGGGTTCCGTTTTACAATACTTCCGGATTCGGGCACAATGGCGGAATTGATGCTTTTACCTCAGCACTTTATTATTTTCCTGAACTGAAAACCGGCTACGTCATGCTTTCTAACGGAACTGCTTTTGACAACAATCAAATTACCATCGCAGCGATGAGTCTTGCCACCTGTAAGAATATTGAAATCCCTAATTTTACAGCTGCAAATGTGGATCCTGCGACCTTACAGAAATATGCCGGAACCTATTCCTCAACACAGTTTCCCATCAAAATTGAAGTAAGAGAGAAAAATGGACAAATTTTCGCGCAGGCAACAGGACAGGGAGAATTTCCGTTGCAAGCAAAGTCTGAAAACACTTTTACCTTCGACACTGCCGGAATACAACTCGATTTTGATTCAGATAAAAAAACCATGAAACTTCTTCAAGGAGGTATGGAAATCCTTTTCACTAAAGAATAATTGAACTAAATAGTCGGCTCCACAAACCACAATATTAACAGTAACTTATGAAGAAAATTTTTCTAAACACCTTTCTCTTTAGTGCAATACTCTGTTCAGGAACCTTTTCCGCGCAAACCGAAACTTCCGGAAGAGAACCTGTTTACAGAGCGACTCATACCCAAACTACTGAACTGAAACATACCAAACTGAAGGTGAAATTCGATTACGAAAAGGAACAAATGATTGGCGAAGCCTGGATTTCAGCAACACCTTATTTTTATCCTTCAGATTCGTTGGTTCTAAATGCGAAAGCAATGCTGATCCATGAAGTAGCTGTAGACAAAAATGGATCACGATCTCCACTGAAGTACAGTTATCAGAACGATATTCTACATATTAATCTCGATAAAACCTATCAGAAAAATCAGGAATATACTGTATTCATCAAATATACAGCACGCCCAAACGAAGTGAAACAAAAAGGAAGTGCCGCCATTACAGATGCCAAAGGCCTGTATTTCATTAATGCTCAGGGAAAAGATCCCGATAAACCGACACAAATCTGGACTCAGGGAGAAACGGAATCCAGTTCGGTATGGTTTCCTACTATCGATAAACCCAATATGAAAACCACACAGGAAATTTATATGACGGTACCCGACAAATACGTCACGCTTTCCAACGGTTATCTGAAATCTTCAGTGAAGGAATCCGGTGGATTAAGAACTGATTATTGGGTAATGGACAAAAAACACGCACCGTATCTTTTCTTCATGGGCGTTGGCGATTATGCTATTGTAAAAGACAAATGGAGAAATATCCCTGTCGATTATTATGTGGAAAAAGAATATGAACCTTTTGCCAGACAAATTTTCGGGAACACGCCGGAAATGATGGAATTCTTTTCGAAAAAACTTAAATACGATTATCCCTGGAACAAATATGCTCAAATAACAGCCCGCGATTACGTAAGCGGTGCGATGGAAAATACGACAGCCGTCCTTCATTCGGATGCAGCACAACAGAAACCAGAAGATTTGATCGATGAAAACCGATGGGAAGATGTTATCACGCATGAACTGTTTCATCACTGGTTTGGCGATTTAGTTACCACGGAAAGCTGGAGTCAACTTTCTATGAACGAATCTTTTGCGAATTATTCGGAATATTTGTGGAACGAACATAAATATGGAAGAGATTTCGCAGATTACGGACTCATGATCGCGATACAGGGTTATCTGATGGATCCGGCGAATATTTCAAAAGATCTGATCCGTTTTAATTATCATGCCCGTGAAGATATGTTCGATGCGGTTTCCTACAATAAAGGCGGCGCAATTCTTCATATGCTTCGGCATTATGTGGGCGATGAAGCCTTTTGGGAAGGGATGAATCATTATTTAAAAACGAATGAATACGGTACCGGAGAAGCGCATCAATTTCGTCTTTCGCTGGAAAAAATCACTGGAAAAGACCTGAATTGGTTTTTCAACCAATGGTTTTTCGGGAGCGGACATCCGAAACTCAGCTTTACATCGAGTTTTGATCCTGTCAAAAAAGAACTTACGGTTTCTGTTAATCAAACTCAATCAGAATATTTTCAGTTTCCGTTGGCTATTGATATTTTTGAAAATGGAAAAGCTGTCAGAAAAAATGTTTGGATTAATGCACGTTCCAAAAATGATTTTAGATTTCCTGTTTCCAAAAATGCAGATCTCATTAATCTAAATGCTGATGGAATTCTTTTGGCGGAAATTTCTGAAAATAAAACTCCGGAGCAATATTTATTGCAATACAACGGTTCTGAAAATTTCTTAAGTCGTTATCGCGCTTTAGAAGGGGCGGAAAAAACGCCGGATCATGATGCTGCAGCGAAAACTTTAGCTGCTGCATTGAAAGATAAAAACTTCCGGATCCGAATGAAAGCACTGAATGTTTTGGATCTTTCAAAAGCCAGTCATGCCAAAGCAACATTATCGGAAGTTGAAAAACTGGCTGAATCTGATCCCAAAACGCTGGTGCAATCCGCAGCTATTGCTGCACTTCGTAAAACTGGCAATCAAAAATATTTGGCGTTGTATGAAAAGAAATTCAACACGCCTTCCAGTGCGGTGAAAGCGACTTCATTGGCAGGAATTATTTCCTTGGATCCCGCAAAAATCAAGGATTTTGCAGCGCAGGTTGATCTCGAGAAAGCATCGGAAGAAGTGATCGCCACTTTACTTCCTGCGATCGTTCAAAATAAAATTGAAAAACAAATGCACGCCATCGGAAGCACGGTCGCTTTTTATCCTTTTATTAAATTTCAGGATCCGCAACTTGGTGCAACAGCCGAAGAAGGCTTTCATTGGATTATGGATTCAGACAATACCAAAGCAACTGAAAGCGTCACCAAAATTCTGATTCAGGCCAAGCGACAATTAGGCGAAAATCCACAAGCCAGAATGATGATTCTGAATATGCTGAAAGACGGGCTTTCCCGAAAAATGCAAACCCTGAAATCCAATCCGGGAAGCACATCACTGCATCAGCAGGTGGAACTGATCAATAAGGCCATAGCCGCTTATCAACAATAAATAAAAAATATTAAAAGAGGTTTTCTGAAGGAAAGCCTTTTTTTATTGAATCTAGAACAGAAACATGGAAAAGGTATAACAATTTGTAAATCCAATTCTGTTATTTTCGCAAATATGAAAAATTTTCTGGAAAACAACCAACTCAAACCGGAAACGCTTATCGAACTTTTCGGACAAGCTCCCGTAGCACTCGCTGTACTGAAGGGAAAAGACATGATTGTAGAAGCCTCCAACAGTTTAATGTTGAAATATATGGGCGTGAATGCAGAAGTGATCGGTCGTCCAATTTATGAAGTCCAGCCTCTTTTTAACAGTCCGAAATTCAGGAAAATTTTGCTGAACGTATATGAAAACGGCGTGATCCATACGGGTCATGAGAAGAGAATGACCCTCATAAAAAACGGTGCAGAACTGACCTCGTATTATGATTTCACCTATTCTCCGTTGAAAAATACAATGGGTGAAATTACCGGAATTATTACCATTGCAAATGATGTTACAAAACAAGTTCTGGCAAAACAAGAAAATGAAAAAATAGAAGCGCGTTTCCGTAACCTTATTATGGAAGCAGAAATTCCCACGATTTTCTTTAAAGGAAAAGAGCTTATTATCGACATTATCAACGAAAAAGCAAAAGAATACTGGAAAGAAAAACACGATTTGACCGGGTTACCGCTTCGGGAAGCGCTGCCGGAACTTTTTGCACAACCTTTTGCTGAGATTCTGAAAAATGTGTACCGCACCGGAAAAATTTATAAAGAAGATGCAGCCAAAATAATGATACCGCAAGGTGATGAATTTCAGGCCGTTTATATGAATCTCAGTTTCAAACCAATATACGACAGCAACGGAGAAATTTTCGGGGTTCTGAATATGAGTCTGGATGTGACAGAACAAATTAATGCAAAAAAATTAATTGAAAAAAATGAAGAACGGTTGCGACAATTTATTGCGGCTTTCCCTTTGGCAATGAGCGTTTTGAGAGGACCAGAATTCACAATTGAAATGAGCAATCGCGGAGTTTCTGAATTATGGGGGAAAAATAACCGACGAATTGGTAAAACATTGATAGAAGCATATCCGGAACTTGAAAATCATTTTATAATCGGTTATTTGAAACAGGCATATGAAACCGGAAGGCAAATTCAGATCAAAGAAATTGAAGTAAAACTCCCCCATTTTGAGAAACCTCGGTATATGAATTACATTTTCACACCTATAGATTTAGGGGAAAGCGAAAACACTATTGTTTCAGTAGGTTACGACATAACTGAGGAAATACAACTCAAAAGAAAACTACAGGAAAGTGAACTCCGTTTTAAGAATTTGGCAGATACCATCCCCCAGATTGTATGGACAGCAAAACCTGATGGCGAGGTAGATTATTTCAATGAACGATGGTATGAATTGTCTGGCCTGCCAAAAGATGAAATTCATATAAAAAACTGGAAAGAGATTGTGCATAAAGACGATCTCAAAAATTTAGAAGAAACCTGGAAAAGAAATATGGAAACCGGCGAGTTGCACGAAGTAGAATACCGACTGGAAAAGAAAGATAATCCAGGAACCTATCATTGGTATCTGCATCGAGGCATTCCCATCAAATCTGATGATGGTAAAATTTCAAAATGGATCGGCTCTACTACAGACATTCATGAATTTAAAACTTTTCTAAAACAAAAAGATGATTTTCTTGCCATCACAAGCCACGAACTGAAAACTCCGCTTACCAGCATCAAACTCTACGCACAAGCATTGGAACGAATGCTGAAACAGGAAGGGTATGAAAAAGGAGCAGAATATGCAGGCAAAATGGGAATTCAAATCAACAGACTGAATCAGTTAATTACTGATCTTCTGGATGTTACGAAGATCCAAAATGGACAATTGCCTCTCAATAAAACTGTATTCGATTTTGATGACTTGGTTTCAGAAGTAGCTGAAGAAGCAAAAATATCCAATGGGAATCACAAAATTATTTCAAAACTCGGTTCCACAGGACTCGTGGAAGGCGACCGGGAACGCATCCAACAAGTAATGCAGAATTTCATTTCCAATGCCATCAAATATTCACCAAACAAAGAAAAAATAGTGATTTACAGCCATACTGATGAGGAAGGAAACGCGTGTTTTTCCGTGGAAGATTTCGGTATTGGTATTCCCGATAACAAACTCGAAAAAATATTTGAACAATTTTATCGGGTGAACGGAGACTCCAGCAATACTTTTGAAGGAATGGGGCTTGGTTTATACATTTCATCCCAAATTATTCAAAGAAGTGAAGGCACAATAAAAGTACAAAGCGAATTAGGCAAAGGCTCAAAATTCAGTTTTTGTTTGCCGGGGAAATAACAATTCTTTCCTTACCATTAAACTAAAAACCGCCGAAGTTGGCGGTTTAAATTTATTGTTTAGTAAAAATCAAATCTTTGGTTACTGGTAAATAAACTGTAAGGTCAGGATTACCCGGACAATCACCATCTCTTAGAACTCTACTGTTGGGCTTGTAATCCCAAGAAATTTGAGTTGGATTAAGTTTCTTTAAAATTATATCACCCCAACCAACACGACAATTAGTACCACTATACAAGAAGACAACAGAGTTTTTATATGGTAATGTCCAATAGCTATACAATTCAATATGAGGAAGACTGAGATTATAGGTATCTTGTAAAATTATTCCAGTACTAATATTCTTTACAATATATTTTATAATTAAAGCATCCATATAATACGTTTTTTTTGTGCTTTTTTCTAATTTATTTTCTTGTTTTGTAATGTAAAGTGTTATTTCTTTACCCTGATAAGCAGTTTTATATGTACCAATATAAGGAGTTAGTTCATTATTCAAATCTTTTAAATAAGCACCTTGTGGAATTTCATCTATGTCAGTATTAATAGGTAAAGTTTGCGCTCTGCATGAAAGGAAGCTCAATAAGAGTCCTAATATAAAAAACGGCGTGTATAATGTTTTCATAATTAATTATTAATTTGTATTTTAAGGACATGATGTTGCTATTGGGTTGCCGTTGGCATCTAAGGTAATGTTATCTACGTTACCATTTTCGTCAATTCTATGTACGATCATATTAGCTGGAGCTATATCCATCAAACCAAAGGTACTGAATAAAAGTTTTTCGACTCCTTTATGGTTAAGATTCTGGCCGATATTATCCACATAATTTGCATTTCCCTCTAAAGCTCTCGCCTTTTTTTGATAATCTTTTTCTAATCTGTCGAAATCATAGTTTTTCTGAGAAATAGTCCCTGCATATTGCAATGTACCATTAAACCGAATCAGATAATTAAAATACCTGAAACCTCCAACACAAGCACATGCTTCTTTTGCTACAAACCCTTCAAAAGGAGTTGTAATAGGAGTACTGGCAGGAGAAGATACAATCGTAGTAAATAAGGCACTAATATCTGGTGGAGACAGCATCTTAATTCCCTCTGGAGTATGATTATGATAATAACCGGTATTTCCGGGCAACAAACTCTGGAGCTTTATGTGATGAGCTCCACCTTGTACTATATTTGTTGGGTTGCCATTCGCATCTACTGCAAAACCAATTTCGCCAGCTTCATCATTTGTTTTCATTGATTTTTCTTTCAGGGCTTCAAGCCTTTCCTGTACTGTCGGATCTTGCAACATTTGTTTCGTTTTCTCACACGGTGTCCTGCGGTCCAGAGGAGGCAAATTCGGAAGTGTAGGAATTCCTATGATACATCCTCCATCATCACCTATTCCCGTGGAAGGTTGTGTAGGCTCGGTTGGAATTTCTATACATTCTACAGGAGTGTGTGGTGGACAAGTTTCACATGGTGGATCGAGACTTCCGCCTCCACCCCCGCCTCCGCTTCCAGGTGGATCAGAGGGAGCTATGGTTTCATCTTCCTCTTCTAAACAGCTATATTTAGTAATTGTATAAACACTGGGAGGGATTTCAGCAATACAGCTGCCCCAATCTTGCCAATTAGATTGATCGTGTTGATGTTGGCTGCAGGAAACCCAAATTGTCTCGGTCGTCCAGCCACAACTCATTCTTGCAAGCTGATTGTTTCCGTTAAAAGTGCCAGAAGCAAGTTCACTAACAGTTGAATTATTAGCATAGGAATATATTCCATTTCTAATGTTATTCTTTTCTTGCTGGGTTAAATTATAGGTAACAATAAATTCTTTATACGTTCCGTCGGGAAGTGGGGTAAGCAGCAAATTCTCCATAGGATCATTTGGAGAAGGATTAGTTCTTTCTATCGCGAAAGTATAGGTATGATAATTCGGTCCGTTTTCAATGTAGATTACCTGCTCGGTATCAATACTAATACTGTCCCCGAAACTCACCATTTTGCCAAATATGTTTTTCGGCATTGTTTTTTTGATATTTTCTTTGGCTGCTTTCAGCTGAGGAAGTAATTTTTGCTTGTGCACACTTTCATTCAAAGAAATGATTCGTGATACCAACTCACTTTTTGCTCCTTCTTCCTGATAATGCAAATCCTGTAAGTGATCGTTTCTGCAGGCTGCCAGCACCAAAAGAATAAGCAGAAAGCTTAACAATTTGAGTTTCATACGTTAATAAGTTTTTTAGTTACAATTAATTTTCTCCGAAATTAGAATAAGTTTCCTACCAATGTCATTACAATTTTATTATTTTTGATTAAAATTTTAATAAATGAGTATTGGTCATAAAGTGAGGAGACATCGTGAGATAAAAGGATGGTCACAAGAAGATCTCGCAATAAGATTAGATGTAACGCAAGGAACTATTTCTAATATTGAATCTGATAAAAGCATTCCTAATTCTTTGCTTTTGAACAAGATCGCTAAAGAACTGGAAGTAGATATTAATGATTTACTTAATGATAGTCAAAACATTATTTTTTCCAATAATGAATTTAAGGATTCTAGTTTTGGTATTCAACAATATTGTCACATAACAAATATGCAATCTCCCGAGTTAATTGAAAATATCCTAAAAAACCAACAAAACATTACCCAGCTTATTGAATCTCAGAATAGGCTGATTGAGAAACTCATCAACAAATAAATCCAAAAAAACATCATAAAAGAAAGACCGTTTCAATTACGATGAAACGGTCTTTTTACTGTCAAATTTTGATGAAAATTAAATGTGAATCACTTCGCCATAAGCTGCGGCTACGGCTTCCATGATGGCTTCCGAAACTGTAGGATGCGGGTGAATTGATTTGATGATTTCATGTCCTGTTGTTTCCAGTTTTCTGGCGACGACAGCTTCGGCGATCAGATCTGTAACACCTTCGCCAATCATGTGACAACCAAGCCATTCGCCATATTTGGCGTCAAAAATCACTTTAATAAATCCGTCCGTATTTCCGTTAGCGGTAGCTTTTCCGGATGCAGAAAGCGGGAACTTTCCAACTTTTATTTCAAAACCCTGATCTTTTGCCTGCTTCTCGGTAAGCCCTACTGAAGCAACTTCCGGGTGACAGTAGGTACATCCTGGAATATTTCCGTAATCAATTTTTTCGATGTGAATTCCTTTAATTTTTTCCACACAGGTAATTCCTTCTGCAGAAGCAACGTGTGCCAACGCCTGAGTAGGAATGATATCTCCGATGGCATAATAACCCGGCACTGAAGTTTCATACCAATCATTTACCAAAACTTTTCCCTTATCAGTCTGAATCCCCACATCTTCCAAGCCGATATTTTCAATATTTGCAGAAATTCCCACTGCTGAAAGTAAAATATCTGCTTCTAAAGTGATCTCGCCGCCTGAAGTTTTTACGGTAGCTTTCACGCCGTTTCCGGAGGTATCCACACTTTCCACAGACGCATTGGTCATGATCTCAATTCCTGATTTTTTCAAAGATTTTTCAAGATGTTTTGAGATTTCCTCATCTTCTACAGGCACGATATTCGGCATAAATTCTACCACCGTTACCTTAGTTCCCATCGTATTATAAAAATCAGCAAATTCAATTCCTATCGCACCGGATCCTACTACAATCATGGATTTTGGCTGTTCCGGAAGTGCTAAAGCCTGGCGATAACCGATCACCTTTTTTCCATCCTGTGGAAGGTTGGGCAATTCTCTGGAACGGGCTCCGGTTGCAATGATAATATGTTGAGCTGCATATTCGGAAGTTTTTCCTTCTGCATCTTTAACTTCAATCTTTTTTCCGGGCTTCACTTTGGCACTTCCCATAATGACATCAATCTTGTTTTTCTTCATCAGAAACTGGATTCCGCCACTCATTTTTGACGCTACACCTCGGCTTCTCTGGATGACTTTAGAAAAATCAAATCCGGGATTTTCCACTTTGTTCAGTCCGTAATCTTCTGCATGATTCAGATAATGAAATACATGAGCAGATTTCAGCAAGGCTTTCGTAGGGATGCAACCCCAGTTCAAACAGATTCCTCCTAAATTTTCTTTTTCAACAATGGCAGTTTTGAATCCTAACTGTGAAGCTCTGATTGCAGTAACATATCCTCCGGGACCACTCCCGACAACAATAATATCGTAGTTCATTTTCCTAAAATTTAAACAAAATTACAAAAATAAATCTTAGTGAAAATTAACAAATCATCAAATGTAAAAACCAGACTCTATTAGCAATATGTTAATACAACGTGAACAACATAGTTGATTTTTTTATATTCAAAAAAAATATATAGATTTGCAATACAATTTCGTATTAATTATTAAGAATAATTCTTTTAGAAAGATAAATTTAATTATTAATGAGATTCCTGATTTCATAATGTAAATTCATTCATTTGGAATCATAAATAACACAAATGTAAAAACAGATCTGTAATGCATACCCTGCAATTCGGATAAAAAAGTTAAGTTATCATGAAATACACTTTGTTGAAACGAAGAAAAAGTGTGAACGTAAAAAGCAATTCGGAGTTTGTCACCTGGATGAGGAAAAATGACATTGAACCCTGGCATACGAATGAAGAGTTTATGAAAGGCTACGCTCACAGAAAAATGACGTTCGAGAATATTGACATTCCGTACGAAAACCCTTCCCTATTTGTAGAGGCACTCGTAAAAAATAATCTCCTGAAAATAGAGAAAAGGATGCAAAACTTCTGGAGTTTCCTGAAGAAATGAGATTCATAAAAAAACTGCCGAAAGTCAGCAGTTTTAGTAATTCTATAGAGCGGGAAATTTCTTCGGATTAATTTCGGTGAACAGTCCGTAAATTTTTTCCACCATATCATCCACAGACGGTTTACTGAAATAATCGCCATCGCTTGCATAAGGCGGCCGGTGATTTTCTGCCGTAAGCGTAAGCGGATCGCTATCCAGATATCGGAATCCTTTTTGCTTTTCCAGAATCTGCTGCAGGATAAATGCCGAGGTTCCGCCTTCCACATCTTCATCAATGACCACAAGACGATTGGTCTTCTTCACACTTTCTGAAATTTCATGAGTTAAATCAAAAGGAATAAGTGACTGAACATCAATAACCTCTGCAGAAATTCCGAGTTTTTCTAATTCCGAAGCTGCTTCCATCACCAATCTCCAGGTGGAACCATACGTTAGCAAAGTAACATCCTTTCCTTCTTTCGTAGTTTCAATTTTCCCTACAGGAACGGTAAATTCTCCCAAATTATCCGGTTGTTTTTCCTTCAAACGATATCCGTTCAGGCATTCTACAATGAGTGCTGGTTCGTCGCTCTGCAACATCGTATTGTAAAAACCGGCAGCTTTTGTAAGATTTCTTGGAACCAGAATATTAATTCCTTTTGAGAGATTTATAATTCCTGCCATCGGCGACCCTGAATGCCAAATTCCTTCCAGACGATGTCCTCGGGTTCGGATAATGAGCGGCGCTTTTTGTCCGCCACGGGTGCGATATTGTACGGTAGCAAGATCATCACTCATACCCTGTAAACAATAAAGAATATAATCCAAATACTGAATTTCAGCAATAGGCCTTAATCCTCGCATTGCCATTCCGATTCCTTGCCCAAGAATGGTGGCTTCACGAATTCCGGTATCTGCAATCCGCATTTCTCCGTATTTTTCCTGCATTCCTTCCAAGCCTTGGTTCACATCGCCAATATTTCCTGTATCCTCACCAAAGATCAGGGTTTCAGGATATTTTTCAAAAATTTTATCAAAATTATTACGCACTACCACTCTGCCGTCCACTTCTTCAGAACTTTCACTAAAGACTGGTTTTACTTCTTTTACATGGGTAGCTTTCCACTGGGATTGCGAATATAAATGAGAGGAATAATTGTCTTTTTCAACAGCGAAGAGTTCATCATACTTCTTTTGAAGCTGAGTTCTTTCAGCAGAAACTGAACCACGGGTTAACAGTAAAGCCTTTCTGGCAAGATGGAAAATATCTCTTTTCGCAACAGAAATCAATGCTTTAAACTTGATTACTTCAGCAGAAATTTCATTGTTTTCATAGGTAAGTTTTTCTACCAAAGGCAATATTTGATCTTTTAGTGCAACAATTGGTCTTTGATAATCTTCCCAGGCTTTTTTCTGACCCTCTTTTACTGTCTTCTTTGCTTCAGCATCTATCGCATTTAATTCCTCTAAAGTGGCCAAAATTTCTTCCTGACCTTCTATTTCTACAGAATAGCTCAGAATCCATTCACGGAATTTAAGCAAACCATCGTATTCACTTTCCCAGGTGAGCCTTTCTTCATTTTTATACCGTTCGTGTGATCCGGAAGTGGAATGTCCTTGAGGCTGCGTCACTTCCACAACATGAACTACTACCGGAATACTTTCTGTTCTCGCAAAATGTTCCGCTTTTGCATAGGCATCTAATAAGGCAGGATAATCCCAGGCTTTTACCTGGATAATTTCGCAACCTTGATTTTCTCCTTCTTTTCTCTGAAAACCGGAGAGCATTTCTGAAATATCAGCTTTAGCGCGCTGATTATGAGTAGGAACAGAAATTCCATAGCCATCGTCCCAAATGGAGACAATCATGGGAACCTGTAATGCGCACGCTGCGTTCAGGGTTTCCCAAAAGTGGCCTTCAGCAGTAGAGGCATCGCCAATAGTTCCAAAAGCAACTTCGTTTCCGTTGTTGGAAAATTTTTCGGAACCATCAAATTTTATCTGTTTGAAAACTTTAGAAGCCTGAGCCAGGCCAAGCAACCTTGGCATTTGTCCACCGGTTGGGGAAATATCAGAAGAAATATTTTTAAGTTTTGTTAAATCTTTCCAACTCCCGTCTTCATTCAATGTTCTGGAAGCAAAATGCCCGTTCATTTGTCTTCCTGCTGAAGCTGGTTCACGGGTTATATCTGTATCTGCATACAGTTGTGCATAAAAACTTTCTATGGTTAAAACGTTTACTGCCAATGCAAAAGTCTGGTCTCGGTAATATCCTGAACGCCAATCACCATCCCGGAATACTTTGGCCATCGCCAATTGCGGAAGTTCCTTTCCGTCTCCGAAAATTCCGAATTTAGCTTTTCCGGTCAACACTTCCCTTCTTCCTAGCAGGGACATCTCTCGGGAAATGCGTCCCAATCGATAATCCTGAAGCACGGATTTTTTAAAATCTTCGAAGGAAATCTGCTGTGTATCTATATAGGTAGTCTGCATTTTGAATGATTATATTCAGCAAAGATATGAAAATTGTACTTTTGGTATAAAAAAGAATCTTCCGGTGTTTCACAACAGCGGAAGAAAAAAAACACAAATGATGAAAAAAAATTTATTTAATAATATTAATTTATTTTCTTGGTGGAGGAAGTGGATCGCCTGGTAAAATACTTAAATCTCTACCTTGTGCAGAATCCCGAGCCATTGCTGAGTTTTCCATTACTTCCAGATTTGCAGTATCCTCAGGGCTAATCATATCGTCATGCGTTCTACAAGATACAGTTCCTAATAAGGTAAGTACACATGCTGTTATAATAAGTTTTTTCATAATAATTATTTTTAGTTGGTTTAAATTCTGTTGTTATTACTGAGGCAAATGTAGGAGCATTTGGCTATACCAATCAAATATTCGCACCGGTGGTTTATAAAAAATAACAGGGAAATTAGCAATTTGGGGGAAGGTTTTTTAGAAAAAATAGGCGTAAATTCGCAAAAGCTGTGTTCAGAAACCGGTAAAAAATAAAAATAAAGAACTTAAATAAATGATTTTCAGGAAATTAATCTTATCCCTGCTGTTAGCACTCCCCTGTTATCTTTTATACGGTCAAAATAATTATTCTAAAGAATTGACCTACGAACAAATTGAAAAAAAAATAGATCAATCCCATGACAATGATGCTGAGATCTGGAAAATGATCCGGATTTACATTGCAAAAGCCAAGGCGGAAAAAAATCCAGAAGCACTTTTATTCGCTTATAGATATGCTACTGCTTTTTCAAAATCTCCTGAAAACTTAAAATATGCTGACAGCGCGCTTGTTATTGGAAAGAGTTCCAATGATAAAAGGCTTCTCGCCAATGCTTATCTTAACCGAGGTATTGTTTTTATGACTAATGTCAAGTATGAAAAAGCTTTGGCGGATATTCTCATTTCTCACAATTATGCGGAAGAGATTGAAAGTGATTATATTATCTATAAAAGTAAATATCTGATCTCCCAGAATAAAGTTTACCTCGGCTTATATGAAGATGCCAACGCTGAATTGAGAGAATGTATTGATTTTTTTAAAAAAAACCTGAACAACTCTACTTTAGGAAAAGATTACCAAACTTATTACATGTATTCGATGATGAGCCTCATTGATACCAATTCAAGACTGGGCCGTCATCAAGAAAACAAACCTTTACTAAACGAAGCTTTTGCTTATGTGCAACAAAACAATCTGGAGCAATTTTTTCCTTATTTTATTTCGTTGCAAGGCACTGATGCTTTTTACAGAAAGGACTATAACACCGCAATAAAAAAATTAACACATGCATTAAGGTTGTACAAAGACCAATGGGATCATATCACAGAAATATTTTATCTGGGGAAATCCTATTGGAATTTGGGAAAACCGCATATTGCTGTGAAATATTTTGAGACCATAGACAAGGAATACAATAAATCAAATAATCTCGAACCTCAATTTCGGGAAGCATATGAACTTCTGATTAAGTATAATGATTCGGTAAAAAACAGGGATTTGCAATTGGAGTATATTAATAAACTGATGCAACTCGATAAATCTTATGAAAAAAATTATAAATATCTCTCTTCCACACTTCATAAACAGTACGATACGAAGAAACTGATAGAAGAAAAAGAAAAAATTGAAAGTTCCCTGAAAACCCGGGATACCATTATTTATATCCTGTTTGCAGGAATATTGGTCATCGTTGGACTTTCTTTATATCGGATTTATCATATTCAGATTACGTATAGAAAAAGGTTTAATGAATTGATCTCTGAAAAAAACCTCGAACCAAGCCCTTCAAGTTCAATGATTTTGCCTGAAGCTCCTTCTTCGGTAAGTGAAGATACCACTGAATATACAACGGCAACTCCTCAAAAAGAAAAAAACAGCGACCCTCATTTGATCAGTGAACAACAGCTCGAAAACTTTTCTCCACTTAGTTATTACAGCAAAATTCCGGGTATCAATCCGCAGGTTGTGGAAAATGTACTGACCCAACTGGAAGAATTCGAAGCAGACTTCGGTTTTCTGGACAATCAGGTCTCCCAGAAACAACTTAGTGAAATGTTCGGGACTAATTCCACGTATCTTTCGAGGATTATTAATGCGTATAAAGGAAAAAAATTCAGTACTTACATTAATGACCTGAGATTGGATTATATCCTACACCTTCTGAAAACAGACTGGACTTACCTGAAAAAAGATGTGAAGGAACTTTCCCAGATCACAGGATTCAACAGTGCAGAAAATTTCTCGGATAACTTCCAGCGAAAATTTAAGATCAAGCCTTCATATTTCATCAAGTTGATGAAGGAGAAAATTGAAAGCAGCGAGACAGCGTAAGATTAGAATTTCCGTTCAATAACGTAATCGAGCATCAACATCAATGATTTTTTAGCTTCAGATTCCGGGAAATCGTTCAGAAGATTTTTAGCTTTGTCCTGAAAATCTTTCATCACAGTGATAGCATAATCTAAACCTCCGGATTCTTTCACATACCCGATCAGTTCTTTCACTTTTTTGGAATTGTGGTTGTGCCTTTTAATGATATTGAAATAATACTTTCGGTCGGATTCATTAGCGATGGATAAAGCATGAATGAGCGGAAGCGTCATTTTTTTTTCTTTGATGTCAATTCCTACAGGTTTTCCGATGACATTGGAACTCAGATAATCAAACAAATCATCTTTTATCTGAAAAGCCATTCCCGTGAAAGTTCCGAAATCCTGCATTTTTTTGGCTAAAATTTCATCTGCATTATTGGAAAGTACGCCTACTTCGCAGCACGCCGCAATTAAAGTTGCTGTTTTCTGACGGATAATTTCGTAATACACCTCTTCGGTAATATCCAGCTTCCGGGCTTTTTCCAGCTGAAGCAATTCTCCTTCAGACATTTCCCGGATTGTACGGGAAATAACTGCCAACAAATCAAAATCTTTATTATCAGTAGAAAGCAAAACGGATTTGGAAAGTAAATAATCTCCTACCAAAACCGCAATTTTATTTTTCCATAAAGCATTGATGGAGAAGAAATTCCGTCGTTTAAAACTTTCATCCACAACATCATCATGCACCAGAGTTGCGGTATGAATCAGCTCGATCATGGAAGCACCACGAAATGTTTTTTCATTTACATTTCCCACCAGTTTCGCACAGAGAAATACAAACATCGGGCGCATTTGTTTTCCTTTCGTGGTTACAATAAAACGGGTTACCCTATCCAAAAGCGGAACATTACTCTGCATTGACTGGTAAAACTTTTCTTCAAAAAGTTTCATTTCGTCGGCAATGGGTTTCTTGATTTCTTCTACAATGTTCGCCACAAATTGTTGTATTTGTCGATGATTAGTTGTTCGCTGCCAGCAAATATAATTCAATTATTTATTTTATTCCCGACGCTTTTAGAAATTTTCTATATTTGATTCATTAAAAACTATTATTATGAAAACTGCAATGTTAGCTATGATCCTGTGTTATGCTTCTTATTTTATGATGGCACAAACAGGAGGTGGGGAATTTCAATTCAAATCTACAGAATGTTTATCGAATGATGAAAGAGTTTCTGTACAAAAAATGTTGAAAACGAACAAGCAAACACTACAACTTGAAGGAAAACTTACAGCTAAAAGTTCGTTGCCAAGTTCATTATTTATTTGGCCTATTAAAAAAAGCGCTACTGCACCTTATAATGAAGTTTGGAGTATTTCAAATTATGTAGATCATAATCCCAATTATCCTAATCAGCTTTTGGATTACAATTGCGGAAACCGGACTTACGACACCAACTCGGGATATAATCATGCAGGAATTGATATTTTCACGTGGCCTTTCGGATGGTATCAAATGGATCATAACCAAGCTGAGGTTATAGCTGCTGCTCCGGGAATTATTATAGGAAAAAGTAACGGAAATTATGATAGAAATTGCAATTTCAACACTAGCAACTGGAATGCGGTGTATGTTCAACATGACGATGGCAGTGTGGCATGGTACGGCCATTTAAAAACAATTCTTTAACGACAAAAAACATTGGTCAAACTGTAGCTGCAGGAGAATATCTCGGAATTGTGGGAAGTTCCGGAAATTCTACTGGTCCGCATTTACATTTTGAAGTATATAACAGCAGTAACCAATTGGTGGATCCTTATCATGGATCTTGCAATAGTTCCAGCTCAGGAGCGCAATCTTGGTGGCAAGTTCAAAAAAACTACAACAATCCGAAAATCAATGCTCTTTCAACTCATAGCCAAGAGGTGAGTTTCAATAACGGATGTGGCGTACAGGAAAGTACGTATTTTAAAAATTCATTTAATTCCGGCGAAACCGTTTTTATCTATGCTTATCTATCAGATATTGCCATTGGAACTCCGGTTAATATTCAGCTGATCCGCCCGGATCAAACAATTGCCTACACAACAAGTTTCAATATGAATGCTTTTTATTCCGCATCCTATTGGTTTTGGAGTTTGCCTGCTTCCACTTTCAATCAGGATGGAAATTGGAAAGCTAAAGTTACGGTAGGTTCTATGACGGAAACGCATCATTTCACTTATGGAACTTTGTCCGTTTCAGATTATCATTTAAATAATTTTATCATTAAAGTGCTGAATCCAGTGAAAAATCACCAGATTCAATTGGAATATAACGGTAAACTAAACCAAAAATTTACAGTAGAGATTTATTCGATTGCCGGAAGATTGGTAAACAAAAGAGAGATAATTCTTCAAAAAGGCAACAACATCTTGCCATTTAATGCAACTAAAGGAAGTTATCTCATGAAAATTTCTTCTGAAAATTTTGAAGAAACTTTTAAAATTCTGAATTAATATTCAGAATTTAAATTTTGATAAAAACCCGTTTTTATTTACTCGTTTTTTATTTAGGGTTTAGGAATAATATAAAAGTGCTGCTTTTGCCTTCCTATCGGAGTTTGCAAGGACTCCCCTGAAATATAAATATTATTTTCATCCACTTCAATTCCTTCAATCTGACCTAAGGAAAGCGCATGGCCAAGATAATATTTTTGCGGCTTTTGACTAAAAAAAAATCCGGCATCATCTTCCTGAAATACAGTAAGATACACTTCCATTTTCTTTGTGTATCCAATAATATAAAGGTGATCTTTAAAATAAGAGGCGTCAGTTGCCAGATACCCCAGGTTATAAGTTTCCAGTTTCTCAGCATTTTGAATTTCTTCCTGCTTTTCGGGATTTAAACGATAATGTGTTGTTTGATACGATTGCCATTCCTTTGTAAAAAGGTGTAAAAATCCATTTTTATAGATCAAACTTTCGGCATCCCAATTGTTTTGATGTGGCTTTTTCAAAAATTCCTTTTGTTGAGGATATTGAAACGGAATCTCGCGGATATCCTGAACATTGTCTTTCCGAATGCGATAAATTTTCAGGTCCCGTCTGTTCCCGTTATTATTCCCGAAATCTCCGATATAAAAATAATTTTCGTCTGTAGTGATTGCTTCCCAATCCTTATTCTGAAGTCCCGTGTTTATTTTCCCGATAATTTCGCCGTTTTCAGGATTTAATTTAAAAATTTCTGAAGAATTTCCGCTGTCGTTGATGGTACATAATTTTCCATTTGATAAACTTAAACCAGAATTTTCCTTTAAGCTGTCCGAAAGTACAGCTACCCGATACTTTCTGATTTTCATCCAATCAATTCGTTGTGCCTGAATATGAAAAGACAGAAAGAAAAGAAACAACAATATAATTTTTGCTCTCACGATTTTCTTTTTAAAAGTAAAAGTCGGATTTTCATAAAATCATAGAGTAATCCCAATAATAAAAGTACACTTCCGAGGAGAAGCGATTTCATACCGAAAGAACCATACAAAAGTCCACCGACAATTCCACCGGCAAAAAACATCCAGATAATGGTAAGCCGAAGCCGGATGGATTTGAGAAGCCTGGATTTATGACGCCGGTTTTTGTAGAAAAAAAGCTGTGAGAATTCAATTCCCATATCGGTAAAAAGTCCGGTAAGGTGTGTTGTGCGCACCACTGCATTGGAAATTCGAGTGACTAAAGCGTTTTGCATGCCCATTGAAAAAAGAAGCGAAAAAGCAATAATATCCGGATTTACAGACATTAAATAATCACTGCTGAATGCGATGACGAGCAAGATGACGGCTTCGGCAATCGTTGGAAAAACATAAATAAGATTTTCTCTGACCCTAGAATAGATTTCCACCATAAGATTGGAAAAAAAAGCACCCAGAAAAAAGAAAAACACATACAGTGCGATATGAAAAGCAGTTTGAAATTTTTGCTCAAAAGCGGCGCCTACGAAAAAAGCAAAATGTCCTGTCACATTCGTAGTGAGTTTCTGAACGGATAAAAATCCTACCACATTCACCAATCCGGCAACGAATCCGAGCAGGGAAGCGATACCAAGATTATGTTGTTCGGTTCGGGTTTTTCCCTTATGATAGAACATTACGCCCCATTTTTATTGGCCAATTGACCGCACGCTGCATCAATATCTCCGCCCCTGCTTCTCCGAATCAATACATTGATTCCTGCTTTTTCCAATTCCCGGACATATTTTTCTTCTGCTTTGATACTGCGGTGATCAAATTTTCCTTCTCCGATTGGATTATATTGAATCAGGTTCACCTTTGACGGTACTTTTCTACAATATTTAATAAGTGCTCTTATGTCTTCATCCTTGTCATTAATTCCGCCCCAGACACAATATTCAAAAGTAATTTGTGATCCGGTTTTGGAATACCAATATTGCAGCGATTCCATAATCTCGGTTAAAGGAAATTTTGAAGAAAAAGGCATAATATCGTTTCTGGTTTCCTCTATTGCGGAGTGAAGAGATACCGCAAGTTTCACCTTCAGTTCTTCATCGGCCAGCATTTTAATCATTTTAGGAATTCCGGAGGTAGAAACAGTAATTCTACGTGGTGACATTCCCAAACCTTCAGGTTCTGTGATTTTTCTGATGGCTTCTACGACATTTTTATAATTCATCATCGGCTCGCCCATTCCCATGAATACGATATTTGAAAGCGGACGATTGAAATATAATTTACTTTGTCTGTCAATTAATGCTACCTGATCTACAATTTCCGCAACCTCCAGATTCCGCATTCTTTTGAGTTTTGCCGTAGCACAAAATTCACAGTTCAGAGAACAACCAACCTGAGAAGAAACGCACGCTGTGCTGCGGGTTTCCGTCGGTATCAAAACAGATTCCACCAGCAAACCGTCATGAAGTTTCACTCCATTTTTGATGGTTCCGTCTGAAGATTTCTGCAATTGATCTACAGAAACTGGATTGATGGTAAAATCTTTGGAAAGCTGATCTCTCAGATCTTTTGAGATATTCGTCATTTCATCAATCGAATGCAGATTCTTGCTCCAAAGCCAGTCGTAGATCTGCTTTGCGCGAAAAGGTTTCTCTCCCAAAGTTTCAAAATAAGCTTTGAGTTCGTCCAATGATAAAGTTCTGATATCTTTCATTTTAAAATCAAGAAGAGCAAAGAATAATTTCGTTTCGGAAAATTATTCTTTGCTCAGTTTTTTACAGAATCAGCATTGCATCGCCGAAAGAGTAAAATTTGTATTCGTTTTTAATGGCTTCTTCATAAGCGTGCATCAAAAAATCTTTCCCGGCAAAAGCCGCTACCATCATAAGGAGTGTTGATTTCGGTGTATGGAAATTGGTAATCATTGCGTTGGCAACTCCAAAATCATGAGGCGGGAAAATAAATTTATTAGTCCATCCGTGATAAGGCCCGATTTTTCTGTTTGAAGAAACTGACGTTTCGATCGCCCGCATCGTGGTGGTTCCTACTGCGCAAACTCTGCGACCTTCTTCTACTGCTTTATTGATAATGTCAGCATTTTTCTGATCGATGATGGCTTCTTCAGACTCCATTTTATGTTTGCTTAAATCTTCCACTTCGATAGGATTGAAGGTTCCTAAACCAACGTGCAGCGTAATTTCGGCAAAATCAATTCCTTTAATTTCCATCCTTTTCATCAGATGTTTAGAGAAATGGAGACCTGCAGTGGGCGCTGCTACCGCACCTTCGTGTTTAGCATAGATGGTTTGATAACGTTCAGCATCTTCGGGTTCCACTTCTCTTTTCAAATATTTTGGAAGCGGAGTTTCTCCAAGCTCTTTCAATTTGGCGCGAAATTCTTCATAACTCCCGTCATACAGAAATCTCAACGTTCTTCCCCGCGAAGTTGTATTATCTATTACTTCTGCAACCAGAGATTCATCCGGAGTGAAGAAAAGCTTATTTCCAATTCTTATTTTTCTTGCAGGATCTACTAATACATCCCAAACGCGCGTTTCTTTGTCCAGTTCTCTTAGTAAAAAAACCTCAATTTTTGCGCCGGTTTTTTCCTTATTTCCATAAAGTCTGGCAGGGAAAACTTTGGTATTATTAAAAATAAACAGGTCTTTCTCGTCGAAATAATCTACTACATCTTTAAAAAGTTTATGTTCTATGGTTTGAGTATCGCGGTGTAGCACCATGAGTCTTGCATCGTCCCGATGTTCGGCAGGATGTTCAGCCAGAAGGTGTTCCGGCAAATCGAAATTGAAATGAGATGTTTTCATTGATAAAATTTACGGATTTTATATTAAAATTTGAATTTGCAAAGATACGGCTATAAAAAGGGAAAGTCAAGTGCTACTTCAAGAACGGAGAAACATCAAAAAAAATATCTTCTTCCTTGCAATTAAATTCGTTAAGCATTACCACTCCATTCATTTCCGTTATTACCGACTTTAATTGATAAAACTGTGAAGGAATTTCTTTCATCAACGCATCATAAAAATATAAATGTATATTCATGCTTAAATCCATAAACCTGAACTTCTGTATTGGAATTTTACTTGCTACGAGATCTATTTTTAGCCTTACACGTGGTTTTTTCTTTCCTTTCTTGCTATATAATGATACGTTGTAAGATAAATTATCTATTTTCTCAACAATTACATCTTTTACAATGAATTCATCTTCGTATTCTTTAATTGTGGAGAAATTGATCAACGAGAGTGGTTTATTCAAATTATTACGATCAAAATTCCAAAAAACATTATGCTCTGTATCGTAGATAAAGAGATTTTTGCCATAGCTAAATTTATAATCATAAGCCTGGATAGTAGAATCTCTGCTGTTTATGTAAATATAATTAGTTCTTTTATTTCCTTTGTAAGGACCTTTTAACTGTGTTTCAAATTCTGTACACTTATAATTGAAAGAATATCCTTGCGAGAAAAGTATCCAAGGGTACATGAGGAATATCAATAAAACATTTTTCATGCTTCAATCTTTAAATTTCGACATTAGCTTACGGGTTCTTTTTGTGTCCGGCAATGTTACTGTAAACTCTGTTTTCACTGCCTCATTTACCACATGAAAAGTGGAACCCGGAACATATTGCTTTACATATTCTTTAAAAAAGTAATTCTTTTCCGGATCTAAATTTACTTTCAAACTGCTGATCATTTTTTTGGTAAGATTACTTGCCCCATCAAAAGACAATAAATCATGAGTAAGATCATCATCACTTTCTTCTATATTTAGATACAGTTTATATTTATTATCTGTGACTTCCGCAATGATTTCATAAACATTATGCTTAATTTTTCTTACATGAACTTTGCCGTCGAAAGCACCAACTTTTTTTGGGTACTTAAATCTATTCGAGCGGAGATAATGCAAATCCGGATGCTTTTCATTTCTGCCTTGCTTCACTTCAAAATAATGTAATATTTTACGGTTATCATCGTAGAGCAGTGCTTCATGACCCTCTTTTCCATATACTTTATAGATGGAAAGAGATATACCTGGAACTTTAGAATTGATATATCTTTTTGAAGGCACTGAATCTCCAAAAAACCATGAACGGTCAGTAGGTGATTTGATTTGTTCTCTCATAGAAGTTATTTCATAATCAAATGAATAGCTTTGAGCAAGACAGATTGCGCTCCAACAAAATAATATTATGCAACTAATTTTGAGAAAAAATATATTCATTTAGTACAGGGTTGTTACAAAGTTTCCTTCAGCCAATCAAAAAATTCTCTTTGCCAAACCAGTGCGTTATGAGGATTTAAAACCCAATGGTTTTCGTTCGGATAATAAAGGAATTTGGATTTCAAGCCTTTCAATCTCGCAGTCTGGAACGCCTGATTTCCCTGTTCATACGGAACCCGGAAATCCAAACCGCCCTGAATAATCATGATGGGTGTATTCCATTTGTCGGTGAAATTGCTCGGATTAAAATCTGTATATGCTCGTGGTGTTGGCTGATCCCAAGGTGCGCCGATGTCCCAATTGGCAAAAAATAATTCTTCGGTAGTTCCGTACCATGATTTCATATCGAACAGCCCGTTATGGGAAATAAAAGTTTTGAAACGGTTTTCGTGCATTCCTGCCAACATATAAACACTGTATCCACCGTAGCTGGCTCCTACAGCGCCCATTCTGTCGCCGTCCACAAAAGGTAAAGTCTTGGCAAAATCTGCTGCTGACAAATAATCCTGAATGGCCTGTCCGCCCCAATCACCGGAAATCTGCTCATTCCATTGCGTTCCCCAACCCGGCATTCCTCTTCTGTTGGGAGCTACCACGATGTATCCTTGTGCTGCCATCAACGCAAGATTCCATCTTGTGCTGAAAAACTGTGTCAATGCGGATTGCGGCCCACCCTGACAATACAGCAACGTTGGATATTTTTTATTTGGGTCAAAATTTGGCGGATACACAAACCATACGCCCATTTCTTTTCCATCGGTGGTTTTCACCATTTTTAATTCTGAACGGGAAGGTGTTATGGAAGCGTAATTTTCTTTATTAACCTCTGTTATCTGTTTCATTTTGCCGTTTTTGATGTTGACAGCAAAAAGGTCAGCATTATGATTATAATCTGTTCGGGTGACGATTATTTCAGATTTATTCTGAAGAAGCAATTCATTCACATCAAAATCACCACGAGTCAGTTGCGATATTTTCTTAGTTTTAGGATCTAATGAAAAAAGTTGTTTGGTTCCCCGATACGCAGCACTGAAATAGATTTCTTTGGAATTGTTTCCCCACTTTAAACTTCCGGTAACACTTTCGTCCCAATTTTCAGTAAGGTTGGTTTTTGTGCCGGTTTTCCACTCGATTATTTTAATATCATTTTTATCTGCTTCGTATCCGTCTCTTTTCATGGAAGTGTACATCAGATATTTACCGTCCGGACTGAAAATCGGGTGATTATCATACCCTTTATTTTCTTCGGTAAGATTTTTTACAGTACCTGAAGTCAGATGATATGCAAAAATATCCGTATTGGTAGTGGTTACATATTCTTTTCCGCTGAAAGGTTTTACTACATACAGAAGTTGCTCCGAATCCGGGCTCCAAGTAAAATCTTCCGCGCCGCCAAAAGGTTTCTGTGGAGAATCCCACGATTTTCCTTCCAATAAATCAATGGCAGCGGATGAAGGCTGAGCTGTATTCACGACAAACAAATGATTGTATTTCCCTTCATTCCATGTGTCCCAATGCCGGTGATTGAGATCTGTATAAATTTGCGCAGTAGATTTTGGAGTATCTTTATATTTATCTTTTCCGTATACAGTTTCTACCTGAACTTCCTTGCTGAACGCTATTTTTTTGCCGTCCGGAGAAATTTTTATGAGATCAGCTTTGCCAATCGTATAAAACTCAGTCCATGTTTTGCCTGAATCGGAGGAAATATAAATTTTCTCGCCTTCTTTTGCATACAATCCGTTTTTATCCCACTGAATCAGCGATTTTTTACCAAGATCAACCTCTACAGCGGTATTATTTTTCAGGTTAAGAAAATAATTTTTGCTGTCCGATTTTTCAGTTTTCAAATCGGTTTTGCTGATTTTATAGAACAGAGAAGCCTGGTCAGGCGCCGTCGCTGCGACACTTAATCGGTTTAGTTTCCATAATTTTTCCGGGGTCATTACGTTTTGAGCATTCATCATCAAAGAAGCCGTGATGGCTAACAAGCTGTATTTAATCTTCATACTGTTTTATTGAAAAGTGTAAAAATATTAATTTAAAATCAAGTGGAAAGATAATGAGAATAAAAAGCACGTTTAAATGCAGTTTAATAATCAAAAAAACCTTCCGTTTTTCGGGAAGGTTTTATCAAAAAACAGTTAGGATTTAATATTTATTGAGGGTTCTTTTTAAGGGTTTTCATGTAAAGGCGAATCAATAAATATAATACAGCTGCAATATTTATCGCTAAAAGACCGGCGAAAATAATACCACCGCCCAATGATAAATACAATTTTAAATCATCTTTCAAAACGATGCTTTCCTTTATATTATTGATATTGAGAAAGATAACCAGAACATACATAATACTCGTAATCAATATTGCGGGAAGAGCAAAATAGTGTAATTTTATTTTTGTGGACATATTTGTTTTATTTCTAAGAATGGTAATTTAAAATAACACGAAACCCGCATATACAATGAAAAAAATGTAAAAGAATGGTGCTATAAATACCGTGGATAATCTTGTAGCCGGATTATTTTTTAGTTGTGAGAAATTCTTAAAAAATAAAAATAATCCATACAACAGTAAAGGAAGGGAAATCCAAGCCAACCATTCAATATTGATAAAATGGGCGAGGCCAACGATGACGTAACACGCAACATTTAAAAATCCTATTAAATTTGAAATGTGTTTTAGGTGGTTATTTCCTGAACTGATCTTATCTTCCATATTTACATTTAACATTAAAGATTAGCAATTATTCAGCTCAAATATATAAAAAAACAAAAAAACCTTCCGTTTCGGAAAGGCTTTCGTGAGTAATTTCAATTATTCCGATTTTTCTTTCGGTGTCAGTAGAGGCATAATGTGTTTTCTCATCAGTGGCCGGTGATCTTTCCAATCCGCTCCTTCAGGATTATCTTTGTATGATGTTACCATCTGTACCTCTCCTTTGGTATTTAAAACAAAAAATTTCGACATGCTATCAATAACTTCAAACTGGGGTGGCGTAATCCCCTTCAGGAATTCATTGTATTTTTTTCCTCTGCCGCGTTTTTCATAATCCTTAATGATCAGTATTTTGGCGTTGGGATAATCTTTCCATACGTAATCTTTAGCTAAAAGAGTCCTGCGATCATTTTCTTTATCTACTAATAGAATATAAAAATCTACATCAAAATGCTTTTCTAATGCCATATGCGCCGGGAGATGGTGCAAGCACGGAGCGCACCATCTTGCAAAACTGACCAAAACCGTATTGGGTTTCTCTGAGTTTCTGGCCAGATATTTTACATCCTCTGCATCCACACGATACAGATCCTCAAAATAGGATTTCTGTATATTGCATTTTTCAATTGCATTTTGGGAAAATACAAGAACAGGAATAACACACAGAATTAAAAAAACTGTTCTAGACATAATAGACCCTTATAATGAATAAACAATTCAAATTTATGAATAAAGCAATACATTTACAAATTAGAGATTTCAATCCTAGTCAATACCAAGATTATTAACCTTACTATTAAAGATTCATTGAAAGAAGAAATTAGATCCTTAAGAAAAAAGCTGGAAGAAAAATCAAAATGAAAATAATAAGTTACAATGTCAACGGCATTCGGGCGGCTTTTACCAAAGACTTTTTAGGCTGGCTGAATGCGGCTTCACCAGACATCATCTGCATTCAGGAAAGCAAAGCCGGAAACGACCAGATTGATATCGAAAGTTTTGAGCAGCTAGGCTATCACAGTTTCTGGCATTCTGCCGTAAGAAAAGGATACAGCGGTGTTGGAATTGCCTCTAAAATACCACCCAAAAGCATTCATTACGGTTGTGGTATCGAACAATATGACAACGAAGGCAGAATTCTCCGCGCTGATTTTGAGGATTTCTCCGTCATATCTGTTTATGTTCCTTCCGCTTCCAATATTGAAAGGCTGGGTTTCAAGCTGGAATTTTGTTATGATTTCCTCCATTATGTAAAAACCCTTCAAAAGGAAATTCCCAATCTTATTATTTCAGGCGATTTTAATATTTGTCACCAACCTATTGATATTCACAATCCTATTGGCCTTAAAAATACTTCCGGTTTCCTTCCCGTTGAGCGCGAATGGCTTTCCCGTTTCATAGAAGAATGCGATCTTACCGACAGTTTCCGATATTTGAATCCAGAATTCCAGCAATTTTCATGGTGGAGTTACCGGCAGAATTCCAGAGCGCGCAACAAAGGTTGGCGGCTGGACTATCATTTTGTATCCTCATCTTTAAAAACCCGCATCAGCAGAGCATTGATGCTTCCGGAAGTGAAACATTCCGATCATTGTCCCGTTTTCCTTGAATTGACACAATAATTCTACATTTTATTAGTCTTGTAGCAATATATTTGATAATTTTGTTTAAAATGCACTATTTGAAATGCTGATAACCCTAGAAAAATTAAAAACCGAAATAAAAAACAGTCCACAGGTCGCTAACTCAATACTGGGTTACACGGATCAATGGAAAAGCAGCCATTATAATACATTGGCAACCCTTGTCAGTGAAAGTCTAATGAAGAGCTCGCTGCTGCAGGGCGAAAAGAAATTCGAACTCGGAAACACCATTTCCGGGATGACACTGAAAAGGTTTTTCGAAGGGCAAAACTCCGAAACAGCTTCCAATGACCTTCGTTTTCTTAAAACACTGGATAAACTCAGTATTTTTTTAGGCTATCAGGATTTCAATGAATTTATTCAAAAAAATAAAAATCCTGAAACTCCGATTCATATCCCGGAAACCTTGGTTCATGAAGACCGTATTTATTTTGAAAATATTATTTTGGGATGTGCACGCTGCGAATTTGAATTTCTGCAGAAACTTCCGGAAATTAATCTTGATCCACTGAAAGAATTCGTCATCTCAGGAGCTCCTTATCATACCAGAATAGACCGTTACCTTCACAAATTGAAAGAGCAGGAATATGTCATCAGTTCCTTGCCCGAATCCAACTATGAAGTTTTTAATCTTGAAATTAAGAACAAAACCAGCCGTTCAGTTGTGATTGCTACCAGTGAATTCTGGAACCTCAATTTTATTGATGGAAACGAGGAGCCCCATCACTATCACACCATGAACCAGCAAAATTATTTTCTGAAAAAAGATGCTGATGGAAACTGGAAAATCTGGGATAATTACAACCCGAATGTGTGGGATCTGACGGATAAAATCTAATATAAAAGAAAAGCTGCCGGTAATTTAACCGACAGCGTATTTATTTTTAATTCAGAGAGAATATTATTCCAATTCTCCAAGATATTTTTCTGCATCCATGGCTGCCATACAACCGCTTCCCGCAGCTGTAACCGCTTGTCTGTAAATAGCATCCTGAACATCACCCGCCGCAAAAACGCCGGGAAAATTCGTACGGGTAGAACCTTTTTCAGTAACGATATATCCGTTCTGATCTGTAGTAATCTGATCTTTGAAAATATCCGTATTTGGCTGATGTCCGATGGCGATAAAAATTCCATGTACAGAAATCTTAGACGTTGCTTTCGTCTGATTATTAATAACTACTGCTCTTTCAACCAAATTATTTTCACCTTCAATTCCGATGAGTTCATGATGAAATTTCACTTCAATATTGGGCGTATTTTCTACACGGTGGATCATCGCTTTGGAAGCGCGGAATTCATTTTTCCGAACCAGCATCGTCACTTTCGAACAGAGTTTAGCGAGGTAGGTTGCTTCTTCTGCAGCGGTATCGCCACCTCCGACTACAATTACTTCTTTTCCTTTATAGAAAAATCCATCGCAGGTAGCACAGGCAGATACTCCTCCACCAGCATATTTTTTTTCATCATCCAAACCTAAATATTTGGCAGTAGCTCCTGTAGAAATAATCACAGTTTTGGCGAGAATTTCTTTTTCTCCGGCCCAGAGTTGGTGAATACCGCCTCTTTCGTTGGAAAATATCGCTTTGGTAATCACTTCATAATGTACTTTCGTATCAAAACGCTCTGCCTGTTTTTGAAGATCCATCATCATTTCGGGACCTGTAACACCATTCGGATAACCCGGAAAATTGTCCACTTCGGTCGTGGTGGTCAGCTGTCCGCCGGGTTCGAGTCCGGTGTATAATTGAGGTTTCAGATCTGCACGTGCAGCATAAATAGCGGCCGTAAATCCGGAAGGCCCGGAACCGACGATAACGCAATCGTGAATATTTTCCATAGATACAATTTGATTGAAGCATCAGGCTTCAGATTCAGATGCCCAAAAGTCGGGATTTATTTTCTGTTATTCAATTATTTTGCGATGAATTTTGTCAATCGGAAAGAAACTTTCTTTAAATAAGAAACTCCGGAATTCCCGGAGTTTAAGATACTATTTCACTGGTTAGTCCGCGGGAAATAAGTTTTTTGTGCATGGGCTCCAGAAGTTCGAGACTGCCTGTTTTCACCGTGCATTTTCCTTTATAATGCACCAGAATAGTACATTGCTCTGCCTGTTCCAGTGTATGCTTGCAAATTTCTAATAGTGAAGCAATGACGAAATCGAAGGTATTTACATCATCATTCCAAAGCACCAGTTTGTGGCCCTGGTCTTCATCTTCCATCACCAGTACTTCTTCATCGTATTTTCTTTTTGGGTTTTCGTAATTGTCGGAGTTAAAAATTCTGTTCATTTTCATGTTTTAATTTCCTTACAAAGAATTAGACTTCTCCCATTTCCTCGCTCAGTTCGCTGATAATATCAGGTTCCTTAAACACAAGTTCCACCAATTCCACACTTTTATTATTCATCTTGAGGATTTTAAACTGGTAACCGTTCATGTGGAATTCCTGGTTTTCTTCCGGAATATCTTCCAATTCATGCAGAATGTATCCGGCCAGCGTATTAAATTCTCCTTCTTCTGAAAGCGGGAAAGTATGAGGCAAAAATTCATTGATCTCGTCCAGAGGTTGTGTCGCCTGAACCCAGAAAACATTTTCCCCTACTTTATCCACTACTTTTTCTTCATCATCTTCCTCATCCTGAATTTCGCCCACTAATTCTTCCAGAATATCTTCCAGCGTAATGATTCCTTCCGTTCCTCCGAACTCATCAATCACAATGGCAAGATGCTGTTTTTTGAGCTGAAAAGTTTTCATCAAATCGGAAATTTTCTTGCTCCCTACCACGAAAAAGGCTTCCCTCATCAATTTCCGAAGGTCGTCATGGGTGATATCCCCTTTTCTTTTTACATATTCCCGAATGATTTCTTTGGTGTAAAAAATCCCGATAATATTATCAATAGAATCTTCAAAAACCGGAATTCTGGAATATCCGCTGTCCATGATTTGATTGATGATTTCTTCTATCGGATCTTCAATATCGATTGACAAAATGTTTTGTCTCGGCACCATAATCTGCTTGGCAGAATGATCCGTAAAATCAAAAGCATTTTTAATGATTTCATAATTTTCTTCCTGAATTTCACCTGAATCTGCTGATTGTTTTACCAACAATTGCAGCTCTTCTGTTGAATGAATTTCATGTTCGGAAGCCGGGTGAATTTTCATTAGTCTCAAAAATGCGTTCGACATCTGATTCATAGACCAGATAAAAGGTTTGAACACTGTATAGAAAACTCTTAATGGAACTGCAATCGCCATGGCTGTAGCTTCAGATTTCCTGATGGCGATCGACTTGGGAATCAATTCACCCAATACAATATGCATTATAGTAATCAGTAAAAAGCTTAGAATCAGCGATATAGTAGTGATCGTAGCTGGATCTAATGCAATATTGAAATAAATAAATATGTTCCCAATGATGTGATGCATGGCACTTTCCCCAACCCAACCAAGAGCAAGAGAAGCCAGCGTAATACCGAGTTGTGTTGCAGAAAGATATTCGTCCAGACGTTTGATAATAAATTCCGTCTGTTTTGCCATAGCATTTCCTTCAGCTGCTTTCAGCTGAATCTGGGAGTACCGTACTTTAACAATTGAGAATTCGGCTGCTACGAAAAAGCCATTAAGTAATACTAAGAATAATGCTAATAAAAGCTTGACTATATCCGAGTCCATTTAAAAATTGAATAACAATATTATGCAAATATATAGATTTATTTTTTTGCAACATGATGCAGAAGGTGAAGCCAATGCATAGGTGATAAAATAAAAAAAGCACCCCACGTATGAGGTGCTTCAGTGATGATTGGAGATTTTTTTTAATTTCCTTTCAGTGCTTCTGCACCGGAAACAATCTCAAGAATTTCATTGGTAATCGCTGCCTGACGAGCTTTGTTGTACGTGATCACCAGGTCATTTTTCAGTGCACCGGCATTGTCGGTCGCTTTATGCATCGCTGTCATTCTGGCGCCGTGTTCAGCAGCTACACTGTCGAGCACCGCTTTGTAAACCTGTGTTTTTATGGATTTTGGAATCAGATTTTCCAGAATTTCTTTTGCACTTGGTTCAAAAATATAATCAACAGCAGCAGTTGAAGTAACTTCCGGCATCGCAATTGGCAACACCTGTTCGGTAATCACCTGTTGTGTTGCGGCATTGATGAATTTATTGTAGATTACAAAAACCTGATCAAATTTTCCTTCCGTGTAGTCCTTCATTACTTGTGCAGTAAATCCGGCAACTTTATCGAAACTTAGGTGATCAAAAATTGCACTTTGGTTATCGTACACTTTTGTGTTTTTCCAAACTGCATCATACACTTTCTTTCCGACGGTGAGTATTTCGTAACTCTGTGTAGTCTTCTTCAGTTGCAGATTGAGTTCCTTCACTACAGAAGAATTGAATGCGCCGGCCAATCCTCTGTTGGACGTAATCACGATATACAGAACGTTCTTCACCTCTCTCTGCACCGTATACGTAGCTACCTGTTCCGGATCTGCATTTGCGCTAACATTTTCGATGAGCTCTGTCAGTTTTTCAGAATAAGGCCTCAGCATTACGATAGCATCCTGTGCTTTTTTAAGTTTCGCTGCTGCTACCATCTTCATCGCACTGGTAATCTGCATCGTAGAACTGATGGAGGTAATTCGTCCGCGTATTTCCTTTAAATTTGCCATTGAATAAGGTTCAAAGTCTAAGGGTTAATATTCAGGATACAACTCATGAAGCCGTATCCTGATTGATTTTTATATTAATTGTACTTTACTGAAATATCAGCAGCAGCACTCTTCAATACTTCAGTAATGCTGTTATCTATTTTTCCGGCTTTGATGGCAGCCATGGTTTCCGGGTGTTTAGATTTCAGGAAATCCACATATTCTTTCATGAATTCTTTCACTTTTCTTACAGGAACATCTTTCAGAAGATTTTCTGTTCCCGCATATACCATTGCTACTTGATTTTCAACAGGAAGCGGAGAGTTCACAGGCTGCTTCAGAATTTCCACGTTCTTTTCTCCCTTAGAAATAACTGCTTGTGTAGAAGCATCTAAGTCTGAACCGAATTTAGCAAAAGCTTCCAATTCTTTGTATTGAGCCTGGTCTAATTTTAATGTTCCGGAAACCTTCTTCATGGATTTGATCTGAGCATTTCCACCTACTCTGGAAACAGAGATTCCCACGTTGATCGCCGGGCGAACACCGGAGTTAAAAAGATCTGACTCCAGGAAAATCTGTCCGTCGGTAATAGAAATTACGTTGGTAGGAATATAAGCAGATACGTCACCCGCCTGAGTTTCAATAATCGGAAGTGCAGTAAGCGATCCGCCTCCTTTCACCATTGGTTTCAGGGCTTCAGGAAGGTCGTTCATCTGCTTTGCGATATTGTCATCAGCAATCACTTTCGCTGCTCTTTCCAATAATCTGGAGTGAAGATAGAACACGTCTCCCGGATAGGCTTCACGGCCAGGTGGCCTTCTCAAAAGCAAGGAAAGTTCACGATAAGCAACCGCTTGTTTAGAAAGATCATCATAAATAATCAAGGCTGGCCTTCCTGTATCACGGAAATATTCTCCGATAGAAGCTCCTGCCATAGGTGCATACACCTGCATTGGAGTCGGGTCGGAAGCATTTGCAGCTACAATAACAGTATAAGCCATCGCTCCTTTATCTTCTAAAGTTTTTACAATCTGTGCTACTGTAGAACCTTTTTGGCCTACAGCAACATAGATACAATATACCGGCTGTCCTGCGTCATAAAATTCTTTCTGATTCAGAATCGTATCAATAGCCACGGTGGTTTTACCGGTTTGGCGGTCACCAATAATCAGCTCTCTTTGTCCTCTTCCTACCGGAATCATGGAATCAATCGCTACGATACCTGTTTGAAGCGGCTCATTTACCGGCTGTCTGAAAATTACTCCCGGTGCTTTTCTTTCGATCGGCATATCATAAAGATCTCCCGTAATTGGGCCTTTACCGTCGATAGGGTTTCCGAGGGTATCTACTACTCTTCCCAGCATTCCTTCGCCTACTTTAATAGAGGAAATGGTGTTGGTTCTGTTTACAGTATCTCCTTCCTTTACCTTTTTGGATTCTCCCAAAAGCGCAACTCCAACGTTGTCTTCTTCCAGGTTCAGTACGATACCTTCAATTCCGCCCTGGAATCTTACGAGTTCACCGTACTGTACATTTTCCAAACCGTAAACACGGGCGATCCCATCACCGATTTGAAGTACTGTTCCTACTTCTTCTACGTTAGAATGGGTATCAAAATTTGCTAACTGTTGCTTCAGTATCGCTGATACTTCTGCCGGATTTATTTCTGCCATTTTGGTTCTTTTTTCTTAATTTAATTGAAAATCTTTTCTTATTCGGTTGAGTTTAGACTTTACCGATGCATCGATTTGCTGATCGCCAACTCTTAAAATATATCCTCCTAAGATGTCAGGATTGATGATGGTATGCAGGTCGAAATTGCTTCCTTCCTTTACCAGACCCGATGATTTCAGGATTTCTGTAATATTGTTCTGAGACAATTCTGAAGCAGAAGTAAGAGTGATTCTCTGAATGCCTTGTTTATCTTCCACTTTATTGATGAATTCCTGCGCAATATTTCTCATTTCCTTTTCTCTTCCCTGTCTGATGACAAGGGTGATTAGGTTTTGAGTAACCTTTGAGAAACCTTTGAATATCTCCGACGCTGCAGCCATTTTCTTTTTGGAATCGATGAAAGGAGTTGCAAAGAAAGCATTCAGTTCTTTACTTTCCTTCATGATTTTCACCACATCTTTCATTTCTGAAAAAACAGATGCCGTGTTGCCACTTTCCTGAGTGAAATCCAGCAAACCCTGTGCGTATCTTTTCGCTACTTTGGATGTCAGCATGATAATTAGTTCAGGTTAACGTTGTTCAAATAATTCTCTACCAGTGTATCCTGAGCTTCGTTGCTGTTCAGTTTTTGTTTCAGGATGTTTTCCGCGATATTCACAGAAAGGGCACCAATCTGAGTCTTGATATCAGCCATTGCAGCAGATTTCTCAGCCTGAATGGATTGTCTCGCCTGTTCAATGAGTTTGTCGCCTTCCAATTTTGCAATATCTTTCGCTTCACCTACAATTCTGTCCTTGATTTCTCTGGCTTCTTTCAGGATTGAATCTCTTTCCGCTTTCGCTTCACGAATGATTCTTTCGTTGTCAGATTTCAGCTGCTCCATTTCTATCTTAGCCAGTTTTGCCTGATTGAGCGCGTCTACGATAGAAACTTCTCTGTCATTAACCGCTTTCATGATGGGTTTCCAAGCAAATTTGGTCAGTAGGAAAAGAAGGATCAAAAACGTGAGCGTCATCCAAAACAAAAGGCCTATTCCCGGTTCGATTATCATAGTATATAAACTTTATTAATTGTTTGTTCTAAAAATTATGGAAGATAAAAACCTTAGCAGCAGCCAACCGCTCGCTGCCAAGATTATTTGTTGTGCAGATTACTTGATGAAGGCACCAAAGATAATCGCGATAAGGCCAGCACCTTCGATAAGACCTGCTGCGATCAACATCGCTGCCTGAATCTTACCAGCTTGTTCCGGCTGTCTTGCGATAGCATCCATAGCGTGTCCACCGATTTTACCAATACCAAGGCCTACCCCTAATACTGCTAAACCGATTCCTACATAAATTAGTCCTGCTCCAGTTGTTAAATCCATAATAAAAATATTTAGGTTGTTATATTTTTTAAATTTTAATTAAGCGACAATGGTATCTTTTCCTGCACTGTCGTGGTCATTATGTGCATGATCGTGATCATGATCTTCCACTGCCATTCCGATATACAATGCGGAAAGTACTGTGAAAATAAATGCCTGAAGTGCTGCTACCAAAAGTTCCAGAAGAAATACAAACAAAGCCAAAGGAACTGCTGCCAATCCTAATGCTGCATTTTTGAAAATGAAGATCAGGGAAATAATGGCCAGAATCATAATGTGTCCCGCCGTTACGTTGGCAAAGAGACGCATCATCAGCGCAAAAGGCTTGGTGAAAATTCCAATAATTTCAATGGGCACCATAATAGGGTAAAGCGCAGCAGGAACCGGCGGCATGAAAATATGCTTCCAGAAACTTTTGTTCGCGCTGAACAAAGTGATGATTAAAGTAATAATAGCCAACGCTGCCGTTACTGCAATGTTTCCTGTAAGGTTCGCACTTCCCGGAAAGAAAGGAATCAGACCGAAAAGGTTGTTCAGCCATACAAAGAAAAATACAGTAAGCAAATAAGGAAGATATTTCTGGTATTTGGCTCCGATATTCGGGATCGCCACTTCGTCTCTGATAAAAAGCACCAAAGGCTCCAGCAGTTTTCCTGCACCTTTCGGAACTGCATTCGTTCTGTAATTTTTGGCCATACTGATAAAAATAAACAGCATGAAAATTACTGACAGAAACATCGAAAATACATTTTTCGTAATAGAAAAATCAAAAAAGGAATTGTCGGAAGTATGATTTCCTCCGATAAGATTGAATAAAGAAGCTTTATGTAAACCTTCGGTATTTTTGATAATACCGTGATCTATAGTATATCCGTTCACAATTTCCCCGTGTGCAACATCACTCGACATGAAGAAATGCCATCCTGAGGGATCTTTAACAATCACCGGCAAAGGAATAGAAACATGCTTTTCATCAGGAGTGCCCTCATTCAATGTGAAAAGATGCCATTCGTTAGCATCACCAATGTGGTGCATAATCATCTCAACTGCATTGAATTCCTTTTCGTCTGATGCCGCATCAGTACTGCTCGCTGCGAAGGCTGAAGAACTGAATACCACAAATAAAAACACAAAAAATAAAGAGTAAATTCTCTGAATCATGATTTAATTTTATCGGTGTGCAAATATAGTTCTTTTATTTAATTTTATATGCAGCACAAAATTGATTTTTATCAGTCAGGATTATCTTTCATTCAACAGACGAATCACCTTATAATAAAGAATAAAAGATGCTGTTAAAAAAGTAAAAATTAAAAACAGAAAATGTTGCGTTGTTTTCTCCAGCCATTGCAAACTTATAATGAGCCAGGCAATATCTTTCAGAATATTAACAAATAGAAACTTCATGCCCGCATTCGGAGTGTTCATCCATACCTTTCTGAAAATGAAAAAAACACCAATATTTGCCAAAATCAGTAGGAAAATCACCCCTAAAATTGCTGTAAAATCCATGCTGCAAAATACAATTTTTAATAATTACATAAAATCCTTATTTTTGCACACCTTTACTTATATTAAAACAACAATATGTTCAACAGTTTACAGGATAAATTAGACAAGGCTTTACAGAATATTGCAGGACGCGGAAAGATCACGGAGATCAACGTAGCGGAAACCGTCAAAGAAATTCGCCGCGCACTCGTAGATGCCGACGTTAATTATAAAGTTGCGAAAGATCTGACGAAAAGAGTTCAGGACAAAGCTTTAGGGCAAAATGTACTCACCAGCCTGACTCCGGGTCAATTGATGACCAAGATCGTTCACGATGAACTGGCCGAGCTGATGGGCGGAACTCAGGAAGGCATCAACCTTTCCGGGAAACCAACCGTTATTTTAATTGCTGGGCTTCAGGGATCGGGTAAAACAACTTTTTCCGGAAAACTGGCCAATTATTTAAAACAGAAAAGAAGTAAAAAACCCTTATTGGTAGCATGCGACGTTTATCGTCCTGCAGCTATTGAACAGCTAAAAGTATTAGGCGGACAGATTAATGTACCTGTGTATACCGAAGAAGGTTCGGTAAATCCTTCTCTGATTGCAGAAAATGCCGTAAAATTCGCAAAAGACAACCATCACGACGTTGTGATCGTGGATACCGCCGGCCGTTTGGCGATTGATGAGCAAATGATGAACGAAATCAAATCGGTGCATTATTTCATCAAACCTCACGAAACCCTTTTTGTAGTCGATTCCATGACCGGCCAGGATGCAGTGAATACAGCAAAAGCTTTTAACGAAGCTTTGAATTTCGATGGTGTGGTCCTTACCAAATTAGATGGAGATACTCGTGGTGGAGCGGCTTTAACGATTCGTTCCGTGGTGGAAAAACCGATTAAATTCATTTCTACCGGCGAAAAAATGGAGGCACTGGATCTTTTCTATCCCGAAAGGATGGCCGATAGAATTTTGGGAATGGGTGACGTTGTTTCCCTCGTAGAAAGAGCTCAGGAACAGTTTGATGAAGAAGAAGCTAAAAAACTTCACAGGAAAATTGCCAAAAATGAATTCGGGTTCGATGATTTTCTGAAGCAGATTCATCAGATCAAAAAAATGGGAAATATGAAAGATTTGATGGGCATGATTCCAGGTGTAGGAAAAGCGATAAAAGATGTGGAAATCAGCGATGATTCTTTTAAACATATCGAAGCCATCATCCATTCTATGACTCCCGAGGAACGCCGTAAACCTTCCATTATCAATACCCAGCGCAAAAACAGAATCGCCAGAGGTGCCGGAAGAAAGATAGAAGATGTAAACCAGCTGATGAAACAGTTTGACCAAATGGGAAAAATGATGAAAGTAATGCAGGGCCCACAAGGAAAACAGCTCATGCAGATGATGGGCAAAGGAATGCCGAATATGCCAGGAATGGGTGGCGGATTATTCGGAAAGAAATAACCGACGATTTATGTTAGACATTATATAATGAGATAACCCGGACTGCAATCCGGGTTATTATTTTATAATTTTCTCTGATATTTTATTTACTTTTATTCCATCATAAATTAAATATTTTATTATGGGAATTATTCAGGAATTTAAACAGTTTGCCTTCAAGGGCAATGTGATGGACCTCGCTGTGGGGGTAATTATTGGTGCAGCTTTCGGGCAGATTGTGACATCGCTTGTAGAAGATGTGATTACACCTCTCCTTCTGAATCCTGCTTTGAGTGCCGTAAATGCAGACAAAATCGCAGACCTTAGCTGGAACGGTGTGAAATACGGGAGTTTTCTGTCTGCAACGATTTCATTTCTGTGTATTGCAATGGTGTTGTTCTGGCTGATTAAAGGAGCCAACAGACTCACCCGAACCGCACCGGAAGAAGCAGCCACCCCCGCTCCGCCTTCTTCTACAGATGTTCTACTGATGGAAATCCGGGACGAATTGAAAAAAGGACATTCCTCCTGATTGGGATTATTTATTTTACCTCTGCCTGAAAACAACAGGCAGATTTTTTTTGGCTCATTTTCAGGTGAATATGATCGGAATTATAGAAAAGTATATTTGCTTGGTAAGTGTCAATGTTTAAAAACAGGCCATAAAAAAACCGCCTCGGTGTGAGGCGGTTTCAAAAGTTTCCTTTTAAATGAGATTATTTCTTAATAAATATTTCAGAGGTTATTCCTTTATTAGTATGAATAGTAATTAGGTACGATCCAGCAGATAATCTTTCTACGTTAATTCTATTACCTTCAACAAATACATTCATTTTTCTACCTCCCAAATCATGAACTTCTACTTTATTGATCTTTTGAGCAGTGAGAATATTTAAATAATCTACAGTTGGATTAGGTCCAATAGCAATAAGACTTTCAGTATTCTTAACAATTACATCAGTCGTCGCTAGCGTTGAGTTGTCCGAAGCCTCTACTCTATAGTTGTCTATACCAAATGTTGTAGGTCCTACATTAACGGGATCAGTAGCATTTAAGCGAGTAGGATTACTATATACATCAAGTTCCTCAGGATCCAATCCCGATACAGGGCCTGCACCAGTAACTGTTAACGTTTGACTAACTCCATTTATACTATAAGTAATTGCTCCTGTAGTTTTATTATAGCTAAATCCAAGTTTTATCCATGTATTTGCAGGAAAAGTATCTGGTGTTAAACCTGTTATTATATAAAAATCTGCAGTTCCACCCGTTGGAAGTATATTAGCCAATCCTGTTATTGTTTTTGTCTGAGAATTATACCTGATCCCAACTATACCTGCAGTCGCTCCAAAGATAGACATTCCCGAATTATGCTTATTAGTTGATGTTCCAGTGTATAAATCAAAAGATCCTTTAATAATATTATTACCAGCTGTCCTGTTTGCCCATCCAGTATCTATATTATCGGTTTTGAACACGTAACGGCTTGAAGCAGCTGTTCCATCAGAGCCCGTTATAACCTGCAGATACTTACCATGAGTTGCATCCCCAGCTACAATCTGATAATCAGTTGCTGCGCCGTTATACAAATACATTCCGCCTTGACCTACAGTAGTTCCATTTGTAGCAGTTGCAATAGATCCCAAGGTATATGATTCATAATTGTCAGATTCTAACAATTGTGCTTGTACAAAAGAAGAGCAACAAGCTAATGCCATACAAAAAAGTAAGTTGTTTTTCATAATATTTAAATTTTTAAATGATGCGGTAAAGATAGCAGATCCTTTCTATTTCTGCAAGAAAAATTTTTATAAAATATTATGAATCTCTTACAAAAAACCCGGACTTAAACCGGGACTCTATATTGATGATATTTACATCTTCGCATAATTCTCAAAAAATAACGGGATGCTTTCTATTCCTTTGTAGAAATTGAAAAGCCCGTAATGTTCATTCGGGGAGTGGATGGCATCAGAATCCAATCCGAAGCCCATCAGTACAGATTTGGCTCCCAACACCTGCTCGAACATGGCGGTGATAGGAATGCTTCCACCGCTTCTGTATGGCAGCACTTCCTTTCCGAAGGCGGTTTCCATCGCTTTTTTAGCCGCTACGAATTCTTTGGTATCGCTCGGCAATACGTACGGCATTCCGCCATGGTGCGGTGTTACTTTTATTTTTACATTATCGGGTGCTATTTTCTCGAAATATTTCGTGAACTTTTCGGTAATTTCGTCCGGAGTTTGATAAGGCACCAATCTCATGGATATTTTAGCAAATGCTTTGGATGGAATCACGGTTTTGGCTCCTTCGCCGGTGTAACCACCCCAAATTCCGTTGCAGTCGAGTGTCGGGCGAATGGAGGTTCTTTCCAACGTTGTAAATCCTTCTTCTCCTTCCACTCCTTTCAGGCTGATAGATTTTTTAAATTCTTCCTGATCGTCTTTCAGTTTGGCCATTTCCGCTCTTTCTTCGGCAGAAAGTTCTAAAACATTATCGTAAAAACCATCGATGGCAATGCGTCCGTTTTCATCAATCAACTGTGCAATCATTCTGGACAGCACATGAATCGGATTCGGAACCGCGCCACCGTACAGGCCGGAATGCAGATCTCTTCCCGGGCCTTCCACTTCCACTTCCATATAACTGAGGCCGCGCAAACCGGTAGTTACGGTTGGCTGATCCTTAGAATATAAACCGGTATCTGAAATGAGAATACAATCGCAGGACAGTTTTTCTTTGTTTTCATTCACAAAATCGCCCAGACTTACCGAGCCTACTTCCTCTTCGCCTTCAATAATAAATTTCACGTTGCACGGCAGCGTATTGGTTTTCATCATGGCTTCAAAAGCTTTGATATGCATGAAGAACTGGCCTTTGTCATCGGCCGATCCGCGGGCAAATATCGCACCGTCAGGATGAATTTCCGTTTTCTCGATATAAGGTTCGAATGGCGGTTTTTTCCACAATTCCAGCGGATCCGGCGGTTGCACATCGTAATGTCCGTACACGAGAACAGTGGGCAGATTTTTGTCCAGTATTTTCTCGCCGTACACAATAGGATAACCTTTGGTCTGGCAGACTTCCACCGCATCTGCTCCGGCGTTTTTCAGGTGTTGAGCGCACATTTCTGCACACTTCAGCACTTCGTTTTTGTAGGCTGGATCTGCACTGATGGAAGCGATTTTCAGCAATTCAAAAAGCTCATCAATATATCGTTGTTTGTTCTCCTGAATGTAATTCAAAGTTTCCTGCATTTTTATAAATATTAATTTGATTAGAAATTGGATCAGTACTCATTTACTGTTCCGGTAAAAATAAAAAAAATGCCCTGCATAAGCAAGGCAAAATGGTATTATTTGATCATGAATATTCTCAAAAAAATAAGTTTTAAGGAGTCTGCTTCAGTGAATCCGGCCTCATTTCTACTGCAGTTGCACCGGCTACAGAGTCTGTCGTTGCAGGCATTGCCACTTCTTCCGGCGTTGCTGTTCCGCGCGTTTCTGTATTGTCGTAACGGTCTATTCCGCCCTGCATTCTCAGGACACCCTGGTTACCTCCTTCTGTTACTTTCTTACAACTGATGGCCAAAGTTGCGATGGCTATTCCTAATCCTAATTTTTTCATAATCTTTATTTCTAATGTTTCAAGAAGACTTGGTCTCTAAAATTCCCCAAAAATAAGAAATATTGCGGGGTTGCACAAAACTTTTATTTTGATTTTAAAATATGTTTCCCTTGCAGCGACCGGGTAAAAATAAGATAACGGAAACCGCCGTCTTTCAGCTGAAATTTTTTCCTGATTTCCTCCGGTTTTAGCGGATGGTTTTTAGAAATAATATTAAACTGTTCCTTCTTTTTAATGGCTCTCGCGTCTACAGTCTCTACTTCCAAGACTCTTCCGGGAAAATCATTTATTGGTCTGTCAGAAGTATAAAGATGGGTGTTGGGATGCAGTTTTTTCAATCCGAACGGTTCCGCAATCAGATGAAAAGCACCGGATTTCAAAACGGTATTATTGGGAAGATATAAAAATGAAAGCGGAACAGAATATGCTGCCTGAGCTTCACTTTCCTGATTCCAGTCAAATTCAAAAACCGGTTCTTCTGTTTCGAGATTCACACAGGAACAACTCACCTTCTCAGGTTTACTGTCCGGATGAATATATACCACCACTTCTTTCACTTCGTTTTTAACGGCGATGATTTCAATACGGTACACCTCTTTCAACACAGAAAGGAGATACGATACATCAATCAACGGAGATAGTTTGATGATGATTTCCCGAGCTGATTTCCGTAGAATATCCTGAATTTCCAAGAGATTTGGCGACAGATCTTCCAGAAGAAAAACCTTATTTCTCTGTGCATCTCTGCGGGCGGGATCCAGATAAACCACATCATATATTTGCGTATTTTCCTGTAAAAAATCCAGTGCGTTTTTTGAAATAAAAGTGGCTGATTTCCCCAATACTTCCCAATTGTGCTGCACAATTTTTAAAAGTTCAGAATTTTCTTCGACCAACGTTACTTCTTCAAAATTTTCTGACATGAAAAAAGCGTCAATTCCAAAACCGGAAGTGAGATCAAGAAAGGTTTTTCCGTGGAGATTTTTCGCTTTGTAGATGGCGGTGGATTGCGATGACGACTGTTCCATATTAAGTCCGGGCGGAAAAACGATTCCTTCTTTTAAAAAGAACGGAAATTTCTTTTCCGCAACCTTTCTTCCCTTAATCTGCTGTACGATTTCCTGCATGGAAACTTCCGGAAACGGTGATTTTTTCAATAACAAAGAATGCAAATCCGTTTTCAGATTTGCATTGATAAAAGCATGAATATCTTTGTTAAACTCTTTTTTCATTCAAACATTTCTGCCAGGCGAACAGGCTTTATTGTATTGCCGGAATACATTTCTTCAACAGATTTGGTTTTTTCACGTTGCGGATACAGATTGATTCCCGTCAGTTTTATTTTTCCCTCTTCCACCCAGTTTTGTTCAGCAACCGCGTGTTGAAAAATGTGTTTCTGAATTTCCCCGGATTTCAGCATGGTGAGATAGCCTCCCTTTTCCTCAATTTCAAGAAAATATTTCCATGATTTTTCTGCAAACTGTCGGGTGATATCCTCTACAAAATAACTTCCGTTGGCAGCATCGTCAAACACATTGATAATGCTTTCATAAGCGAGGACAATCTGTTGTTTGAAAGAAATTTCTTCCGAAAGCAACGTTTGGTTTTCCAGTTTATAATCATTGCTGAAGACGGCATCGGCGCCACCGATCATGGCTGCGGATAATTCCAGAGTGGAGCGGATCAGGTTGTTTTCCTCATCCAGTTTTGATTTATTCCGCAAAGTGGTTTCAGCAAAAATATACGGAATGAGCTGGGTATCAAATTCTTTGGAAAACTCATGAAAAATAAGTTTCAACGCCCGTATTTTAGCTATTTCAAAGAAATAATTCCCGCCTACAGCCACTCGAAAAAGAATTTTACTGAGAATATCTTTACCGAAAATTTCCGTCAGTTCTTTTGTTTTGGCTAAAGCAATTCCCAGTTGCTGAACAATAGAGGCGCCAGCGTTCTGATGAAGAGCCACATCTATACAGAGGTTTCTGCGGAAATCTTTCGCCAGCATTTCTTTTGCCAATTGTTCATCCAGCGATCCTGCGTCTTCATCAAAAACATCAATCAGCGAAAAATATTCGTCTGTTTCTTCAGGGCTAATGTGTTCTGCAAGGTCTTTGTTGTTAATGAAAATGGTTTTGTCTTCCAGGCCTTCCACATTTTGATTGAGCAGGAAAGCCCGCACTTCTTCTTCATATTCTTCATGATAAAGCGCAACGAGATGGGTATTTTCTTCCACTTTGGGAAGGTTTTTCAAAACGTATGAAGGTTCGCCGTAATAGGGTTTCACTTCAATTCCTTCCAGATTTTGCCTAGAAAGAACTGCATTGATATCTTCTGTTTTCAGTTGCTTTTTCACCAGGTTTTCCCAATCCTGTACTGAAGTTTCTTTTAACATAATATTGCAATTTACTCTGTCAGATTCAGTTACTTTCGTGGTTTCAAACGACTGCTGTCCACCACAAGGATGAAAATTTCTTCATCATATTTTTTCATAAAATAATTTTCCCTCGCAAATTTTTCTTTTTCATCCTTATTGTTCATCAGCTTTTTATAGTAACTGTCATTTTTCTGATATTCAGTTTTGTAATAGTCCAGTTGCTCTTCGTATTTGCTGATTTCCTGATTCATGCCATTGATGACCAGAAAAGAAGTCTGATCAAAAAGCGTCATCCACACGAGAAATGCAACGATGGTTATTCCATATTTGTTGATGACATATTTTCTGAGCCATCTCACCGTTGGCGACACCGGTTTAATATCCTTGATTAAATTTTTCATGTGGTGATTTTTTTAGTGAATTATTGATGACGGTTGTCAGGAAATCGATGGCCACATTGTTGTGACGCATATTGGGAACAATCAGGTCTGCATGGTTTTTTGAAGGTTCTATAAATTCCTGATGCATGGGTTTCAAAGTAGTTTGGTAGCGGTGCAACACTTCACTCAAATCTCTTCCCCTTTCCTGGGTATCTCTTCTGATTCTCCGGATCAGCCGTTCGTCGCTGTCGGCATGGACGAAGACTTTTAGGTCATATTCCTTCAAAAGTTCGGCGTGAGTGAGTACAAGAATTCCTTCTACCATCAGTACGTTCCGGGGTTCTACCATCACATGATCACCCGTTCGGGAATGGGTAACAAAACTGTACACCGGCTGCTCGATACTTTCTCCGTTTTTCAGCATTCGTACATGCTTCATCAAGAGTTCAAAATCGATGGATTTGGGATGGTCATAATTCAGCACTTCCCTTTCCTGCAACGAAAGATGCTGATTGTCATGATAATAATTATCCTGAGAAAGCACATTGACGCCTTCCGTATTCAACTGCTGAAGAATTTTATTTACTACCGTAGTTTTTCCGCTTCCGGTGCCACCTGCAATACCTATTACGAGCATGAAATAATTTTATACAAATATAGAATTTTTGAAATAGGAAAAAGAAAAATCAGCTGAGTAAAGTTCTGATAAAAACAATCCTCACGCTTTCACTTTCACTTGATCTACATTCAGGATTTTATATACCAATTCTTTCAGCAGTTCGCTGTCTTCGGTTTGGTTTGCGCCCAGTCCTTTACTTTTCAGATCAATCTCGCGGAGAATAGAAATCACTCTTGTGGCGCGCTTCAGCGGATAGTTTCGCGCTGCTTCGGCGTAATCTTTTATAAAATAAGGATTAACTCCCATTGCTCCGGCGATAACTGAGGAGTTTTGTCCCGGCATGGTGTGATAAATAATCAGATTTGAAAAATAATTATACAGATTTCCGATCATCATTACAAAAGGGTTGCTTTTCGGATTTTTGCCGATGTAATGGGCAATGTGCATCGCTTTTGCAGCATTTCTTTGTCCCAGAGCTTTCTGCAATTCAAAAACATTGAAATCTTTACTGATACCGATGTGGGTTTCCACCAGTTGGTGGTTTAGCACTTCGCCGTCTTTCAGAATAATTTTCAGTTTCTGGAGTTCATTGGCAATTCTGGAAAGATCGTTTCCAAGATATTCAGCCAGCAACACGGGAATTTCAGGATCAGTTTTTATATTTTTTGATTTGCATTCGCCGCTGATCCATTGTGCCAGACTCCAGTCTTTCACAGGTTCGCTGTGAAAAAGGAATCTCTTCTTATCCAGAATTTTCGACACTTTCTTCCGGCTGTCCAGTTTTTTATGCTTGTGGGCAAAAACCAACACTGTAGTAGGAACAGGATTTTCGATGTAATGTTCGAGCACTTTCACATCTTCCTCATTCCATTTCAGATCCTGCGCTTCTTTTACGATAATCAGGTTGATATTTCCAAACATCGGAAACTGCTGCGCAGAAGCGATCACTTCAGCCATCGTAGTATCTTTTCCGTAAACAATGGTTTGCCCGAATGCTTTTTCATCTTCCTCCAACACTTCATTTTCCAGACATTTTACGGCAACATCCATAAAATAGGGTTCCTCTCCGTGGAAAAAATAAATCGGGAGAAGTTCCTTATTTTTAATATTTTTGAGCAATAATTCTAAATCTTTCATCGTACGTGCAACTGCCAAAACTGAATTTCCGGGAACAATTTAATTTTCATTTCAGAAAAGACAAAGATAAGTTATTTATCTATGACCTCACCCGGAAATCATACCTTCTACTGACGCCTGAAGAGTGGGTACGGCAGCACTGGATTCATTATTTTATGACCACTGAAGGCTATTCCGCCTCGGCATTAATCTCGGAAAAAAAGCTGATTCTGAACGGCCTTACCAAAAGAATTGACCTTTTAATTACTCAAAAAACCGTACCGCATATTTTAATAGAATGCAAGGCACCTCATATTGCGCTGAATGAAAAAACGTTTGAGCAGGTGGCCCGTTACAATTCTGTAATAGGAGCGAAGGAAATCATCCTGAGCAACGGCATTCAGCATATCCGTGCGCTACACACGGTTTCTGGCTACGAATTTCAGAAGACTGAATATTAATTAAAGTTTTAAAAATAGATCCGGAATTTTTAACATTTGCAGCTTCGCTCTTTCGCTGGTCCACAATTAAAATCCTTTCTATAATTACTCCAAATGTTTCGTTATCGCTTCATCAGTCGGTTTTGTTGTGCTTACAAAACTGTCGATCAACGTTCCGTTTTCATCTAATAAGAACTTGGTAAAATTCCAGAGAATAGACGTATTCTTGACACCATTCAGTTCTTTTTCTGTAAGAAATTTAAAAATATCAGCTGTATCATCTCCTTTCACGGAAACTTTGGCTGCCATCGGAAACGTTACGCCATAGTTTTTCTGGCAGAACGCTGCGATTTCTTCATTGCTTCCCGGTTCCTGTCCTCCAAAATTATTTGCCGGAAAACCTACAATGACCAATTGGTCTTGATACTGCTGGTGTAATTTTTCGAGATCTTCGTACTGTGAAGTGAAACCACATTCGGAAGCCGTATTGACGATGAGAATTTTCTTGCCTTTGAAATCCGCGAAATTTATTTTGCCGCCGTCCAGGCTTTCTACTGTGTAATCATAAATTGTTGTTCCCATAAGTTGTTTTGTTTTGGCTTTAGACTGGTCGCTTTTCTGTCCACAACTTTGTAAAAAAGCAAAAGCAGAAAGGAAAAATATCAGTACTTTTTTCATTTTATTTAAATTTAAATGTATTTTCAGGAAGCGCTCTGTTGGTTTCTATTTTGTTCACCATTATCACAAATTCACTGTCTTTTGCGGGATTTGAACTTTCTATCCGAAACGGAAAAAGAAGATTTCCCACTTTTTTATAATCTGTATACAGCAACGTCTCGTCTTTTTTCTCCTCCTTGATCAACATATACGTCTGGGTATCAAAATAATAAATATTCTTATTCACATTCTTCACCAGTTCTACTTTATGACACTGTGAATTGCCGACTTTTTCTTTTCCCAGATAACTGGCGACAAAACCTTTATTTTCAAAATCAATAAAATCGTTATCGAAACTTTCAGCAATATAGTCGGAATATTCCTGAAGCGTGTTGCTGGCGTAGTGCATTCCATATCCTCTTTTTCCGTCATATCCGGCAATCGGTGTTTCTTTTTTATTAACCACCATCACGGTTTTGGTAAGGTTAGGCCTTGCCTGATAAATTTTGATCGGATATTCATCATTAATTCCGAGGATCACTTTCCCGTGGATGGTGACGGTATTCAGGAGTTTCCAGTTGGTAATCCCTCCGGAAAGTTCAATGTTTTTTTCAATAATTTCTTTGCCGGTTTGCGCTTGGAAACCCAATGAGATGAAGAGGATGAATATGCTGAGTATTTTTTTCATAAATGGTTTTTAAACTTTGGTAAATTTAATTTTTCTTGAAGTAATGGGCAGTTTATTTTTGATTCAGAATCGCCCGGGCTTTCTCCAGATCTTCCGGCACATCAATACCCACACCTACAAAATCGGTTTCTATCATTTTGATTTTCATGCCATTCTCCAGATATCGGATACATTCTATTTTTTCCAGCTTCTCCAAAGGACTCATCGGCAACCGGGAAAATTTCAAAAGTGCTTCCTTTCTGAAAGCATAAACGCCGATATGACGGAAATATTCTGCATCTATGGATTTTTCCCGATGATACGGAATCACGGAACGGCTGAAATAAAGAGCAAAACCATTGAGATCGGTGATTACTTTTACATGATTCGGATTTTCAATATCTTCCTGATTCTGCAATTTTATTTTTAAAGAAGCCAAAGATATTTTTTTGTTGAGATCTTGCTGAAAAACCTCCATCAATTGTTTCAATGGTTCGGTTTTAAGAAAAGGTTCATCACCTTGAACATTTACTACAATGTCGCAGTTTATATTTTCCACCGCTTCGGCGATTCTGTCGCTGCCGGTTTCATGTTGGCCTGTCATCACTGCTTTTCCACCGTTGCTTTGGATTTCGTTAAAAATAATTTCAGAATCTGTAGCTACAAAAACATCACTGAAAAGCCCCGTTTTTACTACATTTTCGTAGGTTGTGGAAATCACGGTTTTCTCCCCTAACTTTTGCATCAGTTTTCCCGGAAATCTGGAAGCTTCGTAACGGGCCGGAATGACGGCAATAATTTTCATCATCAATGAAGATTTTATACGAGTTGGGAAAGTGCTTTTTCTAATCTTGGGAAAAGATCCTGTATTTCACTCTTGCTGAGACCACCCGCAGAAGCCCTGAACCAGGCCATATTTTCTGAGTTTCCAAAAGCGGAAAAGGGAACCAGAGCCACTCCGGCTTCCTGAATCAGATAAAAAACCAGATCTGAGGAATTGCTGATTTGCTGTCCGTCGGGTTTCACAGCTCCGATATAATTCAAAGCGATCGTGAGATATAAAGCACCCATTGGTTGTATACTTTCGGTTTTATAGCCCTTGGATTTCATTTCCTGAATTCCGAGGTGAAGGGTCTGCAAGCTTTCTTTTATTTTCTGTTTAAAATCGTTCACGAAAAGATCCACTTCCTGACTTTTATTTAAAAACTGAGCGACCGATTCCTGCTCCGGCTTGGGAGCCCAGGCACCGACGTGTCCCAGAAGTGATTTCATGTGATGTATAATTTCCGGCGGCCCAAAACTCCATCCAACGCGAACCCCTGTTGCGGCGAAGCATTTTGAAATTCCATCGATAAAAACCGTATATTCTCTCAGCTCCGGAAACAGAGAAACCGGATTGAAATGTTCCTGATCAAAAGTCAGCATTGCATAAATCTGATCGTATAAAATGTACAGCGGTTTTTCCTCCGGAGAACGTCTTCTGTTTTCTTCCAACACGAGTTCACAGATTTCAGAAAGTTGCTGTTGTGAAAACATAGTTCCGGTCGGATTCAGCGGCGAGCATAATGCCAACAAAACGGCACCTTCCAAATGAGGCTTCAGTTCGGCAGCTGTGGGCAGGAAATTATGATCTACAGAAGTTTCCACTTCTATTTTTTCACCGGAAGTAAGATAGGTATAATGATTATTGTTCCAGGAAGGCACGGGATAAACTACTTTGTCGCCCTCATCCACAATCGTACGGTAAGCCGCATAAATTAAAGGCCTTGAGCCTCCTGAAACCAAAATTTCGTTTTCAGAATAATCGAGATTCCAACGGTTTTTCAAATCTTCCGAGACGGCTTTCCGCAAGCTTAGGAGTCCGTTGGCAGGAGGATAATTGGTAAGATTGTTTTGATACGATTCCTGAATGCCTTTTTTCAAAAGCTCAGGAATGGGATATAATTCTGAATTGAGGTCACCGATGGTAAGGTTGGCAATTTCTGCACCTTTTGCTTTCAACTCGTTGACTTCATTTCCTATTTTTATGATTTCTGAACCAATCAAATTGGCGGCAAGGCGGGATACTTTCACGTGAAATAATTATAGGGATCTATGCAAATGTAATCATTTTAATGAAGATGTCAACTGAGGTTTATTAGCAAAAATAAACAAAAAGCTGCGTTCCGGATAGGATTGCAGCTTATATTATTTGATGAAATTCCGATAATTTAGTGTCTCACTTCTGCTACTTCTTCAGGATGATGTTTATGTTTAAACATGATTGCAAATAATACAGTAACGACGAGAGCATACAACGCAAACACCAGCCAGATCTCATGCCACATTTTATCTCCGGCAGCATCCTCAAAATATTTTGAAATAATCCAGCCGCTCCCTAAACTTCCGATCACGGCACCGAATCCGTTGGTCATCATCATAAATAATCCCTGAGCTGAAGATCTGATTTTATAGTCCGTGGTGGTTTCTACAAACAGCGATCCTGAAATATTGAAAAAATCGAAAGCCATTCCATATACGATACACGAAAGAATAATGAGAACAAGCCCCAATCCTTCGGGAGTGCCATAAGCGAAAAAGGTAAAACGCATCACCCAAGCTGCCATCGAAATAAGCATCACTTTTTTAATACCAAAACGTTTCAAAAAGAAGGGTATGGCCAGAATGAACAGGGTTTCGGAAATCTGAGAGATAGACATAATAATTGTAGAATACCGGACGACGAAACTGTCTTCATACTGCGGATTTTTTTCAAAATCTGAAAGAAAAGTGTCACCATACATATTGGTAAGTTGCAATGCCGCTCCCAGAAACATTGAAAAAAGAAAAAACACGGCCATTTTATATTCCTTGAATAACGCAAACGCATTGAGCCCAAGTTTTTCGGAAATTGTAGCGTTCTTTGGAATCGTATTCTGCGGTGGGCATTTCGGCAAAGTAAACGCATACAATCCCAGCAATACAGCAAAAATAGCAGCAATATAAAACTGATTTTCAGAAGCTTTATTTCCTGTCAGGTTGGTAACCCACATCGCTGCAATAAATCCCAAAGTCCCCCAAACACGAATGGGAGGAAAGTCTTTTACTACATCATAATTATTATTTTTCAGAATATAATATGCAATGGAATTGGAAAGCGATATTGTAGGCATATAGAAAACCATGGCCAGCAACATCACCCAGAAGAACTGTCCGGGATCCGTAACTTGGGGAAGATAAAACAGCACAACACCATACAGAATATGGAGAATACCGTAAAGTTTTTCAGCATTCACCCATCGATCGGCAATAATACCCGTCAAGGCCGGCATGACGATGGAAGCTATACCTAATGTGGAGAATACTGCTCCAAATTCGGCTCCACTCCACTGTTTATTCCCAAACCAATAAACTCCTATGGTAATGAGCCACGCTCCCCACACAAAGAACTGAAGGAAGCTTAGGACGGTAAGTCGTAATTTTAAATTCATGGTGTTTTGCTATTCAGGTTATAAGGTACTTTTCAGTCTATTTTTTTGTTTCTTTTTTTGATTTCCTGCTGAATTTCCATTGCGGTATCAAAATCTTCTTCTTTCACGGCATCTTCCAGAAGTTTTTGAAGATCTTCCAGTGACATCGCTTGTAAGCTGTCTTCTGAAATTTCCTGTTCCAGATTTTCGTCTTCTATCGTTTTTTCTTCAATTTCGAGAAAAATACCTGCTTCATTCAGCACATCTGAAGTCGTATAAATAGGAGCATCAAAACGCACCGCCATTGCTACAGCATCAGATGTGCGGGCATCCATCACCATCGTTTCGCCGGTTTCCTGATGCAGAAAATTGATATTAGAAAAGAAAACGCCGTCTATAATTTGGTAAATAATCACTGAAACTATAGAGTAATGAGTGGCCGTAATAAACTGAGTAAAAAGATCATGGGTAAGCGGCCGCGGCGGATGAATGTCTTTCTCCAGTCCTAATGAAATAGATTGTGCTTCGAAATTACCAATAACAACGGGGAGTTTCACATTCGTCTCTTCATGTTCCAGCAGCAGGGCATAAGCTCCTGACTGCGTCTGACTATAGGAAATTCCGCGTATAACGAGTTCTTTATAATCCATAATGGCAAATATATAGTAAATTTAATATTTGTAAATCGAAATTGAAAATAATTTCTGAGGAAAACAAAAAGCCCGAAAATCGGGCTTTTGAATCGGAATAACTAAAAATTATCCCTTCAGTGCTTTTATTTTTTTTGTCAGTTCCGGAACAATTTGAAATGCATCTCCCACCACTCCGTAATCAGCAGATTTAAAGAAGGGTGCTTCTGCATCATTATTGATGACTACAATTGTTTTGGAGGAATTCACTCCGGCCAAATGCTGAATAGCTCCGGAAATCCCGATAGCAATGTACAGATTCGGAGCGATGGCTTTTCCGGTTTGCCCCACGTGTTCACTGTGTGGACGCCATCCAATGTCTGAAACCGGTTTGGAACACGCTGTCGCAGCGCCTAAAACCTCTGCCAGTTCTTCTACCATTCCCCAGTTTTCAGGGCCTTTCATTCCGCGTCCTGCTGAGACTACGATTTCTGCTTCTTTCAAATCCAGTTTTCCTGAAGACTGTTCATGAGACAACACTTTGGTATCTTCATTCGCTATCGAAAGATTTTTAATTTCTTCAGTTCCAGAAACCGGATTTTCCTTTGCTCCAAAAGCGTTTTGCGAAACCGTGACAATCACTTTTTCTCCATTAGCTTTTGCATGCATGAAACCTTTTCCTGAAAAAGCCCTTCTTTTCACCTGAAAAGGCGACGTGCTTTCCGGTGCTTCCACGGCATTGGTAATTAAAGCATAATCTTTCATTACGGCCAACATTGGTGCTACCGAAGAAGCATCTGTAGTATGAGGAAATATGATAATGTTCCCTTCTGCCACTTCTCCCATTGCAGTTGCTACAGCTTTCGCACTGAAGTTTTTAAGACCTTCATCTTTTACATGAATTACCTGCGATGCGCCATATTTATACAGAAGCTCTGAAGAATCTGTAGGGTTGAAAGAAACCGCAGTTACCGTTTCCCCTTTTTGGTCGGCGATAGCTTTGGCATAAGAAACCGCTTCAAAAGCTGCTTTTTTATAAATTCCGTTAATATTTTCTGCGTATACGAATACTGCCATTTTTGTAAATTTAAAATTGAAAATGAAAAATTAGATCACTTTTGCCTCTTCGTGAAGCAATCTTACCAACTCGTCCAGTTGATCCGGCGCTACCATTTTCACAGCAGCTCTTGTCGGAACACTTTCAAATGTTACAGGTTCTACTTTTACTTCTATAGAAGCAGCTTCCATGACATTGAGTGGTTTGGTTCTGGCCGTCATAATTCCTCTCATGTTGGGGATAATTAGTTCTTTTTCGTCCACCAATCCTTTCTGTCCGGCAATTACCGCAGGAAGTTTGACAGAAATGGTTTCCTTTCCGCCTTCAATTTCCCGAACTGCTTTCGCTTCGGAACCATCAATTTCCAATCCTACAGTGGCATTCACGAAAGGCCAGTCTAACAACTGAGCTACCATTCCCGGAACTGCGCCGCCATTATAATCAATGCTTTCTTTTCCGCAAAGGATTAAATCATATCCTCCGGAGCGCGCTGCTTCCGCGATTTCTTTTGCTGCGGAATAACTGTCTTTGGGTTCGGTGTTAATTCTAACCGCATCATTGGCTCCAATGGCAAGCGCTTTTCTGATAACGGGTTCTGTTTCAGGACCGCCAACATTCAGCACGGTAACCGTAGCACCCGTAGCCTGTAATTTTATCGCTTTGGTTAAAGCAAATTCATCCAATGGATTAATGACCCACTGAATACCGTTTTTATCGAAAGCAGATTGATCTGCTGTAAAATTGATCTTGGAAGTAGTATCCGGAACACTACTGATACAAACTAATATTTTCATGTGTTAACGTATGTTTAGATTTTTGTAAAGGTAAACAAATATACTATGCATGCATAATACTCTGTTGCAAACTGTTATTTTAGGCATTAAAATTACTACTTTTTTAAAAGGTGAACAAAAGTTTATGCCTTCACTGTTTCAAAAAACCACGGTAAGCCGCGGTATTGTACCATTTTTTCCAGTTCTGATTTTTTCCTACATTTGCTGAAAATCATCAGTATGAAGATTAATCTGCCGGATAAATTATATTATTCTATTGGTGAAGTGGCCAAAGCTTTCGACGTAAATACTTCTCTGATCCGCTATTGGGAGCAGGAATTTCCTATTTTGCGGCCGAAGAAGAATAAAAAAGGAAACCGGTATTTCACTCCTGAAGACATCAAAAATCTCAAAATTATTTACCATTTGGTGAAAGAAAAAGGCTATACTTTAGATGGAGCCCGAATTTCGCTCACCACCAACAGCAGGATATCGGAAACTGTTTCTATGATTGACCGGCTGGAATTCCTGAAGGCCGAACTGCAAAAACTGAAAGATTCTTTAGCCGAACCGCCAATATAATAAAATATTTCCGAATAAAAAAAGGGATTTTTCCTGATGTTATTTTCTTGAGAACCAATTAGTTTTGTTTGAAAATAATGCATAATGAAAAATACTTTGCCTCTGATGGACTTGAAAAGTAAGTTATGGTTCATCATTCTGGCTGTTTTGACAGCAAGCGCGGTTATTTTCCTTTCCAAAACTCCGGAACCTTCTCCGGAAATTCCGGAAAGTGGGGTTTATTTTCCTGAAAATTCAGCAGATAAAACCCAAATGTACACAAAGTTCAATCCCAATGATCTGAATGCCGAACAATGGCAGGTATTGGGTTTCTCAGAAAAACAGACGGCTACTATTCTCAAATATAAAAATATGGTAGGAGGTACTTTCGTATCTAAAGAACAGTTTAAAAAATGTTACGCTGTTTCGGATGAAAAATATGCTGAACTGGAATCTTACATTCTGCTTCCCGAAACTGCTTCTTCCCCAAACTATTCTCAAAACCGTCCATTTTACAGTCCTGTTTCTGCCAAAAGCAAAATCAATATCAGTGAAAAATTTAATCCGGATCAATACACACAACAGCAATGGGAAAACGTAGGTTTCAGCGAGAAACAGGCGGCAGCCATTCTGAAATATAAAAATTATCTGGGCGGAAGTTTTATAAGCAAAGAAAAATTCAGAGAATGTTTTGTAATCGGCGATGAACAGTATAAAGCACTCGCACCTTATTTGCTTCTTCCTGAATATCAGCCTGAAAATGCTACAGAGAAAACACGGATTATAAAACAGGAATCCGCTAAAAGCCACACCATTTTCGATCCTAACGAATTGGATGCGGAAGGCTGGAAAGCATTAGGATTTTCAGAAAAACAAGCTGCTGTGATTATCAACTATAAAAACAGAAATTTGAAAGGGAAATTCAGCACCTTGGAGGACATTCAGAAATGTTTTGTGATCTCCCCGGAAAAATTTGAAGAATTAAAACCCTTTATCGTTCTTAATACCGAATCTTTGAACAATACTGCCGTTGCGACACCCAAAATTTCTCCAAAAGCATCGGCCACCAATTTTTCTAAAACCGATATTAATGAACTCACCTATCAGCAACTTTTGGAATTTGGTTTCGACGGAAAAGCAGCCGGAAGTTTTATCGGCTTCAGAAAAAAACTCGGTGGTTTTGTGGATAAAAACCAAGTGTTTGAAGTGTTTGATATCGACCGCAGCTTAGCGGAAAAACTGGCTTCTATAAGCCCACTGAATCCCTCACTTGTGGAAAAACATACCCTGACCGATGCGCCGGAAAGCTGGTTGAAAACCCATCCTTATTTCCGTTATTCTGCGGATAAAATCATCTATTACCGAATCTCAAATCCTGACGAAAAGAAAATTTGGAAATTCATTAAAACAAAGCCAGAATATGAACGAAAAATGAGAATGTATTTGAAGGATTAATTGCTTGTTTTACTGGAATCTTTGATAAGTTCTTTCAATCCTGCCAATTCTTCCGAAGTCAGATTACGCCATTTCCCGACAGGAATATCGAGGTAAATATTTAAAACCCTGACGCGTTTCAGTTTCAAAACCTTGTAATCCAGATATTCGCACATTCTGCGAATCTGTCGGTTGAGTCCTTGTGTCAGCACAATTCTGAAGGACAGAGCATCCACTTTTTCCACGATACATTTTTTGGTCACTGTATTAAGAATCGGAATTCCGTTACGCATTTTCTGTAAAAATTCACGTGTAATCGGTTGATCCACCCGCACCAGATATTCTTTTCCATGATTGTTCCGGGAGCGAAGAATTTTGTTTACAATATCGCCGTCTGAGGTCAGGAGAATCAACCCTTCGCTGGGTTTATCCAATCGGCCAATCGGAAAAATTCTTTTGGGATATCCTATAAAATCGATGATATTATCTTTTTCCCGATGAGTATCGGTAGTGCAAACGATTCCCACAGGTTTGTTAAAGGCAATGTAAACATGCTCTTCTTCTTCCGGTTTTGTAATTGATTTTCCGTCCACCAGAATTTCATCTTCGGCAGAAACTTTGGTTCCCATTTCAGGAACTTTTCCGTTGACGGTTATTTTTCCCTCTTCCAAAAGTTTATCTGCTGCTCTTCTGGAACAGTAGCCCACTTCGGAAAGATATTTATTGATGCGGATTTTATTCATGATCAGAAAAACGAAAATCGTTGTTTAAATAATCAGACGATGCCTGTTCTACGGAGAAGTCTCCAATTTTAGTTCTCCTCAGTTTAGTTAAATACGCTCCAACTCCCAAAGCGGCACCGATATCATGCGCCAAACTTCGGATGTAAGTTCCTTTCGAACATCCTACGGTAAAATAAACGAAAGGCAGATCAATTTTAACATCCTGAAGATAATGTATGGTGGTTTTTCGGGATTTCATTTCGATTCTTTCTCCCGCTCTCGCAAGGTTGTAAGCCCGTTTCCCGTCAATTTTGATAGCAGAAAAAACGGGAGGGCACTGATCAATCTCGCCCACGAAATTTTCAAGAGTTTTCACAATAAAATCTTCTTCAATATGAGAGAAGTCCTGATGCAGAATTTCGGGTTTTTCGGTATCGTAGGACTCTGTCTGCACGCCAATTTTAATGCCTGCAAAATATTCTTTTGGTGCTTCCTGAATTTCAGGAATTTGCTTGGTAGCTTTTCCGGTGCAGACAATCAGAAGACCGGTTGCGCGAGGATCCAAAGTTCCGGCATGGCCAATTTTAAATTTTTTCGGAAGTTCCGGAAATTCTCTTTTCAGTTTAAATTTAATTTTATTCACCGTTTGAAAAGAAGTCCAGTCTAATGGTTTGTCCACTAGCAATACCGTTCCGTTTTGCAATTTTTCGCTCGTCAATGTCTATTATTTAAACTGTGTAAAATAAATCAGCAACACAATCCCAACCACGATTCTGTACCAACCCCAGGGTTTGAAACCGTATTTGGTAAGAACGCCGATAAAAAACTTAATAGCAACGACAGCCACCACAAAAGCGACGATATTTCCCACAAGAAACATCAGCATATTATCGCCCTGCATCAGCATTTCGTAGCCTTTCTGTTCCACTCCTTTATGATTCCAGTTTTTCAAAAAAACAGAATATACAGTCACCGCAAGCATGGTAGGCACTGCCAAGAAAAAGGAAAATTCTGCAGCCGCTTTTCGGGTAAGTTTCTGCTGCATTCCTCCAATGATGGAAGCCGCACTTCGGCTGGTTCCCGGCATCATGGCAAGACATTGCCAAAACCCGATGATGATGGCACTTTTATAGGTAATATCTTTTTCGTCGTCAATAATATGGACTTTAAAAAGTTTGTCAATAAAAAGCAGGACAATTCCACCTAAGATCAGTACAACAGCAATGGGAACCGGATCGCCCAGAACCGCCTCTATTTTATCATCAAAAATATAGCCCAATCCTAAAGCGGGTATCACAGCCACGGCCAGTTTCAGATAGAATTTGATATTGGAAAGATCGAAAAACTTTCTCCAATACAGGAAAACCACGGCGAGAATAGCTCCAAACTGAATGGAAACCTGAAACATTTTCACAAATTCATCTTCCTGAATACCAAAAATGGAACTTGCGAAAATCATGTGAGCGGTAGAAGAAACGGGAAGATATTCCGTGAGGCCTTCTATAATAGCGATAAAAATGGCTTTGATTAAATCCATGGCAGTAAATTAAAGAACCATCAAGAAGCATGAGTTCTGATGGTTTTTTGAATTGTAAAAGTTTATTTTTTGTTTCGTTTCAAAATAGCGTACACCTGAACAGCGAATCCTGCAATCACCAGCAACGGAGCAAGCCGGATTCTGCGGAAAGAGAAAATGCCTTCGTTCCAGACTTCAGGATTGTAAACGCCGTCCACGGTGTTAGCATCTGCACCCATCATCAGGATAAATCCGGCAATGATCAGAATCAGGCCGATCAACATCCATTTGAAATTTTCTTTTCCGAAGTAGAACGGATGGTTCTGCGAAACATTATCAGACTTTGAAGCCCCAAACTTTTCTGCTGAAAACGCAGTATTTTTTTTTGCCATTTTTAGTTATAATATAAATCATCAATATTGCTTCTCAGGAACCTCCAGGTAGCAAAAATAGTACTTGTAACGGTGATCAGAATACCGATTCCGAAAACCAAAAGCAACAGCCATATATATTGTTGTGTATCCTGGACAAAAGGAGTTTGAATAGTGGAAGTAAAATAGTACCACACACCAAACAACGCAAGCAGTCCTAGCAACGAGCCTAATATGCCGAGAATGATGGCTTCTATAATAAAAGGCTTCAGGATAAATCTTCTTTTGGCTCCTACCAGCTGCATCGTTTTAATAATAAATCTTTTTGAAAAAATCTTCAGCCTGATGGAATTATTGATGAGAACAATGGCCAATACCAAAAAAAGAAGGGAAAAGGAAAGAATCCACTTCAGGATTTTATTAAGATTTTCATAGATCTGCTGAGATTCGGAATTATTTTTTACATCTACAATTCCCGGTGTAGCAGCAATTTGCTTAATGGCATCATCAACTTTTGTTGGATCCACAAACTCCGGTTTCAGTGCAATTTCCACAGATGACGGGAAAATATGCACATCGAACAAGGCTTCAGTTTCGATTCCCAGGCTTTTTTTGGCTTCCTGCGTAGCCTGTTCCCGTGAAATATAAGTGGCTCTTTTTACGGCCGCCAAACTGCTGATTTTCTCCACCGCTTCCTGCTCGCGCTGTGCCAATTTTAAAGAATCTTTAGGGTCATAATCCTGATCGAAATAGGCATTGACTACCAGCTGTTCCTTGAGGTAATCAGAATACTTCTGGGCGTTCATCAGGATTAATCCTGAAAGCCCAACCAGAAAAAGAACCAAAGCGATACTGACCACGACGGTGATATTGCTGGATCTGAGCCTTCTTCTGTTAAAGTCCTCCACTGTTTTTGCCATTGCATCAAAATTTTTGGCTAAAATAGAAAAAAACTTCCGAAATTTGCCGGAAACACCGGATAAAAAGGTGTTAAAAAAACATAAAACAATATCTTCGGCTGCTGTGCAAAAGGTATTTATGAAACCAATTTTTCTAAAAAACCATCATGAGCATCAGAGCAAAAAAACACCTTGGACAGCATTTTCTAACCGATGAAAATATTGCGAAGAAAATTGTCAACAGTCTCAGCTTTCAGGAATACCATCATATCCTGGAAGTGGGCCCCGGTATGGGGGTTCTCACCAAATATCTACTGGAACACCCAAAACAGGAGATTTATGTTGCGGAAATTGACAATGAATCTATAGAATATTTGAAGCAAAATTATCTACAACTTAAGGACGAACACTTTATCGGAGATTTTCTGAAGACTGATTTTTCCTTCACAGAATTGGGACAAATTGCTGTTATCGGGAATTTTCCTTACAACATTTCATCTCAGATTTTATTTAAAATCATTGATTATTACAATCATGTTCCGGAAATGGTGGGAATGTTTCAAAAAGAGGTTGCCGAAAGAACAGCGGCGGTTCCGCGCACCAAAGAGTATGGGATTTTATCGGTTCTTGTTCAGGCCTATTACGATGTACACTACCTATTTACCGTTCATGAAAATGTATTTAATCCTCCGCCAAAAGTGAAATCGGGAGTGATACAGCTGATTCGTAATCCAAAACCCGGATTGGAATATCATGAAGTGCTTTTCAAACAAATTGTGAAAACAGGCTTCAACCAGAGAAGGAAAAAGCTTTCCAACGCCCTGAAATCACTCGTTATTCCTGAAGTGCTGAAGTCACATGAATTTATGGATAAAAGAGCAGAGGAACTTTCCGTGGAAGATTTCATTGAATTTACCCAACTCTGGAAAAAATATCAATAAAAAAATGCCCTCCGAAAAGAGGGCAAATTTTATAAACTGTCGTGGGAATTACTCTCGGTTTTTCAGGAGCACCCACCCTTTTTTCAGAACCATGGTATCAGATACGGGATCTTTATATTTCACCTGATACCAATATGTAGCTGTAGATAATGCCCTGCCTTGGAATCTTCCGTCCCAAACCGGTGCATTTTTAGCGGCTTCCCAAATTTTCTTGCCATAACGGTCGAAAATAAATACTTCGAAATCTTCAAATCTGCTGATGGCACTGAAATCCAACTCATCATTTTTTCCGTCTCCGTTGGGCGTAATGATGTTCGGAATGTGCAGTGTAAAGAAATCTTTGATGGTCACACACGAAGTGTTTTTAATTCTAACCATGAGCATCAGGGTCGTATTGTCCTGAACACCAGTGAAAACATTTGATTCCTGCCATGTGAAACCATTATCAATAGAATATTCCAAAGGATTTGTAAAACTCGGATTGCTTGCTGTAATCGTAAGGGTTCCCGATTGGTAATCCGCATTAGTAATCTGCGGAAGTTGTGCTGTAATCACTTTGGTTTCAAAAGTGGCTTCACATTCTCCATTTTCGATGGTTACTGTGTAGGTTCCTATCTGATCTACAGTGATGGTTTGTCCGGTTCCGATAACTGATGGAATCGAATTCTCAACCTTACTCCATGTATAAGTATAATTTTCATTAAATCCTGCATCTAAAGTGATCTGATCTCCAACGCATATTTGTCCGGCAATAGGTTGCAGAATAGTATTTATTGCCGGAATAACTTCTATGGTAATGGAAGCCGGTGTGGTAGACTGACAACCGTTCAGTCCTACAGCATATACTGTGTAAGTAGTTGTTTGTGTTGGATTTACTGTAATATCCGCTGATGTGGATGCACTGTGCGACCAGACAAAATTTTGTCCTCCTACTCCGGATAAAACAACAGGATCGCCTGCGCAAACTCGCATATCTGACGCTGTTACCGTTACAGATGGCGGACTGAAATCTTCATGCACATCTACAAAAGCAGTTACCGTACATGCGATATCACCTATTGCATATGCTTTGGTAATGGTGAGCGTGTATCGCCCTCCTGCAGTAACTACCGGGGTCAGTGTATTTGCTCCAGAGTAAATGTAACCACCGTTGGAAGCTTCCCAACTAATCACGGAACCCGCAGGGAATACAGAAGCTGTTGCATTCAGGTTGACCTGAGGCTGGATACAGTTGATTCCCGGTGGCTGGGCAATATCAGCAATCATTTCCGGTGCTTTTACTAAATCAATTTTAGCAATTGCAGGACAAAAGGTGGATTTCACCAAAGCATACACACTTACACCACCCGGACTCATGTAATTCGTAGGATTAGGAATTGTGTTGCCATTTTGTGCCTGTGCATCAGCCAGATTTGCATAATAAGCAAACGTGACACCCTGCGTTGAAGTTATATAAGGCTGAGTATGAGTTAAATTATAACTCACCGCATCCGGGCCGTAACATTGAACAAATTCGACATCCTGAACTATTGGTGCATTTCCTCCTACAATATTGATACACACTACGGCCGGACACTGGTTGTTGGGAACCATAATTTCCAGACAGTATTCTCCCGGCTGCGTCGCTACGTATGTCGGATTGGTTGCTCCGGCAATGTCCTGTCCATTCAGTGACCACTGATAAAGCGCTCCAGGAATTTGTACCGATGAAATTAAAGTCTTTGGATCATTATCACACATCTGGATTTCAGCAGGCAATGTTGCACCTCCCGGGTCTACTAAAGTCAAACCGATATCGAAAGAACCTCCTTCAATAAAAACACCCGAATTATAAATAGTATCTGAAGCGTCAGCAATCACCATTTTAAAAGTATAGGCCTGTCCCGGAACTACGGTTGCCGTGGCCGTCAAAGGAATGGTGCGTCCGGCAAAATTGGTTTCAATATTTGCTGTATTATGACCTGCAAAATAAGCGGCGTTAATAGGTCCACAAGAATATGGACTGGCAGGAACAATGTTGGTAACGCTCACAGGCCCACCTCCACCCGGAAGAATCGCCATATTGGTATAGTTTGCTGCTCCGACAGGTTTGATGAGCAAGGCAAATCCGTCAGAGTAATCTCCGCAAGGAAAAGTAGATGTATATTCTTCAGAAGCAAAGAGATAATTAAACGTAATCTGGGTACTGGACGGAATAAAGTCAAACTGAATAAAAGTACTGTTATACAATGGCGCCAACGGGTTAATAGCGTTAATCAGGTCTTGGTCCGGGGTTGTGTTTGGCCCTCCTCCTAATGCACCGGAAATAAAAGCATTTCCCGCATCCTTAGCTGGCCCGCTCACCAATATAATTCCGTCATCGAAAGGGAAATTGGTTGTTCCTTTGTTAAAATAACCCCACGTTCTGTCGGGATCGGAAGGAGAAGTATTCGGGGACACAATGACATTTGAAATATTCCCGCTCACACAGCTCGAATTCCCTTTGATGAGAACATTTTCTATCAACTGAGCTGCAGTATAAGAAGACGCCGGATATGGCGGCACATTCACATCAATGAAAGCTCCGGCTTTCATCGTAAGTGCAGACGGAGTAGCTTTATTTACTGAAGGATCTCTTTGCGAATAAAACGTGGCAAAAGCAGACAGGAAAATCAGGAAAGTAAAGTAGTTTTTTAATCGATAAGAAAACATATTTTGTTGGAATTTATTAGACAATTAATTTTAAAACGCACATTTCTACTTATAGGATGCAAATTTTAGAAAAAGTTTCACTTCGTGCACTAATTTTGTAAAGTTTCCAACAAATATAAAAAAAATTATTACCCTTAAGCATTTATTCTTGCTTTTTTTGAAACATACCACTGCAACGCGTAAAATTCCTATTTGCCTTTTTGCTTACTTCTTAATTCCTGTTTCCCCGGTGTAAAATTACATGCTCTGTAATAGCCTTAGATAGGCTGGAGGGTACCGGGAGCGTACCGGGAGGGTACCGGGAGCTACGGTGGAACGGTGGTATAACTATGGTGGAACGATGGCTGAACCTTTGGAAACCTTTTGGTGGTGGGTGTTTTGTGAGAAAAGCTACTGACGGATTCAAAATGTAGCGGGAACACAGTGAAAATGCACTTGATTTCGAAGCCTGTGAATACAAATGTAGTTATTATTTTTGATTTGCTGATGAAACGGTTAATGGTTTAGAGGGAGCATTTGCAAATTTGCAAATCAGCAGATTTGCCAAACGGTGATTGAGCGGAGCCGAAATCACTGCCACTTAGAATGTATTTTACTTCTTACTTTTTGCCTTGACGCAAAAAGTAACAAAAAAGTCAAGACTGGACCTTTTTGCTAAAAAAAGCAAAATTTATTCATAGAAAACTTACAAACTTGCGCGAAATGACTTTTGTTGCTTCATGTCAAATTTTGTGTCGCGCTTCAAACACTGTAAGTTTTTATGCAGTCCATAAAAGTGAGCGTAATTAAGGAATAAATTTCACTTTTTTCTTTATGCAAAAAGCTCTAAGGTCGATTGCTTTCTTTTGAACTTTAGGTTATAATTTAGTCGATAGATATCGGATGGGTGGCTGAGGCTCCCGAAGCCAATCGGTTAGTTGTTTAGGAAGCTGATTTGCGAATTTGCGAATTTGCTGATGGCTGATAGCTTACAAAGTGAATTTTTCTCTCCGATACAAAAGAGGTTGAAATATTCCCCTCCTCTGGAGGGGTGGCAGCCGACGACAGGAGGATGACGGGGTGGTTTTTTGCAGTTAATACTTAGAAAAAGTGAATTTGCTGATTTGCGAATTTGCTTATTTGCTTATTAGCTCATCATGTTTTGTTCGGATGTTGTTCGGGTCGTGTTCGGTACACCTTCGGTAAAACACCCATTTTACCGAACACGATCCGAAGGAGACCCGAACCGTACCCGAAGAAAAGGAGTATGCTGGTTAATCGCTTAATCGGTTAATTATTTAGAAAAAGTAAATGTTTTCCCTCCAGTACAAAAGAAGTTGGAAATATTCCCCTCCTCCGGAGGGGTGGCAGCCGACGAAGGAGGATGACGGGGTGGTTCCTCGGTTTCGGCCAAAATTGGCGTTAAATGGTGGTGAAAATCCGTTTCTTGGCTTCCTTAAAACCACTAAAACAGGCACTTTGATCACCTCAAAATTTCTACCTCCATACTTCACCCGTACATACCCCGTACATACCCCGTAGTTACCCCGTAGTTACCCTATGTCCAACTTAGGGCAATATCGCAAGCCGAAATTTCAAAAGAAAGCAACCTGGTTTAGAGAAGCAAATTTGCTTTTTCGCTTATTAGCGAATTTGCCTGTTACGGGTTAATCGGTTAATGTTTTAGAGTTTGGTGCGCTCTGGTGGCTGAGGCTCTCGAAGCCAACACGGATTTTAGTTCTCAAAGATTTCGCAGATTTTCGCAGATTCTAAAAACTAAAAAGTTAAAATGAAACAATAAAAAGTGATGCCCGCTTAAGAGAAACTATGTATTGCATCGTTGGGATGCGTGTGTTCATGCGGGTTTTGATAAAAATTAAATATTTTATGATATTTTAGCTTTTATATTAAAATAATTTTTATATTTGAAATGAAATTCTTCACGAATATGCTTTATTGATTAGATAAACGATTATGGAGAACTTCATAAAGGGTTCAGCCGCATTTACACGGGTGCCCTTTTCCAAAAAACACAAATGCGTGGGCTCTTTTATGAGAAGCACCACGACTTTCAGAAAAAAGAACCCACTGCATTCCGTAGAGGAGGTTCCTTCCCTGTACAGTTTGAAAAAAAAAGAAAGATTCATGCGTGAAGGTGTGAATGGTGAATGGTGAATGCGTGAATAGTGAATGGCGTGTTTGACACGTTTGTAAAGGATGATAAATTTAATAATACAGGATCATTAGTTGATCCAGAGTGTAAGGCCTACCGGTAAACATGCAGTAAAGAACAGGCTAATGGGAGAGATGCCCCAGTGTGCATTCTATTGTGCAAATGGGCATTATGGTAAAGGGTAAAATGATGAAGATCAAACCGGATGATCAATAGATCAGAAATGCACCTGACAACGGTGCACAACTTGAGAATCATTAAAAAAGAACCGGATCATCCGGCTCATCAATAACCTTAAAACTATTTTTATGGTCAATTTAAACCATTTGAAAATTCCCCCGAAGGGTCACATACTGCTCTTCCTGTGGATGTTGCTGATGCCTGCCCTTGTGGGGGCTCAGAGCGGAACGACTGTTACCTGGAATAACCAGATTGCCTGCCTTGATTACGGATCTGAAGGCGATCCTCGTGAAGCCATGGCAGTATGGGAGGAGATCGAAGGCTCCCGCTGTATCCGAGTGTGTGAGTTTAGCCAGGTAAAATACACCGTTGCCGGGCCTAACATTACCAATGTACAATGGTCTGTGTCGGGAGGCACTCTTCAGCCTCCGGGAACGCAACCTGCTTACAACGCCACCGTGAACTGGGGTA
>NZ_QPIE01000007.1 GCF_003336205.1 Chryseobacterium lacus
GTCCTTAACTCCTCCGGAGATTTTTTTTTGTAGCCATTTTATATGTTTTTTAGGGTTTAATAAAAACAAAATTACTAAAACGGTGAATGGGAAAAGCTACCGGAGGTTTAGTTCAACATCGTATTGGCAATAGGCGGGCTGAACGGCTTCGTATCAACGGAAGTGCAAAATTCAACTTCTGTTCTTCGATTAAAGTTCAGTGCTAAAAATCCCGCCCATCGCCAATACGCGGCCCGTTGTGCGCAATTCTAACCAAAGTTTCGCGATAAAGAAATGAAACATATTCCCACACTTTTTATTTTTCTATTTTTTATTTTTTGCTCTAAAAAGGAGTCCGATAAAGAAAAAGAAAACGTTCAAATTCCATACATTGAACTACACGCAGCCGATACTTTAAAAGAAAGAAATTACATCACAGTTTTCGACGATGTTTCAGAGAAGAATACAAAATTGACAAAGGAAGAATTAGAAATTGTTGACCGTAATCTTATTATTGGAGTTGAAAAATATAATAACGACCTAAAAACAAAGCTGAATGAATTGAATAACGATGATAAAACAATTACTTGGAATTACGAAGATGAAAAAATAGATTTGAGATATTATTATCGACAATATTTTGTAGTAAATGAGAAAAACGGAGACAAAATCGTAAAGGTTTTTTGCTTTTGTAATTATAGTGATGATGGTTGGAGAAAATACCGGATGAGTGTTTTTGATGGTGGCGATTGCTATCTGAGAGCTGAAATTAATATAACCCAAAATAAGATTTCCTATTTTAGAACGCACGGAATGGCTTAAATAAGAACTGCGTACAACATGCTATTTCTATTAGCGGGGTTGAAGTTTACATCATGAAGATTTTCGCTAGTTGTTCTTTTTGTTATATTTACAAAAACCAGTTTTCATAATCCCCGCCAACAGAAATACCCAACCGTTAGCGGTCAGGCTATTAAAGGCAATGAAAATAAATCTATGAAAGATAATACAATTAATTTTAAACGAATATTTATTTTTTTAGTAATAGCTATTTCACTTTCCAATATATTTAGATTTGACATTTTTGGAACAAAAGAAATTTTGGAAATATTACCAACTTGGATTTATTTACTTTCTGTTATATTGCTTGAAGGAAGTGGGGTTTTTATAGGAGCTTTAATCGCCATTTACTTACTTCGTAAAAAACAGAAAACTGAAATTTCATTTTTTGGAACATCAAAAAGAAAAGGTCTGTTAATGTCCTTTATTCCAATAATATTATTGGCAATTATCGGAGTAAAGAATGAATACGGTGTAAATGTAAATTTGTACGGCTTAATTGTTGTCTTGGGAAGTTTGATTTATTGCATTATGGAAGAGTTTGGCTGGCGTGGATATTTACAAGAAGAACTTAAAGACATTAAGCCTATAAAACGATATTTGCTAATAGGCTTCATATGGTACTTTTGGCATTTGTCTTTTCTGACAAAAGCGACTTTATCTGAAAATCTATTTTTTCTCGGTATCTTGTTATTTGGAAGTTGGGGAATTGGACAAGTTGCAGAATCGACTAAATCTATTTTGGCAAGTTCCTGTTTTCATTTAATAATCCAAATAATGATGTTTAATTCATTAATCAAAGATGGACTAGATGGAACACAAAAACTAATTATTTTAGGCGTTTCAATTTTTATATGGATAATTATTCTCGGAAGATGGAAAAAAGAAAATGAGTTGAAATTACTAAACGAAAAGCAAAGCCCGAACCGCTAACAAGCGTTTGGCAAAACTGGCGGTTTCGTACTTCGTATGAAACTTTTTCGTAAGTTTGAATTTCGTGCTTCGCTTGAAGTTTAGCGATAAAAGTCGCCACCTTCGCCAAGCGCCGAAACGTTATCTGCATTTTTGCCAATAAACCGTAAAACAATGAATATTAGTAAATTAACAAAGCAAATAATAACTAGAACGATATTTTTATTTTTTGCGATTTTTAGTTTAAATATTTATTCACAAGAAACTGAATATAATATAATTGGAAATTGGATATCTTCTGATTTTTGGAGTAATGAAAGTAAGACAACTTTCTCAAAAGATGGCTATATCTCAATGACAATAAATGGAGAACAAATTGACGGAAGAAATTTCATTATTCATGGCGGTCCAAATGATGGGCAGAAAGCAGAAATGAAATATCTAATTAACACTAAAACTAATCCAATACAAATTGACATAATTGCTTTAAAAGACAATGTTGAAAAAGGGAGAATTCTTGGAATAATAATTCCTGTACACCATACTAGATTTTTGATGCTGTTGAATTTTGAAGGAAAAAGACCTGAAACAATGAATGACGAAAATTACGAACAAACTTTAACCTTAAATAAAATTGAATAAAAAAACTGCAGATAATAACTAAGCTTTCGTTGGGCTTGAAAAGCCAACAATGAAAGCCCGTTGAACCCTTCGGCTTCGCTCAGGACAGGCTGCAGCTTCGGGGGCTTTTTCAGCATTATGGGTTTATCGACGAAGGATTTTAGAGATTTACAGGAGACTTTCAGAAAGGTCTCTTTTTTTGTGGGCAATATTGGTATTTTTTATTGGTTTTATCGTGTTTTCCTTCACTTTCGGGCATAAAATCCCTTACCAAAATGCTAGATTTTTGGCTTTTCGAAGTTTTGGCTCATCTCCAAAAACCAAAGGGGCGGACCGCGCAAATCGAACGTTGCAACCGTTACCAAATTCCCAACTCTGCAACAACTACATTTCGGCTGAAAAGCTTTGGGTGCAAGTTTACCATGGGCTGAATGCCTAAATTCTGTTGCAGATTTCGTTTCCACGTGCTGCTGAGAAAACCATAATGACGGATTTTTACAAATCTTTTCGGCAAAATATGCATCGCAAAACGGCGGATAAACTCCTCATGGCTCAAAACCATCTGCTTTTTGATGCCTTTCTGGCGGTAATCTTTGTAATCGAACGTTACATTTTCAGCATCAATTTCCTGATTCTCCGGTTACTGATCGCGATTCTGTGCGTGTATCGCCCCAAATATTCCACCACAGATTTCGGGCTCCCAAAAGGCTTTTTAGCGAAGGTTTAGTTCAACATGGGTAACCGTTGCGCAACCTCCATTTTCAAGAATCAAAGATAAAAAACGACCTCTTTGGAAACGATTTTCGGGAGGTTCATTTTTTAAGTGAATCTCAAAATCCTAAAATTGGGATGGCTTAAAAAAGTGTTTTTAAAGTCGTTAAAAAGAGTTTTGAGGAAAGTGTGTATTTTCTCTTGTTGTAATTTTAGAAATAATTATATTTTGGATTTGGTTCGTTATTATTATTTGCCAAAATTATATTCAAATCCTGATTTGAACCAATAAAACTAATATTATTGCAAGTGACATAGAACTGCAAAATGATAAAATTCTTCTAAAAAGTAGAGATGAGGAATACCTAATTGAATATGATATAATAAATGGAATTGAAGGAAAAAACTTCAAATTAAAAAGAAATTTAATTAGTCACAAAAAGTCCCTAGTAGCATCTGAAAAGTTTATTCACCAGGATGCCAGTTAATCAATTTTTATTACATTTGCCATAGCTGATATTATGAAGAACACTAAGAGAAACACTGCCGTTCAAGTGCCTGAACAAAGCAGAATACTTTCGAAGCCGCGTATTTTTTTCGGAATTTTATTTATCGTCACCGCTGTGGTGATGGCACTGTCTTTCGCTTCCTATCTCAAGAACTGGAAAGCCGATCAGAGCCAGGCCGGAACCATGTTGGACAAAACAGTAAAATCGTCCAATATTTTTGGGAAAGTGGGTGACTGGCTGGGGAAAATTTTTATTTTCGACAGCATTGGTGTAGCAGCTTTTCTCGTGGCGTTTCTTATTTTCGTTTTCGGACTGCTGATTCTCAAAAAAAAATATTTCAAACCCTGGAAAACCATCGGTCATTCTCTGTTTTTCATTTGCTGGCTGCCTGTTTTTTTAGGAGCCGTAACCCAAGGCAGCGGAACATTAAGCGGTGTTTATGGTTTCCAGATTGTTGATTTTCTGAATTCCGTCATCGGGCCTTTAGGATTGTGGACAGTCATTGTGGTAGGAATTGCTTTGTATTTCATTCTGGAATTCAATTTGAGGCCTTCCTCCATTCGTTCCGGCCTTCATCAGCTCAATGAGAATACCGTAGGAAGGGTGAAAGGAATGATGCCCGATTCAAGGGAAATCTTTGAAGCAGATGAAGAACTGAGTGATCCGAACAACGATTCTGAAATTTCCGTAAAAGCAACTACACCTATTATTTCAAAAGAAAAAAGTACTGAAAGCTTTTCCGAACCTGAAGGGAACTCTGACATTCAGCCTATTGTCACTCCCAATCTGACTTCTTTTGATGATAAATCCGAAGAAAAAACAACCGTGACGCTGACTCCTGAAACAACGCCGGAGAGTAGTTCAAAAACTGCAGAAGATGACTTCGATTTCAAAGTTGAAATTGCTCAGGAAGTGGATGAGCTGGATGATACCGAAAGGAAATCTGCCGAATTGGTGAAAGCTTACGGCCGGTACGACCATACATTGGAACTTGCCGGATTTCAAATGCCTACCGTCGATTTGTTGAAAGATTACGGAAATGAAGAAATCCATATCAACAAAGAAGAATTGGAGGAAAATAAAAATAAAATTGTCGGCCTTCTGAAAAATTTCAATGTCGGAATTGCCGAAATAAAAGCCACCATTGGCCCGACGGTAACGCTGTACGAAATTGTACCCGAAGCCGGAATCCGTGTTGCGGCGATTAAAAAACTGCAGGACGATATCGCTTTGAATCTTTCCGCATTAGGCATCAGAATTATTGCTCCGATGCCAGGGAAAGGGACGATTGGAATTGAAGTTCCCAGAAAAAACCCTACAATGGTTTCCATGAAAAGTGTGATTGCTTCTCAGAAATTTCAGAATTCTGACATGGATCTTCCTGTCGTATTCGGGAAAACCATTTCGAATGAAATCTTCATGGCCGATCTTGCCAAAATGCCGCACCTTCTGATGGCCGGAGCTACCGGACAGGGAAAATCGGTAGGAATTAATGCGATTCTGACCTCTCTGCTTTATAAAAAACATCCCAGCGAACTGAAATTCGTGATGGTGGATCCGAAAAAAGTGGAACTCACTTTATATTCCAAAATTGAAAGGCATTATCTGGCCAAACTTCCCGATACCGAAGACGCGATTATTACCGATACCCATAAAGTAATCACCACGCTCAACTCGCTGTGTGTGGAGATGGATATGCGCTACGAACTTCTGAAAAATGCTTTCTGCCGAACCATCAAAGAATATAACAAGAAGTTCAGCGAAAGAAAATTAAATCCTGAAAACGGGCACCGCTATCTTCCTTATATCGTATTGGTAGTGGACGAATTTGCTGATTTGATCATGACCGCAGGAAAAGAAATTGAACATCCTATTGCCCGGCTTGCACAACTGGCCAGAGCGGTTGGAATTCACCTTATTGTTGCTACGCAAAGACCTTCTGTGAACGTTATTACCGGAATGATTAAAGCTAATTTTCCAGCGCGTGCAGCGTTCCGCGTGATTTCGGGAATTGATTCCAGAACGATTTTAGATTCGCCGGGAGCAGATCAGCTGATCGGGAAAGGAGATATGCTTTATTTCAACGGAAATGAAATTCTGAGGCTTCAGTGCGCTTTTGTAGATACGCCAGAAGTGGAGAGAATTGTAGATTATATCGGTGCTCAGCGCGGATATTCAACGGCAATGATTCTTCCTGAGGTTTCTACTGAAGAAATGTCCGTTTCCACCGGAGGTTTTGATCCGAATGAAAAAGATGCTCTTTTTGAAGACGCAGCACGCATTGTGGTTTCCACGCAGCAAGGCTCCACTTCCATGCTTCAGCGACAGTTGAAATTGGGTTATAACAGAGCGGGAAGAATTATGGATCAACTGGAAGCCAGCGGAATTGTGGGAAGTTTCAACGGAGCCAAAGCCCGAGAAGTTCAGATTTCAGACCTCAGTTCATTAGAGCAGTTTCTGGAGAATCTTCGGAATAAATAATCACCCTAAAATCTCCGGCATACACTGTTTTTTCAGGAAAACGGAACACTTTTTGAAAAGAATGTGGCGATAGAAAACGGAAGGGTGCTTTAACATCAAAGGTTCTGATCTATCTAATCAACAAAATATTGAAAATGAAGAAAATGTTATCGAGACTGGTGGTTGTTACTATGATTGCAGGTGCAGCGAGTTTTAGTTTTGCACAAAAAATTGATGCGAAATCCAAACAGATTTTAGATGCTGTCACCAATAATTACAAATCCAAACAGAATACGTATTTCAAATTTACTTTCGGGTCCGGCCCGAATGGAAAAGTGACGAAAACTGAAACAGGAATTTATTACGCTGCAGGTGACCGTTATAAATTGAAAATAATGGAAACTGAACAGATTTTTGACGGAAATAAAATATACAATATCAATACGGAAGATATGGAAGTAACCATCGCCAAACCGAATGCTACGGACGCCATGTTTTCTCCCATCAATTATCTCACTTCTTACCGTAAAGATTATCATGTGAGTTATGAAGGCAAAAGACATGTAAATGGTGTGAATACGGACTTTATAAAACTAACTCCAGTGAAAAACAATGGCCTGAAACATGTTTATCTTTTTGTAGATTCTGCCAAAAAGCAAATGGTAAAACTGGAACAACACGGCAATAATAAAGATATTTCTGTCATTGCCATCAGGGAATATCGGGAAAACCAAAAGCTGAATCCTGATATGTTTACCTTCAACAAAGCGAATTTTAGGGATTATATCGTTACAGAACTGTAAGGTTTTCATCCGATTTTGATTAATTCTTTTAAAGAAAATAACTTATAAAACAAAAAGCCACGAAGCTGTTTACTTTGTGGCTTTTTCTTAATTTTGGGCCATGATAAAAATTATCGACCGGTATATTATAAAAACCTTTTTTGGCCCGTTCCTTTTTATTTTCAGTGTGCTGTTTTTCATCTTCATTGTGAATATTGTATGGATACAGCTGGGCCAGTTTATGGGAAAAGGGCTTACGTACTGGGAAATAATTAAACTGCTATTTTATTTTGGGGTCAGTGTCATCAGTCTGGTGATGCCACTTACCATTCTTTTATCCTCCATTATGACTTTCGGCGAGTTTGGCGAACGCTACGAATTGGCTGCGTTGAAAGCTGCCGGTGTTTCGCTCACCCGCGTTATGGCGCCACTTTTTGTCGTTTCTGTCATTCTTTCTGTTATTTTATTTCTTTTTCAGAACAACATTATGCCCGATTTCCAGCGGAAAGCTAAAAACATGATGTATAATATCGCGCAAACTAGGCCTGCGCTGAATTTTACAGAAGGACAATTTATTGATCAGATTCCGGGATATTTAGTGAAATTTGATAAAATATCGGGTGAAAACGGAGAGAATCTCGAAGGAGTGTACATTCACAGAAAAGCCAATTCTTATCAGGATCAGCAATCCATTCGCGCAGAAAAAGGAAAACTGATGCCTTCTCCGGAAAACAGAAATTATCTTCGGCTGGTCCTTTTTAACGGATATGTGTTTGAAGAAAATATTTATGGAAAGGGATTCATAGAAAGGCATAAACAACCGGATCAAGCTATAAAATTCGATACCCTCGTTTCGCATTTTGACATCAGTGAAATCATTAACAAAGCTATTGAAGAGGAAAGAATTACCGACGATTATCGTTTTCAAACTTACGGCCAACTTTCAAAATCGCTTGTAGAAACTAGGAAATCCAACACCAAAACTTTTGAATACATCAATAATGATTTAATGAGCCAGGTAAATCCTTACCTGAACAGTTCGGAGAAAGTATTAAATATTTCCATTGAAAGAATGCCTGTAAAACCTGCTGAACCAGAACCAGACAGTTTAACGAAAGAGAAGAAATTGGAACAATTGTATGGAGCTTACAGTAAAATAGAAACATTGAAAACTACTATTCAGAACCGGGAAGCCGAAATAAATCCTGCTATCAAAAACTTCAGCCGAATGGCGATGTATCAACAGAGAATTATCGCATACTCCGTTACCTGTATTATTTTTTTCCTCATTGGTGCCAGTCTGGGCTCTATTATCAGGAAAGGTGGCCTTGGCCTTCCTGTCGTGATTGCGATTGTCATTTTTATTGTATTTTATGTACTGAATCTTTCCATGGAAAATTTGGCCTGGGACGGAACATTAAATCCGTTTCTGGCAGCGTGGCTTCCCAATATCATTCTGACACCGTTCGGAATCTGGATGACGTATAAAGCGCTAACCGATTCACAACTGTTTGATGCAGAACGTTATAAAGCTTTGATAAAGCCCATCACTCAAAGATTTTCCCGAAAAAAAGAACATCAGCGCTATCAGTAATATTCGCAGTTATGTAACCAAAGTAGCAGTTTATGCTGTAGAATAGTTTCAATTTTGTCCCGTTAAATTTTAAAAATTAAAAAAATGATCTTCAATCTTTTTAAAAATCTTTTTGTATCCGGGAGTAACAATGAACTCGCTGAAATCGTGAAAAACGGGAGCTTTCTTGTAGATGTGCGTACACCGGGAGAATTCTCTTCCGGATCGGTGAAAAATGCAGTCAATATTCCTCTGAATACCATCAATCAGAATCTGAAAAAATTTGCCGGAAAAGAAAACATTGTGGTTTTCTGCCAGAGTGGCGGACGCAGCGGACTAGCCAAAAGGATTCTGGAACAGAACGGAATTACGTCTGTAACCAATGCCGGCGGACTGCAGAATGTACGTCAGTTATTAGGCCAATAAAATCTATTATTTTCTAACCAGTTTCAAATTAAATCAACTTTACCAGAGTTGATCGCTCTGGCAAAGTTGATTCTTTATTCTCCTTTTATCATGGTTAAGAGCATTTTAAAACGCTCTGTTGCTTTCAATGAATGCGGAATATTAGCGGGCATAATAATGGATTGTCCCCTTGTAAGGTGAAATATTTCTCCACCGATATTAATTTCGGTTTCACCGTCCAGAATTTGAGCAAAAGCATCGAATGGGGTAGTGTGTTCAGAAAGTCCCTGTCCTTTATCGAATGAAAAAAGGGTAATATTTCCACCTTTGTTTTTTGTTACCTGCTTGCTGACGACGCCTCCGCCTGCGTAATCAATTGCATCTTCGAGGGAGAAAGCGGTTTTTTTGTCAAATGTTGCCATATTATTTTGTTTATGATTTGTTTAATTTATTTAAAGAACTCAAATTTTATATCTTTCGACATAAAATGAATGCCTTTATAATCGGTTACCGCTTTTATCTGATGTTTCACCATTGGCGGAATTACAATGGCTTGGCCGGGTTTCAGGATAATTTCCTCACCATCCATTTTCATTAAACATTTGCCTTCAAAAATAAAAAGAACCGATTCTAAATTTGCATGATGACTCGGCATCCATTCTCCTGCTTTCGCCGCCATTTGTTTCGCTGCATATTTCGTTCCTATAGCAAGTTCAGTCACGGTTGGGATTACTGTTTTTTCCATTTTAAAACATTTTATTTTTAAGAATCTGTTTCTATTTAATTGTTGTCTACTTACTTTTTAAGTTTTTCCTTTTTATCCATTTGTATCCTTCAAACCATAAAACGGAGATCGCAGCAATTAAAAATGCAAAGCTTAATTCCTGAAAATTCAGTCCGGTAACTTGAAAGAAATCTGCAAAAAGCGGAATATACAGAATGGCGAAAAGCAGTACTAAAGTCGTCCCAATAATGATGGGAAACAGGTTGTTTTTATATTTGAAACTTTCAAAAATACTATAAACAAAAGAACGGTTCACCAAACTTAGCAAGATATTGGCAAAAACCAAAGTGGTGAAAACCATTGCTCTGGTGGTCCCTTCATCGCCTCCGTTTTGGACGGTCAATTGATAAGCTACTAAAACACCCAAAGTGATCAGAAGTCCCTGAACGATGCTGATGCTCAATTCTTTCCAGTTCAGGAATGTTTCGGTCATCTTTCGTGGATTTCTCTGCATTGTATTTTTTTCCATCGGCTCATTTTCATAGACAATCGAACAGGTTGGCCCCATGATTAATTCCAGGAAAATCACATGAACAGGCGTGAAAACATGCGGATAAATCCACCCCAAAAATAAAGGCAATGAAACGGTGAGAATAATCGGAATATGAATGGAAATAATGTATTGTATGGCTTTCTTGATGTTGGCATAAATTCTTCGTCCTGCCGCAATTCCGACCACCAATTTTCCTAAATCGTCATCGGTAATCACTAGTGAAGCGGCTGCTTTAGCGATTTCCGTTCCTTTGTGTCCCATTGCGACACCAATATGAGCGGCTTTCAGCGCAGGTGCATCGTTGACGCCATCACCCAGCATGGCGACCACTTCTTCATCTTTTTTGAATGCGTTGACCATTCTTAATTTTGCTTCGGGGAACATCCGCGTAAACAAGGTCGTTTTTCTTGAAAGTTCTATTAATTCCTGTTCAGTGTGATGGACAATTTCTGCGCCGTTTACTGCTGGACTTTCATTGATAATTCCCGCTTGTTGTGCTATTGCCTTCGTCGTATCCGCATTATCTCCGGTAATGATTTTGACCTTAATTCCGGCATCATAAAGATGTTGAAACACCTCCTGAATTCCTTTTTTTGGCGGATCATAAAACACGGTAAATCCTAAAAATTCAAAACTGAAATCCTGTTGTTTTTCAGGGAAATTATTCCCTTTAAAATCAGCTTTAGCAACGCCTAACACGCGATAACCCTGCTTTCCGACTTCTTTTATGTGTTGATGCAATTTATCTTTCTCCTTTTTTGAAATATTAGAAACTGTAAGAATCGCTTCTGGTGCTCCTTTGGCAGCAATAATTCTTTGGCCGGAGGAATTTTCAAAAAGATGCGTCATCATAGGTGGTTTTCCTTCCAGTGGATATTCATGAAACATCTGGAAATCTTTACGTAAATCTTTGGTTTGCGTTTGTTGATATATGCGGTGCAATGTGGTTTCCATCGGATCAAAAGGAACCGGTTCGCTGCTCCACATTGCAAACTGAATCAGTTCCGAAAGTGCATGATCATCAAACTGATGGCTTTCATAAAATTTATTTGTCCGATAATCATAAAGTGACTTCAGTTGCATGGAATTTTCAGTAATCGTTCCGGTTTTATCAGTGCAAATCACGGTGGTGCTCCCCAAAGTTTCCACTACGCTGCTTCGTTTCACGATGATGCCTTCGCGCATCAGTTTCCACGCGCCTAATGCCATAAAAGTGGTGAATGCAACGGGAATTTCTTCAGGTAAAATAGACATTGCCAGGGTTAATCCCACCAATAGACTTTCAATGAGATCGCCGGATTGCCAATAACTATAACTCCAAACCAAAAGGAAAACCGCAATTCCTATCACTGCCATCCATTTGACGAACTTGGTGATCTGTGTTTGTAAAGGGGAGCGCTCTTCCCGAATGTTTTGAATAGATGCTCCTATCTTTCCCAACTGAGTTTCGTTTCCAATTTTTTCAACTTCAAAAACTGCCAAACCGGAAACCACCAAAGTTCCACTGTACACATTTCGGTCGTCTGACTCCAGACTTTTAAAAACTGAAAAACTTTCTCCGGTAAGCGAAGCTTCATTCACCGAAAAATCGTTGCTGTGTACGATTTTCCCATCAGCATTGATCATTTTGCCTTCTTCGATAATGCATAAATCCCCAACGGCTATTTCGTGGGTAGGAATTTGAATAACTTTAGAATTCCTGATGACGGTACTTAACGGTTCGTTCAGTTTTTCTAATGCTTCCAAAGCCATTTTACTCCGATTATCCTGATAAAAGGAAATTCCGGAAACGGCGATGATGGCTCCTAACATAAACATCGCTTCGGAATAATTTCCAACGATGACATAAATAACAGAAACCGCAATGAGTAAAAGCAACATAGGTTCTTTCAAGATGTCCAAAAGCATCAGATACCATGCGTTTTTTTTATTATTTCCTGCCTGATTATAGCCATATTTCTCTCGTGAATTTTTCAATTCCTGTTCTGAAAGTCCAGTAAGATGTTCGGGAATGTTGTGAGAAGCCATTGTTAATTGTCGTATTACATCAAAGTTAAGCAATATCCCAATACTGAACCCATCAAGATGATGAGGATAGAATTCACTTTTCTAAAACCAAAAGTCAAAATGAGACTTACTATTGCGATAACCACTGTTCGCCAATCGGTAATTACTTCTTGTCCCATTATAATACAAACCGAAAAGATGAGTGCCACTGAAGCGATATTGACCGCATCTAAAAAACTGGAAAACAATTTTGAGTTTCGCATGAATTTAAGAAGAGGATTTAAGAGAGCGACAAACACAAAAGACGGCAGAAAAACCGCAAAAGTAGAAATCACTGCACCCCAAAATCCGTTGATTTGATAGCCGATAAATGTGACCGAAGACGTAACCGGGCCGGGCGTGAATTGTCCAACCGCAATGGCATCAATCAGTTGTTGATGGCTTAAAATTCCTGTGGCAACAAGTTCTGTATCCAGAAAAGCAAACAAAACATACCCGCTTCCGTAGAGTACAGCACCTATTTTCAAGAAAATCCAAAACAAATTCATGTTGGTAACGGTAGCTGTTGTGGCAAGCGGAACCGATATCATGGCCAACGGAAAAATACTGTTCAGTGTTTTCCTTTCCCGAATGGTGACATACAACATGAAGAGCAATCCGGCACCAAACATGAGCAGGATTTCATTCAGCACAAAAAAGGAAAGTATCAGCACCGACATTCCGACAAAAGCCAGTTCTTTAGATTTCAAAGATTTTTTGCCCAACGGATAAACGGCCGCCAAAATAATTGCAATAATCGCAGGTTTTATCCCATAAACAAAAGGCCCGACCTGAGGAAGCTGTCCGTAGAGTTTGTATAAATAAGCGAGAATTCCCGTGATGAATACTGCGGGCAGAATAAAACAGCTTCCGGCAATCAACATCCCTTTCCAGCCTCCTTTTTCTTTGCCGATGTGTATCGCCAGTTCAGTACTGTTGGGGCCAGGAATCAGGTTGGTAGCTCCCATCAGATCGAGAAATTGCTGTTCGGAAAGCCAGTTTCTTTTTACAACAAATTCTTCCCGCATCATTGCCGTGTGCGCAGCTGGTCCGCCAAACGCTGTGAAACCTAACTTAAGAAAGATTTTAGCGATTTCTTTGTTATTGATTTTCTCCAACATTCATTTGCTCTAATGTTATCGACATTTTTTATTGATTCCAAAAATATAAATATTCTGTAAACCAAATTAATAAAAGGAAAGCAGAACGGTAATTAAGCAGGTACAAGTACATTCTACTAGGATAGTACCCAACTTTTCTTTCATTCCTCTTAATAAAGATTATTCTCCACCGATCATTTTGGAGGAAATTCCTTTTTTGGCACTCAATTCGGCCCATAAAATTCCACCTAAGTGTAATAAAATGAAAATGGGGAACCAATAAACCGCCCATTTGTGAACTGCTTCCGCAGTTTCTTTATAAGTGCCGTCGCCGAATTTCAAATAGAACCCTGTAATGATGGAAATCGCGATGAACAGATAAAATATTACATACAACATTCCTTGAAGCCTTTCTTTTATGGATTGACTCTGTTTGAAAGGGGAAGGAAATTTAATTCCTCTTGCCAGCATATAGGTAATTCTTGCCAAAAATGCGAAAAGCAACGCAAAAGCAGCGTATTCATGCCATTGCCACATCGGTGCCTGTATGCTTCTTGCAATAGGAATCAGCTGTTCTCTTTCAATGGTTACATTTTGCTTATTTAATGTGGTCTCCACTGCAGTTAAAAGCGCTTTTTTGCTCATCCAAAAGGCTCGTAAAAACCCGGTGATAAACAGGACAGTCATCAAAACAGCAACCAATGCGTGTAAAATACGATGGGTTACGGTGAACTTCGTTTTGTCATTTGTTTTCATATTATTCTTCTGATTCGTTCTTTAAAGCCATCAACAGGACATAAGCGCCTTTGATAACAAAATTTTTATTTTTCAATGCGTCGGAATTGAGGATTTCGGTATATCCGTTTTCTGAATCGCCGATTTGCACTTCCATTTTTTCGAAATGTCTGTCGCCTTTTTCTACAAATACATACTGTTTGTTTTCAAAGCGAACAATGGCATCGCTGGGCAATGCATTTGTCTGGTTCGTAGAGAGTTCTATATCAGCATTCATAAACATTCCGGGTAATAAAGTTCTGTCGGGTTCTTTAAAACGGCAATGGACTTCCGCCGAATTTTGTCCAGAGATATTTTGATTGATAAGTACAATTTCCAAAAGATGCTTTTTCTCCGGATTGGCGTTGGTGTAGGCAAAAACTTTTTGTCCGATTGCCAGCTTGTTAACGTCCTTTTCAAACACCGTCAATGCTAAATGAATATTGGCCGGATTTATCAGCTCAAAAAGAACATCACTCGGATTGACATATTTCCCGACATTCACATGCACCGCCGAAACATAGCCTGAAATAGGCGAAAAAACGGAAATACTTTTGGTAATATTTCTGGTGCTGATATTATCGGGATTAAGGCCAATCAGTTTCAGTTTTTCTTCCAAAGACCTTTTCAGAACTTGCTGCGTTTGATAATTTGCTCTTGCCTGTTCAAACAATTTATCGCTGGTGGCTTTGCTTTGGTTCAGCTCTCTTTGACGGTTATATTCACTCTGGGCTAATGTTAAATTTGCCTTTGAAGTCAGGTAATCCTGTTGCAGCTGAATGTATTGTATATCTTCTATCACGGCAATCACCTGTCCTCTGTTGACCTGCATTCCGGGAATCAATCTGGTTGATTTCAAATAACCACCCATAGGAATGCTGACAGTAACCATGCCTTGCGGCGGAACCTCTATTTTACCGTTCAATTTCAAAACAGGCGAGATCATTTGGGTAGTCAACTTTCCGATTTCTATACCAGCATTTTTATACTGTTCATTAGTGAGAATCAGGTTGTTCTCCGGTAATTGCTTTACCGTTTCTACTTTCTTTTCCTCGTTTTTGTTGCCACACGAAAGAAGCAATAGGGCTATGTTTATGATTAAAACTATAATTTTCATCGTATTATTTTTTATTATTGTAAAAATTGAGCTCTGTAACTGCTTGATTTCTATCGCTAACCGCCTGAATATAATCACTTTGAATGACAATCACCTGATTGATGAGAAGCACCCATTCCAAATAATTAATCTCGCCGTTCAGAAACTGAATATTGGCCGTTTTCGTAATTTTTTCAGCATTTTGTAAAGCGGTATTTTCATAGAAATAGACCGCATCCGAATATTTCTGATACGTTAAAAAAGCAGATCGGTATTCTTTTTCAAATTGCTGTAACTTCGCTTCATATTCATTCATCGCAAGACTTTCATTGATTTTTGAAGCATTGATTTTGGCTTTTTGGCCGCCTGTGAAAATCGGTATTCCCAAACCTACCTGAACCGAATGAAATTGCGGGGTCGCATCGTACATTTTATCATTGGCATTCACGCCCCGCATTCCCATAATATTGTAGGCCAGAGAAATGTCCGGTAATAATTTTGATTTTTCCAAACGGGTGTTGGCTTCGGCAATTTCCTTTCGGTGGAACCACCATTTCATTTCAGGATGCGAAATGAGCACATTCGTGTCCGGATTCAGAATTACATCATGAAACGCCTCAGCAGCAGGCGAAAATTCGGTATCGGTATTTAACAATAATTGAAAATGCAAATGCAGTATTGCGATGTCCTGTTCCAGCTGCTGAAGTTGCAAAGCAATTTGCCCACGTTGATTCTCGGCTGTCGTTTTTTCCAAAATATTGCTTTCTCCGGCTTTAAAACGAAGGGTAGCTTTCTGTAAAAATTCCGAAAACAATGCGTCGGTTTTTTGTAATAATTCCTTTTTTTGATGGAAATAAACCAGTTTATAAAAAACCTGAGAAACCTGTTTTACAAGCTGAGCTTCCTGCACGTTGACATTCAAAACACTGCTTTTCCATTCTTCATTCAAGAGTTCTTTTTGTCGGGTATAAACTTTCGGAAAACTTATGGTTTGTGACATTCCGATTCGGGTGTCGTTATAAACGCTGTTGATCTGCCCGTATTCACCCAAAAGTTCAGTGGCAGGAATCATTTTTCCGCTTTTGATGAGTTGCTGTTGGTATTCACTTCGCAACCTTTCATTTTTTACTGTGCGATTATTCAACAAAGCAGTATCGATAGCTTCCTGCAGCGAAATAGGGGTTTGCGCGTTTACAGAAAAGAAAATAAAGAATAAGCAACTGGAAATAAAAAATTTGAATTGAATGTTGAACGTTGTTACTTGTCTCTCTTTATATGGTGTTTCTCTAAAATTATAGGAAATCATTTTTTTATTTTTTAGGTTAATAATTAAAAATCTCACAATTGCTCACTGTTCATTTTTTCTTCCTTTATTATTTTCGTTCTGTGTGTAAGCATGTATAAAATAGGTAACACAAAAAGGGTTAAGAAAGTTGCTACCAACAATCCGCCAATCACCACTGTCGCCAGCGGCCTTTGAACTTCAGCACCTTCTCCCTGGCTGAGTGCCATTGGCAAAAATCCGAGAGAAGCTACGAAAGCAGTCATCAACACCGGCCGTAAACGGGTTTTTGTTCCCATAATCACGATGCGTTTCAAGCTCGTATAGCCGGATTTATTCAGTCGGTTAAATTCGGCCAAAAGAACTATTCCGTTCAAAACTGCCACACCAAACAGCGCAATAAAACCAATTCCCGCACTCACACTGAACGAAATATCCCGAATATACAAGGCGAATATTCCACCGATAGCCGAAAGAGGAATCGTGGTGTAGATTAGTAAACCTTGTTTCACAGAACCAAACGCAAAATACAGCAACAGAAAAATAAGTGAGAGTGCCAAAGGAACGGCAATATACAAGCGTTCTTTTGCGGCTTCCAGGTTCTCAAAAGCGCCGCCGTATGTGATATAGTAGCCAGGTGGTAGTTTAATTTGTTCTTCTACTTTTTGTTGTAATTCGTTTACTGTACTTTGGATATCCCTTCCCCGAACATTCAGCCCAACGATAATTCTGCGCCTTGAATTTTCCCGTTGAATCTGATTCGGACCTTCTACAATTTCGACTTTGGCCACAGTGCTCAACGGAATTTGGGTACCTTGAGGCGTGGCAATCAAAAGGTGTTGTACATCTTCTAAATTTTTTCGTTTGTCACCTGCCAAGCGAACCACCAAATCAAAACGTCTTTCGCCTTCGTACACCATTCCGCTGCTTTCTCCGGCAAAAGCGGTATTCACCACCCGATTGACATCGCTGATATTCAACCCGTATTGTGCTATCGCTGGACGATTGTATTCTATCACAATTTGCGGCATTCCGGTGACGGATTCTACATACACTGCTTCACTTCCTTCCACGGAATTGCTGATTTTTCCTAATTGAGCGGCATACGTTGCCAGTGTATCCAAATCATCCCCGAAGATTTTTAGCACTACATCCTGTCTTGCTCCTGAAATCAGTTCGTTAAAACGCATTGCAACCGGATATTGAAAACCAAAAGAAACTCCCGGTAAAACTTCCAGTTCTTTAGCAATTTTAGCTTCCAGTTCGGCATAGGTTTTAGCAGAAGTCCATTCCTTTCGGTGTTTCAGAATAATCATCATATCAGAAGCATCTACTGCCATCGGATCGGTTGGCACTTCACTGCTTCCGGTTTTACCAACAACTTTTTCTACTTCGGGGAATTTTTCAAGGATAATTTTTGACGCTTTGGAAACGGCTTCTACAGAAGTATTCAGATTGCTCCCCGGCAAAACCCGCGTATCTACTGCGAAATCGCCTTCGGGCAATGCCGGAATAAATTCGCCGCCTAACCTTGTCAGTACAAAAATTGCCGCTACAAACACCGCTAAAACTGATAGCAGAACCGCTTTTTGAGAGCGCAGTACTTTTGTTAAATATTTCTGATAAAAGCGCTCTAAACGAACCATCATTTTGTCTGAAAATGTTGGTTTATGGGAGATTTTTTTGCTTAAGACCAAAGTGCTCATCATCGGGATATAAGTCAATGAAAGGATGAATGCACCCAAAAGAGCAAAGACAACGGTCTGTGCCATTGGCATAAACATTTTTCCTTCAATTCCCCGTAATGTGAAAATGGGCAGGTAAACAATTAAAATAATAATCTGCCCGAAAACCGCACTGTTCATCATTCCTGATGCTGAAGTTTTCACTTCCCGATCCATCTCGGATTGGGAAAGTTTAGTGACGTTTCTAAAGGTCTTGCTGTGCGAAAGTTTGTGTAAAATAGATTCGACTATAATGACGGCTCCATCCACAATCAATCCAAAATCCAGTGCGCCTAAACTCATCAGATTTCCGCTTACGCCAAAGGTGTTCATCAGGATAATGGCGAAAAGCATAGAAAGCGGAATTACCGAAGCCACCAGTAAACCGGCTCTCAGGTTTCCGAGGAAAAGCACCAATACAAAAATGACGATTAAAGCACCTTCCATGAGATTAGTAGTCACGGTATCAATGGAATTATTGACCATTTTGGTACGGTCCAGAAAGGCGTCAATCATTACGCCTTCAGGCAAAGTTTTTTCGATTTGTGAAATTCTTTCTTTGATGTTTTTAATAACTTCATTGCTGTTTGCACCTTTCAACATCATTACCACAGCACCGGAAACTTCCTGTTCGCCATTGTAAGTCATTGCACCAAAACGGGGTGCACTTCCCAAACGAACCTCACTCACATCGCGAATCAGAAGCGGCAATCCGTTGGGTAAATTTTTGACCACGATATTTTCGATATCTTCCATACTGCCCACCAAGCCTTCGCTGCGGATAAACAAAATGGTAGGCCCTTTTTCGATATAGGAACCACCAGTATTCTGATTGTTTTTTTCCAGAGCACTGAAGACATCACCGATGGTGAGATTATACGCTAACAGTTTTTCGGGAACCACAGCGATTTCATATTGTTTCAGCAAACCGCCAAAACTGCTGACTTCGGCAACGCCTTTCACATCCAACAATTGTCTTCGGACGATCCAATCCTGAATAGTCCTAAGTTCCATGGCGTCGAATTTTCCTTCGTAACCTTTCTTAGGACGGACGGTATATTGATAAATTTCGCCTAAACCGGTGGTAACGGGAGCTAATACAGGCGTTCCAAAGCCTTTGGGAATCTGATTCTGCGCTTGTTGTAAACGTTCGGTAACCTGTTGTCTCGCCCAGTAAATATCGATATTGTCTTCGAAAACAATTGTCACCACCGATAAGCCGAAGCGTGAAAAACTTCGAAGTTCTAAAAGTCCGGGAATGTTGTTATTCACCTGTTCAATGGGAAAAGTGATGAGCCGTTCTACATCGGGTGCACCCAAAGCGGGAGCAACAGTTATCACTTGAACCTGATTGTTGGTAATATCTGGGACAGCATCAATGGGAAGGCGGTTGAGCTCATAGCTGCCATATCCTATTAAACCAAGCACGAATAACCCGATAATGAGTTTATTTTTAATAGAAAACTCAATGATTTTATTCAGCATTTTTATTTTAATTAATCATTAGAGATAGGTGTTGTAAGCAAAGCGATACATACACACGGTGATATGTCATTTACCTTTTTTGAAGATAAATGCTTAAAAATGATTAGCTAAAACGCGGCGGTTGCCAAATGTTTTTTAAGGAAGCGTTTGCGTAATTTTCCTGAGGACAGGCTGGAATTTTTAAAGTGGAAATGATTTTAGTTTGGCGGGAAATTTCTATGTAATTTTGAGGAATAATAGAAACCACCGAATAGAGATGTCCGTCTATGGTTTTAAAAGGCAGTTTATCATGATCACTATGGCTGTTTTTATGCTGATGATCTGCATTTCCCTGATAATGTTTTACGAGAAAATGGATGATAGAAGCATCCTGATCCTGTTCGGAATGTTCAATATAATGATGAATAAGAATTGGCAATTTCAACACCTCTCCGAAAGCGGTATGCGCATTCAGAAAAGTGAGAAGGAAGAATATTGCCCACAGTTTTTTCATTGTTTTAGTTTATTCTAAACATCTAAGTTAATGAATACAAGTCTTTTATTAAACTAAATTCTTGGGTAAAAATAAGATATTTGTCATCTTTTTAGTGACTTATTTTGTTATTTTTATGTTAAAATGAAAATTATGGTTTGCCTTTTTTATTAAATTGTCATTGAAAATATCCGGGTTTCCGGCTGATTTCGCATCATTCTCAAGTCGAACGTCATGGCCACATTCCGCGTGAACGCCCTTCCTTGTTCGGTAATCGTAATGGAGTTTTCTGATAGTTCTACCAATCCGTCATTTTCCATTTCCTTCAAAGCGCCCAAAGCAAGCGGAAGTTCAGGAAAAACGGTTTCGGAGTTCCAGGTCGTCCTTAATCGGCACATCAGATTAAGAATATGTTTCCGGATAATCAAATCTTCATTATTCAAAATATGTCCTTTGATAACGGGAATTTCTCCTTGTTCTACACGTTTTTGATACGCTTCCACCGTTTTTTCATTTTGGGCAAAAGCATACCAAGAATCGGAAATTGCACTCATTCCCAATCCCACCATCAGCTGAGTTTTGCTGGAAGTGTATCCCATGAAATTACGGTGAATTTTTCCGTTGATCATGGATTGATAAAGATCGTCATGTTCCAGCGCGAAATGATCCATCCCAACTTCCTTATATCCCAATTGCTCCAGAAGAACCTTGCCGTTTTCGTAAAGTTTGCGTTTTTCGTCTCCACTCGGAAGGTCATTTTCATCAAAACCGCGCTGCCCAACTCCTTTTATCCACGGAACGTGAGCGTAGGAATAAAAAGCCAAACGATCCGGCCTCAATTCCAATGTTTTACGGATTGTAAATTCCATTTTCTCCCAGGTATGGAAAGGCAACCCAAAAACGAGATCATGTGAAACACTGGTATAACCTATTTCACGAGCCCATCGTGTGACTTGTTCCACATTTTCAAAAGGCTGAATTCTGTTGATGGCTTTCTGAACCTGAGGATCGTAATCCTGAACGCCAAAACTGCATCTTCTGAATCCCAAATCGTAAAGAGTCTGAAGATGTTCCTTCGTCGTGTTGTTGGGATGTCCTTCAAAAGAAAATTCAGGATATTCAGCAATTTCTGATTTGGAAAAAATGCCTTCCAGAAGAATTTTAAGATTGGCTGGAGAGAAGAAAGTCGGTGTTCCGCCACCCAAATGCAATTCCTTTATTTTAGGTTTTTTTTCAAAAAGTTTCAGATAAAGATCCCATTCTTTCAGGACAGTTTCCAGATAGGGCGTTTCTACGGAATGTTGTTTGGTTATGCGTTTATGGCAGGCACAAAAAGTGCAGAGCTGTTCACAAAAAGGCAGGTGAATATAAAGGGAGATGCCTTCTTCATCATTACTTTCTTGAAATGATCTGATGACGGAATGCTTCCACTTTTCTGCAGAAAATCCGGATTCGTCCCAAAACGGCACCGTTGGATAAGAAGTATATCGCGGGCCGGGTATATTGTACTTGTTTACAAGTGATGAATTCATTTTACAAAATTACGAAATTATTTTCCTGTAAATCGTTACCTGCTGAATGCGATATATCATGAAAAATCCGCCTCTGCTGAAGCGGATTGTATTTTTGAAACAAATCTCTCAATAAGAAGTTTTTCGTTTAATTTAAGAATTTAACTTGCTGTTTTTCTTGCTGTAGACAAAATAAATCAAAACGCCCAATGCCATCCACGCCAATAGTCGCAGCCAGCTTTCTCCCGGCAATGATAGCATTAAACCAACACAGACCAAAACTCCCATAATGGGAACAAAAGGAACCCAAGGTGTACGGAAACCTCTCGGTGCATTAGGCTGGGTTTTCCTCATCACCAAAACGCCAATACTTACCAAAACGAAGGCTAATAATGTTCCGATGGAAACCATGTGGCCTAAATCTGAAATCGGCACAAAACCGGCAAAAAGACTTACAAAAAACAGAAAAAAGATATTGGTTTTCCAAGGTGTCCGGAATTTCGGATGAACTTCACCAAAGAATTTTGGAAGCAATCCGTCGCGGCTCATTGAATAAAAAACCCGGCTTTGTCCCATCAACATGACGAGAATTACCGATGTATATCCTGCCAGAATAGCGACAATAAGAGCGGTTTGAAGGAAACCATACGGTGTTTGTGCAAAGGCCGTGGCAGCAGGTTTCGCATCATTGGCAAACTCCTGATACGGCAAAAGGCCCGTCATCACGTGGGAGAAAAGAACATATAAAATAGTACAAATGACGAGTGATCCCAAAATCCCAATCGGCATTCCTTTTTGAGGATTTTTCGTTTCCTGTGCTGCAGTAGAAACTGCATCAAAACCAATGAACGCAAAGAACACCGTCGCTGCACCCATCGCAATTCCACTCCATCCGAATTTTCCAAATTCACCTTGATTTTCAGGGATATAAGGAATATGGTTATCAGGATTCATGTAAGCCCAACCTAACGCGATAAAAACAATGACTACTGCTACTTTCAAAATAACCAAAATATTGTTAATACCGGAAGATTCTCTCATTCCGCGGATCAAAACCAAAGAAAGCAGCGAAACGATAAACACTGCAGGAAGGTTGATAATTCCTCCTTCAATCACCGTTCCGTCGCCCAATCTCAGGGTTTCCCACGGAGAACAAATCAGCTCCGGAGGAAGATGAATTCCAAATTTATTTAATAATTCCAGAAAATATCTCGACCACGAAACGCCTACTGTTGCTGCACCAAGGGCGTATTCCAACACCAAATCCCAGCCGATAATCCATGCCATAAATTCTCCCATTGTTGCATAAGAATAGGTGTAGGCACTTCCGGCAACGGGAATCATGGAGGCAAATTCAGCATAACATAATCCAGCGAAAGCGCAACCTATAGCAGCGACAACGAAGGAAATTGTAACAGCAGGTCCTGCATGTTCTGCCGCTGCAATTCCGGTGAGAGAAAATAATCCAGCTCCAATAATCGCCCCGATACCTAATGCAATCAATGCTCCTGCTGACAAGGTTCTTTTTAATCCTTTCTCATCATCGCTTGCTTCGGCAATCAGTCTTTCATAAGATTTCGTTTTCCATAGATTTGACATAGCTTATCTTTTTATTAATTTCCAAAAATATAAAATTTAATAGGTTATTAACATTTTCAAACCATAAAAATGTGATTTATCTTTCACTTTCCTTGATAATCAACTGATTTTCATCCGTAATTAGAATGGAGTGTTTTACAGAGAGTCAATAATTGTGTTGTTAATTTTGTAACATATCAAAATTGTTTTTTTTATTAAATTGATAATCAGTATCTAATGATTAAGATATTGCATGAGAGTGGATTCACAAATTATCAAAGCAAAAACTGTTGGAAATTTAGGAAGTTCAATTAGACTACTGAAGATCTGATGAAATAAATTAAAAATTAAAGAACTGACCAGTTAAAAAATGATTTTTCAGATAAATTCTCAACAAATAATTCCATTACACATAAAAAAACCGTTCCCAACGAAACGGTTTTCAAAATAGTGCCCGGAACAGGACTCGAACCTGCAAGCCTTTCAGCACTCGCACCTGAAACGAGCGTGTCTACCAATTTCACCATCCGGGCATTGTGAGGTTGAAATTTAGAGTTGCAAATATAGGAAATCAGCGGAAACGGCAAACCATAACTGAAGTTTTTTTTAGTTCAATGCTGGATTATCCACCTTAAAGGCTGTATCTGAGCATTATTTTTTTATCGCTTGATAATTTCTTAATTTTGTGGAAGAAAATGAAAGACGAATCCCTCTTATCGTTGATCCAGCTGGCCAAGGAAAAAAACCAGAAAGCACAAACGCAACTGATCAACCTGTTCTGGGTGGATGTGTTCACTTTTGTGCTTCATAAGGTGAGGGATGAGAATGATGCAGATGAAATTACCGTCAGTGTTTTCTCGAAAATCCTCAATAAACTGGATTTGTATGATCCGGCTTTTCAGTTTAAAACCTGGATGCTCACCATTGCACAGAATACAGTAATTGATTTTTGGAGAAAGAAAAGCCGCGATAACGAAGATCCGACAGATGAAATTCACCATTTCAGAAATCAGTTCGCACAATCGCCGGAAGAGTTGATGATTTCGGAAGAAGAACAGGAGAAAATCCTTAAAATCATCGAAAGTATGGACACCAAAAATCAAGAGATTATCCGTCTTCGTTTTTTTGAGGAAAAAAGCATTAAAGAGATCGCAGAAGAAATGCAGCTGTCGGTTTCCAATACCAAAGTGCGCATTATGCGCGCCAAAAAATTACTTGCAGAACTTTTAAAAGAATAAAAACCGCTGTCTGCTGACAGTTTATCATATGGAAAACCCAACCTTAAGTACCGATACTGCCGTACAGAAACCCAAATGGATCCGCGTAAAACTTCCTACCGGAAAGAATTACCGCGAACTCCGCACTTTGGTAGATAAATATAAACTCAACACCATTTGCCAGAGCGGAAGTTGCCCGAATATGGGAGAATGTTGGGGTGAAGGTACAGCCACGTTTATGATTCTGGGAAATATCTGCACCCGAAGCTGCGGATTTTGTGGAGTGAAAACGGGAAAACCTCTGGAAGTGAATTGGGATGAGCCTGAAAAAGTGGCACGTTCCATTAAATTAATGAAAATAAAACATGCGGTACTCACTTCTGTGGATCGGGACGATTTGAAAGATATGGGATCAATCCTGTGGGCGGAAACTGTGAATGCCGTGCGCAGAATTTCTCCGGGAACGACGATGGAAACACTGATTCCCGATTTTCAGGGAATTCACAAACATCTGGACAGAATTCTGGAAGTAGCACCGGAAGTGATTTCTCACAATATGGAAACCGTAAAAAGGCTGACGCGTGAAGTGCGCATTCAGGCCAAATACGAACGGAGCCTGGAGGTGTTGCGTTATCTCAAAGAAGCGGGACAAAACCGCACCAAAACCGGAATTATGTTGGGACTGGGTGAAGAGAAATCGGAAGTTTTCCAGGCCATCGAAGATGTGAGGAATGCTAATGTGGACGTGATTACTTTAGGCCAGTATCTGCAGCCTACCAAAAAACACCTGCCTGTAAAAAGATTCGTTACCCCGGAAGAATTTGATGAATACGGTGCTTTTGCCAGAAGTCTTGGTTTCCGTCATGTGGAAAGTTCGCCTTTGGTGAGAAGTTCTTATCATGCTGAAAAACATATTCACTGATGACGCAGGGAAGCGGAGTTCTCCAATTCAGAAAATAATTTATCTTTATCCTTTCATTATAAAAACGAATAAAATATGAAATTCAAAACCCTCGCATTATTGGCGTTGCTTTCTTTGGGAGTCGTAAGCTGTAAAGAAAAAACAGTTTCAGATCAGGAAAACAGTGCCGTTACGCAAACCAAAAGCGGAAACCTCACAACGGATGAATTGAAAACAGAAATTAATGGCATTACCCATCGCTCTTACGCTGCGTATAATCCGGATCTGGAAGGGCCGCTTCCCGTGGTTTTCGTGCTTCCCGAATGGTGGGGACTGAATGATTATGTGAAAAACAGAGTTCATCAGCTAGCGGAATTAGGATATTATGCAGTAGGTGTAGATTATTACGGTGATCAGAAAGTGGTGGATACACCTGAAGAAGCTAAAAAACTGGCTTCACATTTTTACGAAATTCCGATTGATGCCCGAAGGATGTTTGATGCCGCAAAACATCAGGTGAGTCTGGTAGATAAGGCAGATTACAATAAAATGGCCATTATCGGTTATTGTTTCGGCGGAGCCCAGGCTCTGAATATGGGTCGTATTTCCGATGATTTCAAAGGCGTGGTGAGTTTTCACGGAAACTTGAGCACCGGAATTCGCGCCAAGAATAAATCGGTACAATATCTTGTGTTGAATGGCGCTGCCGATGAAATGGTATCTCAGGAAGAGATTGCTTCATTTAAAAAAGAAATGGATAGCGCAAAAATCAAATATACGTTCATCGATTATCCTGATGCCAAACATGCGTTCACCAACCCGAAAGCTACAGAAATCGGCAAAAAACACGGTCTGGATATTGCCTACAATAAAGAAGCTGACGAAAAATCCTGGAATGAAATGAAAAAATTCCTGGAGGAGATCTTCAAATAAACCGTAACAAAATAGAGAAAACAAAACCCCGAATTTCAATGAAAAATTCGGGGTTTTTTTATTAAGAAATGGTTTTAAAACCGAAAAGTGAAAAAAAAATTTATACTTTCAGGTTGCCTTCCACGCCATCGCTGTTATCGGTTTTATTTCCGGTAATGGCTGCCGTCACAAAACTAATGAGGGAAACCAATTTTCCGGCTTTTGTATCCCAATAATAGGCGTTTTCCGGCGCTACACGTATGATGGAAATTAGAGGATCATCTTTTCCGTCGAACCATGCATTCGCCATCGGAGTCCATTGCTCTTCAATGGTATCGCGGTCTCCATAAATATACGCTTTCCCGTAAATGGATAAAAATTCGGAATCTCCTTTGTTGATGAAATACAATTGTACACGGCGATCTTCCCGTATTTCAAAATTCTTGTTGCTGCTCTCGCTGCTCAAAAACCAAAGATTTCCCTGTGCATCACATTCCTGAAGTGCCATCGGCCGCGCATTGTTGGGCAGGGAAGTAAGTTCCGTGCAGAACATACACACGCCAGCTCTTTCGGAAAGTTCCTTTAGTTTCTTGACCGCTTCCGTATCGGTTAAATTTTCTGTAGACATATTTCTATTTTTTTTGGTTAATCATCTTTTTCATTTCCGTTGGCGCACCAAAATAAGGCATTGGCAAGGTCGCTGCAAGGATATGATTTTACTTCACCCGGCATCAGGACACTGAAAATATCCGTAAAATTCTGAACTCCTTTTTGATCCGTCACAATAGCGATACGATTCCATTTGGTGAGATTTTTCAGGCCTAAAAGCAGATCCTGAATCCATGCTCCGAAAGTGAAATTATCCACATCGGTGTTTAGAAGCAAAAGATAATTCAGTTCATCAAAAGCATTCGCTTTAGCTTCCACATGAGGCAGAACGAGGTTTTCAAAATCTTCTTTTGTTACTTCTCCTGACGCTTTGAAAGCTGCCACATGATCGGGAGTATCGGGAATTACTGTTATCATTTCAAAGTTGTTTTTACAAAAATACAGCATGAGACCTTTTTCTCATTATACGATTCCGTCACTTGTATTATATAATTTTTCAAGGAATTCTGCTTGCAATTGACGTGCAAAGATGTACCTTTCCAAAGAAAAAAAGATAGCATGCAAGCAGTACTCATCATCATCGGCGATGAAATCCTGTCCGGAAATACGATTGATACCAACTCGAATTTTATGGCTGCCCAACTGAAGGAAATCGGTATTCCGGTGAAACAGATTTTGACAGTATCGGATGAGGTAGAGTCCATCAAATCGGCACTGAAGCTGGGTTTTGAAATGGGAAATCTGGTGATCAGTACCGGCGGATTGGGGCCTACAAATGATGATGTAACCAAAAAAGCCTTTAAAGAATTTTTCAATGACGAGATTATTTTTCATCAGGAAACCTACGACCATCTGGAAAGACTTTTTATAAAAAGAAAACGAACCCGATTGCTGGATCTCAACCGAAGTCAGGCTGAAGTGTTGTCCAAAGCGGTTATTTTCCAGAACGATAACGGAACAGCTCCAGGCCAAATGGTTTCAGAAAATGGGAAAACAGCTATTTTCCTTCCCGGGGTTCCTTATGAAATGAAACCGCTGTTCAGTCATAAAGTAATTCCTTGGCTCATGCGAAATTTCCAATTGGGGCATCTTCTTACGCGTGTCGTTTCCGTTGTAGGAATTCCGGAAAGTCTGCTCTCAGACACCATTCAGCAATGGGAAAGCGAACTTCCGGATCATCTCAGTCTTTCTTATCTTCCCATTGGAAACCGTATTAAGCTGAGAATCAGCGGCAGCAGCGATGATAGAATACAATTGGAAAATGAACTGGAAGAACAGGTTCAGAAGTTGAAACCTTACATTACAGGGCATATTCTTTCATTTAATGGAAATGAAATTCAAGATATTGTAAAAGAAATACTCTTAACTAAGAACCTTACCATATCTTCTGCAGAAAGCTGTACAGGCGGCGGAATCGCACGGTTACTGACTTCCTGCAGCGGAAGTTCCGGCTATTTTTCAGGAGGAATTATTGCTTATGATGCCAGGAAAAAAATTGAAATTTTAGGTGTGTCCGAAAATACCATCCGGCAAAAAACAACGGTTTCCCAAGAAATAGCGCAGGAAATGAGTCTGGGTTGCCAAAAGCTCTTCAAAACCAATATTGCAGTCGCCACTACCGGTGTAGCGGGTCCGTCGTCGGATGAATTTGGAAATGAAGTGGGAATGGTATTTTATTCTATTCGGATTGATGAAAAAGAATATACCCTAAAACTTTTTCTTCCGCATCTGGACCGGAACGATTTCATGAATTTCGTTTCCCAGCGAGTTCTTCAGAAACTGGCCGAACTGCTTGTTCATCCTGAAAAAAGGGAAGAGTAATTCAATATTTTTGTAACTTTAAGACTTGATAAGCAACCAATATAGATATTCAACAATTATTTAGAAATGAAAAAAAGTATCATCAGCATTCTCGCACTTTCCGGCATCGTGTTTTTCCATTCGTGCACCGTGAAAAATAAAGTTGCAGAAACGCCTGCAGAAAAACCTGAAAAAATCGTGAAACAGGAAATTAACTCCACAATGCCTGAACATGGACTGAACCTTGAGTATATGGACACTACTGTTCGTCCGCAAGATGATTTTTTCAGTTATGTAAATGGCAACTGGTACAAAACCACCAACATTCCTTCGGACCGCGCTTCGTGGGGTTCCTTCAACAAACTTCGGGAAGATACCGACAATGCATCGCTCAATATTCTCAATGCCATTCTTTCCAAAAACTATGACGAAGGAACAGAAGGACAGAAAATCCAGAACTTGTACGGTACTTTCATGGATTGGAACAAACGAAATGCTGAAGGACTCTCCCCAGTTAAGGCCGATTTGGCTAAAATAGACGCCATTAAATCAATTTCTGATTTGCAAAATTATTTGAACGGAGCCACCCGAAAAGGCAACAATCCTTTCTATTCATGGAGAGTGGGTGCAGACCTGAAAAACTCCGTGATGAATGCGGTTTACCTGAACGGACCTTCCTTAGGATTAGGGAAAGATTATTATCAGAAAGTTAATGAAGCCAATACCAAAACCCTGGCAGAATATACCGGATTCGCTACGAAATTATATCAGGCTTTAGGTTATAAAAATGCCGGAAACACCGCCTCGCAGTTGGTGAAATTTGAAAAAGAACTCGCCAATTACCTTCTTACCAACGAGCAGGGAAGGGATGCCAATCTTCGGTATAACCCTAAAAATGTGAGCGAACTTCCGGCTCTTGTGAAAAACATCAACCTTCCGGCCTACTTAAAATCCGCAGGAGTTGCTACAGACCGCGTGATTATTGGTGAACTGAAATATTATCAGAATATGGATTCGTTCATCAATTCCAAAAATCTTCCTTTGCTGAAAGACTATATGAAGTTTCATCTGCTGAGAGGAAATCTGGGCAATCTGGATAAAAAGATGGACGACCTGCAGTTTGATTTTTATTCCAAATACTTACAAGGACAACAAGAGCAGCGGCCGATGGACAAACGAGGCCTGCAAATGATCAACAGTGTTTTGGGAGAAGCATTCGGGAAGTTGTATGTAGAGGAAAATTTCTCACCCGAAGCGAAAGCTCAGATGGAAACGTACATCAACTATCTCAGAAAAGCATTTTCAGCAAGAATTGATCAGCTTGACTGGATGTCGCCCGAAACTAAAGTAAAAGCTCAGGAAAAACTGTCTAAATTTAATGTGAAAATTGCCTATCCGGATCAGTGGAGGGATTATTCCAAGCTGGTGATGGAATCGCCAAAAAGCGGTGGAACATTATATCAGAATATGGAGAACTTAACGGCCTGGCATTATCAGCGGAATCTCGCAAAGATAGGACAGCCTGTAGATAAAAAAGAATGGGCCATGTCGCCTCAAACCGTCAATGCGTATTACAGTTCTTCAAACAATGAAATTGTATTTCCTGCCGCCATTCTTCAGCCGCCTTTTTTCAATTTTAAAGCAGATCCTGCCGTTAATTTCGGTGGAATAGGAGCGGTAATTGGCCACGAAATTTCGCATGGTTTCGACGATGGCGGTTCCAGATTTGACGGCGACGGCAATCTGCAAAACTGGTGGACGGATGCTGACCGCAAGAATTTCGATGCAAAAGTATCGCAACTAGCGGCACAATACGATCAGTATGAGCCTGTGAAAGGTTCTTTTGTTAACGGTAAATTTACGAGCGGTGAAAATATCGGCGACTTAGGCGGTGTTGCCGTGGCGTACGAAGCCTTACAAATGTACCTGAAAGATCATGGCAATCCGGGCCGGATCAGTGGGTTTTCTCAAGACCAGCGTTTCTTTATGAGTTGGGCAACGGTCTGGAGAACGAAATCTACGGATCAGTATGTTCAAAATCAAGTGAAAACTGATCCTCATTCTCCCGGTTATTACAGGGCTTTCGCGCCGCTGTTAAATATTGATGCTTTCCACGATGCTTTTAATACCCAACCCGGCGATGCGATGTACAAAAAACCTGAGGAAAGAATTTCCATCTGGTAGAAAAAACATCATCTAAACCCCTTTCATAATCTATGAACGGGGTTTTTATTTATTTTAAAATTAATAATCATGGAAAATACAATTGAAATACGGAATCTTAATTTTGGTTTCCAGCCGGGGAAACCGATTCTGAAAAATGTGAATATGAACATTCCCAAAGGATCCATCTATGGATTTCTCGGAGCCAACGGAGCCGGTAAATCCACCACGATGCGTCTGGTGATGGGATTATTTAACGATCCCGAGAACTCCGTAAAAGTATTTGGAGAAACGGTTTCTAACATCTATCCTGAAGGCCTTCACCGGATAGGTTCGCTGATCGATTATCCGGCATTTTATGATCACTTATCGGGTTATGACAACCTGAAAATTGTATGCACCATTCGCGGACTGGACGAGAGTAAAATCGAAGAAGTGCTGTCGCTGGTGGGACTTTCAAAAGCGGCAAAAATGAAAATGAGGCGGTATTCTCTGGGAATGAAACAGCGGTTGGCCATTGCTTTGGCGCTCATCAGCAATCCCGAATTATTGGTTCTGGACGAACCTGTCAACGGTCTGGATCCTGGCGGTATGGTGGAAATAAGAGAGCTGCTCATTCAGCTGAATCAACAGCACGGGGTTACGATTTTTATTTCCAGCCATCTTCTGCAGGAAATTGATAAAATGGTGACGCATCTGGCCGTAATTGCTGATGGGGAAATTAAATTTCAAGGCAGCAAAGAAGAATTGAAAGAATTATACAAGTTTCAAAAAACGAAATTTTTCATGAATAATGCTGCGGAATTTATTGAATTTTTGAACGCTGATTATGATGCAGAACTGAAATCTACAACCGAAATTTCGGTGGTGACACAATCTACTGAAGAGGTTGCCAGGATCAACAAAATACTTACAGAAAAAGGTGCCGGTGTTTATCAGATCAGTGCAGGCGGCGGCCTAGAAGAATGGTTTATGGAACTTACAAAACAAAACTAACATGAAAAAAGAATTACAGTTTTTAGCGACAGCTTTTCGTGCAGAATGGCTTAAAATAAAAGGATTGGGACTGCTCACCTTCGGAATTGCCATTGCGGCAATTTTGCCACTTTTAATGTTCGTTACCCATATCTTTCTTGAAGAATCCAGAGATTTCGAAGGTGCTGCGAATTCCTATCCAAGGCTTTTTATCGAAAACGGACTCAGTTCGTATGTTGGTTTCTTCCTGCTTCTTTTCATTATTATTGTTGCAGCCAGGGTGACACAAACGGATCATAAAAACAACGGTTGGGTTTTTATGGAAACCCAACCGCTGAGTAAATTCAGTATTTATGGTGCGAAATTTCTGGCAGTAGTGCTGCTCAGTTTCATTTCTATTGTTCTTTTTTTTCTGTTCAGCATTTTGATTTCTTATATTGATCTTGCGATTTTCCCACGCGAAAAATTACATTTCGATATCGATATTTTATTCATTCTCAGAACTTTCATCAGGGTTTTTGTGATGGTGTTGGGAATCATTTCGTTTCAGCTGATGCTTTCCGTGATGATCCCGGGTTTTATCTGGCCGTTTGTCATTGGTTTCGTGGGCTTTGTGGTGAATGTTGTTGCAAGAATCCGACAGGAAACATACGATTTTCTGGTGTATAATAATCTGGATACCAGTTTGCATTTTACCAACTCTGCGGTACTGAACCGTTTCTTCAATTATTCTGATCTGCTGAGTATATTTTGGGCGGTGTTCTTTTTTATCATTGGTTATCAGTATTATAGAAATCGCGGACTGAAAAACGCTTTTTTTAAAAATGCAGCCACCATCGCCAAAACGGTTGGCGTTTTAGCTGTTTTTGTGTTGATTTATTTTTTCCTGACGAAACCGATGTATCCACAGAAACTGGAGAATATTACCATTATCGAAGGTACTTTGCAAACAGATAAACCGGTGAAGGAAATTTACCTGATGGATCAGGAACTCCAAAATAATATTGCAGTGATTCCCGTGGTGAACAATACCTTTCGCTGGGAAACCAAAGAATCTGTTCCTTTTTCCAATTATATTATTGATGTTGAAAAAAGATTTATCCCTATCGTTTTGTCTAAAGGTGATCATCTGCAGTTTGAAATTAAGAAAGATGACCGGAATTTTGATGTTTTACGAAAAGGAACCAGAAAAGCAGAAATGGAATATCTGGACACCAATTCCAATACGTATTCCTCTTTTTATAACAGGACAGTGCAAAATAAAGAGTTAGCCGATGAACCGAAGGCGTTTTACCGGGAAGCAAAAAAAGAATGGGAGACCCTGAAAAAAGATCTTTCAAAATTCAGAACAAAAGAAAATATTCATTTCGGGGAAGATTTTAAGAATTTCAAAATGCAGCAAGGTGCGGTGAAAATGCTCGGTGCGCTGCATGATTATCAGATGATGACTTCTTTCACAGACAAAGAATTTCAGATTCCTGCAGACTTTAAAAAAGAATTGGAAACCTCCATCAAAAAACCTGCAGAACTTCTGATGACGACCGATGAATATAAAGCTTTCCGACTGAAATCATTGCTTCCAAAGGAAGGAACAAAAAATCCGGACAGTATTATTTTCGCAAAACTTTCTGCTTTACCAAGAAGTATCGAGAAAGACCGATTGCTGTCTTTTCAGTTGCTTAAAATATTAAAAATCACTAACGACGAAGAAAAACGAAACAGCTTATACGAAGAAAAGTCCGGCCAGTTCATGGATTCCCGATACAGAGACCATGTCAACCGACAATTGGTTGTCATTAATAATCAGCAAAAAGGGAAGCCATTTCCAGTATTTCAGTTTGAAAATGAAGATGGAAAAACAGTAAATCTTGAAGAATTCAAAGGCAAATATGTCGTCATTGATTTTTGGGCAACATGGTGCGCACCGTGCAAGGAAACCTCGCCTGTTTTTGAATACAGGGCAAAAGAATACGCCTTTTATAATAATATTGTCTTCTTGGCGGCCAGTATAGATGAAGATAAAAATAAATGGAAACTGGGCATCAAAAATAATAAATCGGATGTGACCCAATGGTGGCTCAAGGATAACAAGGCTCTCAATTCTATCGGCGTACAGAGTATTCCGAGGTTTATGATGATTGATCCTGAAGGAAAAATTTACAATGCCGATATGCCAAGACCCGGCGAAACTGCTTTCCAAGAAATCTTAGATGAAGTGTCAGGAACTCGATTTAATTTTAACATGATATTTTAATATGAAGTTGATGATCGAAAGAAATATCGTTATTTCAAATCCCGAAACCAGAGATTTTTTGGCAGACTCATTTTATATAGAATCTACTGAACCGCTTCCCATCGTGTTTTTCGTGCACGGTTACAAAGGATATAAAGATTGGGGAGCGTGGGATCTTATGGCGCTTGAATTCGCAAAAGCCGGTTATTTCTTTGTTAAATTTAATTTTTCCCACAACGGAACGACTCTGGAGAGACCTTCCGAATTTGCTAATCTGGAAGCTTTCGGCTTGAATAATTTTACGAAAGAATTGTCAGATTATCATGCTGTTATTTCACATTTTACTGAAAGAAAAGAAGTGAATTCTGAGCGGATTGCCATTACCGGACACAGTCGTGGCGGCGGAATTACAGTGCTTCAAGCATTTGAAGACGAGCGGGTGAAGGTTCTCGTCACGATGGCGGGGGTTTGTAATTTTGGTTATCGATTTCCGACTGGCGACAGACTGAAAGAATGGGAAGATAAAGGCGTCATGTATTCTGAAAATGCCCGGACAGGCCAGCAGATGCCTCATGATTTTCAGCTGTATCAGAATTACAAGGAAAATGAAGAACGGCTGAATATTCAGTATGCGGCACAACATCTTGAAAAACCATTTCTGATTGTACATCCTGCCGAAGATGAGACAGTGAAAGAAAAAGAAGCTTTTCTGCTGCACGAATGGTGCAAAGCTTCTGAACTCAAAATGATTCCCGACGCTAACCACAGTTTTGGCAGCAGCGAACCGTGGGATGAGGATTTTCTTCCGGAGCATCTGGAAGCAGCCGTTGCCGAAATTATTGAATTTTTGAAAAAAAAATTGTAAAAGTGGAAGTGCAGAACCTTTTATATTTGCGTTTCAAAAAAATAAACTATGGATTTTTTGACCGCTCTCGACTGGCCTAATTTTGCCAATCCGCAAATCTGGGTGTCACTTCTTACGCTTACGTTTCTGGAAATCGTTCTGGGAGTAGACAATATTATTTTTATTTCGATTATTTCGGACAAACTTCCTAAAGAAAAACAAAGGTTTGCCCGAAATCTGGGGTTGGCATTCGCCATGATTTTCAGAATCATTCTTTTATTGATGATCAGCTGGATTATCGGTTTGAAAGAACCGGTCCTCACTCTGGATTGGCTGGAGGAACCGGGAAGCGATTTGCCTTTGCAACTGAGCTGGAAAGATATTATTCTTCTGGCCGGAGGTATATTTCTGATTGGAAAAAGTACACTGGAAATTCATCATAAAATGCAGGTAGATCAAGTGGAGAAAACCAAAAAACCGTCTGCAGCATCAAGCCTGATGTTTATGGTTATTTTCCAGATTATTCTGATTGATATGGTATTTTCTCTTGACAGTATTCTTACCGCAATCGGACTGGTGGATAATGTGATGCTGATGATTATCGCCGTTGTTGTTTCTATAGGCATCATGATGGTGTTTGCCGGTCCTATATCTAGAGTGATCAATAAACATCCGAGTCTGCAGATTTTAGCGTTGGCATTTTTAGTCGTCATCGGTGTGATGCTAGTGGCAGAAGGTATCCATCAGCATGTAAGTAAAAATATCATTTATTCCTGTCTTGCCTTCAGTCTGGCGGTGGAATTTATAAATATCCGGATAAGAAGCAAAGCATCAAGAGTACGAAAATTGAATCCTGATCTGAAAAACAGTCTGGAAATAGATGAACATCAGGATCTTTAGAAAAGCTACAAAAAAAGGCTGTTTCCTGATTGGGAGCAGCCTTTTTGTTATCATTGACCTGTTATCAATTTCCACGCTTCGTCGATTTTCTTTTCTGAAAGCAGTTTCTGCGCTTTAAGATGAATCTGCTGATTATCAGAATAATTTCCTTCCGGAAGTTTTTCCACGTTGGCCAACATTCCCAGATCATTGCCCGTAAAAATGGTGCTGAGCTTTATGGCATCGGGCAATTGGTCGAAACCGATTCCTTTTGTGACCAATGGTTTCGGAACTTCAAAAAGGTTGTCTTCGTTATTTCTTGAATACCAGTTGGCACCAAGCCTGGCTACAATATCCAGTTTTTTCTGATCCAAAAGTCCGTGTTCATTCAGATATTCCTCACGGATATGAATTTTCACGACTTCACAGATAATAAGATTTCCGGCTCCGCCTTCAGTTCCCAAAGGTTTTACTTCCTGTACTTTGCATTCAAAATTTACCGGACATTCGGAAATTAATTTTGGCTTTATCAGATCCGCATCTTTCATCGTGAGCCCGGATTTAATGAACTCATTTTCCTCTTTATCATACTCTGTAGAGGCCAATGAAATCTGTTGAACGATAGGATAATTCACTGTTCCAATCACCACTTCCGGAACTTCCAGAATATTCTGCAGTGTATGTTTGGTGGTATTGTCCCGAACTCTTCTTGCCGGTGAAAAAATAATGACCGGCGGTACCGTACTGAACATATTGAAAAAACTGAAAGGCGAAAGGTTGATATTTCCTTCTTGATCTAGGGTAGAAGCCAAGGCGATAGGACGCGGTGCGATCGCAGTTTGCATGATCATCTGAAGTTCCGGCGCCGAAACTTCAGAAGGGATGATTGTCTTCATTTTTAAAGTTTAATCTGATGGAGAAAATTTATAAAATCGCAGGCAAAATAGTTCCTGTAACTCCACCGAATCCGACGCGAATATCACCTTTCTGTGCCCATCCTCTCATGATGACGGTATCGTGATCCTCAATAAATTTCCGCTCCTGTCCGTCATTTAACTTCAATGGATTCTGTCCGCGCCAGGTAAGTTCCAACATCGATCCGAAAGAATTGCTGTCCGTGCCGGAAATCGTCCCCGAAGCGTACATATCGCCAACTTCCACATTACATCCGTTGACGGTGTGATGCGCCAATTGCTGACACATATTCCAGTACATAAATTTGTAATTGCTTTTAGAAATGAGGGCTTCGGTTCCTTTTGCCGGCTGAAGATACACTTCCAGCTGAATGTCAAAATTCTTGTCGCCACTGAATTTCAGATAATCCAGAACTTCGGGTTCCTGTTGTGGAGAAGCCGTTCGGAACGGTTCCAAAGCTTCTAATGTAACAACCCAAGGAGAAACAGAACTACCAAAATTCTTCCCTAAAAACGGGCCTAAAGGAACATATTCCCAGCTTTGAATGTCGCGTGCGGACCAGTCATTGAAAATCACCATTCCAAAAATGGCATCTTCAGCCTGAGAAGTGGAAATACTTTCTCCCATTTCTGTATTTTTATTGACAATAAAAGCCATTTCCAATTCAAAATCCAGTTGTTTGCAAGGTCCGAAAACTGGGGAATCCGCATCGGCAGGTTTCATTTGCCCTTTCGGCCTGTGAATATCGGTTCCTGAAATAACAATGGAAGAGGCTCTTCCATGATATCCTACCGGCAAATGTTTCCAGTTGGGCAATAGTGCATTGGCAGGATTCCGGAACATTTTTCCAACATTGGTAGCATGTTCGATACTGCTGTAGAAATCCGTGTAATTAGGCACATGAACCGGCATCATCATCTTCACCTGATCCAGATTGTAGAAACATTCTTCTATAGATTTTTCATCTTTGGAAAGCAGCGAGCCTTCCAGCAATAATTCCTGTATTTTTTTGCGCACTGCAGTGGTGACAGGTTTCCCTAGTTCAATAAATTCATTGAGCGTATAAGCTTCAAAAACATTGTCGTTGATGCCTTCCACATCATTAAAATAACCAAAGTCGTACAGCGTAGCGAGGTCGATAACAATATCGCCGATCCGTGTTGCGCAGGCAATATATTCTTTATTAAAAACAGCTACTCCGAAGGGAATATTATAAATAGAAAAATCGGAATTTTCAGGATAGTTTACGAAAGATTTCATTGATATATTTTTTGATTAAATGACTGAATTCCCAACATTTTTCACATCAGGTTTTGAACCCTAAAAATACTAAAAAAAGTTCAGAGACCGGCTCTAAACTCAGGGTTATTTTTATGATGATAAACTATTTCATTACCAGCGAATTCTCATCCATCCAGCGTTCCTGGGTGTTGATATCGGTAAGATAAAGATGAGTTTGCTGTTTTTTCAACAACAAAGATTTTACAACGGGAACGGAAAGTTTTTCGCGTTCCAGCGTATCAAATCTCAATGAAATCATATTATGTCGTGTACGCAAAACATCTCCAGAAAAAACATTGGAATGCGATTCTCCTGTGGTTTTGTCGTCAAATATTTCAATAAATGTTGCTTTGTTTCCTTTAAGAATGATGAAATGGCGTTCTGTATGATCCTCAAAATCTTTGATGAGAACAAATTTTTTATTATCCAGAGATTCGTTTTCGAGATTGCTGTTGACGCGTTTATTCTGTTCCAATTGATCTAATGAATAATTAACAACATTCAACTGGGCTGAAGTAATGCCAAAAAGTAATACGAAGCTGAGGAGGAGCAGGTTTTTTTTCATAAGGTGTAAAATAAAGATGGACTAGTATGTACAAATACCAGTCCATCTTTTTTGACAAATAAAATAGTTCTTTTGGAGAGGTTTATTAAAGATTTCCTCTTCTTTCCTGTTCTCTTTCCAACGCTTCAAATAATGCCTTGAAATTTCCGGCACCGAAACTTTGGGCTCCGTGTCTTTCGATAATTTCATAAAAAAGAGTAGGGCGGTCTTCCACGGGTTTGGTGAAGATCTGAAGCAGGTATCCTTCTTCATCACAGTCGATCAGAATTCCCAGATCCTGAAGTTTTTTGATGTCTTCATCTATTTCCCCAACACGCTCAGGAACCATTTCATAATACGCTTCCGGAGGAGCAGAGAGAAATTCTACCCCTCTGGATTTCAGTTCAGTAACCGTTTTGATGATATCTTTGGTGGCCACGGCGATATGTTGAACTCCTTCTCCTTCATAAAAATCCAGATATTCCTCTACCTGTGATTTTCTCTTTCCTTCTGCAGGTTCGTTGATCGGGAATTTGGCATAACCGTTTCCATTGGACATCACTTTGGACATGAGCGCAGAATATTCAGTATTAATTTGCTTATCATCGAAACTTAAAATATTCACAAATCCCATTACTTCTTCATACCATTTTACAACGGGCAACATTCTGTTCCAATCTACATTTCCGACACAATGATCTACATATAATAATCCTACATCAGAAGGATTGTAATCACTTTCCCATTTTTCGTAGCCGGGCATAAACGCACCTTTATAATTTTTTCTTTCCACAAACATGTGAACTGTTTCGCCGTAAGTATATATTCCCGACATGCGAATTTCGCCATGTTCATCAGTAATGGTAACAGGTTCCAGGTAAGGTTTTCCACCGCGTTTTGTAGTTTCTTCAAAAGCACTATATGCGTCATCTACCCACAGGGCAAGAACTTTCACACCGTCACCGTGTTTTTTTACGTGTTCATTAATAGGTGAGTCAGATTTCAGTCCTGTCGTAAGAACAAGTTTGATTTTTCCCTGTTGCAAAACATAAGAAGCACGATCCCGGACTCCTGTTTCAGGGCCTGCATAAGCCAAGCTCTGAAATCCGAAAGCGGTTTTGTAAAAATGCGCCGCCTGTTTCGCATTGCCTACATAAAATTCAATATAATCTGTTCCATTAATGGGCAAAAAATTCTCTGCTTTGGCTATTTTTTCAGCAAATGTAAGTGTTGACATCTTGAAATTTTGTTTAAATTTATATACCGCAAGTTACGAATTTCTCTGAAAATTAAATAATGTAAATAAGTTTGATTTATGTTTCAATATATAGTTGTTTGATATAAAATAAAGTCTATATTTGTATCAAGTAAAAAAGTAAAAGTTTTAAACTATGAAGGGCTGCGGTTCTTGAACTGCATCTATTTTTAGTAAAAGAGATCCCCGTTTCACCTGAGACGGGGATTTTCTTATATCGCATGATCCTTAAATCTTTCAAAACAAAATTTATCCAGCATTTCCCGATCATCCGGATGTGCAATTTCGATGAGCGATTTGGCACGTTGCCTCATATTCTGTCCGTAAAGATTTACAGCACCATATTCCGTTACTACCCAATGAATATGACCTCTGGTAGTCACTACTCCGGCACCCTGTTTCAGATAAGGGACGATTCTCGGCAGTCCTTTTTTAGTACGGGAAGTAATGGCAATAATCGGTTTCCCGTCTTCACTTAATGAAGCACCTCTAATGAAATCCATCTGCCCACCAATTCCGCTGAACTGTAAAGTTCCGATACTGTCAGCACAAACCTGTCCGGTGAGATCTACTTCTATGGCAGAATTGATCGCAACCAGTTTTTTATTTTTCTTGATCACGGTAGGATTGTTGACGTGCGCTACATCCATAAAAGAGAAAGAGGGATTATCATCGATATAATCATACAATTTCTTCGTACCGAAAGCAAAACTCGTGATGGTTCTGTTCAGATGGGTTCCTTTATATTTATTGGTGATAATATCTTTATCTACCAAATCTACAATTCCATCGCTGAGCATTTCAGTATGTACTCCCAAGTCTTTATGATTGTGAAGACAGCTAAGAACGGCATCCGGAATAGTGCCGATTCCCATTTGCAGCGTGGATCTGTCGTCAATCATTCCGGCAATAATTCCCCCTATTTTCAGTTCTTCCGGCCCAACTTTGGATCCGTAATCTACGGTAAGCAATTCCGATTCATGCCAAACCATTTTGTGAATTCTCTGAACATGAACCATCGCATCTCCATGCGTTCTGGGCATTTTTGGATTTACCTGTGCAATAATGATTTTTGCCGAGTCTACAGCACTTCTAGCCACATCTACTGAAGTGCCCAAAGAACAGTAACCATGTTTGTCCGGCGGCGAAACCGTGATGAGGGCAACGTCCAGCGGAAGATAACCTCTTCTGAACAAATTCGGGATTTCACTCAGAAAAACCGGAACAAAATCTCCTCTTTCGCTGTTTACGGCCTCACGCACCGGTGTGGAAACAAAAAGAGAATTAATGTAAAAACTGTCCTTATATTCCGGTTGGGCGATGGGTACATTTCCCTGCACAGTAATGGAAACAATCTCTACATCTCTTAATCTGTGTGCATGTTGCGCAAGCTCTTCGATGAGATAGTTTGGAGTACACGCACTTCCGTGAAAAAAAATCCGGTCTCCGCTGTTGATTAGTGAAATGGCTTCTGCCGCACTTACATAATTATACATAGTTTTCTTATTAGGATTACTGTTCAAAGTTAATGATTTGCCGAGGAGCCTCACCTGAGATTTATCAAGGAAGGCGTAATATTTTGGTGAAATTTATCATAAAAAAGGTTCAGAAATCCTGAACCGTTTGTTTTATAAATTATTATTCCTGAGACCGGTCGTGCAGATAATTTTCTTCATTTTCGAGCCAGCTGAATGCGTAGGACGGATCTTCCACTTTCATCGCTTCTTCCGTAAGTTGCAAAGGGCGGAAAGGATCTACCATCACAGCATATTCTTCTGTAAATTTTTTCCCGATACTGCGTTCCATAGCTCCAGGATGCGGGCCGTGAACAATGCCGCCGGGATGAAGGGTAAAATCCATCAAATCAATATGATTTCGGCTCATAAAATCTCCTTCAGTATAAAATAAAACTTCATCACTGTCAATATTGGAATGATTGTACGGTGCGGGTACGGCAAGCGGATGATAGTCGTACATACGCGCCACAAAAGAACAAACTACAAAATTATGGGCTTCGAAATTCTGATGAATCGGCGGCGGAAGATGTATTCTGCCCGTGATCGGTTCAAAATTTTTAATATTAAATTTATAAGGATAGAAATAACCATCCCAACCTACAACATCAAACGGGTGCGTAGCATAAACGAAATCCCAAATCTGATTTTCTTTTTTTACTTTGATGAGAAATTCACCTTTTTCATCTTTTGGTTCGAAAAATTCGGGTGCTACCACATCTCTTTCACAGAAAGGGGAGTGTTCCAATAGCTGACCGAATTCATTTCTATATCTTTTCGGAGTATAAATGGGAGAATGGCTTTCCAATACAAAAAGAACATTATTTTCATCGCTAAAATGAATCTGATAAATAGTACCGCGCGGAATAATCAGGTAATCGCCAAACGAAAAATCAAGATTTCCCACGAAAGTTTTTAAAGTCCCGGATCCCTGATGAATATACAGTAATTCATCACACTCAGCATTTTTATAGAAATAATCTGTTGATTTTCTTGGCTTTGCGAGTCCCATTTTCAGATCATTATTCAGCATCAGAATCTTCCGGCTGTCAAGAAAATCGTCTTCAGCGGAAACATTCATTCCTTTGAACATTCTGGGTGTCACGTTTTTGGGAACTGCAATTTTTGGCGTAACATCTTTGGGCTTCCCGATGCTTTTTATCTGCGTAGGACGATGAATGTGATACAGAAGAGAAGAGATTCCGTGAAAACCTTCGGTGCCGAAAAGTTGTTCATAATAATAAGCACCTTCTTCAGATTTGAAAACAGTATGTCTTTTCGGTGGAATTTTTCCAGATTGTATATATCTCATTGCAGTATTTGATTTTTGTAAAATTACAAATTATTCACCAAAACTAAAATTCCAGAAATATCAAATTCAAATCAATATTGGGAATTAAGGTTCGTAGCTTTCAAACTTTCCGCTTTCAAAGAACATCACAATTCTTTTTATTTTATCTGTTTGATTATCAGTGTTGTGATTCAGTTCTGCATTTTCTTTCGTTGCTAATCTCTGAGAATCGTTTAAATTACCCTGAACGCCCTCTGGTTTTGGTTTAGGAAAATCTCGCTGCACTTCATCTTGAGGAAATTTTCTTCGTGTTCGGTCTTCGGATTCTGTATTTCCAAATTCATCATCATCAATCAGTGAAAACAGATCGGGGAGGGAAGTGGGTTTTGCTTTGGCTTCCGTTTCTTCTTCAGCAGTTTTGTCTGAAGTCAACATGTCTCCTTCTCCTTTTATCAGCCAGTCCCATTCCAGTTGAGGCAAATAATTTTTGACTTTTATTATGAAGTCTAGGGAAGGCTTGTTTCTTCCGGAAGTAATATGCGAAATGGACGACCGCTGTACTTCTACAGCATCAGCAAATTCTGAAGCGCTCAGCTTAGAGTACTCAATTATTTCTGCAATTCTTTCATTCAGGCTCATCCGTTCAAATTATTTATAAATACAAATGTAAAACTATAATTTACATTATTAAAATACAAATGTAATTAATTCACGTAAGTAGTATTTTACAAAAGTAAAAGCCAGCACTCAAAGTACTGGCTTTCAAATTTAAACAAATTTTAATATTGTAAATTAATGTCTGATATGATCGTCATTATCCTGATCATATTTCAATTTGCGTTCTTTCTTTTTCTGAGGAAAAAGCAGCGATGTAATAATGCTTATCGCGAGAATGGATACAATAATAATAAGGGAATGAGAGGTTTCAAAACCAATATCTGCAAGTTGATGATGCAGTATCATTTTGAGACCGATAAAGGTGAGCAGTGCTGCAAGTCCGATTTTAAGAAACCTGAATTTATCAATAATTCCGGCTAATAAGAAGAACATAGAACGGAGCCCGATAATCGCAAAGATGTTAGAGAAAAATACAATATACGGATCCTTGGTCACCGAAAAGATTGCAGGAATACTGTCTACAGCGAAGATCAAATCGGTCGCTTCTATGATGAGCAAAACGAGAAATAATGGAGTCATTTTCTTTATACCGTCAACTGTGACCCAGAATTTCTGGCCTACGAACTCATGATGTACCTTGAAATATTTATTGGCAAACCTGACTACGGGGTGATTTTTCGTATCGATTTCTTCGTTTTCATTACGGTTCAGAAACATTCTTACTCCAGTGATGACGAGGAAAGCTCCAAAAACATACATTATCCAGCCGAACTTTGCGATCAGTGCTGCGCCTACGAAGATGAAGATGAAACGCATGACAATAGCACCCAAAATCCCCCAGAACAACACCCGATGATAATTTCTTTCTGCAACACCGAAAGCAGAAAATACCAGTATCATTACAAATATATTATCCACCGAAAGAGCGTACTCAACAATATAACCGGTGAGATATTCTAACCCAAGGTTTTGATTGTACAGTTTAATGGAATGTTCCAAATCAGACGGAATAATATGAACAGGATGCTGATGCTTTGTAATGACCGACTGAAGTTTTTCAATACTGTCGATTCCGTGGAGATGATGTCCGTAAGTGAGAAGAACAACATAAAACCCCATCGAAAGGGCAACCACAAAAAAGCTCATAAGACCGGCCTTCTTCATTGAAACTACACCACCAGATTTCTTACCCATATTCAGGTCTATGGCTAAAATAATAAGGATAAAAATGAGAAATCCTGTTAAAAATAATATTTCGCTGCTCATAAAAATTTAAAACGCAAAGATATTTAAAAAAACTAAATCCTCTTTATTAACAAATGTAAATACTTTTGCAGGCGGCTTTTTAGAAACTTATAATATGTTTAATGAAATAACTAAATTTTCTATAAAATGCAGTTTCTAGCCCTTAAAGTAAATATGAATCCTTACTATAATTAAAAATATTATTTAACTCATTTACAATTTATTACAATATTTAATTAAGCATATGTTAATCCACAAAATTATCCACAGACAAACTGTCATTTTAACATGTTTGTTGAATTTACAAATGTTATTCTTGTTTTCAAGATGAAAAAAAATTATTTTTGAGAATTGTAAAACGCCACTCATCTCAATGGAAAAATACTATACTCGAAATCCCCATTTCCCAAATCGCTATATATCGCCCGCAATTCTGGAAAATTATTTACAGAACAATCTCAGCGATTATCTTTCTCAGATAGGAACTTCTTCTTTGGGTAAACCTGTCTATATGTTGTCTTTGGGCAAAGGGAAAACGAAAGTAATGGCATGGTCTCAAATGCACGGAAATGAAAGCAACGGAACTCATGCATTGCTGGATCTTTTGGAAACATTTTCAGCGCATCCCGAACTTAAAGAAAGTATTTTTCAGAATATTTCGTTGGATTTTATCGTGATGCTGAATCCGGACGGTGCTGAAAAATGGACGAGAAGAAATGCTTTAGAAATTGATTTGAACCGTGATTTTCACCAGCAGGCAAGTCAGGAATTCAGAATTTTAAAGAGAATTTTTGATCAGGGAGATTATCAGTACGGGTTGAACCTTCATGAACAGAGAACTATTTTTACCACAGACGGCGAACATCCAGCTACTCTTTCTTTTTTAGCACCTTCCGAAAATGCAGAACGGACTCTCACTGCAACCCGTAAGAAAGCAATGGCGGTAATCTCTCAGATTTATAGAGAAATGAAACCACTACTTCCTCACAGAATCGGACGTTATACAGATGAATTTTATCCCACTTCTGTCGGTGATAATTTTACCAGACTCAAAATGGCTACCATTCTTTTTGAAGGAGGACATTTTCCGGAAGACTATAAAAGGGAACGCACCCGTAAGTTTTATACTTTGGCTTTGTATCATGCTTTAGATGCCATCAGTACTTTAAAAGGCACTGCGGATGATTATAAATTATACTTTGAAATTCCTGAAAATAAAGAAACACATTATGACATTATCTACAGAAATGTAAGGCTGAACACAGATTTTGAATGTGTGCTGGATATTGCAGTGCAGTATCAGGAAGTGCTGAGAAACGGAAAAGATGAAATCTCTTTTGTCCCAATTGTGAGGGAAGTTGGAGATTGTGGAAAGAAAAAAGGCTGGAAAGAAATAGACTGTACAGAAAAGCAATTTATATCCAAAAAAACCTATCCCAAACTGGATGCTGCGGTAGATTTTAAGATCATTTGAGAATAGAAATAAAAAAATCAGCACTGAAATAGAGCTGATGTATGAGAATTTTGAGAAATATAAAAAGAATTATTTTACCACTTTAATTCCGGATGCCATAAACCTGTTCTGCTCCTGAGGTTCGGTGATGGCATCAATTTCTTCCTGAGATTTCTTGGTATCTTCAGCATAATGTCTGGCTTCTTCCACAGAAAGCATTTTTCTTTCAGCAACACCTTCCAGCACTACATTTTTACCTTCCAAAGCGACCGGAACAAAGAATGCATAATCCTTCATTTTCACGAAAAAAGTTTCATTTTTATCATTTTCTACAGTCAGCCAACATCCTTTTTTTGGACAGACAGAGGTTACTTTTCCTGTTAATACAGCGTTTTCTACTTTGGTAGATTTATCCAGTTCTTTATTCAACTGAGCAACAGAAACTGCTTTTTTTAATGTTTTGTTCTTCACCTCACTTCCATAAAAGTCTCCTACGAGGGCTTTTCCGGCAGGCGGAGCGATTTTTTTTGCTTCTTTTTCCTGTGCAAATGCTGTTGTTGCACATACTAATGCGATTAAAAATAATAATCTTTTCATTTTTTAAAAATTTTTTCCAAAATTAGTAAAACTTTTCTAATACAAATTCGATATAAATTATTTTATATTTACTTTCTGATAATAATTACTCAATTAATATGAAAAGACAACTCAAACTTTGGGATGCAGTAATGCTGGTCATGGGATCCATGATCGGAAGCGGAATTTTTATCGTCAGTTCCGATATGATGAGAAATCTGGGTTCAGGATATTGGCTCATAGCAGTTTGGGTGATTACGGGAATCATGACGGTGGCGGCAGCCATTTCTTATGGCGAACTTTCCTCTATGTTTCCAAAAGCCGGTGGACAGTTTACTTACATCACTGAAATTTTCGGACGAATGACGGGTTTTCTCTACGGCTGGGGTCTCTTTGCTGTGATACAAACCGGAACCATTGCAGCCGTTGCCATGGCGTTTGGAAAATTTACCGCTTATCTGGTTCCGGCGCTCAACGATTCTGAACCGATCTTTCAAAATGGTGGTTTTAAAATTACATGGGTACAAATATTGGCCATTATTGTTATTTTACTGCTCACCTTTATCAATACTAAGGGAGTAAAAAACGGAAAATTTTTACAGAATGTGTTTACAGCTTCCAAAATTCTGGCACTTCTCGGAATTATTTTGTTTGGATTTTTGCTGATTAAAGATTCGCAATGGGCTTCTAACATGAGTTTTGGATGGAATGCGTTTCAGGATTTCGGAAACGAAGTAGGAAATAATCTTTTGCCCACAAATTGGAAGTCTATCAGTGGAATTGCACTTCTTGGCGGATTGGCCGCTGCGATGGTGGGTTCGGTCTTCAGTTCAGTAGCTTGGGAAAATGTCACTTTTGTTTCGGGAGAAATTAAAAATCCCGAGAAAAATGTGGTGAAATCGATGGTTCTGGGAACTTCAGCAGTGATGGTGCTTTACCTCCTGGTGAATTTAGTTTATCTGAATGCACTGGACCGGGACGGAATCGCTTTTGCAGATAAAAACCGTCCTGCTGTAGCCGCTTCAGAAGTTATTTTCGGTAATATAGGAACCGTTATCATGGCTGTTCTGGTAATGATTTCCACTTTTGGATGTATTAACGGGTTGGTTTTAGCGGGTTCCAGAGTGTATCAAACCATGGCCAAGGACGGATTGTTTTTTAAATCAGCAATGGAAAATAATCGTCATGATGTCCCCGAAAAATCACTCTGGATGCAGGGAATATGGGCTTCTGTTCTGGCTCTTTCCGGGCAGTACGGCGATTTGTTGGATATGATTTCTTTTGTCATTGTTCTGTTTTATATGATTACCGTTTTTGGCGTCATCTATCTTCGCTTCAAAAAACCTGAACTTGAAAGGCCTTACAAAACCTGGCTGTATCCCGTCACTCCGTTGTTGTATTTATTCATCGGTTCTGCATTTTGTATTCTGCTGATGATGTATAAACCTCAATATACATGGCCGGGATTCCTACTGATTTTGATTGCATTGCCGGTCTATTGGTTCATTAACAGAAAGAAAAGCTGACAGATTTCGAAACATTTTTATATTTTTGGAATTAAACTTTTCCTATGAAGCAGGTATTTCTCATTTTTATTTTAGCATTCCTTGTCGTTTCTTGCGGCACTGCAAAAAAACCAGTGAAAAGGCCGGATCCTTATAAAAAAAGAGTAGAAAGAACTGCAGAGCTCAGAAATCTGGTTTCTCATTTTTCGGGTAAAAACTCAAATCAGGTAACAGAATTACTGAAAGATGCAGAGAAATATTTGGGTGCTCCTTATAAATATGCCGGAAATACGTCCGCAGGATTTGACTGTTCAGGTCTGGTTTGCAAGGTTTTCGATGAAAATAAAATGAAACTCCCGCGCCGCTCGGAAGATCAGAGTAAATCGGGAGAAGAAGTTGAAATAAAAAAAGTGAAACCGGGTGATCTCTTATTTTTCGCTACTTCATCCAGTCAAAAAGTGTCGCATGTGGGAATTGTACATACCATCAATCCAGATGGGGAAATTACTTTTATTCATTCTTCCACTTCCAAAGGAGTCATTATTTCTTCATTAAATGAAAAATATTGGAATAATGCCTATCTTTTTGCCCGAAGAATGTTCTGATTTTTCACACAACCAAATACACTTTTTGCAGATTTCTATTTGTATTTTTGCAGGGTTATTAAAATAAAAATATGTCGCTACAACAAACCATTGAAAAGATTTGGGACAACAGAGAACTGTTGCAGAATGAAGAAAGCAAAACTGCTATCCGTGAAGTCATCCATCAACTGGATTTGGGAAAACTTCGGGTCGCCGAACCTTTAGATAAAGGCTGGAAAGTAAATGAATGGGTGAAAAAAGCGGTAGTGATGTATTTCCCAATTCAAACTATGGAAACCATTGAAGTGGGCCCGTTTGAATTTCATGATAAAATTCCGTTGAAGAAAAATTATGCTGAAAAAGGAGTTCGTGTCGTTCCGCATGCCATCGCACGACACGGAAGTTTCGTGGCTTCAGGCGTTATTATGATGCCTTCGTATGTGAATATCGGTGCGTATGTAGATTCCGGAACTATGGTAGATACCTGGGCAACTGTAGGAAGCTGTGCACAAATCGGAAAAAATGTTCACCTGAGCGGTGGTGTGGGAATTGGTGGTGTTTTGGAACCGCTTCAGGCAGCTCCCGTGATTATAGAAGATGATTGTTTCATCGGATCCAGATGTATCGTAGTGGAAGGGGTGCATGTAGAAAAAGAAGCTGTTTTGGGTGCCAATGTTGTGCTGACGGCGTCTACAAAAATTATAGATGTAACGGGAGACGAACCAGTTGAAATAAAAGGAAGAGTGCCGGCAAGATCTGTGGTTATTCCCGGAAGTTATACCAAACATTATCCGGCCGGCGAATATCAGGTTCCATGTGCTTTAATTATCGGAAAAAGAAAAGAATCTACTGATAAGAAAACCTCTCTGAATGATGCTTTGAGAGAAAATAATGTGGCAGTGTAATCTTCACCGTGTATGATTAAATCCAGATTTCTGAACTTCGTATCAAATCCCAAATTTATTTTTGGGATTTACATAGTTGTAAGTTTACTGTCAGCGGTGTCCAAATTTTTCCGCGGCGAAGGTGCCTATAACAACTATCTGATTTTCAGAAATGTTTTTACCAATACAATAGCAGAAAGAAATATTTACCTGCAATATCCTGAAGTTCATTTTGATTCCAATCATTACGGAGTTTTTTTTAGTGTACTGATTGCTCCTTTTGCTCTTTTACCGGATTGGCTTGGGATGCCGCTCTGGAATGTGGCCAATACATTAATATTTATTTTTGCCATCAGTAAATTACCTTTATCAGAGCCAAAAAAAGCTTTTTTTGCCTGGCTTTGTCTTCAGGAATTTATTACAGCATCGGTAAGTTTGCAGTTTAATATTGCGCTCACAGGCCTTTTGATGCTTTCTGCCATTTACATTTACGAACGAAAAGAAACGCAGTCGGCCATCGCGATGCTGATCGGGTTTTTTGTAAAACTCTACGGAATTGTCGGGCTTTCATCATTTTTCTTTATCAAAAATAAATTCAGATTTATTCTATCATTTTTATTGTATGGAAGTGTATTTCTCCTGCTCCCAATGTTGCTATCTAGCCCTCAGTTTGGCATACAGTCCTATGCAGACTGGTTCGAAGCTTTGGCAAGGAAAAATGGCACCAATACGGCTCTGGGAAACCGCCAGGATTACTCCATTATGGGAATCGTAAGAAGGGTTTTGGGCAATGCTGAAATTTCCAATTTGGTATTTCTGATTCCCGGATTAGCCCTTTTTGCACTGCCTTATCTCAGAATTAAACAGTATAAACATCTGCCGTTTCAACTAATGATTCTGGCTTCTACATTGCTTTTTGTAGTGCTTTTCAGCTCAGGTTCCGAATCGCCAACTTTCATTATTGCTGTAGCCGGAGTTATGCTTTGGTTTTTGATCCAGAAAAGGAGATCGGCTATTGTTTACGGAATGCTGATTTTTGTAATCGTGCTGACGTGTTTTGGATTTTCAGACTTGTTCCCGAAATTCATTAAGGAAAATTACATCATGAAATACTCTCTGAAAGCCTTACCATGTGCTGTTGTTTGGTTTCGCATCATATATGAACTGCTGGCCAAAGATTTTGAAAAAGATTATAAATTAACCTGATGAAAAAGATTTCAATTGTCATTCCTGTATTTAATGAGGCAGATAATCTATTGTTGATGTATCAGAAAATTAATGGTGTTTTTGAAACGCTGCAGGAGTATACTTTTGAAATTATTTTTATTAATGACGGCAGCAGAGATCGAACTCAGGAAAAATTAGAACAACTCTCACGCAAATATTCCGAAATAAAGTATCTGGAATTTTCGAGAAACTTCGGGCATCAGCCAGCCGTAAAAGCCGGAATGGATTTCGCCAATGGAAATGCCGTTATTTCAATGGACGGCGATCTGCAACATCCGCCTGAACTGATTCCTGATTTGATAAGAAAATGGGAAGAAGGTTTTGATGTGGTGCTGACCAACCGGTTTTATCCGAAAGAAATTTCTTATTTTAAAAAAAGAACTTCACATCTGTTTTATAAATTTCTATCTACAATTTCAGATGTAGATCTGAGAAAAGGTGGCGGTTCGGATTTTCGTTTACTGGATGCTGCCGTCGTTCAGGAATTCAGAAATTTTACCGAAGACGACCTTTTTCTTCGGGGTTTAACGAGCTGGATTGGCTATAAACAAACGACCATCAACTTCACCGCAGGAGAACGGAATGCCGGAGAAAGCAGTTATAATCTGAAGAAAATGATGAAATTCGCTTTCACAGGAATTACGGCTTTCAGTGTAAAACCACTTTATTTTGCGGTGTATTTGGGATTTATTTTTTCTGCCATCGCTATTTTCGGTTACGGAATTTATGTAATTCATTCTTTTGCGACTAATACTGAAATTTCCGGTTGGGCCTCGCTTATTATGACTGTCGTATTTTTCGGAGGTGTACAGCTGATTATTCTTGGAATCATCGGAATTTATCTGGGGAAAATCTTTAAACAGGTGAAAGAACGTCCCAATTATATCATCCGTTCAAAAAATTTTTAAATGATCCTCCTTTCTTTTGATATCGAAGAATTTGATATGCCTTTTGAATACAAAGGAAATATTCCATTTGAAGAACAGATTTCAGTTTCTCAGGATGGTTTAAATAAAATTCTGGATTTGCTCAAAAAACATAATGTAAAAGCTACTTTTTTTTCAACAGTAATTTTCGCTGAACAAAGTAAAACTTTGATTGAAAGACTGTTAAAAGAAGGACACGAACTCGCTTCGCATACCTGGTTTCATTCCAATTTTAAAGAAGAACATCTGTTACAATCCAGAAATCGACTGGAAGAATTATTTGATGTCAAAGTGACAGGACTTCGCATGCCCAGAATGAGAACCGTCGATCCGAAAGCTGTTGCTGCAGCGGGATATGAATATAATTCCTCTGTCAATCCAACGTATTTGCCCGGACGGTACAATAATTTAAAAATTTCCCGCACTTTTTTCTTTGATGAGAACGTTTTACAGATTCCGGCTTCTGTTTCCCCGAATTTCAGAATTCCTTTATTCTGGCTCAGTTTCCATAACTTTCCGATGTGGATTTATAAAAAACTGACTCGTGATGTTCTGAAAAAAGATCAGTACCTGAACATCTATTTTCATCCCTGGGAATTTTCCGACATTAAAAAAGAAGAGTATAAACTCTCAGCAATTACCACAAAAAATACAGGTGAACAAATGGTTCAGCGAATGGACGATTTTTTATATTGGTTGAAAAAAAAGAACATCCCATTTACAACATTTCAGGAATTTCAAAAACGCATTCGCTCATGAAAATCGCTTTCGATGCTAAAAGATTTTTCAACAATACTTCCGGTTTGGGAAATTATTCAAGGGATTTAGTTCGGATTCTCGCTACGTATTATCCTGATAATGAATACATTCTTCTCAACAAAAATCTTTCCGAAAGAGGAAAAGAAATCCTGGAACTGCCTCATGTATTTTTTGAAAAAACAACTTCGGGAAAACTCGCAAGACAATATCAAATGGGAAAAGATGCCCAAAATCTGCAGGCAGATATTTTTCACGGATTGTCCGGCGAACTGCCCTTGAAATGGAACGCCCAACCCATTAAAAAAATAGTGACCATTCACGATCTTATTTTTGAACGGTATCCTCAGTATTATTCATGGTTTGACCGGAAAATTCATCTTTGGAAATTTAAAAAAGCTGCGCAAAGTGCCGACCGGATTATTGCCATCTCAGAGCAGACTAAACTCGATATTATTCAGTTTCTGAACGTTCCTGAAAGTAAAATCACTGTGGTGTATCAAGGTTGTCATCAGGCTTTTAAACAAGATTTTAATGAAGATAAAGCTTCAATATTAAAAGAAAAGTACAATTTACCTGACCGTTTCCTTCTGAATGTCGGGACCGTGGAACCCCGCAAAAATGCGTTCAGCATTGTTCAGGCGATTCAGAATACCGAAATTCCATTGGTTATTGTGGGAAGAAAGACGGCATATTCGGAAAAAATCAAACGGTTTCTTAAAAGAAATAAGATGGAAAGTCAAGTTGTTTTTCTGGAAGGTTTCACGATGGAAGAACTCGCTTTGTTGTATAAAATGGCAGATATTTTCGTGTATCCCAGTTTTTTTGAAGGATTTGGAATTCCGGTAATCGAAGCTTTATTCTCCCAAACACCAGTGATTACCAGCGGAAAAAGTTCACTTCCTGAAGCGGGAGGAAATGGCGCATTATACATTGATCCTGAAAATCCAAAAGACCTTTCCGCAAAAATCAAGTTTCTTTGGAATCATGAAACGGAAAGAAAAAGGCTTGCTGAGATTGGATTTAAATATGTTCAGAAGTTTTCTGACGAAATCATTGCAAAAGAAATGAACAGTGTTTACAAAGATGTGCTGAAAAGTTAAACAAATTATTTCTGAACGATTATTTTGTTCACCAATTTTTTTTGATCGGCTGTCACTGTTGCGAGGTAAACGCCGTTTTGCAGATAAGAAACATCAATTATTTCTTCATTCTCAATATTCAGAATTTGCCTTCCACTGAGATCAGTGAGTGTAAGCCGAAAGTTTCCCGGTTTTTTTTTTCCAAACAGAATTTCGAATTGATCTTTTGCAGGATTGGGATAAAAAGAAACGGACAGTTCTTCGATTTGAGTTTCGGAAAGGGATAGTGAAGATGAGGCTTTTGCAAAATGTTGCAACGCACCAAGAGCTGCTTTTGTGACATTAAAAAGATACACAGGATCCATGTTGGCTACAATATCTGCAGAAGTATGTGGAGCCGGATTCAGTTCGCCCTGATATTCGTAAAAACCAGTAATCACTTCATTGTTGTTCTGAAACGGCATATAATCCGATGAATAGGCATTGGACAGGGTAGTCTGAAGCGGCGAATAGAGTGCAACACAACTCATCAGCTCTGAAGTTGCCTGATGAGAAGCAGCATTATTAGTGGACGGAAAATTATTGGTATCTCTTTCACAAACGATAGTATTGTGGGTTTGTCCGGCTCTTCCCCCTACCTGATCGATGTTGAAAACGAGTCTGATGTCCATTTTAGGAACCGTAGCGTTCACCACCTGATTCACATAATGCTGACTTCCGTAAAGCCCTTGTTCTTCTCCGGAGAAATGAATAAATTTTATCGAATATTCGGTCGGGATGTCTTTCATAATTCTTGCCATTTCCAGCAGTGCGATGGTCCCGCTCCCGTTGTCATTGGCACCAACACCATTCACGGTATCATAATGAGCGCAGACAATGACGAAAGTATTCGGATATACGGTTCCTGTTTTGGTAATGATAAGATTTTTGGAACTCAGTGATCCCGCGCTGAAAGGATTTTCGGAAATCTGAGAAATGCTGTACCCGAAAGATAAATATTTGTTCTTCAACCAATTGAAGGCGTTGTTGTTCGCAGTACTTCCTGTCGTTTTGGTTCCGAGGCTTACAAATTCCTGTAATCCTGAATTAATATTAACTTGGGAAACTTGGTTCACCCTATTTTGGTATGCCTGAATAAAAGTTTGTGATGATACAAAAAAAGAAATACAAACAGCTAAAAGGAAAACGATTTTCTTCATTGGATTTTCTGAGTTGTAAAAATACAAAAAATCCCGGATCAAAGATTCGGGATTTCTCTATTGATAACAAAAGGTTTACATTATTTTATCTGATCTACAACAGCTTTGAAAGCTTCCGGATGGTTCATTGCAAGGTCTGCGAGAACTTTTCTGTTCAGCTCGATGTTGTTCTTTTTAAGAGCGCCCATAAATTGGGAATAAGACATTCCGTGTTCTCTGGCACCAGCGTTGATTCTGGTAATCCAAAGAGACCTGAAATTTCTTTTCTTCTCTTTTCTTCCGCGATAAGCGTATTGCATCGCTTTTTCTACGGCGTTTTTGGCAACTGTCCAAACGTTCTTTCTTCTTCCGAAATAACCTTTAGCCAGTTTCATCACTTTTTTTCTGCGTGCTCTGGAAGCAACGGCGTTTACTGATCTTGGCATAATTTAAATTGTTTTTTTTGAATACAGCGTTGCTTGTTTCATCAAACTTTGGGGCTGTGATTCAGGGTTAGAAATTCTGAATTTTTAATTCTTATAAACCGATTTAGGATTTATAAAAAACTACTTAATGGCTAATTGGCGTTTCACACTTTTTTCGTCCACAGTAGCAACATAAGAAGTTTGGGTCAGATTTCTCTTCTGCTTGGTTTCCTTCTTCGTCAAGATGTGGCTTTTATAAGCATTTTTTCTTTTGATCTTTCCTGTTCCGGTAAGAGCAAAACGCTTTTTAGCACCTGATTTAGTTTTTAATTTTGGCATTGTTCTGCTTTTTTGTTTTGTTATCAATATTTAAGGCTGCAAAATTACAAAAAATTCTTCAACTATGCACGTCATCATAGAAAGAGATTTCAGGTAGAAACCTCTTTTTTAAGATTATTTAGAAGGCAGTTTAAGAAATTACCTTTTCTTCAAATCAAAATTGAATTATTTAGCTGGCTTTTTTGGACTCATCATCATGATCATTCGCTTGCCTTCCAACTTGGGCATCTGATCCACTTTTCCTACGTGCTCCAGATCCTGAGCAAGACGCAGGAGCAAAATTTCTCCCTGATCTTTGAAAACAATTGAACGCCCTTTGAAGAATACATAGGTTTTAAGTTTTGATCCTTCTTCCAGGAACTTTTCAGCATGCTTCTTTTTAAATTCGTAATCGTGATCATCCGTTTGCGGACCAAAACGGACTTCCTTCACTGTTACTTTTACTTGTTTGGCTTTCAGTTCCTTTTGCTTTTTCTTTTGCTCGTAAAGGAATTTTTTGTATTCAAGAACTCGGGCTATATAAGGCTCTGCCTTGTCTGAAATCACCACCAGATCCAGTTCCTGTTCTTTGGCAATTTCCAATGCTTTCGCCAATGGATATACTCCGGGTTCTACGTTATCGCCCACTAAACGAACTTCCTTCGCGCGGATTTTTTCGTTAATTTGATGCGCATCCTCCTGTTGTGGACGACGCTGCGGGCCTCTACCTCTGTAATGAAATTTCTGTGCTATTGTATTAAATTTTTAAGTTAATTTCTTTTTATTGCTTCACGCTTCCGGCGTTTTTCTTTGTATTATTTTGGAGTATAAATTATTCTCCAAAACTTGCATTAAATGTGGATGCTTTCTGGAAGTAAGCGATGAAATCATCAATACTCATCGTTCCTAAATCGCCTTCACCTCGCCTTCTTACAGAAATTGTTCCTGCATTTTCTTCATTTTCTCCAACAATCAGCATAAAGGGATATTTATTGATTTCCGCATCCCTAATTTTCTTTCCCGTCTTCTCGTTCCGGTCATCAATCAGGCCGCTAATATCGTGATTTTCTAATAATTGAGAAACTTTTTTAGCGTAATCCACATATTTTTCAGAAATCGGTAATATGATGAATTGATCCGGAGCCAGCCAAAGCGGAAAATCACCCGCGGTATTCTCCAAAAGTATGGCGATGAAACGTTCCATAGAGCCGAACGGAGCTCTGTGAATCATCACTGGACGGTGTTTTTCGCCGTCGCTTCCTATATAAGTGAGATCAAATCGTTCAGGTAAATTATAATCGACCTGTATGGTTCCCAACTGCCATTTTCTGCCTAAAGCATCTTTCACCATGAAATCCAGTTTTGGACCATAGAAAGCAGCTTCACCATATTCTATTACAGTTTTCAGACCTTTATTTTCTGCAGCCTGAATGATGGCTTTTTCTGCTTTAGCCCAGTTCTCATCGGTACCGATATATTTTTCATTATTTTCAGGATCGCGAAGGGAAATTTGGGTGACAAAATCGTCAAACCCTAGGTTTTTGAAAACGTACATTACTAAATCAATCACCCCTTCAAATTCCTCCATTAATTGATCTGGAGTACAAAATAAGTGTGCATCATCCTGCGTGAACCCACGTACTCTGGTGAGCCCATGTAATTCCCCCGATTGTTCGTACCGATAAACCGTTCCGAATTCTGCAAACCGTTTTGGCAAATCGCGATACGACCATTGCCCGACTTTATAAATCTCGCAATGGTGAGGACAGTTCATGGGTTTCAGCATGAATTCTTCACCTTCGTTGGGTGTTTTAATTGGTTGAAAACTGTCAGCACCATATTTATCCCAATGCCCGGAAGTGACATAAAGTTCCTTAGCACCGATGTGTGGCGACATAACAAATTCATAACCGGCTTTCTTCTGGGCTTCAGAAAGGAAATTCTCCAGTTTTTTTCTCAGCGCAGCTCCTTTGGGTAACCAAAGTGGTAAACCGGCACCGACTTTTTCAGAAAAAGCAAAAATCCCGAGTTCTTTTCCTAATTTCCGGTGATCACGGCGTTTTGCTTCTTCCAGTTTTTCCAGATATTCCGTCAGTTCTTTCTGCTTGGGAAAAGAAATTCCATACACTCTGGTGAGTTGCGGATTTTTCTCGTCGCCTCGCCAATAAGCTCCGGCAGCATTCAGGATTTTTACTGCTTTTACAATTCCCGTGGACGGAATATGGCCGCCACGACACAAATCGCTGAAGTTATCGTGTGTACAGAACGTAATTTCGCCGTCTTCAAGATTGGAAATCAGTTCCGTTTTATAAGGATTGTCTGCGTATTCTTTTAAAGCATCGGATTTGGTAACAACGAAAAGTTCAAATATGGAATCCTTTTTGGCGTTTTCCAGCATTTTCTTTTCGATTTTCTCGAAATCTTTTTCACTGAGTGTTGCATCACCGAAATCCACGTCGTAATAAAACCCATTCTCAATGGCTGGGCCTATGGTTAATTTTGCATTGGGATAAAACTCTATAATGGCCTGTGCCAAAAGGTGAGCGGAAGAATGCCAGAACGCTTTCTTTCCCATATCATCATTCCACGTCAGGAGTTGCACCTTAGAATCTTCCGTAATCGGGGTGGTAACTTCTACTTGTTTACCGTTTACGATGGCTGAAATGGTGTTTCTCGCCAATCCTTCACTGATAGATTTGGCTACATCCATTGGCGTAACTGTGCCTTCAAATTCTCTGATGCTTCCGTCGGGAAGAGTGATTTTTAACATTTTAGGAATTAAAAATGATGAGCTGCAAAAATAATGAAAAAATTAATGATACATAACTTTTTTAGTGGGTAATAATGGAAAATGGGTGCAGTTTTTTTAGGAATGATCAATGTTATCGGTTTTCCCGTCTTTATTAAGTTTTGAAGTTTTCTTAATCTCTTGATCAGTTTCTTCCTGAGAAACAATTCGTTCTGAAGATGCCGGAATATTCGGATAATCCTGATTTTGTTTTTTAACTTCGGCCTTTTCGGTTTTTTGTTTCTTTTTTGGAGGTTTCATAATGTTAAACTTTAAACCAAATATGAGTAAAACGCGACAGTTTCTTTTATAATCTTTCGTCAGGATTTTCTATAATTTGATACGCTTTTCATTTATATTGCCTTTTGAGTCTTGTATAATTCTGGCCTTTACACTTCATATTTCATTATCTTTGGGTAAAATAAAACACATGAAAATTTTCACTGCAGAGCAAATCCGTGCGTGTGATCAATGGACTGTTCAGCATGAACAGGTTTCTTCGTTGATGCTGATGGAAAAGGCTGCTGGAAGGTGTGCAGACTGGTTCGCTTCACAAATAAAAAGTGAAAGATTCTGGATTTTTTGTGGTAATGGAAATAACGGAGGCGATGGTTTTGCGATCGCAAGAATGTTGTACAGGAAAGGATTTGATATTGACGTTTTTATTGATTTTAAAAACCCTGAATATTCCGAAGATGCACGAATAAATCTGCAAAAATTAAAAGAAATATCAGGTGTGGATATCCATGATTTCCGGCAGGTCTCTGAAATGAAATTTAAGCAGGATACCTCAATTGTAGATGCGATTTTCGGGTCAGGTTTTCACGGAAGTCTGAGTCTTGACTATCAAAAATTGATCGCTTTTCTGAACAGCATTCAGGCAAATAAGGTGAGCATTGATATTCCAACAGGCCTTTCTGCAGACGGGCTTTCAGATTCGGAATCTGTTTTTATTGCCGATCACACACTGAGTTTACAGTTTTGGAAAAAAAGTTTCTTACACCCGGAAACAGGGAATTTTTGCGGGAAAGTACATATTCTAGACATCGGTTTGTCGCCGGAATTTATTCAGAAAACCGACACTTCGCAATATATTATTTCCGATTCAACTGTTCAGAAAATCTATCGTCCGCGCGAACAATTTTCGCACAAGGGAACCTATGGAAAAGTTCATCTTATTGCCGGAAGTTATGGCAAAATAGGAGCGGCAATATTAGCAGCCAGAGCAGCTGTTCGCACCGGAGCCGGATTGGTCACCGTTCAGGCTCCTGAATGTGGATTCAGTATCTTGCAGACCGCCTGTCCTGAAGCGATGATGTTGTCTACAGGAAATATTTTTTCAGAAAATTTACATTATGAAGAGGGGATAACCTATGGAATAGGCCCTGGTTTAGGAACAGAATCTGAAACGCAAAATGCTTTTCTGGAATTTCTGAAGAAGATAAATAAGCCTATCGTGCTGGATGCAGATGCTTTGAATATCATTGCTTTAGATAATGCGCATCTTGAACTTATTCCAAAAAATTCCCTTCTGACTCCGCATCCTAAAGAATTTGAAAGGCTTTTCGGCACGAGTGCAAATTCTTTTAAAAGATTGGAAATAGCAAAAGAAAATGCTGAAAAATTCGGGATTTTTATCGTGCTGAAAGACCGGTATACTCAAATTATTACCCCGAAAAAAACGGTTTATTATAATATTACAGGAAATCCCGGAATGGCAACAGGGGGTAGTGGAGATGTTCTTACAGGCATTATCACTGCATTGTTGGCGCAAAAATATTCTTCCGAAGAGGCCGCAATATTGGGGGTTTGGCTTCACGGGAAAGCCGGTGATGATGCTGCAAAAATGAATTCTGAAGAGGCTTTGATTGCCGGTGATCTTCCCGAATCTTTAGGTCGAGTTTTTAATGAATTGAAGAATTCCCACTATAAAAAAACCACAAAATAATTAAAATGTAAAAGCCGCTCCATTGAACGGCTTTAGTAATGTTATAAAAACGGCTTTATTCAGGTTTTCCGTTTTCTGCTTCCGTAATTTTATTGTTCTTAGAATACCACATGATCACGAAACCTGCCAGCATGAAAGGTATCGAAAGAACTTGCCCGGTATTAAGGCCCGCAAAAGTGATGAACTCGTCGCCCTGAGGTTCTTTTAAGAATTCTACAAAGAAACGAACTGCCCATAAAACGATGAAAAACAACCCGAAAAGCCATCCTTGCTGATATTTCTTTTGTGTCTTTCTGTAAAAATACCACAAGATCAGAAACAGAAGAAAATACCCTGCAGCTTCAAAAAGTTGTGTAGGGTAGCGGGGGACAATAGGCCCGTATTCCGGACTTTGCTGGGGGAAAAGAATAGCAAAAGGAGAGTTTTCAGGAGCTGGTTTTCCGATAATTTCTGAGTTGAAGAAATTTCCGATTCGTACAAAAGCACCGCCCAAAGCGACTACGATTCCAATTCTGTCATATACCCAAAATGGATTTTTTTTGATAATTTTATATGAATAATAAAGCGTGGTAAAAATTAAAGCAATAGTAGCTCCATGACTTGCTAAACCGGAAAACCCTGTAAATCTGAATTCCGGCTGCGTTTGAATTGGCAGAAAAACAGACCAGAAATCCTTCTTGAAAAGCTCAGGTTCATAAAAAATAACATGTCCGAGTCGGGCACCTAAAATAGTTCCCACCAGAGTCCATATAAAAAGAGGTTCCAGATATTTGATGTGTACATGATCGATTTTGAACATTTTAGACATGAGAATATATCCCAATCCAAAGGCGAGGACAAACATTAGACTATAGTAATGAAGCGTAAAAGGTCCCAGATTTATTCCAGTGGATGGATCCCAGATAATGGTTGAAAAAGTATGGATCGTATTCATATTAAAAATCAATATTTATAAAAATGTTCATAGATTAATGTTTGCATTTCGGAGGAACAGGATCATAGCCCTCGCCGCCCAATGGATGACAGCGGGCAATGCGTTTGATACCTAGCCAGAGTCCCTTCAGCGGACCGTGTATTTGCAGAGCTTCCGCCATATAATGGGAACACGTAGGTTCATAACGGCAGTTTTTGGGCAGCAAAGGAGAGATGAACCACTGGTAAAACCGTATAAGAACGACCAATGGAAATGTCAACACAGTATTGATTTTTCTCTTCAAAGCAATGCAAAAGTAACTCAAAATTTTGAAAATATGCCGTAAATTTGTTAATTAAAGCCACAATGCTTGTTGCCTCGTATCAGAAATTAAAATTATTGTGAAAAAACAACATATCCCTTTAGCCGAACAGTTGAGGCCTAAAACTCTGGATCAGGTTCTCGGCCAAGAACATCTTACGGGTTACAATAGTCCTGTAAGAAAAATGCTTGAAAATGACACCCTGAATTCTCTTATTTTTTGGGGGCCACCCGGAACCGGAAAAACAACATTAGCTGAAATGATTTCAGAGCAGTCGGGTAGAAAATTCCACAAACTTTCTGCCGTATCCAGCGGAGTGAAAGAGGTGAGGGAAGTTATTGAAGAAGCAAAAAAACAGAATCTTTTCTCAGGAAAACCACCAGTCCTTTTTATTGATGAGATTCACCGCTTCAGTAAATCACAGCAGGACAGTTTGTTACACGCTGTGGAAAAAGGCTGGGTAGTTCTTATAGGAGCAACTACAGAAAATCCAAGTTTTGAGGTAGTTTCCGCTTTGCTTTCGCGCTCTCAGGTTTTTGTTTTGAAACCGCTGGAATATGAAAAACTCGAAACTCTCGCTGATCTTGCACTGCATCAGTTTAATGAAAATGAGAATTCTGATTTTAAAATAGAAGATAAAACAGTGCTGATTCAATATTCCGGAGGTGACGCTCGAAAACTGATTAATGCTGTGGAATGGGTGCTGAATAGGTTTAAAAATTCTGATGTTTCCGATATTTCTTCCGAAGACATCCGTTCTGTATTGCAGGAAAATATGGTTCGGTATGATAAAAACGGCGAACAGCATTATGACATTATTTCTGCTTTCATCAAATCGATGCGCGGTTCAGATCCCAATGCTGCAGTGTATTGGTTGGCCAGAATGCTGCAAGGTGGCGAAGATATCAAGTTTATTGCCAGAAGAATGTTGATTCTGGCATCTGAAGATATTGGATTAGCCAATCCTAATGCGCTGGTAATGGCCAATTCATGCTTTCAGGCAGTACAAATTATCGGAAATCCGGAAGCAAGAATTATTCTGAGCGAAACTGCCGTTTATCTGGCCGTATCCCCGAAATCCAATACCACGTATTCTGCTATTAACGAAGCGATGGCTTTGGTGAGAAAGACAGGCAACCTTCCTGTTCCTCTGCATTTGCGGAATGCACCTACAAAATTAATGAAAGATCTGGATTACGGAAAAGATTATCAGTATGCACATGCTTACGAACGTCATTTTGTCGACTCTGAATTTATGCCTGAAGAGCTTTCAGGAACCGTATTATATGATCCGGGAAATAACGCAACGGAACGGAAAATACGTGAAGAACAGCAAAAAAAATGGAACAATAAATATCAGAAAAGGAAATAAACCGGTTCTGTTGTATATAAAAAACCGCCTCAAATGAGACGGTTTCAATTCTTTTCTTCGGGAATTAATTATTTCAGTGCATTCTCAGAACTTACCTGAGGTGTAGTGAAGATATAAAGGAATTTTTGACCGTCCTTCTCTCTCACTTCCATATGTTCCAATACGTTGCCAAGAACCTGAATTGTGGTATCCTTGATCGGCTGGCCGTCAAAATATACCGTATTCTGAGCATTCAGTTTGAACTGTTGGTTCAGTCCTTCCAAAGAAATCCTGTCATAATAGTTTTCTTTTACGCTTGCGGAAATAATTCCGTTAGAAGCTAACCCTTCGAAGCTTTTCAGGTTCTGGGGAAGGTTGGCAGCGGTTTTGAAAACTTTAGTAGATTGGACGTTCTTTTTGTCGCTGGCGATCAGCGAATTGGAAGCTAACATTCCGTCAACCAGCACTACAGGCTGGTTCTTGCTTTGTGCATAGGTCATTGCAGATGCAACTAGTAAAAAAGTGTAAAGTATTTTTCTCATTATTAAAAAATTATGATTACACAAATATATAAAAAAACTATATTGAATGATGATATTCGGACTTATTTTTTTGATTTTGTAATTAAAATGATGAAAAAATCAACTTTCATGTAATTATCAAATCCTTTATACGCCCTCTTTCTCAGTTAGTCCTGTTTTTTTAAAAATTTTAAAAGTGGTTGAATAAAACGATCAAAGGATTCAATATGAGGTGAATGCCCAATGTTTTCCAATTCTACCAATTCGGAACCCGGAATTCGTTTCTGAGTTTCTTTTCCCAGATGTTGATACTGTCCCATCAAAGGCTGCAAATCTTTTGGAGCAGCGGCTTTCCCAATCGCCGTTCTGTCTCTGGTTCCAATAATAAGAAGTGTTGGAGATTTAATTTTATCAAAATCATCCACGACGGGTTGGGTGTAAATCATATCGGTAGTCAATGCTGCATTCCAAGCGATGATTGGATAATCCTTATGTATTGTCCAGCCTGCCAAAAGATTCAACCAGAGATCGTATTCGGGTTTCCATTTGCCATCATAATAATATTGCAGTTGATATGATTTGTAACTCTCATAATTGTTTTTAAGTTCACTGGAATATAATTGATCAATGCTTTGGTAAGGCGAGAATTTTTGGTAATTTTCCAAGCCGATGGGATTCACCAGAACGAGGTGGTTAACATTTTTCGGATACATCACCGCCATCCTTGAAGCCAGCATTCCGCCCATCGAATGTCCTAAAACTGTGAATTTATGAATCCCTAATCCTTCTACCAAGGACATTGTATTAGCAGCGAGTTGATGAAAGCTGAACTGATAATGTTTCGGTTTTGAAGATTTTCCGAAACCGATCTGATCTGGAATCACCACCCGAAAACCTTCCTGAACGAGTGCGCGGGCGGTTTCCTCAAAATAATAACCGTTAAAATTTTTTCCGTGAAGCAACACAATAGTTTGGCCATTCTCTTTTCCATTCTCTGGAGATATGTCCATGTACGCCATTTTCAGTTGCTGCTCCTGATTCTGAACAGTTTTGTAGGAAACAGGAAAGGGATACGTAACAGTAGTAAGTTCAGCATCCAAAGGTTTTAATGAATTGATATTTTGGGAGTTGCAAGCAGTAAACAAAACAATAGTCAGGAATAAAAAAGAGAAGTTCTTCAGCATTATTATAAGTTTTAAGTGGAAAATATGATTCAATCAAATTTCAATACAACCTCGAAAACCTCTCGCAGCATAATAGGAAGATGCACCGTTGTGATAGGTAAACACAGTATTATACCTGCGGTCACAAAAAAGGGCTCCGCCAAGTTTCCTGATTTCTGCGGGAGTTTTAATCCAGCTGGAGGTTTTTACATCGAAGATATCAAGAGACTGTAATTCTCTGTATTGCGTTTCATTGAGCAGTTTAACTCCCATATTTTCTGCCATTTCTACAGCACTGTTGAGTGGTTGATGCGCTTTTCGGGATATTCGTGCTTCTTGATCGTAACAGGTACTTCGTCTGCCTTTTGGGCTTTCTGTTGAGCAGTCGCAGAAAATAATTTGTTTCTGATTATTATTAAAAACAACAACATCGGGTTCCCCTCCCGTTTTCTCCATTTCAAAAACTGCTTTTAGTTTTGTGGGTTGTGCTAATAGTTGCTCTTCGATGGTGGCCCATTGCAACTCTGCATGTCGATGATTGTTTTCGTTAAATCTTTTTTGAAGAACGCTGAGTAGTTCCTCTTTTTCTTTGGCTGTTACATTCATAGCGGAGATTTTACAGCAAATTTAATAAAACAGGATGATAGTGTTAATCTAACCATTAATGATTTCGCCACCGTTCGGATGCAACACCTGGCCTGTAATATAAGACGCGTCTTCGGAAGCCAGAAAAAGATAGCATGGTGCTACTTCGTTGGGTTGTCCGGCTCGTTTCATGGGAGTATCACTGCCAAATTCAGCTACTTTTTTCTTGGAAAACGTAGAAGCTATCAAAGGTGTCCATATAGGTCCCGGTGCTACCGCATTTACCCGAATTCCTTTTTCCGCTAAATTTGCAGCCAGGCTTCGAGTAAAAGAAAGTACTGCGCCTTTGGTAGCGGCATAATCCATGAGATGATCACTGCCCCGGTAAGCAGTTACGGAAATGGTGTTAATAATACTGCTGTTTTTTTTCAGATGGGGAAGTGCGTATTTTGTAAGCCAGAAAACAGAAAATACATTGGTTTCAAAAGTCTTGGTGAGTTGCTTTGTAGTAATGTTTTCCAAACGCTCAGATTCCCAGTGTGTAGCAGCATTGTTGATCAGAATATCCAACTTTCCGAAAGTGGAAATGGTGGTTTCAATGACCTTTTCACAGTGGGATTCGTTACTTAAATCACCTTTTATCAGGATGCATTTTCTTCCTAATTTTTCTACTTCTTTTTTAGTTTCCTTCGCATCATTTGTTTCACTGAGGTAAGGAATTACAAGATCTGCACCTTCCTGTGCAAATAATAATGCCGTTGCTTTGCCGATTCCGCTGTCTCCACCGGTAATAATGGCGACCTTACTGTCGAGTTTCTGTACTTGTGGTTTGGGACTGCGTTTCGGAGTCGGTCTCAGTTGGCTCTCGGTTCCGGGTTTATTTTGCTCCTGAGGTGGTCGTACTTTTTTAGATTCTTTCTTCTGCATATCGTTCTAACTTTAACCTTTTCGTCCGCGGGTAAGCAACCAAAGAATAAGTCCTATTACGGCAACAACCAAAATAATTCCCCACCACATTCCTGCTTCAAAAATGGTAGCGATAGCATCACAGCTGGTTAGCAGCATTGCTGATAAAATCAAGAGGCTGAATAATGAAATCTTTCTCATAATGTTAATTTTTTTATTTGATAACAAAACTTTCACCAGTTCCCCATTTCTGTGGTAATCTTGCAACAAGACAAATTAAATTTATAATGAAAATAACCTTTTAAGTAAATGAAAGGGAAACGAATTCAAGCTCACTACACTTAAATCCATATTATCCAATATTGACAATTATTATCGTGAGATAAAGTTCAATTAATTCAAAATTTGCAAACTTTTCAATTGTGGATAAGTTTTATTATACTGATTATCAATTAAGTATTGATTTATATTTGTAAACTTTTTTGCTCGCACATTAAAATAGTGTATCTTTATTTTTCTAAAATATATACAATGGAAAGCTCAGTGTTGACAAAAAAAAATGCTACTGTTTCAATGGAAACAGCAAACGCAGCAACTTTAAAATACTTTAATGGCGATGATCTCGCCACCCGGGTATGGGTAAATAAATATGCTCTTAAAGATTCGGACGGAAATCTGTATGAAGCTACTCCCGATGATATGCACTGGAGAATTGCCAACGAAATTGCGAGAATAGAAGCAAAGTATAAAAACCCGCTTTCAGCGCAGGAAATTTTTGACTTGATAAAAGATTTCAAATACATTATTCCGCAAGGAAGCCCGATGACGGGTATTGGAAATAATTTTCAGATTGCATCACTGTCCAATTGTTTTGTTATTGGAAACGGCACTGACAGCGATTCTTACGGAAGCATTATGAAAGTAGATGAAGAGCAGGTTCAGCTGATGAAAAGACGTGGCGGTGTTGGCCATGATTTGTCACATATTCGTCCGAAGGGTTCCGCAGTCAAAAACTCCGCTCTCACTTCCACGGGTTTGGTTCCGTTTATGGAACGTTACTCCAATTCTACGCGCGAAGTTGCTCAGGACGGGCGACGCGGAGCACTGATGCTATCAGTTTCCATCAATCATCCCGATGCTGAGGATTTCATCAATGCCAAACTGGAGCAGGGAAAAATTACCGGAGCCAATATTTCAGTGAGGATCGACGATGAATTTATGAATGCGGTGAAAAACAATACCGAATACACTCAGAAATATCCGATTCACAGCGAAACACCAAGGTTTTCAAAAACTGTTGAGGCCAAAAATATCTGGAATAAAATCGTTCATAACGCCTGGAAATCTGCAGAACCCGGAATTCTTTTCTGGGACACGATTATCAAGGAATCTGTTCCGGATTGCTATGCAGACCTGGGTTTTGAAACCGTTTCTACGAATCCGTGTGGTGAAATTCCACTTTGCCCTTACGATTCCTGTCGTTTGCTGGCGATAAATCTGTACTCGTATGTTGAAAATCCGTTTACGAAAAAAGCTAAATTCAATTTTGATCTTTTCAAACAACATGTGGCTTACGCACAGCGGATGATGGATGATATTATTGATTTAGAGGTGGAGAAAATTGATACTATTCTTCGCAAAATTGAATCCGACCCGGAGAGTGATGAAATAAAAGGAACTGAATATCATCTTTGGCTTAAAATCCGCAAAAAAACACTTCAGGGCAGAAGAACAGGAGTAGGCATCACGGCTGAAGGCGATATGTTGGCCGCACTCGGTTTAAGATACGGAAGCAAGGAAGCCGTTGATTTTTCCGTGGAAGTTCATAAAACTTTGGCTTTGGAAGCATACCGTTCCTCCGTGAAATTGGCGATGGAAAGAGGTGCTTTCGAAGTGTATGATAGTAAAAAAGAAGCAGAAAACCCGTTTATTCTCCGTTTGAAAAATGAAGATCCGGAACTGTATAAATTGATGCAACAACACGGCCGAAGAAATATAGCCTTGCTTACGATTGCTCCTACAGGAAGTACTTCGCTCATGTCACAAACGACCTCCGGAATTGAGCCGGTGTTTCTTCCGGTTTATAAAAGAAGAAGAAAAGTAAATCCGAATGACAAAGACGTACGGGTGGATTTCGTGGATGAAGTCGGCGATTCATGGGAAGAATACATCGTTTTCCATCACCATTTTAAAACCTGGATGGCTGCTAATGGTTTTGATACAGATAAAAATTATTCTCAGGAAGAAATTAATGGACTTATCGAGAAATCTCCTTACTACAAAGCAACTTCCAACGACGTAGACTGGCTGAGTAAAGTGGAAATGCAGGGTGCGATCCAGAAATGGGTGGATCATTCTATCTCTGTAACGATCAATATTCCCAATGATGCGACAGAAGAACTGGTCAACGAACTTTATTTAAAAGCCTGGGAAGTGGGGTGCAAAGGCGTTACCGTTTACCGTGATGGTTCGCGCTCCGGAGTTCTGGTGGCAAGTGAAGACAAGAAAGAAGATAAAGAAGGAGTGAAACTGCACAGCACATTCCCTACCAAAAGGCCGCATGTTCTGGAAGCCGAAGTCGTCAGATTTCAAAATAACAAAGAAAAATGGATTGCTTTTGTAGGTCTGATTGATGGACGTCCGTATGAAATTTTCACTGGTTTGGCAGATGATGAGGAAGGGATTATGTTGCCAAGATGGGTGAACAACGGATTGATTATCAAAAACCGCGATGAAAAAGGCAATTCGCGTTATGATTTCCAATTCAAGAATTTAAGAGGATATAAAACCACGATTGAAGGTCTGTCGCACAAATTCGATCCTGAATTCTGGAATTACGCAAAACTGATTTCCGGGACTTTAAGACACGGAATGCCTTTGGAAAATGTAGTGGAGCTTGTGAATCGTATGGAATTGAATCTGGAATCCATCAACAACTGGAAAGCCGGAGTTGCTCGCGCTTTGAAACGCTATATTCCCGACGGTACCAATGCAGCAGGAAAATGCTCCAACTGTGGTTCAGAGCAAGTGATGTATCAGGAAGGTTGCCTGACCTGTAAAAGTTGTGGAAGCTCGAAGTGCGGCTAATTAATAAGCCAGATTCTTCATAAATCAAAATCCCGGATTTCAATTTCCGGGATTTTTTTTGATTTATAATTTTGATACATCGATCATTTTTGTATTGTCCTCAATAGTATAATCCAGTGCTTTGGCGAGTACAAATATGGTATTGAGGTTTTGCATCAGCTGTTCGCGGCCTTGCTGCTGAAGCTGCGCCCTGTTCACTCTTTTTTGTGCATCGGCTTTGGCAGAAGCGGTCACTTTTTTGATTTGATCTTCTTTAATTCTGTTCAAAAATGAATCATCCATCGACTGTATTTCAACCGATGGCATTATCCGGATTTCCGGCGAAGGAAGTTCCTGAATAATAAGTTTCCGGTTGACAGAATCTACTTCCAGTACCATTTTATTGAGATCGTAGGTAACCTGAGCATTTGTTTGTGTTAAAGTAAGAATCTCATTTTCAGATACCTGTTTGCCGAAAATTTCATATGCAAGTTTGGTTTTCTGAAGCGTAGAAAAATCCTGTTCTACGACGACCATTTTATTCATCCTGGTAATCTGATTTTTCAGAATATAATAGTCATTTCTTACCGAAGGTTCATCAGGCGAACTGCATTTTTTAAAGGCCCAAAAAAGCAGCAACATCAGCACAATACCAATGATGAGGCCCGCTATCGTATTTCTGTTTTTCAATATCATTTCAAATTAAGGAGTGCGGTTCAGGATTTCCAAAAGATCTTTCTCCAGCCATCCGGATTGTGGGTATTCAATAATTCTGCCGGTCTCATTTCCGTCCTGATGAATGATAAAAGTAGGAACTCTCAGGATATTGAATTTCTTTTCATCACCATCCGGCGACTGTTTATTGCGGTCCAAAGCATAGATCGTGAGCTGATCTTCCGGAAAATCCAGAGCATGAAGTATTTTCATAAATCTGGGAAATTCGCGATGGCTGTCTCCGCACCAGGTTCCGAGAAAAACCGTCAGTCGGGATTGGTTTAGTTGTGTTCCTTTCAGGGCTTCTATGGAAGCTTTATCCGGGGTGTATTCTGCATATTCCTTCTGATACCAGTCGCTGTAAGGCGCTTTTTCAAATTCGTCTGAAGTGTGAATTCCTATAAGCATATTGTTTTTTTGTTGAGTGGTTTCTTTATTGGGTGTTTCCTGTGCCAGAGCAGGTTGTATCGCAATTACTCCCGCTACGATCACTATTTTTGTTAATTTATTCTTCATCTTTTTGTTCGATAATCGTTTGTAAATCTGCCGGTGAATAATATTTATTTTTTAGTACTTTATCATCTGCAACACGATATACATGATACTGAGTTCCTGATTTTTTATAAAAACAGTCTTCACCTTTTATTTTATAAAATTCAGCGGTTTCCTGAGCTTGTTTCTCGTCTGTACATGCTTTCGACATATTGGAACGCTGAATTTCATCAAAGAGTGTAGCAAATTTTTTGCCTAAACCGAATTCCAGAACGGCACCGCTCAGCACATACTGTAAATCACAGAGAGCATCGGCTGCCGCAGTGAGGTCGTTATCTTCAATCGCCTGTTTCAGTTCGTTCAGTTCCTCCTGAAGAAGCGAAACTCGAAGTTCGCAGCGCTTTTTTGAAGGAATCTGCGGCGTTTCTAAAATGGGAACATTAAAATTTTGATGAAATAAAGCGACCTGATTCAGGCTGTCGGGTGTTCTCATATATCGGATCAAATATTTACAAATATAGGAAAACTGTATTGCTTTGATAAAAAAAGACAGCCTTTTTTGGGGCTGCCTCAGTTTGGATTATGCGTCAAGATCGCCTGCTGCTTCAGGTTGATATATGATTTCGTCGATCACAATTTTGGTCATTCCTGAAGGAAGTTGCCATTCGATTTCATCGCCAACACGATATCCGATCAGAGCACAGGCAACGGCGGAGAAGATGGAAATTTTCCTTTCTTTTACATTGGCATCTTTCGGATAAACGAGTGTGAATTCCATCTGTTGTTTGCTGTTTTGAAAATGGATCTTCACCACAGAATTCATGGTCACTACATCGCCCGGAATCTCTTTCGGTTCTACAAGTTTGGCATTTTTCAATTCGGAAGCCAGTTTTTCAGCCTCTTCTTTTTTAATGGTGTTATTTTGCCTAGCCGTCGTAATACATTGATGAATGCGGCTGTAATCGTTTTTGTTAATAATTAATTGACTCATATTTTTTAAATTTTGGTGTTAAAAAAACCGTTTGAAACTCAGTTTCAAACGGCTTAAATTTATATTTTATATAAATTAAATAGGTTTAAAACTCAGATGCTGTTCTTCAAGCAATTTCTCTGCTTCCGCTTTGTAATGTCCGTTCACCAATTTGTCGTGAATGGCGCCAAAAGCTTCCAGTGTTTCGTTGATTTCAGCGTCGGAATGCGAAGCTGTAGGAATGAGACGTAAAAGGATCATTCCTTTTGGAATTACAGGATATACCACAACAGAGGTGAAAACTCCGTAATTTTCTCTCAGATCTTTTACCAGAAGGGTAGCTTCTACTGGCGATCCCTGCATCATGACAGGAGTTACGCAGGTATTGGTATTTCCAAGATTAAATCCTCTTTCCTTTAGTCCGTTTTGCAATTTATTTACATTTTCCCAAAGCTTGGCTTTTATTTCTGGCTTACTTCTGAGAAGTTCAAGGCGCTTTAATCCACCAATTACCATAGGCATGGTAAGCGACTTGGCAAAAATCTGAGAACGAAGGTTGAATTTTAAATACCTGATAACTTCTTTATCTCCGGCAATGAACGCTCCGAAACCAGCCATAGATTTGGCGAAAGTGGAAAAATAAATATCAATTTCATCTTGACATCCCTGCTCTTCGCCTGCGCCCGCACCGGTTTTTCCTAAGGTTCCGAAACCGTGAGCATCATCTACCAACAGGCGGAATTTGAAATCTTTTTTCAGCTCGCAAATTTCTTTCAGTTTTCCCTGCATACCGCGCATCCCGAAAACTCCTTCAGTAATTACCAGAACACCGCCGCCGTTTTCTTCGGCCACTTTCGTGGCTCTTTCCAGATTTTTCTTCAGGCTGGCAATATCATTGTGCTTGAAGGTAAAACTTTTTCCTACATGCAATCGTACACCATCCACAATACAGGCATGGGAATCGGAATCGTAAACGATGACATCATGTCTGGAAACAAGTGCGTCAATGGTTGAAACCATTCCTTGATAACCGAAATTGAGAAGATAACAGGATTCTTTTTGCACAAAATCTGCAAGTTGCCTTTCCAGTTCCAGATGCTGATCGGTTTCTCCGGACATTGCTCTGGCTCCCATAGGATAGAACATTCCGTATTCGGCTGCTGCTTCTGCATCGGCTTTTTTTACTTCCGGATGGTTACAGAATCCCAAATAATCATTAGCACTCCAGAAAATAACTTCCCGTCCCTGAAATGTCATTCTGGGTCCGATGGGCCCTTCCAGTCTGGGAAATATAAAATAACCTTCAGCATAATCTGCAAACTGTCCGAGAGGCCCCGGATTTTCTTTGATCCTGTCAAATATGTCTAACATTAATTAGTAAGTATTAAGGGTTGAAATAAAAAACAAAGTTAACTATTTTTGAACGAACTAAAAAGCCTTTTGCTGTGAACAAAAGGCTTTTATAAGCGAACGCTGTGTATTTTAATCGATATATTCGGTTCCGAAAACCTCATCATAATTGTGGACACAGTTATTAACAAAACCTTGTTCAGCCATCCATTGATCGCTGTAAACTTTTGTGATATACCGGGAGCCGTGGTCCGGATATATCAGCACAATAACATCATCTTCGGAAATAGGATGCGAGTTGGCATATTGAAGTAAACCTTGCGTAACGGCACCACTCGTGTATCCGCCCATAATGGCTTCCTTCAATGCAATTTCGCGGGTTCTGTAGGCAGACATTTCATCGTTCACGCGAACAAATTCATCTACCTGATCAAAGAGTAGGGCAGCAGGAATCAGATTTTTCCCCATTCCTTCTATTTGATATGGTTTAATATCCAAAGGATTGATAGTTCCGGTTTCATGGAACCCTTTCAGAATAGAGCCGTCTGCATCTACACCGATGATCTTAATATTTGGATTTTTTTCTTTCAAAAATTTGGCAGAGCCGGAAAGCGTTCCTCCGGTTCCGGTACAGCCGAAAAGATGCGTGATTCTGCCTTCGGTTTGTTCCCAGATTTCTGGGCCGGTAGTCAAATAATGAGCATCAATATTCAATTCGTTGAAATACTGATTGATGTAAATGGAGTTCGGGGTTTCGCGTGCAATTCTTTTGGCGACTTCGTAATAAGATCTGGGATCGTCTGCAGGAACATTGGCAGGACAGATGTAAACTTTCGCACCTAACGCTTTTAAATAAGCTATTTTTTCGGGCTTCGTTTTATCGCTGACGGCAAGAACGCAGTCGTAACCTTTTACAATGGAAACCATAGCTACAGAAAAACCGGTGTTTCCTGAAGTGGTTTCTACAATTACGGAACCTGGCTGTAGCAAGCCTTTTTGTTCTGCGTCTTCAATGATATGAAGCGCAATTCTGTCTTTGGTAGAATGCCCGGGATTACATGATTCAAGTTTTGCAAAAACTTTTGCGGGAATCGAATTGGTAACTTTATTAAGTTTTACCATTGGCGTATTGCCAATTAAACCGAGAATATTATCGTAAACGTTGTTCATTTATTTAATCTATTTCTCAAAAAAAACCTTGGCAAAATTACAAAAAAAAATGCTTATTTTCTAATTTGTGGTCTAAGTTTAATGTTGAAAACAGCATCAGCTGAAACCTTTTATGCGTCAGTTTTCGCAAAAATCAAGCCATAATCTTATAACCTCTTCACTTTTATGAAAGAGTGATAAGGATGATGTTGTGCAGCGAATAAAATGATAATTTTCTTCGGTTATGAAAGAGTGATCAGATATTGGAGGTTTTTGATATTTTTTATATTTTTTATATCTCAATTACGCATACAATTATCCGATCACGGCCGTTGTAAACCAAAGCGGAATTCCTCCATTTACTTATACTTTTAACTGGGAATAAACATAAGCTGCTCAAAATTCACCCTTTTTTAATTGAAGGAATTTTGTCAAAGGTAGCGTTTTATACTTTTTCGGTTACTAAACAAAAGATCCGCCCATTTCTGGACGGATTTTAATGATTGTGCAGATTTTATAATCTAGCTTCGGTATCGTCGTTATACCATCTGTCATATGTATACCTTGCATCTTCTTCGTTTCGTGGTCTGTATCCCATATAAATTCCACCTTCTTTGATTTCATCTTCATATCTTTTCGCTTCATCCTCAGGAACTCCTGTTCCAGTAAGCGCGCCTACCAATCCGCCTGTTGCAGCACCAGCACCAGCACCGGCGAGTCCGGCGGCAAGGGGTCCTGCAACTACCAGACCTAATCCTGGAAGTAATACATTGGTTCCGATAGCAGCTACAGCACCTATCACAGCACCTATTCCACCTCCGATTAGAGAACCTGTTCCGGCATTTTCAGCAACTTTATTGCCCAAATCTGTATCGCGATCGGTGTTGGTAAAATGAGTATCGCGGGTTTTGTCGGTCATCAAAAGGTTGACATCATCTGTGGTGTAACCTTTGGAATGTAAATCCTGATAAGCTCTTTCGGCTTCATCTCTGTTTTTAAATACTCTTGAAACATAATCGCTTCTAAATGGTGGTTTGTACGTTTGACTTTCCATAATAATAAAATTTAATGTTAATAATTGTGATTTTCTGTGACATTAAAATTCAATTAAGATGCCAGATAAACAGGCATTAACATTGTTTAACATAATAATATTGGAAAAAAGCTGAAGATTGGAAATGTGAAATCTCAGGGAGATGGTTCAATATAATGCAGGCCATAAATCAAAAAATTAATGGATATTTTGGTCTTTTTTCTAAAAGAACCTGGGTTTATTAACCTTTCTTTTTCCTTTCCTTCATTAAATCTTCAAGATAGTCGGTTTGAACTTCTTGAATCTCTAAAAGATTTTTATTTTGGTGGACTAAAAGATGGTCTATTTTTTCGCTCAGCAACTTAATTTCAAGTTCGGCTTTTAAATTAATTTTATAATCGTGTTCGGCTCGCTGCCGGTCTTTTTGTTCCTGTCTGTTTTGGCTCATCATAATAATAGGAGCTTGAATGGCCGCCAAACAGGAGAGAATAAGATTGAGCAAAATAAAAGGAAATGGATCAAAAGGCTGTGTTGTTAAAAACCAAATATTAACCCCCATCCACAATAAAATGAACGTAAAAAAAGCAACGATAAAAGTCCAGCTACCGCCAAATGCAGCAACCCGATCGGCAAGTTTTTGTCCAAAAGTCAGTTCAGCTTCTATTTCGTCTTGAATATTTTCTGAAAGGATGGAATTATTTTTAATAGCCTCCATCACATTTCTGTCAATCATGGCCACTTCTCCTTTCTCCTGAATAATCAGAGAAGTCAGGTAATGCCTTCTGTATTGATTCAGTTCGTCAATGGTTATAAAATCGTTCTGGTTGAAGGCAGGAAATTCGGATTTTATTAAGTTGTAAATTCCTTCTCTGATGTCGAAACCTTTAACTTCTTCACCCTTAGGAATTTCTTTTTTGCTGATGTGACTTATTTTCATTCTAAATGTCTTTTAGGATAACCTATACCTATTGCGAGCTCAAAATTGGTAATTTCTGTTAGTGAAAAAAAAACAATAAAAACATATGTATTCATTTTGAAAGTTGGGTGTTTTTTCTATCTCGCCATGCGTTTTTCATTGGGAATATTGACAATTCCACAACCGCCAACAAGCCAGTTGTAGTTTTCCTTAATCATTTTTAAGGTCAGCAAGGCGAAAACAGTATGCGCGTTTTCCAGGAGGAAATTTTCGGGTCTGTTGTTTCGCTCACGACTTTCAAAGATACTGAAGAAGCGATTAAAATTGCAAACGATACGATTTACGGTTTAGGAGCCGGATTTTGGACGAGTGATGCACATGAAATGTACCAGGTTCCGCGCGCAATTCAAGCTGGCCGAGTGTGGGTGAATCAGTATCATACGTATCGTGAGCATGCACCGTTTAGCGGTTACAAACAGTCAGGTTTTGGCCGGTAAAATCACAAGATGATGCTGGATCATTACCGTCAGTTGAAGAATATTTTAATCTCTTTCGATAAAAATAAGCAAGGTTTCTTTTAAATTAAATCAGAACTTTTGAACAAATAAACAAAATAAGGGGTGACGGAAGTTGTCCTTTATTTTTGGTTGCAACTCAACACAAATCATTTGATCTAAACCAATTCTAACTGATTTTGATTTCAAATACGAAATGACAACATATATCTGACAAAATATTAAGAAATTTAAACATACTAAATGCGCATTCTCTTTTGTCAAGTTTCAGCTAATATTGTTTCCAAACATAACAAAATATTCATCTTCCCTCCGAAACGGTTCATTTAAAAATGAGTAATTTTGTAGCTCTAAAAGCAAAGATGAAAAAACTGTTTTATTTTATTTATTTGTTGCCTGCGTTGTTTTCTGCACAGGCTCCGGCCGGGTATTATTCCGGAACCGAAAACCTGAGCGGATATGCCTTGAAAACAAAGGTTCAGGAAATTATTTCACGAAATTACAACTGGCATTACGGCGATCTTCAGAATTATTATAAACAGACCGATCTGGATGTGTATTATGACCACACACCGGCTACCAATCCTTTTTTTAATACTACCACCAATACGATGGAGTATATCATGCTGGATATTTACTCTGAAATTCCGACCGGTCCGGATGCTTACGAATACCACACCGGCCAAATGATCGGGAGTGGATCCAGCGAAGGATTGGGCTACAACAGGGAACACATGATTCCGCAAAGTACTTTCAGTACAGGAAGCATCAGCAATTATCCCATGTATTCCGATTTGTTTTTTGTGATTCCTGTGGATGCGAGAATCAATCAGCTGAGGAGCAATTATCCTTACGGAATTGCTGGAACGACCACGTACTGGAGTTTCACCAATACTTCCAAAATTGGAAATAGCGCGATTCCGAATTATGCCTACACAGGAAGGGTATATGAACCGATCGATGAATTTAAAGGAGATGTGGCCAGAGCTTTATTATATTTTGCAGTACGTTACGAAGGGAAATTAAGTTCTTTCAATCATCTGCTGGGTAGCGGAACGATTACACCAACCAACGACCAATCGCCGTTGGATGGAACTGAAGAACGCGCTTTCGATCCGGCTTACCTTGAAATGCTGAAACAATGGCATATTCTAGATCCGGTTTCACAGCGGGAAATAGACCGTAATAACGCCGTATTCAGTATTCAGAAAAACAGAAATCCTTTTGTGGATCATCCGAATTGGGTCAATCTTATTTGGTCCGAAACTCCAGACGGAATTGCTCCGGCAGCACCTTCCAGCCTTGTTTCTACACAACAGAACGCCCATTTTGTAAATTTGAGTTGGACACCAAGTGCGGATACTGACATTTTAGGATATCGGATTTATATGAATGGAGCTTCCACACCGATTGCTACCACCAAAAAAACGAACATTTCTATTGACCGGCTTTCGCCTTCTTCCACCTACACTTTTACAATAAAATCTTTTGATAAAGGTTATCTGGAATCACCTGAAAGCAATACAGTTACGGTTACGACAGCGGCTTCAGATCAGTATGCCAAAGATCTCATGATTACCAAATATCTGGAAGGAAGTGGAAATAACAAAGCGATTGAAATTACCAATAACACCGGCCACGAAGTGAATCTGAACAACTACAATCTGAATATTCAATTTCAGAATTCTTCCACAGGAAGTTATTATTTTTCAGACCGGTTTCAACTGGAAGGAACTGTGGCGCACGGTGAAGTTTTCGTCATTCTCAATCCCAATTCAAATTTCACCTGTTATACAAATGAGCAGGCAAAATTCGTGACGGCTTCCACGCCGCTTACGTTCACGGGAAGTCAGTATATAGAATTGGCATATCAGGGTTTCGGAACCGTGGATGCTATTGGTACAAAAGGAAGCGTGAACAGCACCGGAAATATGTCACTGTACCGGCTGAACACCATAAATAATCCCACAGATATTTTTGATTTTGCAGAATGGCAACAACATCCGAGCAATTATTGTCAGAATTTAGGAAGTTTAGCAGCGACAGAAACTGCGGAAATCCATTCTAAAACTTCTTCGGTTTATCCCAATCCTGTCCAGCATTTTCTTTATCTCAAAGGAAATCGGTTACATACCATTTCGGAAGCGACAATTATCGACATGAACGGCAGGGTAGTACTGCATAAAAAACAGCCTTTCAAACATTCAAATTCTATAGATGTTGAGCATCTTCAACCCGGAGTGTATATGTTGAAAACAGATAAAGAATCACATAAATTCATCAAAAAATAAAAATAAAACGGTCTTAGGATTTCCTGAGACCGTTTGTTTTATTTGTTGAGTCCAATATAATAAAGATCCTTCCGGCGGTCGTTCATAATCTGAACATCGCCGTTGTGGTGAAGTTCTTTCAGCAGATTAAGATCTACATCTACAATCAGGGTCATTTCTGTATTGGGAGTCGCTTCTCCTTTGATGGCATTGGAAGGAAATGCAAAATCTGAAGGGGTGAAAACTGCTGCCTGTCCGTATTGGATATCCATATTATTAACACCCGGCAAATTGCCTACACAACCTGCGATAGCGACATAGCATTCATTTTCAATCGCTCTTGCTGCGGCACAATTGCGTACTCTCATATAAGCGTTTTGAGTATCCGTAAGATAAGGTACAAAAAGGATTTTCATTCCTTCATCCGCCAAAATTCTTGGCAATTCCGGAAATTCTACATCATAACATATCACAAGGCCCACTTTTCCGCAGTCGGTATCGAACACCTTTATTTCGCTTCCGCCTTTCATTCCGTAGTGTTTTTTTTCGTTGGGCGTAATATGGATTTTTCGGTATTCATCGGTTTTTCCATCTCTGTGAAGCAAATAGCTGATATTGTACAGTTCTCCGTCTTCTTCCAGAGGCATACTTCCTGAAATAATATTCACATTGTAACTGATGGCAAATTCGGAGATTTTCTGTTTTATTTTTTCTGTCAGTTTGGCTAATTCAAGCATACTTTCCCTTTCCGAAAGGTGATTATATGGTGCCAATAAAGGCGTATTGAAAAGTTCCGGAAACATCACAAAATCGGATTTGTAATCCGACATTACATCCACAAAAAACTCCACCTGTTCAAAAAACTCATCCAGACTTTTGAAATGCCGCATTTGCCATTGTACCAACCCGAGCCTTACTACGGTGTCCTGCATCGTGTTGGGCCTAGCGCTGTAGTAGATATTGCTCCATTCCAACAGAACTGCGTTTTCTTGGGAAGAAGTATCGCCGGGAAGATAATTTTTTAAAATTCTGATCGGCTGAAAGCTGTTGGAAAGCTGAAAAGTAAGAACCGGATCGTAAATTTCTTTTTTTCTCACTTTTTGAATATACTGTCGCGGAGTGAGCTCATGCATGTATTCATGATAATTCGGAATTCTTCCTCCGATAACGATGGCTTTCAGGTTCAACTGTTCGCAGAGTTCTTTCCGTGCATCATACAATCTTCTTCCAAGACGCAAAGAACGGAATTCAGGATCTACGAACATTTCGATTCCATAAAGAACATTTCCAGAATTATAATGCGTATTGAAACTGCCGTTTCCGGTAATTTCTGCATACGTATGATCATCACCATACAATTCATACTGAACGATAATGGCCAAAGACGCGGCCGCCACTTTACCATCCACAGTGACACAGATTTGCCCGTCCGGAAATATGGAAGTCAGTTTCTGAATATTCCTTTTGTCCCAAACATCGTCCCGCATTTCGGGATATGATTTTTTCATGACTTCTATTAAATTCTGATAGTCATCTAAGGTCAGTCTTCTGATATCAACTTGCATAATGATTTATTATTTTGAATGAACGATCCTGTTTTTGGTCAGTTTTAAAACCCTTGAAACGAGAAGCAGTGCTGAAACGGTCAACCCGAGACCTAATGCAATCCACATTCCGAAAGCGCCCATTTTTAATGTAACACACAAAAAGTAACCCAAAGGAATGGCAATAATCCAATAGGAAAAAAACGTTAAATAACTCGGAATTTTCACATCCTGAATTCCTCTTAGAATTCCTAATGCGGTTACTTGAATTCCGTCAGACAGCTGGAAGAGCGCTGCGATAATGAGGAGTTTGGAAGCCAGTGCAATTACTTCTACATCTTCTTTTTTTGTGAAAAAAGTGGGTAAAATTTCCCGCGCGGCAATAAAGAAAATACCGCAGATTCCCATATAAACAAAAGTGATTTTCAGGTTATTGATGCCAATTTTGCGGAGTTCCTGAAAGTCTTGTTGTCCGAATTTTCTGCCAATCATCACAGTAGATGCCACACTGAAGCCGATACAAAGATTAAAAGTGAAAGACGCCATGCTGAGAGCGATCTGATGCGACGCAATATCCTTCGCGGAAACCAGTCCGCAGATGAAAGCTGCACCAGCAAAAGCTGTTATTTCAAAGAACATTTGTAGTGCAGTTGGAAGGCCAATTTTCAACATCTTAGCGAACATTTCTTTGCGAAGATCATTCACTTTGAGGGTGAAATTTCTCACGTATCTTTTTGTTTTTTCGTGATTTACCATTACAGCATACAGAAAAACCAACATGAAAATTCTCGCAATCAGCGTAGCTAATGCAGAACCTTTCACACCCATTTCTGGAAAACCGAACATTCCTTTAATGAAAACATAATTAAGTGCAATATTAATAACATTGGCGATGATTGTCGCTTTGGTAACACCAATGGTATATCCCAAACCTTCAGAAACTTCACGCAAAGTCTGAAAAGCCATAAAGGGAAGAATACTGAACGCCATTATCATGATAAAATCCTGAGTATCAGGAATGATTTCCGGTGGCTGATTGAGATGTTCAAGAAGAGGAATAAATCCTAATAGCAAAAGCATGAGGAGGAATCCAACAACCATATTCAGCACCAGTCCATGCTGGAAAACCGACATGATACGGTGGTGTTTCATCCTCGAATGGGCCTGAGAAACCAAAGGCGGAATAGCAAACGAAATGCCCAATCCGAATATAAAAACTGAGATAAACAGTGCATTTCCCAAAGAAACGGCTGCTAGTGCATTCGCTCCTAATAAATTTCCGACAATGATGTTATCAAAAAGTTGTACTGAAACCTGGCCCAATTGGGTCAGCATTACCGGAACCGCCAGAACAAGGGTTTCTTGGGTATATTTTTTATGCAGAAAACTCATGAATTTAAACAAAAAAGTTTGCAGCAAAAATACTGCAAACTTCTTTATGATATGAGTTATTGTGTAAACTTATTTTCTGACAAACGCGGCTACATCTTCTGCCGAAACTGGGTTTCCTCCTAAGATGATGAGCCGTTCCACAATATTCCTGAGTTCCCGGATGTTTCCTGTCCAGTTGAAATTTTGCAAGCTTTTAATGGCTTCAGGATCAAATACCTTGGTCGCATTTCCTTGTTCGTCTGCAATAATTTTAGCAAAATGTTCCACCAGCATTTGAATGTCCTCTTTTCTTTCCTCCAAAGGCGGAACGTATATTTCAATAACGGAAAGTCTGTGATAGAGGTCTTCCCGAAAGCGTCCGGCTTCTATTTCAGCCTGCATGTTCTTGTTGGTGGCGGCTAAAACTCTCACATCCACTTTTATTTCTTTATCGCTCCCCACGGGTGAAACCTTGCTTTCTTGTAATGCGCGAAGTACTTTTGCCTGTGCGACAAGGCTCATATCCCCGATTTCGTCCAGAAAAATAGTACCGTTGTTCGCCAATTCAAATTTTCCCTGTTTGTCTTTTATAGCTCCGGTGAAAGATCCTTTCACGTGTCCAAACAGTTCACTCTCAATTAATTCTGAAGGAATTGCAGCGCAGTTTACCTCAATCATCGGGCCTTTGCTCCGGTCACTTTGCGCGTGTATTGCATGGGCTACCAATTCTTTTCCGGCACCGTTCGGTCCAGTAATTAAAACCCTTGCATCAGAACTTGCCACTTTATCGATCATGTCCTGAATTTTTTTCAAAGCAGGGCTTTCACCCACCATTTGGTATTTTTTATTGACTTTTTTCTTGAGCGTTTTATTTTCTGTCTGAAGGTGTTTGTTTTCCGAGGCTAATTTTTCTTTGTTCAAAGCATTTTTAACACTGGTAATCAGTCGGTTGATGTCAATTGGTTTTGAAATAAAATCGTAAGCACCTTCTTTCAGGCAATCTACGGCCATATCGATATCCGCATGTCCGGAGATCATGACAAAAGTAGTGTCAGGTTTCAGTTGTAATGCTTGTTTCAAAAGTTCAGTTCCGGAAAGTTTGGGCATTTTTATATCTGAAATCACGAGTGCAAAATCTTCTTTTTCGATATTTTTATATCCTTCCAGGCCATCTTCTGCAATGATAAATTCATAGTCTTTTATTTCATCCGAAAGAATACTTTGCAGAACTCCCGAAATCGCTTTTTCATCTTCTACAATGAGGATTTTTTGCATGTTAACTGATTTTTTATTATGTTGAATAGACTGCCTCACCAGCAGCAATAATCATTCCTACTTTTGCTCCGGTACTAATTTGTTATTCTCTGTCACCAAAAATGGAAGATCCGATTCTTACTGAATTGGCTCCACAAGCGATTGCCAACTCAAAATCACCACTCATTCCCATGGAAAGTGTGCTGAGCGGATGTTGTGCTGAAAGCTGGTCATAAAGAGTTTTCAAGACGGTGAATTCTCTTTTAATTTGGTTTTCATCTTCGGTAAAAGTGGCCATTCCCATGAGTCCTGTGATGGTAACATTTGGAAATTGTTGCTGTTTCCATTTCAGGAAGAGTTCCTTGCATTCAGAAATTTCTAATCCATATTTAGTGTCCTCTTCTGCAATTTTTACCTGAAGAAGAACTTTAACATTTCGCGAGTGTCTTTCAGCCTGTCGGTTTATTTCATGCAGAATTTTCTCACTGTCAACACTTTGAACTGTATCTACAAACTCTGCAATATATTTTACTTTATTGGTTTGAAGATGCCCAATGAGATGCCACTGAATATCCTCGGGAAGCAAAGGTTGCTTTGCGGTGAGTTCCTGTACTTTGTTTTCTCCGAATATCCGATGTCCGGCTTCATAGAGGATTTTTATTTTTTCAACAGAATGATTTTTAGAAACTGCAACGAGTTCAACATTTTCTGGCAACTGAGAAAGAATTTTTTTGTAATTTTCTAAAAGAATTTCAGATTTCATAAAAGAAATTAGGTAGTTCCTGATTTTAACATCCAAATATATGTTAAATTTGTGAGATAATTAATAAATTTAAACTAACATTTATCATGAAAACACTCGAGAATCATCTGCTGAATGCGGCAGCTCAGGAAACCCTCTCTGAAACGTATCAGAAAAAAAATCATCTTTTTATCAACTTTCACCGTGAAGAAGGGCTCCCGGAATCTTTCCAATATGGATTTGACCTCACTGTTCTTCAGCAGTATCTGGATTATGTGCGTTCGGAAACCGAAGCAATGGGAATTGAAAATGTAAAGATTAAAATCTGTATGGGACAATATCCAACAGATAATTTTGATGACAGGCTCAATCCTGAATATCACGGCTACCAAACAGTATTCCTCCGAGCAGATCAGTTTTTTCCCGACGAACAAGCGGGAGATGACATTCCTGTAAACGGCATTGATGCTCTGAATTTTGGCGTTTTATATCCACCTCATTTAAAATCATCATGACCCTGCGATCGTTTTTTATATTCACTTTATTGGGCTTGTATCTTATACTGTTCTGCCGGTTGGTTTTGAAGAAAAAAATACTGGGAAAGCACATTGAGTTTTTTACCATGGCGATTTTCACTATTTTTTTTACAGAAACTTCCGCTCTTATTTGTAGGCAATATCTTGATAAAAATCCAACCATTCTTTATAATATTAGCATTATTGGGATAACGTACTTTCTTTTCCTTTTTTATTTTTTCAAGCTTACTGAAAATCAAAATCTAAAGAAATTACAGCTGGGAATATGTGTTGTTCACGTCATCAATTTCATTGTTTCCGCATTTATAACCAAAGATTTCATCACGGTATTTTCCGAAACTACCAATTTCACCGGCATTTTTTTGTTATTGGTTTCCGTAGCTGTTTTTATGATTGACACCTTAAACTCTGAACATGTCCTGAGGCTTCGCTCATATTATCCCTTTTATGTGGCCCTTAGTCTGGTGCTGATTTATACAGGTCTTATTCCGCTTCTTTTTTTTGGTAAAATGGTGACACAACCGTCAGAGGCTTATGTTTTTCAAATTTTAATGCTGGTCGTGAACTGGATTGGATATATTTTACTGATTGCGGGAACATTTTATGCCAAGAAAATAAATACGGCGTATGAAATTTGAAGGAATGGAATTGCTGATGGTTTTTTCTACCATTATTATTTTAACCATGGTGGTCATCATGGCATTGCTTTATTCTACATTTCTTAGAAAAAGAACCGATCTGTTGCTGAAAGAAAGGGAAAAAGAACTGAAATTTGAACAGGAACTTGCCTTGTCACAGGTGGAAATTAAAGAACAGACACTCAGTTATATCGGGCGGGAACTTCATGATGATCTTGGGCAAAAACTTTCTGTAGCGAAAATGATGAATAACAAATTCTTCACTGCGGAACAACCACAAAGTACAGATATCGCCAAAGAAATGAACCTTCTGATTGGAGAATGCATCAATGATATTCGGAATCTTTCCAAAATGTTTATTACGGATCAAGTCGCGCATTTTGGATTGCTGGATTCCCTGGAAAGGGAAGTGAAGAGAATAAAAAAATTAGGTTTTGTAAAAGTGGAGCTACAGACCAATGTTTGTTGTGTTGAAATGGATTCCAAACATGCCGTAATCCTGTTCCGTATTTTGCAGGAATGCCTTAATAATGCTTTAAAACATTCGAAAGCTAAAAGCATCAGCATTTCCGTGAATAGCAGTCCGGAAATTTTGTATATTGCCATTAAAGATGACGGTATTGGAATGGTGCAGAAACTCGAATACGACGGTGTTGGAATACGAAGTATGAAGAAAAGGGCAGAAATGATCAATGCAGATTTTAAAATCCTTTCTGAAAAAAATAATGGTACTGAAATAATAATACAATATACTGCAAAAAGAGCCTGATGAAGAAAATAAAAATTGCGATTGTAGATGATCATCAGCTGGTTTCAAAAGCTATTGAGGAAATGTTGACGAACCAGCCGCAGTTTTCAGTAGTGTGTAATTGCGGAAACGGCGATGAGTTTTTGGAACAAATGGAAATAAGCACTTTCCGACCCGATGTGGTTCTGATGGATATTAATATGCCTTTTCGGAACGGTATTGAAACAACAAAAGCAGCAACAGAAAAATATCCTGGAATCAAAATATTGGCACTGAGCGTAGACGACAGTGAACATACTATTATCAAAATGATCAAAGCAGGAGCTGTAGGGTATCTGCTGAAAGATATGTCACCGGAAATTTTGTTTAAAGCCATTGAAGAAGTTCATACATCAGGAACTTTCGATCCGGATTTTCTGCACCAGAACCTCGCAAAAGCGAAAATGGAAGAAGATTCGATTCAGGCTATTCTTGCCGATTTAAAAGACAAAGAAATACAACTCCTCAAACTATGCTGTACCGAATTGACATATAAAGAAATCGCTGATAGGATGCTCGTAAGTCCAAAAACTGTTGACGGGTATCGGGATTCACTTTTTATCAAACTGGGCGTAAAAAGCAGAATAGGAATCGCCATGTTCGCACTGAAGAATCAGATGGTTTAAATCTTACGCGAGAAGTTTATTTTTCAATCTTTTCATTCCTTCCGATGCGCCACATTGAAAACAGTTTTCCGAACGCGTAAAATCATTGGGAAGATGCGGATCAATAATGAAAATTTCACAATGGTCCGGGGTTGAGTGAATAAGTCCGGCCGCTGGATACACCTGCATAGAAGTTCCGATAACCAGAAAAATATCCGCTTCTTCAACAATATCTGCAGCTTCTTCCATAGCGGGAACCATTTCGCCGAACCACACAATATGAGGACGAAGTTGGCTGCCGTTTTCATGAAGATCACCAAAATTCAGGTCCTTTTCCCAAGGAATTACTTCGTCAGAATCTATCGGCCTGGCTTTCAGAAGTTCGCCATGAAGATGAAGGACCTTCCGTGAACCTGCTCTTTCATGCAAATCATCCACATTTTGGGTAATAATATGAACATCAAAAAACTCCTGAAGTTCTGCGAGAATAAGATGCGCTTCGTTAGGATGGACTTCCTTCAATTGTCTTCGTCGTGCATTATAAAAATCCAGCACCAACTTTGGATTTTTCCGGAAACCTTCCGGGCTCGCCACTTCTTCTACTTTATGATTTTCCCAAAGGCCATTACTGTCTCTGAACGTTTTGATGCCACTTTCTGCGGAAATTCCCGCTCCTGAAAGTACCACAAGCTTTTTCCTGTCCATATTATTCTGATAATTTCTTCAAAGTTAAGGCGTTTTTAATTCCGGAAATTCCAAAAGTATTATTAAAGAAAATGAAAGATGTTCCTTTAAAAGAGTTGATTTTTTCCGAAAGCTTTTCTAATTCACTGTCACTGTATTCTGATTTGAACATTTGCGGAACACCGTGAAGACGGTAATACAAAAACTTATCATGATTTATGATGACCTCATCGGGAATCTCTTTCGGAATCGAAACGCCTGAAAAAACCACTCCTTCGTTTTTCATTTGATGATATACTTCATTGTTCCACCAGCTTGTATGTCGGAATTCCACAACGTTTAAATAATTCGGATCCACGCTCTCTAGAACTTTCTGCATATTTTCCTCAGTATATTGAAACGACGGCGGAAGCTGAAAAAGAAAACCACCCAGTTTTTCTTCCAGGCCTTGTGCAATATGATGGCAAAAGTCTGTGGTTTCTTGCGAAGTGACGTTCAGTCTTTTGATGTGCGTTACCGTTTTGGGAATCTTAGTAAAGAACTTAAAATCATTTCCAGTGGAACGCCGCCAGTTTTCGAGGGTTTTCTGCGTTGGTCGTCGGTAGAATGTAGAATTAATTTCGACCGCATTCAGTTTTTCAGCGTAGAAATTCAGATATTCTTTAGACGGAAGGTCTTCAGGATAAAAATAACCTTTCCAGCTTCTTTCTGAAAATCCCGAACATCCGATAAATACTTTCTCGCTGCTCATTTTTTCTTTACTGTTTCAGGTTTTCATCCAGTGATGCACTGTTCAGCCGTAGAGAATTCAGGATCACCGAAACAGAACTGAAACTCATTGCAGCCGCCGCAATCATCGGGCTCATCAGAATTCCGAAAATAGGATAGAGGAGTCCTGCCGCAACCGGAATTCCCAGAATATTATAGATAAAAGCGAAGAAAAGATTTTGTTTGATATTTTTAAGCAGTTTTTCGCTTAGAATCCAGGATTTGGCCACGCCCAAAATATCGCCTTTCACCAGAGTGATTTCAGCACTTTCTATGGCTACATCGCTTCCGGTTCCCATCGCAATTCCGACCTCGGACTGTGCCAATGCCGGTGCATCATTTATGCCGTCACCCGTCATCGCGACGATTTTCCCAGCTTTCTGTAGCTTTTTCACGGCTTCCATTTTATCCTGAGGCAAACATTGGGCTTCAAACTTATCAATTCCCAATTCCCGGGCAACGGCTTCTGCGGTATGTTCATTATCACCCGTCATCATGATGATTTCAATCCCATTTTTCTGAAGATATTCGATGGCGCGTTTTGAACTGGATTTTATCTTGTCTGAAAAAGCAAGAAATCCCAGAACGACATTGCCTTCAGACAGATAAGAAACTGTTTTGGCGGCACTTTGCTTTTCCGCTGCTGCGCTTTTTAACGATTCTGGAACCTGAATATTAAACTGTTGAAGAAGCGATTCATTTCCAAGAAGAACAATTTGACTGTTGATGTCTGCTTTTACTCCTTTTCCTGAAATATTTTCAAAACCGGATGTTTTATCAAAGTTCATTCCTGATTTTTTAAATTCCTGTAAAACAGCACTCGATAACGGATGTTCAGAATTCTGATTGAGCGATGCCGCCAGTTTCAGGATTTTACTTTTATCACCATTATCGTGAGTTACTATTTCCTCCAGACTGGGTTTTCCTTCCGTCAGCGTTCCGGTTTTATCGGTAATCAGCACGTCTACTTTATGCATCAGTTCCAAAGCTTCGGCATTTTTAATCAGAATTCCGTTTTTCGCCCCTTTTCCAATTCCGACCATCAAACTCATTGGAGTTGCCAGACCTAATGCGCATGGACAGGCGACAATCAATACTGCCACAGCATTGACCAACGCAAGGATCATCCGGTTTTCACCACCAAAAATCCACCAGATAATAAAAGTGAGAATAGCGACAACAATGACAGCAGGAACAAATATTTTGGAAACTTTATCCGCTAAATTCTGAATAGGAGCACGGCTTCGGCTTGCAGTATTCACCATTTCAATGATTTTGGAAAGCAAAGTTTCATCACCCACTTTTTCAGCAATCATGAGAAAAGTTCCGTTTCCGTTGATGGTTCCTGACGTTATTTTATCATCGATTTCTTTTTCCACCGGAATTGGTTCGCCTGTAATCATGCTTTCATCCACAGCGGAATTTCCCTCGGTAATTTTCCCATCTACCGGAATTTTTTCTCCCGGTTTTACCCTCAGAATATCTCCGATTTTCACTTCCGAAAGCGGCACTTTTTTTTCTTCTCCGTTAATGATAAGATTGGCTTCATCGGGTGATAAATTCATCAGTTCTTCAATGGCTTTTCCGGTTCTCTGATGCGCTTTCGCTTCCATAAACTGTCCCAAAATAACCAAAGTAAGGATGACACAAACTGCTTCAAAATACAACGGGAGTTGATCTTCCTGCATCATTTCTGCAGGAAATATTCCAGGGAAAAACAACGCCATGATACTGAAAATAAAGGCTGCACCTACTCCTAACGCGATAAGGGAGAACATATTAAGATTCCATCTCACAAACGAGCGGTAACCGCGAATCATTAAAAACCAGCCTGCGTAAAACAACACGGGAAGCGTCAATACCAACTCAATAATTCCCTGAATATGATGAGAAAAAGGAAAATTAATGAACATGCCGCCCATTGATAGAATAAATACAGGAATGGTGAATGCTGTGGCTGCCCAGAATTTTCTGGAGAGAATTTTTACCGTGTCGTCCTCAGAAGACGCTCCCGGTTTTCCGGGAATTTTTACCAAATCCATACCGCACACAGGACAGCCAACATTGCTGTCGTACACCTTATCGCCTTCGCAAAGCATTGGACAATAATATTTTCCGGCATTTTCAGCCATAAAGTTTTTAGAAAATCCGGGTGTTTCTGAAGTTGTATGAAGATGATGTTGTTTGTCTTTGCTTCCAGCCAGAAGGTCTTCGGTAATTTCTTCCAAATGCATGTGACAGACTGGACAACCTGTATCACTGTCGTACACCTTATCGCCTTCGCAAAACATAGGGCAATAAAATTTACCCAACTTCTGCTGAAAACTTTCAGGAAGATTCGTTTTGGAAAACGCCTGTGTTTTATTTTGGTATTCTTCTTTTTCCTCTATCGGAACCAAATACATTTTACAAACCGGACAACGCTCGCCTTGCTGAAAATAGACTTTTTCGCCCTCGCATTCCATCGGACAATAATAAACAGAACTTGGGGAAACCCTTTGCTGAGGCGGAATAACGGCCGGTTTCTCTTCAGAATTCATTTCCTGAAGCTGATAATTTCCTGCTGATTGAAGTGCGGAGTTCAGTTGGTCCAGTGTAACCGGATTTTCAGACGAAATATCTACATATTCTTTATCCAGCTTCGCAGTAACGCCGGTAAGCGCATTCAGGGATTTTAAAACTTTTTCCTGACAACCTGTACAGGTCATCCCAATTACCTTATATCGTTTGTTCATATTTACCTTTCTTTATTCAGCGAATTTCCTGAAATTCAACCGTAATGAATTATAAATATAAGGAAAAGAGTTATAATTTTCAGAAAGCGTCCAGAGATTTTCGGCTTTTGACTTTCATGTTCTTGAAAAGAGTAGGAGTAAATCCTGTGATGTTTCGGAATTGTGATGATAAATGCTGAACACTTTTATATCCCAACATTGCTGCAATTTCCTTCAGCGAATATTCCTGATAGAAAAGCAGTTCTTTCACTTTTTCAATTTTTTGAAGAATAAAATAATGTTCCAGCGTCATGCTTTGATGTCTGGAAAATAACTTCGATATAGCACTGTAATCGCGGTGAAGTTGGGTGCTGAGATATTCTGAGAAAAGAAAATCTTCAGAAATATCGAGTGTCGAGACTTTGTTGACGATCAATATTTTAATATTTTCAATCAGTTTCTGGGACTGATCTTCCAGAATTTCAAAACCCACAGCGTTCAGTTTCTTAGAGAGGTTTTTCAGTTCAATTTCTGAAAGTTCCTTATCTGTTTCCACTTCGCCCAAGTGTATTTCATTGAATTTAATTTCGGATTGCTCCAGAATTGTTTGCACCGCCATAATACAGCGGGTACACACCATATTTTTAATGAATATTTTCACGATCTGTCTTTCAGCCTGTTTTCAATAAATTCAATTTGGGTTTTGCCATGTCTTGTAGGTTTTCCGGCTTCGTCTACTCCCACAAACACTATTTTTTCAATGGTAATGATGGTTTGTCTGGTCATCATATTTCGTACTTCGCAATACAATGTAATAGAGGTGTTGCCGAACTCTACCGCTTCAATTCCGATTTCGATAATATCGCCCTGTTTTGCTGAACTCACAAAATTAATTTCGGAAATAAATTTGGTAACGCACCTTGGTGTTTCCAGTTGAACAATGGCGTACAAAGCGGCTTCTTCATCGATCCATTGCAAAAGCCGACCTCCGAAAAGCGTATGGTTGGGATTCAGATCTTCCGGTTTGATCCATTTTCTGGTGTGATAATTCATATCAAATGTTTTTTGTAAAGTAGTCTGAAAATTAAAAAAATTAACTGAAACAACCCATTGGCAGATTAAGTCGGTTTTTATCCCTTCTGTTTCTTGCCTTTCTTCTTTTTCTTGCCTTTCTTCTTTTTCGTTTTATCAGAAATTGGGTTTAGAATTATGTCAGCAATAGGATGGATCGGTATTTCTTCTTCTATTGGTTTAAGCTCTATTTTCAGATCAAAAAATGTCAGCAGATCCTGTTGGGTTATCATTTTTTCATCCAATAAAAACTGAAGAATTTCTGTTCCGGAATTTTTATAAAATTTCCCAAACAGTTCTTTCATCATAAATTTTTTATACACATCAGCTGTTACAGAAACGGTATATCGGTTAATCCGGCCTTCTTTTTCGGCAGATAAATAGCCTTTTTCCAGAAGAATTTTCAAATAAGTGGAAACGGTATTCTGATGAGGTTTAGGATCCGGGTGTTGCTCCATAACATCTTTCATATAAAAGGTGTGCAGATTCCAGAGAACCATCATCAGTTGTTCTTCAGCATGGGTAAGAGAATTGATTTTCATAAGTTTTTATCCATTCAGCACGTTGTGGGTATAAAGATAGGCAAAAGACATGATGAGAGCCAGCAGGAAACCAACAAATACTTCGGGCGGAGTGTGTCTTTTTAAAATAACTCTGGTGATTCCGACTATGATGGCAATGCCCAACCACATCCATCCGAGAATCCTATTTTCTGTGAAGAAAAGTGCGGCGGCAAATACGTTCAGTGCAGTATGCATTGAGGTTTTAATGAGAAAATTACTGAAATGCATCATCATGATCAAAAGAAATAAGAAAAGCATGGTGTAATCTATCTGCTTATCAATCAAAAAATTAAACACGAGATAACACAGAATCAAAACGATAATAACAGTATAAAGGCTTTTCCGCTGAATCCTGTTGGATACGTCCATATTGCTGTAGTTTCCTTTCCTTACATTCCACACAATCCATGAAATCACAGGAATAATAAGGATCAACAAAATTGGCAAAAACTCTGTAACTGCTTGTTCCAAATCATAATTCACAATGCTGAAATACACGAAGTACAGAAAAAGCGAATTGATGGGATTAAAAAAATTGGAAATAAATTTTGAAAGCCTGATAGAATAGCTGGTGTTCTGCATAAAAACAATTCAGTTCCCAAAAATAACCCTTTCCAACAAAACTGCCCATAAAAACAAAAGAATTTCCTATTTTTGCGTATTAATTTTTATTTGAAATGAAGGAATTTTCAAAAGAAGTTTACCTGCAGTGGTATGCTGACATGACAATGTGGAGAAGGTTTGAAGACAAATGCCGTTCTCTTTACCTGAAACAAAAAATTAGAGGTTTTCTGCATTTGTACAACGGTCAGGAAGCCATTCCCGCAGGTTTTGTTCATGCTATGGATATGTCTAAAGACAGTATGATTACGGCATATCGTTGTCATATTCATCCGATGGCGATGGGCGTTGATCCCAAAAGAATCATGGCCGAACTTTGTGGTAAAGCTACAGGAACTTCAGGAGGAATGGGTGGTTCTATGCATATTTTCAGCAAAGAACACCGTTTCTATGGCGGACACGGAATTGTAGGCGGACAAATTCCTTTAGGCGCAGGAATTGCATTTGCAGATCAATATTTTGATAGAAAAGCGGTGAACATCTGTTTCTTCGGAGACGGTGCAGCCAGACAGGGTTCGCTTCATGAAACCTTCAATATGGCCATGAACTGGAAGCTTCCCGTGGTTTTTGTAGTTGAAAATAACCAGTATGCGATGGGAACTTCAGTAAAAAGAACTGCCAATCATGAAGATATTTATAAATTGGGATTAGGTTATGAAATGCCTTGTCTTCCTATAGATGCGATGGATCCTGAAAAAGTGGCAGAAGCCGCTTATGAAGCAATTGAAAGAGCAAGAAGAGGAGACGGGCCAACTTTCATTGAAGCCAGAACGTACCGTTACCGTGGACATTCCATGTCGGATGCAGAAGCGTACAGATCCAAAGATGAGGTGGAACTTCACAAACAGGATGATCCGATTCTGCTGGTAAAAGAAAGAATTCTGGCCAACAATTGGGCTACAGAAACAGAACTGGAAGAAATGGATAACAAATCGCGCTCATTTGTGGAGGAATGTATAGAATTTATGGAAAACTCACCATATCCCGATCCGGAAAAAATCTACGATTACGTGTACGCACAGGAAGATTATCCGTTCTTAGATAAATTAGAAAACTAAATCGAATTGAGAATGAATGAATTTGAAAAGCTTTTTTCAGATGAATTTATTTTACTATAAAAAAATATACATTTGAGATTTTGAGAGGAATCTAACTTTCAAATTTCAATTTTTTTCAATTTTTCAAATTAGAATTATGGCTGAAGTAATTACAATGCCCCGTCTATCAGATACTATGACGGAAGGAAAAGTGGCCAAATGGCACAAAAAAGTAGGAGATACTGTGAATGAAGGGGATATTCTGGCGGAAATAGAAACCGACAAAGCCGTGCAGGATTTTGAATCTGAAATAAAAGGAACGCTTTTATATATCGGTGTGGAAGAAGGAAACGGTGCGCCGGTAGATTCCGTTCTGGCCATTATCGGAGAACAGGGAGAAGATATTTCTGCGCTTAAAGAAGGTGATAATTCCGACGACAAGAAGGATAATGAGATTCCTGAAGATTTCAAAACTGAAAAAGAAAATACCGCTGTAGAAACCTCTGAACCTGTGGAAAAAGAAACAGATCACGAAGAAACTTCCGCTACTGAAATTCCCGAAGGTGTAGAAGTAGTAACGATGCCCCGACTTTCCGATACGATGACCGAAGGTAAGGTAGCAAAATGGCATAAAAATGTAGGAGATACGGTGAAAGAAGGCGATATTCTGGCTGAAATAGAAACTGATAAAGCGGTTCAGGATTTCGAGGCAGAAACCACCGGTACCTTGTTACATCAGGGTGTTGCTGAAGGAGAAGCTGCACCTGTAGATTCTGTTTTAGCCATCATTGGTCCCGAAGGAACCGATGTTTCCGGAGTACTTTCCGGCGGAAAGAAAAAAGAGGAAACGAAAAAAGAACCACAAAAAAAAGCCGAAGAAACTGAAAAATCAGAAACTGTTCAGCAACAGGATTCGACGCTTCCGGGAGATAGAATCGCTATTTCTCCGTTGGCTAAAAAAATGGCTAAAGAAAAGGGAATCGACATTAGTTCGATTCAGGGTTCGGGAGAAAACGGGCGTATTGTAAGAAAAGATATTGAAAATTATCAGCCTTCAACAAAATCTGCCTTTTCGGAGACTGCAGCATCTTCGCCTAAAGCAGCGCAACCCGCTATGAATTTTGTACAGGGAGAAGACAGCGAGACACCAAATTCACAAATCAGAACCATTATCGCCAAACGTTTGTCTGAATCCAAGTTTACGGCACCGCATTATTATCTCATTATTGAGGTGAATATGGACAAAGCCATTCAGGCCAGAAAAGAAATTAATTCACTTCCCGATACCCGCATTTCTTTCAACGATATGATTATCAAAGCTACAGCGATGGCGCTCAGAAAGCATCCGCAGGTAAATTCATCGTGGAAAGAAGACCGAATTGTTCATCATGGAAATATTAATGTAGGTGTGGCAGTTGCCGTTCCGGACGGATTGGTAGTTCCGGTACTGAAAAACACGGATCAAATGAATTATACGCAAATTTCTGCTGCCGTGAAAGATATGGCTGGCCGTGCAAAATATAAAGGTCTGAAAGCCAATGAAATGGAAGGCTCCACATTCTCGGTTTCCAATTTGGGAATGTTCGGAATCGACACATTTACTTCCATTATCAATCAGCCGAATTCTGCCATTTTATCTGTCGGAGCGATTGTTGAAAAACCCATCGTGAAAGACGGACAAATTGTGGTGGGCAATACCATGAAACTTTCCATGGCTTGTGACCATAGAGTTGTGGACGGTGCTACTGGTGCGGAATTCCTGCAGACGTTAAGAACGTATCTGGAACAACCGCTGACCTTGCTGTTGTAACCAATTAAGAAATAATCAAAAAATCCTCTCAAAACACAGCTTGAGAGGATTTTTTTTCATGATAATTATTGTATTACTCTTTTACAGAATTTTCTTCAAATTCCGAATATCATTAATTTCTTCTTTCAGCTTCTTAAAATTTAACTCATATTATAGGTATCTATTTTACGAATTATCACATTCAAAATATAGCAAAAATTAATGATCTCAATTAAAACTGAAACGCTCTAAATTTTCATTTGATCTTAATTCCGTTTATTTCCTTATTTTTGAAGCTATGATCAGAGCAAAAAAAATTCATAAATCATACGGCGATCTGGAAGTGCTGAAAGGGGTAGATCTCCACATCAAAGAAGGCGAAGTGGTGTCTATCGTAGGAGAGTCTGGTGCAGGGAAATCTACGCTTTTGCAGATTTTAGGAACCCTGGATATGCCTACACAACCCAAACATTTCGGCACTGAAATCGCACTGGACGGCCAGTCTTTCGTAAATATGAACGATCGGCAGTTGTCCAGATTCAGAAACCAGAACATCGGTTTTGTTTTTCAGTACCATCAGCTTCTGCCGGAATTTACGGCACTCGAAAATGTGTTGTTGCCCACCAGAATTGCAGGAAAAAATGAAAAAGAAAGTTTGGAAAAAGCATATCGTCTGTTCGAAGACCTGAACATTGCAGACCGTATTCATCACAAACCCAATGAAATGTCTGGTGGTGAAGCTCAGAGAGCTGCTGTAGCGCGCGCACTCATCAACGAACCGAAAATTATTTATGCCGATGAACCGACAGGAAACCTCGACTCTAAAAATGCGGACGATTTGCACCGGCTTTTCTTTGATTTGCGGGACAAATACAACCAGACTTTCGTGATCGTGACCCATAACCCGAACCTCGCAGAAATTACCGACAGAAAACTGGTGATGAAAGACGGAATGATCATTTAAATTTCTTAAAACCAAATAACCATGTCCATAAAATTCCTTGCAGAAGACGACCGGCCGAGAGAAAAATTCCTGATGAAAGGAAAAAATGCGCTTTCGGATGCCGAACTTTTGGCCATCATCATGGGAAGCGGAAACCGGCAAGAAAGTGCGGTGGATTTGGCACGAAGAGTTTTAAATACCGTTGAAAACAACTGGCATCAGCTCAGCAAACTTTCTGTAAAAGACCTGATGAAATTCAACGGAGTAGGCGAAGCGAAGGCGATTTCAATTGCATCAGCTTTGGAAATCGGAAGGCGAAGAGCTGCACAGGAAGTTCCTGAAAGAAAAAAGATTACCTGCAGTAAAGATGTTTTTGAGTTTCTGAAACCCTATCTCGGGGACTTGCAAACAGAGGAATTCTGGGCAGTTCTTGTGAATCAGAACAATCGTATTCTGCATTTTTCACAACTCACCACCGGCGGAATCAGCAGTTCGATTGTGGATGTTCGTATTTTGTTTAAAACTGCGCTGGAACATTTTGCTACTGCTGTTTTTGTTGCACACAATCATCCTTCCGGAAATTTAAAACCCAGCCAAGAGGATATCAGGATTACCAAACAGATTGCCGAAGGAGGGAATTTTCTCAACATCAAATTGCTCGATCATCTGATCCTGAATCAGACGAGTTATTACAGTTTTGCGGATGAAGGGCTGCTATGATAAAAAAAGTTTTACACCAAGATATTGACCGCGAAAAATACAGAAATTGCTTACAAAATGCCGTGAATTATCGGGTGTATGCAGAAGATTGGTATTTAGATGCACATACAGATTCAAAATGGGATTGTCTGGTTTATAACGATTACGAAGCGGTAATGCCGCTGCCTTATCTTAGAAAATTTGGACTGAAAATAATTTATCAGCCTATTTATTGCCAGCAATTAGGCGTGTTTCATCACCCGAATTTTGACAAAAATAAACTCCAACAGTTTTCTAAGAAATTCGGGCAGCTTCCGGTTTATTTTTATCAGCTGAATGAAGAAAATGCAGATTTGAATTTTGCTGACACAAAGGTGAAAAAAAACCATCTTTTACCTTTGAATGATTCCTACGAGCAGTTGCGAAAACGCTATCGCAAGGGTAGAAAAAGCGATATAAATAGTATGAAAAGAAGATCACTGAGAATTTCTTCTGAACTTCAGCTTCCACTTCTTATTCAGGAACTGTCAAATAAATATCCTTATTTTACATCACATTATGAACAGCCATGGTTCAGTAATCTGTTGAACGAAATTATTTCCAGAAAACAATTTACTTATTATCAGCTTTTAGATGGTGTAGAAACAGTTTCATCTGTTTTCTTTGCTCACAACAAAAAGAGGATGATTCTGCTTTTTTCTACCAGAAATGAAAAGCCGGAACACCGCGGTGCCAACAGTTTTTTGATTGACCACTTTCTTCAGAATCATGCTAATCAGGATTTAATGTTGGATTTTGAAGGATCAACCGTTCCCGGAATCGCCGATTTTTACGAGAGTTTTGGCGCAAAAGCTCATCCTTATCATCGAATAGAAAATTCTAAATTACAACTGTTCAGGAAAATTATAAAAGTGTAAATGTTGCCTTCAAAATTAAATCATATTATTAAAACTTTTTCCGGAATTTTTCCTTTGGACTTCTATTGGCGTTGGACAAAAAAGCTACAGGTTTTACCTTTTTATCATACCGTGTCAGATCATCCTTTGCCTCATTTCTCGGAATTAAAATATTTTCGAAGCAAAAATAGATTTCTTGATGATCTGGATTTTTTCACTTCCCATTTTGAAAATATTTCGATGGCTGAAGTGGGAAAGGAAAAGAAATCCTTTCACCTTTCTTTTGATGATGGCATGGCGGAAATGTATTCTGTAGTATTTCCCATTCTGCAGGAAAAAAAGTTGGATGCCACATTTTTCATTAATACAGATTTTGTTGACAATAAATCCATGTTTATTTCGCATAAAATCAGTCTTTTACAGCATGAATTAAAAAAATCTTCACAGAATAGACAGCGCATTTCGGGTTATCTTGAATGTGAAACCGGAGCTATTCATTCTTATCTGAATAGAATTAATTCTGAAAAAGCGGATGAAATTGCCAAACTGATTCACCTTGATTTTACAGAATATTTAAAACAACACCAGCCTTATCTCACCACAAAACAAATTATAACGCTGAAAAACGCGGGTTTCACGATTGGAAATCATGGAAAAAGCCATAGGAATTTCAATACATTGACTTTTGAAGAACAAAAAAATGAAATAGAAACCGTCAATTCTTTTTTGAAACAATGGGGCGTGGATGATTTGTTTTTCTGCTTTCCTTACGGCGATTATAAAATTAAAAATGAACTGTTCCACTGGATGTATCAGGAAGGCGGAATTGAAAAATCTTTTGGTATTTCAGGACTTAAAGAAGACGGATTTCCCCGACATCATCATCGTATTTTAATGGAACATGAAAATTTTTCGGCAGAGGAAATCATCAGATCAGAATATTTATATTTCATGTTGAAATCGGTTTTAAACAAAAATAAAATAAGGAGATGATCAGAAAAATATACCGGACAGTTTTTTCTGAAAAAATACGGCTTCAATTTCATATCATACTGATGAAATTAAAAGCCTTATTCCTTCGCGGCAACCGTTATTTCTGTCCGTGTTGCGGAAAAGGTTCTTCGAAATTTTTAAGAAAAGGGAATGGACTGGACTATCGTGAAAATGCTGTTTGCCCTAATTGCGGGTCTTTGGAACGCACCCGGCTTCTCTATCTTTATCTCAAAAATGAAACCGAAATCTTCAATGGTTCATCTCGCATCTTGCATTTTGCACCGGAACATATTTTGAAAAAGAAATTAATCAAAAATCCGAATTATAAAGATGTGGACATCAACCCGAACTTTGCCACATTGAAAATGGATATTACGGATATTCAATTTCCGGATAATTATTTTGATTATATCATTTGTTCACATGTTTTAGGGCATATTCCCAATGAAAGAAAAGCTTTGAATGAGTTGTTTCGCGTGTTGAAATCGGATGGTAATTTATTTATTTTATCACTGCTGGATCCCACTATGCACGAAACGCTGGAAGATCCTGATGCGATTACTCCTTTGCAAAAACTTCACAAATATGGAGAAAGAGATCTCGAACGGTTGTATGGCGCAGATTTTTCTGAAAGAATCAGCACATCTGAAATTAGAATTGAAAAAATTGATTACAGAATTAATTTCACTGAGCAGGAACGGCAAAAAATGTCATTAGGCGATGGCAAAAGAGAAATTATTTATAAAGTGGTAAAGACTTCCCAACATTGCTTTCACTTATTTTAAGTAAATTCGCACTCTCAAAATATAGCATGTCTGGCATCAGTAGTTTTTTCACTTCGTCTTTTTTCCCGTACTTTTTCGCGGTACTTTTGGCCATTCCGTTTATCGTGTTATTGCGAAGGTTTGTGTTCGAGTATATTAAGATGAAAAATCAGGAGCTTAAAATGCTCTCCGTTAAAGGAAATGCTGAAAATAAGAGCCAGGCGTACGAGAGAATGACCTTGTTCATGGAAAGACTGAAGCCCGCAAATCTGGTCAGCCGGTTTGATAAAGGATTGGAAAAACATGAATTTCTTTTCCTGACAGAAAAAGCCATCACCGAAGAATTTGATTATAACGCTTCGCAACAACTGTATATGACCAAAAACTCTTGGACACAGATTGTACAGTCGAAAAACGCAATGCTCAAAATGCTGCACGATACCTATGAAAGCCTGAGTGACGATGCCGGTTTGGAGGAATTCAAAACCATCTTGCTAATGAATTATATGAACGGCGAAGATTTTATCGGTAATACCATAGATATGCTGAGAAGAGAAGTCCTTTTAGTAACATAACAAAATTTTATTATAACAAATGATACCCAATTTTAAAGCGCATCCATGGCATGGAATTTCCGCAGGGGAAGAAGCTCCCGATGTGGTGAATGTTTTTGTGGAAATAGTACCCAGCGATACTATTAAATATGAAGTAGATAAAGCCAGCGGTTACCTGAAAGTGGATCGCCCACAACAATTTTCCAATATTATTCCTGCACTTTACGGATTTATTCCTAGAACTTACTGTCATGATGAAGTCATGAATCTCGCCATTCAGAGCGGCGCAGAAGACGTTTCGATGGGCGATCATGATCCTTTGGATATTTGCGTGCTGAGTTCCCACAACATTCATGCGGGTGGTATGCTGATGGAAGCCCTTCCGATTGGTGGTTTTAAAATGATTGACAAAGGCGAAGCGGACGATAAAATTGTAGCCGTGATGAAGGGAGATCATGCTTTCGGGCATTTCCGCGATATTTCTGAACTTCCACAAGCGGAAGTGAAAAGGCTGATGCATTATTTTCTGACGTATAAAAATCTTCCCGATGAACCTGCCAAATGCAGAATTCAGGAAGTGTACGGAGCAGAACACGCTAAAGAGGTTATCGCTGCGTCACAAAATGATTACGCCAACAAATTCGGCGGATAAAAAAAATAGATTTCAACATCAAAGGCGGGTAAATTTTACTCGTCTTTTTTTATGGATTTAAGATTTCATAAGGAAAAAATTCAATGGGAATGTAAATGTTAAACAGATTTTATTATCTTTAATCTTTATTAACATTATTAAAAATTCTAAACTATGATGGATTTGTTCTATTTGATACCCGTATTTGGGGTTATTGCTTTGCTGTATACTTTTATACAAAGCAACTGGGTGAAAAAACAGGATGCCGGAAATGAGAAAATGCGCACCATTAGTGGGCATATTGCTGACGGAGCGATGGCTTTTTTGAAGGCTGAATACAAAGTGCTGATGTATTTTGTGGTTATCGTGGCCATATTACTTGCGCTGCTAGGGTCTTCTCATGAAGCATCTCATTGGTCGATTGGTCTGTCCTTTGTAGTGGGAGCTATTTTCAGTGCTGCTGCAGGATATATAGGAATGAAAATCGCCACCCAATCCAATGTACGGACTGCGGAAGCAGCCAGAACCAGCCTTTCGAAAGCACTCAAAGTTTCTTTTACCGGGGGATCGGTGATGGGAATGGGCGTTGCCGGACTTGCTGTATTAGGGCTAGGAGCCTTGTTTATCATTATTAGAGAAATCTTTGCTCCGGGAGCAGGAGTAGATACCATCGAAATGGAACGCACTATTGAGATCCTTACAGGGTTTTCTTTAGGTGCTGAATCTATCGCACTTTTTGCCAGAGTAGGTGGCGGTATTTATACCAAAGCAGCGGACGTAGGAGCGGATCTTGTAGGAAAAGTAGAAGCCGGAATTCCGGAAGATGATCCTAGAAATCCAGCTACAATTGCAGATAACGTTGGAGACAATGTGGGTGATGTTGCCGGAATGGGAGCCGACTTATTCGGATCTTATGTGGCTACAGTTTTGGCGACCATGGTATTGGGAAGAGAAACTTTTTCTCAGGATGCCTTCGGAGGATTTGCACCGATACTTCTGCCGATGATGATCGCCGGAATCGGAATTTTATTTTCCATTGTGGGTGCTTTTTTTGTGAAGATTGGAGAAGCAGCAGAACTCAATACCGCTCCTGTACAGAACGCTTTAAACATGGGCAATTGGGGAAGTATTGTGCTCACAGCTATTGGCTCTTATTTCCTTGTCAATTATTTATTGCCTGAAACCATGACTTTAAGAGGTCACGAATTTACCAAAATGGGAGTTTTCGGAGCCATTATCGTAGGCTTGGTAGTCGGAACTTTAATGAGTATCATCACAGAATATTATACAGCAATGGGCAAAAGGCCTGTGAACAGTATTGTACGCCAGTCTTCCACAGGGCATGCAACTAACATTATTGGCGGGTTGTCTGTGGGAATGGAATCTACACTTTTACCGATTTTAGTTCTGGCTGGTGGTATTTACGGATCTTATCTTTGCGCAGGATTATACGGTGTAGCAATTGCTGCAGCCGGAATGATGGCCACTACTGCGATGCAGTTAGCAATTGACGCTTTCGGGCCAATTGCAGATAACGCAGGTGGAATTGCAGAAATGAGTGAACTGCCGAAAGAAGTTCGGGAAAAAACGGATATTTTAGATGCCGTAGGAAATACTACTGCAGCAACAGGAAAAGGTTTTGCTATTGCTTCTGCAGCGTTAACAGCATTGGCATTATTTGCAGCTTTTGTAGGAATTGCAGGTATTGACGGAATTGATATTTACAGAGCTGATGTATTGGCCGGTTTATTCGTTGGCGCAATGATTCCGTTTATCTTTTCTTCATTGGCTATTAAAGCTGTGGGTGAAGCTGCAATGGCGATGGTGGAAGAAGTTCGCCGTCAGTTTCGAGAAATTCCCGGAATTCTGGAAGGAAAAGCAGAACCTGAATACGAGAAATGTGTGGCGATTTCTACTGAAGCTTCGATTAGAAAAATGATGCTTCCGGGAGCTATCGCATTGATTTCGCCAATTCTGGTAGGATTTATTTTTGGTCCCGAAGTTCTGGGAGGATTTTTAGCCGGTGCAACAGTTTCAGGGGTACTGATGGGAATGTTCCAGAATAATGCCGGAGGTGCGTGGGATAATGCTAAAAAATCTTTCGAAAAAGGTGTTGATATTAACGGAACAGTATTTTACAAAGGTTCTGAGCCTCACAAAGCTTCTGTTACCGGAGATACTGTGGGAGATCCGTTCAAGGATACCTCAGGCCCGTCAATGAATATTTTGATTAAGCTGATGTCCATCGTTTCTCTTGTTATTGCACCTACTTTAGCGGTAATGCATGCGGACAGCATTTTGGAAAACAGAAACAATAAATTGGAAGCATTACAGTTAGCCGCAATGGGAAATACAGCTCATGGAACCCAAACTACGCTGACCACAGTACCTGCTTTGGATTTAGCATCGCCTTCCGGAGCAATGAACGAAAATGGAGATTTCGTTTATTTTACAGGAAACCAAACCAATATTCAACTTCCTAACGGTGAAGTAATGACTGTCGGTGAAATGAGCCAAATCGCTTATCTGAGCCGCGAACTGAATACGGGAAATCCTGATCTTCTCACAGGAGAAAAATGGTTTCTTGTTGAGAATATCTTTTTTAGTTCTGAAAGCAGCGACTTGAAACCGGAATCTGAAGCGGCGATTCAACAACTTTACCAACTTCTTAACGCTTATCCTACGATGAGAATTAAAATTGGAGGCTATACAGATAATACCGGAAATGAAAGTACCAACATGAAACTTTCTAAACTCCGTGCCGAAACGGTGAAACTTCAGCTGATGGAATTGGGAATAGCAGCCGACAGAATGGAAGTGGAAGGTTACGGTTCTGCTAACCCGCTGTGTGAAGCCAATGATACAGACGAATGTAAAGCAATGAACAGAAGAATAGGTGTGAGAATCCTTTCTCTATAAAACAAATTTTATATTTATTGAATCATGCGCTGCCTTTTGGTGGCGCATTTTTTTCAGAGCATTCTTTTTAAATTCTCTGCAGCCTGAAAAAGCGTTTCATCTTTTTTAGCAAAACAAAACCTGAGTTTTCCTGTATTTTTCTTGTCATGATAAAAAGCTGAATACGGAACAGCGGCTACTTGTGCTTTTCTGACGAGCAGCTCAGAAAACTCCTTATCAGATAAATATGAATTATAATTTAAGAAATTGACGGTCTGAAAATAACCGCCCTCGCAAGGTTCTGCTAATTCAAAAGGTAAATCCCGCATTAGATTATTGAATAAATTTCTCTTTTCCAGAAAGAGCAATTTTTGTTTTTCAGCATCGAATACATCCAAATATTTCGATAAAGCATATTGTGCATGAGCATTTACGGTGAAAGTAAGACATTGGTGAATTCTGGAAAAAGCACTGATATTTTCCGGCGAAGCGATCACGTAACCCGCCTTCCAACCCGAAATATGAAACATTTTCTCAAATGAAAAAACACAAAAACAGCGATGCCGGATTTCCGGATGATGATACGCACTGATAAACTCCTGTCTGCCATAATGAAGAACATCATATACTTCATCTGAAATCACCACAATTTGCGTATTTTCTATAATTTCCCATAACAAATCCCAATCTGCCGCAGACCATATTTTCCCGGTAGGATTTTGCGGAGAATTGATGATAATAGCCTTGGTTTTCTTGCTAACAGATGATTTTATTTTCTCCCAATCCGGTTCATTATTCTGTTTTAAATCTATAAAAACAGGTTTTGCATTTCTGATTTCTACCGCATGGCGATAGGTATCATAACAGGGTTCCAGGATGATCACTTCATCTCCGGGTTTGAGGAATGATGCAAAAGCGACATATATCCCGTAAGTAGCTCCCGGAACTACCATGATTTCGCTTTCGTGAAGCTTCAGCGGAAATTTTCTGCGTGCATTAAACTGAATGATACTTTCTTTTAGAACTGGTAACATAAATGCCGCGGCATACGGATTCATATCATGACTGGCTGCATCAATCAGGAATTTTTTCAAACGCTGATCTAAAGGAGAATCCGGAGAACCTTGTGCGAGATTTAACGCATCATATTGCGCAGCCAGTTCAGCTATTTCTGAAAAAATATTCAGGCCGTTTTCAATTTGAAGATTTTCAAGGATCATGAACCAATAGTTTTATATCATATAATAATTTTGTTAAAAATAAACATTATTATTTATAGAAGTCTCGAATAATGAAATATATGTCAAACTTAATTTCATCGGGGATGGAAATAAGCAGAATTAAAATAAATTTTTATCTTTAGAGAAATTTGAAAATCATGAAATCTTTCCTTCTTCCGGCTTTGGCAGCGTTTGCACTATCTTCATGTACCACAATAAACTTAACTCATGAAGGCGCTCTTTTTAAAAAATCTATAGAAAGCATTAGTTCTACGGATCTGAAGAAACATCTTTACATCATTGCTTCAGATGAAATGGAAGGCAGAGAAACCGGTTCGGAAGGACAAAAAAGAGCCGGAAAATACATGGTTTCCGAATACCAAAAAATGGGCGTTTCGCATCCCAAAGCGATGGAAAGTTTTTTTCAGACCGTACCTCAAGAATATCTTGGAGCACGACGTGGGAAAACATATCCTGAAAGTGAAAACATTCTCGCTTTCATCGAAGGAACAGAAAAACCCCATGAAATCATTGTTCTTTCCGCACATTATGATCATGTCGGAAAAAATAAAGCCGGAGAAATTTTCAATGGTGCAGATGATGACGGAAGTGGCACTGTGGCTTTAATGGAAATTGCAGAAGCTTTTCAGTTGGCGAAAAAAGCGGGAAAAGCGCCCAAAAGATCTGTTCTTTTCCTTCATGTTACGGCGGAAGAAATAGGCTTGGTTGGCTCTAAATATTATGTGGAAAATCCGGTTTTTCCTTTAGCAAATACGGTGGCCAACTTGAACATCGATATGATTGGAAGAAGTGATCCCGAAAATAAAGGTAAAAATTATGTGTACGTTATCGGTTCAGACAAACTTTCTACTTCTCTGAAGAAAATTAATGAAGTTTCTAATGCCGCAACAGTTAATCTTGAACTGAATTATAAATATGATGATCCTAATGATCCTGAAATGTTGTATTACCGATCAGATCATTATAACTTTGCTAAAAATAACGTTCCCGCAGCGTTTTATTTTAATGGCATTCACGAAGATTATCATCGCCCGACGGATACTCCGGATAAAATCGATTATGAATTGCTGAAGAAAAGAACGCAGCTTGTTTTCGCCACCGCTTGGGAACTTGCAAATAGAGAAGAACGCATTGTAGTTGACGTGAAAAGCAGCCAGTAGTTTATAAAACAGATCAATGAATATTTCCTGTTTCTGCTCTCGAAACAGGAAAATTTATTTATTACATTTGCACTCCGGCTCCATAGTTCAACGGATAGAATAGAAGTTTCCTAAACTTTAGATCCAGGTTCGATTCCTGGTGGAGCTACAAAAAGAACCCACTCTTTAGAAGCGGGTTCAGTAGATAAAAACATCTCATTTTTTAGTTAGACAACAACAAAAAGAGAAGCCGACGGTGCTTCTCTTAAATTTTATTCAAGTTTAAAATTAATTTGAGTGATATATGTAAATGTATTTTTCATTATTGAAAGTATTCAAATGTACTGAAAAATACGGTGCAAAACATGAACCAAATGTTAAAATTCACACGTTATCCACAGAAAATTGTTGATAAGTTGATTTTTAAAACAATTGAATGACATCTTGTTTTTGGTCAAAGTCATTTAACAAAAGTTTAACGCTGTATTGGCATCGATTATGTTTTGTCATTGCGTGGATTTATCGCAAATTTACGCTTCATAACGAAATTAATTATGTCAGAATTACATCAGGCTGAGGATATCCGGAATTTAACAGAAAAAGTAAAAGAACTCAATTTATCTTTTTCAATACTTAAAAAAGAAATTAATAAAGCCATTATCGGTCAGGAATATATGGTCGACCGCCTGCTGATCGGGTTGCTGGGAAACGGACACGTTCTATTGGAAGGAGTTCCGGGACTTGCAAAAACCTTGGCGATAAAAACTCTTGCAGAAGCTGTTCGTGGTGAGTTTTCCAGAATTCAGTTTACACCCGATCTTCTTCCTGCAGATGTGATCGGAACTCAGATTTACAATATAAAAGACAACGATTTTTCTATTAAAAAGGGGCCGGTTTTTGCCAATTTTGTTTTGGCAGACGAAATCAACAGAGCACCTTCCAAGGTACAGTCGGCACTGCTCGAGGCGATGCAGGAGAAACAGGTCACCATTGGCGATGAAACATTGTCGCTTCCTACACCGTTTCTGGTCTTGGCAACTCAAAACCCGATCGATCAAGAGGGAACTTATCAATTGCCCGAAGCGCAAAGTGACCGCTTCATGCTGAAATGCAGAATTGATTATCCGGATTTTGAAGACGAAAGAAAAGTGATGAGAATGATGTCTTCATCGCATCAGCCACAGATTATGCCGGTCATAAGCCTCGATTATATCACGGAAGCCAAGTCTCTGATAAATCAAATTTACTTAGACGAAAAAATAGAAAAATACATTCTGGATATGGTTTTCGCAACCCGTTATCCCGGAAAATACGGACTCTCCGAACTGACAAATTATATCGCTTTCGGTGCTTCGCCACGAGCTTCTATCAATCTGGCTATTGCTTCCAGAGCATTGGCTTTCCTGAGAAACAGAGCTTTCGTTATCCCTGAAGATGTGAAGGAAATTGCAAAAGATGTACTTCGCCACCGTATTGGTTTAAGCTTTGAAGCCGAAGCAGAAGAAATGACACCAGAAAATATTGTTGATAAAATTCTGGGAAAAATTCAAGCCCCATAACAAATCAACCATTATTATTTTGAAAGAATTTTCCAGGGATGACTTTGAATTATGGAAATAAAAGACATCGTTAAAAAAGTAAAGCAGATAGAAATCCGAAGCAGAAGAAGGTCGGAAGCTATTCTCATGGGACAGTACCACAGTGCTTTCAAAGGACAGGGAATGACTTTTTCCGAAGTTCGCCCGTACCAGTCAGGTGACGAAATCCGCCGAATCGACTGGAATAAAACAGCGCGTTTTCGTGAGCCTTTCGTAAAGATTATGGAAGAAGAACGGGAACTGACCATGATGCTTCTTGTGGATATTTCAGCTTCAATGGACTACGGAACCAAAACGCAACTGAAAAGAGAATTTGTGGCAGAAATTGCTGCAAGTCTTGGGTTTTCTGCTGCGGGAAACAATGATAAAGTAGGACTGATTCTGTTTGCGGATAAAGTGTATAAAGTTGTTCCTCCACAGAAAGGAAGAAAGCACATTCTGGCAATTATCAGCAATATTCTCACCGCAGATTATATTGCTGCACCGGCAAAAACGGATCTCGCTTTGGAATATATGATGGGTATTTTCAAAAAGAAATCGCTGGTTTTTTTGTTTTCTGATTTTGAAGATAATTATGATCTCCGGACATTGAAAGTAGCTGCCCGCAAACATCAAATTTTAGGAATGCGAGTTTCTGATGAAAAAGACAATGAAATTCCGGATGTTGGATATGCACTATTTCAGGATGCAGAATCGGGACAACAGGTCTGGGCAAATACTTCAAACAAAAGATGGCGTTACGATTTCGCGGAAGCTAAAAAACAAAAAGTAAGACAAGTGACTGAAGATTTCGAAGCAGCTTCAGCAGCGTTGATGAATATCTCTACCGGCGAAGATTATTCCAAATATTTATATCAGTATTTTCGGAAAAAATGAGAAGTTTCAAAAAAATATCATCAGTCGTTTTTTTGTTTATCAGCCTTGCTGTTTTTTCGCAGACTTTAGGTTCCAATCTGGATAAAACCACGCTTGCGCTCGGCGAAATAGGAACTTATACGGTTGTTATTTCCGGACTTCAGGATAAAACGGTGCATGCAGCACCGGTGAATGAGCTGCTACCTTTTCATTTCGAAGAAATAAAAGACAGCACCAACATTGCCAACGGAAAGTATACCCGCGTGATTGAGTTTGCCATTTTTGAAGAAGGAACATTCTCTATTCCTGTTCTGGAATTCAACATCGGAGGCGAAATACAAAAAACGATTCCTTATGAAGTAGAAGTCGTGAATACCGCTACAAAAGAGGATGAAATTAACGACATCAGAGAAAATAAAGAGATTCCGCTGCAAATTCTGGATTATTGGGAAATGTACAAATGGTATATTCTGGCAGCATTGGCCGTGATCGCAATTATTTTTCTTATTATTATGTTCAGAAAATATGGTAGAAAAGTAAAAACTTCACCTGTTGTAAACACCAATAAAACACTTAAAGAACTCGACTTGTTAAGAAAGAAAAAATACATAGAAAATGAGGATTATCGCTCGTTCTATGTTGAATTAATGGATATTTCACGGAATTTTATTACCACACAATACCGTATTCCTGCAGATGTTTTGCTGACGGACGATCTCATTGAAGTATTACGAAATACAAACCGGATTTCTAAGGAAAACGAAAAAGTAATTGAAGAGGCATTTCTACGGGGAGATATGGTGAAATTTGCTAAGATTTTCCCCACAAGCAGTATGATGGAAGAGGATTTCAATGCCATTCGGAATTTTGTAAAGAGGTCTACCAAAGATCTGGAGTTGGAACAATTACGAACCGGTGTATAAAAGATGAAAATTAATGTTTGAATTTTTAAACTTTGAGCTGCACAACCCTTGGTTTCTATTGCTTTTTTTGCTTTTTATTCCGTTGTTGTACAAGGATTTTAAAAAAAAGGAAACCAAAGCGGTCACTGTTCCTTCAGTTAGTGGAATGCAAGAAAACACCAACATCCGCATTGTGATGACGCTTCTGATGTTGTCAAAATATTTCATTCTTTCAGCACTTATTATTGCTATGGCCAGACCGCGGACTTTTACCATATCTGAAGATCGTGATGAAACCAAAGGCATTGATATTATGCTTTCTGTAGACGTTTCCCTCAGTATGCTTGCCCGGGATTTAGAGCCTGACCGGCTGACGGCACTGCAGGATATTGCCCGCCGTTTTATTGCGAAAAGATCAAATGACAGACTGGGATTGGTCATCTATTCAGGGGAAGCTTTTACAAAAGTTCCGATAACATCTGATCATCAGGTTATTATTGATGAAATTTCCGACATCAGAACGCTGGAATTGGAACAGGGCACAGCAATAGGAGAAGGGCTTTCGGTTGCGGTTTCTCATTTGAAAGACAGCAAAGCGAAAAGTAAAATTATTATTTTGATGACCGATGGCGTCAACACGATACAGAATGCGATGGATCCACAAGTCGCTGCTGAACTCGCTAAATCCAACGATATCAAGGTGTATTCAATAGGAATTGGAACGAACGGATACGCATTAATGCCGACTCATCAGGATATTTTTGGAGATTTAGTTTTTACCGAAACTCAGGTTCATATTGATGAAGCAACGTTACGTGATATTGCAGAAACAACTGGAGGAAAATACTTTAGAGCCACCTCGAACGAAAGCCTAGAAGAAGTGTATAATGAAATTAATTTACTTGAAAAATCGGATATCGCCACCTCCCGATTGTATGATTATCAGGAATATTTCAGATATTTTCTTTGGATAGCACTCGGTATATTGCTTTTGGATGCGGCGTTGCGCTGGTGGATGTTTAAATTTATTAATTAAAAAAAGATGAACTGGAGCTTAGGTAATTACTGGTATCTTTTTCTGCTACTGCTTGTTCCGCTGCTGGCAGTAGTTCTTGTAAATTACCGGAAGTGGAAGAAAAACAGAAGAAATACATTTGCAGAAACCCGATTTCAGGATGAACTTTTTGAAGATAAATCACCGTTTTATGGAGTTTTTCCTTTGCTGTATTTTATTGCCCTCGTTTTTCTGATCTTTTCAATTATCGATTTATTGGGCGGAAAAGAAGAAATAAAATCTTCCCAAAAGATGAACAATGTCATTTTTGTTTTGGATGTTTCCAATTCCATGAATGCAGAAGATGTGGAACCTAACCGATTGACATTAGCCAAAAACCTGATCATTAATACGATGCAGAAAATGACTAATGACAGAGTAGGGATTGTGGTTTTTGCCGGCGAAGCTTCTTCCATTATGCCATTAACAACAGATTATTCAGCTGCGGAAACCTACATTTCCGGTATTGAAACCAATATTATGAAAATTCAGGGAACAGATTTTCTGAAAGCGATGGAAGAAACCGCCAGAAAATTTAAAAACATTGCCAAAGGTTCCCGAAAAGTTGTTCTGATCAGTGATGGCGAAGACAATGAAGGAAATGAAGATCGCGCCATTCGCCTTGCTAAAAATGAAGGAATGAGCGTGATTTCTGTTGGAGTTGGTTCGGATGAAGGTGCGCCGGTTCCGGTGTATGTTTTCGGACAACTGATGGGATATAAAACTGACAGAAGCGGACAAACAATACTTTCGCAGAGACAAACGGTTGCTTTGGAAAAAACTGCTCGATCCACAGGCGGAACGTATATAGATGGCAATAATCTGGAACAGGCGATTCAACAAATCCACGATGCCCTGAACAATAAAAACAGTACAACCGAAAGCTTGGTTCAGTCTCATAATTCTATTCATTATTATCAATATTTTCTGGCGGTTTCGCTGCTGTTTTTTCTCCTCATCTATTTCCTTAATCCGAAAAGAGATCTCAATGTTTAAGTTTTCCCCTTATTATCAGGGATTTGAAGCTGTTTTTAACCAAACTTTAACGCCATCCTGTCTTTTTTATTAACATTTAAAGAAATAATTTTGCAGCAATGAGGAATACAGGCATTTTTGTCTTTTTTGTACTTTTTTTTCTGGGTGGATTTTCCTCTGCTCAAAGTCGTTATAATATTTTGATGTATGAAGGAAATCAAGCTTTTAAGAGCAATAAGTTTGAAGCTGCTACATCTAAATTTATGGAAGTGGCCAGAAGTGACGAAAAGGATTTTGCAGCACATTATAATTTAGGAAACTCATTGTATAAAAGCAAAAAATACGAAGAAGCCAAAGCTGAATTTGAAAAAGCCGGGCAAATAGCTCAAACGTTGTCGGACAAAGCATCTGCTTTACACAATCTTGGAAATACTTACATGAAACTGAATCAGCCTGAAAAAGCCGCAGAATATTACAAACAATCCCTGAAACAGGAACCTCACAACGAGGCAACCCGAAAGAATTATGAAATCGCAAAATTGAAGGAAAAGCAAAATCAGCAGAACCAGCATGAAAGTGAAGGTAAAAACGGCGATGAGCAGGACCAAGGACAACAAGGCGATGGAAAAAACCAAAATGAAGGACAGCAAGGGCAGGGAAAAAGTGATAACAGCAGTGCCGATGGAAAAAACAATGACGGTACACTTCCCAAAGGTATGGAGGATGCTATACTGAAAAAAATAGCAGAAAAAGAAAGGGAAACGGCACGGCGTATTCTGAACAAAGATTCCTATTCCATTCCCGAAAGCAATGAGAAGGACTGGTAAATGAAGAAATTTTTCTACATATTATTTCTGATTTTTTTCGCTGCCGGACAAGCTCAGGTAATGCTGGAGGTGAAAACAGCCAAAAAAGATTACACTGAAAATGACGATATTACTGTCACTATTTCCTTGGAAATCAGCGGAAGAGATCTGGTGCAGGAAACTTCTTTAAAGATGTTCGACTTGTCAAAATTTGATGTGATAACCAACGGCTCGAACCGAAATACTTTTATCGATCAGAAAACCGGAGTTTTTGTTGACCATAAATTTTATCAGTTTGTTCTTAGACCAAAAAAACCCGGACGTATCAAAATTGGTTCCGCTTCTGTTGTGGTGAACGAAAAATTATATTACACCGAACCTTTCGATATTTTCGTAGCACCATCAGAAAAAAAAATGGCTGATAATGATGCCAATGATGTTTTCCTGAATGTGGAATTGAAGGAAGCCGAGGTCTATGAAAATCAGCCTACAGTTGCCGTTTTGAAAGCTTTTAGCAGGAATATTCATAATTTTAGAAAAGTAAGAAATATCCGTCTTCCACAGCATGACAACGCCAATATACTTCCGGTAAGTTTTGCGAAATCGGATATTGAACCTTCCTTAGATAATGCGGCTTCACAAGTGTTGGCTATTTATTTAATTTATCCTAAAGAAGCCGGAAGACTGCAACTTTCCCCAGTTTCTGCGAATATCTCTTCCAAAAAAAATACGATTGTTTCCAACAAAGTGAATCTTCGGGTGAAGGAACTTCCGGAAGATGCGCCCGATCATTTCAAAAATGCGGTTGGAAAATTCAAGGTTCAGCTTTCGCATAACGCTAAAGGAAAAGCAGAATTAGAGAAGCCAATTTTGGTAGATGTAAAAATTTCTGGCGTTGGAAATTTTGAAAATCTTGAAATACCGGAAATCTCGAAGTCTGCCGATTATACTTTTTTTCCACCAAAGATTACGAAAAATACCACCGTAAATGAAACTGGAATAAAAGGGGAAATTATCGCCAGTTATGTGGTCATTCCTAAGAAAACGGGCAAATTAGATATCCAGGCGGAACCGTTTTCATTTTTTGATCCTTCTAAGCAGAGGTATGTGGACGCAGGAAAACAAATGGTTTCATTAGAGGTTTTTACACACAGTGAAATTTTATCTTCCAGAACTCCTTTGGAGCGCATGAATGAATATTCCAATACGGTTTTGGAAACAGTAGCAAGTCCTGTGGTGAATACAGAAGTGCTCAAAGTGAAGGAACATAATTCCATTAAATGGAGCACAGTACTGCTTAATACACTCATTTTCTTAACTGTAATCGTGTTGTTTTTTCTGTTACGATATTTTCAAAAAACAAATAAAAAAAATAAAAATACTTCACCACTTCCTCCGGTAACTACGGTGCAGGAGAAAGAGCAGGAAATAAAATCCAATCTGAAAGCAGACATCAACGATTATTTTTATTATTTAAAAAAATTACATCATGAACAGGAATATGATCTTTTTTTCCAAACGGTGGAAGAAATGGATCAGGAAGTCAGAAATCAGTACTTTCAGAACTCTGAGCAGGATTTCAAAATTTTTCTGGAAAAGCATCAGGGACCGCAGACCGCCGATGAATATAGAAAATTGAAGCAGCAGATTCAGATAGAAAAGTTTGCTCCGTTACATGATGAGGAAGGAATGGATGCCCTCATGGAAGCCCTAATTAAATTGTATTCTAAGATTAGTAAATAATCAAAAATAATTCATAATTTTGCGGAATTATTAATTGATATGATTTTCGAACATTTTTCCTGGAAAGAAGTATTAACCTGTTTTATGGTTCTTTTTGCTGTGATTGATATTATTGGCTCTATTCCTATTATTGTTAGTTTGAAACAGAAGTTCGGTCAAATTGAAGCAGAAAAAGCATCAGTTGTAGCGGGAATTTTGATGATAATTTTTCTGTTCGTGGGAAATAAAATTCTGAATTTCATCGGGGTAGATGTAAACTCCTTCGCCATTGCTGGTGCATTTGTCATCTTCATTATTGCTTTGGAAATGATTTTGGGTGTTCAGATCCAGCGTCATACGGAAGCCAAAGCAGCGTCTATTGTTCCTATTGCTTTTCCTCTGATTGCAGGAGCAGGAACGCTTACCACTACACTTTCGTTAAAAGCTCAGTATCATGATATTAACATTATTGTCGGCATCATTCTGAATACTGTTCTGGTATATATTGTTTTAAAATCGTCGAATTGGCTGGAAAAGAAAATAGGAGAGGGAACCCTGAAAGTGGTGGAAAAAGTTTTCGGAATTATCCTTTTAGCCATCGCTATTAAATTATTTACCAGTAACTTTGCGCAACTGTTTCAGAACTCTATTCATTTTTAAAAAAAAACAGACCGGTTATGCAAACGATTTATAAAGTATTTCTTGTTATTTTCATTGTCTTCTTAGGGTTTAATATTTTCGCTATAAATTATAATGAAAACTGGATGAGCGAAGAAAACTCCATCTATATATTCTCTATTGTCGCTTCAGTATTCGGGCTTTTGTGCACGTATATTCTGCACATCTGGAGCAAATTGAAAGTTAAGCAGTAACCAGATTTTTCAGAATAGCTTCCGATTTTAATTCCGTTTCTCTCCATTCGTCATCCGGATTACTTTTGGCCGTGATGCCACCTCCAACGTAAAGAATAGCACCATTTCTGAAAAACTGTGCACACCTCAAGTTGACAAAAAACTGAATTTCCGTTTCCGTTTCGATGCGGATATAGCCGGAATACAATTCACGTGGAACGGCTTCAAAACCTAAGATGGCTTTCTTACAAAACTCTTTTGGAATGCCACAAACAGCTGGCGTAGGATGAAGTTCGGAAATAATTTCATTAAGATATTGAGCCTCGGTTTTCATTTTAAAATCCGTTCGCAAATGTTTAATATTACCGGAATGGTGATCGTACGTTCCTGATTGCTGAACGTTTGCCGAAAATTTCTTCAGAATAGTACTGATATAGTCTGTCACCGGCCATTGTTCCTCAATTTCTTTGGACGTCCAGTTTTCATTTACTGGTAAAGTTCCGGCCAGGCTCATGGTTTCAAATTCCGAAGTTTTCTTGTTGAATTTTCCCAGAAGTTCTGAAAATGCACCCATCCAACAAATGCCGTTCTGATGAAAAAGATAAACAAAAGCGTTAGGATAATTTTGGCAAAGTTGCAGAAATGAACATGACAGATCCAGTTTTTTAGCACTAGAAATTACAGAATAATCCACTGTTTTCCTTCGTGAAATAACGAGTTTGGAAAGTTGGTTTTGTTTGATAAAAGCAATGACTTCCTGAAGTTTTTGAATGTAATGATCTTTCTTTTCTCTTTGAAATTTCTTTGGAATAACACTATTAATTTCGTCAGTAAATAAGGGATCGGAAATCACTTTTTCTTCAGAAATAATCGCAATACTTCCTTTAAAATTGATAGTTTCGGCTTCATCAAATGGAAAAAAATGAACCGCAGGATTTTCGGAATCTTTGTTCAAGGTATAGAAATCATCGCCGAAAGGAAAGCGGAAAAGAATCATAATTGGCTATATAAACAGCAAATTTACAAAAGTTATCGCATCTTATTTTACCAGCGACAAGTGAATTCCAAGCAGGAATTTATGATCCTGAAAACCATCTTTGAATTTCAGGTTAATATTTCCTGCGCTTCGGTTCCAGAAATTCATTTTCAGAAACTCATGATGCTGATATTCCAAGCTGATTCCAAATCGGTTATTCTGATAGAGAATTCCCGTGGTGTAGCCGAAATTATACTGATTGGCGGCAAAAGCATAAGACTGGTTCGGTATTGTGCGCGACTCGATTTCATAATGCATCTTGAAAGTCGTATAGTTCAGAAAAAAACCGAAATAGGGTGAGAAATTTTTCCAAGTATAATAGAAATTTAACGGTACATTGATCTCGTTGTGTTCGTTTGTAAAGTACAGAAATTTAGCAGGTTTGGAAAGATTGTTAAAATAAATTCCGTCTGTATTTTCCTGTGCAGGCACCGATTTGATTCGATGATTTTCCGGCCACATAAAAAACTGCATTCCTAGCGAAATGGACATTTCCGGCGTGAAAACATTGCGTCTCAACAGAACTCCGATTCCCGCACCGCGTTGGTAGCCAGCCTGATCTGCCTGAAAACTGCTGATTTGTTTAACACCACCCAATAAAAGAAATGAAAAATCCGTATTTGGCCTGAAAGTCCTTTTCCGGTATCCTGGCCGCTGATCGGCAGGATTGATCACAACACCAGATTTTTTCACAAAAACTGTATCGTATTCTATAACTTCCTCGTAAATGTAAATCGTGTCATTTTCCTGTGTGTAGGCAAAAGCAGAAATAAAAAGGACAAAAAAAAGTAAATATTTCTTCACAGGTATTTATTTTTCAACGTATACCTTCACTCTTTTCACCACTTTTTTCACAATCACCACAGGTTTTTTCTCTATATCTGCGGAATCTATAAGGCTTGGCTTAGTAATTTCCTCAGTTGGATCCGCTGCTGCAATCAGAATTTTAGGAGGAGCTTCACGCTTAACTTTTTTAAATTCCTCTGAAACTGCAGGTTTTTCAATTTCAATTGGTGATGTCATTTCAAAATCACGTACTTCTGAAGCCGGCGTTTCTATTTTGAGATTTTGAGCCAAATCTTCTGACGAAGTTGGAGCTGTATGTCTGAATTGGGTGTTTGTATTGTTAAAAAGTAAAATTCCTGATAAGAAAACGAGCAAAGTCAAGATTCGGTTGAAAAGACTTTGTGGAGTGAAATTTCTTGAGATTCCAGTCGTAGTGAAATATCCTGCATCGGATAAATCGAAAGATTTTTCGGGTTGTATCGTAAAATTTTTAAATTTACTGCGCAACGCCTGAGCCCAAAGCATGTTGCCAAATCCTAAGAAAACCATGATTTGAATTCTTTTTTTCTGCAACTTAGAAGTCGTTTTTCCGTCAGTTTTAGATAATAAATGTTTCTGAATTGCTTTTTTTGCACGCGCGAGATGCGATTTCGACGTATTGACATTGATTCCCAACGAATCTGCAATTTGTGCGTGAGAATTGTTTTCGAGGTAATACAGATTAAATACCGACCGGTGGTGAGCCGGAAGTTGATCTATGGACCATAGAATCTCTTCGGTAGTGAAATCGTATTCCAAAATGAGGTTGTTTTCTTCAGTTATTGGTGTCATAAGCGACGTGTTGTCTGGAATTTCCTGATATTCTGTATTTACAAAAAGTGATTCATTGCTGTTTCTTAAATGCATCAGTGCATTGTTCACCACTATTTTTTTGAGCCATGCAAATAGGGTTATCTTGTCCCGTAATTGCTTCTGTTTCTGAATAGCCGCTAAGAAACTATCCTGTACAATATCTTCTGCAGTAGCTTCATCCTGAACATATCTCCGGCATATTCCCAAAAGTGATGGGGAATATTCAAGGTAAATACTGTTCCAGTTTATTTTATTCTGCATTGTCTTTAGTCCTGAAGCAGCTGTTTTGCTTACAATTCCGTTATAAAGATAGCTTTATTTTTAGAAAAGGTTATCCGTTTATCACACATTCAAAATGAATCAATTAATTTTTATTTAAAAAAGCGGAGTCAAAAATGGACTCCGCCATCATCAAAAAATTTAATATTAATACTGCCTAAATGAAAAGTCTTTAAAAATTTGTTATGAAAAAGTTCAACGTATTTTTTGATTCATATATAAGATGCAATTTTTCCAAAAGGTTGCACTTTTTTTTACTTTTTTTTTCAATTTTTTTTTAGCAGTATTTTTTTCTCCTATAATTTAAAAAAACCTGTCTGATTGACAGGTACTTATGCACTTATTTTTTTTGTCACTAATTCAACTTGCTGTGCGGAATAATGCTATTGGTCATCGTGGTATGATTAATGAGATGGCCTTTTTCGTCGCGTATTTCAATTTGAGAGACATGTAAAGTATTGCCTTTTCTTATAAATGTTGCTTTTCCGGTGACGGTACCGGTGCGGATAGACCGCAAATGATTGGAATTGATATTGGTTCCAACAGGCGCAAATTTCTCAGTATCTACGTGTAAAACGGAAAGACACGAGCCCAAGGTTTCAGCCAAAGCTACACTGGCGCCACCGTGGAGAATTCCGTAAGGCTGATGAACTTTCGGGGAAACAGGCATGGTAGCAGTCAGGGATTCATCATCCACATCGGTAAAAATAATATCGAGGGTTTTTCCCAAAGTTTCTTTGCCCCAGAAGTTGAGCCTGTCTAATATTTCTTTTTTCTTTTTTTGTTCCATTTCCATTTTAATGTATGTTAATCTACTGAATATCAGGATTCCAGTTTTCAGGAATTTTGGGAGTAATATCGTATTGAAGATAATAGTCGCTTATTTTTTTTAAAATTTCTTCATAAGTCATCATTGAAAATTCTTCATACGTAATGGTTTTTCCCAGGTAAAGAAGATTTCTTTTAAAATCTCCTGCGGCAAGAACGATAGGAACTTTGGTTTTCATTGCGATATGATAGAACCCTTTTCTCCATTTGGGCACCCAACTTCTGGTGCCTTCTGGAGTGATAACGAGACTGAAATCTTCTTTTTCAAATTCTTTCGAAATGAAATTGACAAGGTCATTTTTCTGAGATCTGTCGATCCCAATTCCACCAAGCCCCTTTACCACGCTGCCATACCAGGCTTTTGTATGAGAATTTTTAATGATGATTTTTAAAGGCTTATCTAATGCCCAATAAGCAAAGTTTCCCAGAATATATTCCATATTGTGGGTATGCGGAGCTACCACCAGAACGCAGCGGTTCAGGACGTCTTTGTCACCGTGAAGTATTATTTTCCATCCCAGCAGTTTCAGGGCCAGCTTGCCGATCAGTTTTTTCATGATGCTGATAAAATTAAAAAAGTATAACCGAAGGGGTTATACTTTACAAATATACTGAAATATTGACGTACTAAAATAAACTGCTGATGAAATCTATTGCTTTCATGACGATGTCGAGAATGAGCTGTACCATAATATTTAATGTTTTTTGGAGTTACGAATTTACGATTATTTTATTGAATCTCAAAAATATAAAATTATTTTTTGTGAAAAGGAACGGATGGAAACCTGAACTCGGATAAAACCACCCGTTCTGCAAATCATTTTTATTCAGTTTTAATGGAAATTTCTTTTTTACCGTCTTTGATGTTGATATTCACATTTCTAAGGTTATCAATTTTCACATCCATCGAATCCAACATTTTTTCTGCGATCTGTTTTGGATATCTTTTGCCGTTGATTTCTACGCTGTCTTTGTTTTCAGAACTGTAGGCAATGGCGGTTCCGGATGTATTGGATGAATTTCCATATTGCGCGTCCTCATCATCACGATCATCATTCAGATAAATTCCGTGTACCTTGGCTTTTATGATGGTCGTGTTTTTTGGAACTACCAATTCATAATCAATCCGGTAATCTCTGAAACGGTTTTTATAATCGTAGATGATATAATTGGGAAACAGAATTCTATTTTCCTTAATTTCGAGAGGAATTTGTAGTTGCAATGGCAGATTATAACCATCGGCTCGCTTCTTAAGAATCAGATAAGGCGCACTGATGTCTTCTCTTTTTACATCAACGTTGATATAATCCTGCTTATAGATGGTTTTGCCGTCTGAATACACATCTTCCCAATACGACTTAAAATTCTGTGGAATCTGTACTTTTTTAATATCAATATAAAGACTGTCGGAAACGGTGTTAATCGCGACATTTTCCGTTTCTTCATTATGTCCGGAATACATCGTCCCCTGTTTTATGGCAGCATATCCAATGAAACCAAGCAGCCCAAGCCATAATAAAACAAGTCCTGCGAATACATATCCGATATAGTTCAGCCGTGTTCTCGGCGAAAGCAACTTGATAGCGAGAAAAACGAAGATTAAAGCCGGAATAAAAGCACTTAGAAATGCAAAAGCAATGGCGAGAAATCCGAGACGGTTATCTTTCAAATAAAAGCCGATATTTCCCATAAAATCTACATTGCTGTTGTCATAAAATCCGAAGATCGCAAAGGCACCAATCAACATCGTGATGCCCATAATAGCGAAAATACTTCCCAAAATATAGCGTATCAAGTTCATGATTCCGCTTCCTGCTTTATGAATGTACGGCTTACTTTCCGTATAAATTTCTCCGACACGCTGGGAAGATTCGTTGGCAAACTGTACTATCTTGGTGGATTCTTCTTTCAGATTTCCGAAGTTCATTGCTTTCCCTTTCATTTTCAGAAAATCCGCTGCCGTTTCTGCTTTTGGAAGTACAATCCACAGAATAATATATAGGACAATAATCAGCGAAGTACTAATGGCTTCAGTGAAAATTCCCAGCATAGCGATACCCAGCCAAATAGCTCGCATTAGAGAAATATCCATTCCGGTATAATGTGCTAAACCTGCGCAGACGCCCGCAATTTTCTGTCTTTCCGGATCACGAAAAAGCTGGCGCTGTCCGTATGATCCGCTGTTTCTGCGTTGTTTGGTGGTTTCCGAAAAATAAGCTTCTTCTTGTTCTTCAATTTGCTCCGGTCTCCCGATTTGGTTGATAACAACTTCTACATCAGTATCTTTGATCACTTCTCTTTTTCCTAAAGAATCTTTGAAGATTTCAACCATTCTGATTTCAATATCGTGCATTACTTCATCAGCTTCCGCAGCGTCTAGTGAATTTCGGAGCGCTGCCAGATAATCGCTGAGCTTAATGTAGGCGTGTTCCTCAATAATGAAAGAAAAGCCTGCAAGTCCTATGGATAATGTCTTGTTCATAGTTTTTTTGTTAGTATTGTTTAGTGATTTGGTGTACAGAATTGGTCAGTTCATTCCAGGTATTCTGAAGTTCATTCAAAAAAAGTTTTCCCTTTTCGGTAATTTGATAATATTTCCGTGGCGGGCCTCCGGTAGATTCTTCCCATCTGTAGGAAAGAAATTCGCCGTTTTTCAGTCGGGTAAGCAGGGGATAAAGCGTTCCTTCCACTACATCCAGTTTTCCGTTTTTCAGTTCTTGCATCAGGTCAGAAACATACATTTCTTTGTGGCTGATGAGACTCAGAATGCAGAATTCCAGAATTCCTTTGCGCATTTGCGCTTTTGTATTTTCTGTGTTCATGGGTGATATATTATGATTGAGGTGTTCATTTCAAATTAAATTTAACTGATCTGGCCAAAGCCTTTTCAACTTTATGATACAAAGATATGTAAATAGTTTAGTATTATGCAATACAAAGTAGTAAATTAGTGTTAAAATAAATTCTAAAATATTGATTATCAGTCATAAAAATTTTAGTTGAAAAAGCATTTTAGTTTTACCATAAATTTCACTACTTTTCAGACAATTAAATTTAAAAGAATAATGAAGAAATTTCTAACAGGCTTTTTAGCCGCATTATTAGTATTGCCAATCACTTACAAAGCTCAGGAAGCGGGCGATAAAAATTCGCTGCTGTGGGAAGTTACCGGAAAAGGTTCCGAGAAACCGTCTTATCTTTTCGGAACTTTTCACATGATGTGCAAAGACGATTTCCGGATTCCCAAGAAAGTTCAAAAAGCACTTTCAAGTACCGACCATTTTGCAATGGAAATAAATTTCAGCGATCCGAATGCCATGTTGGAAATGCAAAATATGTTGGTAAGTGATAAAAAATGGACAGAAAATTTCACTGAAGAAGAAATAAAAAGAGTGACAAAGGCTTTGGAAAGTTTGGAGTACAACCTGGATGAAATTGCACAACTTTCGCCCATTGCGCTGTATTCTATGATTTCCGTTAAATCTTTTGAATGCCCACAAAACGAATTGAAAATGATCGATCTGGAACTCATGCAGTCGGCTTTATCTATGGGAAAAGAAATCACAGGCTTAGAGAGTGTAAAAGATCAGGTGCAGGTTTTTCAGAAATTTCTTACCAAGAAAGAGATTATCAGTATGATAGAAAATGCTGCCAGAAATAAAGAGGAAACGCAACTGATGCTGAAGGTATATTTGAGCGAAGACATGGAGCAACTGGGACGTTTTTTTAAAGAATCTGAAAGTATGTCGGAAAATCAGAAGAAAATTTTGCTGAATGACAGAAACCTACAATGGATGAAAAAAATCCCGCAACTGCTGAAGGAAAAATCTGTATTTTTTGCTGTAGGTGCAGGACATCTTACCGGAGAACACGGAATCATCAGCCTTCTTCGCAAAAACGGTTATCAGGTAAGGCCAGTAACGGATTAAATCGTCATTTTCATGACTTTCAGGCGTTTAAAAATTTTTCTAAAATGTAACTTGAGGCCGAAAAATAATACTTATTATCAAAATCAAAACAAATGAATAACCACGAGATTGATTACAAAATCTACGGCGAAGAGATGCAGTGTGTAGAAATAGAACTGGATCCGCAGGAAAGTGTGATTTCTGAACCGGGAAGTTTTATGATGATGACGGAGGGAATACAGATGCAAACCATGTTCGGGGACGGAAACGAAAAAGGACTGATTGGAAAACTTTTTTCCGCAGGAAAGCGGCTCTTAACAGGCGAAAATCTTTTTATGACCGTTTTTACCAACAGTTCTCACGGAAAAAAACACGTTACTTTCGCCGCGCCTTATTCTGGAAAAATTATTGCAATGGATCTTTCCGAACTGGGAGGCAAAATTATTTGTCAAAAAGATGCTTTTCTTTGCGCTGCAAAAGGAGTTTCTGTTGGTATCGAATTTCAGAAAAAACTGGGAACAGGGCTTTTCGGTGGCGAAGGATTCATTATGCAGAAACTGGAAGGCGATGGAATGACTTTTGTGCACAGCGGCGGGCATGTTATTGAAAAAGAACTGCAACCCGGAGAAATTTTAAAAGTAGACACAGGATGTGTCGTAGCTTTCACCCAAAATGTAAGTTATGATATTCAGTTTGTAGGAGGAATTAAAAATACCGTTTTCGGAGGTGAAGGATTGTTTTTCGCACAACTTCGCGGGCCCGGGAAGGTTTGGATTCAGACACTTCCTATTTCAAGATTGGCCGGAAGAATTTTACAGTTCGGAACTTCTAAAAAAGGAGAAGAAGGCAGTCTTCTTGGTGGATTAGGAAGAATGCTGGACGGCGATTAATCAGAAAATATATGCAGGCTCAGGCCTGTTTTTTTCATTATAAAAGCCTGTTTTTTCCATAATTAATATTATCTTTGGAAGAAGCCATCAACCATTTAAATCCATCATCATGAGTTTTGTCGTTGTTCCCATATTATTGACCGTAGTTTTCATCGGATATATTCTTTATTTGCTGATCATCAAAAAAGACAGGACAAAACTGAGAGCAGTATTGTTTCCCGGTTTATTTTTTATCCTGGTATGGATTGCTTTTTACTATTTCCTGCTGAGATGATTTTTGATTTTGTTCCTATCATTGAGAATATTGGGTGTTAAAATCAACACATACACCTACTAAAATTTTTCCACAAAATTGTATACACAGTGGCTTTTCGCTATATTTGTAGGTTATTGATTTATATAGGGAGAAAAGAATTTATGAACGAAAACACTACAGTTCAGTATAACGAAGACAATATAAAAACGTTGGAACCGCGCGAGCACGTTCGGCTCCGTCCCGGAATGTACATCGGGAAACTGGGCGACGGTTCTGCAAGTGACGACGGAATCTACATTTTATTAAAGGAAGTGATTGATAATTCCATCGATGAATTCCGGATGAAATATGGAAAAAAAATCGAAGTCAAGATCAAAGACGGCAGAGTCGTGATTCGTGATTACGGACGTGGAATTCCATTGGGGAAAATCGTGGAAGTAGTTTCCATCATGAATACGGGTGGAAAATATGATGACGGTGCCTTCAAAAAATCCATCGGACTGAATGGTGTTGGTACCAAAGCGGTGAATTTTCTCTCTGAATATTTCCAGGTGAAATCCGTAAGAGAAGGCAAAATGCGGCGTGCCGAATTTCAGGATGGAAAACTTATAGAGCTTCATGATGAAGCAGAAACCACTGAGCGCAACGGTACTGAAATCACCTTCATTCCTGATGAAACTATTTTCATTAATTACAAGTTCCGCAGCGAATATGTGGAAAGGATGCTGCGTAATTACAGCTACCTCAATCTGGGTTTAAAAATCTATTATAACGGTGAAGTTTTTGAATCTCAAAACGGCCTCAAAGACCTTTTGGAGGAAGAAATAGACAGCGAAATCGTTTATCCGATTATCCATATCAAAGACGAAGATATGGAAATTGCCATTACACATTCCGATAAATCGCAATCGGAAACCTATTTTTCATTTGTCAACGGACAGTATACTTCGCAGGGAGGAACGCACCTGAACGCCTTCAAAGAAGCCTATGTGAAAACCATCCGCGAATTTTACGGTAAGAATTTTGAAGCGGCAGATATCCGAAAAGCCATTATTGGCGCAGTGTATATCAATATCGGAAATCCTGTTTTTGAATCGCAGACCAAAACCAAACTCGGTTCCTCCACGATGGGACAGGATAAGAACGGAAACGAACTGGAAACCATCAAAACTTTCATGATCAATTACATGAAAGGTAAGCTTGACAACTATCTTCATAAAAACCCGGAAGTTGCCGAAGCCATTCAGAGAAAAATTCTGATTTCCGAAAGGGAACGTAAGGAACTTTCAGGAATCCAAAAACTCGCACGGGAAAGAGCAAAGAAAGTATCGCTTCACAATAAGAAACTTCGCGATTGCCGTCAGCATTACAACGATCAGAAAGCTTCCCGAAAAGCCGAATCTCAAATTTTTATTACTGAGGGCGATTCCGCATCAGGTTCCATCACAAAATCAAGAGATGTTGAGACTCAGGCAGTGTTCTCACTCCGTGGTAAACCGCTGAATTCCTACGGATTAACAAAACGAGTTGTCTATGAAAACGAAGAATTTAATTTATTACAAGCCGCTTTAAATATTGAAGATTCTTTAGAAGATTTACGTTACAACCAAGTGATTATTGCTACTGATGCCGATGTGGACGGAATGCATATTCGCTTGCTGATGATCACATTTTTCCTGCAATTTTTCCCGGATTTAATTAAAAACGGACACCTTTATATTCTCCAGACACCGCTTTTTAGAGTCAGGAATAAAAAGGAAACGCGGTATTGTTATAGTGATGCAGAAAGAATCAAAGCATTGAATGAATTGGGAAAAAACCCGGAAATAACCCGATTCAAAGGATTAGGAGAAATTTCGCCGGATGAATTCAAACACTTCATTGGAAAAGATATCCGTCTGGAGCCTGTTGTTTTGGGAAAAGATCAGACGATTGAACAGCTGCTTGAATTTTACATGGGAAAAAATACTCCCGACCGACAAACTTTTATTCTTCAGAATTTAGTGGTGGAAAATCTTGATATTGATCAAAAACAAAAACTGGAAGAAGTTGAAGTCTAAATAGGGACCAAATTTAAATTGAAATCACGGATAATATTTCTAAAATTAAAGAATAAGAAGCCTGCATAAGATGCAGATTGAATAAATGACAGAAGAACATCTACACGAAGGAGAGAGTTTAAAGAAAGTTTCGGGACTGTACAGAGACTGGTTTTTGGATTATGCGTCATACGTTATCCTGGATCGGGCCATACCTTCCGTTTACGACGGTTTCAAGCCGGTGCAGCGCAGAATCATGCATTCCATGCGGGAACTGGAAGACGGGCGTTACAATAAAGTGGCCAATATTGTCGGGAATACCATGAAGTACCATCCACATGGTGATGCGTCTATTACAGACGCCATGGTTCAGATTGGCCAAAAGGAACTTTTGATTGATGCTCAGGGAAACTGGGGAAATATTTATACCGGCGATTCTGCTGCTGCAGCACGTTACATCGAAGCGCGATTGACGCCTTTCGCTTTGGAAGTGGTTTTCAATCCGAAAACTACCGATTGGGTAAAATCTTACGACGGTAGAAATAACGAACCGATTGATTTACCCGTGAAGTTTCCGCTGCTCCTCGCACAAGGTGTGGAAGGAATTGGGGTAGGTCTTTCAACCAAAATTCTTCCGCATAATTTCAATGAACTGATTCACGCCTCCATTTTACATTTGAAAGGAAAGAAATTTCAGGTGTTTCCGGATTTTATTACGGGCGGAATGTTGGATGTTGCTGAATACAACGACGGCGAGCGCGGCGGCAGAGTTCGTGCCAGAGCCAGAATTATTCAGAAAGATAAAAATACGCTAGTAATTACCGAACTGCCTTACTCCAAAAACACCGGTGAAATCATCGACAGTATTGTAAAAGCAACGGAAAGAGGAAAGATCAAAATCAAGAAAATAGAAGACAACACTTCCGATAAAGTTGAAATCCTGATTCATCTTCATAACGATGTATCGCCCGATAAAACGATAGATGCCTTATATGCATTCACCGATTGCCAGGTTTCTATTTCGCCGAATGCGTGTGTGATTGTGGGCAACAAGCCGATGTTCCTTTCGGTTTCGGAAATTCTGAGAATGAATACGGATCATACCGTTTCTCTACTTAAAAAAGAACTTGAAATTGAACTTCACGAGCTTCAGGAAAGCTGGCATTTTGCTTCTCTGGAACGTATTTTTATCGAAAACAGAATTTATCACGATATCGAAGAAGTAAAATCTTGGGAAGAAGTACTTACTACCATCGATGAAGGTTTAAAACCGCACACCACACATCTTTTGAGAGCAGTAACGGAGGAAGATATCGTGAAATTGACAGAAATCCGCATCAAAAGAATTTCGCGCTTCGATCTTGATAAATTCAAAGAAACGATTGCTTCGCTGGAAGACCGCATTGCCAAATGCAAATACAATCTGGAACATCTTATTCCTTACGCTATCGATTATTACACGAATATTCAGAAAAAATACGGCAAGGATAAAGAAAGAAAAACTGAAATCAGAATTTTTGACAACATCGATGCGACCAAAGTAGCTGTTGCCAACGAAAAATTCTACGTGAACCGCGAAGAAGGCTTCATCGGAACTTCCCTGAAAAAAGATGAATATCTTTTCGACTGTTCTGATATTGATGATATCATTATTTTCCGCAAAGACGGTACGATGAAGGTAGTAAAAGTGGAAGCCAAAACCTTTATCGGGAAAGATATTCTGCACGTAGCCATTTGGAAAAAGGGCGATTCGCGAACTGTTTATAACATGATTTACCGTGAAGGAAAAGACGGGCCGTATTACATGAAAAGATTCTCCGTGACCGCCGTTACCAGAAATACAGATTATCCTTTAGCTTCAGATAAAAAAGGTTCGGAAGTACTTTATTTTTCGGCCAACCCCAACGGTGAAGCCGAACTGGTGAGTGTTTTACTGAAACAAAATGCCAGAATTCGGAAGCCAAGAATTGACATTGATTTTTCTGACCTGGCCATCAAAGGGCGGAATTCCCGGGGAAATCTTGTCACAAAATATGCAGTGAAAAAAGTTGATTTGAAAGAGCAGGGCGTTTCCACTTTGGCTCCAAGAAAAATCTGGTTCGATGAAACGGTTCGCCGATTGAATGTGGATGCACGCGGAACTTTTCTTGGGAATTTTAAAGGAGACGATAAAATATTGACCATCAATGCGAACGGTGAAGCAAAACTGGTTTCTTTCGATTTGATGAACCGTTTCGATGACGAATATTTAATCCTCGAAAAATGGAATCCCGAACAGTCTGTTACCTGTATTTATTTCGATGGAGAGAAGGAAATTTATTACATCAAACGTTTCCTGTTGGAAGCCACGAATAATGTGCAGATTTTCATGCCTTCAGAACACCCGAAATCATTTATAGAGTTGGTTTTAACTGCAGATCAGGCAACTGCTGAACTAATTTTTGCCAAAGAAAAAGGAAAAGAAAAGGATCCGGAAATTATCAATATTGATGAATTTATTTCCATAAAAGGCATCAAAGCGATCGGAAATCAGCTGACAAAAAATAAGGTGAAAACCATTAATATCACCGTTCCGGAACCTGAAGAAGAAGAGATTTCTGAAGAGGAAGAATCACCCGAACTGACCAATTCTACAGACGAAATCTCGGAAGAAGGAACCATAGGAAGCCTTTTTGATGAATAAATTTTGTCAAATTTCTTCTATTATTTAAACATTAAAAAACAATAAATGAATTTTATATTGCTCATCGTTATCGCCGCCACTGCTCTAATTAGTTATGTTGCTTTCCAGAATATTTCGGTTTTTGAAAAGTACAAATTCAATGTTGGCGCGATTAAAAACAGAAAGGAATATATCCGCCTCGTTTCTGCGGGTTTTCTTCACGGAGATTGGATGCATTTACTTTTCAATATGATGACGCTGTATTTCTTCGGGCCTATCGTAGTACAGGTTTTCGGAGAAATCGGATTTCTTGTGGTGTATTTTGGTTCTATAATTCTGGGAAATCTATTCTCTCTTTATCTCTATCAGAATCAGTCCTGGTATTCAGCCATAGGAGCGAGTGGAGGAGTATCGGGAATTTTGTTTACTTCCATTGCTATGATTCCGGATTTGGGAATATATTTCTTTTTTATTCCCATTCCTATTCCCGGATATATTTTCGGAGTTTTATATTTTTCCTATTCGGTGTACAGTATGCTGAATCCGCGACAAGGCGATAATATCGGACATGCTGCGCATTTGGGTGGAGCTTTTTTCGGGTTGGTTTTTGCGGTTGCATTACAGCCGGAAAGAGCGATTGAGAATGCACTTTATCTCGGTATCATGGCGCTTCCGTTGTTGTATATGGCTTATATGGTTTTTGTGAAAAAGAGAATGGGATAGCGGTTATTTGGAAACATAAACAAACCTATCGTTTCCGGATAAGTCTTTTATTAATCGTCTATCAGTGAATTTTTTAAAAAGATCCAGCGTTTCTTGTCCCAGTTTCTGATTGATTTCCAGAAAGATCATTCCGTTTTCTGAGAGATGATGTTGAGCGTCTTCAGCAATTTTACGATAAAAAATCAAAGCATCAGAAGTCGGAGAAAAAAGTGCCAGTTTCGGTTCAAAATCCATTACTGAAATTTCAATTTGGTCTTGCTCATCGATTCCGATATAAGGTGGATTTGAAATAATGATGTCGTATTGCTGATTCAGGTTTTCTTCAAGATAATTTTGATGAAAAAAATGAATGTCAGTCTGATGAATTACGGCATTTCTTCTGGCCACTTCCAGTGCTTTTTCAGAATAATCAATCGCCGAAATTTCTGCTTCGGGAAAATGTTTCTTCAGCACAATGGGAATAATTCCGCTTCCGGTTCCGATATCTAAAATCCTTACATTCTGATCTTTAAGATTCGATTTTTTAATTTCCTGAATGGCAAATTCCAATAATTCCTCCGTTTCCGGGCGCGGAATGAGCACCTGTTCATTTACAAAAAACTGAAGTCTGAAAAATTCGGTTTTTCCCAGAATCTGTTGATAGGGTTTTCCTGTTCTTAATGCAGAAATGATTTCTGAAAACTGGCTTTCTTCGCTTTCCGACAATCTCTGATCCGCAAATTTCCTTTGATCATACGGTTCAAAACCCATCGTTTCCTGAACAAAAACAGAACACAAAAAAACACTTTCACTTTCAGAATATAAACCGGAAAGTTCTTCACGGAAATGCTTTTTTAATTCTGACAATGTCATCTTGTGAAGACCAGTCTTTGAGGTGTGGACATTTCTTCATTAATGCGATATCCTTCCAGATTGAATGCTTTCACATCATCTAAAGTTGTTGCATTATTTTCTGCACAAAATCGTACCATCAGGCCTCTTGCGTGTTTGGTGTACACTACAATGGTTTTGGGTTTTCCGCTTTTCATTTCGTAGAAATCGAAGTTGATGATCGGAGCTTTTAGTTTTTTCTTGTCCAGAACTTTGATGTATTCTGCGCTGGCAAGATTCAGGATGATTTCTTTAGATTTCAATTCACTGTTCAGTTGTTTGGTGATTTTATCTTTCCAAAATTCATAAAGATTCCAATACTGCTGGATTTTAAATTTTCTGCCCATCTCCAGACGGTAGAGCATAATTTTATCAGAAGGTTTCAGCAATCCGTAAAGGCCGGATAAAATTCTGTAGTTTTTCTGAAGATAGGAGACGGCATCTTCCGAAAGCGTTTGGGCATCCAACCCGCGATAGACTTCACCTGTAAAGGCATACAAAGCAGGAGAGGAGTGCTTAGCTGTAGGATTTGGTTTCCAGTCTTGGTTGCGTTGCCAGTTTTCATCGGCAAGTTTTGGAGAAATTTCCATCATTTCTGACAGGAATTCCGGTGTTTTTTCCTTTAAGTGAGATTGAATAAGTTCTGCTTCTTTGATGAATTTTGGAGTTGTGGTCCTCGGGAATTTAGCAGTACTGGTAATGTCCATTAATTTTGCTGGCGAAGTAATAATTTTCATAAAAATGTTTTTGATTAAAGCACTCCTTTTCCTTCCCGAAGAACTTCCGGCTCACCACTTGTGAGGTCAACAATAGTAGAAGCCATATTATCACCATATCCCGAATCGATCACGATATCAACTAAATGATCATACTTCTCTGCAATTAATTCAGGATCTGTGGAATACTCCAGAATTTCGTCGTCATCTTTTATGGAAGTAGAAGCGATGGGATGTCCGAGTTTTTGTACTATCAATTGAGGAACAGGATGATCAGGAACCCGGATTCCGATGGTTTTTTTTCCTTTGTAAGCCAAGGGAAGATTTTTATTTGCTTCCAGAATAAAAGTAAACGGGCCGGGAACATTATTTTTTAAAATCCTGAACACCGCCGTGTCGATAGGTCTTGTAAAATCTGACAGATGGCTCAAATCGTTGCAGATAATAGAGAACTGTGCTTTGTCAAGTTTCATTTTTTTGATGTGTGCCAGCTTTTCCATCGCTTTGATGTTGTTTATATCACAGCCTAATGCGTATACAGTATCTGAAGGATAGATGATGATACCTCCTTTTTGCAATGTCTTAACTACCTCAACGATAAAACTTTCCTGAGGATTATCCGGATATATTTTGAGAATTTTTGCCATGACACAAAGTTATGAAATTACGATGAATAAAAGATTTCTATGAATAAATTTGGAGAAAGACAATTTTGTTGTATATTTGCATCACAATACCGCGGGGTAGAGCAGTAGGTAGCTCGTCGGGCTCATAACCCGGAGGTCGCACGTTCGAGTCGTGTCCCCGCTACTAAGCAAAGAGAATCATTTTGGTTCTCTTTTTTTTATTGCGTAAATTACTTATTTATAGCGGTTTAGCATATTCTGAAATTTTCTCATCTATTCATTTATACGTTATCTTGGATAATTTTGAGGCAACCATTTAGGTTACCATAATTTATCCGAGGTTACCATCCTAAAGCCCCATTAAACCTATGAATTTATCTATATTATTTCTTTTAAGAAGGAACAGAACTAACGAAAAAGGGTTTTGTCCTATTGAGTGTAGAATTACATTTCATAAACTGAGAAAACCATTTTCTACAGGTTTATTTATAAATCCTGATCATTGGAATTCTAAAAAGCAAAAAGCACATGCACTCTCTCCAGAAAATGAAGTGTTAAATAACCAACTAAGCCTGATAAGACAAAAAGTTAATCAGGCTTTTTTAATACTCAAAATTCAGAAGGATACTTTTGATGTTGAGGATATTTATCTGCAATACAAAGGTGAGAATATCAGAACTGAAAAATCTCTGTTAGAAGCTTATAATCTACATAATGTAAGGATGAAAAAGCTCATTGGTATAGAATATTCTGAATCTACCTACAAGAAATTTGAGGAATCCAAGAATCATATTAAATCTTTTATGAAGCATAAAATTGGTAGCTCTAATATTCTCTTAAAAGATTTAAATATGAAGTTTCTACATGATTTTGACTACTATATGAAGGTGGAAAAGAAGCTAAAACAGGTAACCATCAACAAGCATATTGAGAGATTGAGAAAGATCATTAAGCTAGCATTAGCAGAAGGGTTTCTCGAGAGAGATCCTTTTTTACTTTTCAGTCCTAAAAAGATAATTACAGAAGTAATATATCTTAATACAGAAGAGTTAAAGTTAATGGAGAAATATAGCTTCAGTCAGGAAAGATTACAGAAGGTTGCAGATATGTTTATTTTCTGCTGCTATACAGGCTTGCCCTATCAGGAGATGGCATCTTTAAAACATGAGAATATTATTCAGGGATTTGATGGTAAAAAGTGGATCCAAATCTACAGACAGAAGACCAAGAAAACTCTTACCATTCCATTGCTCAGGAAAGCAGAGGATATTCTCTTAAAGTATGAACAGAATATTGAGATTCTACCAGTTATTTCCAATCAGCACTTTAATTCATTCCTGAAAGAAATTGCTGAGATACTGGGGATCAAAAAAAGAATTACTCATCATACGGCAAGAAAGACTTTTGCTTCAACTGTATTGCTGTATAATGATATTTCCATGGAAATAGTCTCAGAGCTTTTAGGGCATTCTAATATTAGAGTGACTCAGAAGCACTATGCAAAGGTAGTGCAGAGAAAGGTAAGTGAACAGATGATAAACTTGGATAAAAAATTAAATTAGATTTTCATAAAAACGAAAAGTGGGAGCTTATTCCCACTTTTCAATTTTAAGAGTTGGTTCTTTGCCAATATACTTCCGAGTGTATTTATTAATAAAATTTCTAACAGTTTCAATATATGGCTCTGTAGTTATTATTGAGTCATGAATGGTAAAAAGAGGGATTTGCGGATAGGTTTTATTAATTTTCTTGCAAATCACCCTTAGCATCAAATCAGATTCAATTTTTTGTAATAACAAAGGAAATCTATTATGTTTTCCTTTCCCAGTTTTTGTCAGCTTAAACATTTCATATACTGTAGGAAATGCATCTGCAAAAATTCTGATTGTAGGGTTGAAGCCAATGTGCTCATTTGGACTGTAAATAGAGGAAAAAGTAATGTCCTTGGCTCTTTTTCTCAGCTCTTGGGCTGGTAGTAAAGGATCTAAACTTCCATTATCCACCAGTAACTTCCCAAAATCTTCATAAAAATTACCTTCAGAAATACTTTTTAAATACATTTTAGTATCTGTCTCCAATCTTGCTTCCCTAACCATTTTTAATATCATAATAGGGATTGAAGATGCAGGTGGCACCCCATTAAACAACTTATCCATAACCTTATTAATAATAAAGTTATTTTCAAAGAAAAGAGCCCTGGTTAGAAAGGGTTGAGAATTAACCACGTCTATTGAAAACAGGCTTTCCCCTTTGTAAGTGACATGCTTTCTTAATTCAGATTTTAACCTTGTCAAGGGTGTGTGAAGCCTTCCTCCACTGGTATCAACTCCAAAAGCAAAACTTTTGTGGTGTAGTTCCAGAATTGGATGCAACCTACAGTTTAACCTTTCATGAGCATAGCAGTTTCCTTCCTCACTTTCTTTCCTAGCCATTTCACTTAAATCCCTGATAGCCCCTTCCACATCAATAGTCAAATCATCAAAATTCCTCTTTAGAAATGAAAGCTCCTCTGTCCGAGGCATATCTACCTTCTTCCTTACTCCTGTAATACTTTTCAGTAGCGTCGGTTTTGTAATTTCCACTGCTTTTAGTGGACTCAGGTATTCTTGTGTGAACTTTACACCCTTGGATTTAAAACCAGGGATATACTGCGCACTTTCTTCCAAAATTCCTTGAGAAATTAGATAGTCCAAGCACTTTCTGTATTTATAAATTGTCTTTTGTAAGACTTTACGGTTAATAGACGTATAACCGTTGCTGTCTAGAAATTTTAAATTTTTAGAAGGGATTGATGATATTAAACTCAAAATATAATTTAATTCATCTTTGTGCACAGGAAAATCTGGCGCATTTTCTGCCAAAATTTCATCAATGTCTACCTTTTCGGGTACGTACAAAAACATAGAACTTCTACTCTCACAGCGACTTATACCATTCAACCTTGCATCTAGGTTGGCGCTGTTATATCCGTGGTGGTTTTCAGATGCATTTCCACCATTAGTGATTGTATCCATTACACTCCGAGGAGTGCTTTTATCCTCTGGAATCTTCCAGTAGGTGCCTTTTCAAAGTCAAGTGGATGTTACGAATCCTACAACATTTATACCAATAACATTATTACCAAAAACTTAAAATTATGAATTTAAGACAATCAGAAAGAAAACAGGCCAAGATAAAAATGGCCTTACAGGGAAGTGCTGGATCAGGGAAGACTTATTCTTCTCTCTTACTGGCCAAGGGCCTTACAGGTGACTTCTCTAAAGTTGCTGTGATAGACACAGAGAATGGCAGTGCTGATCTTTATGCACACTTAGGAGGATATGGAGTGATTACTCTTACACCTCCATTTACACCTCAGAAATATGTGGAAGCCATTACGCTTTGTGAGAAAGCAGGGATTGAGGTAATTATTATGGACAGTATTTCCCACTGTTGGGATTACCTTCTGGACTATCATAGTTCACTGGCAGGGAATTCTTTTACAAACTGGGCTAAAATCAAGCCTCTAGAGAAGATATTTCTGGAGAAGATTCTACATTCACCCTGTCACATTATTGCTACCATGAGAACCAAACAGGACTATGTTCTGAACCAGAAGGATGGTAAAATGGTGCCTGAGAAAGTAGGTCTTAAGTCTGTGCAGAGAGATGGACTGGACTATGAATTTACCTTAGTATTTGATGTGGATATTAAGCATTTTGCAGTCTCTTCAAAGGACAGAACTGGCCTATTTATGGGACAACCTGAATTTATTATCTCTGAAGAGACTGGAAAGATGATATTAGATTGGTGTAAGTCTGGATCTCACAGCCCTCTTCATGAGGTAAAAGGAGGAAATAAGTCTCTACCTGCAGTACAGCCTGAAGAGGCATTTGAATTCTCTCTTCAGGAGGATAAAAGATCTGTACTGTCTGAGAATGCAAGTGAAAAGGAAGTCTATGAGGCTATTCAGTGCTGTAATACAGTTCCTGAACTGGTAGCTCTGTACAAGCAGTTCCCAAGGTATCAGCAGACTTTAAGAGTGGATTTTGATGCCAAGAAATCATTAATAAAACATTTATCTAACCCTGATAATTTTAGTAACAATGGAAAATCCAGAATACAATAGTTATACTCCTTCAGAGAATGGACAAGCCTTATATAACCCTGGGGAATTCAAACCAAAGAGGAGCATCAGAGACTTCTTTCTTGAAGAGGATGAGGATGAAATACCAGAAGCTGAGATATTATATCCCAGTTCAATGAATCAAGATAATCAGGCTGAATCCAATGTGGTTCAGCCTGTTTCTTTAGAAAAAAATGATGCTCCTTCCATTCTCTTTAAGAGTAAAGATGAGGTTAATCAACTGCCCTTTATTGTTGCCAATACTTCAGAAATTTCTTTACAACATTTAAGTCAGGATTGTATCATCCCTGTGTTCAGTAAGGACAATGAGAAAACCATAGCACATCAGGAATTTATTGAGGTAATATTGGAAGCTGTAACAAAGATATTCCCTCAACATAGTATAGCAGATCCAGAAATAAGAGTATCTCATCAGATCAAAGGAAGAACTCCTACAGCTGTTCATAAAGCTGCTAAAGACCTTCTTGAAGAAGATAAAACCATCTACTATGAAAGAATGGCTTTTATGGTGAAAATCCCCTCTATTACTGAAGAGATCAATGGCAACAAGCTTTCTTTGTGTGTAGGTGGAATTAGAAGCTACAATCAAGAAAACCTCTACTCAAAAAAGTCTTTAGAGAAATTCAAATTCTTTATTGGCTTTCAGAATTGGATTTGTATGAATATGTGTATTTCCACAGATGGATTTCTTGAAAATCTGCGTGTTTCTAATGCTAATGAATTAGGATTAAAAGCTCTAGAGGTAATGCAGAACTACAATGCAGAGCTACATCTGATGGAAATGAAGGAACTGACTCAGGATTATTTATCAGAACACCAGTTTGCACAGCTTATTGGTAAATCCAGATTGTATCAGCATTTGCCTAAATCTGAAAGGCAGAGAATCCCTGAACTTAATTTTAATGACAGCCATATTAATACAATGGCTAAGGATTATTATGAAGATCAGAATTTCTCCAGAATGGAAGATGGAAGGATTAATTTATGGAATGTGTTCAATCTCTTTACACAAGCTAATAAGAGCAGTTATATAGACACTTTCCTGGACAGGAATCTGAATGCCTTTGACTTTTCAAAAGGTCTTCAGAAAACTCTCAATGGTGATTCTAATTATCATTGGTTTTTGAGTTAGTCAGACCACCTCACTTTTGTGGGGTGGTTTTTATTTGTATATGTCAATATTTGAGGTAATTATTTTTGTGTCTTGGTATGATTTTCCAGTTATTACACATTGGGAAAAGTTATTTATATGATGCTTATCTAATATACTCTGAATAGTTGTACTATTATATTCTGTAAGCTGATGTAAATCTTTTTCAAGATTTTTAATAATTATACTATCAGTGATATGATATAAATCACATAAATATTTGAAGTAATCTTTTAATTTCTTCATCTTCATAATAAGCTCTATATCAAAAATAAGATCAGAACGACTAGGTGTTTGTTCATATTTGTATTTTTCAAAAATCCTGAACTGATTATCTAATATTTTAGTAGAATTTAGTAGAGGAAGCAGATACTCCTTGCTGATTTGGGCAAAACAATTAGTAAAGATATTTTCATCAATCGATTTTTTATTGTTGGTAACGATGCTAAGGATAAATTGCTTTAATTCTTTTTCTTCTAATTCGACAATTGCAGGGTTTATTTCTCTACTTTTTACATAAGTAAGATAATGATATATGTAGTCATTATCTCTCAGAACATCATCATATCTTACACTGCCTTTGCTATAAAATAAAAGGGAAATGAAAGTAGATCTATTATAATTGGAGGAAATAATTTTCTCCAATAAGAAATTGTAGTAGGCCTCAGTAAAGTTTAGTGATTCATAAAGTTTTTGTGAAATATAAAAATGATTACTTTGTGGGGATAATTTTTGAATTTCTTTTTGAATTTCTATTACAATTAAATTTGCAAAATGCTGCTCTTCTAAACAGTATTCATATAAAAAAGTACAAATATGTTTTGATTGCTCTAAAGAATAAAGTTTTTGAACTAGTAATGAAATGAAGTCAGTTTTATTATCTATTTTTTTAAAGTACTCATAACCAAGTTCAAAACTTTCACCTTTTATAAGTTCCTTAGTTATATAATTAGTGTCCTGCTGATCAATAATAAATTGAACACCTAATATTTCTTTAAACTTTCTATGTGGGAAATCATATTGATCAATATCATCAACTATTCCGATATAGCTAAAAATACCATTATTTATTATCTCATCTACAATGTTGTTCTTTTTGCCATCACGCAAGTTTTCTAAAACCTCATTATCGTCAAAAAAGTAATTAATTGCAGCCTGTTTTAATTGATCTATTGTAAAAGTATTTAAATCTGCGTCAAAGTTTTTAAACGCGAAATATTTAATAAATGCAAGTTTCTTTTCGGTGTAGTTATTTCTTCTCCTTAAGTAAGCATTTTTTTTACCAATTGTATGATTCTTAACCTTTTCTTCATCGAGCTCAATTAAAAGCAATTCTATAAATTTATTTATTAAACTATAATAATCTGAAAGGAATTTAATCTTGGTATCTTTTGTGTTCTTTACATCATTAATATATATATAACACATAACTGTCAGAAATAAGGGAACTTTCGATAATGAAATAAGTTCCTTATCGCGAGAATTATCTATTTCATAAATAAAAAATTCACCATCTAGTAAAGCTTTAAGTTCATTATTATTATTAAAGTATTTGGAAAAAAGTATATTAACTAATTTAAGTCTTTCATCATCAACACCTTCCAGAGCTACTCCTGCAATATTCTCTTTGTATTTTACCATATGCTGTGTTGGTATAGGTAAATTGGACTTATAAAATTCTTTGCGCGAGGTTAACCAAACTTTTGACAAGTACATAGCATTATATATACTTGCATACTTGTCATCATACCTAAAATTTAAAGTGTTTGTTCCAGAACCAAAAATAAGTATCAATTCCTCTCGTAGGTAATTCCTGTTTGCAACTGTGGATACCTCATCATAACCATCTAGGAAAAGGAATACATTCCTATTTCTTAAGTCACGTTCTAATTTTTCTTCATTATTTTTGTAATATGAATTATTATTTAAAATATATTTTAAGACAGGATTCCTCGTTGAATTATCAATGATTTTTAGTGGAACATAGATAGGTATAACTTTTTTAAGTTCTTTTGCTTCGTAGTTAAGTATTTTATATTTTTTATTAATAATTTTTAAAATAATATTTCTGGTAAAAGTAGTTTTACCAATACCTGCATTACCAAGAATTAAAACAAAAGGTTTTATTTCATATTCTTGATATACAATTCGTCTTTCCTCAACTTTTAAGGATTCTATATCAATTTTATTATCGAGAACTTCCACATAATTCCCCTCAATATCCAGTTCAAAATCATGTAAAACGAAAGGCATTTTAGATAATTCAGCATAAAGATTTTTGAAATAATTTTTCTTAGTACTTACTTTATCTATATACTTTTCTAAGATCCCATATTTATCAATATAAGGTTTGAGATTTGCAGAAATAACATTCCTAAAGATTAAGACCAACAAGCTAACTATAGCCAATAAATAAAAAGGAGTGCCACTAGGTAAAATTTCAGCCATTATATTCTAATATGAGTCAATTATTTAATCTACTTTAATATTCTAAGTGTTTTCTATCCACCTTTTTCTAATAAACTATTACCCCCTAAACCCACTCACAAAAGTATCTACATAGCTTGCTATCTTATGCATGATTCTTTCACTGCGGGGTTTTCTTTCCAGCAGGGTGGGTTTAGCTCCTACTATAAGACCTAAGAGTTCATCTCTTAAAGGCTTTTTCTCTGCAAAAAGATAATTCTCTATTACTACCTCTGTTTTTTCATGGGATAGACTTTCTGTGGTAATGATCTTATTGAAAGCTGCTTTCTGTTCTACATCCCAGTACTTTTCAAACTCCTCTGTTACATCATCTTCCTCACCAAGTCTTGGCAGGTTCTCATTGATGAACTTTTCAATAAGCTCTCTCTTGCTTCTCAGGTTAACTTCAGATCCCAGGAGGGCTAAGATCTGTTTTTTAGTTTCCTCTTGCTTACTGGCTTTCTGGCCTTTCAGTTTTATCACTAGCTGCAAGATGTAAGTTACATTGATTTCATCTCTGTGGATGAGGTCCAGTTCAAAGTCTATATCCTCCAAAATGGAGACCTTCTCCTTTACCTGAGTGGTTTTATCATACAGGTCAAGGTATTTACTCTTGTAGTCCTCAAATTCCTGCTCATACATCTTCAGATCTTTCCATTCAAAATCTGAGAAGGTGATAAGTACATTCCGAGTCCTCATCAATTCCCTGAAGGCCTGTACAAACTTAAGTTCATCCTCCTCACTTTCCAGATCATTCACTGAATCTATAGTTGGAACTATCTTAAGCAGATCTTCAAATTGTTGGTTGAATTTTGCCACATAGTCCTCATATGGCTTTACAATGATCTCTTCAATAGCTTCTTTGTTGCTGAAGAGGGTTATAGCTTCATCAGTAGCTGCTTTTAGGTTTCTGAAAACTACAATATTCCCCTGGGACTTCTTATCATTAAGTATTCTGTTAGTCCTGGAGAAAGCTTGAATTAAACCATGATGCTTGAGATTTTTATCTACATAGAGAGTATTCACCTTCTTGGCATCAAAACCGGTAAGGAACATATTAACTACCAGTAGAATGTCAATCCTGTTATCAGGATTCTCCGGGTCTTTTTCTCTGTCCTTTAACTTCTTGGAAAGGTCATTATAATACAGGTAGAATTTCTCACTGTCCTTGGTGGTAAAGTCTGTATTGAAGGTTTTGTTATAATCCTGGATGTAAGATTCCAGTTTATCCCTGCTGTGGGTATCAACAGCATAGGCTGTCTGTCCTTCAGCAACTACAGGTACCTCATCATTCTCCAAAAGACCATTAGCTTCTGCATCATCTTCATTGACACCATAGGAGAATATAGTAGCTATGTTCAGGTTGTGCTCACCCTGTTCTTTTTTTCTCTTCAGGATATCATAATACTTGATCAGTGACTTAACACTGCTCACACAGAACATGGCTGAAAAATCTTTGTTGTGTGTTTTCCTGTTATGGTTCTGAATGATATAATCTGAGATCTTCTCCAATCTCATGGAAGAGTCCATGATTTCCTGAACATCAATATTCTCCACCTCAATATCCACTTCAGTCCTGGATTCTTCTTTTTCTCTGTACCTGCCAATGTATTCTACAGCAAACTTCAGTACATTTTCATCCCTGATGGCATCTGTAATTACATACTTATGCAGACAGTCACCAAAGAGCTCCTTTGTAGTTCTTTTGCCTAGAGCATTTTTTACAGCATTATCTTTGAAAATAGGAGTTCCTGTAAAGCCAAAAAGCTGGATATTATTGAAGAACTTTTTTATCCTGCCATGGGTTTCTCCAAACTGGGATCTGTGGCATTCATCAAAGATGAAGACCATTTTTTCATCCTTCAGCTTTTCCATTTTGTCTGAATAATGCTTCTTGGAGATGGCTGTATTCAGTTTCTGAATGGTAGTTACTATCAGCTTAGTATCATCTTCAAACTGTTTAACCAGGGCTCGGGTGTTATCTGTACCATCAATACTTCCTTTGCTGAAGGAATTAAATTCTTTCGTAGTCTGATAATCCAGATCCTTCCTGTCAACAACAAAGACCACCTTCTTTATCTCTGGAATCTTGGTAAGGATCTGACTTGCTTTAAAGGAGGTTAGGGTCTTTCCTGAACCAGTGGTGTACCATACATAACCATTCTTATTGGTTTCTTTTACCAACTGAACCAATGCTTCTACTGCATAAAATTGGTAAGGTCTTAAAACCATAAGCACTTTATGGGTTTCATTCAATACAATGTACTTGCAAATAAGCTTGCTAAGGTTGCAGGGTTCCAGAAACTCTTCAGAAAAACCATTAAGAATATTGGTTATCCTTTTATTCTCCTTATCAGTCCAGTAGAAGGTTTGGTTGAAACTCTGTTTCCTGTTATTTGCGTAGTATTTGGTATTAACTCCATTGCTGATTACAAATACCTGCACATACTGAAATAAAGCTGAATTTGAGGCATAGGAATGCCTGTGATACCTATTTATTTGGTTGAAAGCCTCTTTCAGCTCTAAGCCTCTTCTCTTTAATTCTATCTGGCAGAGTGGAAGACCATTAATGAGTATGGTGACATCATACCTGGTCTTGTAGGTTCCTTCAATGGTAATCTGATTAGTGACTTGGAACTGATTTTGGCACCAGGATTCTGTATCCAAAAATTCAAAGTAGAGATTCTCACCATTATCACGAATGATGTGTTGCTTCTCCCTGAGAGTTTTAGCTTTCTCAAAGACAGAACCTTTGTTCAGGATATTAAGTACTTTATCAAACTCATGGGGGGTGAATTCAATTTTATTGTGCTTTTCCAGTTGGATTTTTAAATTGGCAAGAAGGTCCTTTTCATCTCTAATAGTTACAGGCTTATAACCCAGCTTCTGTAACCGTGCGATAACCTGTTCTTCAAGGACTTGTTCTGATTGTTTGGACATACTTAAAAATAACCAAATTGAGTTTCGTAATCTTTATTTTCCACAATAAACAGATGCCAGGAAGCTAAATCGTTACCAAATCTATTTCTACTCTTTGTTGTGGTAAACTCAAATGTGGTAGTAGCTCCCGCATAAATTTTTATCAGATTTCCATTTTCAACTTTTGTATTTATTGGAGATGGTGCAAATCGCTTTACAGCTTCCAAATATTCAGTAGCCTTCTGGCTTTTCCCTATTTGAATATCAATTCTATTCTCCCCATAAACTGGGTAGTAGAAAGTGAGAAAACTTTCTGCATAATCAAAATCTCCACCTGTGCCATATACAAATTGTGCCTTTCCCAATTTTCCTTCCTCTGGAGATTCACCAGTTTTATAATGCCAACCTTTCTTAGTTAAAAAAGATTCTACCTGATCCAAATCCATTTTTCTTAAAGCTATTAACTCATTTAGAGATAGGTTTTGGGCTGATAATCCAATGCACACAAATAATAAAGCAAATAATAAGATTTTTTTCATGATGTGAATATTAAATTGTTAATATACTTGTTTCTGCACTTTCTCCCAATAGGGGTAAAGGACTTTGTAAAATTCTTTCATTGTTGTTGTATACCACGTAGTGATCTCATCCCAGGATCTTTCTTCACTGAACTTTCCTGGTAGGGCTTTATACTTCTCCAAAGGCATTTCATACTTAATCCTGGAAGCTTTCTTTCCTTCCAGTCTTTCCCATTCCAGACCGGGAAATCTGGCTTGTAACTGCTCATTAAAGGTGAACATAGAATCTATGTACTTCTTATCTGCATCATCCTGAAAATATAGTTCTACCCTGTAATTATTTTTCCCAATACAAAATGCAAACTTGCCTCTGCCTTTCCAGAATCCTGTACTGTAAAATGGTTGGGCACTTGTCCTGTCCAGATAATCCAGTCTCTCCTCTGTGAGTTTATTTTTTAATAAAGACCAGAATTGGATAAGTCTGGCTTCAGATTCTTCCAGATTTTTGCTTTTTGCCTGCTCTTCCTTTTCTTTTTCTTTTGCATCTATCATAAATTCCTTCGTCTCTGGTAGTGGTATAATTTGTTCTACCTGAAGGAATACTTCATCTCCCATGGAGTAGGGAGTAGCTCTGAAACATTGAACCTGGATGTCATGATTGAGCAGCCATAGAACTGTGGATGTAACCTCTTTTCTGTAATTATTGGCTACAAAAATAATACGCTGATCTTTTCTGTTAAGGAGAAGTTCTTCCTCTGATCTTTCAATAAAATCAAGCAGATTCTGTTTAGCATTTTCTCCATTGTGCCACCTGTCTAAGTATTGTTGGTAGATCTTAACTATCTGACTGGTGGTTAGGGTAGAGCAATAAGAAGCATACTTTAAAGCCTGCCATACTACATTTCTTCCTGTATCATCCAGCTTATTCTCAATAATAACCAAGCCACCATCTTTATCTATGGCCAGAAGGTCCAGTCTTTCCTGAGTGTCATTAAAACCATCAAATTCTTTTTGAATTATCAGGAGGTCCTCACCAAGCATCTCTGGATTTTTGGCTATCCATTCCTGCAGGTGCTCTCTTTCTTTTATAGCTAACTGCTTAAAGAGTCTCTCCTCAAGCTTAACTACATTATTGGTGCTTTTATCTATTTTATACATCCTAAGTTATTTTACACAAACATCTGCTGCAACAGCCCTTTTTTCCAAAGTTCTGTTTTGTTTATTTGCTGCTCAACTAAAGCTATTTTATCATCTAAGGCAGTTAGGAAATCTGCTATTTTCTCCTGTTCTTTTATAGAAGGTAAAGGTATTTTTATTTGTGAAAAATTCTCATAAAACAAATATTGCCTTACGCCTCCCTCAGCAATTCTTAACACCTGGTTGTTGAAGTTGTAAGATTTCAAGAATTTTAATAGAAACTCATCGTATAAGTTTTCAGATGTTTGAAAGCATACATATAAGGAACTAATAATGACTTCAGAGTTTCCTTTGTATAAACCAACAGATCCTACGTTAATTCTAGCCGGGTTGTATGCAAAGGTATTTTTGCCTACTATTTTATACATAGAAACATCGTATCCCTTTTCATTTGAATCTAATCCTTCGAATTGTTCTGATTGAGGTAGAAACCCTTCAACATTATTTACGGAATAAATCGGCAAATTAAGTCTATTTCTATTTTTTTTATCTGTCTTAAACGTCACATCCTTTAGAGTTTTTGCTTCCCACTCAGGAAAATCCTTACCTTCTTCATCTTTGAACCTCAGTTCCTGAGAAAAGATTTTCTGCGTCACTCCTTTTTTGTACTGCTCCAGGAGTTCCTTTTTCTTTTTTAGGAGGCTAATTTTTTCATCTACTGAAGTAAAGAAGTCTGCTATTTTTTGTTGTTCATTTTTATCAGAATGAATCGTGATGCTGCCTGATAATAAGAATTCACTTTCAGCAGTAATATATCTATCCCCAACTAACACTAATCCTCTCAAAAAATTATTGGTCCTGTTTAAATGTGAGAAATAGGAATCCAGATAATCAGCTGAAACATTATCAGCTACCTTGAAAGTGTAATATAGGGTGGAAAGGAGACCGTCTTTGCAGTTGTTCACTTTAAACAAGCCAAAAGGGTAACTTGCACTGATGCTCTTTCCATAGACAAAATCTTTATATCTACATTTCTTATAGGCTAGATGATTAACTTTATCATATGTGTCATTTAATAATCCCTTCCTGTCAACTATACCATGAATAGAGGATAATGAAAGAATATCATCTCTATTAAATTCTGCATCAAGATTAGATTCCGAATACCGCTTTAATATTTGATTGAGTTTTAATTTGATGAAATTGGAAGTAGAATCCTTAAACCTGATTTTTGGGATAGTCATATTAAAAAGGTTTAGGGATTTCTAATTCAGCACAGAAGCCTGCAACTTTTTTATCTACAACTGACATTTCCTTTTCCAGAGAGCTTAAATCACCTGCAATACTATTTATGTCTATATCCTCTTCTGATTCAAAGGTATCTACATACCTTGGAATATTCAGGTTATAATCATTCTCCTTTATTTCCTCAAGAGAAACATTCCTGCTGTATTTCTCAATTTCAGTTCTTGCTTTAAAAGTGTCATAGATTTTCTGGATATGCTCATCCTGAAGATAGTTCTGGGTTTTTATCTTCTCAAAATCATTACTGGCATCTATAAAGAGAATTGATTCCGGAGTTTCTCTGCACTTCTTAAATACTAGGATTGCAGTTGGAATACTGGTGCCATAAAACAGGTTTCCTGGCAGTCCAATTACAGCATCAAGGTAATTGCGGGTTTCTATTAGAAACTTCCTGATATGGCCTTCTGCACCTCCTCTGAAGAGTACTCCATGCGGTAATACAATAGCCATGGTACCATTCTCTGCCAGATGATAAATCATGTGCTGTACAAAGGCAAAATCTGCCTTACTGGAGGGGGCCAATCTTCCATAAGGTGCAAACCTTTCATCTGTACTCAGGATAGGGTTGGCAGACCATTTAGAAGAGAAGGGAGGATTGGCCACAATAGCTTCAAACTCCTGTCCCATATGCTGTGGGTGCTCCAGGGTATCTTCCTGTTTAATGTCAAACTTCCTGAAATGAACCCCATGCAGGATCATGTTCATCCGGGCTAAGTTATAGGTGGTTCTGTTGAGCTCCTGCCCATAAAAATCTCCAACCTGATCTTTTACTTCCCGGGCCACCCTGAGGAGTAGGGAACCACTTCCACAGGTAGGATCATAAACCGTTTTAAGTTTTGATTTTCCTGTAGTGACTATTTTAGCCAACAGCTTACTTACCTGTTGTGGCGTGTAAAATTCTCCAGCTTTTTTACCTGCCCCTGAAGCAAACTGACCTATCAGATATTCATAGGCATCACCCAGAACATCAAGCTCTGTTTCTTCCAGTTTAAAATCAATCTGATCTAAATGGAAAAGCACTTTTGAGATCAGTTCATTTCTCTGTGTAGGGGTTTTGCCCAGTTTGGAGTTGTTGAGGTCCATATCCTCAAACAGGTTATCAAAATCCTCTTCAGATTCTGTACCCATAGTGCTGAGCTGAATGTTGTTTAAAATCTTCTGGATCTCTTCTAAGATAAAAGTATCTCCACCCTTATCAGAGTTTCCTTTTTTAGTCACCTCACTGAACAGTTCAGAAGGTTTCAGGTAATAACCCAGGGCCTCAAGTGCTTCCTCTCTGATGGCTTCAAGATATTCCTTACCATCCTCACTGTTCTCATCAATGGATTTGTAGGAGATCTTATCTTCCTTCAGGATACTGGAGGCAAAGATGTCCATCTTCTCAGACAGGTATTTATAAAATATGAATCCCAGGATATAATCCCTGAACTCATCTGCATTCATTTTCCCTCTTAAAGTATTAGCGATATTCCAGAGCTGCTGCTCCAGTTGTTTCTTGTGTTCTTCTGACATTAAGGTTTAAATTATTCTATGATTATTATTGCTGATCTTCATGTTGCCAACAGTAACCACTGGAGTTATCTGTTAATCTTTTGCATTGTGTCCCTTTTTTGGTAGTGCCATTACATCTTTCCGCCATTACAACATCATCAAAGCAGTCACCTGTATCCCCTGTGATTTCCACAGTATATTCAGTTCCATTATCTAAAGTAAAAGAGGCCTCTCCAGAGGAGTTTAAAGACCCATCAGTAATCTCATCATCAAGATAACCTCCCCCAGGGAAGTTAATTTCGACTACTTCATTGTCCTGTACCTGCACGGTAAGCGTATAGGTAGATTCTTTTCCTGTATTAGGGTTGTAGTATCCAACCTCTGCACAGTATTTACCATTTGAGTAACCATCACCTGAATCTAGGGAACTGCTGATTCCCAGGACAGAAATATTGCTCCCACTACCTTCAGACTTAGAACATGAGTAAAAAAGGGTAAGAGTAAAAACTAAGAGGAGAATTCTTTGCATTTCATCTTGGAACTTGTGTTTCCCAAATATAGCAAAATTTTGGATTTAGTTTGTGTGTAACTTTATGATTCTTTAACTTTAGGAATTCAACTTAATTGCAGGTTAATTAAAACTGTTGATATTTCCACTTAATTCCACCATATTTTGAATCTACCTTACAGCTCAGCAGTACCCATTAATCTTTTAGCCTCCTGCTTTAACAGCACATCTGCCACTTATAAGTTTTACTGGTTACTGGCTATTCTTGATGCTGCAGAAGAGGGTAAGAGGGAGGTAAGTAAGAAGGAACTTTTTGCCAGGATGCTCTCTACATCATGGTATACAGTGAATTATTTTAATATCTCCTTTGGATTTCAGGATTTAATCCAAAAAGCAGTACAGGAGATAAAAGAACTGGAGGATATCAGGATAGATGCAGACAGAAGTCTGATCTTTCAGAAACTGAGTAATCCAACCTCTGCTAAAACTGAAGTTCTACTAAAGCACTTTGATAAGAATGTGCCTCACTGGTTTCTGAGTCCATGGTATCCAGGTAGAAACAAGCAAGACATCTATATCTTATCCCAGGAGAACTCCCATTCTCCTTTATATGCCCTCTACAGAGATAAAATAATAATAAATTCAGACTGGGTTGAATATCTTCAGAAGAACAGCAGGATCATCAGGGATTTTATATACTGGAATTTAGCCATGTTTTTACAGATCAGAAACCCCAATGTGCCTGATATTCCCAATAAACTCATTAAGCCAGCCACAAGAAGTACATTGCTTAACCAAAGGAAATTCTGGGATATGATCCTGGATGAGGTAGGTTCACTGGAGTGCATTTACACAGGAAAAAAGCTGACTAAGGGTAATTATCATGTGGAGCACTTTGTACCCTACAGCTTTGTATCTCATAACCAGATATGGAACCTCATTCCTGGAGACATCTGTTTTAACCTTTCAAAGAGTAACAAACTTCCTGTGATGGATAGGTACTTTGAGGGTTTCTTTAATCTCCAGAAACTGGCTCTGGATGTTTACCTGGATAAGAAGCCCCAGGAAAAACTGCTGCAGGAATATTTTTATATAGATAAGAACTTTGCAGAGGGTATAGACAGGGATAAGTTCTTTCAGGTCATTAATCCCCTGATTACCATAGCAAGTAACAATGGCTTTAACTTCTATACAGAAAAACCATGCTAGATCACTGTCCTTTCTGTCTTGATCATCTGGATAGAACCATTATTCTGGAAAATGAAAACTGTTATGCCATTTATGATGGGTTTCCCGTGAGCAAAGGGCATGTACTTATAATTTCCAAGAGACATACAGCCAACTTTTTTGAACTTTCATCTTTGGAGCAGCAGGACTGTTTAGGCCTGCTTAATGAGGCTAAAAAGCTTGTTGACAGGGAATATTCCCCTGATGGGTATAATGTAGGAATAAACATTAGCAGGGAAGCAGGACAGACCATTTGGCATGTGCATGTACATTTAATACCAAGATATGAAGGGGATGTGATTAATGCACGTGGGGGAGTGAGGGGAGTGATTCCCCATAAAAAAGAATACTGATGAATATCAGTTCTATAGGTGACTAATTTTTCTCTAACTTTATAAAAAAACAAAGATGAAAAAATTTATGATCTGTGCTGCACTTTTCTTTGCAGCAGTTTTTCAGGCTCAAACATGTAGTGAACTGGTTCAGTATGCCAAGTCAGAAGACCCTTACCCTGACAGAGTAACTCCAGTTGGTTCTTCAATGCTGGCCAAAGCTGAATTTTATGAGGTAGATGGAGGAGGAGGATTAGTAATAGCCTATATTAAACAGAATGATTATGACTTCAGTGGAAAGCCATATATCTTTTGTGGAATAAGTTCCCAAAGATGGTCCAAATTCAAATCTGAGGGGCTGTATGGTGGCAGTTATGGTAAGGCATTTCATGCTTATATTATGGACTATACCTGTAACTGCAGATAAGTCCTCGCTAATTATAAGGAGTAGAATGGAAAATGTGCTATGATTTGTAGCAGCTTTTATTCTTTCTTTTTATCTGAAATATCTCAACTTTACTGCATGAAACTTATAGCAGTAATACAGGAGGGTATTCTCCCTGATGGATGACTTTATCATTGTGAAATTCAGAGCAGACAAAAATTCCCAGCATTTCCAGGTATTTCTTGAAAATCCCTATGGGAAACGTATCAGGAAGTTTGAGGAATGGCTGCTGGATATAAAGTTCAGAAGTGTAGTTATGAAGGATCTGGAAGGTAATAAGACCTATGATACACAGCTTTTTTCTGAAATAGCTGTGGGAGTGTCAGAGATGATGAAGAAAAGTTATAAGTAGGCTAAAACCTGGTTCCACCTTTAATTAATTCATCTACCACCCCCTTAACATGCAGCTCAGTGAGTTCAGGAAGGGAAGCAACCTGGTATGCATCCTTAAGGTGAATCATGATCTCCTCATCATAGAGTGCGGACAGGTATACATAGAGTTTTCTCCTCTCTTCATCATCAAAATAATATTCATTAAAATTAAAGATGGTACCCGCAGCATCTTCCCATTTTTCCTTGAAGTAGCCATCAAATTCTATCCCTTTGTCTATTGCTTCAGACTGGATAAGACCAACGGCATCTCTCCAGTAGGATTCCATATCAGTAGGGTCATCAATCAAGTGATTCACTAAAATATCCTTGATGCTCATGTGAATAGTGTTTGAGGCAGTTTATCAGGTTCAAGGTTCACTGCTACAAGCTGTGGATCATAATTTGGGAAGGTAAACTCTTCAATAGGTTCATCATTTAGGAATCTGTCAGCCATGGTAGAATTCAGGCATACAGGCATTCTCAGCTTGGAATTATGGATAATGGACATCAGTTCATTTGAACCTGTTGTTACCAGTCCAAAACCTATCTCCTTGTTATCCCAGACATCAAAGAAACCTGCTATATAGAACTGGTTTTCATCCTTCCATTGCATCCTGTGCTTGACCTTTATTGGGGTCTTTTTACCTGGATTGGTGACGTGCATCCAGTCATAAAACCCACTTACAGGGATTACACACCTGTTATGTTCCACAGTTCTGTAGAAGGTATGGGTTTTCTCTGCAGTCAGGTTAATTCCCTGAGCAGGTTTATCCTTGGGAATCTCTTTTTTAAGCCCCCAGGTTCCATGCGTAATCTTCCTGCCCTGATAATCCAGTACAATGGGAATAGCAGGTCTCTGAAAAGCATTAATCTCTTTTGCAAACTGATAATTATTTTCCACTATTTCAGCTCTTAATCTCTCTGCAGCTTCCTCAATTGAGATTCCTTCATTATCCACTCTGTTACACATTTTTTAAATTTTGAACAAATATGAAAAATTTATTCCACTATAGATACAACTGGTAATCTCTCTTCATGGCTATTAAGTAGATTAAGAAATAAAATCTGGTTTCTTAGTAATTTGAAGGTATTTATTTATAATTTAGTACACACTTCAGAGAGCTTGTAATCTCTCTTCATGAGTAATATAATATTTCTGAACTATTTTTTTAAAAACCACACAATGGAGAACTGTGAAACTATAAGACTGGAATTCTATACAGAAAGTCATTCTGCACACTTTGAAGTACCAGAGAACTTCAATACCCACACAGATGTTTTCAGGAAGATGGCTCAGTTTATTGGAGATGATCACCATTTTGTGAAGAATCTTCCAGATACCCACCTTACTACTCTTGAAAAGCTGGAGATTCTGTGTAAGGTAGCAAGAGAACATATATTTGAGCAGTCTGAATATGAAGAGGACTATAAGGAGGTTAAGGTATTCAGTAAGAATGAAAAGGTGACCTTTGGAGAAGCTTCTTTTAACACCACCTTGTATGATGAAATTAGGTTTTTTTCTAATCAGTTTTTCAAAGTTAGGAATGGTCTTAAATACGGACTTTTGGACTCCAATTCTCAAGAGATATTACCTTTGGAACAGGATGACATCTTTAAAATAAGTAAAAATTATATCTGTTGCAGGAGAGAAGGACTCTCCTATATTTACACATTGGAGGGAGTGGAAGTGATGGGAAATCTAGATGGAGTGACAGAGACTACCTGTGGTCCTCTTGAGCCAGGGCCAGATTACTTCTGGGTTAAAAAAGAAGGGAAATGGGGACTAATAGACCAGCATCTTAATTTTATCATCCCCTGCAGATTGGATTATGATACCTGTAACCTGGTGTCAAACTTTGGAAGTAATTTTTATGTAAAAGTGGAAAAGGATGGAAAAGCTGGGATGATCAATGGGCTTCTTAATATTGACATCATTCCTCTTGATGAGGATATAGAAGATATTATGTATGTCCGTGGCCAGAAATACCTCATTACTAAAAAGGGTGATCTTCCTGATTTTTCTTTACACATTCTGGAGGCACATAAAATAGAAAAACAGATTAGAGATCAGAACTGATTTTTTTAAAAAATTTTTTGAACTGGGGAAATGATACAGATGCAGATCAATCTCAAAATACCCCCACCCCTTTTTTAAAAAGTAAAAATCCCCCCCTCCTGAAGGGAAATTCTTTAGGTTTTCAAGCCTGATAATTATATCATATTCACCACATGTTCTTTTCCATTCAGTAGGGAGATCCAAGTCCTTACAGAATCTCCTTTGCACCTCATCTTCTCTTCAGCACTTAAATCCTGTAATCATTTTTCATCCCTTGAGAGAGCCTTGAGGGTTCTCATTTCTGTCCTTAGTGCTTCGCACTAACACCACAAATTCCCACCAACCCTCACCATTTTTTAGTAACTCAAAAATTTATTTATTATGAAAAAACATTTTAAGGGATTTGTAGCTAAAGTAGAGCTATTAAAATCTCAAAGAGCAACAGAAGACATCAATGGACTGATGCCAGTCATCTTGTTGGGTATTGGAGGTGAAATGCCATCCAGAAATGTCATTAGTGGAACAGTAGCAGAGAGTATGAATTTAGAACCTGGAGCTGTTTATCTGTTCAATGCTAAAGAGCAGGATTCAGACCCTGTGTATGGGAGAAGATTCAGATTTATGACTTTATCTCAAGAATTAGGACCTGTAGAGACTTTACAGGCTTGTCAGTTTGTAGGGGATCTTAAGATTGTAGATGTAGAATCTCCAATGGTTCCTGAAGAAGACTTTGATGAAGTCCTCACAGAAAAATAGTGTATTGTCTCCCAGAAATGGGGGACTTTTTTTATCTCAAACCAACCCGTTTTTTTCCAAAGCTATATATAGTTTTTGGAGAAAACCAGGCTAAAGAACTTTTGTAAAATGAATCAGACATTAAATGAAATTCAGGTGTCCTATAGTACACCTCAGACTACAAAGCCACAAATCAAATCTTCTCTTCAGGTCTATGAAATGGTTAAGAAGCATTGGAATCCAAACCATCTTGAACTCCATGAGGAATTCAAAGTTATTTTTCTCAATCAAGGTAATAGGGTTTTAGGGATTTATGACCTGGCAAAAGGTGGAATTAGTCAGTGTACAGTAGATGTACGACTAATCTTTAGTATTGCATTAAAAGTAAACTCTTCAGGAATTATGTTAGTTCATAATCATCCCAGTGGAAACCTTACTCCAAGTGCACCAGATACTGCTATTACGAAAAACATTAGGGAAATTGGGGTCTTAATGAACATTAAATTATTAGATCACCTGATAATAACCAAAGAAAATTATTATAGTTTTGCTGATCACGGTGATCTGTAAGCAGATGAAAACCCCAAGATTTATTAAATTTACCTGTCAGTCATATATGGCAGATATTTTAAAATAGCTTTTATGGATTACACTAAATTTATTGATGATGCCCTTATTGCGAGGGGAGACATGTATTTTAACATGAAGAGTTATAGTATGGCCAAGAGTTGTTATGAACAGGCCCTAGCTAAATTAAGGAGATATAATGGAGACAGAAGTCATCCTGCTCACACAGCTCAGTATTTACAGAAAAGAATTAGGGAGTGCAGTGGGAGATAATGAATACCTCATTCTATAGCTCTAGAGAGAGCTCTTCCACATTAAAAAAATACTCACAGGAACTTCTAAAGCTTCTGCAAGTCTGTACATGTTGAAAATATTGGTAGGGTCTATCTCACCAGCCATTGTTCCTACTAAATCACAGTTTCACTTAGAGTATAACATATGAGAACATTTACTCCATAATTAAATAAACAAAATTCAACACAATTATTATGAAAAAATTTATCACATTTATTACGCTTTTGGCTGTGACCCTAGCCTATAGTCAAACTCTGAATCAACTTAATATTAAATATGGAGTCAGTAAGTTCAAACTTGAATCTAGTAAATCCCTCTATCTTTCAGATTTGTTATACAAATTTGGAGATAATGTACAATACTATTCCTATATTAAAGGAGATATTAAGGAGATTTTAGGATATGACGTAAAAGACATACATTTAGGTTACTACAATAATAAATTATATTATATAGGTTTTGTTTTTGAAGAAAATTTTCATCACACTGACATTGTGTATAATAAACTAAAAAATTTGTACGGACCCGAAACCTCATATGATTCAAATTATAAAAGTGGACCACTTGATATGAAATGGTCCTACCAGTGGCACTCAGCAAAAGTTACCTTAAGCTATGAAGAAAGGTCCGATGGAACCATAACAGTATGGATGATATCTAATATATTAGAAAAAATGATTCATGAATCAGAGTTTTAGAATTAAATAATCATGAATCTAAGTTGTTGTCTATAACAACAATAATACTTTTTAATAGCTTAACCACTAACAACAAAGTGGATTTTAATACCTCTACTCATTTTGAGAAACAGCTTATAACCTTTCCAGCTTGGAGAGCAATATGAAAATTGGGAGTTTAATCTGGAATATTTAACTGATGAACGAATAGAAGGTTTTGACAGTTATTATTACCTATCTAAAGTCCAATTTCTTTCTATAGTTCCCACAAAAGTTGAACTGATCTTTTCCTTAGATATTTTGGAAATAGTTATTATGACTATGCAATTTCATTCACGGAGAGAAAAAAAGTGCTTCATAAAAACTCTAAAAAAAGACTTTGAAAGCAAAAACCAAATAGAAAAAGAAGGAAAAGTAATTGAAGTATTTTATCTTGATGAGAATACAGAAATTTGGATGATCCAATATAACACAACCAATATGATAGAAATATCATATGGACCGATTAAATATATAAGAAAAAAAAAAATAATCATTATAAATTTCCCTATTATGATAGTAAATTTTCTTATACTTGTTGTATAAGTGGACATTATTTAAAATAAAAGGCACACTTTTAGGCATACGTTCTTACATGTTATCAGATAAAACATTAATTATTAACCTCTTAAGAGAGTGGGTGAGAGTCGTGTCCCCGCTACTAAGCAAAGAGAATCATTTTGGTTCTCTTTTTTGTTTTTATTAAATTTTCGGCATTATTTTATTTCTATGGCAGATCTTCCGGGTAAAGCGATTCATGATTTTTATTTTCAAGAGAATAAAAAAAGGCTTTTTGTTCATGACCGTTTCGGGCCGAAAGTGGAAATGCCGGTTTCAACATATTTTCGCAATGCTACCAGAATGCCTCAGTTGGAGCGTATCGCGCTCGACAGGTGTTCAGGAAATATTTTGGACATTGGTGCCGGAGCCGGAACACATTCGCTGGAACTTCAGAATCGTGGTTTTCAAGGTACTGCGCTGGAAATTTCTCCAAAAGCTTGTGAAGTCATCGCCGCCAAGGGAGTTGAAAATGTGGTTTGTGAAGATTTTTTTAAATTCGAAGAAAAGCAGTTTGATACACTGCTTTTACTGATGAACGGTATCGGAATTTGCGCTACTGTAGAGGGCTTTAGCACTTTTCTGAAGAAAGCAAAATCACTGCTGAAACCGGACGGAAAAATCGTATTCGATTCCTGCGATGTCGCTTATATGTATGAAGATATTCCTTTTCCCGAACAATATTACGGCGAAGTGGAATGCCGCTACGAATATCAGGGCGAATTTACAGACTGGTTCGGATGGCTTTATATTGATCAACACACCATGAAATCTGTTGCTGAGGAAGAAGGTTGGATTTCAGAAATTGTTTTCGAGGACGACCGAAATCAATATTTAGCAGAACTTTATTTGGGTAAATAATTTAAACACTGATTACCAAATAATTGCGCATTATAGCTAATATCCCTATAAAAGTAGTTGTCTAATTCAAAATAATAATTACATTTGTATCACTATTAGATAAACGCATTTCTTTATATTGGTTGATAACATAAGAAATATGAGATAAACAATTGCTGATCTTCAAAATCTTTAAGTTTCCCAAAATCTGAATTATGGCTTTTTCTGAAATACATGTTTCCTTTCTGAAACCGAGTTTTTTGACGAAAATCCGTACAAAACTTCTTCCGTTTTTATCTTTTCTAGTAATTCGCGGTCTTGCCTAGAAATGTGACGAGATCGTTGGAATTAAATTACCAAAATCAGCAAAAGTCCGATATTGTCTGTGAAAAGCAAGAATAAGATGCTGTTTCTCATCCTGCTGTTTCTTTGCTTGATCCCAGTACTTTTGCCACTCAACCTGCTTCCCATTGGGGTCAATAAACTTAATTGGATTCTGATACGGATTAAGATTTCCCCAAAAGTATACTCCACCATTATGTTGTCCGTCTCCATAGAACTCGGTTTCCATGACAGGATTCCATATCGCCAGCGAATCTACCCCATACCAAATACTTAACCTCGGGTTGTAATACCGTGCTCCGTAGTAATATAAATCTGTTTCAACGTCTAATTCCTTAGCATTAAACTTATACGGGTTCTCATACTCACCGGGCAGGTTCTGCTCCGCCATGGTCTCCCCGAACGGTAAATTTAAGAAAAATTGCGATGTGTCTCCATTAGAATTGGTAACATACTTGGCCGTGCCCAAATGATCGGTATGCAGATAATACAGGCCGGGAGAAACCGGAGCTTTCGCAAACTCTTTTTCTACCTTTTCCGTAAGCCCGGCCTTTTCCAGATAGCGTTTCAGGTCGGCCTTGGGATCAACAATGGTATTTTTGCCGGCCTTCTGCGGCCTTGAGGTTTGGTCGAAGATACTTGGATCTGCTTCCAGCCAGCTGGCAAAGCGGGTGATGGCTCAAAGTCGGGAGACTTTGAGCTACTCCCGCACCTCCAGATTAACCAGCGATCAGCAAATTTGTATATAAGCGAATTCGCAAATCAACCATTACTAAACAATTAACTGATTAACCAGAAATCCGCTGTATCACCCTTTCTCTCCTCCCTTCATCTCCCTCAATTCCCTTTTCAGCTCCATGAACATTTCCCGGATATTTTGTTCAGCAAATTCCTCCGCTTCATACTCCGTAGTGCTGATGCTGCAGGCAAACTCCCATATTTCATAAATATCAGACAAGGGAATCTGGTAAGGTTCGTAGAAACGGTTGTCCGACTGTACGCAGACGGCCTCGCCTTCATGAAACTGAAACCGCTTATAGACGATGCCATCGGTAGTGATGAAGACATAGGTTTTGCCCGTTTTCAGATCGGAAAGATGCTCCACGAACCTCCCTACAATGTAAGTACCGTCTTTATATGGAGGCATGGAATCGCCTTTCGCCGGAAAAGCCCTGTATTTCCCGTTCCGTAAAAAAGGGAGAGAGAGGGTCTGAAGGCTTTCAATATACTCCGGACTGGCATAGCCGGAGAGATACCCCATAAAGGTTTTTTCCGGAATAATCTCGATCTTATTGTCTCCGTCGGCATTCACAGCCACGGGCAGAAGGATGCGGTTGTCAGCGACTTTCATCATCTTTTCCGGAGCATATTTGCGGACGTCCACACTTACCAGAACATCAATGCTCAGATGAAAATATTGGGACATTCTGATCAGCAGATCAATAGGCGGCTCGGAAGTGCCATCTTCATATTTTACATACCGGCTTCTGGTGATATTCAGGTCATCCGCCAGTTTCTGTTGAGAGATGTTTTTACGGGCTCTCAAAACCCTGATGTTATCGGAGAAAATTGACATTGTTACAAATTAGAACAACAAATATACGTTAAATTGTTTCAAATCGTACTAAGTTTGTGCATTAACAAAAGTGAGTGAATGAGTGAATAAGTGAGCAGCTAACAGCAAATCCGTAATCAGCCATCAGCCACAGCCATGAGCAAATTTATCTGCAAAAACCACCCCGTCATCCTCCTTCGTCGGACGCCACCCCTCCAGAGGAGGGGAATATTTCGGTCGCCTTTGTGCACCAGGGAAACATTTATTCTTTCAAACGATTAACCAATTAACCGATTAACCAGCGATCAGCAAATTCGCAAATCAGCAAATTCGCACATTCACTAAACAATTAACCAATAACCGATTAAACATCAACCCAATGAACCGTGCCATCGTACATATGGATTTAGATACTTTTTTCGTTTCGTGCGAAAGAGTCCGGCATTCAGAACTCATCGGCAAACCCGTCATAATCGGCGGAGGTGACCGTGGGGTAGTGGCTTCATGCTCTTATGAAACCCGGTATTTCGGGGTACGCTCTGCCATGCCCATGAAAATGGCACTCAGGCTGTGCCCTGAAGCACGGGTCATTCGCGGAGATATGGATTGGTACACCAAAATGTCACATGAAGTAACGGAAATCATTCAGGAAAAAGTTCCCGTCATGGAAAAAGCCAGTGTAGATGAGTTTTATCTGGACTTATCGGGGATGGATCAGTTTTTTGGTTGCTACCAATGGACCCGGGAAATTGCTCGCTCAGTGATGAAAAATACGGGGCTGCCCATCAGTTTTGCCCTCTCTGGAAATAAAACAGTGTCTAAGATCGGAACGGGTGAAGCCAAACCTGTAGGACAGCTCGAGATCAGGGAAGACCTCGTGCAGCCTTTTCTCAATCCGTTATCCGTACGAAAAATTCCTATGGTGGGGAATGCCACGTTTCAATTGCTTTCGCGCATCGGCGTGCGAAAAATTCAGACGCTTTCCGAAATGCCGGTAGAGGTCTTGCAGAAGCTGATCGGAAAAAACGGAACCGAACTTTGGAAGAAAGCCAATGGAATAGACGATTCGCCGGTGACGCAATATGCAGAAAGAAAATCCATTTCCACCGAGCACACGTTTTCAGAAGATACCATGGATGTGGAAAATATGCAGAGCCTTCTTTCCGGAATGGTAGAGCAGTTGTGTTTCCAGCTGAGAAAAGAAAAATGGCTCGCCTCCGTCGTCACCGTGAAAATCCGTTACGCCAATTTTGATACCGAAACAAAACAGATGAAAATTCCCTATACTGCCGTTGACCATACCATTTCAAGGTATGTACAGGAATTATTTAAAAAACTCTATACCCGCAGAATGCGCCTTAGGATGGTAGGAGTGAAATGCTCCGGATTAGTGCATGGCCAGCACCAGATGAATCTTTTTGAAGATACAGAAGAACTCATCAGCCTCTATCAGGCGATGGACAGAATGAAAATGCGCTTCGGAAAAGACGCCGTGAGAAGAGCCGGCGGAATTCCCTAAAAATCCGCACATCTATGGCTCTGTCTCCTGCCTCTTGCCTATCATCTCAAATCTCCAAATCTCCAAGTCTCAAATCTCATTATGTACCTCAACTGCCACACCTATCACAGCCTGCGTTACGGCACCATTTCCATAGAGGATTTGGTACACCAGGCGGTGAAGCACCGGGCCACGACGCTCGCCTTAACAGACATTAATACCATCACCGGAATCTATGAATTTTATAAACTGTGTAAAGTCCATCAGATAAAACCCATCGTAGGCATGGATATTCGGGTGCAGCACGAACAGTACTACATTGCTCTGGCGAAGAATAAAGAAGGCATAGCAGAAATCAACCGGTTGATCACCTCTTTCAACTGTGATGATGTTTCATTGCCAAAACAGCACCCTGACGTTAATAACACCATCCTGATTTATCCGATAAACAATGTTCCGGATGTGTTGGGGGAACATGAATTCATTGGCATACGGCCTGAGGAAATCAGTCTCCTGATTCAGAAAAACTGGAAAGCCTTGCTCCATAAAATGGTGGTGCTCTCGCCCGTGACCTTCACCACAAAGAAGGAATACAACCTGCACCGTATTTTGAGAGCTATTGACAACAATACGCTGTTGTCCAAAATAGACAGCATACAGGTGGCCCCGCCCTTTGAAGTCATGAAGCCGGTATCCGAAATTCTGAAAGCGTATCAGCATTACCCTCAGATCATCGAAAATACCGAAAATATCTTCCGAAACTGTCATTTTGATTTTGATTTTTCGACCCCGAAAAACAAAAAGCATTTCACCGAAAGCAGGGAAGAAGATAAAAAACTCCTTCGTCAACTGGCCTATGAAGGGTTGAAGAAAAGATACCCTGTAGAAAATGAAGCGGCGCAGAAGAGAGTAGAACGGGAACTTCAGGTGATTGATGAACTCCGTTTCAGTGGCTATTTTCTTATTACTTGGGATATTGTACGCTATAGTAAGAGCAGGGGGCTCATGCATGTGGGAAGGGGAAGCGGAGCCAATTCCATCGTGAGTTACTGTCTTGGAATTACAGACATCTGTCCGCTGGAACTGGACCTGTATTTTGAAAGATTCCTCAATCTGAACAGGAAAACACCTCCTGATTTTGACATCGACTGGAGCTGGCAGGATCGGGACGACATTCTGTTTTACCTATTTGAAAAGTACGGAAGAGACCACGTGGCATTCTGCGGTACGAATGTAGAATTCAAGTACCGCTCTATTTTCCGCGAAGTAGGAAAGGCCTTTGGTTTGCCCAAAGAAGATCTGGACGAACTGGCCAAAAATCCCATGGCACTGCACGATGACCATGCCGTAATAAAACTGGTACAGAAATACGGCATGCTGCTGGAGAAATTCCCCAATCAGCGGAGCATGCACGCCTGCGGAATCTTGATTTCTGAGGAACCCATCACCCATTACACAGCGCTGGAAATGCCGCCCAAAGGATTTCCTGTGGTACAGTTCGATATGCACGTAGCCGAGGAAATAGGTTTTGAGAAATTTGACATCCTTTCTCAAAGAGGATTGGGTACCCTCAGCGATGCTGTAAAACTCATAGAGCGCAACAGGGGCATTACCGTAGACATCAGGGATACGTCTGTTTCAAAGAATGAGGCCACTGCTAACGAATACCTGAGCCAGGGAAGAACTTTGGGTTGTTTTTATATTGAAAGCCCTGCCATGAGAGGCCTTCTTCGCCGGTTGAAATGTGATAACTACAAAACTTTGGTGGCGGCTTCATCCATCATCCGCCCGGGAGTGGCGCAAAGCGGTATGATGCGTGAATACATTTTCCGGCACAACAATCCGGGCCAGTTTGAATACTTTCATAAAGTATTTGAGGAACAATTGGGCGAAACCTACGGCATCATGGTATATCAGGAAGATGTAATCAAAATTGCCCTCCATTATGGCGGTGTCTCAGCGGAAGATGGCGATATCCTGAGAAGGGCCATGAGTGGAAAAGGCAGAAGCCTTGCTGCCCTGCAGAAGGTGAAGGATCATTTCTTCGAATCCTGCCATAAACTCGGACATCCGGAAAAACTCTCGGCGGAAGTGTACCGGCAGATCGAATCTTTTGCGGGATATTCTTTCTGTAAGGCCCATTCTGCTTCCTATGCAGTGGAAAGTTATCAGAGCTTGTATCTCAAGGTGCATTTCCCGATAGAATTCATGGTGGCAGCCATCAACAATGGCGGTGGGTTCTACCGCACCGAAGTGTATGTTCACGAATGCAGGATGAGCGGCGGGAAAATTCAGGTTCCCTGCATCAATAAAAGCCTGTACGAAACCACGGTGTATGGCGAGGAGGTATTCTTGGGATTTATGCACATCGAAAAGATAGCCTCTAAAATCGCCCGCTATATTCTTCAGGAACGGGGAAAGAACGGGGAGTTTACCTCTTTGGGTGATTTTGTTAAACGCATTCCGGTAGGCATAGAAACATTGCAGACCTTGATTTTTGTGGGAGCTTTTCGCTGTATGGGCAAGCCCAAAAATGAACTGCTGATTGAAGCACGGATGCTGTTGGTAAGCTTCCGTCCGGAATACCGGAACCCATCATTCTTTGAAGAACCGCCGCAGCAATATGCGCTCCCTCAACTCAAAAGAAATCCCCTGGAAGATGCCTTTGACGAGATTGAAATATTGGGTTTTCCGGTATCATGCAGTCCTTTCGACCTCCTGCAGACCCGTTACCGGGGCCATGTGATGGCGCGGGAACTGCTTCAATACCATAAAAAGCAGGTGAAAATGCTGGCTTACCTTATTGCCAGAAAGCATGTGCCCACTAAGAAAGGAACGATGTTTTTCGGAACCTGGATTGATGCGGAAGGAGCGTACTTTGACACCGCTCACTTCCCGGACAACCTTACAGAATATCCCTTTCAGGGTGGCGGCTGTTATTTGCTGTTGGGCAGGGTAGAAGTAGATTTTCATTTTCCTACCATCACCATTCAAAAAATGGCCAAAATGCCCTTCATTCCCGATCCCCGTTATGCCGAAGATCAGGAAAAACAATTTGAAATCCACCGCAAAATCAACGAAGACGTCAGCATGACCTGGCGCGCCCCCTATCCCCAGGATCACGAAATCGGCCTCCCCCGAAAACAGATGTAACAAATCACCCGCCGGTGCCTAAATGCAATACAGGCAGCAAAAGTTCGCACCAAACTTAACGCAGTGCCCCGTCTTAGTCAACCTCTACTGAACACGTGGTGCCCCTGTTTAGAACTTTGGCAAAGTTTTCCCCTTCATTACCTGTTTGGTTCCTTCACCTGATGTATCATTGTGGGTCGACAAGCTCAGGGATCTCAAATTCGCTTGCTTTTCCTTTGCGTTAATCAAATATCAGGGTGATCGTCTCATTAGACCATTGTCAGGCTGAGCTCGCTGAAGTCTCCGATCTTTCTAGGCCAGGTTAAAAGAAAACTGTTCCTATACAATCGCCCCTACGCAAATTTACAAATTCGCAAATACTCAAAAACTCAAACACGCGACTTCGCAGAAAAAATCCCACTGTCAGGTTGAGCCCGCCGAAGCCTAACTCCTCCTCACAGTCATTGTCATGCTGTAAGCATCACAGCAATCAGCAATTAGCAATCTGCAAGTAGTTACTTTCTCCTGACATCCGCATTCATTGTCATGCTGTAAGCATCTAAACGATACCATTCCGATGGCCATTAACCGCTGAGATTCCTACGGAATGACAAGTGTTGTTTTTTTTCACTATGGTGCTTCAGTAACCAATTTGTCTGTGGTGGCTTCGAGAGCCTCAGCCACCGTTCCCGAACCTACCCAATAAACAATTAACCGTTTAATCACCAAATCAAAAATAATAACTACATTTGTATTCACAGGCTTCGAAATCAACTGCATTTTCACCGTTTTCCCGCTACATTGCGATTTTGTCTGTAGCTTTTCTCCCGAAACGCCCATCAGCAAAGATTCCCAGAGGTTCACCCATAGTTCTACCGTAGCTCCCGGTACGCTCCCGACTATCTAAGGCTATTACAGAGCTTTATTCTATAAACGACCTTCAATTCGTCAGGTGGTTAGTGAACAACAAATTCTCAACAATGACAGTACAGTAAAATTGAGGACATTTTGCCGAGCATACGATTTGGGTGAAATCAAAGTTTAAATAGACCGCTTAAAATAATTCTGTTGAGATGCTTACAGCATGACAAAAGCAACGCAATCATCTGTGCCCATCTGTGAAATCTGTGCGAAAAATAATCCCCAGTTTAGAACCACACGAACTCCCCTCTCCTTCATAGAGGGACCGAGGGTGAGGAATTTTGCCTTACTTAAAAAACGCAATCAGATCGAGATAATTCTTTTGATTCACTCCATGCCCAATCATGTATTCCCTAAACGTAAAATAACAACCCAGATCATACAGCAAATCTGCTGCTTTACGGCCCCATTCCAAAGGTATAATAGCGTCATCTGTGCCGTGGGAAATAAAAAAACGAAGCCGTTCTAATTTCTTTTTGTCTTTCACGATCGGGTGCAGGATTTTCTCTTCAGGATAGGAACTCATACACGCAATTTTGCTGAAAAGCTCCGGAAGCCGCAAGGCCAGTGCATAAGCAAGGATCCCTCCCTGGCTGAAGCCGCAAAGATGAGTCGGGTTCTGGGTGAGGCCATAATGATTTGAAATTTTCAGAATATGATCCAAAAGAGCATTCAGGGATTCGTGTGCCTGTGCAGTATCGACATATTTTTCAGGATCCGTAAAATCAATCTCATACCAGCTGTAACCGCCATAAGGAACCGGCAGGGGGGCGCGGAAACTTACGATAAGCCAGTCTTCAGGCAAATCGGGAACGAAAGAAAAAAGATCGTTCTCATTACTCCCATAACCGTGAATCATGAACAGGGCAGGAGTAGTAGGAAGAATTTCCATTGGTTCGCGGATGAGGTACTGCAGATCCATAAATTTTTTTTAAACATATATTCAATTTTTTGACCAAAACGAAAGGGATGACAGATTGGCTGAGGATCACCTTACAGTTTTCATTTTCAGTATTTTTTATATTCGTGTGAAAATATTGTTTCAATTTTACTTATATTTGGCTGATTAAACATTTTTTAGATTGTATGAAAAGAATCAATACTTCCGCAAAAAAAGTCCGGATAGGGCTCCTGCTGATGCTCACCGCCGCTGTCGGAGTGTGGTCATCCTGCAAGGAGCGTGACGAAGATCCGAACGAAAGCGTCAGCGTGTTATTTAATGTGACAGGATCACCGGGTGTACAGCTGAAAGCAGTGGTAACCCAAATAGGCACCGTGCAGGGAACTGTTTATAATTTTACTCCCCCCGGCAATACGTGGTCCAGCCAACCCCAAATTATCGATACTTCTGTAGGTGCAGTGCATCTTTCCATGACGGGTCAGGGAGCATCGGCAGATTCCAGAGCTGTTCTCAGTATCTGGATCAATGGCGAAAAAAAGACCTCCGATACCGTAAAAGGCATCAACCTGATGGGCAAATCGGTAGTGAGCTTTTTGAAATAGGTTCGGTGTAAAGAAAATAAAAATCCTGAGCAAAGGTTCCAGCCTGCTCAGGATTTTTAGTATAAAGTTTTGGAAGAATAAAACGGAGGTTTCAGAGAACGAAGCGCGTCGACCCCTTTCGCGGGTCAGTCACTTTTTGAACTTCTATACTGCTTTAATAATGAAATAATTCTTTTTCCCTTTCTGAAGAAGCAGAAATTTTCCGTCGATCAGGTCGTTCTCACTGGCGGTAAAATCTGTATCCACTTTTACTTTATTTACGGAAATGGATTTCCCCTTCAGTTCACGCTGGGCTTCACTTTTAGATTTCAGAAATCCGCTTTTCTCGCTCAGCAGTTCAATTATCGGGCTTCCGATAACTTCTGTTCTAGAAATCTCTTTTTGAGGAACGCCATCGAAAATATCGAGAAAAAGCGCTTCTTCCAACTGGATCAAATCCTCTGCAGTAGTTTTCCCGAACAGAATTTGTGAGGCTTTCAGTGCTTTCTCATATTCGTCCCGGTTGTGAACCCATACCGTGACTTCCTCAGCGAGTTTTTTCTGGAGTTTCCGTTCATGGGGTGCCTTTTGGTGTTCTGCAATCAGCTGTTCTATTTCCTCTTTTCCCAAGAAAGTGTAATATTTAATAAAACGTTTCGCATCGGCATCCGTAGCATTCAGCCAGAACTGGTAGAACCGGTAAGGAGACGTTTTTTTGGGATCTAACCAATAATTCTCTCCGCTTTCTGATTTCCCGAACTTCGAACCGTCCGCTTTGGTAATAAGCGGAACCGTCAGTGCAAAAGCTTCACCCTGTACTTTCCTGCGAATCAGTTCGGTGCCGGTAGTGATATTGCCCCACTGATCAGTTCCGCCCATCTGAAGTTTTACACCTTTCTCGCGGTACAGATGCAGAAAATCATAACCCTGAAGCAGCTGATAGGTGAATTCCGTAAAACTCATGCCTTCATATCCGTCTTCACCCGTAAGGCGCTTGCGCACGGACTCCTTAGCCAGCATATAATTAACAGTAATGTTTTTACCGATTTCCTTGATGAAATCCAGAAAACTGAACTTCTTCATCCATTCGTAATTGTTCACCAGTTCCGCACCATTGGCTTCGGTGCTGTCAAAATTCAGGAAATGGGAGAGCTGCTTCGTAATGCAGTGCACATAATGGTTCAGCGTGTCTTCATCCAGGGCATTCCGTTCGGTAGATTTCCCTGACGGATCGCCAATCATGCCCGTGGCGCCACCAACCAAAGCAATAGGTTTATGGCCGTGTTGCTGAAAATGAGCCAGGATTTTTATCTGAATCAGGCTTCCGATATGCAGGGAATCTGCGGTAGGATCGAATCCAATATATCCGGTGGTGAGTTCTTTATTCAGTTGTGCTTCGGTACCGGGCATCATGTCGGCAAACAAGCCGCGCCATTGTAATTCTTCGATGAATGGGTTCATGCAGGAGTTTATTTTGCGCAAAGATACGCATTCTCTCTCCTTGGTAAAAATCTGATGAGGCTGAAAAGATCACGCTTCATCCGAAAGTTTTGCTTTTTCCAGACGACGGTAAGTCCGGTGGCTGAGGCCGATGCTGAATTCAAAAAGAAGCAGAAGCGGCACTGCGGCAATCATCATACTCACCACATCTGCAGGGGTAATGACGGCAGCGATCACCATAATCAGGACAATAGCATGGCGGCGGTATGTTTTTAGAAACTGGGGTGTCAGAATTCCGATGGTGGTCAGGAAATAAACGATGACGGGAAACAGAAATACAGCACCCATCCCCAGCACGATCTGGAAAAACAGCGCAGTATAATCCGAAAGGTCGTACAGCGGTTGAATAATATCTGATATTTTAAATAGAACAGCGAAATTGATAGCGAAAGGAAGAATAAGAAAATATCCAACCATAATTCCGGTGAGGAAAAGAATCCACACAGAATTGATAAGAACCATGGAGTTTTTCTTCTCCCGCGGATGCAACGCAGGCGATACGAAACGCCACAATTCCCATACGATATAAGGAAACGCCAGCACCATGCCGCCCAGAAAAGAGACCGACATCATGACATTGAACTGCTGATACAGCTTCTGAACCCGCACAGGGAAATCATCGGGAAGTTCAATAGCATTATCACCGGTGAAGTAGCGCGAAAGACTATTCACTACCCTGAAAGTAGGGAAATCATTGCGTACCGGCCCGAAGAAAATATGGTCGATAATCCAGTTGATGTTAAATCCTACAATGAGTCCGCATGCGATGATGGCAATAATGCACCGGATCAGATGCCCTCTCAGTTCCCCGATGTGCCCCATAAAGGACATGTCTTTTTCTTCGATCACAAAAATTCAGTTTGAAGTTGCGAAATTACAGAAAATATCCGGCTTTGCCGACAAACTAATGGCCTATCAGCTGATGCCTTCATCCAAAAGACGGTGAAGGTCAATAATTCCGGTATAATGGCCTTGATGGGTTACAATGAGCTGCCCGATATTCTTTTCTTTCAGAATCTTCATCGCATCTTTTGCCAAAGCTTCTTGTTCAATACTCTTTGGATTTTTACTCATAATGTCCGCAGCCGTGATGCCGGAAAGATCATCATGATCCATCAGCATTCTGCGAATATCACCATCCGTAATCACTCCTTTGATTTCATCCTGATCGGTCACCACTGTGACGCCATGCTTGGAGCTGCTCACCGAAATAATGACTTCCTTGACGGATGATTGTTCGGAAACTTCCGGTTTCTGGGAAGAGAGAAATTGCGATACACGCGCGGTAAGGTTTTTCCCCAGACTGCCGCCCGGATGAAACCGCGCAAAATCACGGTCACGAAAATTGTTGATTTCCATAAGGCAAACCGCTAACGCATCGCCCAATGCCATTTGTACCGTTGTCGAACTGGTAGGAGCCAGCGAAATAGGGCAGGCTTCCTGTTGTACATGGGTGTCCAGTACTACATCGCAGTGGGCCGCCAGCTTGCTTTCCGCGTTGCCCGTCATCCCGATCAGTGCCGAAGCATAGGATTTCAGATAGGGAACCAGAGTGACGATTTCCGGAGAGTTGCCGGAATTGGAAATACACAGCACCACATCCTGCTTTTGAATAACGCCCAGATCGCCGTGGATCGCTTCGGCAGCATGCAGGAACTGCGCCGGAGTGCCCGTAGAATTCAGGGTAGCCACCATCTTATTCCCTACATGGGCAGATTTACCGATGCCCACCACAATAAGTTTACCCGTAGCAGCGTTGATAAGGTCCACCGCTTTCACAAAGCTTCCGTCCAGTCGGTTTTTGAGATGTTCCAGTTCGGAAATTTCAATTTCCAGAGATCTTTTTGCCAGTTGTAATAGAGCAGCCTGTTCCAATGAGGTTGAATTTAAAGATTTAAATGAATTAAATTGACTGGTAACAAATTATTTGTTATTTTTGGATGTGCTGCAAATGTAGCAAACTTAATTAGATGATTTTATAAATGAAGAAACAAAACACCGATTTATCGAAGGAATTAAAGAAATATTTCGGTTTTACAACTTTCAAAGGACACCAGAAAGAGATCATTGAAACCCTGCTTGCCGGGAACGATGTTTTTGTCCTGATGCCCACAGGCGGTGGAAAATCTTTATGTTATCAGCTTCCGGCGCTGATCTCGGAAGGTACGGCTATTGTGGTTTCTCCCCTTATTGCTTTGATGAAGAATCAGGTAGATGCGGTGAACAACCTGTCCTCAGGGAACAATGTCGCTCACGTCTTGAATTCTTCCCTCAATAAAACCCAGACCAATCAGGTGTTTACCGATATCAGAAGCGGAAAAACCAAGCTCCTGTATGTCGCCCCGGAATCCCTGATTAAAGAAGAATATCTTGAGTTTTTTAAGAACGTTAAAATTTCGTTCGTGGCTATTGATGAGGCGCATTGTATATCCGAATGGGGGCACGATTTCCGCCCGGAATACCGAAACCTGAAATTGATTATTGATAAAATTGCCAATGTACCGGTAATTGCCCTTACAGCGACGGCCACTCCCAAAGTGCAGGATGATATCCAGAAAACCCTGGGGATGAATAATGCTGAGGTGTTTAAATCCAGTTTCAACCGGCCGAACCTCTTCTACGAAGTACGCCCGAAAATAAATATTGACCGCGAAATCGTTCGTTTTATAAATGAAAGAAAAGGGAAATCCGGTATTATTTATTGCCTCAGCCGGAGGAAAGTGGAAGAGTTTTCCCAGTTGCTGCAGGTGAACGGTATTGATGCCCTTCCGTATCATGCTGGATTGGATCAGAAAACAAGAGTCGCCAATCAGGATAAATTTCTGATGGAAGAATGTGATATTATCGTCGCTACAATTGCCTTCGGAATGGGGATCGACAAGCCGGATGTGCGTTTCGTGATCCACTATGATTTCCCCAAGTCTTTGGAAAGTTACTATCAGGAAACAGGCCGTGCCGGGCGTGACGGTGGCGAAGGATATTGTCTGGCATTTTATGATCCGAGAGATATTGAAAAACTGGAGAAATTTCTGGCGCAAAAACCCGTTTCGGAGCGGGAAATTGGCCTTCAACTGTTGAATGAAGTAGTAGGATATGCCGAAACTTCTATGAGCCGAAGACAATATCTGCTGTATTATTTTGGTGAATCTTTCGATCCTGTGCATGGAGACGGGGCCAATATGGATGATAATGCCTTGAATCCGCCCAAATTGATAGATGCTACAGAAGACATGAAAATGGTAATGAACATGGTGAAAATCCTGGGCGAGAAATTTAGAACCAAAGATCTCATCAGTGTGCTGGCAGGAAAAGAAAACTCTGTGACGAAATCCTATAAACTGGAAACTACCGAATTCTTTGGAACAGGGAAGGGGAAAAGCGATAATTACTGGAAATCCATTATACGCCAGGCTACCGTGCAGGAATTTCTTACTAAGGATATCGAAACCTACGGTATTCTGAAGATTTCTGAGAAAGGACATTTGCTGTTGGATGGAATTTACAATGAACCCTTCCTCATCGCAGAAGACCGAGAGTACGATTTGGAACTTATGAAATCCCTTTTGGAAAAAACGGAAACCAAAAGTTCCGGCGGAATGGATGAAACCCTCTTCAAACACCTGAAAGAACTGACCAAGAAAGTGGGAAAAAAGCACGGGGTGCCTTCTTTCGCTGTTTTCATGGATCCAAGCTTGGAAGATATGACCGTTCAATACCCGACCACCATTGAGGAAATGGCCAAGATTTACGGTGTCGGAGAAGGAAAAGCGAAGAAATTCGGAAAAGAGTTTGCTGAATATATCGCACAATATGTCGCTGAAAATGACATACAGCGAACCCGCGATATGGTGATGAAGCAGGTGGCCAATAAATCTTCACACAAAGTATTTATCATCCAGAGTACCGATAAAAAAATTGATTTGGAAGATATCGCCAGAGCCAAAAATCTAACCATGACCGAACTGCTGAAGGAAATGGAAGCGATCGTGTATCAGGGAACCAAACTGAACATCAACTATTATATAGAGGAATATTTCGACGAAGATATTGTGGAAGAATTCATGGAGTTTATGAATGAAAGCGACAGCGACAGCATGAAGGTACTGACTTCCGAATTTGGAGACGAACTGAGTGATGAAGAACTGCGCATGCTGCGGATTAAATTCATTAGTGATGTAGCCAATTGATATTCAATCAAATTAAAATAATTGCCGCACTTTTAAAAAGTGTGGTTTTTTGTTTATAGGAATAAAAAAACCCAGCCGAAGCTGGGTAAAAACTAATAACCATGAAAACTCAAATTAAACATGAGAATCGTAATTAAAGATACAAATACTGTGCCAAGAATTACGCTAACATTCTTTGTCAGAATTTTCGGTACAAATGTACGAAAGATTTTGTACTTTCGCACACGAAAAAAAATAATTTATGTTAAATAATATCACTTTTACGATGATTAAGCCAGATGCAGTTGCAGACGGGCATATTGGAGCAATCCTGAACAAAATTTCTGAAGCAGGATTCAGGATTTCGGCCATGAAATTGACACAGTTGACCGTTGATGATGCCAAAAAATTCTACGAAATTCACAGCGAAAGACCTTTCTATGGCGAGCTGGTGACGTTCATGAGTTCCGGGCCTATCGTAGCAGCAGTTTTGGAAAAAGAAAATGCAGTAGCTGATTTCAGAACCCTGATCGGAGCGACCAATCCCGCTGAAGCTGAAGAAGGAACCATCAGAAAAATGTTTGCCAGAAGCGTAGGCGAAAATGCGGTACACGGTTCAGATTCCGATGAAAATGCCCTAATAGAAGCACGTTTTCATTTCTCAGGAAGAGAAATATTCTAATCTCGGTATACAGTCTAAAAAAAACCCGGACAATGTTTCGGGTTTCTTTATGTTTATTTTTTTTCTTTCTTTTGCGAAACCCTCACAGCCCGGAGAATTCCCAACAGCAACCCTAAAATGGTACAACTTGCAAACAGGATATTGCCCGTGGAAGTGCCTTCAAAATAATTGTAAAATCCATATCCGGCGATGACTCCAACAGCAAGCGGAATCAGCACCACCCGGAAAAAAGAAGAAAATTCAAATGCGTTTTTAGACATAAGCGGAATTTAAAGAATTAAAAATAAGAAATTCAGCGGAGTAAGTAGTTGTGCTAAATTTTTAATAGTTCTATCGTACGTTCCGGGTCTTCACTACTGAAAACTGCGTTTCCTGCTACCAAAACATCAGCACCTGCATCAAATAACCGAGAAGCATTTTCAAGATTCACGCCACCATCCACTTCTATCAAAGCAGTAGCATTATTGCTTAAAATTAAATCTTTGGTTTCGGCAATTTTGCGATAGGTATTTTCAATAAATTTCTGTCCCCCAAATCCGGGATTCACACTCATCAACAATACGAGATCGATTTCCGAAATAATATCTTCCAGCAGAAGAACAGGAGTGGAAGGATTGAGCACCACACCGGCTTTGGCACCTTTTTCCTGAATCAATTTGACGGTTCTGTGCAAATGAATGCAGGCTTCATAATGCACCGAAACAAGATCGGCTCCGTGTTGGATAAATTCTTCTACATAACGTTCGGGTTCTACAATCATCAGGTGGACATCCACAAATTTCTTGGCGTGTTGCCGCACGGTATTCATCACCGGAAATCCAAAAGAAATATTGGGAACGAACCTTCCGTCCATTACATCAATATGAAACCAGTCGGCCTGGCTTCGGTTGATCATTTCAATGTCACGGGAAAGATGGCCAAAATCGGCAGACAATAGGGAAGGTGCGATAAGTTTTGTTTTCATGAAGAAATATTTTTTATAACAAAGTCAGATTTTAATGATATTTTAAAGTCATCTCAGGGGAAATCTTCAGCATGGTCTCATAAATTAACTGAATGACATTTCCCACATCTTCTTTGGAAACCATTTCTACCGTGGTGTGCATATACCGAAGCGGCAGCGATATGAGCGCGCTGGGAACACCGCCGTTGGAATGGGCAAAAGCATCGGTATCAGTTCCGGTACTTCGGCTGGCTGCAGCCCGCTGAAAAGGAATTTCCTTCGCCCTCGCAGTTTCCACAATAAGTTCACGGATGGTGTGATGCACGCTGGGCGCATAGAAAATCACCGGTCCTTTACCACACTGTTGTTCTCCTTCTTTTTTCTTTTCAATCATCGGCGTAGTGGTATCATGAGTTACATCCGTTACAATCGCAATATTGGGTTTGATGGTTTCGGCAATCATGGTCGCGCCGTATAAGCCCACTTCTTCCTGAACCGAATTGGTAATATACAGACCGAAAGGAAGTTTCTTTTTGTTTTCTTTTAAAAGTCTGGCCACTTCTGCAATCATAAATCCCCCCATTCTGTTGTCCAACGCGCGACCTACAAAATACTGTTGGTTGAGTTCAAAAAAAGTGTCCGGATACGTAATCATGCAACCTACATAAATCCCAAGGTCTTCTACTTCTTTTTTAGAGGAAGCTCCGCAATCGATAAAAATATTTTCAATTTTAGGAATCGGTTCTTTCGAGTTTAATCCTCTTGTATGAATAGCTGGCCATCCGAAAACTCCTTTGATGGTTCCTTTTTCACCATGAATATCAACTACTTTGGAAGGCGCAATCATTTGATCTGAACCGCCGTTACGAATCACATAAATCATGCCTTCTTCCGTAATATAATTCACATACCAGGAAATTTCGTCGGCGTGTGCTTCGATAACTACTTTAAATTTTGCCTCCGGATTAATGATGCCATAACAGGTTCCGTAGTGATCCACCTCAATCGTATCTACAAAAGGACGAATGTATTCCATCCAGAGCTTTTGGCCGCGGTGTTCATAACCGGTTGGTGATGAAGTGTTTATATAATTTTCTAAAAACTTTATAGATTTGGTGGTAAATTTCATTGAAAAGGAATGCTTTTTGGTTGATGAGAGTTTAATTTACGGGTAAAAATAATGAAAATATACCAAATACTACTTATCGTACTGCTGTTGGGGAGCAGCGTTCTGAAAGCTCAGGACTCTGTAATGGTTAAATCGCTGAGTCAGTATCCAAATGAATCTTTGCGCACTGATGAATTTGGACAGAAATACTATTACGATGAACGTCAGAAAGCGAAAATATATGAAATCAACGGAGAATCTGTCGTCGTGATGGATGAATTGGTTTTGATGAAAAACCCCAGATTCAACAATCAGCTTGACCGGAATTATTATTATTTTCTTAATAAAAAACTGAACCGGGTATATCCTTTATTTCTTACTGCTTTAGAACAATACACAGATATTCAGAACGATTTGAAAAACCTCGATAAAAACAACCAGCGGAAATACATTAAAAAACGCCAGCAGGATTTGGCAACACAGTATGAAGCTCAGCTTCGGGATCTTACCACCAGTGAAGGAAGAGTGTTTGCAAAACTGATGAACCGGGCTACTGGAAAAACGGTGTATGAAATTATTAAAGAACTTCGTGGCGGATGGAGTGCATTCTGGTGGAATGTAAAAGGCAATATCGCCGATGTAGATATTAAGGAACCCTACGATCCTCATAAAAACAGAACCGATCTTTTCGTGGAATCTCTATTACAAACCAACTGGAATTTCGGATACCTTCAGCCTTATCCCGGCGCTGAAAACTTCAGAATAAAAAAATAATACTTTAACGGTACTTTTCCTTCAGTTTCTGAAAAGCAATTTGATCCACCGGTAACGGAAACGGATTTTCTGTGGTTTGTAAATCAATCCACTCGATACTTTCGATGCAGGGATCCAAAATCAGCAATTCGTGCTCGTCCTGCAATTCAGCGGTATAATAAATAGTGAGAAGTTGCTCATGATCTTTGAATCGGGAAACCACAAATTCTTCCTGAGTATAAAGGTGTGAAATGTTGTGAATTTTCGCATTGAGTTCTTCCTCAAATTCACGGTGAAGGCAATCCAGAACGCCTTCTCCGTATTCCAAACCACCGCCGGGAAGTTTTAGAAGTTGTTCGCCGGCGTACTCTTCGTGCAAAGCCATAACGTGTCTATTTCGAAGAATGCAGGCATACACACGGATATTAATCCGGTTGATGTTAGGATGTATCATAAGCTAAAGATAATGATAAATTTTAATGCGCATTATAAAGAAAGCGTTTTTTTCCAAGCATTGATCATTTCACGCTTTCCGGGCGGCCCTTGTTTTTTTTCAACATTAAAGTTCAGTTCTTCCAATATTCTTCTCACACTGCCTTTGGAGGAATAGGTCGTCAGCAATCCGCCGACTTTCATTTTGTCCGCTGTCATGGTAAAAAGAGGTTTCTCCCAAAGATCCGGTTGTACACGGGCTCCAAAACAGTCGTAATACACCAAATGTATTTCGGGCAAAGAAAGTTGTGGTAGTTGGGTGAAATCGCACTGGAATTTAGTAAGCTCGAAACCCGGAGCCAGCTCTGATGGCATTTCCCATGGAAGCTCATGTATTTTCTGAAAAGAGTTTTTGGTTCTTTCATCCAAAAAAAGATCGCTATAATCCAATGCTGAAACTTCTTCGGAAGAAATCGGGTATTTTTCCAGGGTAAAATATCGGATTTTGAGATATTTTCCTTTTCGTAAAAACTCATCAAAAGTGACTAAAACATTTAATCCTGTACCGAAACCCAATTCTAAAATATTAATTTCCCAAATATCAAGCTGGTTTAATCCGTTATCAATAAATACATGCTTCGCCTCTTGAAGTGCGCCGTGATGGGAGTGGTAATTCTCATTCAATTCATTGATGAATAAGGTTTTGCTGCCGTCAGCGGTGGATTTTATGGTTCTTTTCACTTAATTTTTGTTCAAATTTAATGGAAAATTACTATATTTATAAAATTAAATTATTTGTCAAAATCGATTAAATTTTAAGATATGATAATTCAAAAAACTTCCAGTTCAAGACTCGAATCTTTTGATCAGGAGAATTATTCTTTTGGCGATCATTTTATTGATCACATGATCATCTGTGAATACGATAACGGAAAATGGGGAGAGGCAAAACTGATGCCGTACGGGCCGTTGTCTTTTTCTCCTGCCAACATGACTTTCAATTACGGACAAGCGTGCTTCGAAGGAATGAAAGCCTATAAAGATAAGGACGGGCAGGTGTTCCTTTTCAGGCCGCGTAAGAATTTTGAACGCATCAATAAATCCGCAAAACGCCTGGCAATGCCGGAAGTTCCGGAAGAAGTATTCATGAAAGGACTGAAGGTGCTGATGGATGTCGACAGAGCCTGGATTCCTTACGGTGAAGGAAGGTCACTTTATATTCGGCCGCTTATTTTTGCCACTGAAGAAGGACTGAAAGCCAGAGTTGCTCACAAATATATGTTCGCGATCGTTGCTTCTCCTGCGAAAAGCTATTATACAGCACCGGTATCGGTAAAAATTTCAGATTATTATTCCCGTTCCGCTTCCGGAGGAGTAGGTTTTGCAAAAGCAGCGGGAAATTATGCAGCCGCTTTCTATCCTACACAAATGGCGATCGAAGAAGGATATGACCAGATTATCTGGACAGATGATGCGACCCACGAGTATTTTGAAGAAAGTGGTACGATGAATGTTTTCGTTAGAATTAATGACACCATTTATACACCACCGACTTCCGAAAAAATTCTGGATGGGATTACCCGCGATAGTTTTATTCAATTGGCAAAACACAAAGGGCTCGATATCCGTGTGGAACCGGTTGCTGTGAAAACCGTCTTGGAAGCACAGAAAAACGGAACTCTGAAAGAAATTTGGGGTGTAGGTACTGCGGTGGTAACTTCCGTATTCAAAGCTTTTGGATATAAAGATCAGCGTTTTGAACTTCCGGTTTTGGCCGACGAAGATAGCTATGCGCTCACGCTCAAAAAAGCATTAGTGGATATTCAGACCAATCAGGCAGAAGACCCTTTTGGATGGAGAGAACTGGTGGAAAGAAATATTTTGGAAACGGTATAAAAGCCATTCATCCTTATTGATAAAACCGGGATCATGTTCCGGTTTTTTTTGTTTTAATATCTGAACCTAATTCCTTATTTTCGCAAATGCTTATGAAAAAAATAATTCTTTTTTCAACTTTTTTAGCGTTGGCAGGTTGCCAGCAGAAGCAGGAGGTTTATGCTCCGGTAAGTGGCAGCTCAGTAAAGCAAAAAGCTGCTGTATCGCAGGAAAGAGCAAAGAATCTTAATAAGCTGGAACGGGAACAGATTGAAGACTGGATTGCCGGACAGAAAGAGAAATTTTACCCCACATCCATGAATTATTGGGTGAACCGGGAAAACTTTAGCGAAAGAGAAAAAAGCCCTGAAGAGACCGTGGTTTCCTATGGATATTATATTTCAGATTTTTCCGGAATACAACTGTATGACCAGCCGAAAGGATACCGGGATGTTCCATTAAGTAAGTTTCCTACAGAACTGACAGCTGTAGAAGATGCTTTAAAATATATGAATCCCGGCGAAGAAGTGACCCTTCTTGTTCCGTCTGTGCTGGCGTACGGAACCTATGGGGACGGAGAAAAAATCACGAACGATATTCCGCTGATAATAACATTAAAACGAATAAAATAATGCAAAAAGCTAAAATAATGTTGGCCGTAGCGACGCTGTCGCTGCTCAGCTGCACACCAATTTATAAAAAGATGAATGTAGACAAGCAAACCTATGAAGGCCTGCAGGAAGGCCTTTATGCAAACCTTCAAACTACGAAGGGAAACATGATTGTAAAACTGGAAGATCAGAAATCTCCGGTTACCGTAGCCAATTTTGTTGGACTGGCGGAAGGAAAAATAGACAACAAATCAAAAGCGAAAGGAGTCCCTTTTTATGATGGGACTATCTTCCACAGAGTAATTGAAAACTTTATGATTCAGGGCGGTGATCCGCAAGGAACAGGAATGGGCGATCCTGGTTATAAATTCGAGGACGAGAAAAATGATCTGAAACACGATGGAAAGGGAGTTCTTTCCATGGCGAATTCCGGTGCTAATACCAACGGTTCCCAGTTTTTTATTACTCAGGTTCCTACACCATGGTTAGATGGAAAACATACTATTTTCGGCAAAGTGGTGAACGGAATCGAAGTAATTGATACGATTGCTGCGGTAGAAAAAGGCGCACAAGACAAACCTAAAACGGATATCGTTCTGGAGAAAGTTTCTATTTTCGGAAAAGGTGATGCTTATAAAGAATATGATGCCGCGAAGATATTTACCGAAGGAAAAGCGAAAATTGCAGAAAATAATAAATCCTTCTTAGCAAAAGCAGAAGCTGAAAAGAAAAAAAAGGAAGAGGAGTTTAAAGCAAATCAGGAAAAAATGGTGAATGACAAAAAAGCCGATATGGAATCAACCCCTTCCGGACTGTACTATAAAATTACCAAAACTACGGCCGGTAAATCACCAAAATCAGGAGATATGGTTTCTGTACATTACGCCGGAACACTGGTGGACGGTACGGAGTTCGACAATTCTTTCAAAAGAGGAAATCCCATTGAATTTCCTGTGGGAATGGGCCGCGTCATTAAAGGCTGGGATGAAGGAATCATGATGCTGAAAGAAGGCGAAACCGCTACTTTTCTGATTCCGGCATCGCTTGGTTATGGAGCAAACGGAGCAGGGGGCGTTATTCCGCCAAATGCATGGCTGGTATTTGATGTGGAACTTGTGAAAGTTCATTAATCGTCTTTAAAATACAAATTTATATAGAAGACTGTCCTTGCCGGCAGTCTTTTTTTTGTTCTTATGATTATTGATATTAACAATGAAAGACAAAAAAAATTAGAAACTATAATAAATAAAAAACTGAGTGTTTATGCGGGATACATCGGATATTGATTAAAAGTAAATAAAATTTTTGAAACTTTTTTCCTGTTTGGGGTGCAACTTTTTCACATTTCTACATCTTATAACTAAAGACGCCAAAATAATTTCTTCATAGACACTTTTTTACTTATGACTTATGGTCTGTTAAAACGCGGGAAACTGCGTTTTTTTTGTAAGTAAATATGAAGGTGTTCTGCGGAGTCTAATTTTTAAATCGGTATCATTCAGAAATTATAGAAAAAATAAAATTTAAAAATTTTTTCTTTTCCAAGTGCAACTTTTTTATGTTTTTGCATCTTATAATTAAAGGCACCAAAATAATTTCTTCATAGACACTTTTTTATGTTATGACCTTAGGTCTGTTTTTAGCGCGGGAAACCGCGCTTTTTTTATGAATCCAAAAAACTGCCTTCCGACTGGCAGCTATTTCCGCATTCTGATTCTACCCAGCAATTGGGCGATGCTTTTCTGAAAAACAAAAAGTTTTTGGTGATAAAAGTGCCTTCAGCTGTGGTTCAGGGCGATTTTAATTATCTTATTAATCCTCAACATCCGGATTTTAAAAAGGTTAAAATCATTAAAAAAGAAAAATTCAGTTTTGATCAGCGGTTGTTTGTCCGTTAAAATTACCAACTGTTATCAATCAGATAGACCATTTGAGCAAGCGCAACCGCACCAAGATTGAGTTCCCGGCGGTTGATTTTATCAAATGTATCTTCGCTGGTGTGATGGATATCAAAGTAACGTTGCATATCAGGAACCAGTTCCGCCAACGGAATACCCAGTTTTTTAAGAGGCAAAATATCCTGAGCTGCCGTTTCCTGACTGAAATCATAAACACCGTATGGTAAAAATAATTGTTTCGAAGCCAGAATCTGTCTTCTACGCTGCGGAATCATGTCTAAAGAAATGCCCCGTGGTGAATAACCACCAGCGTCACTTTCAATTGCAAAAAGATGCTTTTCTCCGGATTTTTTTACTTGTGCTGCATACGTTTCGCCACCGTGAACGCCATTTTCTTCATTGGCAAAAAGAACAAATCGTAACGTATGTTGGTTCTGAATCTCTAATTTTTTAAAAATCCGCAACACTTCCAGTACCTGTACCACTCCGGCACCATTGTCGTGAGCGCCTTCCGAGATATCCCAGGAATCAAGATGCGCTCCGATCAGAATAATACTTTTAGAACGGTTTCCGGGAATTTCAGCGATCACATTATGAACTACCGTTTCACCTTTGGTTCCGGAAGTAGTATTGAGTTTTCCGGTCACCGATTGTTTTTTTAGCAATATTTCCAACTCGTCTGCGCTTTTCGCACCAATGGTGAGCGCCGGGATTTTTCTTTTATCATCGCTGTCGTAATACATGCTTCCGGTGTGCGGAACATCGTTAAAAGCGGACGTTGCGGAACGGGTAATAATGGCTTTTGCGCTTTTGCGGCTGGCTAATGATGGGGCAGACCAGCGGTATCTTCCTGCATCGAGATAGGCTTCGGCAGGGTTGATGAGCGTCTGATCAAATGCATAATTGAAAAATACAATTTTATCACGCACTTCTGCGGTGGTAAGTTTGTTGAAGGCCACGAGATCCGGAACATAGAGAATTTCACCGGTAATATCTTTGCCGGAAGTTCCTTCGGATCCTCCCATTGACAGTGCTTTGATGTTCTTCCATTTGCCTTGTCGGCTACTGATCTGAAACTGTTCCCGGCCTCTTTCCCAAACCGGAATTTTAACATTTTGTTTCCGTATAGCACTTCCTCCGTTTTCTTCAAATTTCTTTTCTGCCCATTCCACAGCACGATCGTAAGACGGTGTTCCGCTGAAACGGGCACCAATATTCTGGGTGAGATCACGCAAGTTCTCGTAGGCGGTACTGTTCAGCATGATTTCGTCGGATATTTTTTTAAAATCTGTACGGAAATCAATTTTTGGCTTTTGAGCCGGTCTTTTCTGGGAAAATAAAATTCCACCCAGAAAGAGTGGAATAAGAAGGAGGGTTTTATTCATCGATACCTTTCTTTGCGAGACTAAAATAAGAAAATTATTTCATGTCGTACATAATGAGTGCACTGATGAGTTTAGGCTCGATGTAGGTACATTTGGGAGGCATGCTTATTTTGTTGTCTGAAATTCTAAGCATTTCATTAAAACTCACCGGATAAATTCCGAATCCAACAGCACCGTGGCCGTCATCTATTTTTTCTTTCAGTTTTAAAATACCTTCTACGGAAGAGTTGCCTTTCAGGTATTTGATCCGGTCGGAACTGTCAGTATTTTCAATCCCGAAAATATCTTTCAAAATATATTGATCCAACAAATGATGATCCAAATGATGAAGAGAAGCCTCATTGCTTCGGAGTTCGTGTTTCACATGCAGCGAATAAAATAAACCGTCGAGATACATGGAAATATGGAATTTCTGTGAAGGAAAATAAGGAGTACTTCCTTTTTCATAGATCGTGAATGACTTTTGGAGTTTTTCCAGAATCTCATCGGGTTTCATTCCGCCCAGATCCGTCAGATAACGGTTGTAATCATGTATTTTAATGGACTGATTGGAAACGATGAAGCTGAAAATAAAATTATATCCTTCTGTGCCGTTGTGTTTTTTATTTTTCTCCTTTTGCAGTTTGGCATTTAGTGCTGTGGAACCAATTCTGTGATGTCCGTCTGCAATGTAGAATGAATCCACCTGATCCAACACTTCCTTGTATTGAAGCATTTTCAGTCGGTTGTCTATTTTCCATATCTTATGTCGAATACCTTGGCTATCTACAATATTTACTGTCGGAACATTTTTTTCTTCATAATTCATCAAAAGTTCCACCTTGGAATTGGCAGGGTAGGTAAGCAATACCGGGTCTGCCTGTAGATTTACTTTTTCGAGATAATAAGCGAGGTTTTCTTTTTTTTGCGGAATGGTACTTTCATGTCTTTTAATTTTTCCAGCCCAGAAATCTTCCACACTCACCAATCCCAGAAGCCCTCTGAATATAGATTTATTCGGGTGAATCTGTTCGTATAAGTAATAACATGAGGCATCCTGAACCAGCTTATTACTGTCCAGCATTTCTTCAAAATTAGTCCGGATCTTTCTCAGGTTGCGGTCTACATCTTTGGATTTGCTGCAGACAAAAGGTTTGATCATCTGAATGTAAGAAGAATCTTCCTGAGCTTTTCGATTCAGTTCTTCCTGAGTATAATTGTCGATAGGATGGCTCGGGAACCGCTCGAGATAATCTTCGTGAGGACGGATGCCACGGAATGGTTTGAAAATAGGCATATTTCGGTGAATTAGTTTTTGAAAAATTGAATGATTTGCGCCGCGAGTTCGGTTCCTATTTTTTCCTGCGCATCTATCGTGTTTCCGCCGAGGTGTGGCGAGAGCGATAATTGAGGATGCATCAACAGGGCAAGTTCGGGGCGTGGTTCGTTTTCAAAAACATCCAAGGCCGCTCCGGCTACTTTTCCAGACTCTATGGCATCCAACAAGGCGACTTCATTGATGACGCCACCTCTAGCAGTATTGGCGATGAAAACACCGTCTTTCATCTGCTCAAATTGATTATGATCAATAATATAACCTTCAGATTTTGGAGTATGAAGACTTATAAAATCTTTATTACTAAGAAACGCCTGCAAATCCTGAGTGGTGCTGATTTCAAAATGAACCGCCTGTCCGTCCATGAAATTCAGAGTCAGAGTTTCGGTTCTCGGTGTTCTGGTGAAGATCTCAATGTTCATGCCCAGTGCAATTCCCATTTTGGCAACTTCTTTACCGATGCTTCCAAATCCGATAATTCCCAGGTTTTTACCCTGAAGTTCTACAGCTTTGGAATATGATTTTTTCAGTTCGGAGAATTTCAGTTCGCCTTCCAGCGGCATGGTTCTGTTGGATTCATGCAGGAAACGGGCGAGAGAAAAGAAATGTGCAAATACAATTTCTGCTACCGACCGGGACGAAGCAGTAGGAGTATTTATCACGAGTATCCCTTTTGCACGGGCATATTCCACATCAATATTGTCCATACCGATACCACCGCGGCCTATAATTTTCAGGCTTGGACAGGCATCAATCAGTTCTTTTCTTACCTGGGTTGCACTGCGTACCAGCAAAACATCGACCTGATGCTCATTAATGAAAGGAGCTAGCTGTTCCTGAGCAACTTTGTGTTCAAGGAGTTGGAGTCCGGCTTCTTTCAGTGCGTTTTTACCGGCTTGGGAAATTCCGTCGTTGGCTAAAATTTTCATACTTGTAAGTGTTATCAGTTTTTTGGTTATAGAGATTTCATAACGTCGATGAGTATTTTTACGCTTTCCAAAGGAAGAGCGTTGTACAGGCTGGCGCGATAGCCGCCTACACTTCGATGTCCGTTCAGCCCGTTGATTCCGGCAGCTTTCCAGGCAGCATCGAATGCTTCTTTGCGGGTTTCGTCCGTAATTTTGAAACAGACATTCATCAGCGAACGGTCTTCTTCTGCACAGAAACCTTCAAACAGGGGATTGCGGTCGATTTCTCTATACAATAGTGCAGCTTTGGCCATATTTTTTTCTTCTGCAGCAGCGATACCGCCATTTTTTTCAAGATGCTGAAGGGTCAGCAAGCTGGCATACACCGGAAATACCGGAGGCGTATTGAGCATGGAATCTTTGGAAATATGAAGTGAATAATCCAGATAGGAAGGAATATTTCTGCCGGTTTTACCGAGAATTTCTTTTTTTACTACCACGAGGGTTACACCTGCAGGCCCCATGTTTTTCTGGGCTCCGGCATAGATGAGATCAAATTGTGAAAAATCCATTTCTCTTGAAAAAATATCCGAACTCATGTCGCATACCATGAGGGTATCTACCTTCGGAAAAGTTTTCATTTGAGTCCCGTAAATGGTGTTATTGGAAGTGCAGTGGAAATAATCATATTCCGGACCTGCGGTATAATTTTTAGGAATATAAGTATATCCTTCGGCTTTGGAAGACCCGATAATATTAACTTTTCCCAGTTTTTCAGCTTCTTTGATGGCGCCTGAAGCCCAAACTCCAGTATCCAGATACGCAGCATGGCCACCGTTCTGTTTCATCAGGTTGAAGGGAACCATGGCAAATTGCAAACTTGCTCCGCCGCCCAAATACAGGACTTCGTATTCATCACCAAGTTTCATCAGTCTTTTTACAATGGCTCTGGCTTCTTCCATTACAGGAACAAAATCTTTGCTCCGGTGTGAGATTTCCAAAAGTGACAGTCCGGAACCGTTGAAATCCAGAATGGCTGCGGCGGATTGTTCAAAGACTTCCTGAGGCAAAATGCAGGGACCTGCGCTGAAATTGTGTTTTTTCATATAATTGAGAGTGTTTTGTGTTTAGTTTTAGGTTTAGAAAAGGAAATAGCCCACAGTTACCGGGGCTATTATTTATTCTCCATGCAAAAAAGCTTTTTTGATGAGCAAGCTTTCTTCGCTTTCCACATGATCTTCGTCAGGGATGCAACAGTCTACCGGGCAAACAGCCGCGCACTGTGGTTCTTCATGGAAGCCTATGCACTCAGTACATTTATCGGTCACTATAAAGTAGACATCGTCACTCACCGGTTCCTGTGGAGCATCGGCATCAATGGTTAATCCGGACTTCATCGTTACCATCCCTTTCAGCGCCGTACCGTCGGATGCTTTCCAGTCTACAGCACCTTCATAAATTGCGTTGTTTGGGCATTCCGGCTCACATGCCCCGCAATTGATACATTCATCTGTTATTCTAATCGCCATTGCTGATCTTTATTTTTTATGAAATTTGCTGCAAATATACGAAGAATTCTCCGGACCCTCAGCAACGTACCAGTCAATTCGACTTCATTACAGCTTAAAAATTCCACAATAAATTCTAAAAAACAGAAGGATAAAGCAAATATAGAATGAGCAAGTTGAACTTATTAAAAGCTGCCGAAGATGACAACGGCAGATTTTAAAAGAACTAAGGTAGTTCCGCTGTCCATTCTATTCCGCTGATGTCCGTCAGTCTCAGCAGATAGTTTTTTTTAATTTGAGTTTCTTCTAAATCAAGAGTTATATCTGCTTTGGCACCAAGCGGCAAGACCAAGCTGTGTTTTCCGGGTTTAATTTTTGCCACATAGTGATTGTGAATTTTATCGGTGGGAAATTCCGCAAGTTGTTGATGAAAAAGAGACTTCACAATATTTTTATTTTCGTCCAGAATTTCGATTCCGATCAGAAATGAACCGTAAACATCGGCACCTTCGACCCTGAATAATTCAAAAGTCAGCAAAGAACCCTGATGTTGAATATTAGAAATCTCCACTTTCGGCTTTACTGATTTATTATGAAGGGTTCCAAAAACACCACCGTGAAAATATTGATTCGTAAACAAAGTAAGTCCAAAAATAACTGAGGACATCACCAGCACTTTCACGCGCAGATTTCTGAGAGGAAGCACTCCTGAACCTAGAAATGAAAACCATTTTTTGTGAGTGAATGCGTAGTTTTTGTTCATGAAATACTGATCCAGAGAATATGACCCGCTTCCGGTAAGTAAGAGGACAAATCCGCTGGATACGCCTAAAACACCAATCTGCCATTCATCCAGACATGTGGTTCCAATCCATCCGGAACCCAGTAATATTCCCATAGCAAGGAAAAATATTCCCACGCTCATCAGTCTTGTAAACAGGCCTAAAATGATGCACAATCCAACGATGGCTTCTACAATCGTGAAAATAACCATCGAAAGATGTAACGCTTCCGGATGAGTGACCAGATATTCAATAATAGGGCGAATACCTAAAGCGTTGGGAAGGAAATGATTGAATTTTTCGCCGATGTAACCTGCTTCTTCCGGAATTAGCTTATTGTCTAAAATCAGACGTCTCCAAAATGCTGAAAAATAAGTCCAGCCGATAACCCATCGAAGGGATAATGTAAAAAGTCCGGCATTGGTGTACGCAGTATTGTCAATAGTATGTTTCATTGATTTATATATTTGTTTAACGTGAAAAGTTTGTGATGATCGCGGGATTTACAAAATCACGCAACAGCTATTTTCAGTCTTTTAAACAAAATATATTTGGGAGGATTATTCCCCGAGAATCCTTCTGAAAAAGTGCTTTTTGCTTTATCAAAATTAATTTCAAAAAACGGATATTCTGAGAAATAAAAATGTTCAGTTTGATGCTTGATTTTCGTCTTTTGGTCGGCCGAAATCTGAAGGCTTTCACGTTGAAAATACGCACAAATATTTATCGTATTTGTGGTCTTCGTTTTATTGAATGGTCGGGTGTATTCTATCTCTGCAGAGCCAAACATGGCTTCTTTTACGATGCATGGACTTAATGCAAATGCACCAAGACACAGAATTAAGAAGTGTTTAAAGATGAGGATATGTCGTAAAGTAATACGCATTGTGGCAAAGATAGGTTTTTTTTTGGTGATGAATATGGTTGATTACATTGTCAATTTAATCATCCGGTAAAAAATATTTAGAATCTTCACTCATTGTAAAATGACCCGATGTGGCCGGATTTTTGAAAACTAACCGTATTGTTAGGTTTATAAATTTTCCGAAATCAAAACGGAAGGGAAGATTGATATTAGATGAAATTAATTGAATTTACGAACAAAGGAATATATTGTCCACCGGGAAATTTTTATGTTGACCCGTGGTATCCCGTGGATTTTGCAGTCATCACCCATGCTCATGCCGACCATGCGCGATGGGGAATGAAAAAATATCTTTGCCATCACGATACCAAGCCTATTCTGAAACTTCGAATCGCAGAAGATATATCCGTGCAAAGTGTAGGATATGGCGAAACTATCAACAAAAATAATGTAGAAATTACTTTTTTTCCGGCCGGTCATGTTATTGGGTCGGCACAAATCAAACTGGAATATAAAGGTTTCGTGGCTGTGGTTTCCGGTGATTACAAACTGCAGGACGATGGCCTTTCTGTACCGTTTCATCCGGTGAAATGCCATGAATTTGTTACAGAATCTACTTTTGGATTGCCCATTTATCATTGGGATGAGGTGCCGGTAATGACCCGAAAACTTCAGGATTGGGTGTCTCAGAATCGGGAGAATGGCAAAACTTCAGTGTTGGTAGGCTACTCTTTAGGCAAAGCGCAACGGATTCTGAAGGCGTTGGAAAGTAATGACAACATTCTGGTGCATCATTCGATCGCCAAGTTAAATTCTGCATTTGAGGAATCGGGAATAGAATTGCCGTCGTACAGTGTTATCGATTTTACACACAAAAGCGAAATGCAGGGCGCCACCGTCATCGTTCCGCCGGCTTTATTAGACAGTAATGTCATCAAAAAAATTCCGAATGCTGCGCTGGCTATTTGCAGCGGGTGGATGCAGGTTAGAGGATCCCGAAGGTGGCGAAGCGCGGATGCCGGATTTGCCATCAGTGATCACGCCGATTGGGACGGACTTTTGCAGGCAGTAAAGGAAACGGAAGCGGAGAAAGTATACGTCACTCACGGTTTTACAGATGTTTTTTCAAAATACCTGAATGAAATCGGAATTGAGGCAGAAGCAATTTCTACCCGCTTCGGAGGTGAAGAACCGGATGAAGTACCAACGGATTCTCCGGAAAATAAAAATTAAAAAAATGTCTCCATTACTAACCCAAAGTTTGAATGAAAGATTTTGCCGAACTAATAAAACGACTGGAAAGCACCAATAAAACGAATGCAAAACTGGAAGCCATCATCAGTTATCTGGAAACGGCTGCAGATGATGATAAGTTGTGGTTCATCGCTCTTTTCACAGGAAAAAGGCCGAAAAGAACGGTGGCGACTAATCTACTGAAGGAATGGACTTTGGAAATCACCGGGCTTCCGTATTGGTTGTTTGTGGAAAGTTACAGCGCAGTAGGAGATTTGGGAGAAACCATTTCGCTGCTGCTTCCTCCGCCAAGGTTCCAGATTGTGAAATCTCTATCGCAATGGATGTCCGAAATCATAGAATTGAAAAATAAAACAGAAGCTGAAAAAAAGGAATTTATTCTTCACACTTGGGACGGACTGGAAGTCACAGAAAGATTTATTTTCAACAAATTAATTGGCGGAAGTTTTAGAATCGGCGTGTCGCATAAAACTTTGGTGAATGCTTTGGCCAAATTTACTGAGCAGGAACCTGCGGCGCTCATGCACTCCATTATGGGAAAGTGGGATCCTGTGAATTATTCTTTTTCAGAACTGATACAGGGTGATATTGACAATCCGGACGACTCCAAACCGTATCCTTTTTGTCTGGCGTATCCCCTCGAAAAAGAAACGGACGAACTGGGAGATCCGGAAGACTGGCAGATTGAATACAAATGGGACGGAATACGCGGGCAACTCATTAAAAGAAATGATCAAATTTTTATCTGGTCACGTGGTGAAGAACTGGTGACGGATCAGTTTCCGGAATTGGTGGAATCTCTGAAAAAGTGTGAAGGAAATTTTGTGATTGACGGGGAAATTATTGCTTGGAAAGAGGATAAGATTTTGAATTTCAGCGAACTTCAGAAGAGGCTGAACCGAAAAACGATTTCAAAAAAAATGTTGGAAGAAATTCCTGTGAAATGTATCGTGTACGATCTGCTGGAGTTGGAATATGAAGATCTCCGACAGAAACCCCTTCAGGAAAGAAGAAAAAAATTAGAAAACTGGCTCGAACTGAACTTGCCTTCACATATTATTTTATCACAAAAAATAACTTCTGAAAGTTGGGAAACTATGGATGAAATCCGGAATAATGCGAGAGAAATAAATGCAGAAGGGCTGATGCTGAAACATCACAATTCAGTGTACCATGCAGGCCGGAAAAGAGGCGACTGGTGGAAATGGAAAATAAATCCTTATACCATAGATGCAGTCTTGATTTATGCACAAAAAGGAAGCGGCAGAAGAAGCGGATATTATACCGATTATACCTTTGCGGTGAAAGATGAAGATCGTTTGGTAACGATTGCCAAAGCCTATTCGGGATTGACTGACAAGGAAATAATGGAAGTAAGCCGGTTCGTAAACAAAAATGCGCTGGAGAAATTCGGGCCTGTAAGAACGGTGAAGCCGGAGCTCGTTTTTGAAATTGCTTTTGAAGGAATAAGCTACAGTAAACGACATAAAAGCGGTGTGGCATTGAGGTTTCCCCGGATTGTACGATGGCGGAAAGATAAAACTGCCGAAGAAATAGATCATCTGGACGATCTTAAAAAATTAATTACCGATTGATTTTAGAACTTCTGATTCATGAAAAACAAATTTGAGACAACAGAAGGATACCGGATCGTCCGCAACTGGATGAAGGAAAAAGGAAACAGCCCGTTTGGTTTCCAGCATAAAACCTGGGAAAAATTTGGAAATGGGTACAGCGGAATGGTGATTGCGCCCACAGGATTCGGAAAAACCTACTCCGTTTTTCTGGCGCAGGTCATCCATTTTCTGAATCATCCTGAACAATATTCTAAAGGATTAAAATTATTGTGGATCACACCTTTGCGGTCCCTCGCAAAAGATATTGCCAAAGCGATTAACGAAGCCATCAATGAAATCGGCCTCGACTGGACCGTGGGTGTTAGAAACGGCGATACCGACATTAAAATCCGTCAGCAACAAACCCGGAATATGCCGGATATTCTTTTGGTAACTCCGGAAAGTTTGCATCTTCTTTTGGCTCAGAAAAACAATTCCAATTTCTTTAAAAACCTTTCCTGTATCGCCGTTGATGAATGGCATGAACTGTTGGGAAACAAACGGGGCGTAATGACGGAGCTGGCGCTGAGTTACCTTAAAAATCAACTTCCGAAACTGAAAATCTGGGGAATAACAGCAACCATTGGAAACCTGGATGAAGCGATGGAAGTGCTGCTGCCATTTCCGGGAAAGAAAGCCAAAGTTATTGCTAAAGAAAAGAAAAAAACCGACATTATTTCCGTGTTTCCAGATGAGGTGGAAGTACTTCCCTGGGCCGGACATCTCGGAGCGAAAATGGCAGAAAAAGTAATTCCGGTGATCGAACAGTCAAAGTCAACCATCATTTTTACCAACACGAGAAGTCAAAGCGAATATTGGTATCAGCTGTTGCTGGACGCTAATCCCGATTTGGCCGGCCAGATTGCCATTCATCACAGTTCCATCGATGCCCATCTCCGGATTTGGATTGAAGAAAATTTAAGTTCGGGCAAACTGAAAGCAGTGGTTTCAACTTCATCGCTGGATTTGGGTGTAGATTTCAAGCCTGTCGATACCGTCATTCAGGTAGGATCTGTAAAAGGGGTAGCTCGGTTTCTGCAACGTGCCGGAAGAAGCGGACATTCGCCTTTTGAAACGTCAAAAATTTACTGTGTTCCGACCCATTCCTTGGAACTGATAGAAGTCGCAGCGTTGAAAGAAGCGGTCAAACAAAAGGTCATCGAGAAACGCGAACCGCTGCTTTTAAGTTTTGATGTATTGACCCAATTCCTCGTCACTATCGCTGTCGGCGAAGGATTTAAAAAAGAAGAAATGTTGACTATCGTAAAAAAGACTTTTGCTTTCAGTGCGATGTTGGAGTCTGAATTTAATGAAATTCTGGAATTTCTCACCATCGGTGGCGGTGCTCTGAAAAACTATGAAGAATTTCACAAAGTGGTGGTGGATGAAAAGGGAATTTATCGTGTTACTTCAAGAAAAATAGCGATGCTTCACCGCATGAATTTGGGCGTTATCGTCAGCGATGCGATGCTGAAAGTGAAGTTTCTTTCTGGTGGATATATCGGGATGATTGAGGAATATTTTATTTCACGATTGAATAAAGAGGATAAATTTATTCTTGCCGGAAGAGTACTGGAAGTGGCAATGATTAAAGAAATGACCGTGTATGTCCGCGCTTCAAAAGGAAAAGCAAAAGTCCCCAGTTATTTGGGTGGAAGATTGCCGCTGAGTTCGGATTTGGGACATTTTCTTCGCAAAAAACTTTCAGACTCATTAAATCCAAAAGCCACAGAGAAAGAACTGAAGTTCCTGCATCCGCTTTTGGTTCGTCAGAATGAGCGATCGCATATCCCGAGAGAAGATGAATTTCTGGTGGAAATGATAGAAAACCGGCAGGGATTTCACCTGTTTATGTATCCGTTTGAAGGAAGGCTCATCCATGAAGTGATGGCGGCTTTAATTGCATTCCGGATTTCAAAAATATCCCCGATTTCGTTTTCGATGGCGATGAATGATTACGGTTTTGAATTGTTCAGCGATTCCGAAATACCTTTAAACGATGAAAGTCTAAAGAAAATTTTGTCCGAGGAAAACCTGATGCGCGATGTAATTTCCAGCATCAATGCTACAGAAATGGCAAGACGAAAATTCAGAGATATCGCCGTAGTTTCCGGCTTGGTGCTTCAGAATCTGTATGGAAAACAGCGCAATAATAAGTCGTTGCAAGCATCTGCCGGACTGATTTTCAATGTTTTAGAACAGTATCATCCGGATCATTTTTTGGTACGGCAGTCTTATACTGAGGTATTTAACCAGCAACTGGAAGAGGTACGTTTGCGTGCAGCGTTCCACAGAATTTCCCAATCAAAAATTATTTTGAAAAAAGCCACCGCATTTACGCCGCTCAGTTTCCCGATAAAAGTGGATAGCCTTCGTTCCACACTTTCCAGTGAAGATCTGGATGCCCGCATCAAAAAATTAAGATTAGAAGCCATGAAAAATAAATTGCAGTCTTAATGAATCTTTAAACGCATTAGAATTTTCTTTTATTTCTGAGTAATTGTCAGGAATAATCAATGCGGTTTGCTAATTTTGCACCGTGATGATTAAGATTGAAGAACTGATACACGCTTATATTTCTACCCAATGTGATTTCGAAAAACAGGTAATCTTAACCCATCATTTCCATGCCGATTGGGAAGCGGATTTGTTATTGATTAATCCGGATGGTTTCAGCCATGAAATTGAAATTAAATTCAGCAAAAGCGATTTCAAAAGCGATTTCAAAAAGTTCTATCTAAACCGGCACACAGGAGAGAAGTACCTGAAACATGATAAGATTTGCTGTGGCGATTATGTCTGCAATCATTTCAGTTTTCTGCTTCCAATGGGAATGATTGATTCCAAAGAAATTCCGGAACACTGTGGAATTATCGAATTTTATCACGATGCCGACCGTTGGGAGACCGTTTTCAGAACGATCCGCACTCCGAAAACTCTGCACGAAACTCCGTACTGGCAACTGATAGATAAGGATATGATGCTGAAAAAAATGGCCATGAATCTTATTCAGCGGAAATTCCAGCTGAAATCCAGAACTGAAGAACTCATTTTCAAAAATCCGTTCGGAGATAAAACCTTTTGAAAATGAATAAAATAATGAAGATCAGGACGCTGGAAATAGAAGTGTTGGGTGAGATACTGCTGCTGTGCAACCAAAAAGTGATGTTTTGGGAGGCACAGTCAATGCTAATTTTGAGCGATATGCATATCGGAAAATCTGCTCATTTCAGGAAAAACGGTATTGCGATTCCCAATTCCGTACTAAAAAATGATCTGAATAAACTGGATCAGATGATTTCTTATTTTGGCGCGGAACAGTTGCTCATTAACGGAGATATTCTACACGCCGGCGACAATACCGATGTGGATTTTTTCTGCGAATGGAAAAAGGGAATTCCGGCAGATTTTCATCTGATAAAAGGCAATCACGATCGGATTTCAAAAGAACTGGAAGTAAAATTATGTCTTACTTCCATACAGGAACAATTGAAAGCAGGCCCTTTTTGTTTTGTGCATGAGTTTGATTCTCAGTGTACGGATTTTCAGATTACGGGTCATATTCATCCCGGAATCGAAATCAGAAATAAAATTAAAAATATCCGGCTTCCCTGTTTTGCCGTTACTGAAAAGCAAATTTTGCTTCCCGCTTTCAGTGAATTTACCGGACTTGATACCAGAAATTTACCGTCACGCGCAACATTTTTTCCACTCACTCCTAACGAGATTTTTGAAATGTAAACCAGAATGTGTGTTGGGCAATTAGCCTTAAACTTCTTCTTGAATTTTTCGTTCTTTTAACACTAAAATTGAGATAATATAAATGACAACAATAGTCAGTGGAATGGTTATAAATCTTTCAGAAGGAAATAAATACCAGAGAATTACAATTAAAATGGTTCGCAGGATCGAATGAAAAAGGCCAATCCAATGATCAATAATCCAGGTTAAAGGAACCCACATGAGTCCTGTTAAAATTCCAACGGTTAACGGAAGTGAGGTATAATCTACGAGGAAAAACGGGATCGCAATAGAGTAGACCAAAAGAGCCTGAACAACTGTGAGGAAAAATAAATTATCGAACGTATTTTTAGGTTTGGTTTTGTCCAGATAATCTTCTCCTGTCCATTTCGAAATTCCCATGGCTAAATAAACGATGGAGCCTGTAGCGATGAACAATACCCACACTGTTATGTGGTCAGGAAAAAAAATACCTGAAAGCGCAACCGTTAACCAGGCGATTAATCCGGCGATGGGAGAAGCCAGCAGTTTTTTCCGTTTAAAATCTTCTTTTTGTTCTTCAAGAGTTCGTTTAAGTTCAGTCATTTTGTAATGTAAAATTGTGCGTTATCCGTTTCTCAGAATTTTCTCTATTTTTCTACCTTTTGATAGTTCATCAACCAGTTTATCAAGATAGCGAACTTGTTTTGTCAAAGGATTATCAATTTCTTCGATTCGGTAGCCACAAATAACACCTGTAATAAGATGAGCATTCGGATTCAGTTCAGCGCCTTCAAAGAACTCTTTGAAAGTAACTTTGTTATCAATCAGTTCTTTTATTTTAATCTCGTTAAAACCGGTCAGCCATTCCATTACCTTATGCAGTTCGTGGATAGATCTGTTTTTTTTCTCCACTTTCGCCACATAGTGAGGATAGACAGAAGCAAAGGTCAGTTTAGCGATTCGTTCATTATGTTCAGGTGTTGTTTTCATGATTTTCCTGATTCTGTTTTTACAAAGTTCTTCTTACAAATATGATGTAAAAGTTACTTTCCTGCAAACCGTAATGAAGACACCATTCTTTTTTCTATCTTTAAACTTTAATATTTTTATGCATAAAAAACTATTTATAGCTGTTTTTTTGGGAATTTGCACTGTCATCAATGCACAGTTTGATACCGATCAACAAGCTCTTATTGAGAAAGAGAAGAAGGGTTTTCTTTTTAAAATGGGAACAGGAAATGTCAATCCCAATACCCTGAACTATGATCTGAAATACCAGCGTCTGGATCTGACACTAAATCCGGGAGTGTATCACATCAGCGGAAGTGCTACCAATCATTTTGTGCCCAACCAATCTATGCAGAGCATTTATTTTGATCTGACTCCGCAACTGACCGTTTCTCAGGTGACTAAACAGGGAGTTCCGCTCACATTTCAGCAACTTCCTACCAACGAAATTAAAATTGATTTTCCTACGCCATTACCGGCAAATACTCTGGATTCACTGACGATCCATTATTCCGGAGCACCGGCACCTACGTATAATGCTTTCGCTGTGCATACCCAGAATTCGGTTCCTGTGATGTCAACACTTTCCGAACCGTATGGAGCGCAGGATTGGTTTCCCACAAAACAGAGCATGAATGACAAAATCGAAAGGTTTGATTTTAAAATAATTACGCCTCAACAATACAGCGTGGCTGCAAACGGCATTCTGATGTCGGAAACCGCCTTGCCTGCGGGGCAAAAACTTACTTTCTGGAGAACACAATATCCTATGACCGCTTATCTCGCAGCGTTTTCCATTACCAATTTTACGAGATTTACAGATACCATCGGAAATCCACCATTTCCTTTTATCAATTATGTGTATCCTGCTTCGGCAACCAATCCGACGATTATGGATAATATTGAGTGGACCAAACAGGCGATGACCCTTTTTGAAACCTATTTCGGAGAATATCCTTTTCAGAATGAAAAATACGGGCACATGGAATTTGGGCACAACGGCGTTTGTATGGAGCATCAGACCATGTCTTCCATGAGTTCTTGGGGAAAATATGTGATCGCACATGAGTTGGCGCATCAATGGTTCGGGAATAAAGTAACTTGCGGAACGTGGAATGACATTTGGCTGAACGAAGGATTTGCGACTTTTGGCGAACATTTGGCCAACGAAAAACTCCTGATGAATCACAGTCAGTTTATGGACTATCTGGAAGGTCAAAAGAATTATATTACCAATCTTCCGGGTGGAAGCACCTATGTTCCCGATGCACAGTTGGGAACTGTCAGCGGAATTTTCAACGGAAGACTTTCCTATGCTAAAGGCGGCTATATCTTAAGAATGATGAAATGGGTTTTGGGAGAAACTGCTTTTTTTCAGGCCATTCAAGATTATCATCAGCGTCCACATTTGGCTTATAATTATGCTGTCACTAATGATTTGAAAGCCTCTTTGCTCCAGTCTACTTCGGTAGATTTTACTGAATTTTTCAATGACTGGCTGTATGGACAGGGTTATCCTTCGTATACCATCAAATGGAAACAGGCACCGAATCAGTCACTGATTCTTCAGGCATCACAAGTGCAAAGCCATCCTTCAGTCAGCTTTTTTGAAATGCCTTTGCCTATCAAAGTTACCGGAACCAATGGAGAAGTGGAATATTTGAAACTTGAAAATACTTTCAATAATCAATATTTTACAGTACCTGTAAATTTTACCATTGCAACAGTGGATTTTAATGATGAACATCAACTCCTGGAACGGAATTCTGTAGTGATGATGGACGCCAATCTTTCTACGTTGGAAGGTACCCGTTCTAATTTCAGGCTTTATCCGGTTCCCGCCGAAGATGAAATTTATCTGGAAGGACTTCAGCGTCGTGCTGATTATCAGATTCATAATCAGGAAGGAAGGCTGGTCCAGCAAGGGAAGTACATGCCGGAACGGGCGATAAATATTTCCGGGCTTGTTTCGGGATTCTACATTATTTTAGTAGACGGGAAACAACTCAAATTTACTAGGAAATAAACAAAAGCCTTCTCAACTGAAGGCTTTTTCTTAAATTAGCAGATTCTAAAAAATAATATTATGATCTCAAAAAAATATCTTGAAACGCTTCAGAATGAACTTCAGAATATCGACAAAGAAGGGCTGTACAAGCGGGAACGTATTATTTCGTCGCAGCAATCTGCTGAAATTGTAGCCAATGGAAAAACCCTTCTTAATTTCTGTGCCAACAATTATCTTGGACTCGCTAATGATCCGGAAGTCATAAAAGCTTCGCAGGACATGATGGATTCTCATGGTTACGGAATGTCCTCGGTGCGGTTCATTTGCGGAACACAGAATATTCATAAAGAACTGGAAGAAAAAATTTCCCGTTTTGTGGGAATGGAAGATACTATTTTGTATGCCGCCTGTTTCGATGCCAATGGTGGGGTTTTCGAGCCGCTTTTTGGTGAAGAAGATGCCATTATTTCTGATGAGTTGAACCATGCTTCCATCATTGATGGAGTGCGTCTTTGTAAGGCAGCGCGTTACCGTTATAAAAATAATAATATGGCGGATCTGGAAGAACAGTTGAAAGCTGCCGCCGAAAAGAATCACCGTTTCAGAATTATTGTGACCGATGGAGTATTTTCTATGGACGGAATTGTAGCGGATTTAAAAGGAATTTGTGATCTGGCAGAAAAATATGATGCTTTGGTCATGGTGGATGATTCTCATGCTACAGGATTTATCGGGAAAACCGGCCGCGGAACCCATGAAGCCAGTGATGTGATGGGAAGAGTAGACATTATTACTTCTACCTTAGGCAAAGCATTGGGTGGTGCATTAGGCGGATTTACTTCCGGGAAAAAAGAAATTATTGACATGCTTCGTCAGCGTTCAAGACCGTATTTATTCTCCAATTCATTAGCACCTGGAATCGTAGGAGCCGCCATCAAAGTATTGGATATGATTGAAAACGATACTTCCAAAAGAGACCGGGTGATGGAAAATGCTGAATATTTTCGAGATAAGATGAAAGCCAAAGGTTTTGATATTCCTGATGGAGACGCTGCCATCGTTCCGGTGATGCTGTATGATGCTCCGCTTTCTCAAAAAATGGCGGAAAAACTGATGGATGAAGGAATTTATGTAATCGGCTTTTTCTATCCTGTTGTTCCGAAAGGCAAAGCCAGAATCCGTGTACAACTTTCCGCCGCACACACCCGCGAACAACTTGACAAAGCTATTGCAGCATTTGAAAAAGTAGGGAAAGAACTTGGTGTTATTTAATAAACTGGTTGTTGGTATAATGAAAAATATTTTATCCATTCTATTGTTGTCTTTGTCTGTGGCTATAGGAGCGCAGAAAAAAGATACTGTCATTTTAGATCATAATGATGAATTAAAAATTGAAGCACTGCCGTATTATAATTTCGGGAAAGGTGTTGGGATGACGTCTCCGGACAGTCTATTTCAGATGAACCTTCGTTTCAGAATGCAGAACCGACTGGAAGTTCTGAATGATGAAGGAAGTACTTCCTATGATGCCATGATCCGCAGACTGAGGCTCCGTTTTGATGGTTATGTGGGAGATCCACGTTTTGTATATGTCATTCAGCTCTCTTTTTCGCCGAAAGATGTGGGACCGCTGGAAGATGACGGCGACCTGAACATTATCCGCGATGCGATGATCTTTTTCAATCCAAATAAAAACTGGAATTTTGGTTTCGGACAAACAAAACTGCCCGGGAACAGACAAAGAGTCAATTCTTCCGGAGCTTTACAGCTTACAGATCGTTCCATCAATAATTCCAATTTCAATATCGACAGGGATTTCGGGCTTCATGCTTATTACTTAAAACCAAATACCGAAGGTTTTGGATTTAATGTCAAAACTGCAGTTTCTACCGGAGAAGGAAGAAACTGGACCAAAACAAGAGACGACGGTTTGGCGTACACCGGCCGTTTGGAACTCTATCCTTTGGGAAGTTTTAAAAAAGGAGGTGAATATTTCGAGGGAGATCTGATGAGAGAAGAAACGCCGAAACTGTATCTGGGAGCTACCTATCATTATAACCAAAAAGCAAGAAGAACTGCCGGACAAACCGGAGCTACGCTTTATGAGCAGAAAGATCTTTCCTCTCTTTTTGTGGATGCGATGGTAAAATACAACGGATTTTCCGTCATGTCGTCTTATATGAATAGAGAAACGCCCAATCACAGTTCCGTAGCGATAAATCCTGTAGATCTATCAGATTTCAATTATGTTCATACCGGGCAAGGTTTTGATACTCAAATGAGTTATACTTTCCCATCCAACTGGGAAATCATCGGCAGATATTCGCAGCTGGCTCCGGGAAATGAAATATTTCCTTTCATGCCGAAGCAAAAACAATATTCATTCGGGGTCACAAAATACATTTGGGAACATGCTTTTAAAGCGCAAATGGAAGTTTCAAAAAATGATTTCCAGTATTTTGACGGAACCAATAAGGACAACTGGTACATCCGTTTCCAGATTGAAATGGGAATTTAACTCTTTGATTATTTAATTTTTTACGATTTACTCCAGATGCTGTATCTTATCATCAAAGCATTTCATATCATTTTTATGGTAAGTTATTTTGCCGGCATTTTTTATCTTGTAAGAATCTTTGTGTATTACAAGGATACCGATGCTTTCGGCAAAACAAAACAGGAAATTCTGCGGGAACAGTATGTGATGATGGCGCGCAGATTATGGAATATTATCATTATTCCTGCGGGGATCATCATGCTTATCAGCGGAATTACCCTTATTTTCCTGAATTTCGGATTGATGAAAACTCCTTGGTTTCATTTAAAACTTACATTTCTTATCGGATTGGCTGCCTATCATTATTGGTGTTGGAAAAAAGTACAGGAAATGGCAACACTGAATGGTAACCCTTTATCTATACCCAATATTAAGCTAAGACAATTCAACGAAATTGCCACTTTCATTCTCTTTCTGGTGGTGGGAACGGTCATTCTGAAAAGTCAGGTTTTGCAGTATTGGTGGCAATTAATCTTGGGCTTTGTCGTTCTGGTAGTGGGGATTTCTCTCACCGTAAAACTGGTTAATAAAAATAAAAAACATGACAGCAATATTTAAAAAAGAACTTTGGGGATATTTCGGAAACTGGAGCGCGTGGTTCATCATCGCAGCTTTCAGTATTACGGCGACACTTTTTCTCTTTTTTTTCGAAAACAGTTCTAATATTTTCGAAATAGGAAGTGCTTCTCTTCAGACTTATTTTGCACTGTGTCCGTGGTTGCTGATGTTCATTATTCCGGCCATTTCCATGAAATCTTTTGCAGAAGAACAGCAAACTGGAACTTTATACTGGCTTTTTTCCCAGCCTGTGAAGATTTCAGATATCGTTTTAGGAAAGTTTTTCTCTGTCTGGCTGGTTGGGATTCTCTGCATTATTCCATCGCTGGTGTATCTCTACACCGTGTATGTATTGGGTGTTCCGGCAGGAAATCTGGACATGGGAGCTACTTTGGGAAGTTATTTCGGCTTGGTGATTCTAATTGCTGCTTTTTCTGCGGTAGGAATTCTGGCTTCTTCGCTTTCGTCACACCAGATTATGGCCTATCTTCTGGGCGTTTTCATGTGTTTTATTCTGTATTTCGGGATCGAACAACTCGCGAGTTATAAACTTCTTGGCGGTGCTGATTATTTGCTTTCCAATATTGGTTTTTATCAGCATTATATCGCTTTTACCAAAGGGTTAATTGATACAAGGGATGTGTTTTATTTTCTGCTCGTGATTGCAGCGGCACTTTTTGCTGCACAGTATTTTGTTCAAAAGAAAAAATAATATTGAAATCTAAAAAATGAATAAACGGTCGATCATTTATCTTATCTTAGGATTTGTTTTGCTGGCTGGAACTGTGGGAATTTTTTCCTCACGGTTTGATCTTACGAAGGAGAAGAGATACACCCTGTCTTCTTCCTCGCTTCAGGTGCTGAAAAATGTACAGAAACCGCTGATGATAGAAGTATATCTGGACGGCGATTTCCCGGCGAATTTCAAACAGTTGCAGAATGAAACCCGGTTCATGCTGGAGGAATTCCGCAAGATCAATTCCAATATTGATTTTAAATTTATCGATCCCATCAAAACCAAAATGTCCCAGGATACCCTGATGGCGATGGGAATGCAGCCTTCTATACTTCCTGATATGAAAGACGGGCAGGTTCGGCAGATCGTTATTTTTCCTTATGTGGCTTTAAAATATCAGGAGTTCGGAAGTTCCGTTCCGCTGATTGTACAGCAAAGCGGGATAGATGCGACTGAACAGCTTAATAAATCTATAGAATATCTCGAGTATAACCTGATTTCCAATATTAAATCGATCGCTCAGGAAAATCGAAAAAACGTTGGAATTTTGATCAATCAAGATGAGCTGGGCCCAGAAGAGTTCCAGGGATTTATGCAAATGGCACTCGAAAGCTACAATGCAGGTCCCGTAGTTCCCGAACAAGGTGATGAACTGACACAAGCCGATATTCCAAAACTGAAAAAAATGGATGCTCTTGTAATTGCAAAGCCGAGGAAACCTTTCACCGACGGCGAAAAAGTTATTCTGGATCAATACATTATGAATGGAGGGAAAACACTTTGGATGATGGATGCCGTGAATGCAGAAATGGATACGCTTACGCGCAGCAAAAAAATTATGGCGTATCCGATTGATCTGAATATGAATGATTTTTTCTTCAATTATGGCGTGCGCATCAATTCTGCTTTGGTAAAAGATGTTCAGAAATTTGCTCTTCTAAGGTTAGTCACCGGTGAAGTGTCCGGAAATCCACAGTATACGAGTTTACCTTGGCCGTATTTTCCATTGGGTATTGCTGAAAACAATCATCCAGTTACCCGCAACATCAATCCGGTAAAGTTTGAATTTCCTACGGCGATTGAAATTTTGGAAAGACCCGGAATCAAAACGGAAATCCTTTATGAATCCAGTCCGCGAACGATACTGAAAACGGTTCCCAATTATGTAGATCTGAAAGAACTTTCAAAACCCGATAGCATCGGTGTAAATGAAAGAGCTTCCGACAGCAAGATTTTTGCTGTCGCATTGAATGGTGAGTTTTCTTCAGCCTATGCTAACAGAAGCGAAAGGAATGCGTATCCGGATTTTAAACCTAAAAGTACCGAAAACAGAATGATTGTTATTTCGGATGGCGACGTTGGCAGAAATAAAATCATTAAAGGAAATCCGCTTCCGCTAGGCTACGATTTGCTGACTAATCAGCAATTTGGAAATGAACAGTTCCTGCGCAATGCACTCGATTATCTTCTGGACGATGCCAATTTGATGGAGCTTAGAAACCGGAATATTGAAGCCCGATTACTGGACCGCCAGCGTATCGATAACGAAAAGACCAACTGGCAATGGTTTAACTTGCTTCTTCCGTTGGCCATTATCGGTGTTTTAGGTGCTTTGTTTTTCCTGCTTAGAAAAAGAAAATTTGCATAGAAAAACGTTTTGTGTATATTAATTTTCGCTGATTTGTGCAAAGGTGAGACAGATTAACACAAAGTTTTATGTAATTGAAGATTTTGAAATGCTAAAAAAGTTTTGCTTACTCTTGTTTCTTTGGCTATTGTGTAGTTGTGCTTCACAGCGAGAAATGGCTTTCTCATCTTTGCAGAATGGCGATCTTATCTTTGTGGAAGCGCGGCAGGAAAATCTTTCGGGAGCTATCAATCGCGTCACCCAAACTTCAGAACATGAAAATTTTGATCATATCGGAATCCTCGAAATTTCGGATGAAGGAATGTTTGTTTTGCACGCATCGCCTAAGTTGGGATCGGTGCGGCAGCCTTTTCAGGAATTTTATCGAAGTAATCTTAAAAATCAGCAAAATATGGTGGTATATCGGTTGAGAAAAGAATTCGGTAATGCAGTTCCATCTGCAATAGACAAAGCCAAAACCATGCTCGGAAAGCCTTACAACAGCACTTATGTTTTGAATGAAGAACAATATTATTGCTCAGATTTTATAGAAAGAGCGTTCCGCAGCCACGGTATTTTCGAGCACATTCCGATGAACTTTAAAAATCCCAAAACCGGTGAAATAGATGACTTCTGGAAATTACTTTATAAAAATTTTGGAATTGCGGTGCCTCAAGACGAACCGGGAACCAATCCTAATCAGTTGGCAGCTTCAGCCAATCTGAAACGTTTGGGAAAATTGAATGAAAACTTTATTTTTTCATCGGATGAAATTGAAAATCATAGAAAGCGAATGGGATTGATTAGAATTGAATGATTTTAATAGTCAGTAAATAGTTTAAGTTTTCACAAATCACTCATTGCAAATATTTCTACTAATTGAATATGCAGGCATCATCCCACTAAAAATATAACTTTAGTTCGGATGCAACGCTCTAACTTACTATTTAACAAACGAAACCACCTAAAAACAGGTGGTTTCTTACTACAACAACTATAAAGTTGTTTGTGTTTTAATTTTTTGTAATGTGTTCTTCAACTTTCTGCTGTCCTTCAGAAACTTTGCTCTGAACTTGTGATGCTACATCACTTGCTTTTTCTTTTAGGTCGTTACTCCATTTGTTAAGATTACCTTTAGCTGTATTGATCGTATCTTTTACAGCTTGTTTCTCTTCTGGTGTCGCTTTTTTATATCTCCACCATGCCAAAGCTGATAATCCTAGTAATGCGAGTAAGCCATTTCTTTTGCTTCCCATAAAAAATTGTGTTTAATTGTTAGTAATTGATTTTATTAATCAATGTAAACACTGTGCCAATTTGAGCTTTCTATTTTAATAATTTCAGAAATAAATTATATAATCTCAGATTTCTTAGTCAAATATTCTAAATTCATTTCCATCATAGCTTGCAAATACCATTGTAGGATGGCTTTCCTGATGGTGTATATTTCCCAGGTGATCTATCGCAATTGCACCGGCAAAACCATCGATTTCTTTCAGTTCAATGAAGGTTTTTTGAAATGCATGCTGAATGCTGAGTCCGTCGGTCACTCTGGTAGCAATTTTCACCGCAGTTCCATTGCTCACAATATCTTCGCCCACACCTGTACAACTTACTGCACAGTATGAATTAGCGAAATTTCCGGCCACTGTTGCGCTGTCGGAAATTCTACCGGGAAGTTCAAACCCTTTTCCGCCTGTGGAAGTTGCGGCGGCTAATCTCCCATCTTTGTCCAGAGCAACACATCCTACAGTTCCTTTACCTTCACTTTTTACCTTTGCTTCATATTCGCTTCTCCGTTGTGAAATTTCTGTAGAAAAATCTTCAAAACCATGTTGTTCGGCATATTGTTTTGCACCAGTGTCTCCCAAAACCCGATCATCTTCATTCATCAAAGCTTTGGCGACAAGTACTGGATTTTTTACATTTTGAATATTAATTACACCACTGAACTTCTGTGTGGCGCTGTCCATCAGGGAAGCACTCATGCGTATTTTGCCGTCGCGCTGTATTTGGGAACCGATGCCAGCATTAAAAAGAGGATCGTCTTCTAATAATGATACTGCAAAAACTACAGTTTCTGATGCTGAATGATTCTTCAGAAATTCAAATGATTTTTCCGCAATATTTTTTAAAGATTTTTGTTTGGCGAATTTGGTTTCGTCACTTTGGCTGCTTTCGGAAAAAAAACCACCGTGTATTATAAGTTTCATAAAATGCTATCTTAAAATCTCAGACCACCGGAATAGAATTATACTGTGAATTATTAATCTTAAGCTCTTTTGTTTTCAGATCAAATTCATCATTCATACTCATGACATGAACCACTAAATTATCAATAGAAACGGGATCTCCGAGATTTATTTTTGTAAGATTGGTATCTTTAATGAACCTTCCATCTACCAGAATTACAAGTCCGGAACCCACTGCTGTCATTACATCATTTTTGATAAAAAGGCCGGTATCTTCACCCAGACCAATGCCTAAAGTCCGCGGATTATTGACTACCGCCTGGAACAAACGCCCGATTCTTCCGCGTTGTACGAAATGAGTATCCACAATTACGTTATCAATAAAACCCAGTCCTTGTGTTGTTTTAATTTCGCCTTTCAAAAGAGCTTCACCGCTGGATCCCTGATAAATCATATTCTCCGAAGCTGCCGCTGCACCCGCGGAAGTACCTGCGTACAGAAAATCGGTTTCTTGATATTTTAACAAAATGGCATCATGAAAACGGGTTCCTCCTAAAATAGAGGTAAGGCGAAGCTGATCTCCACCCGTAAATAGAACGACATCGGCTTGGTTTGCGCGGGCTACAATCGCATCGGAATTGGCTTGTTCACGTGTTTCAATATCCAGAATATTCACATTTTTAGCACCTAAGAATTCAAATGCTTTTTTGTATTCCGGGCCTACAATCTGAGGGATTTGGGATGCTGTTGTTATGATTTCAATGGAAGAATCGTTTTTATTCTTACTTTCATTGATGATCTTTCTCAGAATTCCTCTCTCAAAAAAATTTAGATTTTTTTCTATATTTTGATCATAATCGGTTTCCGTAAAACTGCCTTTATTCACAGCACCACCGATGATCATTAATTTTCCTTCAGGTTTCATAGCTTACAAATTTATAAAAATATTTAAATCTGAAATGGGATTATCTCATTCAAATTACGACCCAACTTCATAAAGCATTGCTTATCCCGCCTTTTTCCCATACAGAGCCGTTTACAAGATTTTAAAAATAATTTACAGACCGCATTTATATTCAAGGATTTCGTTTATCTTTGATTTTGATATTTAAAAATAAACGCACTCAATTACTATGAAAATCGAAAAAATTCAGGCATTACGCGGGCCAAATATATGGAGTATTAGCAGAAAAAAACTGATTCAAATGAGGCTCAATCTGGAAGAATTAGAACAATTTCCTACGAATAAAATCGACGGTTTTCGAGAACGGATTGAAAAACTTATTCCTTCTCTCATCACACACCGCTGTTCTGAAGGATACGAAGGCGGTTTTTTTCACCGGATTGAAACAGGTACTTGGATGGGGCATGTTATTGAGCACATTGCGTTGGAAATACAGTCTTTGGCAGGAATGGAAACCGGATTTGGAAGAACCAGAGAAACCAAAACTCCCGGCGTATATAATGTAGTTTTCAATTATATTGAAGAAAATGCTGGCATTTACGCTGCAGAAGAATCCGTAAAAATTGCACAAGCTTTAATTGATAATATAGAATATGATATAGATGCCTGCATCCAGCAACTAAGAGAAATCAGAGAACGTGTTCGGCTGGGACCATCTACAGGAAGCATTGTGGAAGAAGCACAGTCGAGAAGAATTCCATGGATCCGGCTTGGAAAAAATTCTTTAGTCCAGTTGGGTTATGGAATCAATCAACAGAGATTTCAGGCTACCATCACAGGGAAAACCAGTTCTATTGCGGTAGATATTGCCTGCAACAAGGAAATAACAAAGAAAATGCTGCAAGATGCCGCCATTCCGGTTCCTGCGGGTGACTTGGTTACCGATGCTGATGGGTTGGAACGAGTGATCAGAAAAATAGGATTTCCTCTGGTGTTAAAACCGCTCGATGGCAATCACGGACGTGGCCAAACCATCAATGTTCAAGATTGGGAAACCGCAAAAGAGGGTCTGGTTTATGCGCAAACAATTTCCCATAAAGTTATTGTGGAACGGTATGTTACAGGATTTGATTACAGAGTTTTGGTAATTAATCATAAAATGGTTGCGGCAGCGCGGCGAGTTCCCGCACATATTGTTGGCGACGGTTCGGCAACCATTCAGGAACTTATCGATTTAGAAAATCAAAATCCCCGCAGAGGATATGGCCACGAAAACGCACTTACAGAAATTAACGTCGATAAAGATACTTTGGAACTGCTGGACAAATTAGAGTATTCCTTAGAAACAGTTCCGCAAAAAGGAGAAACCATTTATCTAAAATCTACTGCCAATCTTTCTACTGGTGGAACATCGATTGATGTTACGGACATGGTACATCCCGAAAACATCACCATGTGTGAAAGAATTTCTAAAATCATCGGACTGGATGTTTGTGGAATCGACATCATGGCGGAAAATCTCACCCAACCTTTGAAAGAAAGCGGAGGCGTTATTTTGGAGGTAAATGCAGCTCCTGGATTCAGAATGCATCTTGCACCCAGTGAAGGCCTTCCTAGAAATGTTGCCGGTCCGGTAGTAGATATGTTGTATCCGCCCGGAAAACCGATTACCATTCCGATTATAGCTGTAACAGGAACCAATGGTAAAACCACCACTACACGACTTATTTCCCATATTGTGAAAAATAACGGATATCGTGTAGGCTTCACCACTTCCGACGGAATTTATATTCAAAATACCATGCTGACGAAAGGTGACACTACAGGACCAATATCTGCGGAATTTATTTTAAAAGATCCGACAGTAGAGTTTGCAGTACTGGAAACCGCACGCGGTGGTATTCTTCGTTCAGGATTGGGATTCGGGCAGTGTGATATCGGCGTGCTCACCAATATTAACGAAGATCATCTCGGAATCAATGATATTCATACTTTGAAAGATTTGACTAAAGTAAAAAGGGTGGTTCTGGACAGTGTGAAAAAAAACGGCTGGTGCGTTCTGAATGCCGATGACGAATATTCCATGAGACTAATTAATGATCTGGATGCCAGAGTAGCTATTTTCAGTCTGGACGAGCAAAATCCTTTCATTAAAAAATTTGCAAAAGAGGGAAGAACGACATGTATTTTAGAAGAAGGACATATTACCATTAAAAAAGGCGACTGGAAAATCAGGATTGCAAAAGTAATCAACATTCCTATCACCATGGAGGGGAAAGCTAAATTCATGATTCAAAATGTATTAGCGGCAAGTTTAGCGACGTATCTTCATGGATTTGAAATTGAGGATATCGCCAATTCACTCAGAACTTTTATTCCCAGCGCGCAGCTCACTCCGGGCAGACTAAATATTTTCAAGTTTAAAAACTTCAAGGTTCTCATCGATTTTGCTCATAATCCTGCCGGTTACGAAGCTATTGAAGATTTTCTAAAAAACATCGAGAGTCCGAAAAAAATAGGAATTATATCCGGAGTAGGGGATCGCAGAGATTCAGATATTAAAAAATGTGGCCAAATTGCAGGCAGAATGTTTGACCATATTATTATCCGGAATGAAAAGCATTTGCGAGGCAGAACGGAAGAAGAAATAAATGGTTTAGTGATTGAGGGGATTCATTCTTCAGGAAAAAATCCGAGTTTTGAAATAATTCCTAAGGAAATTGAAGCATTAAAACACGCCATCAGCCTTGCAGAAGAAGGGACGTATATTACAGCGCTGAGTGATGTGGTGTCTAATGCAATAGAACTCGTACAAAATTATCAGACAAAGGAATTACAGGAAGATATGGAATAAACAAGAAGAAAATCCGCTTTTTAAAGGCGGATTTCCGATTTATTTCCTATCAAATTCTTTACAATCTGTAGGTTGTAATATTTGTCCGTCGGTAAATTTCACAGAATTATTTTTAAATCGCTCACCCGTTTCATCGTACTCGCCAATACCTTCAATCAGTTTTCCGTCTTTTTTCAGAAACCATATTTCTCGTGTAGATTGTGTTCCTTCCGCAGCGAAATTATAATCAATCCTGATGGTATCGCCATCGGCAATTCCTACAATATCTCCGGAAGAACTGTCCTTTTGGAAATTCTTATAATTCATTGTTCCTGTGATGGTTCCCAGATTATCACTCATTTTCAGGAACAGTGTATCTTTTCCATTGACCCTCATATAGCATTCTTCCGGAATTTCTTCGATGACAATGTCGCTTTCATTTACAGTCGCCGCTTCTTTTTTTGCTAGAATGTTATCTGTCTTATTTTTCTTTTCACAAGCGATGAACAGCCAGGAAATACACGCTAAAAAAATATATTTCTTCATTTCAAAATATTTCAAGCAAAGATACATTTTATCGTGAAATTATGGGTTTGGCTTTGTAAACATCGGATAAATAGTGAGTGAATCAGAAGATCTGGTATTCTCATATTTTAAACTGTATCAATAAATATGGGTTTTATTATTTAAATGTGAACCTATTTAATTTAACATAATATAAATTATAGGCAAACTATTTCTTAACGAAAACCGGTTATAAAAACCGGTGTTTCTATTATTTAATTCTAAACTCTAACTTCGCATTGAAAAACCGTCCTGTGAGATTTACTGGTACCGGATAAATATAATTATTGCTTACGTCGGTTACCCATTGATTGGCGACTGTATTATAAATATTAAATGCATTGAAAACCTGCACGCCCAAAGTAAGTTCTTCGAAGTTGCCCCAGAATCCCCACATTTTATTCTTTTCTTTAGGATCGATAAAAACATATGAAAGTCCGATATCTACACGTTTGTAGGAAGGCAAAGTTTTCTGAAACTGATACCGTGACATCACATCCGGTTGTCCTGCTGCATCAAACATTACCGGTGCTCCCGTAGGCAATCCCATAGCAAAAACCCCCGTTAGATTGACTCTCATTTTGGGAAATCTCGGCATATAATCCTGATAAAAAACTGCGAAACGAAAACGCTGGTCTGTTCCGCGTGGTAAATCTCCCATTCCATTGATGTTTTCAAAAGTTCGGGCATAACTTGCAGACAGCCAAGAATCTACACCAGGAACGAATTCCCCGAAAAGTCGCGCATCAACGCCATAAGCATATCCGTCTGCCATATTCTTGCCGGCATAACGAATTCTGACATTATCCATAAAATAAGGAATCATCTGATCCATTTTCTTATAATATAGTTCGGTGGTCAATTTGAAAGGCCGGTCGTACATCCAAAATTCATAATCGTTACCCAAAATAAGCTGATAGGAACGCTGCGATTTAATCTGATCATTAAAACTTCCGTCCAAATCTTTTATTTCTTTATAAAATGGCTGTTGATAATAGACACCTCCGGAAATTCTGAACAGCATATCCTGTTCCCAATCGGGTTTTATAGAAAACTGTGCTCTTGGCGAGAATATGGTTTCTTTATTATAACTCCAGTTGGCAACTCTGGCTCCAACATTCACGAATGCGCGGCTTCTTCCCCAGTAAAATTTATTGGAATACTGTAAATAAGCCGAAAGTCTCGTTGGTTGAATGTGATTGTTTCCTGCCAAATGATACTGCAATTCCAGAGCGCTGTCATCCAAAACTCCCGGAATTACTTGATCTCGTGGCACGCTGTACCCTACAGAATCTATTAGTTTCCATTCATTGGTAAAATCTCTCAGATCTTCTCTTTCATATTTCACTCCGAGTTCGATATCGGAATTAATATTCGGTTTGAAACGTGTTCTAAACTGCGCTCCGTAGGTTTTAATTAAAAGATCATTACGTGCATGTTCTATCTGTCCGCCAATATCGTAGGAAGTTGCAGGTTCATTGGTAATGGGATCAAAAGCTTCCAGAATATAGCCGGAAGCGATGCTGTAATATTCCCTCTCGCGGTTTTGATACGCAAAATTATCAAGTGAAAACCTCCATTTATCATTGGGTTTATAGTTAAGGGAAAAAGTTCCCATCATGTTTTTATAACGATCGTCTTCTTTCCCGCTATAAAACATGCGAATCCGGATGGGCTGATTGACCGTTCCAAATTCTACTTCCTTATCCCGTGGAATCATTTCAAAATCATTCTGAGAATAATATCCCATAAACGACATTGAAAATTTCGGACTGACATGATAATTGATAAACGACTGAAAATCCATGTATACCGGATTAAAATCGGTATTCTCATTCAGCGTTTTCAATATGAGGTTGGTATTTCTATATCTTCCCGAAACCAGTGCGGTCAGTTTTTTATTGTCAGTAGCAAAACCTGTGGTAAGCCTCCCTCCTATCAAACTTGCTTCCCCCGAAACTTCAAATTTCTCAGGTTCACGGTAATAAATATTGAGTGCAGACGACATTTTATCACCATATTTTGCTTCAAATCCACCTGCAGAAAAGTTCACAATAGAAACCATATCAGGATTAATGATGCTCATTCCTTCCTGCATCGAGTTTCGGATCAGGAAAGGCCTGTAAATTTCAATATCATTAATGTAAATCAGGTTTTCATCGTAATTGCCGCCCCGAACCATGTACTGAGAGGAAAGTTCGGTATTGGAATTTACGGACGGCAAAGTTTTAATCAATCCTTCAATTCCTCCGGAAATAGATGCGATTTGTGCTGCTTCGCCGGCTTTGATGCTGACATTGGTCTGATCATTCGATCTGCTGGACTGTCGCTGGAAAACCACTTCCTCAATCTGTTGGGTGCGAAGCGTATCTCTTCCCTGCGACAACATTAGCAAAGGGAACAGTGATGCGGCTAAAAAGAGCTGTTTTTTCAATGTGAAGTTTTTAAAAACTAAATGTAAAAAATTTAAACTAAACTACAGAATCGCTTCCCGAATTCGTGTAAGCTTCTGCAGCAAACTTTCCAGTTGATCCAGTTTCAGCATATTGGCACCGTCCGACAATGCACAAGCAGGATCTTCGTGTGTTTCTATGAAAAGGCCGTCTGCTCCAACAGCAATTCCGGCTTTTGCAATGGTTTCAATAAGATCGGGCCGGCCTCCGGTAACACCCGAACTTTGATTAGGCTGTTGCAATGAATGGGTGACATCCAGAATCACCGGTGCAAACTGCTGCATGGTTGGAATTCCCCGGAAATCCACAATCAAATCGGTGTAGCCGAAAGAATTTCCGCGCTCAATAATGGCAGTTTTTTCATTTCCTGAATCTTTCACTTTTTCTACTGCAAATTTCATGGATTCCGGTGAAAGAAACTGTCCTTTTTTCAAGGTGACACATTTCCCAGTTTTCGCTGCGGCGACGAGCAAATCTGTTTGTCTCACCAGAAATGCAGGAATCTGAAGTACATCTACAAACTGGGCTGCCAGAGCTGCGTGTTCATTTTCATGAATATCAGTGGTGGTGGGAATGTTGAAAGTATCGCCTACTTTTTTCAGAATTTCCAGAGATTTCTCTTCGCCGATGGTGGTGAAGGAATCTACCCTGCTGCGGTTGGCTTTTTTAAAACTTCCCTTAAAGATAAAAGGAATCTGAAGCCGGTCTGTCATATTCAGGACTTTTTCGGCTATTCTAAGCGCCATATCTTCGCCCTCGATAATGCAGGGACCAGCGATCAGGAAAAAGTTTCGGGAGTTTTGATGATGAATGTTATTGAGATGTTGTATCATAAACAGTGAAAATTGGAATGTAATGAATCGCTGAACGTTATCGTTTTTTAATTATCTTTTCAAATGTATTAATATTTCTTGAAGTAAACTGCTCCTTCAGGCTCTTTCTTCCCAGAATTTTTCCGAATTCTGAGCCCAAAGTATTGCCTTTCGAAATCTGCCAATAAAAGGTTTGCGCGGTGATTTTCCCTTTTTCATTTTCTGCCTTTGCCGCTTTTTCAAATTCCGCTGCCAGTATATTCTCAACACCATCATTACCGATGAAAGCATACGTATGAAAGTTTTCGTCTTTAGGAAAAGGATTGCATTTCAATATTTCTTCAATCTCTTTTTCCGATTTGATAAACAGAAATGCATCGTAATTAAAATGTGCTGACATGGCTTTTTGCAGCGTTTCTTTTAGCACAGCCACTTCTTCTTCCGAAGAAAATATAATATTGCCCGATGCTAATACTGAAGTCACTTTTTGCACCCCAACATTTGCGAAAACTGCACATACATCAGCCATTTTCATGGTCGTTCCTTTTACGTTTACCCCTCTCAGAAATGCACAATATCTCATTTTGACATCAGTTCGAAAACAAAAAGCGGGAAATGAAGCCCGCTAATATTTATTGAGCAACCCTCATGATTGCTTTGGTAATCTGATCCTCTTTTTCTTTTGCAAAAGTAGAATCATACGGTGTCATAATATCAAAAAGATAGCTGTAGAAAGGCGTTATCCGCTGCACCTTATCGGTTTCCCTGAACGCTTTTTCCTTGCCCATTTGTTCCAGATTTTTTACAAAATCATTAAAGCGCTTGTCCACCGGTTCCAGAGATTTTACAAGATAATTATACGCTTTGTCTTTCTGTCCCGATTTTTCATAAGCATCGGTTACGGCAGCCACTACCAGCGAATATTCCATTGTTTTGGTACGCATCTGGCGGCTTACGAAACGCTGTTGTTCCGAAGGAAGTGCAGAATAATAATCAAATTCCCCGAAAATTTCTTTCTTTAATTGATCCGCCAAATCAAGGCCTTTCTTTTCTTCGCCTGCAACGATATAGGCATAAGCAATGGACGCCAGCGAACGCGCATCATTGTATTTGGAAACCGGAATTTCTTTGGAAGCCAAATCCAGAATTTCGAGTGCTTTTTGTTTCTGTCCGGATAAAGATAAAGCTTCGGCCGCTCTGCCCACAGAATTCCTGTAGCTGATAATATTGGAGGTGGAGGTTTCATCAAAATGAACATCCGTATTTTTAAAATTGCCCCAACGGAAATTTTTAACCGTTTGGTACAGCGATTCCGCATCCACTCTTCCGATTTCGCCATCTTTCCTTACTGGAGTTTTGATGGGAACCAAACGATAAGTGAACCCATCAAACTGAAGATAATCGTCCAGATAAAACACATTTTCGCTGTCGTAAATACCGCCGTTAGAAAAATTCATGGTTCTTTTCCAATCGAAATGCGCTAGCATATCCAACAGAATCAGGTTGTTTTTAAACATGGTGCTTCTCTGATAATTTATCGTGATATGATCCACCATATTGGGTAAATCTGAAGCTTTTACGGCGCCCGATTTGATGGCATTTTCTTTATTAACAGGAATGATCAGTTTAGAAACAGGAATGAAATTAAACCTCTCATAACGGCTGTCTCCAAACAACATTTTCAAAACTTCATCCTTTTCAGGACTTTTGGTTTTAATAAAATTAATGGCTTCTTTTACGGTCATGGAATCCTGAGCGATGTATTTTTTAAAAGGTTCAAAAATACTTTCCGGAGCTCCCTGCTGAATTTGCCCTTTGATAAAACGATCCAGACTTTCTGCATCCATCACCACAATCTGATCATTGGTGCCATCGCGGTACTCTTCATGAGTTAAAGCACCCGGAACCGGCATGGCTTCGTAGGTACGCCGTTTTACCTGATCGATATTCCACGGTGTGGAAAGCAGCGTGAAATTCACCACTTTCACATCACTGCGGAACCCTTCTGTCTCCTGAATTCCCCAAACCGGATAGGTATCGTTATCACCATAAACAAAGAGAATATTATTTTCCGGCAACGATTTCAAAACCGAATAAGCATAATCATAGGCAGCATATCTTTGGCTTCTGTCGTGCGGTGTATAGTTTTGGAAACCCATCATAAAAGGAATTCCCAAGAGTAACATTCCGGCAATAATATTGACGGCGTTCGACTTTATTTTAGACTGCAAATACCACAATATCGCCGCAGCACCCAACCCTATCCAAATCGCAAATGCATAGAAAGAGCCTACCATGGCATAATCTCTTTCACGTGGCTCAAAAGGTTTTACGCCAGTATAAAAAATAATTCCCACACTGGTCAGAATAAAGAGGGAAAGTATGGCATAGAACCGTCCGAAATCTCTGTTTAACTGAAAGAAGAATCCTATTAACCCCAAAATGAGCGGCAAGAAGAAAAACTTTACGGTACTTGCATTTTTAAACTTTGCCGGCATATCCGCCTGTGAACCCAAACGTGCATCATCAATAAAAGAAAATCCGGAAATCCAGTTTCCGTGGGTATTTTCCATGTTTCCTTCCAGATCATTCTGGCGGCCTGCGAAATTCCACATCAGGTAGCGCAGGAAATAATATCCGTTTTGGAAGGTAAAAAAATAATCCAGATTTTGAGCCAGCGAAGGCTTCTGCACCCGAAGAAGATCATAAGGCCGGACATCGAGATAATCATCCACCCGAATGGTTCCTTCCTCATATTTGTTCCGAAGTTCATCAAAAATCTTCATCGCTTCGGGATTGTCTGCAATGTCAGGATTGCTGTAATTGAAGGAAAAATCCGGTGCTCCGTACATGGAAATATAATTGGACATTACATTTCTGTCCTCATTGAACATTCTCGGCAAGAAACCTACATGTTCATCCGCATACACATAATTGGTACGCTCTCCTACTTTTCTATACGTGCCGGTTTTCTCATCTTTTTCGTATATATCTCCCTGCTTGGTCGTTTTAAAACTACCATCTGCATTTTTCTGAATTCCGTTGGCATCCAGATAGGCGGTGTAATTGTGCCCGTAAATGGTAGGCCAGTCGCCATACTGTTCGCGGTTGTAATAATCCAGCATTCCGATGGCATTATCAGGATTATTAAGATTCATGGGCGGATTGGCTGTGGCACGAATCGGAATTACCATCCAGCAGGAAAAACCAATCATCATGTACACCACCGAAAGCATGATGGTCTGATAGATTCTTTTTCCTGATTTTCTGGCGTACTGAATTCCAAAATAACAAAGTGCAATCATCAACAGAAATGCGATAATAGTTCCCGAATGGAAAGGAAGCCCGATTCCGTTCACGAAAAAGATTTCCATTTTCCCGAATATTGTCATGATTACAGGGAAAATTCCTTTGAAAACAATGGCCAGAATAACCAGCGTTATGGCATTGGCCCAGAAGAAATTCTTCCATGTAAACTGATAGTTTCTTGCGTAGTAAATAAAGCACACTGCGGGAATCGCCAGCATCGCCATCATATGAACACCCACAGAAAGGCCGATAGTGAAGAAAATCAAAATAATCCAGCGTTCGTTGTCGGGCTGGTTATATTCGTTTTCCCATTTGGTAATAAGCCAGACAATAAGTGCAATGAACATAGATGCCATGGAATATACCTCGCCTTCCACCGCCGAATACCAAAACGTATCTGAAAAAGTAAACGCCAGCGCACCTACAGCACCTGCAAAAAGAATGGAGATTTCCTGATGGGTGTTAATTTCTTCAAATTCCTTGTTCAGCAATCTTCTTACAAGATGGGTAATGGTCCAGAAAAGGAAAAGAATAGTAAAAGCACTGAAAAGTGCCGACATGGCATTGATGACCAGTGAATATTTCGTGACATCACCCAAAGCAAAGAAAGCGGCCACAGCACCTACCAACTGGAAAAGTGCGGCACCCGGAGCGTGGGTTACTTCCAGCTTCACGGCAGATGAAATATATTCTCCAGTATCCCAGAAACTGAAATTGGGTTCTATGGTCATCAAATAGGTAATGAAAGCCATTGCAAAAATCACCCATCCTAAAACAGTGTTCCATTTTTTAAAAGTCCAGTTCTTCATAATAAGTTTCAATGTTGCGAAAATAAGGTTTTTCCTTGATTCAGACCGGTTAAAAATACCAATTAGCATTATTATTGTTGAATTAATTCATCGGTTAATGGATTAAAGGCTGATTTGCTGATTTGCTTTTTGTGGTGGTTAAGTGATTAATTGTTTAGGAGGCGAATTTGCTGATTTGCGAATTTGCTTTTTGTTGTGATTAAGTGATTAATCGTTTAGAGGGATAGTTGGTTAGTCGGCTCGGGTGCCTGAAAATCAGTAAATTGTAAATTGTGAATGGTGAATGGTGAAGCTTGGTTGGTCATTCGGGTGGCTGAGGCTCTCGAAGCCAGCGCGGATTTTAGTTCTCACAGATTTCGCAGATTCTCACAGATTTAAAACAGGCAAAGATTTAAAACAGGCAAAGAGTTGAAGCGGGTTATTGTTTTGAGAAGGTTAATTGATTAATCGGTTAGTTGTTTAGGGAGCGAATTTGCTGATTTGCTCTTCTAAGGTAAAAGTTAAAATGTAAAAGGCAAAAGGCAAAGGGGAAAAGACTTGACTGGTGAATGGTGAATGGTGATGGTTGCCTTGGTCGGCTCGGGTGGCTGAGGCTCTCGAAGCCAGCGCGGATTTTAGTTCTCACAGATTTCGCAGATTCTCACAGATTTAAGACAGGCAAAGATTTAAAACAGGCAAAGAGTTGAAGCTGGTTAATTGTTTTGAGAAGGTTAAATTGATTTGTCGGTTAGTTGTTTAGGGGGCGAATTTTGCTGATTTGCTGATTCGCTTTCTGGGGTTAGTCGGCACGGGAGGCTGAGCGGAGCCGAAGCCATGCTATCGGCGATCCGCAAGCGGATTCTTTACGCAAATCGCAGATTCATCGATTCCATTAAAAACAATAAATAAATTCTGAGATAAAAAGCTCTTGGGTCGGTTGCTTTCTTCAGAGCATTTGGTGGTTAAATGGTTGTGCAAATCCTTTTCCTAGCTCCCATAAAACCCCTGAAACAGGGACTTTGCATCCCCAAAATTCTTTACCTCCATACTTCACCCGTACATACCCCGTACATACCCCGTATATACCCCGTAGTTACCTTATGACCCACCCGAGTGACCCGTCCTTGACACCTAAACCAAGTCTAATTCCCTGAAAACATTCAACGATAATTTATGCTGCCAACCTTAGTATTTAGGTTGTGTTGTGTCCTGGACTCAGCGTGTCTTAGTGTTTTGCCGAAGAAGCTGAATAAGTTCATTATTTTTATCAAATATTATCCAGATCACCTCTTTTCCGTGATGATGTCCCAATGCAAACTGAAAATATTTGTCAGAAAAATTCATAAAAAGATGCGTATTTTGTATGTGTTAGAATTTCTTAATATTACTCAGGTATTTCTGGTATTCATTCCCTTTTCCCGATCAAAAGTAGGTATAATTATTTAAAAAACAAGGAATTGCATTTATTTATTAATTTTAACACTTATTGTTGCTTATTTAAAATATATGCGTACATTTGGGTGTTATAGCCAATGCTAACAGACACCGTGACAAATAGAAAATTAAATTTAAAAGACGGACTTTTTTGGACAATTGCAATATTGGTCATTTTGACAAATATGTTATTCTCATTGGCTTCTGTTTTTGAAATATATCAAATCTCATTTACCGACATAGAGAAAGAGTATCATTGGGGAGCTGAACCATTTCCGTGGTATTATGAAAACAAAATGACCTATTTGACCTACACAGGTTCTTGGACAATTTTATTCTTGACGACCTTGTTTTTTCAAGTTTACTTTGCCCTTAAAGATAATAAAACGAAAGAACTTTATAGCGGACTTCTATTCATTTTATTATTTGCAACAATGTTAATCGTAAACGGACCAATTGACTGACAATGTTTAACGTCTTTATCATATTATTGTTCATCTCGCCATTTCTTCTACTTGCGACATATCTAATGACTGCAAAAAGTAAATCGTTTTAGAAAATATTTACAGGACATACAATTACATTTATTATTTATATGACTTTTGTAATTAACTATTCAAAGTTACTGACAGGACACGATGAATATGGGCTTGGACAACTTGGGCTTGGAGTATTATTTATCATTGGACACATAATAATTGGCTTTGCCCACGGACTTTTTATAACGCTTAAAAGACGACAAACACAATGACAACAGAGAGAAGCACTGGCTATAACACGGGTTTTGCGTCAGGCGGGGTGATCCCGTTTCGTTCCTCACGGGACAAGCTGTGCAAACTTGGAACTTTGTGCTTCTATTCAAGTTCAGTGCAGGTTGACAGTTTTGTGCTCCGAATTGAAAATCAGCGAAGCTAAACCCGCCCGAACGCAAAGCCCGAAAACGTTATCTGCAATGATGAATAAAACAGCAGTTCATAAATGAGTCTAAAAAAATTGATAACTAAGGAAATCGAAACTAAATTTCCTAAAGTTTATAAATCTAAAAACGATAAAATATCAAATTTTTACATTTGGTTTTACAGTAAAAATTTCTGGTCTATATTACTTATTTATAATGCTCTAATTTTAATTATTGCATTATATTCTAAATATATTGATTTTGAGTTTCTAAAAATTTTAGATATAAAATTTGAAGATACTGTAAAAACATTTACAACAGGTATAATCACATTGGTTTCAATGAATCTTTTTGTAACCAATTTATTGCTAACTCATTTAAAGGATGAAAGGGATGATATCCAATCAATTATTGATAGAAAAGTAAATTTTAAATTCATAACCTACTTAGGCTTCACATTAATAATTTGTGTTTTATGTCTATATTTTTTCAGCCCTAGTATTACTAATGTAAACGTAAAAAGTAATATTTTGATTTTCATTTTTAGTTCGTTTGTCTGCTATATTCTTTTACTTATTATTCTTTATAATACTGTTTTTAATTTTATACATAAAACAAAAAGAACAGAAATAGTAAAATCAGAACTTAATCTTGAATTTTATAAGGCTTTTTACATTGACTATTTTAAAAGAAGGTTCAAAGAAGAATATATAAATTTAATGGAAGATAAGTTAAATTTTCAACTTTATCCAATTTGGCAAGAAGTTGAAGGAATTAATCACTACACCCATAAAAGTTCAAAAAATATTTATTTAAAAGACATTAGTGTTAATGCTGTTACAAAATTATCTAAAGAAATTAATAATACTAAAAAGTATTATCATGTATTAGAATTAGGAAAGCAGTATCAGAAAGATACTGAAATAAAATTATTCTCCTTCTCTAAAAAGAAGAATTTCAAATACAATAAAATTTATTCTTTTTCTAAAAAAGCACCTCTGCAATCCGAATATAGTCAAGAATACCTAGATAAGCTCCTAAAAAAAATAAATGATAATACATTAAGTAATAAATATTACGAGTTGTCCACAAATTTGAAAAATCTAGAAGATATTTACGAAGAATATATAGAATTAGAAAATGAGATTTAATTTACATAAAAATTATGATACTATTCCGTTCAATTATGTGAACGAAATTTTTAGTACTGTATCACGAGATATTATAGTTGCTTCGGAAAAAGACTTTTTAGAATCTTTTAATAAATTGTTAGATTTTTCAATCTACAACTTAAAAAGTAAATCTTTTAATAGGTCAGTGAATGCTTTTTCAAAATCAGTAACTACATTCATTTATATATTTCCCAATCTTTCACCAAATTATAAAAAAATATTTGTAGAGAGAGTATTTGATTCTTTAGTTACAAATATTTGCCTAAGCAATGATTATAAAAATATTGATAAACAATACATTGAATTATCATATTTACCTCTAATAAACATTTTTAAATTAATCCTGCAAGATGATGATTATGAATTGTTTAATATTGCCATAAATAAATTTAAAGACACTGTTTTTAGGATAGAAAACAAAGAAGATAGAGGGAATTTATTTTTTTATTTTATTACCACACTATTAGGTTGGATTTACTTTCTGAAGAATACCAAATCAATAACTTATGAAAAGTATGATATCAATTATTTAGAGCAAAATTTAGAAAATATATCTTATGATTTTAATTTCACTTTTTTAAATCATTTTTTTGAACTGTTTGATAAAATTGAAAATGAAGGTTTATGGGCTGTTTCAGAATGGGAAATTAAAGAACCTCCAATGAATCGAGCTTATGCTGCATTATCACCCCATAATTGGCTTCCATATAGTTTAGCAATTATATTGTTGAAATTTGAACATCTTATCAACTTAAATGATGATCTTAGTGAAATAAAATTAAGTCAAAGATTTAAATTTATTTATGATGATATAAAGAAAATACTTGATAATGTAACAGTTGAAAATGAAGAGTATAAAAATTTCATTTTTAACAATATTTCAAATCAAGACTTAAATACAGAACTCAGTTTCAAGAAAGAAAAAATACTAAATGTATTTTCATTTCTAAAAAAAGAAATTGAAATTGATTACTATAAAAAAATAAAAGAAATTCCTCTGTCAAAAGAAAAAATTGATGAATTTAGAGCCAATGTTGGAAAACTTTGGGAAGAAAATACACTAATCTTAAATATACTAAAAAATTTAGGAAATATTGATTATGTTCCTAATATTGAAGAAGTAAATGGATACGGATTCTTTCAACGTCTTTTAAAAATGAAGTTTGCCTTTATTGATGGAGAGTTATATCAGAATATTTTTGGCTTAAGCGATTTTGGTTCTCATTTAGCGAGAAGTATAGATAATAGATTTTTCAATAGTTTAAAAAATGATAAAATAGTTTCAACTGATAATATTAAGGAAACGGTTCAGAATTTCATAAATAAAACAGATAATAAAAGTAATATTGTAATCTTTGCGAATTGGAGTAATGCTGATAAACTAGAAAACATAACTTATGAGCATAATAGCAAAAACTCTATTTTCAATAAAAAATTTGAAGGAATTCCGATAGTACACCAATTTTCAAAGTATAAAGATTCTATCATTGTTATAGATTTTACTCTCATAAAGGCTATTGTTTATACTAGCGATAATCCAAATTGGTACAAGAATCAACTTTTAGTTGAAATAACTGAATCTCAAAAAGATGATATAACTGACAACGTAATCAAGGAATGGAACGAAAAAGATGGTTATGAATATAACGAAAAAGAAGTAGATGTTTTAGAAAGTAATAACGTAAATGCAAAAATTCTACTGAAATATGAGTTTATAATTCCAGATGAAAGTAGATATATAATAATAAAATAATCACTGCAGGTAATAATTAAGCTTTCGTTGGGCTTGAAAAGCCAACAATGAAAGCCCGTTGAACGGAAGCTTCGGGAGCTTTTTTGGCAGTTTATGGAGTTATCGTTTTTAGAATTTAGATACACAAAGCAGTTTTTTTAGAAGTACTGCTTTTTTTGTGGGCAGAAGTGGCACTTTGTAGGGTTTAAATGCTGTGATTTTTCGTTTCAGCAT
>NZ_QPIE01000008.1 GCF_003336205.1 Chryseobacterium lacus
TTTTAGCAGAGGGGCTCACCTGTTCCCATTCCGAACACAGAAGTTAAGCCCTCTAGCGCCGATGGTACTGCTAACGCGGGAGAGTAGGTCGCCGCCAGTTTTTTTAAAGCTCACCAATTTGTTTTGGTGAGCTTTTTTATTTTAACTGAATCAGGAAAAATGGAATTCTGCTTTTAGGGTGTATTGCCAGGCTATCTTATCATGAATGACAAATCCTTTTTCCATTTCCCATCATTTAGTTAACTGAGGATCTTCCTAATTAAATTTACTTTTAAACGATGATTGGCTTCCTAACCGGAAACTTGTCGTTACGGACCGAGACGATAGTCTTCTGAACCGCAATATATTTTTGATTGTAAACTCAACCCGAAATTAGTCCGTATGAATAACGTCCTTTCCTTTACAAATAAATTCAATTCTGAGTCGCAATAGGGATAGTAGTGGAAATCCTTTTTGCTTGGCCAAAGGTTTGTTTTTTTCCTGAAGAGTAAAGGCAAAAAGATTGTAACGGATAGCCCGGCCGCACTAGTCTGGGTCTTAGCATTGGAGTGCGGATTGCCCAAAAAAAATCCGCTCTACGGGAGAACGGATTGAATATTTTGAAGTTTTGTTAATTAAGCTAGAACCTCTTTTACTTTATTGGCAGCTTCTTCCAGCGTAATTGCCGAGTGAATCGGAAGGCCTGCTTCATCAATAAGTTTTTTGGCTTCTTCTGCATTGGTTCCCTGCAGTCTTACTATTAAAGGAACCGGGAAAGTACCCACTGCTTTATAAGCATCTACCACACCTTGTGCTACTCTGTCGCAACGGACTATTCCTCCGAAAATATTGATCAAAATTGCTTTTACATTAGGATCTTTCAGGATGATATCGAAAGCGGTTTTTACTCTTGCAGCATCAGCAGTACCTCCTACATCAAGGAAATTTGCAGGGTTTCCACCGGAAAGTTTAATGATATCCATGGTAGCCATTGCAAGACCTGCTCCGTTTACCATACAGGCAACGTCACCATCAAGTTTTACGAAATTAAGGCCAGCTTCACCAGCTTCTACATCCATCGGATCTTCTTCTCTTGTATCTCTCAATTCAGCAAGATCTTTATGACGGAAAAGTGAATTATCATCCAAAGTTACTTTTGCATCAACAGCGATAATTTTATTGTCTGAAGTCTTTAGAACAGGATTAATTTCGAAAAGTGATGCATCAATACCTACATAAGCATTATATAAATTGGTGATGAATTTCGTGAATTCTTTGAAAGCATTTCCTTCCAGACCAAGGTTGAAAGCAATTTTTCTTGCCTGAAATCCTTGAAGTCCTAGTGCAGGATCAATGGTTTCTTTATGAATCAAATGAGGAGTAACTTCTGCAACGTGCTCAATATCCATCCCGCCTTCAGTGGAGTATACGACCGTGTTTTTGCCTAAGGCTCTGTCCAGAAGAATAGAAACATAAAACTCTTTAGTTTCCGTTTCGCCAGGATAATATACGTCTTCAGCTACCAATACAGTGTTTACTTTTTTACCTTCAGCAGAAGTTTGTGGAGTAATCAGTTGCATCCCGATGATATTCTGAGCATTTTCTTTCAGTTTATCCATATTGGGTGAAAACTTTACACCGCCGCCTTTTCCACGGCCTCCTGCGTGCACCTGTGCTTTTACCACCCATCCTTCGGCGCCATTCATTTCTTTTAATTTTCCGGCTGCCTCCATTGCTTCTTCTACATTATTAGCAATAAAACCACGCTGTATAGCAACACCGTACTTTGACAAAATCTCTTTAGACTGATACTCGTGAAGATTCATAATATTTTAATTGTATTTTATTTTTTTAAAGATTGACAAATTTACGAAAAAGTTGACAGATGGAGATTGTTCGTCTGCGAAAACTATCCCGAAATCGCCTGATTTTGTAATTTCATAAGGCTGAATTACTGTTTCACATTTTGTTTCTTAGAAAATAGAGAATGAGCATCACCCAAGAAATAATCATCATTAATCCGCCGATGGGAGTAATAGGCCCGAGAAAACTGAGTTTAACACCCCAATGATCCTGAAATGCAAGCAAATAAATACTAAAGGAAAAAATTAAGGTTCCGAAAATCATCAACCACGAAATCCAGTTTTCAGATTTTGTTTCAAATTTCAAAATCCAACCGACAAATAACAGGAAGAATGCCGCGAACATCTGATAGCGTACTCCTGTTTCGAAGCTTTCCAGCCGTTCGGGAGATAATATTTTTCTGAAAGCGTGAGCACCAAATGCACCTAAAATTACCGAAAAAAGTCCGTAAACTGCGCCTATTACTAATGTTAATGTTTTCATTTTGAATTTTAAAATTATTATTTATTAAAGATGATATGTCAATTTTGAAAATAAAGTTCTATTTTATTTTACCATACTTTTCAGGAAGTTCCAGTTTTTTTATTCGTGATTGAATAGCACCTTGATTTCTTCCAAAGAACTCACTCAGTTCAACAGTGTTTTTTCCTGCAAAATATAAAATCTCCAATTTCTCATCATCAGATTTTGACCACGGTAGATAAGCATTTTTATAGTCGTCGTTCTTCTTATGCGAATCTTTTTCTTGAAGCTTGAACGATGGCTTGCTAATTTTGATATTAAATTTATCAGCAATTACCAAAAGTAAATCCAAGTCTTCTTCTGAACCTTCTGCCACAATCATGATTTTCATAATATTTAATTTTGACTGGATCTTATCCTGTTGAATTCCGAAATCACCTCGTGATGGCTCACCGTTTTATCTTTGAAATAAGTCACGAAATGTTGCTTTTCTTCTTCGGTAGCACCCATTTGATTCAGAATATTGAACAAATGCATTTTCATATGCCCTTTCTGAATTCCGGTAGTCACCAACGAGCGCAAAGCACCAAAATTCTGAGCCAATCCGGAAACTGCCAGAATACTCATCAACTCCTGTGCTGAAGGTTTCCCAAGCAGAGCCAACGAAAATTTCACCAAAGGGTGCAGATTGGTCAAACCGCCTACAACGCCTACAGAAATGGGTAAATCTATCCAGAATCTGAAAACGCCATCATCTATGGTGCAATGCGTGAGCGAAGTATATTTTCCATCTTTTGCAGCGTAGGCATGAGCGCAGGCTTCTGTTGCGCGAAAATCGTTTCCGGTGGCAATTACTACAGCATCTACACCATTCATAATTCCTTTATTATGCGTGGTGGCACGAAAAGGTTCTATTTCAGCGATGGTAACGGCGCGTTTAAATTTGGTGGCAAATTCTTCGTTGGAGATTCCACTGTCGTCATTCAGCTCGTCTATTTTGCAGGAAACTTCAGCTCTTACAATACAATCCGGCGTGAAATTCGACAGAATATTCATCACAATTTGCAATGAATTTTTTTCTTCAGAGGTGAAATCTTCATCTTTTGAAACTTCTTCTCTCAAAGTCTTGCCAAACTGTTCCAGACAAGAATTGATAAAATTCGCACCCATCGAATCTACGGTATCAAAACTTGCTTTGAGTTGGTAGTAGTTTTCCATTTCAGCGGTTTTGTCGATAAGCCGAATATTGAGAATACCGCCACCACGATTGCGCATATTTCGGGTAATATCCTCCGTAGCTTCCAGCAGTTTTTGTTTCAGTTTAAAATTAAAAAAATGCTGCAGTTTGTGCGGCTCTACATCTATAATAAAATGGGTATGTCCAAGCTTTTTGGTGTTGATAATGGTGGTCTTGAAACCGCCTTTATCCAGCCAGAATTTTGCGGCTTTGGATGCAGCTGCTACTACTGAACTTTCTTCCACAGCCATCGGAAGTGCCAAAAGTTTTCCGTCTATCAGAAAGTTTGGAGCAATTCCATAAGGCATATAAAAATTGGAAATGGTATTTTCTGAAAACTCTTCGTGCAGTTTTTGTAACTGCGGGTTTTCATTCCAATACTGTTTTAGGATGGTCTGAAATTCTTCATTTCCTTCCAGATATTCATTTACGATCCAATCAATTTTTCCCTGTTTGGTCAGTTTTGAAAAACCTTCAACCGGTTTGTGGTTCATAGCAATGATTTTTGATGGTCAAATATAAGAAAATTAGGCGGATTCAGGTTGCTACAAATACGTTTCGGGAGGTTTTAAACATTATTTTTGGTAATTCTTATCTCAAAGATTTGAAGGACGATTTTCTCCCAAAGTTTGCCTTTATTTTTGTAAATTTGCTGTTCGGGAAAATACTATGACAGAGCACTCTTCAATTAAAACAATAGGTGTCCTTACTTCAGGAGGAGATGCTCCCGGTATGAACGCTGCGCTGCGTGCCGTTGTGCGTACTGCTGCCTATTTCGGCTTGGATTGTTTTGGAATCAGAGAAGGATATAACGGTCTTATTCAGAATGATGTTTTGAAAATGGGGCCTCGCTCTGTAAAAAACATCATCCATCGCGGCGGAACGATTCTGAAATCTGCCCGTTCGGAAGAATTCAGAACAAAAGCAGGAAGACAAAAAGCTTATGATAATTGTAAAGCATTGGGAATTGATTCATTAATCTGCATTGGTGGCGACGGTACTTTTCATGGCGCCAAAGTCTTTTATGAGGAATTTGGAATCCGTGTGATGGGAATTCCGGGAACCATTGATAACGATATTTTCGGTACCGATCAAACCATTGGTTACGATACCGCGCTGAATACTGCTATGGAAGCCATCGATAAAATCCGCGATACGGCAACTTCTCACAACAGAGTTTTTTTCGTGGAAGTGATGGGCAGAGATGCCGGATTCATTGCTCTCAACAGCGGAATTGCCACAGGAGCGATTGACATTCTCATTCCCGAAAGAAAAGATTCTATTGAAGACCTATTTGCCACTTTTGAAAAAGCAGAAAAAGCCGGAAAAACCGCAAGTATTGTAGTCGTAGCAGAAGGCGAAGAGCTTGGAAATATTTATGATATTGCCAAAGCCACCAAAAACGGATTTCCTGAATTTGATATTCGTGTAGCCGTTTTGGGACACATTCAAAGAGGTGGTTCTCCAAGTTGTGCCGATCGCGTTTTGGCCTCCAGATTAGGATACGGCGCCATTGTCGGACTGATGAAAGGAGAAAATGCAGTAATGACCGGGATGATTTCCAATAAAATCGCTTATACTCCTATTGAAGAAGCGATTAAAAAACATAACGAAATTGATAAAGACCTTCTGAAAATATCAGAGATTCTGGCTTTATAAAACTATTTAACAAATTATAAATTTTTAATTATTATGTCAACAATTAAAGTAGGTATCAACGGATTCGGAAGAATCGGAAGTTTAGTGTTCAACGCAATGCTCGAAAGAGACAATATCGAAATCGTTGGTATTAACGACCTTATCGATACCGAGTATATGGCGTACATGATGAAATATGATTCCGTGCACGGCAGATTCAAAGGAGAAATCCAGATCGAAGGCAATGATTTGATTGTCAACGGAAAAAGAATCAGAGTGACTTCTGAAAGAGATCCTAACAACCTGAAATGGAACGAAGTAGGTGCAGAGTATATCGTAGAATCTACAGGACTTTTCCTCGATAAAGAAAAAGCTTCATCTCACCTGAACGCCGGAGCTAAAAAAGTATTGCTTTCCGCTCCTTCAAAAGACGATACCCCCATGTTCGTAATGGGAGTGAACCACAAAGAACTGAATGCTGATCAGCAGATTTTCTCTAACGCTTCATGTACCACCAATTGTTTGGCACCTTTAGCAAAAGTTCTTCACGATAATTTCGGAATTTTAGAAGGTTTAATGACTACCATTCACGCAACTACAGCAACTCAAAAAACCGTGGACGGACCTTCAGCTAAAGACTGGAGAGGCGGCCGTTCCGCACTTCTGAATATCATCCCTTCTTCCACAGGTGCTGCAAAAGCGGTAGGAAAAGTAATTCCTTCACTGAACGGAAAACTGACAGGAATGTCGTTCAGAGTTCCTACAGCCGACGTTTCTGTGGTGGACCTTACTGCAAGATTGGAAAAGCCAACTTCCTACGAAGAGATTTGTGCTGCTATGAAATCTGCTTCCGAAGGCGAACTGAAAGGAATTCTTGGTTACACGGAAGATGCCGTGGTTTCTCAGGATTTCATCGGAGAAAAGAGAACTTCCGTATTCGATAAAGATGCCGGAATCATGCTTTCTCCTACCTTCGTGAAAGTAGTTTCCTGGTACGACAACGAAATGGGTTATTCCAACAAACTGACCGACCTTTTGGTACATTCTGCGTCTTTATAACAGAAAAGATAACATTCATCAATATCAGGCCTCCCGTTTTTCGGGAGGTTTTTGTTTTTTTTAAATTTATTTTTTGTGCAATCCCTCGCCTGCGCTTCAGCCCACAACTCGGGCCGGGCTATTCGTTGCAATCTTTTTTTGCCATAACGGTTCATCAAAGAAATTACATTTGTCCAGGCAAAAAAAGGATTTCCACTGCTATCCCTATTGCGATGTGCGGCTTGGAAATTGTATTTAAGTTCACGAAATAAAAATTTCCTCTTTCTTTTCAATTCTTTAACATGAAAACCATATTCACCATCGGTCATTCCAATCACCCTTTTGAGGAGTTTCTCGAAATGTTGAAAGCATTTGAAATAGAAGCTTTGGTGGATATAAGGCGTTATCCAGGATCAAGAAAATATCCGCATTTCAATAAAGACCATCTTGAGAAATCTCTGCCCGAAAAAGAAATTCAATACTTTCATTATGAAGATTTAGGCGGCAGAAGAAAAGTGAAACCTGATTCTCACAATACTGCATGGCGATTGGATTCCTTTCGTGGTTATGCCGACTATATGGAAACCGAATCTTTCAAAAAAGCCATCGAAAAACTGGAAATATTGGCAAAAGAAAAACGCATCGCTTATATGTGTTCCGAAGCAGTATGGTGGAGCTGTCACCGCTCTTTGGTTTCAGATTATCTCAAAAATGAAGGCTGGAATGTTCAGCATATTATGAGCAAAACCAAAAGCAATGAGCATCCTTATACAAAACCCGCAAGAATAATAAATGATAAATTGGTCTACACCGAAGAAACTTTATTTTGATTTAATCTACATCATTACGAAACTGTTCTCTTTAGGAAAGTCAATACAAATAATATCTTTGATGCTATAATTTTTTAATAACCAGCAACTTAATTATTAAATTTAATTGAATGCAAATTAAAATTCAATTATTTAAAAGTTCTAACCTCCTGATTTTCAAAAAAATTCATACTCGAGGTTTCTCGCTGCTATCTTTTTCGTATCTTTGCACCCGAATTATAGACGATCTTTTACATGAATTTATTTACGGAGACCAACTTAAGTCCTGAATTATTGAAGGCAGTTGGCGAACTGGGCTTTATTAGCCCTACAGAAATCCAAAAACAGACTATTCCTTTTATCTCTTCAGATATTCGCGATCTCATCGCACTTGCGCAAACAGGAACAGGCAAAACAGCAGCATTTTCGCTTCCGATTTTGGATATGATTGACGACGGGAGTCGCAAAATCCAATTATTGGTGCTGTGTCCTACAAGAGAACTTTGTTTGCAGATTACCAAAGACATTAAAAATTACTCGAAATACCTTCCTAACATCAAAACCACTGCGGTTTATGGTGGAAGCAGCATTATGGATCAAATCCGTTCACTGCGCGAGAAACCACAGATTATTGTGGGAACACCAGGGCGGGTAATTGACTTGATTAACAGAAAAGCATTAGATTTTTCTGAAATTCACTGGCTCGTTTTGGATGAGGCAGACGAAATGCTTTCCATGGGTTTCAAAGACGATTTGGAAACCATTCTGCGGGAGACTCCAGAAACGAAACAAACTTTCTTATTCTCGGCAACCATGAACAAAGAAGTGGAAAGAATTTCTAAAAACTATCTTACGAAACCTCACAGAATTTCTGTAGGTTCCATCAATGAGGTGAAGAAAAATATTTCCCACGAATTTTATGTGGTAGGTTATCGTCAGAAAAAAGAAGCGCTGAAACGTTTGATTGATGCCAACCCGAATCAATATTCCATTATTTTCTGCAGAACCAGAATGGAAACCCAAGAAATCGCAGACTTTCTGATGCAAAACGGGTATGCGGCAGATGCGCTTCACGGTGATTTATCCCAAGCGCAGCGAGATACCGTAATGAAAAAATTCAGGCTGAAAAATATTGATATTCTAGTGGCAACCGATGTTGCGGCAAGAGGCCTTGATGTGAATTCCCTGACACACGTGATCCACTATTCTTTACCGGATGACCCTGAAGTTTTCGTTCATAGAAGCGGAAGAACTGGAAGAGCAGGTAAAGACGGTATCTCTATGGCTTTGATTAAACCCGAAGAAACCAGGAAACTGAAACAGATCAAGTCTGTTACGAAGATTGATATTACTGAAAAACAAATCCCGACCGGTGATGAAATCATCAAAGCCCAGGTAGAAGGTGTCTTTGAAAGATTATTTACCGAGCATGAAGACTTCTTTACCTTTGATGACGCTTTGATTCCGGATTTATCAGAATTTTCAAAAGAAGAACTGGTTCACAAGTTACTTCAGTTGCAGTTGAGAGATCTTTCAATGTTCTACAAAGACAAAAAAGATTTGGCAGCCAATAAACTTTCAGACGAAAGAGATGTTCCGTCAAGCAGAAGGGAACGCAGGCGCGATGAAAGGGAGGGAAGACGTGGCGACCGTGATGGCGGCAGAGGCAGAGAGCGTGGCGGAAAACCAAAGCGCAAAAACGAAAATATGACCCGTTTTTTCTTCAATCTTGGAAAAAAAGACAACCTGAAAAAACTGGATATGCTGGATATCATTAACACAGCAACCAAAAAATCCAAGAAACGCCCGGATGTTGGCGACATAGAAATTCTGGAGAAATTTTCATTTTTTGAAGTGGACAAGGATTTCAAAAATGATATTCTGAAAAACTTGCCTTCGATGAAATTCAAAGGAAAGGAAATGAGAGCAGAAGAAGCTAACTAACAGATATGCCGGGATTTATCCCGGTTTTTTTTGTCATGTTTTCCAATGTTAATAAAAATTAATATTAATATTGTCTTTCACTTTTCTTTTATACGGATATTTGCACTCTTAAAAATTAAATCATTTTATAATGGGAATAGGTAATATTTTCAAGGCATTTCAGCCCAAAGACAAGGTGTTCTTCGTATTGTTCGAGAAAGTAGCAAGCACTCTCGTGGAAATGTCCAAAGAATTTCATGATGGAATGTTAGAATTTGACCTGAACGATGACAGGCTTTTGAAAAGAATGAGCGATTATGAACATCAAATGGATGATCTCACTCATGAAATTTTCATTCAGCTGGGAGAAAATTTTATCACGCCTTTCGACAGGGAAGATATCAATATGCTGGCGAGTGGACTGGATGATATTGCTGATTATATGTATGCTTCCGCAAAATATATTTATCTGTACAAAACCCCGCCAACAAAGGAATTTTCTGAATTTTCACTTCTCATTTATAAGTGTTGTATAGAAATACAGAGTGCCCTGAAAAATCTGAAAGGTTTCCACAATCCTGCAGAAGTGAAAGAATCCTGCATCAAGATAAATTCTTATGAAAACATTGCAGATGACGTGCTGAGCCAAGGTTTGGTGAGGCTTTTCGAAAGTGATGATCCGATTAATATCATTAAAATAAAAGATGTTCTGGAATATCTGGAAGTGGTAACGGATAAGGCTGAGGATGTAGCCAACACGATCGAAAGTATTATCATCAAGTACGCATAATTTTTAATTATTTTCAAATGGAATTTCCCATTTTACTTATCATTATTATTGCACTTGCATTAATATTTGATTTCATCAACGGCTTTCATGATGCAGCCAATTCTATTGCCACCATCGTTTCTACTAAAGTTCTTACTCCTTTTCAGGCGGTATTGTGGGCAGCGCTGTGGAATTTTGCAGCATTTTTTGTTGCCATGTATATTATTGGCGAATTTAAAATCGGTAATACGATTGCCAAAACTGTCAACGAAGATTTTATCAATCTCGAAGTAATTTTCGGAGGCCTTATTGCAGCCATTTTCTGGAACTTGCTTACGTGGTGGTTTGGTATTCCGTCCTCATCGTCGCATACCCTCATAGGTGGTTTTTTAGGAGCTGCCCTTATGCATGCACTGGTAATGGATTATAACGCTGTGTCGGCAGCAAATCCCGGATTTACAACTTTGGAAACCTTCAAACATGCTTTGCAGCAGCTTTTTACTCAAAGTGTAGTCAGGTATGATAAGGTGATTCCTATCTTCTTGTTTATATTTTTAGCACCTTTGGTAGGGATGATTGTTTCTGTCATCATCACTCTTATTATTGTTAATATTTCTAAGAATACCAATCCGCATAAAGCAGACAAACAGTTCAAGGGATGGCAGTTGTTTTCTTCTGCACTTTTTAGTCTCGGACACGGTTTGAACGATGCCCAGAAAGTTATGGGAATCATAGGTGCTGCAGTTATTTATTACCACGTTACGCTTGTTGGCGGCAATGATCCTTATGCGATGATGCCTTCTTCGGAGCGTTTTGCGTTTTTTACGACAGATTACATCTGGGTTCCGTTTGTATCCTTCCTTTTTATCGCTATGGGAACCATGAGCGGAGGATGGAAAATTGTGAAAACAATGGGAACCAAAATTACAAAAGTAACTCCATTGGAAGGAGTAAGTGCCGAATCGGCAGGTGCCATTACCCTATTTCTTACTGATCATTTGGGAATTCCGGTTTCTACTACGCATACCATCACGGGTTCTATTATCGGGGTAGGGCTTACCAAAAGAGTTTCCGCAGTACGCTGGGGAATTACCGTAAGCCTGCTATGGGCATGGATTCTTACCATTCCGGTGAGCGCATTTATTGCCGGTATTACTTATTTGCTCATTACATTATTTACTTAATAAACAAAGGTTTAACAAACTTGAAACCGGAGCAACAGACTCCGGTTTTTTCTTTAAAATGATTATATTTGAAGAAAATTGGATGCAATGAAGAGCAAAAATATTAAATGGCTGTCACTGATATTATTGTATCTCGTCACTTCTTTTATTTTCTTTCTTGTTTATCAGGCAGAAGACAGAAGAAACGGGGTTGAAGAACCGCTGTCGACCAGCATTCCGAAGGCGCTTTTTATGGGTTTATGTGTTTTTGGCTACGACCTCTATTTGTTTTTGAAAAAGTTTTTTAAGCGAAAAAATAATGAAACTAAAATAGAATAATTTCAAAAAGCAGTCTGTTTCAGGTTGCTTTTTTTCGTTCCATACGACGGTTTTGTTTTTATACCCAATTGCAAAACCGTATTTTTGTAGGAAACAAAACAGATATGGAATTTTTACAGCAATATCAGGAGATCGTAGAGCAAGGTATCGAAAAATATATGTTCAAAGACAAGCCAAGAGAGCTGTACGAACCGATGAATTATATCATCAATCATCGCGGGAAAAGATTGCGCCCGATTATGGTACTTATGGCTTGCGATCTTTTTGGTGGCGATATCAAAAAAGCGCTGAAGCCTTCCTTGGCTATCGAGTATTTTCACAATTTTACTTTGATTCACGATGATATTATGGATGAAGCACCGTTGCGAAGAAATGTTCCTACCATTCATACCGTTTACGGCCTCAATACAGGAATTCTTTCCGGAGACGGCCTGCTTTTAAAGGCCTATAAGTTTTTTGAAGATCTGGAACCGCAACTCTACAAAGCCTGTGTTCGCGTTTTTACACACACTGGTTTACTTTTGTGCGAAGGCCAGCAATATGATATAAATTTTGAGACTCAGGATAATGTTACTTTCGAAGAATATATCCGAATGATTACCTACAAAACGGGTGTATTGAGCGCTTCTTCTTTTGAAATAGGTGCGTTAATTGCTGGTGCGCCTTTCCGGGATGCTAAAAATATTTTCAATTTCGGGAAACATATCGGTATTGCTTTTCAAATTATGGACGATTATCTGGACGTTTTTGGAGATCAGAAAAATTTTGGTAAACAACATGCCGGAGATATTGTCGAAAATAAAAAAACAGTACTTTATTTAATGGCAAGAGAACACGGAACCGAAGAAGAACGCAAAGAACTGGATTTCTGGTACTCCAAAAAAACGGATAATATCGATAAAGTCTACGGTGTGGAAAAGATTTTCCGAAGGACAAAAGTAGATGAAAAAACACTTCGCCTCGTGGAGAAACACAATGAAATTGCCCACGATTACCTGATGAAAATTGATATTTCCGAAGAAAAGAAAAAACCTTTTATTGAACTGGCCAATTATCTTTTGCGCAGGGATTCTTAATTCAATCTTTCTAAATTTTATATGAAATTCAGAACTGAAGTCCATTTTAACGAAGTTGCCGAAAAAATACAAACTGAAGACCGGATTTTTTCCATAGGTTCATGTTTTTCAACGGAAATGTCAACATTGCTGAAGCGCGGACAGCTCCAAACGCTCAACAATCCTTTTGGAACGATTTTCAATCCGTATTCAGTTAATACCGCATTGCGGCGTATTCACAGCAGCAGTTTTTATACTGAAGAAGATCTGATTGCCTATCAGGATCAGTTTATCTCGCTCGATCATCATTCGGGTTTCAATTCTGATTACGTTCATAAAACACTCGAAAAAATTAATTCAAATATAGAAAAAAGCAACCTTTTTCTTCAGTCCGCCAATTGGGTGATGATTACGTATGGAAGTTCTTTTATTTATGAATTTCTGCCTAAAAATAAACTTGTGGCCAACTGTCATAAAATTCCGGATAAGTTTTTCCGCAAAAGGCTCCTTACCTCAGGTGAAATAAGAAATTCTGTCCGCGAAACGATCTCTTTTCTTAAAGACATTTGCCCGGAAGGAGTTCAGTTGCTTTTTACAGTTTCGCCCGTTCGCCATACCAAAGACGGAATGATGGAGAATCAGAGAAGCAAATCTCTGTTGATCAGTAATTTGCATGAAGTTCTGGAAGAAGCTGAGAACTGTAACTATCTTCCTGTTTATGAAATCATGATGGATGACCTTCGGGATTATCGTTTTTATAAAGAAGATATGATCCATCCAACGCAACAGGCGGTGAATTATATTTTTGAAAAATTCGGGAATGCTTATTTTTCTGATGAAACCATGGATTTTATTGAGGAAAATTTTAAAATAATGAAAGCTTTAGAACACAGAAGTTCGGATGAGCAAAGCCCAAAACATCATGAATTTCTTGAAAATCTGAAAGGAAGAATCGCTTTGCAACAAACGAAGGTGAAACACAAAATATTTACCGAATCCTGAACCCAAATTGATGATTGATACCCACACCCATTTATATTCGGACGAATTTGATAATGACCGCGATGAAATGATACAACGTGCAATAGATAAAGGCGTTGACAAGTTTTTTCTGCCGGCCATCGATTCTTCCACGCATAAAAAAATGTTGAATCTGGAAGCGGAATATCCCGGACAGATCTTTGCAATGATGGGATTACATCCATGTTCGGTGAATCCTGAAACCTGGGAAAATGAGCTGAAAATTGTTGAAAATTATCTCAATTCCAGAGCGTTTTGCGCCATTGGTGAAATCGGAATCGATTTGTATTGGGACAAATCTACATTAGATATTCAAATCATAGCTTTTGAACAACAAATTGATTGGGCCATCCAAAGAGATTTGTCCATTGTCATTCATACCCGCGAAAGTTTCGATGAGGTTTTTGAAGTGCTGGATCGTAAAAAGCATCCTAAACTTCGGGGGATTTTTCATTGTTTCTCCGGAAATTTAGATCAGGCAAATCGTGCCGTCGATCTTGGATTTTTATTAGGAATAGGAGGTGTAGTAACTTTTAAAAATGGAAAAATAGATCAGTTTCTTCATCAAATACCTTTAGAAAATATCGTATTGGAAACTGATTCGCCCTATCTTGCACCGGTTCCTTTTCGCGGAAAAAGAAATGAAAGTGCTTATCTGGAGCTCATTGCAGGAAAACTCGTTACTGTTTATGGAAAATCTTTCTCCGATATTGACAGAATTACCACGGAAAATGCACGGAGAATTTTTGAACAACTATAAAATTTGTGCAAATGTACCATCAAGTTAAAGAATTTCTAAAGCAAAAACTGGGTTCCAGATATTTTAAAATCTTGAAATCCAATTATCTTTTTCTGAAATCTTTGCCTTATAGCAGTAACCTGAATAAACTTGCAGAAATTTATCAGTGTGACAAATGGGGTGCACATTTTTATACACCGCATTATCAATCTTATTTTCGCAAACTGAAATACAAAAAAATTAAACTTCTCGAAATCGGCGTTGGCGGTTATCACCATCCGAATATCGGAGGCAGTTCATTAAGAATGTGGAAAAGATATTTTCCTTTCGGTAAAATTTATGCGCTGGATATTTATGACAAATCTTTTGTACAGGAAAAGCGAATCAGGATATTTCAGGGAAGCCAGGTAGACAAAAAAGTTTTAGATAATATGATGGCCAAAATAGGGGAGCCTGATATTATCATTGATGACGGAAGCCATATTAATGAGCATGTGATCAAAACATTTCAGATTCTTTTCCCGAAATTGAAAGACGGCGGAATTTATGTGATAGAAGATACGCAAACCTCATATTGGCCAGGATATGGCGGCAACAGTGAGAATCTTGCAGATCCCGAAACCATGATGAATTTTTTTAAGAATCTAACGGATGGACTCAATCATCAGGAATTTATTTTACCGAATTACACACCTTCTTATTTTGATAAAAACATTCGGTTTATTCATTTTTATCATAATCTCATTTTTATTTTTAAAGGAGTAAATGATGAGCCTTCCAATGTGGATGTTACGGATCCTGAAAGCGTAGAAGCGGATGAAATCCGGGTCATTTAAAAAAAACCTGCCAACGTTCAGATGACAGGTTTTATAATTATTTCTTTCTAAAGAAATTCTTGTTCTTTACCTTTTTGAAATTAATATTTTCTTTCGCTTGCGGAGTGGGTCTGGGCGTAAAACTCCGGTTGTTGGAATCCCTTTTCTGCACTACGAGATCATCGGTATGATAAGGATGGTCTCGTTCCACAGGAATTTTTTTCCCGATGAGTTTTTCCGTGTTTTTCAGATTAATGAGATCCAAACCGTCTACGAAAGAAATAGATTTTCCTTCTGCGCCGGCTCTTCCTGTTCTTCCGATTCGGTGAACATAGGTTTCTGAAACGTCGGAAAGTTCAAAATTAACCACGTATTTCAGTTCATCAATATCAATTCCTCGGGCTGCAATATCGGTCGCCACAAGAATTCTCGTTTTCCCCGATTTGAAATTATTCAGAGCATTTTGTCTCTGGTTTTGAGATTTATTTCCATGAATGGCTTCGGCAGAAATTCTGCTTTTCTGAAGTTTTTTGGCAATTTTATCTGCTCCATGTTTGGTTCGGGCGAATACCAGTACTGATTCCGAAATATCGTTTTGCAGAATATGGGTCAGCAAATCCAGTTTATTATCCTTTTCCACAAAATATACTTTCTGCTGAATGGTATCAGCCGTTGCAGAAACCGGAGCTACGGCAACTTTCACAGGTTGGTTCAGGATAGAATCTGCCAGACTTCTGATTTCATCCGGAAAAGTTGCAGAGAAAAATAGTGTTTGTCTTTTTTGAGGTAACAGTTTTACGATGCGTTTCACATCATGAACAAAACCCATGTCCAGCATTCTGTCGGCTTCATCCAAAACGAATATTTCAAGATTTTTAAGAGAAATAATTCCTTGCGAAATAAAATCCAGCAATCTTCCAGGCGTGGCTACCAAAATATCGACTCCTCTTTTCAAAGCCGCTTCCTGAGCGCCTTGTTTTACGCCTCCGAAAACGACCAGATTTCTCAGGTTCAAATGTCGTCCGTAAGCGTTGAAGCTTTCTTCAATCTGAATCGCCAATTCCCTCGTAGGAGTGAGAATGAGTGCTTTTATTTGATTATTGCGGATGTTTTTTTCTGTGAGATTCTGAAGGATCGGAATGGCAAAGGCTGCGGTTTTTCCGGTTCCGGTTTGGGCTGTTCCCAGAAGATCTTTTCCTTGTAGAATGGCAGGAATAGATTTTTCCTGAATAGGCGTAGGGTTTTCGTAACCTTCTTCCTGAAGCGCATCAGAAATGGGCTTAATTAGTTTTAAGTCGTTGAATGTCAAATTGATAAATGTTAAATAATAAGTGCGGGCGAAGTGTTTTACTTCTACATTTTTGGAGCGGTTTCCGATGAAGATTCAGCAGAAACGGGAGTAAGAAAATTACCCATGGCTTTTGGAATGCCGCGAAACAGCTGCAAAGATACGTTTTTTCCAGTGGAAAATTAAGATGTTAATTTGTAATCGCATGCAGCTGCAACTTTTCGTGTTTTTTGCATCTTATAGTTAACGTTTATATTTTATCAGAATATTGATTTGACAATTTCAATTTATTTACTGAATAGGTCATAAGCTTTCAGAGATTATTTAACAAAAATTTTAATATGAGAAAAGTCTATTTCTTCCTTTTCTTGATCTTGATTTTATGGAGTAATGCACAAGCTGTGAAGGTTGGGTCTGGATGACACCGGGATTACCTCGGTTAATCTACAGAGTAATCTCTTAATTAATTATTTAAATTTGGGACACAATAATTTGTCAGCAGGAATCGATTTATCGAATTTGCTTTTATTGGAAGAGTTAAGTGTTTTTCAATCTAATTTATCTACTTTAAACCTAAGCAATAATCTTTTACTTAAACGGTTGAGTTTTGGCAACAATTCATTAACCCATATTAATGTTTCTCATTTAGCACTTCTTCAGAACTTTTCCTGCGTCGCAAATTAGCTAACGCAGGTAGATTTAAGTAATAATCCGGCTTTGAAGTATGTCGATTTTACCAGCAATTCCAAATTAACGCATATAAATCTCAAGAACGGGGGAATCATAACCTCATTTGGCTCAGTCCTACAGATCACGGATGGTTGCCGAAGTTGCAGGAAGTATGTGTTGATGATCCTTCCTCTTACTACGCAATTCAGGTTAATAGTGCGTTGCCGCCTGCTGTAAATGTAACTGCGCAATGTACTGCGCTGGATACACAGGAAGTATCCATTGAAAAAACCGATATTAAGATTTTCCCAAATCCTGTGGAAGATGTTCTTTATATCCGTACAAAAGAGAAACTTGTTTCGTATGAAATTATCTCAAGTATAGGATCATTGGTGAAAAAAGGAAACTTTGATAGAGGAGCGTTCTCTGTGAACATGCAAGGTTTGTCAAAAGGTATTTATTACATCAAAATGAGTAATGAGCGTTTTACCACAACATCGAAAGTTATTAAAAAATAAAGAAATTCGCCAAACTCAGCTCAATTATTTTTTAACAAATGTATATTGATTTCCTGCTGTTTTTTTACAGCAGGTTTTTTTGTAAGTAACGAAAGTCAATTTTTAGTTAGGCTAAGAATCGGTGGAAAATAGCTTAATTTTTCAACTATCTGAAATCAGACTTCAGGACGAATAATATTTATAGGACGATCACCCATGCAACTTCTTCCAGATCGCATCTTTCAGTTCCATAAGGCCTTCCTGAGTGACGCCGGAGAAGAAAATGGGCTGCCGGTTTTCCGGAAATTCAGCAGAAATTTCTTTTTTCAGTTCATCATCCAGCAAATCGGATTTGGAAACGGAAACGATAAAGTCTTTATCCAGAAGTTCCGGATTGTATTCTTTCAGTTCGTTTTCCAGAATTTTAAACTCCTGATAATGGCTTTCGGAATCGGCAGGAATCAAAAAGAGCAAAATGGAGTTTCTTTCGATATGCCTTAGAAAGCGGTGTCCCAGACCTTTGCCTTCGGCCGCTCCTTCTATAATTCCGGGAATATCGGCCATCACAAAAGATTTGAAATTTCGGTATTCCACAATTCCCAAATTGGGAGTCAGCGTCGTGAAAGCGTAGTTGGCAATTTTGGGTTTTGCTGCGGAAACGGAAGCCAAAAGTGTGGATTTTCCTGCATTGGGTAAACCTACCAAACCTACATCGGCCAACAGTTTCAGTTCGAAAGTTACATACCCTTCTTCTCCCGGAAGTCCTGGTTGCGCATAACGAGGCGTCTGGTTGGTGGAGGATTTGAAATGCTCATTCCCAAGCCCGCCTTTTCCTCCTTTCATCAGGATGATTTCCTGTCCGTGTTCCAGAATTTCGCCGATAATTTCGCCTTCTTCGTTCCTGGCGATAGTTCCTATGGGAACTTCGATGTAAACATCTTCACCGTCGGCTCCGGTAAGCTGGTTTTTAGCACCGTTCACTCCGCGTTCCGCTTTTATGTGACGTGTATAACGAAGCGGAAGCAGAGTCCATTCATGGGAATTTCCTTTCATGATAATGTGGCCGCCTCTTCCGCCGTCGCCACCATCGGGTCCGCCTTTCGGAATGTATTTTTCGCGGCGAAGATGGGCAGAACCTGCACCTCCGTGTCCGCTTTTACAGTGTATTTTTACGTAATCTACGAAATTTGACATAATAAAGTTGTCAGCAGTCAGGATTCAGTAATCAATATATTGTTTGTGACCGCTGACCACTGATTACTTTTTAATTTTTTCTACTTCTTGAAAGAGTTTTCGGGAAATTTCATCAATTTCACCCACGCCGTTAATCTCTACATATTTGCCTTGCTGTTTGTACAGTTCAGCCACTTCTGCGGTTTTGGCGTAATACTCTGTAATTCTGTTTCTGATGATTTCTTCGTTGGAATCGTCGGTTCTTCCGCTGGTTTCTCCTCTTTTCAGTAGTCTTTCCACAAGAATTTCATCTTCTACTACCAAGGAAAGACACACGGAAATTTCGTCATCCAGAATTTCTTTTACAATGGTTTCCAATGCTTGTGTCTGAAAAGCTGTTCTGGGAAAGCCATCAAAAATAAAACCTTTTGTTTCCGTTGGCTTTTTCACTTCTTCAGTCAGCATATCAATCGTGACCTGATCCGGAACCAATTCACCTTTGTCCATGTAAGACTTCGCCAGTTTTCCTAATTCCGTTTCATTTTTTATGTTGTAACGGAACAAATCTCCTGTCGAAATTTGTTTAAGATTGAATCGTTCAATCAAATGCTGTGCTTGTGTTCCTTTTCCACTTCCCGGAGGGCCGAATAGTACGATGTTGATCATGATTTCTTTTGGGCTTTCAGCGGTCAGCAGTCTGCTTTCAGCTTTTACCTTTGTTATATTAATTAGACTTATTTAATTTCCTGACAGCACAGAAGTGTTTTTAATGGTTAATTCTTCCTTCTGCCAATTGATACAAATCAGGGAGGTTTCTGCCTTGTTCATCATAATCCAAACCGTAACCCAGGACAAATTTATTGGGAATTTCCTTCGCCACGTAATCGATCTTAAAATCCTTTTTGAAAACTTCAGGTTTTAGGAGAAGCGAAGCCACTTTCAGAGATTTCGGCCTTTGTGTATTTTTGAAATATTCAAATAAACTTTCGATCGTGTTGCCCGTATCCACAATATCTTCCATCAAAATAATATGTCTGCCTTCCACTTCTTTAGTCAGATCCATTTTTTTGTAAACAATACCTGTTGATTGTGTTCCGGTATAGGAACTTACCTGCAGAAATGCAATCTCACATTTTCCGGGATAATGCTTCAGAAAATCTGAGAAAAACATAATGACGCCGTTCAAAACTCCTATGAAAACAGGAACTTCGTCTTTGTAATCTTCATGTACTTTTTCTGCAAGATTTTTGATGAGTTCCTGAATTTCTTCATGTTTCAGGTAAGGAACAAATTCTTTATCGTGAATGGTGACCGTTTTCATAAAATGATAAAGCGCAAATTTACGAAAAAGTTTCAAGACAGCAGATTTGCGAACTATTTTTGCTGTATTGTTGCCTACGTTTTTTATAAGGGTTAAATTTGTACGAATCTTAAAAAAAGAAAAAATATGTCAACTTACGTGGTTGTTGGCCTTCAATACGGTGATGAAGGAAAAGGGAAAATCACCGATGTCCTTTCAGCAAAATCCGACTATGTAGTGCGGTTTCAAGGCGGGGACAATGCCGGGCATACAGTGTACGCAGGGGAAGAGAAATTTGTGCTTCATCTTCTGCCGTCAGGAGTTCTGCAGTGTCGCGGAAAATGTATCATTGCCAATGGCGTCGTGGTAAATCCCAAATCCTTTATCAGAGAAATTGAGCAAATTGAAAGCAAAGGGATGAGGACGAATCACGTATTTATCAGCCGCAGAGCTCACGTCATTATGCCGTATCATATTCTTTTGGATACCTATCGTGAAGAAGAGGCGGGCGGAACGCATATCGGAACCACAAAAAAAGGAATCGGGCCGTGTTACGAAGATAAAATAGCCAGAGTCGGTATCCGGATGGTGGATCTTTTGAATCCTGAGGTTCTGCGGGAAAAAATCGAGAAAAACCTCAAATCCAAGAACAGCCTTTTCGAAAAATATTTTGAAAAACCCACCTTGGATGTTGATGAAATTTTTAATGAGTATATTGAAATCGGAAAAAAACTTCAGGATAGAATCGTAGATACAGAAGTAGAACTGAATGAAGCCATCCGCGATAATAAAAATATTCTCTTTGAAGGTGCGCAAGCCCTCATGTTGGATATAGATTTCGGGACGTATCCTTATGTTACGTCATCGTCTCCGTCTACCGGTGGAGTTTGTACAGGAGCCGGAGTTCCGCCTACAGCATTGCAAAATCTTATCGGTGTAGCAAAAGCATATACTACAAGAGTTGGAAACGGGCCTTTTCCCACAGAACTTGATAACGAACTGGGCGAAGAAATAAGAAAGATAGGACATGAATTCGGAGCGACTACAGGAAGGCCGAGAAGAACCGGTTGGCTCGATTTGGTTTCTCTGAAACATGCCACCATGATCAATGGAATTAATAATCTGGTCATTACCAAACTGGATGTACTTTCGGGAATCTCTCCTTTGAAAATCGCAACTAAATATAAAACGGAAGACGGAAAAATTATTGATTACTTCACTTCTTCCACTACAAAACTATACAATTACGAACCAATCTATGAGGAACTTCCGGGTTGGGAAGAAGATATTTCGCATGCAAGAAGCTATGATGAACTTCCTGAAAATGCCAAGAAATATATTGAATTCATTGAAGAATATTTAGGAATCAATGTTTATTTGGTTTCCGTAGGGCCGGAGCGCAGCCAGAACATTATCCGGAAAGAATTATTCTAAATAACCAGTTTTTTGGAAATATAAAAACCGTCTCAACACTTTCTGAGACGGTTTTGTTTTGTTACTCTTTGCTCTTAATTTTACATTCTGTCCACCGTTCCAATTCCCAATAAAGAAAGTGATTTTTTGATCACCAATCCTGTTAGGTGCGAAAGATTCAGGCGCATCGTTTTTACAGAAATATCGTCTTGATTCAGAATAGGATTATTCTGGTAAAAAGAATTGTAAGATTTTACTACATCATAAACATAATTGGCAACCTGCGCCGGGCTGAGTGTTGCAGCAGCTTTTTCTATCACTTCCCGGTAATTGGAAAGTTGCATGATGAGTTCCTTTTCAAAAGCATTCAGTGGATATTCTTCAGGAAATGTATTTTCAGCCGAAAATTCTGCTTTTGAAAGTAAAGACTGGATTCGGGCATAAGTATATTGGATAAATGGCCCGGTATTCCCATTGAAATCAATACTTTCAGCCGGATTGAACAGCATTTTTTTTCGAGGGTCTACTTTTAAAATAAAATATTTCAGCGCACCGAGACCTACAGTTTCATAAGAAGTTTCTTTTTCAGCATCGGAAAGCAGTTCGAGTTTGCCGAGTTCCTGCGCTTTTTCTTTGGCGGTGAGGTACATTTCCTGCATCAGGTCATCTGCATCTACAACAGTTCCTTCTCTGGATTTCATTTTTCCGGCCGGAAGTTCAACCATTCCGTAAGACAAATGGTAAAGATGTTCTGCCCAGGAATATCCCAGTTTTTTCAAAATAAGAAACAATACCTGGAAATGATAATCCTGCTCGTTTCCTACAGTATAAATCAGTTTTTGAATATCGTTTTCTGCAAACCTTTGCACAGCTGTTCCCAAATCCTGCGTCATGTACACAGAAGTTCCGTCGGAGCGCAGCAAAAGTTTATGATCCAAACCTTCTTCAGTGAGGTCAATCCAGACAGAACCGTCATCTTTTCTGTAAAAAACGTTCTTTAAAAGCCCTTCCTGAATAATATTTTTCCCCAAAAGATAAGTTTCGCTTTCATGCTGAACCTGATCAAAATTTACTCCGAGACGCTGATAAGTTTCGTTAAAACCTTGGTAAACCCAGGCATTCATTTCATTCCAAAGGTTTTTAACTTCATCATTTCCTTTTTCCCATTCCAGCAACATTTCCTGAGCTTCCTTCATTAGCGGAGCCTGTTTTTTAGCAGTTTCTTCATCCATGCCGGAGGCGATGAGTTCTGAAATTTGAGTTTTATAATGTTGATCAAAAGCTACATAATATTCACCTACGAGTTTGTCGCCTTTCCTGTTCATGGATTGGGGTGTAGCACCATTCCCGAATTTCTGCCACGCCACCATCGATTTGCAAATGTGAATTCCCCTGTCGTTAATAATCTGCGTTTTGATCACATCATATCCCGCTTCCTGCAGAATTTGAGAAACCGAATAGCCCAAAAGATTGTTCCGAATATGGCCGAGATGCAAAGGTTTATTGGTATTAGGGGAAGAAAACTCCACCATCACCGTTTCATTTTTTGGTGTAATGGTGTTCAGATTTTCACTGGACGTTTTAAGATTTTTCAGAAAAAAAGTATCTTTTATCGTAAGGTTCAAGAATCCTTTTACCACATTGAAATCCTGTATAAAATCGCTTTGGGCCGTAAATGCGCCGCCAAGTTCCATTCCGATTTGATCCGGGCTTTTCTTCAAATATTTTACCAAAGGAAATGTGACAATGGTGAAATCGCCTTCAAAATTCGTTTTGTTTTCCTGGATTTCTAGAGTTACATCGTAGATTTGATACACGCTTTGAATAAGCTCTGCAAGCGTTTGCTGTAAGGTTTCTTTAATATTCATTTTTCCGGAATTGAGATGCAAATATACATAATTAAAGAGCAGACATTCTTATGCACGCTGTCAAGATGCAGGTTTTTAATTCCGAAAAGAACGTGTACTTTTGTGCCAAGATAATGTGTTTTATTCCTATGGTTTTATTGAAAAAATGGTCTGAAAATTATATCGAAGCGGGTTGTGATGAGGTAGGAAGAGGCTGTCTTTGCGGTCCTGTGGTAGCTGCTGCGGTAATTTTGGATGATGAGTTTCAGCAAAATTTAATTCAGGATTCCAAGCAATTGAACGGTGCTACCCGAGCGGAAATGAGCGCTTACATTAAAGAAAATGCAAAAGATTTTGCCGTTGCAGAACTTCCACCGGTTTTCATTGATCAACATAATATTTTAAATGCGAGCATTCATGCAATGCATCGTGCTTTGGATCAATTGAAAATTCGGCCGGAACTAATTCTGGTGGATGGCAATCGGTTTCATCCTTACGATTTTATTCCGCACCAGTGCATTGTAAAAGGCGATGAAAAAATGTTGTCGATTGCGGCCGCCTCCATTTTAGCCAAAGATTACAGAGATCAGTTGATGATCAGGCTTCACGAGGAATTTCCGCATTACGGCTGGAATCAAAATATGGGTTATGCTACCAAAAGACACCGCGAAGCACTGATGAAATACGGTCCCACCATCCATCATCGCAGATCTTTCCGGCTGGAATATGAGGAGTGACTTTTCCGTATTCAAAAATCCAGGTGATCATTTTGCATTACGAAAAGTAAACAATAAGATGTAAAGCGGCGAAGCCGCGGAATGTCGGAGGAAAATTGTTTCTTTTGGTAGAAATTGTCTTCCTTTCACTGACGAGCAGCGTAGCTGCGACCTGTTAATAGAAGCGAAGCCGCGGAATGTCAGCAGATAATTGTTCCCTTTTCCTAACGAGCAGCGTAGCTGCGACCTGTTGCCGAGAAATTTCAGTATAATTAAATTTCAAAATTTAACCACAAAAAAGCCTCCTTTGCTGTAAAGGAGGCGATAATTTTGAACAGAAAGTTTTTATTTTTTCTTATTTTTATCCTGACGTTTTTGAATTTGTCCCTGCTGTTGGCGTTGTTGTTCCTGGGCTTTTTCCATCATTTCGCGCATCCGTTTCTGGAATTTTCCTTCTTTTTTCGGCTGTGCTTTGTTGGCCTGTATTTGCGCATGAATCTTTTTCTCATCCAAAATCCAATATTTGATCACGAGAATAATCAGAATATTAATAGCATTCGATACAAAATAATACCATGAAAGCCCGGAAGAAGCAGTATTCAGAAAGAACAGAAAAGTAATAGGGAAAATATACATCAGTACTTTCATATTCGGCATTCCCGGTGCTGTGGGCTGTTGCATATTTCCTGCAGTAAGCATGGTGTAGATCAAAATTACTGCTGTACACGCTATGGCAAAAATACTCAGGTGATCTTCTAAGAAAGGAATATGAAACGGCAGTTTGATGACATCGTCATAAGCCGTAAGGTCTTTTGCAAACCAGAAACTTTCACCTCGAAGATCAATAAAGTTGGGGAAAAACCGGAACAAGGCATAGAAAATTGGAATCTGAAGCAATGCCGGCAAACATCCCGCCATTTGATTTACACCTGCTTTTCGGTAAACGCTCATCATTTCCTGTTGGCGTTTCATGGGATCAGCATCTTTGTATTTTTCGTTTACCTCGTCTATTTCCGGGCGAATCACCCGCATCATCGCACTGAGTTTATGTTGCTTGAACATAATTGGCGACAAGATTAATTTTACAATAATTGTCATCAGGAAAATAGCCCAACCCGCTGTTAGTCCCCAAGATGCAATAATATTATACATCGGCATGAAAAACCAACGGTTCATGGTTCCGATGAAAGACCAGCCTAATGGTAAAATTTCATCAAAATTTTTATCATACTCTTTCAGGAGTTTCAGATCTAAAGGCAGGAAATACCATTTGAAATTCTGGTTCAGTTCGCTTCCGGCCATATCTACATTTCCGGAGAAATTAAATTTTTTCAAATATTCCCCTTCTTCCACAGTATCCTGAAATCCGCTGGAGTTTTTGAAACCTGTTTGTGGTTCGATGATCGCTGTGAAAAACTGATTTTTGATGGCCAACCAGTTCAAAGTTTCATCGGGCTCTTCCATCGTGGTACGCCCATCATAATCATAGCTGCTGAAATTATCGAAAGCATAGCCAAATTCGGTGTGTGTCTGTTCTTGGGAACGGCCTTTTTCCAAGCTTTTTGCCTGATAATTCCATTGAAATTCTGCCTTGTTGTCTGCTACAATGTTGGATAATCCTTGTGTTTTAACATTGAAATCAACAGTGTATTTATCGGTAAGTGTATATATAAACTGAATGATAGCGCCATTTCCACGATGTTCCAGCGTAATAGTGTTCCCGTTTTGATTGGCATTAAATACAAGATCTTTCGTGTTGAAAGTTTTTCCTGTTTTGTCTTTAAAAGCAAATCCGTAGGAAGAATTATTTTTATCCAACAGCATCAGCGGAAGATCATTTTCGTCCGTCAGCGGATTGTAAGCCTGATATTCATTCAGCTGCACTTTGGAAATCTGCCCGCCAAGAGTAGAAATGTGAAGGGTAAGTTCATTGTTTTTCAACTGAATTTCCTGAATAGCAGTAGTTTTCACACTGTCATTCAGGTTGCTGAAAGCGGCAGGTTTTGTGGTCAGGTTGTCAGATTGTGTAGTAGCAGGTTTTTGAGCCTCAATAGCTGCCTGTTTTTCTGCGTCACGGTTCTGAAAAAAGAACATTCCTCCCATCATGACGAGAGAGAAAATCATAAAAAGAATGATCTGTTTTCTGTCTACACCGTTATTTTCTTGCATTGATTCTGTATTAATTAATTGGGTCTACATAAATTTCAACAGGGTTATATAACCTTCTGTTTTAAAGGTGTCAAAATTACTCATTTTTTTCGGAACGAGTAAGATTTTTTCGGAGATAAAAAACTGCGGTTGCAGGTCTTTTTCTATTTTCCGGAAGCAGCTTCTACGAGTGCTTTAAAGAGCGGATGTGGAGTTGCGACGGTACTTTTGTATTCCGGATGATATTGCACTCCGATATAAAAAGGATGGTCTTTCAGTTCTAAAGTTTCTACCAGTACCGTTTCTGGATTTTGCCCTGTCGGAATCAGTCCGGCTTTTTCAAAATCAGAGCGGTATTCGCTATTGAATTCATAACGGTGGCGATGGCGTTCGGAAATACTCCTTGAACCATATATTTCATAAAGTTTTGAACCTTGTTTCAGAGCGCATTTCCAGGCTCCTAATCTCATTGTTCCACCTTTGTCCACCACGTTTTTCTGGTCTGCCATCAAAGAAATAACGGGATCCGGAGTTTCCAGATCAAATTCCACAGAATTAGCCTGAGATAATCCGAGGACATTTCTTGCAAATTCGATAGTCATCACCTGCATTCCCAAGCAGATTCCTAATAATGGAATTCTTTTTTCTCTCGCATATTTCGCAGCGGTTATTTTCCCTTCAATACCACGGTCGCCGAATCCGGGTGCGATCAGCATTCCATCTATTCCCGAAAAAGTTTCTGCAACATTTTCGTCTGTAAGTTCTCCGCTGTACACCCACCGTATTTTCACTTCGGTTTCCAGATCTGCTCCGGCATGGATGAAAGCTTCTGCAATGGATTTATAAGAATCCTGCAGGGAAACATATTTTCCTACCAATGCAATTTCTACTTTTCTTTTTGGGTTTTTATATTTTTTCAGGAACGATTTCCATTCCCTGAGATCGCTTTCTTTTCTTGTAGCAAGGTCGAGTTCTTTTAGCACAACTTCGTCAAATTTCTGCTTCTGAAGATCTAAAGGAACCTGATAAATGGTATCGGCGTCCATGCATTCAATAACATTATCCGCCGGAACATTGCAGAAAAGAGCCAGCTTGGATTTCACATCTTTCGGAATTTTGTGCTCAGAACGACAAACCAGAACATCTGCCTGAATTCCGTTTTCCATCAGCTGTCTCACCGAATGCTGCGAAGGTTTTGTTTTTAGTTCGCCGCTTGCTGCAAGATAAGGAAGTAAGGTAAGGTGAATAACCATCGAGTTGCTTTCTCCCAATTCCCACCGCAATTGACGTACAGATTCAATGTAGGGCAAAGATTCGATATCGCCCACAGTGCCACCAATTTCCGTGATGATAATGTCGAAGTTCTGTTTGCTCAGGATTTTTATTCTCCTTTTAATTTCATTGGTAATGTGAGGAATAACCTGCACCGTTTTCCCAAGAAATTCGCCTTTTCTTTCCTTTTCAATGACCGTTTGGTAAATTCTTCCTGTCGTAACATTATTGTTTTGGGAAGTTTGAGAATCCAGAAAACGTTCATAGTGTCCTAAATCTAAATCCGTTTCTGCACCATCTTCGGTAACGTAGCATTCGCCGTGTTCGTAAGGATTCAGAGTTCCCGGGTCGATATTGATATAAGGATCAAGTTTTTGAATAGTAACGCTGAAGCCTCTGGATTTTAGGAGCAGTCCCAGCGAGGCCGAAACAATCCCTTTGCCTAAAGATGATGTTACACCTCCTGTCACGAAGATGTATTTGGTGTTCTTTTTACTCATTAGATTTAGGTTTGTGCAAAGTTAGGCGATTTTAGTGTAGCCTACAAACTCAGAACAATGTTTCAAAATGATTTTCTTTGGCAGATTAGCTTATATTTGTACGTATTTATATTAAATTTTCGGAACACCAATATACACTTCATCCATGGCTAAGCTGAAAACAGTATTTTATTGTCAAAACTGCGGTACTCAATACTCGCAATGGCACGGACAGTGCAAAAATTGCGGTGCTTGGAATACTTTGGCAGAAGAGATATATGAAAAAAAGAGTACCCATAAAATCTCAGATAAAAAGCAAAACCACATCATCAACATTATTGAAGTGGAAACGATTGAAGAATCCCGGATAAAAACCAATTCCGAAGAACTGAACCGCGTGTTGGGAGGAGGAATTGTTCTGGGTTCAGTCATTCTGATCGGTGGAGAACCAGGCATCGGAAAATCCACTTTGCTGTTGCAGTTGGCGCTTAAAATGAAAAAGAAAATCCTGTATGTATCCGGAGAAGAAAGTGCTTCACAAATTAAAATGCGTGCGGACAGGCTCACGGATATTCAAAATCCAAATTGCTTTCTTTTCACAGAAGTTTCCGTAGAGAAAATTATTCACGAAGCGAAAAAACTGGAGCCGGAACTCATCATTATTGATTCCATCCAAACTTTACATTCCCAACTTCTTGAAAGTTCGCCCGGAACCGTTTCTCAAATCAGAGAGTGTTCCAATGAGTTGATCAAATTCGCAAAAGAAAACAATATTCCTATCATTCTTGTAGGTCATATTACCAAAGACGGACAGATTGCCGGGCCGAAAGTTCTGGAACATATGGTGGATGTTGTTCTGAATTTCGACGGAGACAGAAACCATCTTTTCAGATTGCTGAGAGCGAATAAAAACCGATTTGGTTCCACTTCCGAAATTGGCATTTACGAAATGGTAGCACAAGGACTGAAGGAAATTAAAAATCCCTCAGAAATTCTGATCACCAAGAAATTTGAAGAGCTTTCCGGAAATACTATAGCGGTAACATTGGAAGGAAACCGGCCGATGTTGTTGGAAATTCAGGCATTGGTAAGTTCAGCAGTATACGGAACGCCACAGCGAAGCAGCACAGGTTTCGATGGGAGAAGGCTGAATATGTTGCTGGCGGTTTTGGAAAAAAGAGCAGGTTTTCAGTTGGGTGCGAAGGATGTCTTTCTGAATATTACCGGTGGAATTAAAACGGATGATCCCGCTTTGGATCTGGCCGTGATTGCTTCCGTGCTTTCTTCAAATGATGATATTGCAGTTTCAGAAAAATTCTGTTTTGCCGGAGAAATCGGGCTCAGTGGCGAAATAAGGCCAGTTCCGCAGATTGAACAGCGCATTACTGAAGCTGAGAAACTGGGTTATGAGAAGATATTTATTTCCAATCTTAATAAAATTCCAAAACGGAAATTCGGAATTCAGATCGAAGAAGTCAGTAAGATTGAAGATTTCCACGAACGGCTGTTTTAAGAGATATCTTATTCAGAATCAATTAATATATTTATATTTGTTCAGCATCCAATCCGCTTTTTTATGAATAAACTTTTATCTTTTCTATTCTATTTTGCAACGATATTTTGCTGGGCTCAGGTGTCTGTTTTCCAGAATCCTGTCAATGAAAACAGTCTGCAAATACACCAGAAACTTCATGAGGATCTGGCTTCTTCTTATATTTCAACTCAATATTATTTGCAGCCGGCTTTTGAAGCGGAGCAAGATTTGGAAATAACACTGCCCACCGGAAAGAAATTCCAGGCTCGTCTGGCAAGAACTTTTGAATATACCAACAAAAGTGTTTCTTACTCGTATTCAATAGAAAATGAACCGGATTCCGAACTGGTTTTTTCAAAATATGAAAACGTACTGACGGGGATGTATGCCTCTTCCCTGGGCGAAAAAGTGATATTTCACCAAACTTCTGATAAAATTATCGCGGTTTCCGTGGTGAATGAAGCGTATCTTATCCAAAAAGATTTGAAAGAAGATTTTATCCATCCGGAACTTTTTTCTACTCATAAAGCCAATTCAAATATTTGCCTTGCTTCTACACCGGTTTGCCAGCCTTCTGTTATTGATGTGTTGGTGGTGTATACTTCGGCTGCCCGCTTAGGTTGGGGAGGTGTAGCGCAAAGCAATTCACAGATTGCCACAGCCATTACTAATTTTAATAATTCTTTGGTCAATTCAGGAATTCCGAATATTACGATCAATCTGGTGTATGCCGGGGAAATAGCATATTCAGAAAGCGGAAATATCAGTACCGATCTTACGCGTTTCAGAAATCAGACCGACGGTTTTATGGACGATGTCCATACGTTGCGTACTATTTACGGCGCAGATTTGTGTGCACTGATTACGGCTACTCCTACCAATACTTGTGGGTTGGGATATCTGAATACCAATCCTACCAACTATTCCGCCAATGCGGCATTTTCTGTTTCATTAAGAAATTGTGCTGTTTCCAATTATACTTTGTCTCACGAGATAGGTCACAATATGGGTTTGAACCACGACTGGTACGTAAATCAAAGCACCAGTCCTTGCAGTAATCTCCATGGTTATGTCAACCAGACTGCGGTCAACATGGGAACGAGTGCTCCTTCTTCCCGAAGATGGCGCACCATGATGGCGTATAACGACCAATGTGCAGATGTGGGAATTAATTGCCCGAAAATCAATCGTTGGGCAAATCCTGCAGTGAATTATAATGCTGATCCAACCGGTGTGACGATCGGAAATCCCAACCCATCTGATGAAGCTTTTGGGTTTGCACGTTTTGCCTGTGTGGTTTCAGAGTTTATGCCTTCAGCAAGTATGAATACCTTGGAAGTGAAAACGACCGCAAAGGAATTTACAATTTATCCGAATCCAGCCACTGATGAAATTAATATTTCCATCAAAAATGATGAAATGTATACCTTTAAAATTATTAATGTTCTGGGTCAAACGGTCATCACCACCAATAATAAGAGAATTAATATTGCTCATCTTGCTTCCGGAGAATATTTCCTTTCAGTTAGTGGAAATAAAAGTGATGCGATTGGTGTCCGGAAATTTATTGTAAAGTAAAAAACCAACATTCTGATGAAACGGAGGATAAGTGAATATTCATTGCAATAATTTCAGTTTCAGTAAGCCGTAAATCTAAGTCTAGCCATGAATTTTCTCGCTCATTCCTTTCTTTCTTTTTCTGATGAACAGATTGTTGGGCAGTTTCTGCAGGATTTTATTAAAAATAAAGAGCGGTTTTCTTTTCCTGTCGGCATCCAGAAAGGAATCACAATGCACCGCGAAATCGATACTTTCACAGATGCACATCCGGAAATACATCGTGCCAAAACAATATTTAGTCCGTTAGTCCGTCTTTATGCAGGAGCTTTTGTAGATGTGGCTTTTGATCATTTTCTTGCGCTTTCCATGCCGGAATCTGTGCTTTGGGAACACTCTCAGCGGGTGTATACTGCACTCAGAAATCACGAGAATTTCCTTCCGGAAAAACTTTTGAGAATGCTGGATTATATGGAAAAAGATAATTGGCTTTTTCACTATCGTGAAGATAAAGGAATTGAGTTTTCAATGAGAAATGTGCTGAATCGTGCTCAGTATTTGGAAAAAGATGTACAGGTTTTCGCTGTTTTTTTGGAAAATAAACCAACACTACAAAGTCACTTCAATTTGTTCTTTCCAAAATTGCTAAAGCATGCCATTAAATTGAATGAAGATTTCAGGCGAATTTGAAAATAAAATTTTACAATATACTGTATTTTTTTTAAATAAAAAAAAGGATTTTTCCTGTATTTTTATTCAGAAAACAAGCTTACATTTGTATATAAAACACACAGACAATGACTTTCTTTTCACTTTTAAGACTAAAAATCTGGAATTTCATCAAAAAACAAGTTTTTATTGATAAGATTTAAGTAGGGTTTATGTTTCTGAGAACCAATCCTTTTTTTCAATGCTGGTAATTGGCGGGTAGCGTAATGTCGTCATTCCACTTTTTCAGCGTTTTTTTTGTTCTTCTACTTCAAACATCGCAAGGGAGTTGCTGATTGTAAGAGGAGCACCATCCATATATTAGAAATGGTATGTAAAGAATTCTCTATTGTATGGCGACGGTCATTTTCTTTTTTCATGTCATATTTCAGCATCGTTAAACTCTTTAAGAATACTTTAAGTTCGCAGCCCATTTAAAGTTTCAGGAGTATTTTGTGCTTTGTTTTTCTTCTGCCAATTTTTCACTTTTTCTGAACGATCCTGACAGATTTGCAACCTTTTTCCTTTGGCATACCATTAGTAAAAAACGAATGGAAATAATTATTAAAAATAAATAGTATTATGTCAGTAAATTTCAAACCATTAGCAGACAGAGTTCTGGTAGAGCCAAATGAAGCGGAAACCACAACGGCATCCGGAATCATTATTCCTGATACCGCCAAAGAAAAACCGCAGGAAGGAACTGTAATTGCCGTAGGCCCAGGTAAAAAAGACGAGCCAACTACCGTGAAAGCGGGCGACAAAGTACTGTACGGAAAATATTCCGGTTCTGAATTGAAGCTTGACGGAAAAGATTATCTTATCGTAAAAGAAAGCGACCTTCTGGGAATTCTGGGATAATTGTAAAAAATGTAAAAGGTATTCCTGTAGGTGAACCATTTTGCAAAGAAAAAATCATTAATACATTGTACAACGTACATCAATACAAAGAAAAATGGCAAAAGAAATTAAATTTGATATCGAGTCAAGAGATGCTCTTAAAAGAGGGGTAGATGCTCTTGCAAACGCAGTAAAAGTTACTTTAGGTCCAAAAGGAAGAAACGTAGTCATCGAGAAGTCTTTCGGTGCACCGCATGTGACCAAAGACGGAGTTTCTGTAGCAAAAGAAATTGAGTTGGAAGACAAGGTGGAAAATATGGGAGCACAAATGGTAAAAGAAGTAGCTTCCAAAACCAACGATATTGCTGGAGACGGGACTACTACGGCCACCGTTCTTGCTCAAGCAATCGTTCGTGAAGGGTTGAAAAACGTGGCAGCAGGTGCTAATCCAATGGATCTTAAAAGAGGAATCGACAAAGCAGTACAAGCAGTAATTGAGAACCTGAAATCTCAGTCTCAGGAAGTGGGCGAAAACGCAGAAAAAATCAAGCAGGTAGCTTCTATCTCTGCAAACAATGATGATACCATCGGTGCTCTGATTGCTGAAGCTTTCGGAAAAGTGGGCAAAGAAGGAGTGATCACCGTGGAAGAAGCGAAAGGTACCGATACTACGGTAGATGTGGTAGAGGGAATGCAGTTCGACAGAGGTTTCCAGTCACCTTACTTTGTGACAAACCCTGAAAAAATGATTACCGAACTAGAAAATCCTTACATTCTTTTAGTTGAAAAGAAAATTTCTTCCATGAAAGAATTGCTTCCGGTTCTGGAACCCGTGGCGCAGGCAGGAAAATCTCTCCTCATTATTTCTGAAGAGGTGGATGGTGAAGCATTGGCTACTTTAGTAGTGAACAAATTGAGAGGATCACTGAAAATTGCTGCTGTAAAAGCACCAGGATTTGGCGACAGAAGAAAAGCAATGCTCGAAGATATCGCGATCTTAACAGGAGGACAGGTTATTTCTGAAGAAAGAGGATTCACTATGGAGAATGCGACTTTGGAAATGCTGGGAACTGCTGAAAAAGTGACGATTGATAAAGACAATACAACCATCGTAAACGGTGGTGGCGACGAGGCGCAGATCAAAGGAAGAGTAAACCAGATTAAAGCGCAAATGGAAACCACAACTTCCGATTACGACAAAGAAAAACTACAGGAAAGACTGGCGAAACTGGCCGGTGGAGTAGCTGTACTGTACGTAGGTGCTGCTTCCGAAGTGGAAATGAAAGAGAAAAAAGACCGTGTTGATGATGCCCTTCATGCTACCAGAGCTGCTGTGGAAGAAGGAATCGTTGCCGGCGGAGGTGTGGCTTTGGTGAGATCCATCGATGCCCTGAACATCGAAGGCATCAACCCGGATGAAACTACCGGAATCAAGATTGTGAAAAGAGCGATTGAAGAGCCTTTGAGACAAATTGTAGCCAACGCAGGAGGTGAAGGCTCTGTTATTGTAGCGAAAGTGGCCGATGGAAGTGCAGATTACGGATTCAATGCTAAGAATGATGAGTTTGTCAACATGTTCGAAGCCGGAATCATCGACCCTACGAAAGTAGTGCGTGTAGCTCTGGAAAATGCCGCTTCCGTTGCCGGAATGTTGCTCACTACAGAATGTGTGATCACAGAAATCAAGAAAGATGAACCAACCATGCCGATGGGTGGCGGAATGCCGGGAATGATGTAATATAAAACCAATCCTTGAAGGTTTAACATACAATCCGTTCAGAATTTTCTGGACGGATTTTTTATCTAATGATTGCTGGTTTTTTTAGTAAGAGGTAATAAGCTCTAAGAAATAATTGTATTTTTATCGATAAATTATAACCACATGAAAAAAACAATCTGCGCTTTGGCTTTTTTATTTGCCGCATGGGGAACTGCCCAAAAAAAAGTTGATCTGAAAGCCTCTTATGGAACCGCCTCATTATTTGGTATTACAGAGTCTATCACAGGAGATATTATCAATGTGATAACTGGTGGTCCTGCTGTAAATTATGATTCCAACGGGGTTTTCTCGGCGGAAGTTATGATGTATGATGATGACAGCAAGTGGCAGTATGGAATTGGATATAACTTTGAAAGGGTGAAAGATGATCATTATAATTATAAAATAAATTTCAATACTTTCCTTTTGCAGGCCAATTATACCTGGAACAATCCGCAAAATAAAATGAAATTGTATTCCGGAGCGGGGGTGGGTGCTTTGTTTTCCTCTTTTGAAGGAAGAGACAACAACGATAATAATGTGTATTTAGCTTTCAATCTTTCACCCTTTGGTATTCGTTACGGTGAGAAATTAGGGGCGTTCGTAGAAACTAATATTGGTACAAAGGGTTTTTTACAGGGCGGCGCATCTTATACCTTTTAGAGAAACAGGCCAAATGAGAAGTCAATCGGTAGTATTTGTGCGGAACTATTATTTCATTGCTTCTTACTAGAATCTATTTTCACACAGGCATAATTTGAATTTATTTCGGCAGTGTGCAAAAAGGTTGAAATTAAAAATCTCCTTCTTTTCTTTTAACCTCACTTTATTTTTTCTATCATAAAGACAGAAAACAAATTAATTTACAGAAGTATTATGAAAAAAATGGTATTAACAGTGATGGTTTTGGCAATGGGAACTTTCGCCATGGCACAAAAAACACCGATGACTCCTGAGAAAAAAGCAGAAATGCTGAAACAAAAAGAGGCCAAAGCTCAAGAGCATCTTGCAGAAATGCAAAAAGAACTGCAACTGAACGCCACGCAAATGGATCAGCTGAGAGCCCTTCACGAAAAACGCCGGACTGAAAATAAAATCATGATGGAGCAAAACAAGGATATGAGAAAAATGATGAGTGAGAACAGAAAAGAGAAAATGAAGCAGAGAGAAGCCGAAATGAAAGCCATCCTGACACCGCAGCAATTCGAAAAATGGCAAACCCAAAGACAGGAAAAGAGACAACAGATGAAAGAAAGAATGGATAAGAAAGGCTTCAAAGCGATGGACAGGCAAAAATTGGAAAGAAAATAATTTCCCAACCGTACAATAACAGTTCGTAATTTTTGATTTTTAATGTGAGAAGAGCAGAGAATGATTTCTTTGCTCTTTTTGTGTTGGCTCAGGAAAAGATTTTAATTATCTTTGAGAATAAAATAATTTTATGATCAGTAAAAATATATCCCGGCTTATCAATGAGCAAATTACGCATGAACAGTATGCTGCACAGTATTATTTATCCATGTCTGCATGGTTTTACGCGCAGGATCTGGATGGTATTGCCCATTATTTCCGAGTGCAAAGCAAAGAAGAACTGATGCACGCCGATAAGATGTTTGATTATCTGAATGATGTGGGCGAAGAAATCAGAATGGGAGCTATTGCCCAGCCTCCCCATCATTTTGAAAGCCATATTGATGTTTTTCAAAAGGCTTTGGAACATGAAAGAAAAGTGACTAAAAGTATTTTCAATATTGTGAAAAGTGCCAATGATGAAGGTGATTTTGCCACGATTTCTTTCCTTCAATGGTTCATCAACGAGCAGGTAGAAGAAGAGGCGAGTGCCTCCCAATTGGTGACCAAAATAAAAATGGTGAGCGAAAATCCTTCAGCATTATACCTGTTCGATCAGGAATTGGCGCAGCGCGTTTTTACTCCGGATGCCGGAGCATAATGTAACGACGTAGTGTGAAAAAGTAAATGTAAAAGCGACGAATCACCATCTGATTCTTCGCTTTTTTTTATAAATAAATAAGATTCGCGGAGATTACTTTTCTGTCCAGTTTCTCCAGAACCGCAGTGTACATTTCGATTTGTTTCTGATGTTTCGGTTCTGCTTTCCCGGTTTTAAAGTCAATGATAATGTATCCGTTTTTGGTGTTCAGAATCCTGTCCGGACGGTAAATTTCCGTGATGCCGTTTTCGTTAATCATAATTTCCCGCTCATTCATTACCTGCAGGTTTTCATCAAAATAATCGGGATATTTTGCCATGACGGAAAGTACCGAATGTTTTAGCTCAGCTTCCTCTTCGCGGGTGATCACACCGTCCAGAACGTATTTTCCCAAAACTTTCTCTACTTCTCTTGTGGTGTTTATTTTTGATAAAATTTCATGAAGAAAAATTCCCTTTCTCACATTTTCATTACGGTGCTGATAATTTCTGGACGGCGTGGCAATTTTCACAGATGATTTGGCGGGAATTCCTTTATTAAAACCCTGAATCTGTTCCGTTCTGAAGGCTTGTTTTTTCTTCTCAGATTTCTTCAGGAGAATCTCAGAATCTGTATCAAAGAAATCGAATTCGTCCGAACCGGAAGTGTTGTACTCAGTAATGAAATCATATATTTCCAGATAATTGGTTTTTTTGGGCTTCTGGATGTACAGTATCAGCTGTTCCACAGGCCTTGTAGTAGCGACATACTGAAGGCATAATCGATCGATGCAGTTTCGATAACTATTCGCTTCATTAAAATTTTGAATTTCGCCGTCATAAATTCCGAGGTTTCCTCCAAACTGGTCCATGTTGACACTGGAAACTCCCGTTATTTCTTGTGTAGCGAACCATTCAGTGAAGGCCGAATCCTTGGTTTTATTTTCCATCGGAAGCAGCACCACCGGAAATTCAAGCCCTTTGGCTTTGTGTATCGTCATGATCTGTACTGCGTCGATATTCTCAGAAGCCTGAATGGTTTTTTTATGGGCTTCTTCGTCCCAAAAACGGATGAAATCTTTCATTCCTGCACCTGAATTCTGGGTAAATCCGTAAAGTATTTCAAGGAAATTGAAAACAAAATCGGTTTCCTTTTTTTCCACTGAAAACTCTTTTACAAAAAACTCCACATAATTGTAAAGGTTCAGTCGCGGCATTCCGTCCTGAATTAGTTTTAGCCGGTATCTTTCAGCGATGTAGGAAATCATTTCAGCCCGACTAGAAAGGGTTAAAATATTGAGAATTTCGGCGGTAAAATCTTTAATTTCAATACGGCCCAGCACGTTCAGATAATACATCATCATCACCAGAAACTGATGATTGTTGGGAGTGGCTTCCCATCGAAGAAAATGAACAACCGCGTTCAGTGTATTGGAAATATCCAGTGTCAAGCCGCTTTCCGAAATGGTTTTTATATTGGTTTCCATTCCGTCTTTCGTCACTTTCATGCTTCCCAGTTTTTGTGAATAATTAAAAATATCCAAATTATTCCTGCAAAGAATCGTGATGTCCGAAAAAGAAAATCCATGATCCAGACACTCCTGAATATCCTCTTGCATTTTCAACGCAGTATCCTGATAAAAAGTGTCTTTAATATCATTTTCAATAAGATGAACTTTTACGCGTCCTGTCATTTCAGATTTTGCCGTTTGCGAGGAATCTTTCCCGAAAATATCGCGGTGTTCTTCTTTTAGATTTTTTGAAATAAACTGGTACAATTCATTGTTAAAACGGACGATATTTTTTGCGCTTCGCCAGTTTTCTTTCAGATTAATTACTTTCGCCGGATGTGGAGTTTCTTCGTTATGGTTGATAATATCCATCATCAGCTGGCTGTCACCACCCCGAAAACGGTAAATACTCTGTTTGGGATCGCCCACCAGCGTGAAAGAAGTTCCTTCTGCCGATAAACTGTGGTTGCGCAGGGGAAGAAGGTTTTGCCACTGAAGCAGCGAAGTGTCCTGAAATTCATCAAAAAAATAATGCTGAAACTGAGTCCCCACTTTTTCATAAATAAATTCCGAAGGTTCATTTTTCAGATTTTCATGAATGAGAATATTGAATTTTGAAAGGAGAACTACATCGTTTTCTTCTTCTATTTCATTCAGTTCTTTTTGAATATCCTGATGAACTTTCAGCGGAAGCAAAGCACTGAGGATCTTTTTCTTCTTCTGAACCGCAATAAAATTTTCGATGATCTTTTGACGGTTTTCAATAAGCTGATCCAGGATTTCAAAGATCAGATGTTCTTTTACTTTACCTTTTTTGGAAGCACCTTCCCTGTATTTTTCAATTCTTTTTAATTCATCTTCTTCGCAGTCAAATAATTTAGGTTCTTCGGTTCGTAAAAATCCATCAAAAAAATACTGAATGCAAACCTTTCCGCCACCGGCAAAATCGGCGTTTTCAAGACCCTGTTTCTGAATGAGCATTAAAGATTTCTCTGCCAAAGAAACAGATTCTTGCTGAAGTTTTTTAATTTCATTTCTCAGTTTAAGAGTGGAATTGCGGTAATGTTCTCCATTAAAATTCTGATTTTTTTTCAGGTGTTCGTAATGAATATCATTGACAAATCTCTTCGCTGAATCATATAAAGTTTTGTTGAGGTTGGTTCGTTTCTCATTATCAAGGCCGTAATTTACATAATCCATCAGCGTTTCCGAAAGGTCTTCATCGTCTCCGATTTTATCCAGCATTTGATCTACAGCTTCTATGAGAAAAGGCTCTGACTGAATTTCGAGGTTAAAGTTTTTCGCCAGTCCAAGTTCGTAGGAGAAACTGCGCACCAGTCGGGAATTAAATTTATCGATGGTTCCGATATTAAGAATGGAATAGTGATGAAGGATATAATCCAGCAGTTTTTTTGAGCGTTCGTGCAGATCCTGAAGAGTGACATGAATTCCCTGGTTTTCCAGTTCCTGACGAATACCGATTAAATCAGCATTGTTCTCATATTGATCTGATGCAAATTTTCCCAGCCAGGAAAGAATTCTTTCTTTCATTTCATTGGCCGCTTTATTGGTAAATGTCAGAGCCAGAATATTGCGGATGGTGGTGTGTTGCGCCGGATATTTCAGGCAAATCATCAGCAGCCGCTGCACCAAAGTGTAGGTTTTCCCCGAACCGGCAGAGGCGTTGATCACAGTATAAGGACTTTCCATGGAATTGCTTTAATGTGCAATTTACAGAATTTTTGATTCGGAATGAAGCCTGTTTTTGATATTCAAATTCTTAAAATAGTGATAAAGTTTGTTAACTGTGGTTAAAGTTATTTTGCGAGATGGTTTTCCGTTTAAATTTGAAGAAAAATAACTGTGAAATATCTGCTCATTTTAATTTTTTGCCTTTTTGGCAAAATAGTTTCTGCTCAGGAATTTGTTTTCGGAAAGGTAACAACGGAAGAGCATGTTGATTTACAAGGTGTTGTAGTGATCAATTTGAATACAGATGAAAAAGTTCAGACAGACAGAGACGGGAATTTTATGATTCGGGGCAAAGTGAAAGATAAATTGCGAACGAGCTCACCACGCTACGAAAGAGTTTCAGTAACGCTTTCCGCTGAAGATTTCCGCAAACCGCTGCACATTATCGTGAAACGAATTCCCTATGAAATAGAAGAAGTGGAAATTAAATATCAGGTTACGGGTGATTTGAAAAAAGATGTACAGCACTTGGGCGAAGCAAGAAAGGTAAAGATTTTGAAAACGGAAATCGCAAAAGATATTGCTTTGGGTCCGCGACCGAATATTCCCCGAGCACACGGAGAATTCGTGCAGCCGGTTGGACCGGGTTTTTCTATTGGGAAAGTGAAAAATCAATGGGATGACGTCGATTTTATGAACTTCCTCATCCGTGAAATTCCCGAAGATTTTTTTACGGAAGATTTAAAACTTACCAAACCTGAAATTTCTTTTTTTATCTTATATGTTTTTAAAGACTATGAAAGAAAGAATATTTTGAAAAACGGAACCCCGGGATATTCTGATATAATGCGCTTTATGCAAGTTTCAGAGCGTAAAATAGTTGATTATAAAAGTAATAAATAAGCTATTTCAAGTGAAGATTCCTTTGTTAATTTCTTAATTTTGATTTAAGGATTTATTCAATTTAAAATAATACCTTTGAAATTATGAATAGAAATATCATCGCCATCGCCATTGCATCATTGGGTTTTGTCATCGGCCTTGCCATTTTGGGAAGTGCTGTAAAAAACCGCAACAAATCTGACCATACCATTTCAGTAACCGGTTTGGGAACTAAAAAATTCACGTCGGATCTCATTACTTGGAACGGAAATTTTTCCCGGAACGGTTTTGAGCTGCAAAGTGCCTACAACGATTTGGCTTCAGATAGAAAAGTGATTTCCGATTATCTGATTTCTAAAGGAATAAAAGCGGAAGAAATGGTGTTTTCGGCGGTGGATATTCAAAAATTGTATAATTATTCCAATGATGCCAGCGGGAACAGTTCACGTACTTTCGCAGGATATCAGCTGACGCAGACGGTGTCTCTGGAAAGCAAAGAGGTTCAGAATATTGAAAATATTTCCAGAAATATTACCGAAATCATCAATCGCGGAATTGAATTTACTTCTGCTCCTCCCAATTATTTTTACACGAAACTGTCAGAAGTCAAACAACAAATGATTGCGGATGCTACAAAAGATGCAAAAGAACGTGCAGAGAAAATTGCAGAAAATGCAGGCGCAGATTTAGGAAATCTGAAAAAAGCAACCATGGGCGTTATTCAGATTACCGCTCCCAATTCCACAGAAGAATATTCGTGGGGCGGAACCTACAACACCATGTCTAAAGAAAAAGAAGCGAGTATTACCATAAAACTGGAGTACGAAGTGAATTAGAATATTTTGGAATACACCACATCGTATATTTCCTCTATCATTACATTCTTTTTTTCCGGCTGAAAATTCGCTAAAAGCCATAATGCAACCGCGTTTTTCTCGGGTTCATACGCCGGTTGTATATAGTCTTTGTCAATGACCTGAAAGCCGTTTCGGAGATAAAATTTAATTCTTCTGTTTGCTTCTTCATGCCAGAATTCAGGCTCCGATTCGAGGATGATTTTAGAGTATTCCTGAAACAAATATTTGAACACTGTAGAACCCAAGTTTTGATTCCTGTATTGCGGAAAAATTTCTAAATGCTCTACAAAAACAGATTCCGAAAGCTCCCAAAGAATAAGATATCCCACAAAAGTGGCGTCGTGAAGCAATGAAATCACTTTTGCTTTCGGATGATTGAGCAGTTTCCTGAACTGGGTTTGGCTCCTGCGTTCGTCTTCGGGAAAAGTGCTCGCATAGGAGCGGTAAATTTCTTCCAGACGAAAATCATCTACTGTGCTGACTAAAAATTCCATGGAGTTCAATAACAAATTTCACTGGCAAAAATAAACCAGAGTCACGCTGTTATATTATAAGTAAAAAGAAATTCATTACAAAATCACATTTACAGATCGAAAACGCTGGGTCTCCGGGTAATGAAAATATCTTTCACCCAAAGTGAAAATGCTAGCATGAGATACACCAAAAAGAAAAATCCTACTGTGGCAAATGTGGAATAAATGAAAAAGACCCGCAGTTTGGACACAGGAATTCCCAGCTTGGTTCCCATTCTGGTAAGGGTTCCGAACCATTCCCGTTCTATTTTGTGGCGGATACTGGAGATGAATTTTGGCTCGTGCATTTAATGTAATAATTGATAACCGATGCTGCAATGTAAGCAATTTTTCGGTTCGCAGAAATAGTGGTAATGATAAAGATACGCCTGGCTTTCCATCGCAGAACGTAAGTGAACACCCAGTTCCTGCCAACCTTGGGTGACCGTGTTGGTTTCACCTTTTATTTTGCTGTAAATTTCTAATATTTCATCGGCAATATTTTCATGATGATATTTATGGTATGTATATTTTACTGGTAAAACGGCATTGATAAGGATCAATTCGATAAAACTTTGGGAGAGGTATTTTTCCGAAGGATTACCGGATATTTTTCCGAAGGTATATCTGGAATCCCAATATTCAGAAGCTTTGATTCCGCTAAAAACAGCAATGACCTCTTTCAAACTTTTTGCAGCAATGATTTTTGAAAAAAGATTTTGTTCCCGGTGGTAAAGGTGCGCCAACTGAGAAAGCCTGATGGTGGGAAAATTCGGAGGCCTGAGCCGCATGAATTTTGGATGAATATTCACATCAGCCAATTGGTATTTATGCTGAATAAAATCAAATTCCCGCTTCCAGATTGTCGTTTGTGCGTCTTGGGATTGCTTTAGCCATCCAGCCATCCCAAGCAGTAGTGCTTCTAAACGAACTTGATTTTGCAGGTTTTTTTTCAAGACGGTAAAGTCGATGTTTTCAGCGATTTGTTTAAAAATCTGAGCATTTACTTTCAGCCCGAAAGCATACGCAAGGCGATGAAACAGAACCGCTTCGTAATCGTTTTTGAATTTTTTTAGGCTTTCTTCGATTTCCAAAGATTTCTGATCCAGCTTTTTGAGAAGGTTTTCTTCAGCAAACTGAAACGGAACTTTTTCCGGACTGAAAATGTTTTCGCAGGGAATAAATTTACTTTCATTGAGAAGATACTGATACTGCTGAACGGTTTTTTCATCAATATAAGAATAAAGTTCCAGTGTAGGAATTCCTGAGTTAACGAATTCTTCTAAGTCTGCATCATGCTGATAGACAACATGAAGGATGACATTTTGATATTCAGGATTTCCAGAATGTTTATGAAAAATCCAATCGGAGGAACGAAGATGTAATTCGATGTGTCCGGCAAGAATGAGCCCTCCGGTTTTTATTTTCGCATGCAGGAAATCCGGGCCCGCATTGTAATTCCATGTTCCGAAATCCAGTATTTCCAAGGCATTTCCCTCGGTATCTTTAAAATCAAAATTTTTAAAAATCTTATACTTCCACAGATATTGAAGGAGTTTCTCGTTCATGGTTTTATAATTCCATGCAAAGATGCAAAGTTATTGTTAGGCATAAAATTGTAATAAATTTAAAGATTATTTACAATTCTGTGAATATTTTCTTTCAAATATTTACTGTCAAGTGATGTGTAATCCCAATTTCAATCCTAACAGTTTTTATCACAAATACCAATTTGCTCTGTACTAACTTTTCGCCTTCGCACGAAAATCCTTCAAAGTATTGGCATACATTTCTTCATAAATAGGAAGAATGTTTTGAAGATCAAACCGAATCGCCTGTGCCTTTGCGTTTTTCTTCATTTTTTCCAGCAGTTTTTCATCGCGCAACAACTTAATTGTATAGTTGGCCATCGCTTCCACATTTCCTACTTCTGCCAGAAAACCGGTTTCACCTTGGATGTTCACCTCGGGAATTCCTCCGGCGTTGGAGCTGATCACGGGAGTATGAGCAGCCATCGCTTCCAATGCGGCAAGCCCGAAACTTTCCTGCTCTGAAGGAAGCAGAAATACATCCGAAAGGTGAAGAATTCTATAAAGATCATTCACCTTGCCCAGCAGTTTTATTTTGTCGATAAGTTCAGGGTTTTCTTCCAGAAACTGGGTTACTTTTTCCATATCCGGACCTTCGCCGATAATGATGAGTTTCGATTTTACTTTCTTATGAACGGCTTTGAAGATTTGTAACACTTCTTCCACACGCTTTACTGGACGAAGATTGGAAACGTGAATCAGTATTTTTTCATCATCGTTTGCAAACTGGCTTCGTTGGCAGTCGTTACATTCTTTGAAATCTTTATTGTCGATAAAATTCGTGATGACTTTTATATCCTTTACAATATTAAAAAATTTCAATGTATCCGCTTTCAGGCTTTCAGAAACTGAAGTAACTGTATCACTTTGGTTGATAGAGAATTCCACTGCGTGCTTGTAACTCGGATGCTGTCCGACAAGGGTAATGTCGGTTCCGTGAAGCGTGGTGACCAAAGGAACATCTTTGCCTTCTTCTTTGAGCATTTGTTTCGCTGTGAACGCTGCGTAAGCATACGGAATGGCATAATGTGCGTGCAGCAAATCCAGTTTATACAGATTCACGACACGGTAAATCATAGAACTCAGCGCAATATCATAAGGCTGATACTGGAAAAGCGGATAGGTCTGAACATTCACTTTATGAAAGAAAATATTGGGATTAGTAATATCCAGTCTTGCCGGAAGATTACTGGAAATAAAATGAACTTCATATCCTTTTTTTGCAAGCGACATGCCCAGTTCCGTAGCTACAATACCGCTTCCACCGTAAGTAGGATAGCAGAGAATTCCTATTTTCATATTCAAAGATTCAATAGAATGGCTCTATGTTATTTTTTTAAAGGTTTGATGTCGACCCCTGCTCCGGCTTTCAGACTGTTGTTCACTGAAACAGGCAGTCTGCCGTGGATTTTTGTTTTGCCTAATATTGCGTCAGCAGCTGCATTCATGGCATCGTCATTATTTTCATACGCAACCAAAACCGAAGGAATTCCCGAAAGATCTACATCTGCAAGACCGTAAGGGGAACCGAAAACGGTAAGGACGACTTTGTGATTTTTACTGACCTGACTCAGGATTTTTTTGCTTTCTGATGATATTTTATAGGGTTTATAAGCTGTGGAATTATCCTTGTGAAATCCGATAATGATTTTAGAATTATTAGGAATCGTGCCAATTTCTGTTGGCTTTTTTAATATGACTCCCGATTTTGATTTCAATTTATCGTAAAAAGTATGATACGGTGCTTCTTCCAAAGGAATATAATAAAAAGGTTCTTCTGATGAAAAGGGGAGAAGGCACTTTTTATTCCAAAGTGCAGTCAGCGCATTGGCGTACATTTTTTCTGATAATTTTTTGTGGCTTTCGTTATTCAGATCACGAATGATATTTTGCGGGTTCACCGGCTGATATTCTGATAATCCGAGAACATATTTTGTCATCAGGATTTTTTTTACACTTTCTTCTAGGCGTTGATGTGAAATCTCTCCTTTGGCAATCGCCTCTTTAATCAGTCTTTTCCCTTCTTTCACGCCATCTGAAAAAAGCATAATGTCATTACCTGCTTTGAAGGCTAATGCATCCAGTTCGCCGGGTTGGTAGCGTTTTGCCACCGCTCCCATATTCAGTGCATCGGTAATAATTAATCCTTTATAGCCATATTTTTCTTTCAGCAAACCGGTAATGATATTTTTGGAAATAGATGCGGGAATTCCTTTCTCATTTTCCAAAGCGGGAACGTAAAGATGGGCGATCATGACACCGCCGATTCCTTTGCTCATCAGTGTTTTGAACGGTGCGAGTTCTACAGATTCCAGTCTTTTTTTGGAATGTGAAACCACGGGCAAATCCAAATGAGAATCTACATCTGTGTCACCGTGGCCGGGAAAATGTTTGATGGCAGCCAGAATTCCGTTTTTTTGCAAACCCTGCGTGTAAGCAAAAGCAGAAGCTACCACATTATCAACTTCAGATCCAAAACTTCTGTTGCCAATGATGGGATTTTTCGGATTGGTGTTGACATCTACAACCGGTGCGAAATTCCAGTGGATTCCCATTCGCGTCGCGTCTTCAGCGATTTTCGCAGATAATTCAGAAATCAAATTTTTGTCCTGAATGGCTCCTAAAGTAATAGCCCAGGGAAATTTATGAGCAGTTGCGATTCTTTGGAATATTCCCCATTCTGCGTCCATTCCGATCAGGAGAGGAATTTTGGACTTTTTCTGGAATTCATTTACCAGAGTGATCAGTTGCTCCGCATTGTCCTGCATCAGAATCAAACCACCAATTTTTTCGCTCTCGACCAGATTTCTGACGGAACTGATGTGCGATGCTCCTTTATTCGTGTAAAACGCAACGATGAAAAGCTGTCCTAATCGTTCATCTTCTGAAAGAGAAAGATACGCTTCATCCACCCAATCTTGTGCTTTTTTGTGTTCTTTCTCGGTGAAGTTGTCCGGAGTATATTGTCCGTGAAACTGAGCTGAAGTGCTTAGCAGGAGTATAAAAGTGAAAATAAATGAGATAAGATTCATTGGAAAAACGATATCAACAAAAATACGATATTTTCCGTGAAGTCTTTCCTTTTTGATAAATTGGTATATGTTTTGAATCGGATGTTTTATAAAATTTATATCAAATGAAAAAATTACTTACTTTATTAATGATGGCTGCTTTCAGCTTTATGATTATTTCCTGTGATACAACACGTGATGATAGGATAGATCAGGACACGTATTCTGTTGTGTACGATCTAGCAAATGTGGATTTCATTTATTCTGCAGCGGACGGGTATACGATTTCCAGAACCATGAATATTTATAATTCTGATGTTCTTTTAATGTATCGCAAAACGGGGACTACCTCAACAGGAGAAGCAGTATGGCAACAGATACCGAAAACAATTTATTTGGCCGGAGGTAATGAACTGGATTATGATTTTGATTTCTCATCAAAAGATTTCGTTATCTATGCCAACGGTAATTACGACATTTCTACTACGCCTCAGTATATCAACGGACAGACATTCAGAATTGTGATTGTACCCGCAAGTTTTGGAACCAACAAAAACGCTCAGGTAGACCACAGTGATTATAACAGTGTCATTAAATACTACAATATTGATGATTCGAAAGCGGTAAAACTTTAATTTTATTCAATTACCGTATAAATAAAAAGAAGCTGTTTCCGGAAAGAAGCAGCTTTTTTAATGGATTGAAAGTAATTTAAAATTAATTTAAAATTATTTCAAATAATCGTCATGCGGAGTATCCAGAAAATGTCCGAAATAATCTTTCTTTACTTTCAGATACCCTTCGTTTTCTTTAGTTGTTTCCATCTGTAATGGAATTCTTTGGTGAAGAATAATGTCACTATTTTTTACAAACCGGATTTTTTCAGGATTATTGGTAATCAGATTGATTTCTGAAATATTCATAAGTTTCAGGATTTCGATCGCTACATCAAAATTCCGGTCGTCCGCAGGAAGTCCAAGATGAAGGTTGGCTTCTACTGTATCCATACCTTTTTCCTGTAACGCATACGCTTTCAGTTTGTTGATTATTCCAATATTTCTCCCTTCTTGTCGAAGATAAATAATGATGCCTCCGTTTTCATGAAGGTATTTCATGGCAGCGTCCAGTTGTTGTCCGCATTCACATTTTTTGGAGTGAAATACTTCGCCTGTGATACATTCCGAATGAAACCTGACATTTACAGGACGTGTAAAATCTGTATTTTCGGCGATAATAGCCATATGCGGCATCCAGTCGTTCTCATTTTCTGAGAAAGCCATCATCCGGAAACTACCATATTCGGTAGGAACATTGGCTTCCGCCTGTATTTTAATCATGGTATAATTTGTTCGCTAAGGAGCTTGGGCAGATGCGGATTCCAATTCAGAAAGATTGGTTTTTAATCTCACGAGATATCTGTTAATAATTTCGTCTTCATCTTTGTTCAGATACTGCCTCAGTCTTTGAATTTTTTTATAAGTTCTTTCGATTTCTCTCAGGTTACGGTTTTTGCCGTTGATGTCATAAGCACCGTAAGCATAAAGATAATTCTGCAAATGTTGTTTCAGCCGGCTTACTTCCAGATTTACCCCGTCGTTCCTGAATTTAGGAAATGTGGAAATCAGATTGGTAATCTCTGCAGCATTCACATTATTCTGCATCGCTTTCCCAAGTCTGCTTTCAAGGGAGCCGGAATCGTTACCTGTAGAAATAGTACTGTTTAGCGGCGACATATTAAATTTTTCCACTGCACAGTTGGTGAGGGTAAAACAAATTATTAAAGCGGAAAACAGTATTTTTTTCATCATTTTGCCTTTTGATAAAGAATCGGGTTCAGGCTTTCGTCGTTGTACATTTTCATTTGTCTGTACACTTTCATTTTCACCTTACCGTTCTCTATATCAGCCAGCAATTGATCTATGGAAGTTGTGAGGTCGTTTTTCTGTTCCAGGAGAACATTCAGTTTTTCCCGGCACTTGCTGCGGTGTTCATCCGTAGCGGTTTCCCGACAGGCTTCCAAAGCCATATGGTATACTTTTAATGCTAAAATGGACAACCGGTCCACTGCCCAGGCAGGGGTTTCCGTGTTGATCTTGGCATTATTATCTGGAGTAACATTTTCGTATTTTGTAAGAAACCAACTGTCTATAAACTCTACAAGATCAGTTCTTTGCTGGTTGGAAGCGTCTATTCTTCTTTTAATTTTCAACGCTTCTTCAGGTACAATTTTTTCATCACGTATGATATCTTCTAAATGCCACTGAACGGTATCGATCCAGTTTTTTGCATACAAAAGATGTTCCAAACTTTCCTTTTGGAAAGGGTTGTTCGCCGAAGTATCAACATCATCTGCGAGATGATAATCCGTTATCGCCTGATTGAAAATTTCCCAGGCAGTTTCTGAAAAAGCCTTCATCAATAGCGTGATTAATTGCTGTTTTCGGTATTTCCTTGCGGATTTTCCGGTTTCTTTTTGTCGTCCTCTTTCACGGCATCTTTAAATTCTTTGATGCCGGAGCCCATTCCTCTCATTAGTTCCGGAATCTTTTTTGCCCCGAAAAGAACAATGATGATCAGTGCTATGATCAATATTTCTTTAAATCCTAATCCCATCTCAGTACTATTTTATTTGCAAATTTAGATTATTTTTAGTTAATCCAGCCTAGTGGATCCATGGGTTGAAGTGTCTTTCCATTCCAGATCTGAAAATCCAGGGTATAGGTGCCATCGAAATCTTCGCCTATCACACCGATTGGTGTTCCTGCAGATACCTGTTGGTTCAGTTTTACGGAAACGCTGGAAAGGTTGGCATATACGGTAAAATAATCGCCGTGCTTTACGGTCACGAAACGGGATCCGTCGGACGAAAGGTTTATTTTTGAAATCACGCCGGGGAAAATGCTCTTGGCTGTCGTGCCTTTGCTTACCGCTATTTTGATTCCAATATTATCTTCTACAATATTTTTGAAAACCGGATGCGCCTGTCTCCCAAATCTGTGTGTTATTGTTCCATACGCCGGCATGGTCATTCTGCCACGGTTTTGGGCAAAGCTCTCTGCCGCATTGGAAGATACCCCGAAGCTGGTCATGGCTTTGGTATCAGCCGCTTTTTTATCCGCTTCTTTTTTTCGGTCGAGTTCTGCTTCTGCGGCTTTCGCAGCGGCCAGTTTTTCATTGGCAATTCTTGAGCGTTCCGCTGCTTCTGCCGCTTCTTTAGCAGCAGCCTGTCTTCGCGTTTCGTCTCTTGCTGTGGCGGCACTTTTCGCGGCTTCTTCAGCTCTTTTCTTTTCTTCAGCTTCTTTTTTAGCCATTAAATCTGCGGCTTTCTTCGCCTCTGCCTCCGCTCTAAGCCTTTCTTTTTCAAGTGCTTCTGCTTTTGCCTTATTTTCAGCATCTATTTTGGCTTTCTCGCGGGCGGCAGCTTCTTTGGCCAAGCGGATTTTTTCTGCTTCCGCTTTTTTTCGGGCTTCTTCTTCCGCTTTGGCTATTCGCATTTCTTCAGCAATGATAGAGCGGATTTCGCCCTCCAGTTTTCTGGATTGGGTTTGTTTCTGCTTCAGTTCGGCAGTGAGGGTATTTTCATTCTTTTTAAATTCAGCCAACAGTTTTTCTTTCTGTTGTTTTTCAACATTAATCGTTGTGATTTCCTTTTGCTGATTGGCCAGAAGGATTTCTTTCTGCTGCACCGATTTGGATCTTTCCTCAATGGATCTCTTCAAAAGATCAGCAGCCTGAGAGATCTTGGCTGCCTGTTTGTCCTGATAATCGGAATAAAAGCGTAAATACTGGACTCTTCGTATGGCTTCTCCCAGATTTCTGGAAGAAAGGATGAAAGTGACTTTGTTTTTGAGATCCCGGTTTTTATAAGCATTCACGAGTACCTTGGCATAGTTTTGCCGCAAAACCGCCAACTCACGGTTTTGCCTGTTGATTTCTAACTGACGAAGATAAATGTCATCTTCAATAAATCGTTTTTCCTTTTGTGTATTTTGGTAAACTTTTTCGCGGAGTTCTATTTTTTTCTTTACCCCTTCCAGATAGGCAATGGAAAGACGGGATTCACTCCGGGTTTTGGCAAGTTGTGAATTGATGCCGGCAATTTGTTTTTTTAATTCTGCATTCTGTTGTTGCAGCTGTTCTTTTTTTTGGCCAAATAAAATTCCGAACAATAAAACAGCACCTACAAGACCAATTTTTTTCATCATCAGATTTCTATTTTCTTATAACTTCCGGGAACGGAAAAAGGAGTGTTAATTTTGGAATCATCAAATTTCGTGTTTTCCAGCATAATTTGTCCTGCTTTTGCCCCTTTTATAATTATTTTAACATTTTTTGGCAAACGGTAATTCCGGAAATTTTCCCAGTTGTCGTACCGGACTTCCAGTGCATCTGCCGATTGAGTATCCTGCATGACCACCTGTATCAAATCGTAATTATTAGCATAATGTAATTCCACCTGATATTCCCTGACGCTTCCGTTCGATTCCATTTTTTGATTGATCACTGATGCCATTTTATACCCGGACGTGGTTTTCGTGAGCATGAATTCTCTGCTACTGATTCTGATAAACGTTCTTCCCATCAGTAGTTTTTCCAAGCTTTTATAGTTGATGAAATTGGTGTTCAGCAGGCTGTTGAGGTAGTCGAAATCTGAATCAATATACGTTTTGTCAGCCCTGTTGAAGGCTTTGATGCCGTTTGGAGTTGCAATACCACGGGCAACATTGATAAAGAAAGCGGTAAGATTCATCCAGACCTTTTGGTTGTTTTCGATATAGATTGTCGCATCCAGCGTAGGAAGGTAAGTTTTGTCGGTTTCAACACTCAGTTTGCTGGAGATTTTTACCTGCTCAAATTGAGGCGGCAACAGCACATTTTCATAAAAAACGAGATCAGCATTCATCGGTTTGCTGAGATCTTTGGGAAGATTCATCGCCAGGCTGTCGGCAGCACTGTCAGTTTCTACCGCTTTTTTGGCTTTGCACGACCCAAGAAAAAGGGCTGCAAGAAGGATGAGTACTGGTATTTTCATCTGATGGTGAGTTGTTATAAGACTGATGGGTAGAGGCTTTACAATATTAACGCCAAACCACACAAAATGTTTTGTGTGGTTTTTGGTAAAAAAAGTATTTTTTCAAAGAAGGTTAAGCCTTAGAATGAAAGTCCAGCACAGAAAAATCACCCAACGAGATTTCCCTCGAAACTCCAAAATACTGAGCAGAATTTCCGATCATAGAATTGTTGAGGTTTCCGTGGTCAATCAGGGTGTTTTCCTGAATGAGGGAGTTCTGAATGTTTGAATTTTCAATCCGGGTTCCGTTTCCGAGAGATACACATGGGCCAATTTTTGAATTTTTAACGACCACATTTTCACCTATAAAACAAGGCTGGATAATCAGACTGTTCTCAATTTTTGCTGTATCGGGAAATATCATAAATTCATGTCTTTCATAGTCCAGGATTTTTCCGTTGGTTTCCACGGTCGCATTTTTATTGCCGCAATCCATCCAGTCGTCCACTTTTCCCAAAGAAAATTTAGCGCCTTTTTCGCGGAGATTCTCTAGAGCGGTGGTCAGCTGATATTCGTTCCCTTGCTTGATATCATTCTTCATGATATAGTTAATTTCCTCCATTAATTTTTCCGCTGAACGGAAATAATAAATTCCGATAATCGCCAAATCCGAAACGAAATCTTTCGGTTTTTCTATAAAATCGGTGATGAACCCGTAATCGTCTAATTTCACCACCCCAAAAGCTGACGGATCCTCTACTTTCTTTACCCAGATGACCCCGTCTGAATTTTTGTCCAGATCGAAATCTGCACGGAAAAGCGTATCGGCAAAGGCAATCACTACATCTCCCTGCATGGATTCTTCGGCACATTTGATGGCGTGTGCAGTTCCCAAAGGTTCATCCTGAACATAAATGCTGCCTTTTGCGCCCAGTTTCTCGGCGATCTGAAGCAGTTTTTCTTCTACTTCGCATCCAAAATCACCAATAATAAAGGCAATTTCTTCAATAGGTTCTCCGGCCACTTTTGCGATATCTTCTACAAGACGTTGCACAATGGGTTTGCCTGCAATAGGAATCAGGGGTTTAGGAACGGTGAGGGTGTGAGGTCTCAGTCTGGATCCTCTTCCTGCCATAGGGACAATAATTTTCATGAACTTGAATAAATATTAATAAGTTATTAGAATTTTAATGAATTGAGGTGCTTCCGAAGCCTCCTGTACCGCGCTGCGATTCTTCCAGAACCGAGGTTTCTTCCCAGGTAGCACACTCGTGCCGGGCAATCACCATCTGTGCAATTCTGTCGCCGTCTTTCACAGTAAATTCGGTATCGGAAAGATTGATTAAAATCACCCCGATTTCGCCACGGTAATCTGCGTCAACCGTTCCCGGAGCATTCAGAACCGTGATTCCGTTTTTCAACGCCAGGCCACTTCTGGGGCGGATTTGCGCTTCAAAGCCTTCAGGCAATTCGATAGAAAGTCCTGTCGATATTAGTTTTCTCTGCAACGGTTTCAGCGTCACCGGTTCCTCCAGATCTGCGTACAGATCCATTCCGGCGGCACATGGCGTCTGGTATTTCGGGAGACTGTGTTTTGATTTATTGATGATTTTTATGTTCATTTCTTTATTTTATTTAACATCCTTGTGGGGATCAGCTTTTGGTTGATAATAAAAACCGCTGCTAAAACTAAGAAGATTATATTTCCCAGCAAAATGTATTGTTTCAAATTTTGGTAATATGCCAATGCAACTACGATGGTGATTAAAATAATGACGGTATTCCTGTAAAAATGATAAGGAATCGGGAATCTGGCCTGTCCCCAAATCAGAGAAATCATCATCATGACAAAATACGCAGCTAAAGTAGCCCAAGTGGAGGCCCAATATCCAAATTGGGGAATAAAGACCACATTAATCACAATGGTTACCGCAGCTCCTGCCACAGAAATATAAGCACCATACACCGTTCTGTCCGTCAGCTTATACCACACCGAAAGATTCAGATAAATTCCGAGAAAAAGTGTTGCTATAAACAGAACCGGAAGAATATCAATGCCTATAAAATACGCCGGATTTCGAAGATACAGTGGGGCGAGCCAACTCAAATTTACCGTCAGAAATAAGATGATAAGACAGTTGGCCGTGATGAAAACATCCATCAGTCGGGCATAGGTCGCCCTTGAATTTTCATTTTTAGAATGACTGAAGAAGAAAGGTTCAACTCCCAAAACATACGCCTGTTTGAAGAGCAAAACAAAGGTGACAATTTTTGTTACTCCTCCATAAATTCCTAACTGTTCCTGCGCAATACCGTCGGGTAACAGGAATTTGAGGAACTGCCGGTCCAGGGTTTCATTCACAATTCCGGCCAAGCCTGCAAACATAATAGGGAGCGAATATTTCAGCATTTTCTTCCAAAGTGTTGGGTCAAAATGTCGGATTCTGGCTGCGAAAACCTCACCGCTCAACAGAAGGAAAGTCACTGCGCTTGCGATAAGATTGGCAACAAATACATATCCGATTCCAAATTCCGGGCTGTATTTCAAGCCTAAAATTCCTTGCGGAAAAGAGGGGAGTATCTTAATGAAAAAGATCACCAGACAGAAATTGATGATGCCATTGATGGTTTTAATGACAGCAAATTTCAGCGGCCTTTCCTGTTTCCTCAGGATAACAAAAGGCATTGCCGAAAAAGCATCCAGTGCCAGAATCATCACCAAAAGAGAAAGCAGGTGAACCTGATCCGGAGTTTTGAAGGCTACCGCAAGCGGTTCCCGGAAAGCCAATCCCAAAATAAGGAAAGAAAGTGCTGCGAAAAGCACACTGAAAAAGGCGGTGGAGATCAGTTTCTTGCTGTCCTTTTCATCCAGCGCAAAACGGAAAAACGTGGTTTCCATACCATGCGTCAGCAACACGATGATGATTCCCGCCACCGAATAAAAATCTGCGTACGGCGCATAAGCCGTCGGCCCGAAAGCCTCGAAAATGTAAGGACTTAAAATAAAAGGAAACAGCCGGATAATAATGGTTGTCAGTCCATACATCGCCGTCTGCCCGAACAGTTTCTTATACAATTTCTGATTTTTTGATTCCGCAAAGGTAAAAAAATAGAGGTGAGTTCGAAGCCTGTTTAAAATTAATCGATAAAAACAAACAGGTCTGTGAAAACATTATCCCTTCCAATCATTTGTCTTTAGCGCAAATTCAGTTAAATTTGTAGAAATGAAACCCGTCTGTCATCAGTATCCGAAAGCTGATATTTTGACATTTGAAATCTGTTAAATATGAAAATCTTAATTAAAAATGCCACCATCGTCAATGAAAATAAGCTTTCTGAAAGTGATCTGCTTATTGAGAACGATATCATTTCCCGCATTGCGAAAAATATTTCTGAAGATGAAGCGGATCAGATTATTAATGCTTCAGGGAAATATCTGATGCCCGGCGTTATCGACGATCAAGTGCATTTTCGTGAACCGGGACTCACGCACAAAGGCGACATCGAATCCGAAAGCCGCGCTGCTGTTGCCGGTGGGGTCACTTCCTACATCGAACAGCCGAATACGGTTCCCAATGCCGTTACTCAGGAACTTCTGGAGGAGAAATATCAAATTGCTGCGGGGAAATCGTTTGCGAATTATTCATTTTCTATGGGCGGAACGAATGATAATCTGGAGGAAGTCCTGAAAACCAATCCCCGAAATGTCGCCGCCGTCAAGCTGTTTCTGGGTTCTTCAACAGGAAATATGCTGGTGGATGATCCCGACACTCTGGAGGAGATCTTTTCTAAAGTGAAAATGCCGCTCTGTGTTCACTGCGAGGATGAAAAAACCATCCGGGAAAATACTGAGGAATACAGAAAACAGTACGGCGATGATATTCCCGTGAAGTTCCATCATCTGATTCGAAGCGCTGAAGCATGTTATCTTTCGTCTTCCAAAGCAGTGGAGCTGGCCAAGAAAACCGGAGCGCGGCTTCACATTTATCACGTGTCCACCGCTCGGGAAACCGAACTTTTCAGAAATGATATTCCTTTAAAAGAGAAAAAAATAACGGCTGAGGTGTGTGTGCATCACCTTTGGTTCACCAACGAAGATTATGATACGAAAGGTTCGCTGATTAAATGGAACCCGGCAGTAAAAACAAATGAAGATAAAGAAGGCTTGTGGAAAGCGCTTCAGGACGGCAGAATCGATGTGATTGCCACCGATCATGCGCCGCACACTTCGGAAGAAAAAGATCAGGTGTATACGAAATGTCCGTCGGGAGCGCCGCTGGTGCAGCATTCTTTGGTAGCGATGCTGGAAATGCATGCCCGTCGCAGGATTTCTCTGGAAAAGATCGTGGAGAAAATGTGTCACAATCCGGCGATTATTTTTGAGATTGAAAAACGGGGATTTGTCCGGGAAGGGTATAAAGCGGATCTGGTTCTGGTCGATCTGGACTCGAAATGGACAGTTTCCAAAGACAATCTGTTGTACAAATGTGGCTGGAGTCCTCTGGAAGGAACCGAATTTTCCGCCAAAGTAACCCACACTTTTGTGAATGGATACTTAGCTTATGAGAACGGAAAAGTATCAGAGGAGAAAAGAGGGGAACGGCTGTTGTTTGACAGGCCCATCAGGTAAATTTTACACTGTAATTTCTGTTCATTTAGTGATCCGCTGATGGATCTAAACATATAAATTCGAGGAGCCAAATCCAAGAAAGTTGAAGAATTCATGGAATGAAATCCAAGAAAGTTGCAAAATTTAAAACCTGAACAGTCTCTGGAAACTTACCCTAAAGTGCTCTGCAGGTTATTTCGCCGAAAAATGTTGAAGATTTTTTGTTGTAAATGAAACAATTCACATAAAATAACGTCTAATACTTACAAATCAACGAATACTATGTTTAAGAAAAAGATTCTGATGCTTTTTGCCGCTGCGGTCATGTTCTCTGCTCAGGCGCAGGACTACCAATGGAAAGAAGCAAAAAGTGGCGGTTACACGTATAAATATGTAACCAATGATCCCACGCAGGCCCGTTTTTATACTTTGAAAAACGGACTGACAGTTATTCTGAGCCCTACAAAAAAGGATCCCAGAATTCAGGCGTATGTGGCAACCAAAGCCGGAAGCAAAACCGATCCTGCCACCAATACAGGACTGGCCCATTATTTAGAACACATGCTTTTTAAAGGAACCGATAAGTACGGTTCTTTGGACTGGGCGAGAGAAAAAGTGGAGCTGGACAAAATTGATGCCCTGTATGAGCAGTACAACAAAACCAAAGACGAAACGAAAAGAAAGGCGATCTACAGACAGATCGATTCTATTTCCGGAGTAGCTTCTAAGTTTGCTATTGCCAATGAGTACGACAAAATGATGTCGGCGATGGGCGCACAGGGAACTAACGCGTGGACGAGCTTTGAAGAAACGGTGTATACCGACGATGTTCCGGCCAGCTCACTGGATAAATATCTCGCCGTGCAGGCTGAGCGTTTCCGCAATCCACAACTTAGGATTTTCCATACCGAGCTGGAAGCCGTTTACGAAGAGAAAAACAGATCGCTGGACAGCGACGGATCTAAGGTTTTTGAAACGCTGTTTTCCAATCTTTTCCAAAATCACAATTACGGAAAACAAACCACCATCGGAACAGTAGAACATTTGAAAAACCCTTCGCTGGTGGAAATCCGCAAGTATTTCAACACCTATTATGTGCCTAACAATATGGGTATCGTGATGTCGGGAGATTTTAATCCGGATGAAACGATTGCCAAAATTGATAAAGCGTTTTCCTACATGCAATACAAACCCATTCCGAAATACACCTTCCAGCCGGAAGTTCCTTTCACTGCACCGGTGATCAAAGAAATTACAGGCCCGGATGCAGAAAGTATTTCTATTGGTTTCAGGTTGCCGGGAAATAAAGATAAAGATGTATTGTTGGCAGATTTGGTTGGTTCTATTTTAACCAACGGAAAGGCAGGACTTTTAGATTTGAATCTTGTTAAAAAACAAAAACTTCTGAGAGCAAGTGCTTTCACGTACACGCTTCAGGATCACGGTGTTCTTTGGCTGAGTGCTGCACCGACCACCGGACAGTCCCTGGAAGAGGTGAAAACGCTGGTATTACAGGAAATCGAAAACTTAAAAAAAGGAAACTTTGATGCAGATTTGTTGCCTTCCATTGTGAACAATATCAAAAAACAGAAAATTCAGGAGACTGAGAAATACGGCGACCGCGCTTCAAGCCTAGTCAATGCCTTTACTTCCGAACTCGATTGGAAAGATCAGGTAGCCTATGTGAACGACCTTTCTAAAATCAAAAAAGAAGATGTGGTGGCTTTTGCCAATAAATATCTGGGCAATAACTATGTGGCGGTTTTGAAGAGAAAAGGCGAGAATAAAAACCCTCAGAAAATAGAAAAGCCTTCCATCACGCCTGTAGAAACGAATGCCGACAAGCAGTCTTCGTTTGTGAAAATGATTAACGACATGCCGAATACGCCTTCGCAGCCGGTGTTTTTGAATTTTGACAAGGACATTCAGAAGTCTAAAATCGGAAAAGCAGAAGTGCTCTACGTTCCGAATACGGATAATCAGCTGTACAGACTCAGATACCGTTACAAAATCGGTTCTCTGAATGATCTGAAGCAGCCTTTGGCTGCACAGTATATTCAGTTTTTGGGAACAGATAAGAAGTCTGCAGAAGATATTTCCAAAGAGTTTTATAAAATCGCTTCCAGTTTCAGCGTTTCTACCGGTGAGGAATATACCACCGTCAATATTGAAGGATTGCAGGAAAATTTTGATCAGGCAGTGAAATTATATGAAGACCTGGTACTGAACGCAAAACCAAGCGAAGAAGCATTGGCTGCTCTGAAAGCCAGAATCGCAAAGTCCAGAAAAGATGCGAAAGCCAACAAAGGTGCTATTCTGAACGGGCTTACGAGCTATGCCCTATACGGTCCTAAGAATAAATTCAACAACACCCTTTCTGATGCCGAACTGAACGCCGTTACTGCACAGGAATTGGTGGACAGAATGAAAAACCTGAATAATTACGAGCAGACGGTGATTTATTACGGCCCTGAATCGCTGAAAAACCTGACGGCCAAACTCGGATCCCTTCATAAGGTGCCTGCCAATTTTGCGGTTGCCGCACCTGCGAAAACGTTCAAACAGCAGGCCCAGAGCAAGAATCAGGTGCTTTTCACTGATTATGATATGGTACAGGCAGAAACCCGCTGGATCCGGAATACTACAGCGTACGATCCTGCGCAAACCACTTTGGTGAACGTGTTCAACAATTACTTCGGTGGCGGTATGGGGTCTATTGTATTCCAGACCATCCGCGAAAGTAAGGCTTTGGCCTACAGTACTTACGGGTATTACGTGCAGCCTCAGAAAAAATCCGATCAGTATTATATGATGAGCTATGTAGGTTCACAGGCCGATAAATTTGGTGATGCCGTAGGAGCTATGAACGAACTGCTGACCAAGATGCCGGAACTTTCCGACAATCTGGAACTGGCCAAAAGCCAGGTGAAGAAAGACATCCAGACTGAACGTGTGATGCAGGACGACATTATTTTCCGTTATCTCGCAGCGCAGCAGCTTGGATTGAAAGATGACATTCGCAAGGAGATGTACACCAGCGTTGATAAAATTACGATGGCTGATGTAAAGAAATTTCACACCACCCATTTCAGCGGTAAGCCGTACACTTACGCGCTCGTTGCTTCTGAAAAAAATGTGAAAATGGACGATTTGAAAAAGATAGGCGAAGTAAAGAAAATCTCCCTGGAGGAACTTTTCGGTTACTAAAAACTGCATCCTTTTATAAAGCGCCCTGAAACGGACTCTGACAAGAGCGGTTTCAGGGTTTTTTTGTGACCTTTTTCAATCACAAAAACGTAAAGGAGACAGGAAGGAGATAGGGAGATTCCCTGACTTTTGATCCACCTAAGACCGGGTCTAATTTTCTGAAAACAATCAACGATATTTAACCTTCGTATTTAGGTTGTGTTGTGTGAAGCCGGCCATCGTGCCCTCGTATTTTGCCGCAGAATCTGAATAAGTTCATTATTTTTATCAAATGTTATCTAGATCACTTCTTTTCCGTAATGATATCCCAATGTAAACTGAAAATATTTATCAGAAAAATTCATAAAAAGATGCGTATTTTGTATGTGTTAAAATTTCTTAATATTGCCCAAGAATTCCTGATCTGCATTCTCTTTTCCCGCTCAAGAGTAGGTATAATTATTTAAAAAACAAGGAATTGCATTTATTTTATTAATTTTAACACTTATTGTTGCTTATTTAAAATATATGCGTACATTTGGGTGTTACCTGCAAGCTGAAAACAAAAATCCGTTTTAAGAGATGAATGAAATATTGATAAAAATATTACAAGAAAAATATCATATCGAAACGAACTTGATTTCTAAACTGCGAGGTGGTTGGGCTTCCTTAGCTTATAAAATTGAAAGTGGAAATGGAAAATTTTACTTTTTAAAAGTTTACGAAAAAAGTAGAAAATCGACATCTTATTTAACTGAACATATAGATATTTATCTTCCAATAGTGAATTGGATTGAGAATCAAACGTCACTTAACGGAAAAATAATTCGATTAGTTAAAACTCAATTCGGAAATTTAAAGTGCGAAGATGAAAATTATCTCTACATTTTGTTTGATTACATTGATGGAGAAACAGTTGCGGAACAGAATTTGACAGAAGAACAAGTCATACAATTAGCCGAAATTGTTAGTCAACTACATAATTTAAAAGATTTTCCTTTTGATGTTGAACAGATTTCTGAAACATTTGAGCTTTCGTTCATCTCTAAATTATTGGATTGGACGGAAAGAAAATTTGATGATTTAAAAGCTGATATCCAGGAGGTTTTAAAACCCAGTATTTTAACTATTAAAAATCAAGTGAATGAATGGAATAACTTGTCCGAATTTTTAAAAGGACAGAGTTTGAAGAATTGTTTATGTCATACAGATATCCATCATTGGAACATCATCTCTGACAAACAGCAATTGTATCTTATAGATTGGGAAGGGATAACGTTTGCACCACCCGAGGCAGATATATTCGGCTTTTACGAGCAACCATATTTCAATTCGTTTATGAAGAGATATTATGAACTCAATCCCGATTATCAAATAAACGAAAGTACATTACGCTATTATCAGATAAGCAGAAAACTTCAAGATATTTTTGAATTCATTGAACAACTACAATTTGATAAACTTAATTTGGAAGAATATGAAACCAATTTGAATTATTTAAGGAAAGAAGTTGATAAAATAGCAACCTAAAAATATATACATTTCAAAAAAACCAGCCAGCAGGTAACAAGGATTTTGCAAGAGAGCGGGTTAAGTGCTTCGTATGAAACTTTTTGCTAAATTTGTAGTTCGGTTCTTCGATAGAGCGTTTGTGCATAAAATCCGCTCCCTCGCAAAGCCCCGAACCATTGTACGACATAGTAAAACCGAACCAAACAAAATGAAAGTCAGAGAAGAAAAGTTAAGAACAATTATAGAATGGTCGGAGAAAAACGAAGATGTAAGAGTTCTTCTTCTGACAAGTTCACT
>NZ_QPIE01000009.1 GCF_003336205.1 Chryseobacterium lacus
GTACCGGAAGTACCTTCCAGCCTTACACCTTGCAAGCCAATTTCTCCACCGGCCTTACCGCCTCCAGTTTCTTTAAATGGATGAAGAACGGCAACGTGGTGGCACAAGGCACCAATATGACTTCCTTTACCATCACCGGCCCTAATCCTTTTGGCACGTACTGGGTAGAGGTGACTGATGTGAACGGATGCCTCGTAAAATCCAACACTGTTTCGGTGATACAGGACTGTGGTTCTACCACCGGATGTACCGTAACTCCCAGTCCGAATCTATCGGTAACCGCTTCATTGAGTTCCTGTAATACCATCAATACACAGGTTACCTTCACTACCGCCCCAAGCAGTATTGTCTGGAAGCTGAACGGCAATGTAGTACCGGGCACCGGAGCCACCAATTCCATGACCACGACCCTTGCGGGAGTCAATGTAGTGCAGGTGGAAGCCACTTACGGCAGTTGTGTGCTGATCAGCACTGCACAGGTGATCAAGCCTTACCAGCCTAAGTTGAAATATGTGATCGGATGCGGTGGCGTGAACCCAAGTGCCTATACACTAACCGCGCATAACATCTCCTCGCTTTTCGGGGTCTCAGCCAATGCAGTGACGTACAGTTACCAACTGACCGGAGGCGGACAGCCACCACAGAACGGCAGCGGGCAAAGTGCGACGTTCAGCGGCCTGACACCGGGACAAACGTATCAACTGACCCTGACGCTCACTTCGCCGGGATTGTTGCCCTGCAGCATTACCGAAAGCATCACGCTGCCGGCAATGCCTGACATGAACTTTACGCTTTCCCCGGATCCAACAGGAGGAACGGTGTGTTCAGAGAGTGTCATCACCGTGAATATCCCGGGGTATGACCCTGCAAATACCTACTATATTGGATTTAGCGGAACGGGAGTCTTTGCAACAACTGGCCAACAAAAGATAACCATTAACAGTACGCAGTCAACGAGTATTTCCCTAACAGTAACTACACCCCTTAATTGTGAGTTTATTCAAAGTACAACCCTATTTACCGTACAAAAGGCAGTATTTTCGGGTGTACTTACTCCTCAGGACGGCTATACTATTTGTGAAACAAGCACTATTCAACCGACAATTACATTTATTCCTGATCCGTTAAGTGGAAACCCTCAAAGTTACATCTGGATGAATGGTGACCAACCAGTGCCGGGTGCACCCAATACCCAAAGTTTTACCCCAACACAATCCGGGAATTACTGGCCGATATTAATAGATAGCAATGGCTGTGAGACCCATATCATGGCTAGCCAAGCCGTTCCAGTCACGATTAAACCTGTTCCTTACGCCAATATCGCAGGAAAAGCCAACCTTTGCCGAGGACAAGGCACTACCCTGTACGGAATTGTCACAGAACCTAACCTGGAATACCAATGGACCCTGCTTTATAACGGAACCACGACTGCTCTCCATCCGTGGAGCACAGCGACACCTACGCAGATTCCAACCGGAACGCTGAACACCGCAGGAACCTATACTTACACGTTCCATGTACGGCGTACCGCCGATCCGGGATGTGGCACCTCTGTCAGCTTTACCATTACGGTTAGCCAGCCTCAGGATTATCCTGACATCGGAATGCATATTCAGTGTCCCGACCCGATGAGTTCCACACCCTACAGTGTTGAACTGACCATTCAGAATCCGCAGGCAGGCCAGTACAACTGGAGCAACGGCCAGTCCGGGACTACCATTACCGTCTATCACGGCGGCCTGTATCAGGTAACCCACACCGCTCCTTCCGGCTGTATCGTGAGTTCAGAGATCATGGTTCCCCATGATCTGGAAAGCCTGATGTGGATCTTCCCGACAGGATGTTATGACGTTTGTCTGGGTGACCGCTATATTGTAGGCCCAATAGGAGATTACAATAACCACGAATGGCAATATTTCGGCAACAGCCAGCAGGACGGCCCGGGCTTTATTTATCCTTTCTGGCCGCAACAGGCAGGGAACTATCAGTTGATGATTGATAACGGCTACTGCCAGTTTACCTCCGGTACCGCTACCCTGAATCCTGATCCTTCCAAGTGCAAGATCCGATATGAGTGCCGCATTGAGCTTCATATTGAGGCGATCGAACCACAGGAAGGAGGTTATTACCTGCTGTATGGTATTATCCACAACTTCGGAAGTACTTCGGTAACGTTTACCATTACCAGCATGAACGGATATGGGGTATATCTGCCGAATACCATTACCATTCCGGCAGGAGGAAGCTATGATTTCTACGCCAATCCGCTGGTCTTCTATCCGGCTAACGGTTTCAGCGGAGGAAATGATGCGATCGTCTTCACTGCCATCAACTGTGAAGTGATCCACGAACTGGATTTCAGTGCCATGCGGGGTATCAAAAACCCACCGGTGAAAACCGTACTTCCTTCCTTCACGATGTCGCCCAATCCGGCGAGGTCGATGGTGACGGTACGCTATAATACCGGACATCCGGAGGCAAAAGCCAGTATGTTATTGGTGCATGATGCCATGGGCAATGTGAAGTTCAGAAAAGACCTGAAAAGCGCAGAAGGTGAAGTGCAGTTTGACACTTCCGGCTGGCTGCAGGGGGTATATATTGTTACAGTAGTGGCTCCTGACAAACCATTGCAGGGAAAACTGCTGAAAGAATAAACTATTATTTAATTGACCACAGGTTGGCCCATTAAGGCAGCCTGTGGTTTTTTTATTTTACATTTATGTTTCCCATAAAATGATTAATTTTAACTGAAAATATTACTATGAAAAAAATACTATACTTTTTTACAATCTTTATATTTCTGCCCGCTTTGTTGCCTGCACAAACGTATAACTGGCAGTGGGCGGTGCCGGGAGGGGGTGATTCCGGAGCCAGCGGCTCAGGTTTTAATGAAATTCAAGACGAGATGATTCGGGATGTGGTAGTGGATCAGTACAATAACTCGTACTATTTGACAAAAATATATCCTGGCAATCAAAATTTAAATAATACTCCAGTCCCCATTAACTCTGCTAATTTTAGTGATTTGTTTTTGTTTTCCTTAGATTGTAATGGTAATGTTCGTTGGACAAGAACTATCGGGGGTTATGCAGAGAGTGAGTATGCTTGGAAACTGTCGATCGATAATGACGGAGGACTCTACTTATTTGTTAATGTAATTAACACCGGTCATATTACTGCTCCTCCGCAACAATATCCACCCATCAAATGGGATGACAATAACAGTATGCCATTAACAATAGTACCATATAGCGATAACACAACTCCTGACCCAGGATTAAATTCTCTTTTTTTATTAAAATATAATACAGCTACCGGCAACCTTATATGGGCAAATCCATTGCAAGACGCCAATGGTATTACACGAATGACAAGGCTTGGAGACAACGGAGTATGGCACATGGACAGCGATGGCAATATCCATGCGATTTTGGGATTTTCTGCCGGCACTCATCTAGGGGGCCTACTTACAGTACCTCCAACATATACCACCACTATGCAATATTTTTTGGTAAAATTCACTAAAATAGGTGACCAAATGACTCCAAACCAAAATCCCATTCTTTTGTCATTAGATGGGCGATTAACCAGCGGCTTGACGGGGGGGAAAGTACAATTCTTATACGACGAATCTCTACAGCGTTATTATTTGGCAGGAAGCACCAGCAACGACCCTTCTGAATTTTCACCTCTGTCCTTCAACGGCATTCCCGTTTCTAACGATGGATACATGATCTCCTTTAGCATTAATAATGGTATTGTTACTGAAAACTGGAGAAGAGAATTCACTACTTATAATGGAGGTTCAGTTTCCAACATACCTTTTGAAAAGATATTCTCTCTTATTAAGGACAATAGCGGGGATTTGTACATTTCGGGCTATTATGCTCAACACACTACTCCAAATCCTACTTTTAGTGGTACGAATGGCAATGGCACTCCGTACAGTTATACATTACCAAATCATAATCTGACAGGCGGTTCCAATATTGCGTACGTAATGAAACTGAATCCTGAAGGAATGGTACAATGGATTAAAACACCATCAGGAACAAACGTTTCAGGAACTCCTTCATACAGATCCCGTATTGCTCTCAACGGAAACGAAATCGGTTTTGCAAAGGCTGCATGGCTATCTGAGAGTTGGGACAGTTTCTCCGTTAATGTACCGGCAAACAATGGACGGAACTCCGTATTGGTGCGTTTGAACAAGGACACGGGAAACACCGTTGGACTGCACACTATTTCCAGCGACTTCGGGAGCGATGATGAGCTAACTTCCATAGCTGTGGATCAGGATGGCAATTATGTGGTGGGTGGCTATTTCCAAAGCCAGCTTTTTACCGATCCTAATGACGGTGTGCCGACCATACATTACATTAACAGCCCGGAAACACAATTCTTCGCTGCTAAGCTCGCTAAATCTGCCTGCTCCCAAATGAACACAACAGAAACCCCGGTGAAGCAAACGGATGTGGTTTTCTACCCGAATCCGGTAAATGATGTTCTTCATATTAAAACCAAAGAAAAACTTACTTCCTACGAAGTCATCACCGCAGACGGCAGGTTGATGAAGCAGGGTAAATTTACCGGAAACTATACCATAGACATGAGTGGTGTTGCCACCGGAGTGTATTATGTGAAAGTGCAGGGTGAGAACTTTGCTACGGCGGAGAAAATAGTGAAGAAATAGGTTAATTGATTAATTGGTTAATCGGTTAATTGTTTAGAAGGAGCTGATTTGCAAATTTGCGAATTTGCGAATTTGCTTAAAAGAAGAAGGAGGCTTCGACGGGCTTAGCCTGACAGAAGGTTTGTTTTTTCACAATGGCTTCTTCAGTAGGAAGAAAAAATCCCGGAACAGCTCCTTTTAGGGCGAGGGTAAAATGTTCCGGGATTTTTGTGCGGATTTGCTTGTAGTAGCTCCTGACCAACCTTTGCAGGGAAAACTACTGAAAGAATAAACTATTATTAATTGACCACAGGTTGACCTTAGAAGGGACAGCCTGTGGTTTTTTATTTCCCATTTTATGTTTACTAAAAAATGATTAATTTTAACTGAAAATATTACTTATGAAAAAAATACTATACTTTTTTGCCTTCTTTGTATTTCTGCCCGCTTTGATGCCTTCGCAAACGTATAATTGGCAATGGGCGGTGCCGGGAGGGGGAGATTCGGGAGCCAGCGGCTCAGGTTTTAATGAAATAAAAGATGAGATGATCCGTGATGTGGTGGTGGACCAATACAACAATTCCTATTATCTTACCACCATATACCCGGGTAATCAAAACCTTAACGGCACTCCTGTCGATATTAATGCCAACTTCAGTGATTTGTTCCTGTTTTCTCTGGATTGTAACGGCAATATCAGATGGACAAGAACCATTGGAGGATACGGCGAATCTGAATTCGCCTGGAAATTATCACTGGATGATGATGGCGGCATCTATCTCATGGCTTATGTTTTCAATCAGGGTCATATTACTGCTCCTCCGCAACAATATCCACCCATCAAATGGGATGACAATAACAGTATGCCACAGAGCAGCGTACCTTTCCAAGACTACACGACGACAGACCCGGCGCTTAACACCCTGTTTTTGCTAAAATATAATACCACCAACGGCCATCTGGCCTGGGCAAAACCATTGCAAGATCCTCTGGGTGTTTCAGAGAGTACTAAGCGGGGTAATAACGGCATTTGGTATATGGACAGCAATAATACCATTCACGCGATTATCGGATTTTTGGCCGGATCGCACTTGGATGGGCTGATCAATGTGCCGGCTTCCTATTACTTTGATATGTCTAATTTCACTTATCCTAACGGCTTCCAGTATTACCTGGTTCGTTTTAACAAAGTAGGAGACCAAATGGTGCCACAGCCTAACCCTGTTCTCCTGCCGATTACTGGAGATCTTGAGCCTGCATGGTGGGGTGGAAAAGTACAGTTTCTATATGATGAAGTTTTAGAAAGATATTATCTTGCGGGAAGTACAGCCTCCACTCATGGATCTTATTCTCCTTTTTCTTTTCATAATATATCTTTTTCTAATGATGGGTATATGATGTCCTTCAGTGTTACTAATGATGTGGTTACCGAACATTGGCGAAGAGAATTTTCCACTTATGCAAATAGCAATCCAATAGCAGCACCTAATGAAAAAATATATTCCTTGATTAAAGATAGTGCAGGAAATCTGTACATTTCTGGCAGATACTATCAAGGGCAGACCCCTCCTCAACCTACATTCAGCGGCACCAACCTTAACACCTCACCTTACAGCTATATACTTCCTATAAATAATCCCGCTACGGGAAATAATACCAATTTTGTTATGAAATTAAATTCAGACGGCATTGTGCAATGGACTAAAATACCAACAAGCTCTTATTTTGGATATAACGGAACGCCATCCTACAGAGCTAGAATATCCCTCAACGGAAACGAAATTGCGTTTGTAAAAGCGGTAGGATTAACGGAAGACTGGGATAATTTTACAGCAAATGTTCCTATGAACAATGGACGGAACTCCGTATTGGTGCGTTTGCACAAGGACACAGGAAACACCGTTGGCCTGCACACTATTTCTAGCGACTTCGGGAGCGATGATGAGCTAACTTCCATAGCTGTGGATCAGGATGGCAATTATGTGGTGGGTGGCTATTTCCAAAGCCAGCTTTTTACCGATCCTAATGACGGTGTGCCTACCGTACATTACATTAACAGCCCGGAAACACAATTCTTCGCTGCTAAGCTCGCTAAATCTGCCTGCTCCCAAATGAACACCGCAGAAACCCCGGTGAAACAAACGGATGTGGTATTTTACCCCAATCCGGTAGGTGGTGTTCTTCATATTAAAACCAAGGAGAAACTTACTTCCTACGAAGTGATCACCGCAGACGGCAGGCTGATGAAGCAGGGTAAATTTTCCGGAAACTATACCATAGACATGAGTGGTGTTGCCACCGGAGTGTATTATGTAAAAGTGCAGGGTGAGAACTTTGCTACGGCTGGGAAAGTAGTGAAGAAATAGGTTGATTGATTGTTAAAAAGCGAATTTGCGGATTTGCTGATTGCTGGTTAATCGATTAATCGGTTAATGGTTTAAAGGAAGCGAATTTGCTGATTTGCTGATTTGCGGATTTGCGGATTAAAGTTGAGATGCTTACAGCATGACAAAAAACGGCGCTTGTCATTCGTAGGAATCTCAACGGTTAATAAGAAGGGTTCGCTGAGATGCTTACAGCATGACAAAAAACAGCGTTTGTCATTCCGCAGAATCTCAACGGGGTTGATTTATTTCAGCCCAATAATTTTAAGGTGGAACTCAACTTTGCCAAAGTTTCAAACTTTGGCAAAGTTATTCTACCCTTATCTGCAACTTTTTGGCATTTTCGCATCTTTAAAATAAAGACACCATGCTTGTGAATCCTTACTGGCCGGAATGCAAATTTGAGTTAGAAGTACCTTTCCCTGACATGAAAGGGAAGCATGCTTCTCCTGTTGTAACTTCAGTGAAAGCCACAATGAGCCTGGTTCCCAATCCGGCAAAAGCTCAGACTACCGTGCGCTTCGACACCGGAGATCCTGCGAAGAAGGCCCGGATGATGCTGGTGCATGATGCCATGGGCAATGTGAAGTTCAGAAAAGACCTGAAAAGCGCAGAAGGCGAAGTGCAGTTTGACACTTCCGGCTGGCTGCAGGGGGTGTATATTGTTACAGTAGTGGCTCCTGACAAACCATTGCAGGGAAAACTGCTGAAAGAATAAACTATTATTTAATTGACCACAGGTTGGCCCATTAAGGCAGCCTGTGGTTTTTTTATTTTACATTTATGTTTCCCATAAAATGATTAATTTTAACTGAAAATATTACTATGAAAAAAATACTATACTTTTTTACAATCTTTATATTTCTGCCCGCTTTGTTGCCTGCACAAACGTATAACTGGCAGTGGGCGGTGCCGGGAGGGGGTGATTCCGGAGCCAGCGGCTCAGGTTTTAATGAAATTCAAGACGAGATGATTCGGGATGTGGTAGTGGATCAGTACAATAACTCGTACTATTTGACAAAAATATATCCTGGCAATCAAAATTTAAATGGGGTTCCTGTCTCAATCAATTCCGCCAATTTTAGCGATCTGTTTCTCTTCTCTTTAGACTGTGACGGTAATACACGGTGGACCAGAACTATAGGAGGATATAATGAGAATGAGCAATCGTGGAAGTTATCGGTCGATAATGATGGTGGTTTATACATGATGGCTAACGTTTCAAATGCTTCCCAAATTTCGGTCTCTCCTCAACAATATCCACCTATAAAATGGGATGAAAGCAATATTATGCCTCAGACTACCGTGGCATACGATAATTATACTACACCTGATCCAAGTTTAAACACGATGTTTTTACTTAAATATGATACAAGCACAGGATTACTGGAATGGGCCAAACCCCTTCAGAACGACACGGGAGTAACAAGAAATGAACGACGAGGAGATAATGATATTTGGTATATGGACAGTTCTAATACTATTCATGCGATTGTAGGTTTCTTATCTGGCTCCCATTTAAACAACTTAATTAACGTTCCGCCTAGTTACTATTTTGATCCAAACACGAATACCTATCCAAATGGTTTACAATATTATTTATTGAAATACAACAAAGTAGGCGACCAAATGGTATTACAAAACCCGATTTTGCTTCCCATTTCAGGGCAGATAGCAGCAGGATGGCTAGGTGGAAAACTACAATTCTTGTATGATGAGAACTTGCAGCATTATTATTTAGCAGGAAGTAAAGGATATACAGACAGTAACTACTATTACCCCTTCACCTTTAATGGCATCCCTTTTTCAAATGATGGATATATGCTTTCATTCAGCGTAAATAATGGAAATGTAACAGAGAACTGGCGCAGGGAGTTAACTACTTATAACATGGGTGGTATTCTTATGGCTGACCCTCAGGAAAAAATATATTCTTTACTGAAAGATGATGGAGGCTTTCTCTATTTATCTGGAAGATATTCTACCTATGGCCCGCCGTTGGCTACCTTTAGCGGAAATAACAGCGATGGAACCACCTATAGTTATAATTTGCCCAGCCAAAATCCTAATGGAGGAGCACACATTAATTTTGTAATGAAGCTCAATTCGATGGGGAATATTCAGTGGTTTAAGACCACCAGTACCACCACCTCCGAAGGCACACCTTCATACAGATCCCGCATTGCCCTAAATGGCAACGAAATCGGTTTCGTAAAGGCTGCATGGCTGTCGGAGAGCTGGGACAATTTCTCCGTTAATGTACCGGCAAACAATGGACGGAACTCCGTATTGGTGCGTTTGAACAAGGACACAGGAAACACCGTTGGCCTGCACACTATTTCCAGCGACTTCGGGAGCGATGATGAGCTAACTTCCATAGCTGTGGATCAGGATGGCAATTATGTGGTGGGTGGCTATTTCCAAAGCCAGCTTTTTACCGATCCTAATGACGGTGTGCCTACCGTACATTACATTAACAGCCCGGAAACACAATTCTTCGCTGCTAAGCTTGCTAAATCTGCCTGCTCCCAAATGAACACCGCAGAAACCCCGGTGAAGCAAACGGATGTGGTTTTCTACCCGAATCCGGTAAGTGATGTTCTTCATATTAAAACCAAAGAAAAACTTACTTCCTACGAAGTCATCACCGCAGACGGCAGGTTGATGAAGCAGGGGAAATTCACCGGGAATTTCACGATAGACATGAGTGGTGTTGCCTCCGGAGTGTATTATGTGAAAGTGCAGGGTGAGAACTTTGCTACGGCAGGGAAAATAGTGAAGAAATAGGTTAATTGATTAATTGGTTAATCGGTTAATTGTTTAGAGGAAGCGAATTTGCTGATTTGCCTATAAGGGTTAATCGATTAATCGGTTAATGGTTTAAAGGAAGCGAATTTGCTGATTTGCTGATTTGCGAATTTGCTCAAAAGACAAAAGGCTTCGGCGTACTCAGCCAGACAGAAGGCTTGTTTTTTCGTAGTGAGTTCTTCGGTAGACGAAAAAAATCCCGGAACAGCTCCTTTTAGGGTCGGGGTAAAATGTTCCGGGATTTTTTGTGTGAATTTGCTTAATAGTGGAGATGCCTACAGCATGACAAAGACAGTGGTGGTGACTCGGTTAAGATTTGTCTCAACTTTGGCAAAGTTTCAAACTTTGGCAAAGTTATTTGCCGCTCAACTGCAACCTTTTGCCACTTTTAGCATCTTGATACTAAACCATTGTTATGAAATCCATAACTTTGGTCTGAAACCCTCTCTTCCCAAAGTAGAAAATGTACACAGAAGTATTATAAACGCTCTTTAATGATTTATAAAACACGATTTAAAATTTTGCCTGAGTGTTCTGTACTGCTCTTCCTGTGGATGTTGCTGATGCCTGCCCTTGTGTGGGCGCAGAGCGGGTTAGAGAGCACCAGCAAGCCAAGCGGCTGCGTAGCAGACGCCAAGATTGTAAAAGCCGTTAAGGTGCCTGACGCTCCTACCGGCAGCATCACAGGGCCCGACAAGGTATGCCAGTTAATTCCACAAACGTACAGCCTCAGCAGTATTGACAGCGGCACGATTCCCGTATGGGAAGTGACAGGAGGTACCATTCAGGGAAGCAATACCGGGCAAAGCATTACGGTGATCTTTACCGGTGCTGGCCCTTTCAGTGTCTCCGTACGAAACCGCAGCCTTGATCCGATAGGGTGTCTTTCACCACCGGTTACCTTACCTGTAGAAGCTTTCAACATGGGTAGCATCACCGTTACGCCGCCTTCAGGAGGCCTTTACTGCCCGAGTTCCAGCCAGACATTCACCGCCAATCTGAACGGCATCGTTCCCGATTCCATGGAATGGGCATTTTCGCCATCCAATTTTGGAAGCTTCGTCAGCGGACAGGGAACTTCATCCGTCACGGTGAATTTTAACGAGATCTCTACCAACCCTAACGGAGTTCTGCAGCTGAAAATCGTAAAATGTG